>CAZQWQ010000071.1:0-3017 GCA_964596925.1 uncultured Gemmatimonadaceae bacterium | reverse complement strand
CTTTGACTGTGGGATCCCGAACACGCTGCTGCGCCGCCGCCCATCGCCACGCACCCCGGAGTACGGCAAGTCCTTCGAGCAGCTTTTGGTTCTGGAGACTTTTGCCTCGATGCACTACGATCGGCGTATCGAAGACATGCGTTTTTGGCGTTCGGCGAGCGGCTACGAAGTCGATCTGCTTCTAAACGAGAAGGTGGGCTATTCTTAGTTGAAAATTGAAGCGGCTCCCAACCCTGTGATTTCATGGCGTTGGAAAACGATCCCTGAGACCACGCGAGAAAGGAGCCGACATGAGCAGTGTTCTACGAACGACGAGGAGACGCAAGAAGAACAGGCGACTGGGGCAGGTGCAGATGATGGACCGGGAGAGCTACGCCGAGAGCGAGCTGGATGCGAAGGTGGAGATGATTCGCGCCCTGGTGCCGCTGGGTTTGATGCACGTGGGGGAATTGCTCGACGATGAAGTCACGGCGTTGGCCGGCGAGCGATACACGCGCAAGGAGGCTTCGAGGCGAGGACGTCGTCACGGCAGCAATCCGGGAACGATCTCCCTGGGCGGTCAGAGGGTACCGATTCGAGTTCCGCGAGTTCGCAACGACGCAAGCGAGATCCGGCTACGGTCCTACGATGCGCTCAGTGGTGACAACGAGGTCAACGATCTGCTGCTCAAGCGCGTGCTGTACGGGATCTCGTGTCGCAACTACGAGGCAGCGGCGGAGTCGATCCCGGGGGCGATCGGATTGTCGAGTTCGACGGTGTCGCGTGGGTTCATCGAGGCCAGTGCGGCAAAGCTGCGGGAACTACAGGAGCGGGATGTCTCGAAGGAGGACGTGGTCGGGCTGTTGCTGGACGGCAAGACATTTGCCGACGCGACGATGGTCGTCGCCCTGGGGATCACGATTTCGGGGGAGAAACGGTTTCTGGGGTTCGTGGAGACGGACACGGAGAACGAGAAGGTGCTCACGCCGTTCTTGCGATCGTTGATCGAGCGCGGCCTGGACATCTCGCAAGGTCTGCTGGTGATCCTCGACGGTGGTAAAGGATTGCGAGCGGCGGTGACCAAAGCGTTCAACAAGCGAGCTGTGGTGCAACGTTGCCAGTGGCACAAGCGCGAGAATGTAGTGAGCTACCTGTCCAAGAACGAGCAGGCACAATGGCGCCGGCGACTCCAGCGAGCCTACGACCGACCGGAGTACAAGGAAGCCCTGGCCGCCCTCGAGAAGCTCCACGGTGAGCTCGAAGATCGAAACCAATCCGCAGCTGCGAGTCTGGCCGAGGGTCTGGAAGAGACGCTGACGCTGCATCGCCTGGGCCTGTACGGAGCACTGGGCCGCTCCCTCAAAACGACCAACTGCCTCGAATCCGTCAATGCTCTGATCGAAGAACGCTGCGCGAAGGTCGATCACTGGCAGAACTCCAGCCAACGACACCGCTGGCTGGCAACGGCGCTGATCGATATCGAACCGCGGCTGCGCAAGATCATGGGCTACCGCTACCTTCCCAAGCTCCGCGAGGCTTTGAAACGAGAACTGAAGATCAACGAGAAGACGTCGATGAAGAAAGCCGCATAGGCAATCTGGAGCCGTTGAGAATTTCAACTAAGAATGGGCTTGACTCAAAAATCGCTTGATGCGCAGATGCTGCTTGATCCACTTGAAGAACAACTCGACCTGCCAGCGACTCTTGTACAGCGCGGCGATCGTCAACGCGGGCAACGTCGTGTTGTTGGTCAGGAAGACGAGCGTCTTGCCCGACTCGGGGTCGTGGAACCGCACCCGCCGCAGGTGCTCCGGATAGTCCTGGCGGGAGTAGTGTCCATTGAGCGCAATCATCTGATCGCAGATCACGCCTGTGGCGCGGTCGGTGTGGGCCGAGTACACCCGTCGGGCGTTGAGGTTGCGCTTGCCCCGCGTGACAAAGAAGGCGGCGGCTTGGTGCAGTCGGAAGAGCCGGCGGAAGTCCAGATAGCCTCGATCCATCACGTAGAAGGCGCCCGCCTCGATAGACAGGATGTCGAGCACGTGGACATCGTGCACCTTGCCGGTGCTGATGTGGATGAAGGCCGGGATGGCGCCACGCAAGTCCAGCAACGTGTGCAGCTTGATGGCCGCCTTCGTCGAGCGAAACGGCGCCCACTCGAACAAGCTCAAACACAGATCGATGGTGGTGGCGTCCAAGGCATAAATGCTGGCGTCGAGTGCCAGCACCGACGGGTCGTTGGCGTACAGCGCACGAGCGCGCACGATCAAGCGCTGAGCCAGCGCGTGATAGATGCGCCAATCGCGCAGGTTGAGGGCATCGGCCAACGTCGAGCGCGCCGGCGCTCCCTTCAGCCCCATGTGAAACAGCTTGGAGTGATTGGCCGCAAGACAGGTTTCGATGTCGCGCAAGGACTCCCGCCACGTCAACTGCGCGAAGGCCATGACGCGAAACAAGTCGGCACAGTCCAGCGTGCGCACACCGGCATCGCCGCCGTGGCGTTCGACGATGCGACCAAAGGTCTTCCACGGGACGAACTCCATGACTTGTGCGAACAACGTCTGGCCTACGTTCATGCGTCACCTCAGGTCGTTTAGACCCGAAAGCGCCGTAAACGTGGAAAACGAAATTCAAATCGTGGACACCCATAAATCGCTCAGAACCCTTGTCGGCATTGGCTTTGCCGCCGGATATCTTCAATTGAACCGGACACTAGTGACTTTACCACAGAGTGATCATGAGCTGCGCTCGCCCAAAGACCATGAAAAGTGAAGGGAGGCGCCGCAGGCTTTGCCGAGGACGCCGAGCCCATCGGAGCGCGAAGCGCGCACGGGGGCGAACGTAAACTGAAAAGGAGCTGCCATGCGTAGTCCGCGAGACTTCTTCAAGCCGCTAGCGCTCGGCGCGCCGGCGCCCGTGACTGAGATCCCCATCAAGCCGTCGCGGGTGATCCATTTCTTCGATCCCAGCAACCCGAAGATGGCCGCGAAGGTCCCCGAGCTCGCGACCCAGGTGGACGTGCTGTTGGGAAACCTGGA
>CAZQWQ010000070.1:0-8833 GCA_964596925.1 uncultured Gemmatimonadaceae bacterium | reverse complement strand
AACGGATTGGCATTGAGCTGCCGGCCGCCGGTGAAGCTACCAGGTCACTCCGCCGGCCGCCCGCCGTGTCGCCCACCCAGCCGGGCGGCCGGCGGCTGGAGCACCTCGCAGGCCCCGGGGCGGCGGCCGGTCAGCTCCAATGCCTTGTTAGGCAGCGGCTCTACCACTCTCGAAGGAGACCAGCCTTCTGCCTGCGACGCGCTTCCAGAGTGAGTTCAAGAGACCGTGCACCTGAGAACTCAAGATCGAAGCGCTCGGACAGCCCTATGCCGAGAACATCGAGGATGCGATTGACTACCTGGGTGGCCACCGTGGCAGGGGAGGGAGACCAGATGTCGGGAACTAGAATCGTGAGACAGAGAAGCGCCCCCGGGTCCTCGACCAATGAGGCAGATCCGTGGAGAAGGACAGCTTTCTCGAGGTCGGAGGCATGCGGCTGTGACCATGACGTACGGGGTATGCGAACGACAAGGTGACAACTGCCTTGCTCGATGGGGACGTGGACGACCTCGATCGTGGCAGGTGAGCCGCGGTGGTGGATCCGAATTCGGGCACCATCCGCGTAGAACCTCATGAGCGACTTGAACCAATGCGCGAACTGGCTGCGGTCGACGTTGTGCTCAGGATGCCACAGTTTCGACGTAACAAAGAGCACGACCAGGATCACGCCCATGATCAGAGTGATGGCTAGGAAAAGCTCGCGCATCGGTAGCTCTGGCAAGGTTTTCGTGCCGCTGCCTAACGGATCGCGCATCAGCTGCGGCCGCGCTTCGCGGCCGTCAGCTGCATGCGCTTGTTAGCCGGCGCCTTCTTTCTATGCGTCTTTCAACCTGTCTCGCGTAGCGGTCTACGAATGAGCCAGCTACCTGATGTTCCCAGAGACGAATCACACTCCAACCTCGCTTGCGAAGCTGAGCGGTTTGTCGCAGGTCCCTTTCGTGGTTGTCTTGAATCTTCTCGATCCACCAGTCTCGGTTTGTCTTCGGTGGTTTGAAGTGGTCTGGGCAACCATGCCAATAGCAGCCATCGATGAAGACGCAGACCCGCTCTTTGGGGAAAACGATGTCTGCAGAAACTCGAAGATCGCTTTCGGGTCGATTGTTCTTGCGGAAACGCATGCCGAGGCGGAACAGCGTGCTGCGAAGCCGGATCTCCGGCCGCGTGTCCCCGCTCGGCACGGCTTTCATCGCTCGGCGCACGGTGGGGGACGAAGCAACCGGCGCGCGGGACCTGATGGAACTCACGGACCGCCTGCTTCCTCATCGACGTCTTCCGGAAGCTCGTCGATGGAGTACTCCGTGGATGGCGCGCGGCTGATGCTCAGACTCTCAGTGCCAACGGCGATCGACAGGACTGCGCCGCCGTCCTTGAGAATGAGATCAGGTAGTCTCGATGGTGCGTTCGCCAAGAGATCCCGCAGCGGGGCCCGAACATACTTTTCGAGAAAAACCGCCATCGTTGGGCCGGCTACACCCTCCAGGTGTTCCCAAGCCGCATCTCCGAGGAAGACTTGGCCTCCAGAGCGCTCGAAGGCAGCGCAGAGTTCTTGGAGCTTCGGATTCGGAGTGGCATCGAGCACGATTAGGACTGGAGTGAAACCACTGGCTCGGCAGTCTTCCGGGAACTCGAGTTCCTCGCGCCACCGGCCTTGTCCTGACGCGGCGATTGTGACGCGAATCTTGAATTCGTAGGCTCGATGCTCTTTGATGCAATCGACTTGCCGCCCCTTGGCTTTGGCTGCCTTGCGTCGGACGGGGCTGCGCTTCGAACTTGCGGAGACACCACCGAGTGCGCTCGCGATGATCGGCTCGAAGAGGTAGCCGGTTTCCTGCCCGGCTCGATTGTCGAGATCAAACATCCACTTCCGCCAAAAGAGCAACGCAGTGAGGGCTGCGCTTGACAGGTGGCCGTATTGCAAGAGGCCGCGCGGGCCTACCTGTTCGAGCGTTGGTAGCGGTTGGGTCTCGAGAATTCGCTGGTACTTCAGCCGAGCCTTGTGAAGCTTGGCCAGGCAGGCGAAGTAGGTGTCTGCGTCGGGTGCAAACTGGAGCAGCCTTTCAAGCCACGCCACGAAGCTTACGCCGGATACCTCGAGCGAGGCGGAAAGGTCGTGTGCAAAGAAGCCAGGGAGATCAGCAGGGAGTCCGCTTAGCTCTCGATGAACTCCCAGGTCACGCGCGATCGTTGCCACGATGAAGGCACACGAAGCATCGGAGAGGGCGACACCCTGATCGCCTGCGCCCATTGCGCGGGCGCGTTCGACCAGAGATCGCTGGGCCTGGCTAAGTGCCATAGTCAGATCAGCTGGAGCTGCGGAGACACAGAAGGAAACCGCTTTAGAACTCCCGCCGTGAGCGAGCGCAGGGCGGGACTCATTCCGGTCGACAGGGTTGGGACAAAGCTCAACAAGCAACCCTCGGCCCGGTTTCGATGCGGGCGCTGTAGATCGGCGAAGAGCGATCGGGCGAGTACATCGGCAAGAAGGGGCGGCACCGCATTGCCAATCAGAAGCGCCCGCTCGTTCTGTGTTCCAAGAAATCGGAACTCGTCAGGGAAGCCCTGAAGTCTCGCGCACTCGCGCAGCGTGAGAAACCGATCTTCGATGGGATGGACGAACTCTGACCTTGCGCCTGCCGTGATTGCCTTGGAAGGTTGCCCAGGGCACAGCCGACGAACGCCAGCGGGGGCGCCACCTCGACGCTCGGTCGGCGTGCCGTCCATAACGCGGCGGTACGCCCGACGGCGATAGCTCTCGTGCCAGAGGTCCTGCGGAAGATCACGCATCGTCTTGCCGGGTTTGAGTTCGCGAACTCGCTTCAAATCGATCCCGCGGAGAGGTCTGAAGAAGTGATCGTCTGGATCACCAGGCGGTTCTGCCATAGGAGTAGGGAGATCGAGTAGCGCGTCCAACACGCTCGGCGTTGGCGGAAGAAAGTGACCGGTGAGGCTGGCGCCGGGCGCGCCGTGCGCCAGATGGCTGGGCATCGGGAATGAGGGCTCCCAGCCCAGGCCGCCGATAGCTACCACGCGCTTCCTGTGCTGGGGCACACCGAAGTTGGCCGCGTTCACCTTCCGGAGGTGGATCCGATAGCCGGCCTCAACAAGGGGCTCAATCAAGTCGAAGACCCGCTCTCCGTCGGCAGTCGTGAGGAACCCCTCAACATTTTCGAAGACGAACGCCGCCGGCTTGAGCCGCGCTACCAGCGATGAGAAGACCGCGACCAATCCGTTTCTCGGATCGCCCGGTTTCCGCATGCCTGCTGAGGAGAAGCCCTGGCAGGGAGGGCCCCCGATCACGACTTCAGGGGACGGAAGGTCGGTCTCCGCGCCAATGCACCCGAGCTCAGCATGGGGTCCGAGGTTTGCTCGGTACGTCTCCACCGCGGGAGGGCTGGTGTCGAGAGCTACGAGCGTGCGAAACCCAGCGCGCATGAACCCGAGCGAGAGACCACCTGCTCCGCAGAAGAGGTCGACGACAGTAGGAGCGCTTCGTTTCATTCCTTCTTCCGAGAGGGACCTAGGGTGAGCGGAGTCTAACGAACCTCGCCACCTCTTGGCACCGGCTGACGCATGGCCGCTCACCTGCGGCCGCGCGTGATGCTACCACGCAACGTGTTGCGCTGAAGCCGCCCGCACGGCTGAAGCCCGCGGCCAGCAGCTTCAGCGGCGTGTTAGCCGGCTTCTACTTTCCGGCGTCCTTGGCTGCCTGCTCGATCCACTTCGCGAGGCTCTCTTTGTCCGTGTACTTGTAGACCTTGTAGTCCTTCAGTCCCACGGGCGTCGCGCCTGCTGAGTCCGTGCTGCCATCCTTGTCCTTCAGGTGGTGAACCTGGACACCGACAAGGCCGTTTCCGCGAGCGATGGACTTCTCGATCTCGTAGTTGATGAACTTTCGACCGGCCGTTTTTGCGCCGATGCATACGACTGTGACAGAGGTGCCACCAAGCCCCGTGTCGATCAGCCGCTTGACGGCATCATCGCTCTTCTTCTTCGCCTCTTCCCAGAGCGATGCATCCTGAAATCCGGCTGCCGCACATCCGACGACGTTCGGCATGCCGCGAATCTGGTTCACGCGCCAGATATCGCGTTGATAGTGGAAGCTGAAGAAAACGCTGCGTGCCATGGGTACTCCTTACTTGGCGAGGATTTCGACAAACATCACGACGATGATGGAGCCGATGATCGTGCCGTGAAACACGAGGAGGGTCTTCGAGAAGCACACGGCGGACCACGAGTCTACTTCGCTCGTGAACGGAGACGTATTCATAGAGAAGTCGATCGAGGAGGGATCCAGAGCGCGGACGCGGTCATAGAGCTTTCGAAAGAGGAGTTCCTGGTGAAGGAAGTACCCGTCAAGGATCCAAAAGGCGATCGCTGGGAAGTAGGCGAGGTAGGCGAACAGAACCTCGGACTTGTCAGCTGCAAGGGCAAAGAGCGCGGCAACGAGCGTGACGCTCCAACCTTTGAGAAGGAACGAGTTCGAGGCCATCCGGGTGACGACCGCTTGCACGAGCTCGAGATGAGCGATCTTGCCGTCCATCGATCCGCAACCCTCGATTGGTGAGAGTAGCTCCCCGCGCTTCGGAGTCCGGCTAACGGATTGGCATTGAGCTGCCGGCCGCCGGTGAAGGTACCCGTCACTTCGGCCGGCCGCCGCCGAGTCCATCGAGGTCGCCCAGCGCGCCCCGCCGGCGGCCGGCCGCTGGAGACCCTGGCAGGCCCCGAAGTGGCGGCCGGACAGCTCCAATGCCTTGTTAGACCGCGGCCCGCCCCCGCGCCGCCACCCGCCACCGAAGCTCGCGAGCCCGATTGGGAACTCTCTCCACCAAGCCCGCCGGGTCGCTCGAAGCTCGCTCGCTCCCCCTCCCGCTGGGCCTCGAGCGGCGCGCCGCCGCGGCGAGCACCGCGGCAACGGAGGCCCGCTCTCGAAGAACCCGGCCCCCCCTGAACTCGCCTCAAGCGCCGCCCCCGCAGGCCCCGCCTCCTCAAGACTCCGTCGCAGACGGTGTCTCGGAGAGCCGAAGTGCGCGCCGCCGACTCCACGATGCCCCTTGCACTGTCCCAACCGGAGATCCGAGCGCTCGCTCGGAGCACGGGGCAGCGAAGCCCGAAAGCCGGTCGAGAGTGAGCCGGTCGAGCGGAGCGATGAGGTGGAAGCCGAGGTGACGGTGGCGCGGAGGATCGCCCGCCTGAAAGCGAACTCCGAAGAGAAAAAGGTGGAGAACGCCCGAGCGGGACGCGGGCTAACGGACCGGCGCTCAGCTGCGCGTCGCCCGTGTACTGCGATGGTACTCTGGCGGGCGGCCGGCGCTCTTGCGACTCAACCGGCCGCCCGCCGGCTGGAAGCCCTGGCAGGCCCCGGGGCGGCGGCGCGTCAGCTGCAGCGCCTTGTTGGGCTGCTTTACGATAGCTAGACTCTGGCCAGAATGCGCTTCGAGATCGTCCTGGCCCCGGCCGCGGGCCGGGCCTATCGGGCGCTGCCCGCCCGGCTGCGAGCAGAGCTTCGGGACGCGCTCGAAACGCACCTGCGACACGAACCTCGGAAGGTGAGCCGGAGCCGAATCAAGCGGCTCCGCGGGATGAGACAACCTCAGTTTCGCCTGGGAGTGGGCGACATCAGGGTGTTCTATGACGTCACGGACGAAGCCGTTGAAATCCTCGCGATCGTCGCAAAAACCCAAGCGCAGAGCTGGCTCGCCGAGCAAGGCACGACCGACGCGAACCGTGGCCCTGGCGAAGGTGAAGGATGACTTCTCGCGGTATCTGCGGCTCGCCAGCGAGGGGGAGATCGTGATCACGCGGCACGGCCGGCCCGCAGGCGTGCTGATCGGCTTCGAGGACGAAGAGGCCTGGATCGACTACCGCCTCGAGAACCATCCGAAGTTCCTCGAGCGCGTGGCCCAAGCGCGGCAGGCACTTCGAGCGGGAAGAGGCATCCGACTCGAAGACGTGCGCACCTGATCAGGCAGCCCAACGCTCAGCATCAGCTGCGGCGCGAAGCGCCGTCAGCTGCATGCTGTTGTTAGGCCCGCTCGTCAAGTTCCTTGAGGGTCGTTCCATTCTTAGTTTTCCACTCCGTGAGCCCGTTTGCGCCCCCTCCATGAACGACGGCTGCTGCAGCGCTCGGGCTCGAGAACTCCGCGTCCTTGGTGAAGGAGTAGTAGTCGCCCTTCTGCAGAAGTGTCCCGTCGGCCACCAGCTGCTTGCGAAGCACAACGACGAAAGGGTGACGCTCCTGCGCTGACGGCCGATCTTTCAGGACCGCAGTAGAGCCGCTGAAAACGACGAAGCCTTCCTGGGTGCGCTGCCCATGTGCAACAGCACCCTTGATGCGACAGATGAGCGGACCATCGGTCGGGGTCTTGGCTTTCACGCCCACGATTGGCGTCAACAGGTCCGATCCCAAGACCGGAAGGAGTTGTCGGATCCGAGAGAGAAACACCTCCATGTCTTCCCGGTCCGACTCGGGGAGCTTTGAACCGGTTGCCTGGTTCTGCTCCAGCGTGAACCGACCGACCGTGGCAGCTTCGGAGAGCAGCCGGCTCTCAAGGTATCGAACGTGAGCCTTCGTTAGATTCTCGTCCTTACTCACGAAGACGATCGCCGATACCCAGAATTCCTTGCCCTTGTGCTGCTTCAGGCGATCTCGAATGATCTCCGCCTCGCCGATGTACGCATGCGCCGCGTTCGTCGCTGGGTCGGTGCCCGTGAGAACATAGACACCTGCCTTCTCGCACTCGTCCCGCGCGACGAGACGATCCACTTCGGTTCGGGGAGCCGCCAGCGCCTTGCCTGTCCAGTTGGATATCTCCGCAGTGCGAAGCCCTTTCGCGTCCCCGTCGGGCAGGAACAGCTTGATAGTCGCGGAACTCATGTGCCTCCCATGGGCCTAACGGATCGCGGCTCAGCTGCGGCCGCGCGCGCACCACCATACCACCGACCGGCGGGCGGACGCGAGGCGAGCACCCGACCGGCCGCCCGACGGCTGACCGCGCGGCACGCCGCCGCCCGCGGCCGTCAGCTGCAGCCGCTTGTTAGGCGGCACACCGCCCTAGGCAGACAGGGCCGTGACCCAGTGCGGCTCGGAAACGATCGCGAGGGGGCGGCCCTCGGAGCGAAGGGCGACCGCCTTCTCGATCTTGCGCCCGTAACTTGAGTGGATCCAGTCGCGGCTGCCGACTGCGCCGATGACCAGGTAGTGCGTTTCTCCAGTGGGCGAAGACTGGGTGATGGCGCCACGAGACGAGACCGCGGACTGACACTCGCTACGGGTGCCGTGGACGAACTTTCCAGTGAAGCAGAAGACGCGGCTCTCGAAGAGAATGAGAGGTTGGGGCTGATCGAGAGGAAGGCCAGAGGAAGAGCTGGCAGCGTCGGCCGGCAGCGCTCCAGTGCCGACGAGTTCATGCAACGTGTCGAGAAGCTCAGCCTGCTCAGCCGGGTCAAGCGCACCGTCGGCGAGCATTTCTCGAACCCGCTCGTACAGGATGGAGGCAGGCCATGAGTCGGCGACCGCGCGATTGCGAGCGAGCCAATCGGCTAGGAACCGAGCCTCGCTTTCGGCGATGCTGCCATCGGCGATGACGCCGCGCGCGAGACCGATGAGCTCGTCGAGAACGCGCTCGGTGAGGCGTTCGGCGTTCAAACGTCGATTGATCGGCTGCCCGTGAGGATTCAGAGGCTCCGGCATTCCCCGACCTCCCTTGTGTGCCGCCTAACGCTCCGGTTCAGCGGCGGCGCGCAGCGCTGTCCGCTGCAACCGGTTGTTAGGCCGGCCCTAGTTATGCGCCGCGTGCCTACACGTCGGCGTCACTGTCTTAGCGCGTCAGCTGCGCCGCGCACCTCCTCATCGGTGAAAACCGAAAACACGAACGGTTGCGCTTCGAGGAAACGCGCCAGGTCACCCAGGGTCAGGCCAAGCTGCGACAGCCGGTCCTCATCGACGAACATCTGACCGTTTTCAGGTTCGTAGCCTGTTACGAGCTGCTTGGCCTCTGGATCAAACCGCTGGTGCAGCACGTCAACCACTGCGGGCGCCAGGTGCCGGCGCTCCGGCGGTGCGGAGGGCATGCCATGATCAGCGGTCACCGCCAGGAGATAGTCCTTTCCAACCTTGGCCTCGAGCGCGGCGATGATCCGCGCCAGGTTGCGGTCCATCTCGCCAAGTGTCAGTCGTAGCTCGTCCGAATCCGGCCCGTAGGGATGGCCCACAAAATCAGCGCCCTTGTAGTTCATCAGAAGCAGGTCTGCGACATCATCTTCGCCCAGCGGCTCGTGCTCGATCATGGCGATCATCGCATCGGCCTCGAAGGCTGGAAAGAGCGCTGAACGACGCACCGCCGCGGGCGAATCGATCCTGTGATGCAGCCACTCGCTCCCCGCCGACCACAGTGTACTCGCATTGCGATCCTTCAAATAGTCAGGCAGCCGGAAACAGTCGCGGTTCGAGTGCCAGGCACCCGTCGCCTCGTCGTAACTGACGAGCACGACCGGCGCGCCATTCGGCTGACACGCGCCATGTCCGGCGAGCGGCGTCGCCGCGCGGTCGATGCTTCCCTGCGCCAGGACGATCGCGCGGCCTGACGTCGCCAGTTGCCATACGTCCGCAAGCGTCAATGCCATCAGAGCCTGCGGCGCCATCCCGACGAAGAAGTCCTGGCGCCGCCGGTGGATGCGGTCATAAATGTTGTTGCCGGTGACGCCGTGGATACCCGGATCGGTGCCAGTTGAGATCGTCGAGTGTCCGACGGCGGTGTTCGTAGGCAGAACGTTCATGTGCGCCTGGCTGAACCACGCGGCGCGCCCGCGTAGCGCGGAAAGCGTCGGCATCACG
>CAZQWQ010000069.1:0-353202 GCA_964596925.1 uncultured Gemmatimonadaceae bacterium | reverse complement strand
GTCTCTGAGGAAGAAGCAACACCAGCGCCAGTTAACGAAGAGGAGTTCTACTCGTAACGTCGAAGGATGGCATGCACCACGTGCCGCCCAACAACGGCATGCAGCGGACGGCGCTTCGCGCCGCCGCTGATGCCGAACGTTAGGCACACGGCGCCCCTCTCACCTACCTCACCCTCGATGGCTGCCCAAGGTCTGTTCGCACGACGCGTGTTCTTCTTCTCCGGCGTCTACGGGATCATCGTCCTGACACTGCAGTACCTCGTCGAACTGGGATTCGGCCCGCCCCTTCCGGCGCCGATTCAGCGCCCCGAGCAGTTCTACGGTTTCATCGGCGTCGCGCTTGCCTGGCAGGTCGTCTTTCTAGCCATTGCGCGTGACGTGGTGCGGTATCGGCTGCTCATGTTGCCAGCGATTCTGGAGAAGCTGGTCTTCGGCGTGCCCGTCCTTCTGCTCTACGCGGCCGACCGCGTGGGCAGCGGATGTGCTGGTCTTCGGGTGCATCGACCTCGTGCTCGGCGCGCTGTTCCTCCTCGCGTTCCGCGCCACCCGCGGCGCCGAGGCCGGCGTCTGACGGTTCTCCGCACTGATGGCCGCGTCACGGCCGGCGCATCAACCGACCGTCGAGGAGAGACCGCACGTTTGGATCGATCGTCAGCCCCGCAGGCTCCTGCTCCGCACTGAACGTGAATCGCGCCGAACGCGTCGAGAGTTCGGCCCGCTCCACGCGCAGCTTGCCGCTGGCGTCCGTGATGCCGATCTCCACCGGAAGCTGGAACGGCTCACCGGCTTGGGTCTGCGTGAGCTCCACCGCCACCTGCCGTGTCGCAGCATCCCAGCGCCAAGTGCCCTCGACGCGCGGCACGCCGCCGCGATAGAGCCACTGCTGGAAGAACGCCGTCAGGTCGCTCCCCGACGCGCGTTCCATCACGAGACGGAAGTCGGTCGTTGACGCGTTCGAATCCTGGTAGCGCGCGTAATACTCGCGGATGCCGGCCCAGAAGCGATCGTCCCCAATCCGCTGGCGCAGCATGTGGAGCACCCAACTCCCCTTCTGGTACGTCATCCCGGTGGTCACCTGGGTCATGTCCGAGAGCTCCTCGTGCACCACCCGGTAGTCCGGCTGCTTGGCGTAGGAGTCGAGCACCGTGCGGCGCGAGTCGCGCAGGCCCTGCACGAACTCGTCGCGGCCGTACGCGTGCTCGATGAACAGCAGTGTGAAGTACGTCGCGAATCCCTCGCTGAGCCAAACGTCGTTCCAGTCGCTCTCGGTGACGGCGTTGCCGAACCACTGATGCGCGATCTCGTGGATGACCACGTTGCGCCAGCGCACAGAGCGCGTTCCGGTCACGCTCGCCGGGCCGTACATGATCGCCGAGGCCGCCTCCATGCCGCCGCCGCCAATGCTCGATTGCACGTTGGCGAGCTTCTCGTACGAGAAGGGGCCCACCCGCTCGCTGTAGAAGGCCAGCGCATCGCGGGTGGGCACAGCGAAGTCGTGGAAGCCCGCGTCCCGGTCCTGCGCTATGACCCACGTCTGGATGGGCTTGCCCTCGTACTCCCCGACCTCCTGTACCGCGAACCGCGCGACGCCGAGGGTGTAGAGCCACGGGGCGATCGGCACCGACTCGCGATACACCGTGCGCCGCGTTCCACCGGGGAGGTCCGTCGTCTCCGTGCGCCGGCCATTCGAGATCACCTGATAGTGTGCCGGGGCGACCACCGACATCTCCATCGTCGCCTTGTCGGCGATGTGATCGATGGTGGGGAGCCACTGCCGCGCCTTGTCGGGCCAGTCATCCGAGAAGAAGCTGCGATCACCGTACTTGGTCGGCGTGATGTGCAGGCCGTCGGCGGGGACGCCGGCGTAGCGCACGACGAACTCGACGACCTCGCCTTCCGTGGAGGGACGCTCGAGCGTGATCGTGAGGCGGTCGGCTCGGTGTGCGAAGGGGAGCGTCGCGCCGTGGCTCGTGACGGCGCTCACCCGCATGCCGCGACCCTGCCGGGCGGGCGTCACGTCGGCGAGGTCGAGCGCGACTGTCCGCAGCTCCGACCGCAACAGCCGCATGCGCACCGTGGCCTCCCCCTCGATGCGATCGGTGCTGTCCGCGAGCGTGATCGCGAATCGGTAGTGCTCGATGTCGATCGGTTGGCGCGGATACGTATCCACCGGACCCGCGGTGATGGTCGCGGCGGCAAGGAGCATGATGCTGAGGGGATGGAACACGAACTCTCCTTCTGAGAGGAGACCGGTGACGCGCGCGGGTGGCCGACCGCGGACGCAGAGTAATGTCCGCACGCTGTGGCGTCCAGTGCGTCGAGTGGGTTCAGCGCGTACATTCTCCGCCGTCGCTCGTGCGCCCGAATCGGCCGCGAGCGGCGCTCTCCCACCTGTGCCGAAGGACGCTCCGTGAGCGAGTCGCCCAGTGTTGCGCCCCCTGCGAGAGGCACCCTCCCGGGACCCGGCCTGATCGGCCTCGGTCTCGTCACCAACTTCTTCGACACACTGGGGGTGGGATCGTACGCCACCACCACGATCGTGCTCAAGCTCGGCAGGATGACCGCCGACGAGTTGATCCCCGGCACCATGAACGTCGGGCACCTCATCCCGGTGTTGCTCCAAGCGATCCTCTTCCTCAGCGTGATCGAGGTGGAGATGACCACGCTGGTCTCGATGATCGTCGCGGGCGGCCTTGGCGCCTGGTTCGGCGCCGGCGTGGTGGTGCGTTGGCCCCGTCGCACTGTGCAGCGGGGTATGGCGATCGCGCTCCTCTTCACCGCCGCCGTCATCACGCTGCGCCAGACGGGGATCTTCCCTCAGGGCGGCGACGCGATCGGTCTCGCGGGGCTCGCGCTCGTCGTCGCGGTGCTCGCGAACGCGCTGTTCGGGGCGCTCGTCTCGCTCGGCATCGGCAACTACGCGCCGTGCATGGCCGTGATCTACTCGCTCGGGATGAGCCCGCGTGTGGCCTTCCCGATCATGGCCGGCTCCGCGGCGCTCATGATGCCGGCGGCCGCGTACCGCTTCTGGAAGTCGGGGCGTCTCGACCGACGCATCGCGCTCGGCCTCACGCTGGGCGGCATCCCCGGCGTCCTCATCGCAACCTACCTCGTCAAGGAACTCCCCGTGAAGTACCTGCTCTGGCTGGTGGTCGTGGTGCTGCTATATACCTCTGTGACGCTCTGGGCCTCGTCGAAGTCCAGCGCGCCGGCGGCCGCATGAGGATCACCGGCATCCGGATGTACCAGGTGGATCTCCCGCTGCACGAGGGGAGCTACAAGTGGTCGGGCGGCAACTCGGTGTCGGTGTTCGATGCGACGGTGGTCGCCGTCGACACCGACGAAGGCCTCACCGGATGGGGGGAGGTCTGCCCACTCGGTCCCGCGTACCTGCCCGCGTACGCCCGCGGCGCGCGCGCCGGGATCGCCGAACTCGCGCCGCAGCTGCTCGGCGCGGACCCGCTCGCACTCGGTCTGCTCAACGAGCGGATGGACAGCGCGATGCGCGGCCACCCGTACGTGAAGTCGGCGATCGACATGGCTTGCTGGGACCTGCTCGGCAAGGCGAGCGGGCTGCCGGTCGCGACGCTCATGGGCGGCCACGTCGGCGACGACGTCGCGCTCTACCGCGCGATCTCGCAGGACACGCCGGAGGCGATGGCCGCGCGCATCGCCCAGTATCGGAGCGAGGGGTACACGAAGTTCCAGCTCAAGGTCGGCGGGGACGCCGACACCGACATCCAGCGCATCCACGCCGCGGCCGCGAAGCTCCTGCCCGGCGACGTGCTCGTCGCCGACGCCAACACCGGATGGACGCAGCACGTGGCCATGCGGGTGGCCGACGCCGTGCGCGACGTGAACGTCTACATCGAGCAGCCGTGCATGACCTACGAACAGTGCCTCGCCGTGCGCCGGCACACCAACCGCCCCTTCGTGCTCGACGAGGTGGTGGACGGGATCGACATGGTCGTGCGTGGGGTCGCTGACCAGGCGATGGACGTAATCAACCTCAAGATCTCGAAGGTCGGCGGACTCACCAAGGCGCGGCAGATCCGCGACCTCTGCGTCTCGCTCGGCATCGCGATGACGATCGAGGACACCTGGGGCGGCGATATCATCACGGCGGCGATCGCCCATCTCGCGCACAGCACGCCGGAGCGCTTCCGCTTCTCGGCGACGGACTTCAACTCCTACGTCACCGTCGCATTCGCCGACGGTGCGCCGCAGCGCACGCACGGCCGTCTCGCGGCCTCGCGCGAGCCGGGGCTGGGAGTGCGACCAATCCTGGAGGTGCTGGGTTCGCCGCTCCAGGTGTGGACCTGAGTTCGCCCCGACAACACGGAGTTGAGGGCGGGCCCCGTCACGGGCGGCCCGCGCCGGGGCCGCTCGGCGGCGGGACGGGCTTGTGCAGCTGCACCAGTCCCGACTCGGCGATGGTCCGCTGCACGTCGGCGATGCGGGTGGGGACGAAGCCGCTGAGATTCTCCACTCCGTCGGCGGTCACCAGCGCCACATCCTCGATCCGGATGTAGAGTTGCTCCTCGGGGATCCAGATCATCGGATCGATCGTGAACACCATGCCGGGCCGGAGCGGCACTCCGCGGATGCGCCCCACATCGTGCACCGCCATGCCCACCGGGTGCTGGAAGTGACCGCGGAAGCTCACGCCCTGCTCGACCGCCCTCAGGTGCGCGGGCGACGCGAAGGTCTTCCCCACCAGGTACTGTCGCATGTCCGCGGCGGCGCGGTCGAGCACCTCGTCGGAGGTGACACCCGGCTTGACGTGGCGGAACAAGGCATCGCGATACGCGACGATGTACTCGTAGAGCGCCGACTGCGCCGCCGTGTACGTCCCGTTGACCGGCCAGATGCGCGTGGCGTCGCTCGTGTAGTAGCGGTAATCGGGCGCGTAGTCCATCAGCACAAGATCCCCGTCGCGCAGCGCATCGGACTTGCGGAAGTAGTGCCCCATGAAGGCATTCGTCCCGCCCGCGATGATCGAGGCGTAGCCATCGCCGCGTGCGCCGTTCAGGTGGAACACGTACTTCGCGGCAGCATCGAGCTGGTACTCGAACACGCCCGGGCTCGTGGATCGCATCGCCTCCATGATGCCGAGTCCCGCCAACTGCGTGGCGCGCCGGATGAGCGCGATCTCCGCGGGGCTCTTGATGGCGCGCAGCGTGTCGATCGTCGGCGAGAGGTCGCGGACCTCGAACTGCGGGAAGCGCTCCTTGACGAGGCGAACGAAGTGGGCCTCACGCGACGGTCGGCCATCCCACGGATCGCTGGCGATGCGGGCGCGTCCGGCGAGCAGTTCGTCGCGGCTGTCGTTGCCGGTCTCCATCGGGGCGAGCGGCGTGTGGAGCGTCATGGCCGGTGGCCGCAGCAGGTCGGCGCCGACGAGGTCCTGTGAGAGATGCTCCAGGCCGCGCACCCGATCGACGCCGGTGAGTTGCACGAGGAGCAGGCTGTCCTCGACCGACAGGATCTTGCCTTCCGACCGTTCGCGGTCCTCTTCGCGATGCGGGAGGTAGAGCGTGGTCCGACGGGAGCGGCCGTTGAGCAACAGGTACGCGTGCGCCGACTCCACCCCGCTCAGGTAATAGAAGTCGTTCGATTGCCGGACCACGCTGAAGCCCGGCACTCCGCTGGTCCCCTGTACGACGGCGATCCCCTGCGTGCCGATGGCGTCGTAGATGCGCGTGCGCCGGGCGGCGAGCTCCTCCTTGGAGAAGTCGGACTGAAAGCTGTGCGAGGTCTGGGCGTCGGCGAGGGATGGCGCGAGGGCCAGCGCGCAGACGGCGAGGCGCCGCGACGAGATGAGGCGCATGAGGGACTCGTGGGTGGAGCGAGGAGAAAGCGGTGCTGTGCGTGACCATGCGGCGAATGTAGGACGCCCCGCGACTGCTCGCCATCAGCGGCCACGCCAGGCTCCAGTCACCGCGTCCCGATCGGACGGCCGCGGACCCCGCGCCTTCCCAGTTCTGAACGATCCACAAACGGGACCAACGTCATGGGCGGCCCAACTCTGGTTGCTGCTGACGGTTGCGCTATTGAGGGCGGCCACTACGCGGCCGCCTTATTATAGCAACCGCAGCAGAACCTGACGTTAGGCATCTTCGACAAATTCAACCAAGGTGGCCCGAGGAGGTTCAAATGCGTTACGTCGACGGATATGTCTTGCCCGTACCCAAGAAAAACCTGAAGGCCTATATCCGCATGGCTCAGATGGGAAAGAATATGTGGCGAAAGCACGGCGCGCTCGACTACAAGGAATGCGTCGGCGATGACCTCAAGCCGAAGTGGGGATCCCCGTTTCCGCGAATGATGAAATTGAAGCCCGGCGAGACGGTGGTGTTCTCGTATATCGTGTTCAAGTCGCGGGCGCATCGTGATCGCGTCAACGCAAAGGTGATGAAAGAAATGGAAACGATGGGCGCGCCGATGGATATGCCCTTCGACGTCAAGCGCATGGTCTACGGCGGATTCAGTGTTCTGGTCGACGTTTAGACTCAACTTTGAACTGCAACGTTCGCCGCGATAGCGGGTTTTCCGCCAGGGTTCATCGGGCATAGCATTCCTCCGGGGTTCGATAGTCGAGGCGCTTTCGGGGGCGAGCGTTCAGCTTTGCGGCGATGCGATTGCAGTCGTGTTGGGTGAGCTGGGGCCATGCTCGCGGGCTTCGGGAGATACTGGCGGATCAGGCTGTTGGTGTTCTCATTGGTCCCGCGTTCCCACGCGTGGTGCGGCGTCGCGAAATAGAACCGCGCGGGCACGACCCGCTCGAGCGCCGCATAGCTGTGAAACTCCGTGCCGTTGTCCACGGTGATGGTGCGAACCCGCCGCGGTTGCGCCCGGATCAGACGGTGCGCGCGGTCGTTCACCTGGGCGCCGGTGCGCTGCTGCAGCTTGCCGACGGCGACGAACCCGGACTTGCGCTCCACCAACGTCAGCACGCACGTGCCGGCCTGGCCCGCGCCCAGCATCGTATCCCCTTCCCAATGCCCGAAGCGCGACCGGCGCTCCGCGCCCGCCGGTCGCGCGGTGATCGGGCGCTTCCCAGCCGGCCCCGACTGTCGTAGGCCCCGTAGTGCTTGCGGCACTGCTTCCGGGCGCCCCGGAGGTGCATGAACAGCTGCCCGCCTGCCCGCTTGTCGGCCCAGAGGTACCGGTAGAACGTCTCGTGACTGATCTCGAGGATCCGGTGTCGATTGAGCCAGCCCGCGATCTGCTCGGGGCTCCAGTCCTCGCGGACCAGGGCTGCCACCCGCGTCCAGTCGCCTGACGTAAACCGCCCGTTGCGTCGCGAGTGCGCGCGCCGGCCGCGGGCATACCAGTCGGCGAGCTGTGGGCGGTAGGTCCCGTCGCTCCGCGCTCGATTGCGCCGTACCTCCCACCCTGTGTCCAACCGAACACGACCCACCCCGATCCCGCGTGTCCGCCGCGACACGAAACGCGATCGTTTGAATTCCGCTTCACCGACAAAACCACGGGGTTTCAATGGGTTGCGTCGAATCCCCGGAGCTCCAACCTCATGGTCCTCCGCCTGCCTTAGAGGGGAGCGACCCCTTCTGAGGAGAGCCGTATGCGTACCGCGTTCCGTTGCACACCCGCCTGGCTGATGGCCGGCTTGATGGTCCTCGCCGGTTGCGGCGACAAGACTCCCAAGCAAGCGATCGCACGGGAAACCGATTCCACGAGTGTCGTTGTCAGTGTGGAACCGGAATCGACGACCGGCTCGAGCGTGACGCCGGCTCCGATCGTTCCCGCGTCCTTCGACGAAGCCGACATCGCTTTCCGCGAAAAGCGGTACGACGAAGCCGTGGCTGGCTTCGCTGCCTACACCACCCGTCGCCCGTCTAATCCGTGGGGCTTCTACATGCTTGGCCTGTCGTCCTGGAAGGCCGGCGACCTCCCGGGCGCCGAGGACGCGTTCAAGCAGGCGCTGACGCTCGATTCCACGCACGTCAAGAGCTACTTGAATTTGAGCCGGGTCCTGATCGAGTCGGGCCAGCCGGACTCCGCGATGAGCTACCTCGATAGCGTGCTGCGCATCGACGAGACCCTCGGTGAAGCGTACCGGCTGATTGGCCGGGTGCACGATGCCAAAGGCGAGCAGGATGAGGCGGTCACCGCCTACCATGAGGCCCTGTTGCTCGATTCGACCGACGTGTGGTCGATGAACAACCTTGGGCTGGTGTTGATCCACCAGGGCGCGTTTGACGACGCGCTGCGGCCGCTGGCGCGGGCAGTGGAGCTGTCGCCCGAGGTCGGGACGTTCCAAAACAACCTGGGTATCGCGCTCGAGCGGACCGGACACTTCCTCGCCGCCGCCGACGCCTACCGCGCGGCGATCGCCGCGGACTCCAGTTTCACGAAGGCGCAAGTCAACCTGGACCGGGTGTTCGGGCTGAAGGAAGATCCGAACATCGGGTCCATCGATCTGAAGGTCATGTCGCAAGGGTTCAACGCCCAGATCGCCGCGTGGGCGACGCAAGAAAACTGAGCTGAACGATTTTCATCGGAGCGGGCGGTCCTGTTGTGACGGGCCGCTCGCTTCGCTGTTAGCGCAACCGTTTCTTGCGCAGCTCCATTTCGGCATCAACCCGGGCGGCGAAGTCGTTGAGCGCGGCGAGGTCCCCGGTCAATCCACCGGCGGTCTCGAGTCCGGCGAGTTTGCGCAACAGCTCGAGTCGAAGCGTCTCCATAGCGCTCACGGTCGTGCCGAGCCGCTCCGTGGCCGCGTGTCGTGCGGACTCGAGATCGCGCACCAATTCCTCGCGTTGTGTCGACGCCGCGCCGCCGACTTGCGCGACCATCGTCTCGAGCTCGGCCAGGCGGGCGCGTAGGCCGGCGGCGTCGCCTTCGAGCCGCGACAGCAATTGCTCGACACCGCCCAGGCGACCCTCGGGATCCGGCAGGGCACGCAGGAGATCACGTGCCGCGTCGGCGATAAGGACCTCGGTATGTCGATCGGTCCCGGTGGACAGTGGTTGCGCCGGTCGCCGGGAGGCGAGTCGTGCTGCCCAGAAGAGGCCCTTTAGCTTGAACCTAGCGACCAGGCGGCTGAACAGTCCCGGGCGACCATCGCGCGGCGCCTCAATTCGCGTTCCAACCCACCGCCCCAGCGCCACCGGCGCGATCAGGCTGACGAGCTCGATGAACCAGGCGAGCGGTCCCTCGAGCGAGACCTGTCCGAGCTCCTTCGGTCCCAACCAGAACGCCAACAGTGCCGCGAGCCCGGCTGCGAACACCGCAATGCTGGCCGCCCTCCCAGGCCTCGGTGGAGCGGTTGTGGCCGTCGCTATGCGGGCCTCGCGCTCGATGGCGGCCGCCAGGTCCTGCTCGGCCCATCCTTCGTTCACGGCTTCCCGCACCAACCGGGACAGTGACATGCCGCGCAGTGCGGTCAGAGAGAGCAACACGAGGGCGACGGCGAACGTGTAAACGAATCCCATGCCGAGGAAGTCGCTGCCCCTGAGCAGCTGGGTCATGATCGCCACGAACGCGAGCGATCCGTACCCCGAGAGATCCACCGCGAAAGCAGAGATTTCCCGCGTGATGCGCTGCAACGTAGAAGGGGTCGCCGATCCCTCGCGCACCGGGGCGACGGCGTCGGCCAAGTCGGCGGCGGTCGAAAAACGGCCTTCGGGCGACTTGGCGAGACAGCGGTCGATGGCCGACGCGAGCGCCGGAGGGACACCCGGACGGGCAGACAGCACCGGGGGGGCGGGCAGCATGATGTGCTGCGCCAGGACCGCACGCGGATCCAGAGCGTCGAACGGATAGCGTCCAGTGAGCGCATAGTACGCCGTGACACCGAGCGAGTAGAGATCGCTGCGACTATCACCCGGCTGCCCGGCGGCCTGTTCCGGCGAGACGACACGCGCCGTCCCCATGATGCGCTCCGATCCCGTCCTTGGGGTGCTCTCCTGCAGCCGGGCGATGCCGAAATCCGTGACCAGGGCCCGTCCGGTGCCGCGCTCGAGCAGGATGTTCTCTGGTTTGACGTCACGGTGCACGACGCCGTGCTGGTGCGCGTGGGCTAGCGCCCAGGCCACCTCCTGCAATAGTCGGGCGACTTCCGGTGCTGCGAGCTGACCGTGGTCGCGCACCCGCTCGGCGAGAGTCATTCCCGGGATGTATCCCATCACGAAGAAGACGAGGTCACCGATTTGCTCCACCGCGTGAATCGGGACGATGTGCGGGTGGGCGAGCCGGGCGGCCGTTCGGGCTTCCTGGAGAAATCCGGCGACTAGCTCCGGCGTCGCGAACTGCGGCGGCAACAGTTTGATCGCCACTGACCGCTCGAGCGCCACCTCGCGGGCCAGGAAAACGATGCCCATCCCGCCGCGGCCCAACTCGCGCTCCAGCACGTAACGGCCGGCGACGGCGGCGTTGAGCGCCACGAACTCGGGGGTGGGACCGTCCGTCATGACGAGGCAGCCACGCAAACGCTTTTGACGTTCAGAAACTCGCGCAGGCCGTACTCGGACAGCTCGCGTCCGTAGCCCGAGCGTTTGACGCCACCAAACGGCAGGCGTGGGTCGGATTTGACCATCCCGTTCACGAACACGCACCCCACCTCGAGCTCGCCGGCGATGCGATCGCCGCGCACCTTGTCTTCGGTCCAGACAGCGGCGCCGAGTCCGTAGGGCGAGGCGTTGGCGAGGCGCACCGCGTCGGCCGCGTCGCGCGCCCGAATCACCGCGGCCACCGGTCCGAACACCTCCTCGTCGAATGCTGGCATGCCCGGCTTCACGGCACTGAGCACGGTCGGCGGGTAAAAGGCGCCTGGCCCCGCTGGTTTTACTCCGCCCAGCACGAGCTTCGCGCCGCGACGCACGGACACCTGCACTTGGTGGTGCAGCTCGTCACGCAGCTCGGTCCGCGCCTGCGGACCGAGCTGCGTTCCCGGGACGAGCGGATCCCCCATGCGCCGCGAGCGCATTTCCTCCACGAACAACGTCTCGAACCGGTCGGCCACGGCCTGCACCACGATGAACCGCTTAGCCGCGATGCAGCTCTGGCCGCTGTTGATCAGTCGGGCATCGGCCGCGGTTTTCGCGGCCCGGGGCAGGTCGGCGTCCTCGAGCACGATGAATGCATCGCTGCCGCCCAGCTCGAGCACCGTCTTCTTGAGGTGTCGTCCCGCCTGTTCGGCCACTTGGCTGCCGGCCGATTCGGATCCCGTAAGCGTAACGGCGCGGATCCTTGGGTCGGCGATCACGGCGGCCACCCCCGCACTCCGCAGCACGAGGGTGCGGAACACGTCCTCGGGGAAGCCCGCCTCGCGAAACACGCCCTCGATCAACATCGCGCAGCGTGTCACGTTGGACGCGTGTTTCAGGAGGCCGACGTTGCCCGACACGAGTGCTGGGGCGGCGAACCGGAACACCTGCCAGAATGGGAAATTCCACGGCATCACCGCAAGCACCGGCCCCAAGGGATCGAAGCGGACGTAGCTCTGGGTACCCTCCACGTCACGCGGTTGTCGCGCGAGAAATTCCTCGGCGTGGTCGGCGTAATACTCGCACGCCACCGCGCATTTCTCCGCTTCCGCCTCGCCCTGCGCCAGCGGCTTGCCCATCTCGAGGGCCATCACCCGTCCGTATTTTGTTTTACCGTCTCGCAGGATCTTCGCGGCGCCGCGCAGCAGTCCCATTCGGTCCGTCAGCGGGCGGCGGCGCCAATCCTGGAACGCCCGCTCGGCGCCCGCCAGCACGCCGTCGAGCGCCGCCTTCTCGATCTCCGTGAACGTTTCCAGGACGTCGCCGGTGGTCGGGTTGATCGAGCGGATGGCGGCGGCGCGCGAGGCGGTGGGCCTGCGCGCGGGGCGAGATGCGGTCCTGGCGCGTGTCATAATCAGCTCCTCGAGGTTGGCGCTGGCGGGAAGATATCCAGTTGCGGACCTCCCCTTGGCTCCCCCACTATTGCCTCACTATGCACCGACTCGAAGGCCTCGCCAAGCTCACCGGCCGCGAGCGCTACGTCGACGACCTCCCGCTCGACTCGTTCCTCTGGGGGATGACGGTCCGCAGCCCCGCACCACGGGGGCGGATTACCGCAGTGCGGTTCGGGGCGGAGATCGACTGGTCCCAATACACTATCGTGGACCATCGCGATCTGCCGGGGCCGAACGAGATCGCCCTGATCGAGCCCGACCAGCCGGTGCTCGCCGCGAACATCGTGCGGCACGTGCACGAACCGGTGCTGCTGCTCGCCCACCCGGACCGGGCGGCGCTGCGGCGCGCCGTGCGGGCAGTGACGATCGAGATCGCCCCCGAGCCCGCGGTGCTCGATTTCCGCATCGCCCCACGTCCCGATCAGATCCAATACGGCGCGGACAACGTGCTGAAGCACCTTTCCATCACCAAAGGAAACGTCGAGCGCGCGCTCGCGAGGGCACCGCTGGTGGTCGAGGGCACCTACGAGACTGGCGCCCAGGAGCACGTGTACCTCGAGCCGCAGGGGATGATCGCCGAGCTGGACGCTGGCGTCCTGGTGCTGCGCGGCTCGATGCAGTGTCCCTACTACGTCCTGAAGGCGTTGCTGCACGCCCTCGGCCGCGACGCGAAGCAGGTACGCGTCATCCAGACGCCCACGGGCGGCGGCTTCGGCGGGAAGGAGGAGTACCCGTCGACGATCGCGCTCCATGCCGCGCTGCTCACGCTGCAGAGCGGCAAGCCCGTCAAGGTGGTGTACGATCGGGGCGAAGATATGGCCGCGACCACCAAGCGGCACCCGTCCCTCGTGCGTCATCGGACCGGTGTCACGCGCGACGGCCGGCTGCTGGCGCAAGACATCGAAGTGGTGATGGACGGCGGGGCCTATGTGACGCTCTCGCCCGTGGTGCTGTCGCGCGGGATCATCCACGCCGCTGGACCATACCACTGCGAGCACGTACGCATCGACGGCCGGGCGATGTTCACCAACGCCGTGCCGTTCGGCGCGTTCCGCGGCTTCGGCGCTCCCCAGACCCACTTCGCGAACGAACGCCACATGCACCGGATCGCGGCATGTCTCGGGTTGGACCCGGCCGAGCTGCGCCGCCGCAATCTGCTTGTCGATGGCCAGTCCACGGCCACCGGCCAGGTGATCGCTGACGGTACGGACCGCCTCGCGATACTCGATCAGGCGCTCACGCTCGCGGACTACGACGCGAAGCGAACCGCCCACGCCGGCTTCAACGCGACCAACGCCACGAAGCGCCGCGGCATGGGCCTCGCCACGTTCCATCACGGCGCCGGATTCACCGGGAGCGGAGAAGTGATGCTCGCGTCCCGCGTGCACGTGGCGGGACTGCCGGACGGACGGATCGAGGTGCGCAGCGCCAACATCGAGATGGGACAGGGCACGCTCACGGTGTTCACAGAGCTCGCGGCCGCGCGCCTCGGCCTGCGCCCTTCGGATGTGACCATTGCAGATGCCGACACGGCCCGGGTGCCCAACAGCGGACCCACCGTGGCGTCGCGGACGTCGATGGTGGTGGGGGGCCTGGTGGAGCGCGCGTGCGACGACCTCCGCAAACAGCTCGGGTTCGACCGAGGCATCAAGGGTGACGCGGTGCGGGCGGCGCTGGTCCGCTGGCACAAGAAGCACCCGGACGAAACCCTGCTCGGCGAAGCGTTGTACGAGCGGCCACCGGGGATCGCCTGGGACGACGTCAACTATCGTGGCGATGCCTACGGCACGTACGCCTGGGCGGCGTACGTCGCCGAGGTCGAGGTCGATCTCCGTACCTACGACGTCCGGGTACTCGACATCGTCGCCGTGCAGGAGATCGGCAAGGTGCTGAACGAGCTGCTGGCGCGCGGGCAGGTGCAAGGCGGCGTGGCGCAGGCGATCGGCTGGGCCTTGCTCGAAGAGTGCCGCTGGAAAGATGGCGCGATGGCCAACGCGCAGCTCACCAACTACATCATCCCCACGAGCGACGACCTGCCACCGATCCGCGTGGCGTTCCTCGAGAACCCGTATGCGTTCGGGCCCCAAGGAGCCAAGGGCCTGGGGGAGCTGCCGATGGATGGCCCGGCTCCGGCGGTGCTCAACGCCGTCGCCGCCGCAACGGGGGCGGATCCGTGCGTGATTCCGTTGACGCCCGAGCGTCTGATGGAGCTGTTGCAGGAATGACCACCTCGCTCCCGATCTCTTTCATGCTTAACGGCGCGCGGGTGGAGGTGGAAATCGATCCCACCGAGCGCCTGCTCGACACCCTGCGCTATCGGCTCGGCCTCACGGGAACGAAGGAAGGGTGCGGCGAGGGGGAGTGTGGCGCGTGCACCGTGTACCTGGACGGACTGCCGGTCAACTCCTGTCTCGTGCCGGCGTACCAGGTGCGCGAGGCGCGCGTGGAAACGGTCGAATCGCTCGATCCGACCGCGCTCGAGCCGCTGCTTGTCCACGGAGCGACGCAGTGCGGCGCCTGCACCCCCGGCGTCGCCATGACGGCCTGCTGGATCCAGTCGCATCGCGAGCTGCTCGCCACCCATACGATCCGCGAGCTGCTCGCGGGGAACCTGTGTCGCTGCACTGGCTACGACGGCATCGTGGACGGGATCACGACGGCGCTCGAGGCACCAGCGTGAACCTGTTACTCCCCGAGACAACCGGCGAGGCGCTGGCGCTGCTCGCCCGGCACGCCGACGCGATCCCCATCGCCGGCGGGACCGACTTGCTGGTCCATTGGCCCACCAGGAGCGACGATCACGACCGCACCTACATGGACCTTTCGCGACTCACCGACCTGAAAGGGCTCCGCTGGACCGACGACGAGCTGGTGCTGGGTGGGCTCGCCACCTATTGGGATGTGGTCACGGATCTTCGCGCGGCGCGGGAGCTGCCGCTGCTCGTCCGCGCGGCGCGGCAGGTGGGCGCGGTCCAGATCCAGACGCGAGGCACGTGGGCCGGCAACATCGTGAACGCCTCGCCCGCCGCCGACGGCGTGCCGGTGCTAATGGCTTATGACGCGGTGGTCGTGCTCGAATCCCGCGGCGGCCGCGAAGAAGTGCCGCTCACCGATTTCTACACGGGCTACAAGCAGATGCGCCGCGCCGCGGACCAGCTCGTGGTCGCGATTCGTGTGCCCCGCCGGCACTATGCCGCCCAAGTGTTCGAGAAAATCGGCCCGCGACGCGCCCAGGCGATCGCCAAGGTCGGCCTGGCCGTCACCCGATCGGACGCCGGGTGGCGCGTCGTCGCGGCGAGCATGGCCCCGACGATTCGCCGCTGTCCCGCGCTCGAGCGCCGGCTCACTGACGGGCCGGCGCCCCGCGCGCCGGAGGACCTGCTGCCGGCGATCGAGCAGGACGTCACGCCGATCGACGACATCCGCTCCACGGCCGAGTACCGCAAACGCGTAATGGCGCGCGTGCTCTTCTTCGCCTTGCCCGAACTCCAGGCGTGAAGGCCGTCTGGCTCGAGGGGGGCCAGCTTCGGCTACGCCACAGTGTGCCGGTGCCGGAGCCGCCGGCGGACGAAGCGCTGGTGCGCGTACTCCGCGCCGGTATCTGCAACACCGACGTCGAGCTGGCGCGCGGCTACTATCCCTACGCCGGGGTGCTGGGTCACGAGTTCGTCGGCGTAGTGGAGCGCGGTCCAGACGCGTTAGTCGGCCGGCGCGTGGTGGGTGAGATCAACGCGGCGTGTGGCACCTGTGTTTCTTGCCGAGCCGGCCGGCGCACGCACTGCGAGCGTCGCACCGTGCTCGGGATCGTGAGCCGGCACGGCGCCTTCGCCGAGTACCTCACCCTGCCGATCGGCAACCTCCACCCGGTGCCGGATAACGTCCCAGTGGACGCGGCGGTGTTCACCGAGCCGCTCGCCGCGGCACTCGAAATCCAGGAGCAGGTCCGCATCACGCCGGGGGACCGTGTGCTCGTCGTCGGGGACGGAAAGCTCGGGCAGCTTGTGGCGCAAACGTTGGCGCTCACCGGCTGCGACCTCCTGGTGGTCGGCCGCTACGGACCCAAACTGGCCCTGCTTGCCGAGCGCGGGATCACGTCGGCTGCGGCTGAGACGATTTCCGCGGGGTCATTCGACGTCGCGGTCGAATGCACCGGCAATCATCTCGGCTTCGGCCTCGCCCAGCGGGCGCTGCGCGCCCGTGGCACCCTCGTCATGAAGAGCACGTACGCCGACCGGTTGACGCTCGACGCATCCGCGATCGTGGTGCACGAGCTCACGATCATCGGATCGCGCTGCGGCCCGTTTCCAAAGGCGTTGGCGTTGCTCGCTGAACGCAAGGTGGACGTGCTGCCGCTGGTGCAGGCGCACTACCCACTCGAGCGAGCGCTCGACGCGTTCGACCATGCGCAGCGACCGGGGACGATGAAGGTGCTGTTCGACGTGGATTGAGACCTCCGGGGGCTATCTCAGCAGCGCCCCCCCTGCCACCCATCTTCCCAATAGGGCCCGCTCATCAACTGTAATCTCGGTGACGTTGCCGAGCGGCATCGTCTGCTGGGCGACCACCCGCTCGACGATGCGCGAGGCGCGTATGCGAATCTGCTCCGGAGTGTCGAACGCCACACCGGCCGGGGGCGCCGTGACGCCGGGGAAGGTGGGCGCCGTGGAGTGGCACGGGGCGCAGCGCCGCGCGATGACAATACGCACATCGGCGAACGACGATATGGCGCCGCCCGGGGAGGCCATGCCACTTGGGCGTGGCGCTGTTATGAGCGCCAGTGCGACGATGCTCACCACCGCCACGGGAAGCAGCCAGGCGTTGCGAATCCCGGCATTGCGCAGGTTGAACCAGTGGCGCGTCAACACGCCGACCACGAACAACCCCGCGAGGATGGCCCAGCCCCAGGCGCTGCCGTACGTCGCGGGGTAGTGGCCGCTCACCATCACAAACAGCACGGGAAGGGTCAGGTAGTTGTTGTGCAGCGAGCGCAGCGCCGCCTGCCGGCCGCGCGCCGCGTCCGGTACGCGCCCCGCTGTCAACGCATCTACCATCTCGCGCTGCGCTGGAATGATCACGCGGAACACGTTCGCCGCCATGATCGTGCCGAGTGCCACACCGACGTGCAAATAGGCGGCGCGGGCGCTGAAGACGAGTGACAGGCCGTAGCCGAGCGCCGTGACGAGTACCAGTCCCAGCGTCGCAAGGACAACGGGCCGATATCCTGCCGGAGAACGACACAGGACATCGTAGACGAGCCATGCGGCGACGATCGTGCCGATGCTGACCGCCACGGCCGCGCCTGGGGCGATCGAGGAGACGCCGGGATCGAGCAGGTTCACCCGTGCGCCGAGGTAGTACACGAGCACGAGCAGCGACGCGCCAGAGATCCAGGTGGCGTACGCCTCCCACTTGAACCAGTGCAGCGTGCGCGGCAGCCGCTCGGGCGCGACGCTGTATTTCACGACGCGATAGAACCCGCCGCCGTGCACCGACCACAGCTCGCCCGTGACCCCGGGCTCGGGCGCGTCCGGCGGGCGAATCCGCCCATTCAGCCAATTGAAATAGAACGATGTGCCGATCCACGACACGCCGGTGATGATGTGGATCCAGCGCAGCGCGAGGTTGAGCCAGTCCGCGAGGTGCGCGCTCACGGCGCTACGTGCCGCGGTAGGTCGAGTAGCCGAACGGGCTCACGAGCAGCGGCACGTGATGGTGGCGGTCGTCCTGCCGTGTGAAGACCACCTCGATCGCGGGATAGAAACTGGCGATGCCCTGGGCGGCGTAGTACGCGCCGATCTCGAACCGCAGCCGATACGTGGTTCCGGGCGCGGCCGGTGCCTGGGCGGGGAGCAGGTTCGGCACGCGACCGTCCGCGCCCGTCGCGGCGCGACCGAGCTCCGTCCAGCCGTCACCGACCCGTTCTGACAGGGTCACCGCGACGCCGGAGGCCGGCCGGCCCTGGGCGGTGTCCAGCACGTGCGTCGTGATGCCGCTCATGTCGTCACCAGTTTCTCGAGTCGTAGTCGGGTGATCTTCGCCTGCTCGCCGGCGGCGATAAGAAGCTCGCTCGCCGAATCGTTGCCGAGCCGGCGCTGCAGCTCGGCCGCCAAGTCGTCCGCGCCCCGACCCGTGGCGCAGATGAGAAACACATGTCCAAAGCGCTCTTCGTACGCGCGGTTGCCGTCGCTGAAGGCCTGACGCATGACGATGCCCGCGGCGGCCATCCCGGCTTGCTCCGCCCGCGCCCAGGCGTCGTCCGCGCGCTCGCCAATCCGCGGATGCGCGGCGAACGCCTCGAGGCGATCGTTCGTCCCGAGCGACCACCAGACGCGCTCCGCCGCGGCGAACACCCCTGAGTCATCGGCGAAGGGACGCCTGGCGAGCATCTGCTCGACCCAGCGCCGTGAGCCGCAGCAGCGCAGCAACGCCGCCCGAGCAGCGGGCTCGGCGAGCGCGTTCAGATGGCGGGCAATGCCGTCAGCCCGGATTCCCGCGCTCATGCCACGGGCTTCCCCAACAACCGCAACCGGGCCACCCCGCCGTCCGGGTACACACTCAACCGGACGTGCGTCACCGGTCCCGAGCGGCCGACGGCGCGGAAATGGTGCGCCGTGTCCGCCTTGAGCGACGTGCGGGCCACGAGCTCGCGCCACGCCGCGCGGTCGTCGGGGGCCACGGTGGGATCGAGCTCGGGCGCGTCCAAGCCCTCGAGGCGGCAACTGTCAGGGAAGTTGCCCTTGAAATGTGTAGTGTCCACCACGACCTCGTCGATCGTGCCGCGGTGGCCGAGTCGCAGCACGACCCAATCGTGTCCCGGGCCGCGCCGGCGCCGAGTCTCCCAGCCGTCGCCCATGTCAGCCGGCCGTCCCGGCAACAGCAGATTGAGCGGCTCGCTGAAGAACTGATCGCTCGCCGCCAGCGGCACGCCACCGTGCTGCACGGCAACGAGATCCACTCGCGTACGCGCGGTCCGGATGCGCGCCCAGTCCGGTCGGGCCTCCCCCCAGACGCGCAGCCGGGCCACGCCGCCGTCGGGGTAGATGTTCAGCCGGACGTGGGTGTACCGCGCGTCTTTCGTGATCGAGAAGTTGTTCTCGGAGTCCCCCTGAAGCGGGCTCCGGGTCAGCACCTCGTCCCACGCGATGCCCAGCGCGCGCAGTCGAGCGGGAGTCGGGGTGCCGGGCAATGCCGCGGCCTCGATCGAACACGCTTCCGGATGGTTGCCGCGGAAATGGTGCGTATCCACCGTGACGGCGCGGATCACGCCGGGAACACCGAGCCGGATGATGCACCAGTCGTGGCCCGGGGTGCGGCGCCGGCGCGTCTCCCAGCCGTCCATCCACTTGCCGCGGGTCGTGTATTTCCCTTCGATGAACACGCCGCGCCCGGGCTTCAGGAGATTGGACTTCGGGGCGAAAAACTCGTCCGAGGCGAGGAGCGCTCGCCCGCCGACGCGCGACGAGGCCAGGTCGATCAAGCCGGGACGCATGCAGGCCTCCGAGAGTGTGGCTGGCGCAACCGCATCCGCCGCCTGCATCTTATGGTGAGGCTTGGCGATTGAGGTCGCATGGTAACGAAACGAAACGGCGGTTCTGAACGACGCAAGGCCAAGCGGCGCCTAGCAGCCGCGCGACGCACCGTCCGAGACCGACGCGAATGGGTGGAACGGCGCCACGTGTGGGGCCGAACCTCGAGCGAAAAGCGCTTGGTGAAGGACCGTCGCACGCTGCGCCCGCGGCGCGCCGGAGACGAGCGACGCACTGAAAGCGATCGGCGATCCTCGACGTCGCGCTGACGAACGCGAAGCGCAGGCGTCAGACACCCTCCCGCTGTAACCACCGCCCGGCCGCTTTCTCCGGAAAGCGGCCGTTGTCGTACACGGAGCGGCCCCGCACAAACGTTCGCCGGACCTCCCCCTCGAGCACCAGGCCCTCGTAAGGCGTGATGGGATGGCGCTGGCGCAGGCGGGACTGATCCACGATCCATTTCGTGTCCGGGTGGAACACCACGAAATCGGCATCGTACCCCGGGGCAATCGCTCCTTTCCTGGCAAGCCCGGCGAGCCGGGCCGGCCCCGAGCACAGCCACCGGGCCAGGTCGCCGAGGGTGCGGCCGCGCGCACGCGCGCGGGTCCACAGCGCCATGAGCGCCAGCTCGACCGACGCGATGCCGCCCCATGCCTGGAGAAAGTTCCCGCTATCGAGGTGCTTCAGCGCCGGCGGGGCGGGAGAATGGTCGCTCGCCACGAGATCGATGATGCCCCGTTCCAGCCCGTCCCACAACCGTTCCCGATGCTCCGCCTTTCGCACCGGCGGCGCGCACTTGAACGCCGTCGCGCCGTCGGGGATATCCTCCGCGGCGAATGACAAGTAATGGGGGCAGGTTTCGACCGTCACCGGAACGCCGCGACGCTTCGCCGCGTCGATCCGCTCGAGCGCGTCGGCGCACGATAGATGTACGATGTGCACCCGACACCCCGTCTCCTGGGACAACCGTAGCATGAGATCGATGGCCTCGAGCTCGGCCTCCGGGGGTCGCGAGGCGAGCCAGGTCGCGTAGCGACGCGGATCTCCCGCGACTGTTGCCGCGTGCTCGATCGGCCCCGGGAGCTCGGCGTGCACCAGCAAGACCGCGCCCAACCCGGCGAGCCGGCGCATCGCCGGCGCGAGGTCGCGCTCGGTGACGGCCGGAAACTCGTCGATCCCGGAAGGGACGAGGAAGCACTTGAAGCCGAGCACCCCAGCGTCCACGAGAGGGCCGAGATCGTCGAGGTTGCCGGGTACCACGCCTCCCCAACATCCGTAGTCGACCAGCGCGTGCCCCGCGGCGGACTGTGTCTTGGCGGCCAGGGCCGCGACCGTGGTCGTGACAGGGATGCTGTTCAGCGGCATGTCGACGATCGTGGTTACTCCGCCGGCCGCAGCTGCGCGGGTCGCGGTCTCGAACCCTTCCCACTCGGTGCGTCCCGGCTCGTTGACGTGGACGTGAGTGTCCACGACGCCGGGTAGGAGCGCTGCGTCGCCCGTGTCCACGCGGCTCGCGGCCGGCGGCCCGCGGTCTACCGGCTCGACGGCGGTGATGATCCCGTTCTCCACCACGACCGCTCCTGGGCCTTCGCCTTGCGGGGTCACGACGCGCGCGCTCGTGAGAACGAGATCCGGTAGGGCCATGGGCAGTCACAATATCGATCAGTCGGGCTCGGTGCAACGATTCCGTCCCACGGCGCATCATTCGAGGGTCGAGCCTCCTGCGGTCCGCTTTACAACGATGCCATTCCTCTCGGGTGAGGGATCCGAATGAACCGCCACGTTAACACGTGCTTCGCGCTCATCCTGCTTTCGGCCTCCGCCCGGGCGCAGACCGCGGCGCAGGGTCCCGTCATCCCCGATACACCGGCCGGGCGCCTGGTCCGGGAATGGCTGCGCGCCGCTGCCTCCGGCGATACCGCCCTGGTGCTGGATTACGTCCGCCGCTACGAAGCGCAGAATCCCGCGGATTCAAACGAGGTCCGCGAGATTGCCGGACAAATCCTCGGGTTCAAGGAACGATCCGGAGGGTTCACGGTCAAGCAGATTCTCCAGGACCAGCCCGACGAGATGGTCCTGCTGCTGCAGACGGTCAATGGGCGTGCGCTGCGGTTGCGCTACGGCGTGGAGCAGACGGGCGACGGGAGCGGATATCGTGCGTCCGCTGTAGGCCTGCGCCCCGATGAGCCGGAAGAGCGTCCCGAATCGGTTCCGCCCCGGCTCTCGGACGAAGCCATGGCCCGCCTGCTCGGCGAGCGGCTGGATACCCGCGCGGCTGGGGACCGTTTCTCGGGCGCGCTACTCGTGGCCCACGACGGCCGGCCCGTGTTTCGAGCCGCGTACGGCATCGCCGACCGACGCACGGGTGCCCGTAACACCATCGAAACGAAGTTCACACTCGCGTCGATGGGGAAAATGTTCACAGCTGTAGCGATCGCCCGGCTCGTGGAGCAGGGGAAGGTGGTACTCGACTCGCCCATCGTGCGATACTTGCCGGACTACCCCAACGCCGATTTTGCCCGTCACGCAACGGTGCGGCACTTGCTCTCGCACACCTCGGGGCTCGGCAGCTACTGGAACCAACTGTACGAGGAGCGCCGCACCACGCTCACGACCATCGCTTCACACCTGCCGCTGTTTGTGAACGATCCCCTCCCCTTCGCCCCCGGCACGCGATTCCGCTACTCCAACGCCGGTTTTCAGGTGCTCGGCCTCATCGTGGAGCGGGTGAGCCATCAGAGCTACTACGACTTTGTTCGTGACCACATATTCGCCCCCGCGGGCATGACCAACACCGGCTATTACGGGGCTGATGGGGAAGTGGCGGGCGGGGCAGTAGGGTATACGCGGGACGGCGGGGGGCCGGGCGTCCCGCTGCGCGACAACCTTGGGGGCCGCGAGCTCAGGGGTGGCGCGGCGGGTGGCGGCTTCTCGACGGTGGAGGACCTGCGGCGTTTTGCCGAGGGCCTCACCGGTGGGCGGTTGATCCGAGCCGAGACGTTGAAGCAGTTCACGGCGCCGAGCGACAATCGGAACGGCTACGGTCTGGGGTTCGTGACGGAGACATATCACGGGCACCGCACTTTCGGTCACTCGGGTGGGGCCCCGGGGATGGGGACCAATCTCATCATCGTCCCGGATCTCGGTTACGTCGCGGTGGTTCTCACGAACTACGACCCGCCGTTGATGCGACCCGTGAACGAGATGGTGCGGGAGATGGTGACGAGCCGATAGCTGACAACAGCCTAAGAGCACATCTTGCCACCATGAAACTCACCGGTGGCGAGATCGTCGTCCGGGCGCTGGCGGACGAAGGGATTCGGTACACGTTCGGAATCCCGGGCACTCACAACATCGAGCTGTACGACGCCCTGGCGGAGTCAGACCGAGTCCGCCCGGTGCTCGTGACCGACGAGCAGAGCGCTTCGTTTATGGCCGACGCCCATTGGCGTGCCTCAGGGCGACTCGCCTGCGTCAACGTCGTGCCAGGCGCCGGGCTGACCCATACGCTGTCCGGGATCGCCGAAGCGTTCATGGACAACGTCCCGCTGCTGGTGCTGGGCTGCGGCATCCGCCAGGACTTCAAGAAAGCGTATCAGCTGCACGACATCGACCAACTCGCGGTAGTGCGACCGGTCACCAAGGACGCATTCCGCATCGAGCGCGGTGCGGATTTGTATCCAGAGATCCGGCGCGCCTGCACGATCGCGCGGGCGGGAACACCCGGACCGGTAATGGTGGAGGTACCCGTGAACCTCTACCTCACGCGGCACGAGGTGGATCCCTCCTCGTGGGGGGCGCCGGCGCCGATGCCACCGCCCGTGGCAACCATGGAGCAGCTCGACCGGGTCGCGGCGGCGCTGAACGACCCGGCCGCGCAGCCGCTCCTCTACCTCGGCCTGGGTGCCGCCGGCGCGGGCGTCGATCTCGTGACGCTCGCCGAGCGTCTCGACGCGCCGGTAGCGACCACGTTCCAGGGAAAGGGCGTGTTTCCCGAGTCGCATCCGCTGTTCCTGTGGAATGGGTTCGGGGACGCGGCGCCGCCGTTCGCGCGCGAGGTGGCGCGGGGCCGCGCCGTGACGTTGGCGATCGGCTGCCGGTTCAGCGAAGTCGGCACGGGCAGCTACGGGCTCACGCCGCCGCAGCCGCTCATCCACGTGGACATCGATCCCACGGTGCACGGACGGAACTACCCGACCGCCATCGCGATCGCCGCCGACGCCGGAGCGTTCGTGCGCGCGCTCCTGCCGCGGATCACGGGGCGGGCCGCAAGCGCCACATTGCGAGCCCGCATCCGCGCCGGCCACGAGGGCGTGTGGCGCCATTGGCGCTCGCGCGCGAGCCGCGAGCAGGTCACCCCGGCCCTGCTGCTGCGCGCCGTGCAGGAGACCTTCGGCGCGGACACGATCTACACGACCGACAGCGGCAACGGCACGTTCCTGGCCATGGAGTGCCTGCGGCTCGAGTCGCCGGGGAAGTTTCTCGCGCCGGTCGACTATTCGTGCATGGGGTACGCCGTGCCCGCCGCCCTTGGCGCCAAGCTCGCGCGGCCGGAGTGCCCCGTCGTCGCCGTGGCAGGCGATGGGGCGTTTCTGATGACGGGTCTCGAGCTCCTCACCGCTGTAAACCAGGGAGTCCCGATTGTGGTGCTGGTGCTGCGCGACCGCGAGCTCGCTCAGATCGCGCAGTTTCAGGGCACTGCTTTGAACCGCAAGACCGCCAGTGTGCTGCCGGACTACGATGCCTGCGGCCTCGCGGCGGGGCTCGGGGTGGAAGGCGTACGCCTCGCGCGTGACGCTGACATCGGGCCGGTGCTGGCTCGGGTGCGTGACGTTTGCGCCTCGGGCCGGCCGATACTGGTGGATGTCGCGATCGACTACTCGGAGAAGACCTATTTCACATCTGGCGTCGTGAAGACCAACCTGTTGCGCTTCTCGTGGCCGGAGCGGCTCCGGTTCATTGGGAGGGCGGTGAAGCGCAAGCTCTTCGGGTAACGGATCCTAAAAGAGGCTCCGGATCACGAACCACACGTTCGCCGGGCGCTCGGCGAGGCGCCGCATGTACCAGGCGAACCAGTGACTGCCGTAACTGATCAGCACCCGCACCTTCACCCCACCGGCCACGAGCGCGCGCTGCTCATCGTCGCGGATGCCGTACAGCATGTGCACCTCGTAGCGGCCGGCCGCGCCCCGAGCCACGCTTTGCTCACGGACCCGCTCGAGTAGCCGCAGGTCGTGGGTGCCGAATACGGCCGTCGCCCGGCCGATGGCGGCGGCATCGAGCAGTCGCACGGCGAGGGTGAAGTACTGCGCGTCGACGTCCTTCTTGCGCGGCAGCGCCACCTCCGCGGGCTCGTTGTAGGCTCCCTTCACGAGCCGGATCGCCGGGGCGAGAGGCAGCAGGGCTGTGAGGTCTTGTGGCGTCCGCCGCAGATACGCCTGGAGACACACGCCGACGCCGGCTCCGGCGGCGCGGGCGCGGCGGTAGATCTCGAGGGTCGCGTCTACGTAGCGGGACTCTTCCATATCGATCCACAGGAAGGATCCCTCCTCCCGCGCTTTCGCAGCCAGCGCCAGGACGTGCTGCACGCACGCGTCGCGACCGACGTCGAGGCCCAGGTGGGTCAGTTTCACCGAGACGTGGGCGGGGAGAAACCGTTCGCGGAGCTGGTCGAACACTTCGAGGTAATGATCGCGCACCACCTGGGCCTCGGTGCCGCTGTGCACCTGCTCTCCCAGCTGGGTGAGCACCGTGCCCAGCCCGGCGGCCGCCAGCTCTCCACTGGCTCCGAGCGCGGCGTCGAGATCCTCGCCCGGCATGAAGCGACGAACCGCCCGGCGGGCGAACCGCCGCCGGCGAAACTGGTCGGCGAGCCACTCGCTGCGCGAGGCGCGGAGCAGCAGGGAACGAGCGATTGACATGTGCGTGGAGGCGCGACTGGACTACCGGCGGCGACGGGAGAGGTGGTAGCCCACACCCTCCCGTTCGCCCGGCCGGATTCAGCTTTCGACGATAATCAGGTACTTCGACGCCGCCCAGAACCTGTCCGGGGCCGCGATCTGTACGCTCCCGTGGATTCTACCGTCTCCGTCGGGAGGCGTCGCGAGCGAGGAGAGATCCTGCCGCGAAGCGATGCGGTACGTCTTGCTGGAGTCCGGCAGCTGGATCGTCGTCACCTGCCGCTTATCGATCGCGGTGAACGCGCTCGGATCGAGCGAGCGCGCGGGCTGCAGCGACTTGCCGGATTTCCAGAATATGAACAGGAATCGGCTGCCGCCCGTCTCCTGAACGATACCGCGGCGCGACAGCTCGTCCTTCGAGCCGATGACGTAGTAGACCGTGTTCTCGCGCAGCGACAGATCGTTCACCGTGTCCGTCAGCGCCAGATTCGCGGTCGTGAGCGTGGTGTTCTGGCCTCGCAACGTGTCGATCTGTGCGCCGAACGCCGTCAGCTGGTCGCGCTGCGAAGCGACGATCGTGTCGTAGTTGGCGATCGTGGCCAGCAGCGTGGTCCGCAGGCTGTCGGACACCGTCGTCAGCGAGCGAAGGCGACGCTCGCTTTGGCGCAGCTGGCCCTCGGTCTGGTTGAGGCGCGTCGTGATGTAGCGGACCTTTTGGACCACGCTGTCCCGCGCGGCCTGGCCCGGCGATTCGCCGGAGACGTTCAACTGGCCTCGCACCTGGACCTTCGAGAGGTCCATGGAGATCTCTGAGAGCATCCGGGCGTTTTGGGCCATCTCCTGCACCAGACGGTCGCGCTCACTCGCGGCGGCCTGCAATGAGTCGAGCTGTGCCTGCATCTCCGGCGACGGCTTCTGCGAGCAGGCGAGCGCGAGCGATACCGCGAGTCCCGCGGTGATTGCGGTCCGAATATTCATATGCACGTCCTTTCCCTGCCGGGGCACCACGCAGCGGCCGGGCGAGCGGCGCCCCGCGCCCGCAGCCCGATAGTCTCGGTGAGACCTCTCAGCATCTGACCCCCGGTAACCGCTTCGAAGGGGGTCAAGAGGGGGCAATATACCAGCGGAATCGCCCGTCCGCGCTAGCGTCCGATTCGGAATGGGGCCAGGTCGTACCAGCTGGTGCCGCCGGTCAACAGGTTGGCCAGGATCTCCCCGATGGCGCTGGCGAACTTGAACCCGAATCCCGAGCAGGGGCTGGCGACCAGGACCGCACGGTGCGACGGGTGCCAGTCGATCACGAAATCCCCGTCCGCAGAGTTGGTGTAGAGGCAGACGGTCGCGTGGCGATGCTCGCCCACCAAGGCCGGGACGTGGCGTCGAAGCAACACCCGCGTCGCTTCAATCTCCTCGTCGGAAACCGTACGACGCACGGTTTCGGGGGTGGTACGCTCGCCGTCGTGGTGCACGGCCACTTTGATGGCGCTGCCGGATGGCGGGAGGGCGTAGAACACCGCCTTCGGGGTCTGCCAGATGAAGATCGGCATCCGCGCGAACGCGGCGGCCTCGCGCGCCGGCGCGAACCAATGCTGCACCTGACGCTCGACCCCGAACGTCGCTCCGACCGTTCCCAGCAGCTCCGGCATCCAGGGGCCGGCGGACAGGAGCAGGCGCCCGGCCCGGTAGCGCCCACCCGGCGTCGTCACCGCGACGCCGTCGCCAGCGGCTTCCCAGCGTTCGATCGGCTCGTCGAACCGCAGGTCGACGCCATTTTTCGCGGCGTGGCCGAGGCACGCGGCCACGCAGCGTTCGGGATCCAGCCATCCGCCGCCGGGCTCGAGCACGCCGACCGCCCCGTCGAGACTCTCGAACAGGGGATATCGCAGAGCGAGCTGTCCTGCGGGGGTCCGTTCGTGCACGATGCCGTGCTCTTGGGCGCTCGCGAGCGTGCCGGTGATGACGGGGCTGTCCGGTGCACCGACGAATAGCGTCCCGGTGATGTGGAGCAGGCGCTCGCCGGTGAGCGCTTCGATCCGCCGCCAACGCTCGAGGGCCCGACGTGCGAGGGGGACGTAGCGCGGATGTTCGAACGCGGTCTCGCGGATCACGCGCGAGCCTCCGTGCGTCGAGCCCAGGTTGTGCGGAGGGTGATAGCGGTCCAACCCGAGCACTCGCAGCCCCCGTCCCGCGAGGTGCAAGGCCGCTGCGCTGCCCATCGCGCCCAGGCCGGCGAGGATGATGTCATATGGCACGTTGAGAACTTAGCTTCCTGGTATCGAAACGACCCACGTCGTACCCGAATCACCCGCGGTGCCGTCCGATCAGCAGCGCCGCGCGATCGAGGCACCCCTCGGACCCGTGCTGGTGCTTGCCGGTCCCGGGGCAGGGAAGACGTTCTGCCTGATCGAGCGAGTGCGCCAGCTGGTCGATCACCACCACGCGGATCCGGCGCGTATCTGCGCCGTCACCTTCACCAACAAGGCCGCCGAGGAAATTGTCGCGCGGTTGCGCCGCGAGGTGGGCCCGGCGGGCGAGCTGCTCACCCGCGGTACGCTGCACGCCCTCTGTCTCGAGATCTTGCGTGTACACGGGGAACGGCTCGGGCTGCGTCGCGGGTTCGGCGTGGCGGACGAGGAGTACCAGCGCCTCGTGCTGCGCCGCCTCGGTGTGGCCCGCAAGCGCATGAGCACGCTGCTCACGCAATTCGGCAGGCGCCGGCTCCAGGGGTTTCACTTGAGCGGCGGGGACCAGGATCTACTGGACCGGTACCTCGCCACGCTCCGCGCGCGCAACGTCGTCGATTTCGACGACCTCGTCGCACTCACCCGCGACCTCTTCGCCGGGCATCCGGAGGTGGCGGCCGCGGTGGCCGCGCGCTGGGACCACCTGCTGGTGGACGAATTCCAGGACCTGAACCCGGCGCAGTACGACACCCTGCTACGCCTCGCGGAGCCGCACCGCAGTTTCTTCGCGGTCGGCGACGACGAGCAGTCGATCTTCTCGTGGACCGGGGCCGACCCCGATGTGTTGCGCCGTTTTCGCGAGGAGTTCGGGATCGACGACCCGATCGTGCTGGACCAGAATCGACGCTCGTCGCGCCAGATCTTTGCCGCGGCGCGCCGCCTGGTGGAGTGCAACCCGAAATTGTTCGAAAAACGCATCGAAGCGGTGCGCGACTCCCCGTTTCCCGTCCTGGTGCGCCGCTTCCCGGATGAAGCGGCGGAAGCAGCCTGGCTCATCGAGGACGTAGTGCGCGACCGCGCGGAACATGGGCTCGGGTGGGGCGAGATCGCGATGCTGTACCGGCATCACCGCCTGGGTGAGGAGCTGGAGAACCACCTCCTGCAGGCCGGTATCCCCTGCCGGCTGGCTCGCGGCCGCGCGCTCGTGGACGACGACGTCATCGGACAGGTGATCGCGTCGCTGCGGGTGATCCGCGACCCGGACGACGCGCTGGCCCTCGAGGCGCTGGCGGAACGGCTGCTCCCCGCCGAGCTGCTCGAGCGCATCCGCGCGGTCGGCGCGGCCGCCGGGCACGACCTGCTGGCGGTCGTGCGCCGGATTGCGCGCGACAGCCATGCGAGCGACCCCGACACGAAGAAGGCGTGGCGCTTCGTGTTTCACGTCGAGAACCTGCGGGCGCTACGCCAGAGCCACGAGTCGCTGCGGGGTCTCGTAGCGGAGCTGCTCACCCAGCGGATGGGGGCGTATAAGAACCCGCTCGAGGAGCATGCCGACGAATTGACCGACCCGGCCGCCTATCCGGGTGCGGCGCATTTGGCGGACCGGCTTGTGACGGGAGCGCGTGTGTGGATCGTCCCGCACCACGGTCTGGAGATCGCCCTGCGCGGGATGCTGGTGCGCTCGGGGCTCGTTCGCGTCGTGACCTACCTCGGACCGGACGACCGTCCGGCGCCCGAGGATCTGTTGCTCGGCGCCGACCAGCAGGAACCGGCGGAAATCGTCGTGCGGTTGTTCAAGGCGCTGCAGCTGGCGCAGGGGCGCGGCTTCGGCGAGTTGTTCCGGGACTGCGTCACCTTCGACCTCGAGACGACCGGCAACGACGTCGCGACCTGTGAGGTGATCGAGATCGGCGCGGTGCTGGTGCAGGACGGCGAGGTGGTAGACCGGTTCCACTCGCTGGTGCGGCCCCAGCAGCAGTCCGTGGCCGCGGCCGCGACCAAGGTGCACGGGTATGCCGATGCGGACCTCGTCGGCCAGCCGTCGTTCTCGGAGGTATGGCTGCGGTTCCGCGCGTTCGTGGGTGACCGGGTGCTCGTCGCCCACAACGGGCAGGGATTCGACGTGCCGGTGCTGCGGCGGCTCGCCGCTGGGCTCGATGGCGGCGACGCACTCACTTGCTTCGACACGTTGCCGCTGGCCAGGGCGCTGTTTTCCGAGAGCGCGAAGCTCGAGCACCTGGCGGACCGCTTCGGCGTGGACAAGGGCCGCCCGCACCACGCCTTGGACGACGCGCTGACCCTCGCCCGGGTGTTGCGGCATCTCGTGGCCCACAAACTCGTCCGGGCGCGCAAGGCGGCCCTTGTGAACCTGCTCGACCAGGTGGGGCTCGGTCTCGCCCTGGGCGATGATCGGGCGCCGACCGACGAGCGGCGCTTGCTGCGTCAGCTGGCGCGCACCTACGCGCTGGGACGCTACAGCGACTGCCTCGAGTTCTACGGTGCGGAACGGTCGCGCACGCCGGCCGTCGACGCGCCGGAGGAAGAAGAGGTCATCGTGCGGCTCGGCGGCCGCGCCCTGCTGGAGCGTCTGCGCGCCGATCGTACCGCGGCCGAGCGCTACCCGTCGGCGGTGGCGCGGCTCGAAGCGCTCGTGGCCGCCAGCGAGCCCGATGCGGGGGACGGCCTGGACGCGGGGATCCAACGGCTGCTCGAGCGGGTGGCTCTGTCGTCGTCCGAGGGCGTGGAAGCGGATCCGGAACGTGTGAACCTGCTCACCCTCCATTCGACTAAGGGACTGGAATTCTCGCGCGTGTATATCGTGGGGGTGGAGGACTACGAGTTGCCGGGCTACTGGGCGACCAAGGAATCGCGGCGCGAAGAAATCGAAGAGGGACGCCGGCTCCTCTACGTGGGGATGACACGGGCGCGCGATCGGCTGGTGCTGACACGCGCGGTGCAACGGTTCGGCAAGGATAGCGGGGGGACCATGTTTCTCGAGGAAATCGGCGTCGAACTGATCGTGTGATCCGGGGCAAAGCCCCGAGCTACCGCTTCAGCTCGTCGTGTCGGTAACAGGTCACGATATGGTCGTTCACCATCCCCACCGCCTGCATGAATGCGTAACAGATGGTCGGGCCCACGAAGTGGAATCCTCGCTCGACCAGCGCCTTGCTCATGCGCTCGGATTCCCGCGACTTGGCCGGGAGCCGCCGCAGCGATTTCCATGCGTTGTGCTTGGTGCGCCCGTCCACGAATTCCCATAGGAACGGACTGAACCGCACCCCGGCTTCCCGCAGCTCGAGAAACGCTCGGGCGTTACCAATGGCGGAATCGATCTTCTGCCGGTTTCGCACGATGCCGGGATCCGCGAGGAGCGCGCGGCGCTTGCGGCCATCGTACCGGGCCATTCGCTCGGGATCGAAGCCGTCGAAGGCACGCAGAAAATCGGCGCGCTTGCGCAGGATGATGGCCCAGGACAGGCCGGCTTGGAATCCATCCAGCACCAGCTTGCCGAAGAGCCGCGTATCGTGCCGAATGGGGACCCCCCACTCCTTGTCGTGATACGCGAGCATCAGGGGATTGTCGCCCAGCCATCCGCAGCGGCGCCGTCCGTCGTCGTGGATCTGTTTGCCTTCGGCCATGGTGTAGATTGTCACGACCATGCCGCTTTTGCCAGCGCTCGCCGCCGGCCTGACCGATGCCCTGCGGCATAGCCCGCCGGCGGCCGCCGCGTTGCTCTTTCTCGCGGGAGTGGCCACGAGCCTCAATCCCTGCATCTACCCTATGCTCCCCATCACGGCGGGAGTGCTGGGGGGTGGCGCGCGCCCCGACGCTCCGCGACGCCGATTGGTGGTGCGCACGGTCGTGTACATCCTGGGGCTCGCCTCGTTCTACGCCTTGATGGGCCTCGTCGCCGGGTTGACGGGGACGCTGTTCGGGACGGTGGCCTCCAACCCCTGGGTGCGGTTCGCGATCGGGAACCTGCTGCTCGTGTTCGCGCTGGCGATGCTGGATGTGTTTCCCGTCGCTGCGCCCCAGCGGCTCGCCGCGTGGGCCGCCGGCCTATCGGGAGGATCGTACCCGGCGGTGTTCCTGCTGGGCGCGACGTCGGGGATCGTCGCGGCGCCCTGCGGGGCGCCGGCGTTCGGGGCGGTGCTCACCTGGGTCGCCACCACGCACAGCGCCGTGCTCGGCTTCGTCTACCTCTTCATGTTCTCGCTCGGCATGAGCGCCGTGCTGGCCGTGGTGGGGCTGTTTTCTGGCGCCCTGGCCGCGCTGCCCCGGCCCGGCCCGTGGATGATGTGGATCAGACGGCTGGCCGGCGTGGTACTTCTCTTCATGGCCGAGTACTACTTCGTGCAGATGGGAAAGGTGTTGTGAAGACTGTGCGTGGTGCGTGGTGCGTCGTGTCCCTCGTGCTGGCGATCGCGCTCGGTGTACCGAGTCGAGTGGTCGCGCAGGACGACGAGATCGGCATCGCCATCGGCACAAGGCCTGAGGCGGTGACGATCGAGGACCTGAACGGTCGCCCGGTGGACCTCAGTCAGATCATCGGGAAGAAGCCGGTGTTGATCGAGTTCTGGGCCACCTGGTGCCCGCTGTGCGCGGCGCTGTTCCCCCGGATCGAAGCCGCGCACGCGCGCTTCGGGAACCGGGTGGAATTTGTCGTGGTCGCCGTGGCGGTGAACCAGAGCCAGGCGGGCATCAAGCGCCACCTGACGCGGCACCCGATGCCGTTTCGGATCCTGTGGGATGGCAACGGCCGGGCGGTGCGCGCCTTCCAGGCCCCATCGACGAGTTACGTGGTGGTGCTGGATAGCGCCGGCAAGGTCGCCTATACCGGCCTCGGGGCGGAGCAGGATATCGAGGCCGCGGTGCGGCGCGTGGTGCCATAAGGCACCACTCACACGCACATATTTCTTAGTTCGCCGGTTCTACGGGGGCGAGCCGTTGGATCGCTTGCCCCAGTTCTTCGTACGCAGTGGGATCGATCTCCCGGAATGGCGTCGCGCGATAGGCGATCTTCCCGTCCGGTCCCACCACGAACAGGTTGCGGTTGTTGAGCGAGGCGCGACTCGAGAAGGCCCCGTACATCCGGCCCACCACCGACCCGGTGTCGCTCGCAAACAGGAACGGGAACTCGGCATCCCGCGCCCAGGTGTACAGCGCGGTGTCGGGATCGGCGCTGATAGCGACGAGCACGACGTTGCGGCCGTTTTTGAAGAGCTGCGCGTACTGATCACGGTACGCGTTCATTTGAACCGTTCACCCTCGTGTTCGCGCCTTGAAGAAGAAGGCGAGCACAACGGTTTTCCCCTTGAAATCGCTCAGGTGGATCGGTTCCCGAATTACACCGTACCGGGTGGCGCCCGTGAGGGTGAAATCCGGGGCAACGGTCCCGACCTGCAGCGGCTCCGGGGCAGGGGCGGGTGTGGCAGCCGGTTCCTGCGCCGCGACCGGGGCGGCGAGCAGGAAGAAGCCGAGGGGAATCAGTTCAGACAGGCGCATCGATGGAGCCTCACCTGGGGTTGCCGCAATATATGCCGCGCTACGGCTTGGTTGGGGGCACCATCTCCATCTGGCCTGTCATCCCTTCCGAGTCGGTACACGGGCCCCGGAACCCGCCGCTTTCCTGCTTGGCCAGCTCGCATTTGACGATCGTGGGACCGGCGGCCCATTGGAACAGCAGCTTGCCGTCGGCCATCCGAACCTCGCTGAACGGCGCCCGCATCCCGTTGGGGAGCACCATCGTGACGGCGAGCGAATCGCCGCTCCCGGCGACTTCGTACGTCACCGCCACCGGGCTGTCACTCGGCGGGCTCATGGTGCCTGTCCACGTGCCGGCGAGGAGGGTTTGAGCCGGAAGCGTGGCGGGGGCGGCGAGCGCAGCAAAGATGACGAGGGTGATACCCAACGGCTTCAACAAGGACGGGCTCCGCGTGCGGGACGTGGGAAACCGGACCGAGGCGACTGGCGGCGGGCGACCCGAACATTGCGGCTCTACGGCGAACCGGTGAGGGGTTGCGGTCGCCGGCCGGTCGCGCGATGCTCCTTCCCCTATGCGGCTGCACGTCGGTACGTCGGGCTACAACTTCCCGGAGTGGAAAGGCACGTTTTACCCGGAGAAACTCCCCGCCGCGAAGATGCTGCCGTACTACGCTGAACATTTCTCCGCGGTGGAAATCAACTACACGTTCTATCGGATGCCCAATGCCAAGACGGTGTCCGGCTGGAACCAGGCCGTTCCCGCGGCCTTCACGTTCGTCCTCAAGGCGTCGCAGCGCATCACGCACATCGGCCGGCTGCGGGACGTGGACGACCCGCTGCGCTATTTCACCGAGACGGTCCGACCGTTGGGCGACAAGCTCGGGCCCATCCTGTTTCAGTTGCCGCCCAATTTCAAGAAGGACCTGGCCCGGCTGAAGGATGTGCTGACGCTGTTTCCAGCCGATCTGCGCTGTGCATGGGAATTCCGGCATGACTCCTGGTTCGCCGACGACGTATACGAGGCATTGCGCACCGGCAACGCGGCGCTGTGCGTGGCCGATACCGACGCCGGGCACACGCCGCTCGTCGCCACCGCGGATTTCGGTTACTTCCGGCTGCGTGATGAGGGTTACACGAAGCCGCAGCTCGAGCAGTGGGCGCAGTCGGTGAAAACGCTCGGCGAAGAATGGAAAGACGCATTCGTGTTCTTCAAACACGAGGAGTCGGGAAAGGGGCCGAAGCTCGCGGAAGAGTTTCGCGCGCTGTTCTGACGCGGACGCCGAATCGGCCAGGCATGTCGCATCTTCTGGGACTGAACCTCAACCGGCCACCACGCGGCGCGGAAGCGGCCTTCCCGTTTACCGTGCCCGCCATTCGCACCTTGCCCGCGCTGGATCTGTCCAGCCAAGTCACGTTTTTCGTGGGCGAGAACGGGTCGGGCAAATCCACACTGCTCGAGGGGATCGCCGCCGCGGCCGGTCTGCCCACCGTCGGCGACGCCGAGGTCGGCCGGGACGGCACCCTGGCGGCCCAGCGGCGTTTGGGAGCGGCGCTCCGGCTGGTGTGGGCAAAGCGGACCCATCGCGGGTTCTTCCTGCGAGCCGAGGATTTTTTCGGATTCCAGAAGCGTCTCGTTAGCGAACGGCATGAGCTCGAGCAGCGGCTCGAGGAGATCGACCGCTCGTTCGCCGACCGCTCCGCGTGGGCCAAGGGGCTCGCGGCCGGCCCGATCCAGGCATCGCTCGGCGACATGGAACACCGCTACGGGAGCGATCCGGACGCCCGTTCGCACGGGCAGGCGTTTCTCAACCTGTTTCAGGGTCGCTTCGTGCCGGGTGGCGTCTACTTGCTCGACGAGCCCGAGGCGCCGCTGTCGCCGCAGAACCAGCTCGGCCTGCTCGCGCTGCTTCTCGACCTGGTGCAGCAAGACGCCCAGTTCATCATCGCGACGCACTCGCCGATGCTGCTCGCATTCCCGGGCGCGACTATCTACAGCTTCGACGCCGCACCCGTTGCGGCGGTCGCCTACGCGGACCTGGACCACGTGGCCCTGACGCGAGACTTCCTCAACGATCCTCAGGCGTTCCTGCGGAGACTGGGCTAGCGCCCTTCGGTCAGCAATCGATACTTGGAGAGATTGCGCAGCGCGGCCGCCCGTTTTCCCGCCTGCTCGTACAGGCGCGCCAGGTTGAAATAGGCGTCCGCCAGTCCTCGGTCGGCGACGAGCGCCTGCTCGTAGGCTTTGATCGCGTCCTGGGGCCGTCGCTGATCTTCCAAGGCGATGCCCAAGTTGAACCAGGCCGTGGGGTGTCCCGGGTCGTCACCCAGTACCGCGCGATAGTGCGCCTCCGCGTCTCCCGCTCGACCCGTCTCGAGCAGCAGCCGGCCGAGATTGACGTGGGCGTCAGCGTGGTGTGGGTCGAGCTCCAGCGCGCGGCGATACGCGTCGCGCGCCTCCTCCGGCGCGCTCACCTCCAGCTCCAGCCCAAGCTCGAACCATTGTTCGGCGTCGAGCTCGTCCTCGACCTGCCGTGCCGCAGCGGCCTGGCGCCGGGCGAGCGGGGCTGCCCGCTGGGCCAGCGACGCCACGTTGAAATCCAGCACCAGCTGACCCGAGTCGGGATGCCACGTGACGGCCCCGTCTCGTGCCACGATGCGGTGGCCCTCCGCCGTGATCCGCAGCTCGGAGAGAGCGCGTCCCCGCGGCAGCTGCTGCTTCAGCCGCCGCAGCGAGCCGCGGATCTTCGCCGCGGGAATGCGCGCGGCCATCAATCCCTTCGCCGCCCGCAACAGCACAAGGTCCTGGAACGTAAAACGCAAGTCCCCCCGACGGCTGCGTGCGGGGGAAAGGAATCCGGCTCGAGTGTAGGAACGGATTTGCGCGGGCGAGAGGCCGAGGAGCCGTGACACCTCCTCGGTGGTGTAGCCCGTCATCGCGTTAGGCGCTGGCGGCCTTCCGCTTCATCGGCTTGACCTTCGCGGCCTTCGCCTCGGCGGCGTGGTCGGCCCGTTTGGCGGGCTTGCGCTCGGCGCCGGCCGGTCCTTTGCCCTTGGCAAGGCTTGCCTTGAGCGCCTCCATCAGGTCGATGATCTGCGTCTTGGGCGCCTCGGTCGGCTCTTCGGTGATCTCCTTGCCCTGGACCTTGCGCTCGATCTGCTCCAGGATCCGCTTCTTGACCTCGTCCTCGTACTTGTCCGGCTCGAACTGTCCCCCCGCCTGCTGTTGGATGAGCTGCACTGCCAGATCGATCTCGGTCTTCTTCAAGTCCATCTTGTCGATCGGCACGTCCTCGATGGAGCGAACCTCATCCGCGTATCGCAACTGCTCCATCACGAGGCCATGTCCGAGCGGCCGAATCATGATGAGATACTGCTTGCCGCGCGCCGCCCACTGGCCGATCGCCACCTTGCCGGTCTTCTTCAGCGCTTCACCCAGCAGCCCAAACGCGCGCTCGCCGCCCTTGTCTGGCCCGAGGAAATACGCCCGGTCCATGTACATCCGGTCCACCGTCGCCGAGTCCACGAACTCGGTGATGTTCATCGAGTTACTGGACTTGTCGTCCATCTGCAGCTTTTTCAGCTCGTCAACGGTAAATGTGACGTATGAGCCTTTGGAAAACTCATAGCCCTTGATCCGGTCGTCGTTTTCGACCTTCTCGCCGTCCTTGGAGCAGACGTAATGCTGTTTCAGCCGGGCCCCGTCCTTCTTGTGGAGCCAGTTGAACGAGATCGCGGCCGACGATTCGCCGGCCGAGTACATCTTGATCGGGACGGAAACCAGCCCGAAGGAGATCGTGGCGGAGCCAATTGCATGAGCGGCCATGGGGGACCTACTATACGAATGGTGACATGTGAGCGCAAATCGTAATCCAACCAACGATGCGCTAAGTACTTACCGCGCCAAGCGCTCCGCCGACCGCACTCCCGAGCCATCGGGCAGTGTCGCGGCGGCGCCTGGGCGTCGCTTCATCATACACCAGCACGCCGCAACCCGCCTCCACTTCGACCTGCGCCTGGAAATGGACGGCGTGCTGAAATCGTGGGCGGTGCCCAAGGGCCCATCGCGCAATCCCGCCGACAAGCGGCTGGCTGTCCATGTCGAGGACCACCCGATCGAGTACGGCGATTTCGAGGGGATCATCCCGGAGGGGAACTACGGCGCCGGGGCGGTCATCGTGTGGGACCGCGGCCTGTGGGTGCCCCTCGAGGACCCGGTGGAGGGCATGCGGAAAGGCAAGCTCCTCTTCGATCTGCGGGGTTACAAGGTGCGCGGCATCTGGACCCTCGTGAAGCTCAAGAAGGGCGTGAAGGAGTGGCTCCTGATCAAGGAGCGCGACGGCTACGTCTCGACCAACGGCGCCGAGTTCCCGCCCGGGTCCGTGCTTTCCGGGCTCACGGTCGAAGAGCTGCGCGACGGGGCCGACAAGGCCGCGAAGCTCCGCACCGAGCTCAAGAAACTCGGCGCGCCGCAGCGCGCGCTCCGCGCCGAGGACGTGCCACCGATGCTCGCGGAGACGCGCGAGCAGCCGTTCTCGCGCGCCGGCTGGGTGTTCGAGGTGAAGCTCGACGGGTACCGCATGCGTGTGGCGCGCGAAGGCGGAGCCGCACGGCTCATCACGCGCAACGGCAACGATTACACCGCCGCGTTCCCGGAGCTGGCCCGTGCAGTGAAGGCGCTGCCCTACGACGGGCTCGTGATGGACGGCGAGCTCGTGATCCTGGACGAGCAAGGGCGCCCGAGCTTCCAGCGGCTCCAGAACCGGGCGCGGGTTTCCCGCGCGCCGGACATCCGCCACGCCGCCGTCGAGAACCCCGGCACCATGTATCTGTTCGATCTCGTGGCGCTCGGAGGGTTCGACCTGCGGCCGCTGCCGCTCGTGAAACGCAAAGCGATCCTGAGGAAGGTCCTGCCGGAGGCGGGCCCGCTGCGGTACTCCGAGCACTTTGAGCAGGACGGCGAGATGCTCTATGACCGGGCGGTGGGACTCGGCCTCGAGGGGATCGTCGCCAAGAAAGCGGACAGCCCCTACAAGAGCGGGCGCTCCGACCTCTGGCTCAAGGTCCGCGCCGACAAGACGGGTGACTTCGTGGTCGCGGGGTACACCACGCCCAAGGGATCGCGCGGCGGGTTCGGCGCCCTGCACCTGGCGGCGTACCAGGACGGATCGCTCGTGTACGTCGGTCGGGCGGGGAGCGGGTTCAATGCGAAGCAGCTGAAGGAAATCTCGGCGGAGCTCGAGCGCCTCGCGGTGGCGAAGCCGCCGTTCGCCGGCCCGGTGCCGGCCGAAGCGGACAGCCGCTGGGTGGCCCCGGAGCTCGTGGCGGAGGTGCGGTACAAGGAAATCACCGGGGACGGGTTGCTGCGGCAACCGGTGTTTCTCCGGTTCCGAGACGACAAGAAGCCGGAAGAGTGCGTGATCGAGGGACGAGGGAAGGGGGAAGGGGGAAGAGGACGCGACGCCCCCGAGCCCGATCTGCCGTCCCGCGGGCGCGAGCCGATTCCCGCTGCTCCCGACATCAAGTTCTCCAACCTCGACAAGATCTTCTGGCCCGAGGAGCCCTACACCAAGGGGGATCTGATCGAGTATTACCGCGCCGTGTCGGTCTGGATGCTGCCCTACCTCACCGACCGGCCGCTGGTGCTCACACGCTATCCCGACGGGATCAACGGCAAATCGTTCTTCCAGAAAGACGCCCCCGAGTACGCGCAGGCGTTCGTCAGGACCGTCACGATCTGGAGCGAAGATTCCCAGCGCGAGCTGGACTACTTCGTCTGCGACAACGAATCCTCGCTGCTCTACATCGCGAACATGGCGGCGATTCTGTTGCACGTGTGGTCCTCTCGCGTCGCGACCCTCGAAACGCCGGACTGGTGCATCCTCGACCTCGATCCCAAGGGGGCGCCGTTCACCGACGTGGTGACCGTGGCCAAGACCGCGAAGGCGTTGTGCGACGACATCGGCCTGCCCGCCGGTATCAAGACGAGCGGCTCCACCGGCCTGCACCTGCTCATCCCGTTGGGACGCCAAATCACGTACGAGCAATCCCGCACGCTGGGCGGCCTGTTGGCGCGCGTCGTCGCGGCCGAGCTGCCGGAGATCGCTACCGTCACGCGGCAGGTGCAGAAGCGGGGCGGAAAGGTCTACCTCGACTACGTCCAGAACGGCCACGGACGCTTGCTTGTCGCACCGTTCAGCGTGCGCCCCTTGCCGGGGGCCCCGGTGTCGACACCCATCACCTGGCGGGAAGTGACGCCCAAGCTCGACATCCGCGCGTTCACGATTCGCAACGTGCCCGGGCGCATGAAAAAACTGAAGCAGGACCCGTTGATCGGAATCATGGACGAGAAACCGGATCTGATGAGTGCTTTGGAGCGGCTCCATGCCCGTCTTTAAGAGTGCTGACACCTGACGACTGACTACTGATGACGCAGTCGAAGGAGCTCCGATTCCCCGTCGGCGACATCGGCGACGTGTCGGCGTTGCTCGTGTTGCCCGCCGACGCCCGGGTGCTGTACGTCCTCGCGCACGGCGCGGGCGCGGGCATGCGGCACCCGTTTCTCGAGCGGATCAGCGACGTACTCGCCGAGCGGAGTGTGGCGACCCTGCGCTATCAGTTTCCCTATATGGAGAAGCAGCAGCGCCGCCCGGACCCGCCGGCGATCGCATGCGCCGGCGTGCGCGCGGCCGCAGCGGCTGCCGCCCGTGCCGCACCGGGGCTGCCGCTCATCGCGGGTGGAAAATCCTTTGGCGGGCGCATGACTTCCACCGCGCAGTCCCAGGAGCCCCTGCCCGGGGTCGTTGGCCTCGCGTTCCTCGGGTTTCCGCTCCATCCGCCCGGCAAGCCCGGCGTCACCCGGGCCGACCATCTCGCGGGCGTGGAGATTCCGATGCTGTTTCTCCAGGGGGATCGCGACGAGTTTGCCGAGTTGATCCTGCTCCGGCAGGTCCTCCAACCACTCGGCAAGCTCGCGCTGTTACACGTCGTAAAGGGTGGGGACCACTCGTTCAACGTTCGGAAGAGCTCGGGGCGGACCGCGGAGGATGTGCGTGCGGAGCTGGCCGACGGCATCGTCGCGTGGGCGACCAGTCTGAACCGGTGATAGGAGATCACGATGAACAGTTTCTGGATTCTCAAGACCGAGCCTTCGACCTATAGCTTCGACGACCTCGTCCGCGAAGGGTCAGCCGTCTGGGATGGGGTCAAGAACCCACTCGCGTTGAAGCACCTGCGCACTATGCGGCCGGGCGACGCGGTGCTGATCTACCATACCGGCGGCGAGAAATGCGTGGTCGGCTGCGCCCGCGTGACCAGGGCGGCGTATCCCGATCCGAAGAAAAAGGACCCGAAGCTGGTCGTGGTGCACCTCAAGGCGGGTCCGCGGCTGCGCACGCCCGTGACGCTCGCGACCATCAAGGGCGATCCGGCGTTTGCCGCGTTGGCGCTCGTCCGCATGCCGCGACTCTCGGTCGTGCCGGCGACGGCGGCTCAGTGGAAGCGGCTCTTGAAACTGGGCGAGGCGGGCTAGATCGCGCTGAAGCGGTCGAGGAACGCGCGCTCGTCGGCCGTGAGGCTGGCGGCACCGAGCGTGGTGAGCTTGGCGAGCACGCGCTCGACCTCCTCGCGGTTCACCGGGTGCAGCTGGTCGAGCGCAATCCGCTTCCACTTTTCGGTCGTCTCCGCGTTCGGCGCGGGGCCCGCCGCCGCGGGCACGGGGAATCCTGATTGCGCCCTGGCCTTGAGTTGCCGCGCGGCGAACACCCGCAGGACCAGCCACCCGCCCAGGAATCCGCCCAAGTGCGCGAAGTGGGCCACATTCGGCTCCAACAGGCGGGCGCCGCCCAACAGCGCCAGCACCGTCATGATGACGACCAGGACGCGCGCCCGGACCGGGATGATGCCCCAGATCAAGACCTGGGCGTGCGGCCAGAATTGCGCGAACGCGAGCATCACGCCAAAGATCGCCGCCGACGCGCCGACGATCCTCACGTAGGGAGTGAATACGGCGGACGCCGCGGCCCCCGTGAGTCCGCTGATGAAATACAGGATGAGGAACCGACGCCCCCCCAATCGGTCTTCCACCTGGGGCCCGAAAAAGAACAGGCTCAACATATTGAAGAGGATGTGCCCGAAGTCGGCGTGGAGGAACATGTAGGTGAACGCGGTCCACGGCCGCACAGGCAACAGGGCCGGCACGAGCACGAAGGCGCTGGCCTGCTGGGGGAGCTGTTGCTGCCAGAAGTACGCCAGGATGTTGGCGACGAGGAGCAGGCGGACCCAATGCGTGGTCATGGCGGCGAAGGCTAACATATGCAGGCCATGAGCGCCTCCCCGCGCCGTATCCTCCTCGCCGACGCCGACGCGTTCTACGTTGCTGTGGCGCGCCTGGTCGATCCTGGCGGCGCCGGGCGCACCCCGCTGCTGATCGTCGGCGGCGCTGCCGAGCACCGGGGCGTCGTCACCTCGGCCTCCTACGAAGCGAGGCGCTTCGGCGTGCACTCGGCCATGCCGATGGCACGCGCGATGCGCCTCTGTCCCCAGGCGATGGTGGTCCCCGTCCCGTGGGAGGCGTGCGCGGCGAAAGCCCGCGAAATCCGTGAGGTCTTGGAGCGCTTCGCGCCCGTGGTGGAGCAGGCGTCGAGCGACGAATCCTATCTCGACCTCACCGGCACCGAGAAGCTGTACCACGGGGAGTCGCTCGCCGACACGGCGCGCCGCATCCGGGCGGCGGTGCACGAGGGCACCACGCTGTGGGTGTCGGTCGGCGGCGGCACGTCGAAGCTCGTGGCCAAGCTCGCCGCGGGAGTGGCCAAGCCCGCTCCCGAAGCGCCGGGACCCGGTGTGCACGTTGTCGCGCCCGGAGAGGAGGCCGCGTTCATGCGGCGGTTCACGCTCGCCGACCTTCCCATGATCGGCCCGAAGTCGCAGGATCGGCTCGCCCAGCTTGGCTGGAGAACGGTGGACGAGGTCAACCGTCTCGATCGCACCGAGCTCGTCGCCCGGCTGGGCGAGCGGGAGGGGGCGTGGCTCTGGGAGCGGGTGCGTGGGATCGACTCGTCTCCCGTCGCGGCGTGGGCCGATCCCAAGTCCATCAGTCGCGACAACACCTTCCCGACCGACCTCGAGGCCGACGACGACCTGCTGCGGGAGTTACTCGCGCTCGTCGACCGGGCCACTACCGACCTGCGCGCGGATGGTCTGGTCACTCACACCATCACGGTCAGGTTGCGCGACGCCGACTTCACCACCCGGCAGGCGAGTCGCACCCTCCCGGCACCGGTGCTCACCGACGCTGCCGTGTACGCCGTGGCGCGGACCCTGCTCGCGAAGCTCCGGGGCGCGCGGCGCGTACCCGCTCGACTGATCGGGGTCGCGTTGTCGCAGCTCGAGCGACCCGGGGCCGAGGCCCAGCTCGCGCTGCTCGAGACCGAACGCAGCGCCGGGCCCGAGACCGAGCGGGACCGAACTTTGGCGCGCGCGATCGACGCGGTGCGGGAGCGCTTCGGCCCCGACGCGTTGGGCCGGGCGCGGACGCAGGGCTGAGCCCGCTTTGCGCTTTCCCCGCAGGCGCGCCACTTTCCCTGCCGTCCCGGCTTTCGATCGGCCCTCACTTCCGGAGGCATGCCAGCATGCCGCTGCGTCGGACCGCCTTCGCCTTCGCCGCCACGTTCGTCTGCGCGCTCGTCGTGTTCACGGTGCCGCGTCTGGCCTGGAACACCGTTCACGCGGCGATAGGGCAACAGCCCGATACCACCGTGCTCGTCCCGCCACCCGCGACCATCATGGACACCCTGCCCGTGGCCCCGCCCGCCGAGCCGCGACCGCTGGGCACGCGGCTGGTGGGGCTGTTCGGCATCGTGGCGATCCTCGGGATCGGATTTCTGCTGTCGAACAACCGACGGGCGATTAGCTGGCGCGTCGTGGCGTGGGGAGTCGGGCTGCAAGCGGTGTTCGCGATATTCGTGCTGCGCGTCCCGGTCGGCCAGCGGATCTTCGCGGCGCTGGGGCGTTTCGTCACCGCGATCCTGAGCTTCTCCTACGTTGGCTCCGAGTTCGTGTTCGGCGAGGTCGGCAAGCAACATTCGAGCCTGGGGGTGATTTTCGCGTTCCAGGTGCTTCCCGCGATCATCTTCGTCTCGGCGCTGTTCGCCGTCATGTACTACCTCGGCGTCATGCAGCTGGTGGTGAAAGCCTTCGCGGTGGTGATGAACAAGGTGATGGGCGCGAGTGGCGCCGAGAGCCTCAACGTCGCAGCGTCCATCTTCATGGGGCAGACGGAGGCGCCGCTCACCATTCGGCCCTTTCTGCCACGGATGACGCGCTCAGAGCTGATGACGGTGATGACGGCCGGGATGGCGCACGTTTCGGGCTCGATCATGGCCGCCTACATCGCCTTCGGCATCGAGGCCCGCCACCTGCTCACCGCGGTCATCATGACCGCCCCCGGCACCATCATGATGGCGAAGATTCTCGAGCCGGAGACCGGCACGCCGGAGACGCTGGGGGGCGTGAAGGTCGACATCCCGCGCACCGACGTGAACGTGGTGGATGCGGCGGCGCGCGGCACCACCGAGGGTCTGCAGCTGATGCTGAACGTGATCGCGATGCTGGTGTCCTTCATTGCGCTCGTCGCGCTCGCCAACGGCGCGTTCGGCTGGGTGCACGGCTACTTCCCCTGGTTCCCGGCGAACATCCAGACCATCCTGGGCTGGCTGTTCAGCCCCATCGCCTGGGTGATGGGCGTGCCATGGCACGACAGCGGGACCGTCGGCAGTTTGCTCGGGACGCGCATGGTGCTCAACGAGTTCATTGCGTACGCCCAGCTGGGACCGCTCAAGGCCTCCCTCAGCCCCGTGTCGTTCACGATCGCAACGTTCGCGTTGTGCGGCTTCGCCAACATCGGTTCCGTGGGCATCCAGATCGGCGGCATCGGCGCGCTCGCCCCCGAGCGCAAGGGCGACCTGGCCCGCCTCGGCTTCAAGGCGATGCTCGCGGGGACGCTGGCGAACTTTCTCTCAGCGACGCTGGCCGGGATTCTGCTGTAACTCGAGTGCTACGCCGCGGCGGGACGCGGCGGTGTCGCCTTCCGTGAACGACGCACGATCCACCACCCTGCGGCGCCGACGAGGCCGAGGGGCAGGATGACGCCCAACGACTGGATCGTGAGCGCCAGCAGGCCAATGAAGTTCCGCCAGGCCTGTCGCACCGCATCCGCGACGACGCCGGGAGAGCCGTTGTCCATCACCGGAATCGGCTCGTGGACGGTGATGGTGAGCGTGCTGACCGCCGCCCGGCTGCGCAGGTAGCGGAGCCGACCCTCGTAACGCTCGATCTCTTCCCGGACACGCGCGACTTCGTGCTCGACCTGTAGGACGTCGGCGAGCTTGCCGGTGCGACGCGCCAGCAGGTCGATCAGCCGCGCCTCGAGCCGCCGCGCGTTGGTCATGCGGGCTTCGACGTCCACGTATTCCTCCCCTACGTCTTGCGCCGACACGTTCACCGCCTCGACCTTGCCGAGCGGCCGGAGCCCATCGACGGCGTCGTCGAACCGATCCGCGGGCATGCGAATCTCGAGCGAGGCGGAGTGGAGCTGTCCCTTGCCGGTCTGCGCGGCGCTGCCCGCGACGAATCCGCCGACCCGAAGCGCCAGCGCACGGACGAGGGCAATGGCGCGCTCGAGTGAATCGACTTCGATCGAGGCGGTGCCGTTCCGGATGACCAGATTTGGCAGTACGTCCGTTGCGCCGGGCAACATCAGCCCCAGCTCCGGTGCCGATGCGACGGCATCATTGGAGGCCCGGGCCTCGAGATCGGGCCGCGCCCCGGCTCCGGTTGACGGGGGGGCGGGCGCTTCCGCCGATCTGTAGCTCAGCCGCTCCGGTGCGTTGGTTTCCCCGCAGGCAACGACCAGTGCCAGCCCCACGACCAGCGCCATTGTCGATCGCATTGCTCCTCCCCGTTCGAGTGTACAAGTTCCCCGGGGATGAGAGACGCGGATCGCGGACCGGCTTGCACACGATGGGCCGAGTCTGCCGTAACTCCCTATCCCGTGAGGTTGCCGTGAAAACCGTCCGCCGCCTGGTCATTTGCTGCGCCCTGCTGCTCGCCGGTGTCCCCCTCCCGATCGCGAGTGCGTCGCAGGCCGCGGCCTGCCCGGCGGTCGTTGCCCGGGCGGACAGCCACTACCAGGCGACGATCGCGGCGGCGCGACGGCTGGTGTGCGACAGCCTTGTCCCGCGGATTCCCGGCTTGCAGGTCGCGGTGGCGGTGGATGGTCGACTGGTGTGGTCCGAAACCTTCGGCTACATGGATGTCGAGCGTCGCGTGCCCGTCACGCGGACGACGCTGTTCCGCATCGGCAGCGTGTCGAAGCCGCTCACCGCTGCGGCGGTGGCCCGGCTGGTCGAAGCGGGCAAGCTCGATCTCGACGCGCCGGTGCAGCGATACGTTCTTTCATTCCCGCCAAAACCGTGGCCCGTCACGACCCGCGCGCTCGCCGGTCACCTGGCCGGCGTCCGTCATTACCGCGGCGACGAGTTCATGCTGAACCGGCGCTACGCGTCCGTGACAGAGGGCCTCGGCATCTTCGCGGATGACTCGTTGTTGTTCGAGCCGGGAGCCCGTTTCTCCTACTCGAGCTACGGCTGGAACCTGATCTCGGCCGTGGTGGAAGGAGCGTCGGGGGAGGATTTCCTGCGCTACATGAGCACTCACGTATTCGGCCCGCTGGGGCTCACCCACACGGCGCCGGACCGCGCCGACAGCCTGATTCCCGACCGCACGCGCTTCTACGATCGGGACAGTTCGGCCGGCTTTGTGCTGTCGCGGCCGGTGGACAACAGCTACAAATGGGCAGGAGGCGGATTTCTGTCGACCGCCGAGGACCTGGTGCAATTCGGCTCGGCCATGCTGCGCCCGGGATTCGTGAACGCGACGACATTGGACCTGCTGTTTACTTCGCAACGGACTCGCGATGGGCAGCCGGTCGGCTACGGCATCGGCTGGTTTCTCACGAGTGACAGCCTCGGCCACCGGCTCGCGTATCATGGAGGCGGCTCGGTCGGCGGCACTACTGCGTTCGGGATAGACCGCGACTCACGTGTCGTGATCGCGATCACTACCAACCTGAGCGACGCCTCGCTCGGTGTGGGAAGACAGGTCCGGGTCCTGTTCGATCGGGCGGCAACTCACTGAGAGTCGTCCGCCGGCCGTCATTTCGTTGTTTTCCAGCGCTTCACGTCGAACACCGCGTCGGGCAGGACCGGATTGACCGTCACGTCCGCATATTCTTCGAGCCAGCGGCGCTGCCCATCGATGAGGAACAGGACTTCGATGGCGACCCATCCTCCGCCAAATGCGGTGTACTGGTTGAACTGGGATTCGCTCACGCGGGTCGTGTCGCGCCGCACTGGTTGTAGCATCCGCACGAACAGCAACCGTTCCTTGTCGACCCAGAACTGGCGCGTGCGCTGGTCGCCCGATTTCGCCCCCACGACGTAGACGGGACGGCCCTGCCACGTGTCTTCATGCATCGTGGCCAAATCGAACCCGATCTGGCCGAGCTGGGCGAGGGTGCGATCGACGGGTTGCGCGTACACGTCGAACCCGAGGACCATGAGCGGGTGAATGAATGGTGTGGCCTGGGACAGCGTGTCGCCCTGGAAAACGAATTGCGAGTCGCGCGTGAACAGGAGTCCCCCGTCCGGTGGGAATCCGGGGCCGTCGCGAAAATCGATGCGCAGCGTGCCGGGAATCTTCGCGCGCTCGAACCAGGTCGAACGCTCCAGGCTGTCGCCCGGCAGGTAGGCGGTATTCCGCTGCACAAAGCTCAGCGTCTGGTACCACTTGCCGGCGTAGCGGTCGTACATCGCCCGGACTACTTCCTGGCCGGTTTTCGGGACGTCACCCACCAGCAGGGCAGCGAGGAGAACGAGCTCGGGTCTCACAATGGTTCTCTCCGGGAAAGCAGTGGATGGAGTGACGCGAGACGTCGCTCCAGGTCGGTGATCCGATCGGTTACGGCCGCGGTGAGCGCCGCATCGGCAAGCGGGCCCACACCGCGGTACAATTCCAGAGCGCGCGCGAACAGGTCCATCGCGTCGGGCGGCTCCGCCCGCAGCGCCTCGACGTAGAGGTACTCGGCCGCCAGCAGTCGTTTGAGGGGGTCAGGCTCGCCGGCGGTCGACAGCACCGGGGCCAGACTCTCGGCGCTCAGCACCCGGATGAGCGCCAACGGAACGCCGGCCTGTTGGGCCACGACTTCGATCTCGCGCGCCGCCTCCGACACGAATTGGCCCGTGAGCAGCTCGCGCACGCGCGCCACCGCACGGCCAATCTGCTCCAGCAGGCGCAGCAGGTAATCGCGTCGATCCAGAGGTCGCCTCTCCGTCAGCCTGACCCGTCGCGCCTCACGGCTGCAACCGGTAGCCCGCCTTGCGTGCCGTCAGGATGTGGCTCGGGGCCTGGAGGTCGTCTTCCAGCTTCCGGCGCAGCTCGGCGACGTGCGTGTCCACCGTGCGGGAGAGCACCGCGGCGCTGTAGCCCCATACCTCGGTGAGCAGCTCGATGCGGGTCGCCACGGCGCCACGCCGCCGGATCAGCGCGATCAGCAGCTCGTACTCTTTGGGCGTGAGCGCTACGGGTTGGCCGCGCCGCAGCACGGTACGTGACGCGCAGTGGACTTCGACGTCGCCGAAGCGTTCGACCAGCGGCTCGGTGGGCTCGGCGCCTGCCGTGGCGACGCTGGCGCGTCGCATCAACGCCTCGACGCGCGCCAACAGCTCGAGTACTCCGAATGGCTTGGTGACATAGTCGTCAGCGCCGAGGCGGAGGCCGCGTACCTTGTCCGCCTCCTCGCCGCGCGCGGTCAGAATCAAGATGGGTGTCTGGCGCCCTTCCTCTCGCAACGCGCGCAGCACGCGGTAGCCATCCATGCCCGGCAGCATGAGGTCGAGGATGATGAGGTCGGGTCGGCCGGCGCGGGCCCGCACCAGCCCCTTAGGGCCGTCCTCGGCGACTTCGACCTCATAGCCTTCGATCTCGAGATTGTTGCGCAGGCCATACGCGAGGTCGCGGTTGTCCTCAATGACGAGCACGCGCTTCATGCGTCCGCTCGCGATGCGACGGGTTCCACTCGGCCGGGCACGGTGGTCGGACCGGGCGCCAGGACGCTCGCGGCCGGGACCTCGATGACGAACCGCGCGCCACCGCCCGGGGCGCCTTCCACCCAGGCGCGCCCGCGGTGCAGGGTGGCAAGCTCGCGCACCACCGACAGGCCGATCCCTGTCCCCGCGACCGTCGAGCCGCGGTCCCGCTCCAGACGCCAGAACTGGTCCCAGATGCGCTCCCGGTCCGCCGCAGGGACGCCAGGGCCCTGGTCCTGCACCCACAGGCGTGCGCGATCGCCTCCCGGCGGATCGATCCCGACGGTCAGGGTCTGGCCGTCGGGTCCATATTTCACGGCGTTGTCGAGCAGGTTGAGCAGCATCTGGCGCAATGCACCCTCATCCACACAGCCCACCACGCCGTCCGCCAGCGACGTGCGCAGCCGCACCTTCCGCGTCTCCGCCAATGGCGTGAAGCTCTCCACCACGGCGCGGACCAGAGGAGCGAGCACGGCCGGAGCGGGCGCCACGCGCAGCGACTGCCGCTCGGAGCGGGAGAAATGCAGCAGGTTCTCGACCAGGTGGGTGAGGCGGCGGGCCTCCTGGTCGATGATCTCGAGCGAGCGGCGGCGCTCTTCTTCCGAGCGGACGCGTCCCAGCACCAGTGTCTCGGCGAACATGCGGATTTGCGCCAGCGGCGTGCGCAGCTCGTGCGAGACGCCGGAGACGAAATCGGTCCGCAGCGCGGCGATCTCGGACTCGCGGCGCAGCTGATACAGTGCGATGACGATGAGGCCGGCCGTCAGGCCGAACAACGTGAACAACAATGGGAGACGCGACTTCGGCAACCCGCCGATCACGAGCTGTCCCGCGAGGCCGGGTCGCAGGGACGCGTCGACTTGGAGGCCGGCGACGTAGATCCCCAATGTGTCGTGACCGTTGATATTGGAGACGTATTGCTGTGGTGTGCGATAAACGGCCACGCCACGCGCGTCGCTCACGACCACGGAGCCGATGGAATCGAGCGCCACGCCCCCGGTCAGGACGCCGGGAATCAACGGGGAGCTTTCCGCCACATGATCGAAGTACGGTTGCAGCGCCTCGATGTCCGCGACGACGCCGAGTACGCGCGTGCGTGCCGCGACCGGGTCGTGCGGCAGCCCGAACACCACGACGGCACGCGCGTCGCCAGGCCCGCCGATCAGCGCGGCCAGATCTTCCTTGGGCGGGAGGCGACGCACCTGCGCGGCGACGGTGTCGGCGAGCCAGCGCCCCCACTCGGGTCCCGGGGACTTGCCCGCGAACGTGATGCCGCGCTTGGGGAGATCGAGCTCGAAGGTGTAGCGCACGCGCCGCCGGAACGCGAGCGACATCGTGTCTTCCGATGGCTTGAGCTGTGCCGGCGTGGGCAACCGGCCGAGCTGGTCGCGCGTGTAGTCCAGGGCCTTCAGCGTGGGCATGAAGGCATAGTAGTACAGCCCCTGGATCGATCGGCCGGCGAAACGGGCGGCGGCGTAGGCGGAATAGTCGCGCAACACGCGTTCGGCCTGCGCCTTCTGATACTGCGATGCGCCGAACGCCTGCAACGCGAGGACCACCGCGAACCCGAGCGCCAACACGAGCAGCGCCGTGATGTACGCGGCGCGCGGTCGCCGACGGCTGGGCAGCGGGAACCTCATGGCCCTCTCATGGTAACCGGGCGGCGCGGAGTCGGTGAGGGCTTCACGGTTTCCTGACACGCCGCTTGCGCGTTGATCACCTGCCGAGCACGCAACGCGGGCAGATTGGCGGCGTCCAGCGGGAACTCGGGTGCCCGTGTGAGGTATGCAACAGGCCGCCGCGCGACGGCGGCAGGTTGAACGCAACGAAGTGACGGTCGTGGAGGGGGTGTGACGGCCACCTCACCCGACCGGCCAACCCGGCGAGCTATTGGCGCCGGGTTTGGTTTTTGTGGGCCGAAAGTCATCAGTCATCAGTCATCAGTCGTCAGATGATCCAAGGGTGTCAGAACTGACGACTGAAGAATGACAACTATCGGCTCCTCATCGCACATCCGCGTCGAACCGTCCAGTGAGGATCCGCCCTTCCCGCTTGACCTGCACCCAGACTCGGTAGGGTCCTGGCTTGGGGAAGGCGTAAGGGAAAGACACGACTCCACCCGGCATCGGTCCCATTTGCATTGCCTGACGCTCCGCGGCAGTGATTCTCGCGCCGAGCCGGCCGCGGACCGTGTCCTCCGGCACTCGCAAGGCATACACCAACTGCGAGGCCATCGCGATCGTGCCGGCTGGGTGCAGGTGCACGAACACGCTGCCGTCGTCGCGCGTGATCACGGCGTGACTCATCATGCCCATGTAGGGCTCGAGCGCCGCCTGCCGTCCGTCGCGGGTCGTCACCGCAAACTTGAGCTCCACATCGCGTCCCGCGAACAGCGTCGTGGAATCCCGCATCCACACCATCGCGGCCCCATCCTCCAGCTGCACGGTTTGCTGACGGCTGATGACTGACGGCTGATCGCTGTACTCTGACGGTTGACGACTCATCCACCACGAGTCGTCAGGATCGGACGGTCGCCACATCGTCACCGCGGCTGGCACGGTCACCGAGTCGAGCAGCGTCTGCGTGAACCCGCTCTCGTCCACCACGTCGGCGTACAGTCGGTACATGCCCGAGGCGATCGCAGGGAGCGCCGCCTCGAACGTGCTGGAATCGAGCATCAGGGGATGCAGGTGGGCCAACGCTCCGAGATCTTCTCGCACCAAAAACAGGTGCATCAACTTGCCGTGATCCGGGATGAGCGGCGAGTATTGCCGGCCAAGCCATTCGGAGTCGGTGATGGCGATCCGCAATGCCGGTGCCCCATCTTGCGCGGCGACGGTCGTCGCCACCTGCATCGGTCGGTAGAGACTCTGCGCGTGGCTGGCGTCCGCACCGTCCCACCAGCGTTTGCCGCCGTATACGCCGAGGCCGAGCAGCAAGACCGCCGCGACCCGCACCCACCATGAACGGCGCCGGCGAGCCGCATCCGGCTCCTCGCCTGGCGGGAGCACGCTTTCCCGGACCGCGGCGCCGACGATCGTCAGGGCGCCGATGAACAGAAACACTCCGAGTCCGAGCAGTCCGACAGCGAGCGGCGTATCGAATCCTAGGCGCCGCGTCGCGATCGAGTTGACCGGGACGATCACGCTCCCGGTGCCGGCCGTGCCAGCAACGTCCACGCGGATGCTGTAGGCACCGCTCTCCATCAGCCACAGTTGTGCGCTGTACAGTCGCGCATCGCCGGGCACCGGTTTCGCGCTGTCGGGCGGCGGCTCGAGCGCAGTGGGGCGGCCGCCTCGGAGTGGCAGGACCGCGACCGAGCGCACGGCCTCCCCGGAGAGGACGCGCACCGAGATCTCGGCGAGACCGGGCACGATCCCCGGGGGCCTGACGATCACACGTACTTCGTAGGGACCGGCGAGGCCCTGAAAGACGGTGTCGGGGCTGCCGACATGCGCGGCCGAAACCAGCGCGACCGCCGCGAGGAGCAACGTACGCGCGAGGCGGCGGCTCATCGTTTCACGCGCGCCATCCAGGCGCCCCACCACAGACCGAGGCGCGCCGAGGCGACGGCCAAGCCCGCGGCCGTGATGACGTCGGCAACGGTCAGCGGATCGGTTCGGAGCCTCCAGAACTCGTAGCGCCAGGGGCCCAGACGACTGTTGTAGTTCCAGCGCTGGGCGCCGAACAAGAAATTCTCCGAGCGAGCGCTGACGAGAAACTCCGCCACGAACCACTGCACGAGGAGCAGCACGAGGATGAAGCCGATCCCCGCAAGCCCGGCGCGGGCCCAGTCGTTCGCCGGCCCGCGACGGACCACCAGGTCGATCGCCAGCGCCGGGACGACGAGCAGGATCGGAAACGGTGGCGGGACGAAGTGGTCCAGCGCGTTGTAGATCGGCGCGAGTTTCGGCGTCGCCGGGAACAGCTGCAGGATCCAGATCATCAACACGTTCACGGCGACGTAGGTCGCCGCCGCCGTCGTGGCGGGCCAGCGTAACGTCGAGGTGCGCGCGGCGGCCAGGAGCAGGATCGGGAAGGCCGCCCCGCAGATCTTGTAGTAGAGCCCGTTGTGGGCTTCGTTCGGGAAGCCGATGTACTCGAACCCCATGATGGCGAGGGTGGCGACGAGCAGCCCCGCGGCGCAGGCGAACATCGCGCGGTAGGCCCGGGCGTGCGGATCGTGGGCGGTCACGGTGTTTTGCCGCGCCGCGAGCAACAGCAACGCACCGACCTGGATCCCCGTGAACCCGAGCGCGAGCAGGACGTGCGGCGGCGACAGTACCTTCACGTCGAGCCCGTAGGCGTCGTGCCACCAGTTGTCGAACGGGGCGGAGGTGATCATCGCGATCGCGCCCCAGATGCACACCCAGGCTCCGAGGGGCCCGCGGAATCCCCAAAACCGGACGGTCGCCGCCTTCTCCTCGGGCGTTCCGGCGAACGTCGTGCGCAGCACCAACCAGCCGCACGCCAGCCCCGCCACGACGCCCCCCAGGTAGATCGCCAGATGGGCCGGGGTCCAGAACGTGTCCCGTCCGATCGAGCGGTGCCAGGAAATGTCCCAGATGACGCCGACCACGACGCTGGTGGCGGCGAACAGAACGGCGGTCAGATGCCAGGGAATGATGCCGGCGCTCGTGACGGCCGACCCCGCGGTGGTGGGGGCGACGGTGCTGGCCACAGTGATACTCCTTTAGGTCCCGGTCAGTACGTCAACCTACACCCGATCGGATTGGCTTCCTTGCCTGCCGGTGCAGATCCCACCACATCGCGATCGGCCCGACGATCGCCAGCGCGAGGATCGGCGGTGAAGGGTAGAGCGGTCGCAAGAGTGACACCTGGAAGTCGCCCGCCAGACGGATGATGGTCTCGACCACAGCCACGGTCGCGACCACCAACATTCTTCCGCGGCGCGTTCCCACGGTGGTGCGTGGATCGGTGACCATGAAGAACACGAACAACTGGTACATCGGACCCGTGATCGGCGCCAGCTCGGCGAGGAGCGGGCCCTCGACGATCAGGTTTCGCCCCACCGCGAGCACCGCGAAGCAGCTCACATAGGTCAACGTCACGTGCAGCACGCGGGCCCGCGACGCCACCGCCAGGCCGAAAACCCAGATCACCAGGTTGATGCGGAGATCGTTGCCCCACTGGTGGCTGAGGATGGCGACGCTATCGGCCGCCACTAGCAGAAACAGGGCGATGGCGAAATTGCTCGGGTTCCAGAGATGGCGACCGCGATAAATGAGCACGTACTTCGAGGCGATCGCCAGGAAGCCGCCCAAGGCAAACGGCCACAGGATGTTCGCCTGGGGCTTGATCAGGAGCGCCAGGCTGATCCCGGTGATGTAGGCACTCGAGATGTTCGCCACGCGGCCGCGCAGCAGCCGTGACAGCAGCAACTCGGTGGCGACGCAAGTGCCGAGCGCCGTCGCCAGCCGGTCGTAGCCACCCAGAATGCTGTAGCGCGCCTCGCCCACCACCAGCACCAGCGTAATGAGAAAGACGATGAGGTACTTCGGGTCGGCCCACCAGCGGGTTGGGGCCGGCGCTTCAGCCACAGCCGCGGTCACCGTTGCCGCGCTCCGGAGGGGGGCTCGGTGATCACGTGCAGGCTATCCACGCCCAGCCCGTCCAACACCTGCTCCGTGCCGGACGGCCACTGGATCGTGACACGGCGCAACCGCTGATCACCCAAGCCGAAGTGCAATCGGCGATCGTTCTGGCTGCAGAACCCCATACCTCCAGCCACCACCTGCCGCTGGCGCACCTCACCAAACTCCACCGTCACCTCGGCGCCGATAGCGCTGCGGTTGCTCCGGGTCCCGATCAGCTTGAACGCGACCCAGTGCCTCGCGTTCCCCCTCTCCCGAAGGGAGAGGCGGTCCCTAAAGGACTCCCTAACGGTCGCAGGGGGTGAGGACCGGTACAGCAGCACCTTACCCTTCTGGTTCGCGATCACCACGTCCAGCGTCCCGCGGTTGAAGAGATCGGCCAGTGCCACCGAACGCCCGTCCAGACGATCCACGACGCCTGCTTCCTCGGCCACATCCACGAACCCATCCCGGCCACGGTTGAGCAGCACGCGGGAGCGCTCATACCCGGAGAGGCTCGCGGTGCCGATGGGCGGCCAGTTCTTCGCGTCTTCGAAGATATTTCCCTGCGCGCCGGCAATCTTCGACATGGCGTACCAGTAGTCGCGCCCGCTATCCGCCGAGATGAAACCGTTGGCTATCACCAAATCGAGCAGCCCGTCGTTATTCAGGTCGCCGAACTGCGCGCCCCACGCCCACCCCGCGTCGGCGACCACGCTGGTGGCGATCTCGTCGAATCGGCCCAGCTCCCGCAGGAAGTTGATGCGCAGGTTGTTCCCCTGGAACAGAAAGCCGCGCACCGAGATGTTCGTGACGAAGACGTCGTGGCGCCCGCGGTTGTAGACGTCGCCCAAGGCCACCGCCATGCCGCTCTTGGAATCATCCTCGAGGCCCGCGCGGGCCAGCTCGAAGCGTCGCCCCTCGCGATTGAGAAACAGCTCCTCGGGGCCATAGTCGTTGGCCAGGTACAGGTCCGGCCAGCCGTCGTCGTTGAAGTCCGCCGCCGCGACCGCCAGGGTCCATCGGGTGCTCCCCACCTCCATCGCATCGGTCACGTCCTCGAAGCGGCCGTCCCCGATGTTCTTGAACAGGAGATTCTTGCCGCCGTTCGAGGCGAATTCCCAGCTGTGTTGCATGATGCGCGTCGTGCGCAGGTTCCAGAAATCGATGTCGGAGCGGAAATAGCCGGTGAGATACAGATCGAGCAGTCCGTCCCGATCGAAGTCGAGCCATACGGCACCGTTCGAGTTCATCCAGCGCCGCAGGCCCGACCCCTCCGTGACATCCTCGAACCGGCCGTTGCCGAGGTGGTGCAGCAGCTGTGGAAACCCCCACTTGGTGACGAGCAGGTCCTCGAAGCCGTCGTTGTCGTAGTCGCCCCAGACCGCGCCCATGGAGACCCCTTCGCCCGCCCGGTTGAGCGATGCCACGCCTGCCTCAGCAGACACGTCGCGAAATGTGCCGTCCCGCTGGTTCAGGTACAGCGCATTCGCGGCACCGAAGCGAGAGGTGGTGAAGTAGAGGTCCGGCCAATTGTCGTTGTTCACATCGGTGACGGATACGCAGGCACCGAGCGCGGCGACGTGGGGTGCGATGTTTGCGAGCTTCGGGTCCAGCGTGGGGGCCTGGTGGACGAAGTCGATCCCGCTCTGGTGGGCCACTTCGCTCAAACGGATGCCCTCCCGCGCGTCGGCCACGCTTCCTACGGCACGATGGTTGAGCGCCACGACACCAGCGACAGCGGCGGCGAAAGCCGCCATCACGACGAAACGGCGCCACGAGGCTTGGGGCATCCGGTTAACGTAATCCGGCGTTAGCTTCTCTGCCCATGCTCCGACCTTGGCGTCGTTCGATCGGAACCGCCGCGCTGGCGTCGTTCGCCGCACTCGCGCTTGGTTGCAAAGGGCGAGACCGCAGCGCCGCCGATGCGGGGACGATCCTCACGGCCCGCACGCTGGGGCTCGCCTATCTGGAAGAGAACCGCTTTGCCGACGCGGAAGCCGAGTTCGCCACGTTGATCCGGCTGGCGCCTGATGAACCATCCGGGCATGCGAACCTGGGTGTGGTCTATCTCAGGCTCGGCCGCTATCAGGATGCCGCGCGAGCCATCGACCGCGCGGTCGCCCTTGCTCCCGATGACCCCGACATTCGTCTCCTGCAGGCGACCGCGCTGCGATTGACCGGCCGGTCGAGTGAGGCGCGGCGTACCCTCGAAGCGGCGCTCCAGACCACCCCGGCACATGTGAAGACGCTGTTCGCGCTCGCTGAGGCCGACAGCAGCCCTCGACGCCGGGAGTATCTCGCCCGGCTGGTCGAGGCCGCTCCGGCCAACGTGCCCGCCCGGCTCGCCCTCGCGGCAGCGTTGCTCGATGCGGGCGCCACCGACGAGGCGCGCGACCAGCTCGAGCAGCTGCAGCAACGGTTGCCGGAGCTGCCGCCCCAGGCGGAGCGGTTCTACGCGGCGTCCGTCACAGACCTGCAGGCCAACCGCGTGGTGGAGGCGGGCGCAGCACTGGCCCGCGCCATGGGGTTTCTGGAAACGACCGCGGTCTACCAAGCGGGCATGGCGGAGCTGCGGGGGCCGTCGGGCGCACCACCGGGATACCCGGTGCTGACGCTCAGCACGCGGTTGGCGCTCCAGCAACGAGACCCGCAGGTCGTGGTGAACGCGATTCGGTTCACCGATGTCACATCCGCTGCTGGACTGCCGGCGTCGCAGGACTCTCAGGTGACCGTGGGCGTGGGCGATTTCGATGGCGACCAGGACGACGACCTCCTCGTCGTCCTCGCCGGCGGCATTCATTTCTATCGCAACGACCGCGGCCGGTTCACGGACGTCGCCGGCGGCGCCGGGCTTCGGCCCGTGGCTCAACCCGCGGCCATCGCGGTCGGCGACTACGACAATGATGGCCACCTCGACGTCTCCGCCGGCGGTGTCCTGTTCCACAACAATGACGACGGCACGTTTCGCGAAGTCACGCGCGCGGCCGGCGGCGTGGCCGTGTTCGCCGACCTCGATCACGACGGCGACCTGGATCTTTTCGTCGGCACGTCAGGCGGTGACCGGTTCTACCGCAACAACGGGGACGGCACGTTCCGCGAGCAAGCAGCCGTGATCGGGCTGAGCCCACAGGCCACCCGGACGACCGACGCGGCGTTCGGGGACTTTGATGGAGACGCGCGAACCGACCTGGTCGTGGCCCGAGAGAGCGGGCTGGCGTTGTACCGGGGCCTGGAGGAGGGGCGGTTCGAGGCTCTCGACACGCTCCCACGCGCGCAGGCGATCGCGGCGGGCGACTACGACAACGACGGCTTTCTCGATCTCTTCGCGGGTGCGTTCTACCGGAACGATGGCGCTGGCCGTTTCACGCGCGATCCACGAGCGGGTCTCGAGGTTCTGGACGCGGCCTTCTTCGACTTCGACAACGACGGCTGGCTCGACCTGATCGCGGCGAAGCGCAATGGTCTCGTCCTGCTGCGCAACGACGAGAGAGGCCGTTTCACCGATCGGAGCGCGCTGCTCCCCACCGCCCTGGCGCACGGTGGCGCTCGACAGCTGCAGACGTTCGATGCCGACGGGGATGGCGATCTCGATCTGCTCGTGGTGGGGCTCGATGGACGCATACACCTGCTGCGCAACGACGGCGGCAACGCCAATCAGTTCGTCACCGTCGCGCTGGTTGGCCTGCGCGATGGCAGCGGCAAGAACAACCATTTTGGCATCGGCTCGCGCGTGGAGCTGCGGGCCAAAGATCTCTACCAGATGCGCGTGGTCGACCGGCCGGTCATCCATTTCGGGTTGGGCAACCGAATCAAGGCCGATGTGCTGCGCGTGGTCTGGACCAACGGCGTGCCGCAGAGCTACTACTACCCGGGTGGCGCCGCCGGCGGCACCGACCGCAATGTCCTGGAACAGCAGGTGCTCAAGGGATCGTGCACGTTTCTCTATACGTGGGACGGCGAGGCGTACCGCTTTCTCACCGACGTCACGTGGGCCAGTGCCCTGGGCATGCCCCTTGGCATCATGGCCGGCGAGCAGACGGTGTACGGACCGCCCCAAGCGGCACGCGAATACTTCCGCATTCCCGGCGAGGCCCTCAAGCCCGTGGACGGGCGGTATCGGATGCAGCTCACTGAAGAGCTGTGGGAAGTCGCCTACGTGGATCAGCTCGCGCTCCTCGCGGTGGACCACCCCGAGTCGGTGGATGTCTTTGTGGACGAGAGCTTCGTGCCGCCCGGCACGCCGGCGTCGGGGCGGCTCGCTATTCAGCAGGTGCGCGAGAAGCACCTCCCGCGCTCCGCCACGGATGAGCGGGGCCGTGATCTGCTGCCGCTGCTGCGCGCGAGGGACGATGCGTACGTCGGCGGGTTCACCCCCGGGCCGTATCAGGGTGTCACCCAGACGCACGATCTCGTGCTTGATTTCGGACCACTGCCTCGGTCTGGCGAGATCCGTCTGTTCCTGCAAGGCTGGTTGTTCCCGACGGACGCCAGCATCAACGCGGCGGTGGCGCAGTCGGCAGCCGTCCCGATCGTTCGGCCCGTCGTGCAGGTGCGCGATGCGGCAGGTCAGTGGCGCACGGTTCGAGACCTGACGTTCCCCGCCGGCAAAAACAAAACGATGATTGTGGACCTTACGGGCATGTTCCTGTCGAGCGACACGCGCGTCCGCATTCGCACCAACATGGAGATCTACTGGGATCACGCCTTTGTTGCGGTGGGCCGCCATGACGCGCAGCTCACGGTCACCCGCCTCGCGCCGGTCGCGGCCGATCTGCATGCCCGCGGTTGGTCTCGAGTCTTCCGCAAGGGCGGCCGCTATGGGCCGCAGTGGTTCGACTATTCGCAGGTGTCGCGGGAGTCACCCTGGCTGCGCGTCGGGGGCCGCTTCACCCGGTACGGCGACGTGCTCCCGCTGCTGGGCAACGCGGACGACCAGGCGGTGATCATCGCCTCGGGCGATGAGATGACGCTCGAGTTTCCGGCAACCGAGACGCCCCCCCTGCCGGCCGGCTGGAAGCGGGACTTCCTCTTTTTCAACGTGGCCTGGATGAAGGACGCCGATCTGCATACCGCGACCGGGCAGACCGTGGAGCCGCTGCCGTTCCACGCGATGACGCGCTACCCCTACGGCCCCGATGAACAGTACCCAGACGACCCGGCGCATCGCCGCTACGTCGCACAGTACCACACGCGAACGTGGCGTCCATGAGCGGTCGTGAAGTGACCGCCGGAGGTGTATCTTCTGCCGCTATGGTCAGCGCTCTGCGTGCCCCGCTCCTCGTTCTCGCGGTCCTCAGCGGCCTTCGACTTCCCACGCCGGTCGCCGCCCAGGCACCCTCCGAGCGCCGCGTCGACTCCCTCCTCGCGCGCATGTCCCTTGAGGAGAAGCTCGGCCAGTTGAACCTGATCCCTGTGTTCGGTCGCGTGACGCCGGCGCAGGTCGAGCTGGTGCGCCGCGGGCTCGTCGGTGGGTTTCTGAACCTCGAAGGAGCCGAGGCTGTGCGCGACATCCAACGCGCGGTGGAGCAGTCGCCCTTGCGGATCCCCCTCCTCCTCGGCCTCGATGTCATCCACGGCTACCGGACGATCTTCCCAATTCCGCTCGCCGAAGCGAGCACCTGGAACCCGGAGGTCGTGGAGGCGACGGCACGCGCCGCGGGCCGAGAAGCGCGGGCGGCGGGGATCAACTGGACGTTCGCCCCCATGGTCGATATCGCGCGGGATCCGCGCTGGGGCAGGATCGCCGAAGGCGCCGGGGAAGATCCGTATCTTGGCTCTGTGCTGGCGACCGCCCGGGTGCGCGGTTTTCAGGAAACGATCCTCGCCACAGCGAAGCACTTCGCCGCCTACGGCGCGGCCGAGGCGGGCCGGGACTACAACACGGTCGACGTCTCCGAGCGCGCGCTCCGCGAGATCTACCTGCCTCCCTTCAAGGCCGCCGTGGACGCCGGGGTTGCCTCCATCATGACGGCATTCAACGAGATCGCCGGCATACCGAGCACGGCGAACCCCTGGCTGACGGACACGGTGCTGCGCCAGGAATGGGGATTCGACGGCTTCGTGGTGAGCGACTGGACTTCGATCGATGAGTTGCGGGCGCACGGGATCACCGCCTCGCGCGCTGAGGCCGGACGGCTGGCGCTCGCGGCCGGCAACGACATGGACATGGTGAGTGGAATCTATGTGGACAGCCTCGCTGCGCTGGTGCAAGCGGGGCGGGTGCCTATTGAGCAGGTGGATGCGGCGGTGCGGCGCATCTTGCGGGCGAAACTCAGGCTCGGGCTATTCGAGGATCCCCATCGCGGCCTCGCGGCTACCGCTCCACCACTCGATCGCGAACTTGCCAGGCGTGTGGCACGGGAGGCGATCGTGCTGCTCAAGAACGAGGGCGGCATCCTGCCCCTCGGGGCGCGGGCCAGAACGATCGCGGTCATCGGCCCGCTCGCCTCCGATACGGCCGCCCCCCTCGGCCCCTGGCACGCGCGCGGACAGGCCGGGGACGTCGTTTCCGTGCTCGCCGCCATCCGGGAGCGGGCGGGCGCCGGGATGACGGTCCTGCACGCTCAGGGGACCGGCCTCACGAACGGCGACACCAGCGGTATCGCCGCGGCGGTGGCGCTGACGCGGCGGGCCGACGTGACCGTCCTCGTCGTGGGAGAACCGGACACGATGAGCGGCGAGGGGGGCAGCCGGAGCCGGCTCGACCTCCCCGGCGCGCAGGAACGGCTACAGCAGGCCGTGGTGGCCACCGGTCGGCCCGTGGTGCTGGTCCTCATGAGCGGCCGGCCGCTCGTCCTGTCGTGGGCGGCTGAGCACGTTTCAGCGATCGTCCAGGCGTGGTTTCTCGGCGTCGAGTCCGGCCACGCGATCGCCGACGTCCTGTTCGGCGATGTAAACCCGAGCGGCCGGTTGCCGGTGACCTTCCCGCGAACGGTCGGGCAAATCCCGATCTACTACAATGCCAAGAACACCGGTCGTCCGGGGGTGGCGGAGCAGCACTACAGCTCCAAATACCTGGACGTACCGAACACACCTCTGTACCCGTTCGGCTACGGCCTCGGTTACACCACGTTCGCGTATCGTGATTTGCAGCTCCGCGCCGCGCGGCTCGGCCCCGCTGACACGCTCGTGGTCACCGTGACCGTTGCGAATACTGGTGCCCGTCCGGGAACCGAGGTCGTTCAGTTGTACGTGCGTGACGAGGTGGGGACCGTGACCCGCCCCTTGCGCGAGCTAAAAGGGTTCCGGCGCGTCAGTCTCGAAGCCGGTGCGGCGCGCCCGGTCGAGTTTCGTGTCCCGGTCCGGGATCTCGGCGTCTGGGGCTTGTCGATGAAGTTCGCCGTGGAGCCGGGTACGTTCCGGGTGTTTGTCGGCGCCAACTCGACCGCCGAGTTGGCCGCCGGGTTCGAGGTGGTAGCGCGATGAACGCGCGGCTCGCCGTTCTCCTGTGCGGGCTAGCGCTCGTGCTTCTTTCCGGGTGTCACCACCGTCAGTCTGACCCCTCGGAGCCGCCACCAGAAAAGGACTTGGGACCGCGAGAGATCCACTTTCCGGGCGTGGACGTCATCCGCATGCCTGGCGGGGGCGTCCTGATTCGCCCGGTCAGTAGCGTCGCCTTCGGGGGTCACGAGCCGCTGTTTGTCATCGACGGCACACCTACGATGGTGGATCCGCGACGGGGGATCGATTGGCTCACTCCGGAGCAGATCGCGAACATCGAGATCATCAAGGATCCGTCTAAGACGGCGATCTACGGTCCGCGCGGCGCGCATGGCGTGATTGTGGTCACGACGAAACGAAACCGCTGACCGACTAACCCGCGATGCCAGCCCGGCCGTTCATTCTCGCAGAGACGACGTGGAAGACCGTGCGTGAGTTGAAGTGCGAGGTCGCCGTCCTCCCCTGGGGTGCCACCGAAGCCCACAACACCCATCTCCCGTACGGCACGGACAACGTCCAGTCAGAGCACATTGCCGCCGAGGCCGCACGTCTCGCCTGGGAAACCGGCGCGCGCGTCGTGGTGCTGCCGATCGTCCCCTTCGGCGTGCAAACGGGTCAACTCGACATCCCGTTTTGTCTCAACCTCAACCCGAGCACGCAGGCCGCCGTGCTGGGCGACCTGGCGCGCAGTCTCGATGGCCAGGGCATCCGCAAGCTCGTGATCCTCAACGGGCATGGCGGCAACGATTTCCGTGCGACGATCCGAGAGCTACAGCCGCGCCTGAAACTCTTCCTCTGCGTGACGAACTGGTACCAGGTCGTGAAGGCGGCGGAGTATTTCGACGATCTAGGGGATCATGCGGGTGAGATGGAGACGAGCATCATGCAGCACGTGGCGCCGGCACTCGTCCGTCCGCTCAGCGAGGCCGGCGAGGGGAAGGAACGGCGGTTTCGCATCACGGCGTTCCGCGAGGGATGGGCTTGGGCGCCGCGCCGGTGGACTCAGGTGTCAAATGATACCGGGATCGGCAATCCCGCTGCGGCCAGCCCACAGAAAGGCGAACGGTATACGGCCGCGGTCGTCGAGCGCCTGAGTCGTTTCCTGGTCGATCTCGCCCGAGCCGACGCGGACGACCTCTACGAGCAGAAACCCTAGTGCGACCCCTTCGTCCTGATGACGACGACGCCATTCGCGCCGCGCACCCCGTACATCCCCGTGCTGGCCGGATCCTTGAGCACCATGATGGATGCGATGTCTTGCGGATTGAGCCAGGTCAGGGTGCCGCCCGGACCCGCATCGACCGGGGCGCCGTCGATGACGTAGAGGGGCTCGCTGCTCAGATAGAAAGACGATGGGCCGCGGATGCGTATCGAGATGCCGCCCTGAGTCGCCCGCGTCACCGTCACCCCGGAGATCCGGCCCGCGAGCAGCTGCTCAAGCGACAGGCCGGGCCGCCAGCCGACGGACGGGGTCGTGTCGGTCGGGGAGGCGGGCGGGGGAGCAGCCGGGCCCTGTGCCGCATCACTCTGGCCCGCGCCGCGCCCGTGGGCGCAACCAAGGATGACTCCGGCGACGATCCCGACTGGTGCTAAGACACGCGCAGAATACCAGTTCATGCAACCCCCTTTTGTCACAATATAGCCGTCTCACTCGGCGGATGGAGGAGCCCATGCGGCGCCTCAGTTTCCTCGTCGCTCTTCTGTGGTTAGGCGGATGCGGCCGGGAAAAGGGACCCGGACTGTTCAAGCGACTGAGCCCGGCGCGAACCGGCGTCACGTTCGCCAACACGATCACCACCTCTGATTCGCTGAACGTACAAACCGACGTCTATGTCTATAACGGCGGCGGTGTTGCCGTCGGCGATATCGACAACGACGGTTTGCCCGACCTGTTCCTGACCGGCAACATGGTCTCGAGTCGCCTGTATGTGAACACCGGGGACATGCGGTTCACGGACATCACCCAGTCCGCGGGCGTGACGACGCGGGGGCGTGCCAGCGGCGCCACGATGGTGGATATCAACAGTGACGGATTTCTCGACATTTACGTGTCCGTCACGGGACCCGAATGGTCCAAACCGGCAGAACGGTCCAACCTGTTGTTCCTCAATAACCGGGACCGCACCTTCACCGAAGCAGCATCCCGATACGGGATCGCGGACTCCGGCTACACCACGCACGCCGCGTTTCTGGACTACGATCGGGACGGCGACCTCGACCTCTATCTGCTCAGCAATTCGCCCGAGGATTTTGCCCGTGGTATGGCGACCATTCATCCGGCGGGCATCCGCAGTCAGGGCTCCGGCAGTTACGATCAGCTCTATCGCAATGACGGCAACGGGACATTTAGCAACGTCTCCAGGGAAGCCGGGATCTTGCGGGAGATCGGGTATGGACTCGGCGTCGTCGTCAGCGACATCAACGGGGACGGGTGGCCCGACATCTACGTCTCCAACGACGACACCCCCAACGACGTCCTGTATGTCAACAATGGGAACGGCACGTTCACCGACAAGGCGGCCCGCTGGCTCAAGCATACGAGTCTCGCCGGCATGGGTGTTGACATCGCCGATTTCAACAACGACGGCTGGCCCGACATCCTACAAAGCGACATGATGCCGGAGGCCTTGAGCGGACGAAAACGGATGAGTGGAGCCGCCTCCCTGGGCGGAGTGGCGGATATCCGCACTCGGGGGTTTCGCCAGGACTTTGACTTGAACGCGCTGCAGCTGAGCAACGGCGTCACGCCTGAGGGCGATGTCCTCTTCAGTGAGATGGGCCGCCTGGCGGGCGTCGCCTACACCGACTGGAGCTGGAGCGCCCTGTTCGGCGATTTCGACAACGATGGGTTCAAGGATATCCTGATCACCAACGGCTATCCCAAAGCCGTCAATGAGTTCGACTACCAAACGACCATGTTCGCGCTGCGCCGGGAGCAGGATCAGGTCGCGGCAAATCGCCGAGGACTGGAGCTGCTGCAGCAATTGCCAGGTCGCGTCCTGTCGAACTACCTGTTCCAAAACAACGGGGACCTGACATTCACGGACAGAACGAAATCCTGGGGGATGGACCACCCGGGGTTTGGGTACGGCGCCGCCTATGCCGATCTCAATAACGACGGCAAGCTTGATCTTGTCATCAACAACATCGACGCTCCTGTTTCGATCTATGAAAACGTTCAACCCGCGGATGACCAGCATCACTATCTGCAGATCCGGCTGCAGGGGAACTCGCCCAACCCGCGGGGGATCGGGGCCACGCTGATCCTCCGGGCCGGGGGACAACGGCAATTCCTCTACCATTCTCCCTACCGCGGGTACCTGTCCACCATGGATGACCGGGCGCACTTCGGACTTGGGCACGCGAAGCGCGTGGACAGCCTGGAAGTGATCTGGCCGGATGGTCGCTCCCAGACACTGACGGACTTGCCGGTCGATCGGATGGTGACGGTGCGGCAGGGCGATGCAAAAACTGAGGTGTCGGGTGTCGGGTGTCAGGTGTCGGGTTGTAACCCCGGGCGCCTGACACCTGACACCCAAACCCTGCTGTTCCAACCCTTGGAGGGCCGCCGAGCATTGCCGTACAAGCATCGGCAAGCGGGGCACATGGACTATAGCGTGCAACCCCTCTTGCCATACGAGCCGTCCAGCCACGGCGCGCCGCTCGCGGTGGGAGATGTGGACGGCGATGGGCTCGAGGACGTGTTCATTGGGGGCGGGGCAGGCGAGCCGGGCCGACTGTTTCAGCAGCGCGCGGACGGCCGGTTCGTTGAATCCACACGCGGGCAACCCTGGGTGGCAGACCAGGAGTACGAGGATTGGGGAGCCCTGTTCTTCGATGCCGACGGCGACGGCCGGCGGGACCTGTATGTCACGAGCGGTGGGTATCACCTCTCACCGGTTTCGCGTTTGTTGCAGGACCGGCTCTATGTCAACCAGGGAGGCGGCCGGTTCGTGAGAGACACCCAGGCGCTGCCGCCCATGCTCACCAGCACCGCCAGTGTCGCGGCGGGCGACTTTAGCGGCGATGGCCGATTGGATCTGTTCGTCGGTGGCCGCATGGTCCCCAGAAACTATCCCTTTCCCACCCGCAGCTACCTGCTCCGGAATGATGGGGGCCGGTTCACGGACGTGACCGAAGCGATCGCCCCGGAATTGATGCGCCCCGGGGGCATGGTGACGGCAGCGGTCTGGATCGATTTTGACGCCGACGGGCGCCTGGATCTGGTCACGGCGGGGGAATGGATGCCGCTGCAGTTCTATCGCAACGACGGCACGCGATTGCGGGACGTGACGGCATCGATGGATGTGCCGGCGACGCGGGGGTGGTGGTTCAGTCTTGCCGCGGGGGATTTCAACCACGATGGCCATCCGGACCTGGTGGCCGGCAATCTGGGGCTCAACCATACGTACACGACGTCGCCGGCGAGCAAGTTCGGGGTCTACGCGCTCGATTTCACCGGGAACCAGACCACGGACGTGGTGCTCACCCAGGAGATCGACGGAACCGAGTATCCCTTCTTCGGGTTGGCGAGACTGGGTCCGGCGATGTATACGCTGCCCCTGCGATTCCCGACCTACGCATCGTTTGCTTCGGCTTCCATACACCAACTGTTCAGCGCCTCCCAATTGCGGCAGGCGGTCCACTATGAGGCGGATACGTTCGCCAGTGCCTTTCTGCAAAACGATGGCGATGGGACCTTCACCTGGTTTCCGTTGCCCAACTTGGCGCAACTCTCCCCGATCAAAGGGATCATCGCTCATGACGTGGATGCCGATGGAAATCTCGATTTGATCGTGGCGGGGAACCTGTACGACGCGGAGCCGAACAGTCCCAAGGCCGATGCCGGGAACGGCCTCTGGCTGAAGGGTGACGGCCATGGCCATTTCGCGCCGGTGCCGCCGGTGGCGAGTGGCTTCCTCGCGCCGTTGGACGTCACCGGCCTGGCCCTGATCAAGACGCCTGCAGGGAATGCCGTGCTCGTAGCCAACAACGGCGACTCCCTGCAGGTGTTTACAATCCGGAGACGCTAGGCGCTCGGACTACCACCCCGGAATCTGCACCAACCGTTCTTCGGTCCCCACCCGGCTCAGCTCGATCTCAATCGCCGGGATTGGATATAGACTGTGGCGAGCGCTAAACACCTGCGCCGACGCCAGGTATGCCCTCCGGTTTTTCTCCACCAACAGGTAATCGTTGATCACTTGATCGGCGATGGCCCAGCGCCGTAGATCGAAGAAACGCTGCCCTTCCATCGCCAGCTCGAGCCTGCGCTCAAACCGGACCGCCGTTCGGGCAAACACCTGATCGATCCATGGCGTTGCGTAGAGTCCGATCCGGTAGACTGCCCAGGGGGTCGTCAACGAGTCGACGGTCGCGGACTGGTTCAACGGCACGGCGATGCGATCATCTGCCTGACAGATGGGGTACGTCGCTTTCAACACACTGTCCGAGGCGGCATCATCCCCGGACCCACAGCCCTGAGCGACCTGACCGGCCCGGGCGCGGATCTGATTGACGATCGCCCTGGCGTTCTCGAGCACCCCAGCTTCGACTTCCGCCTCGGCCAGGAGCAACAGCATGTCGGCATACCGGTAGATGTGGATGTTCACGGAATTCAGCTGCGTGTTCACCCAGCCGACGTTGCTCTGCGCGCCGCTGGCCTTCTCGTGCACGTTCTTCTTGGCGCTATAGGGCCCGCCGTAGGACGGGGACCGGATCCAGTCGGGCTCGTGGAGACCCCAATCCTTGTAGGGGACGACGTCCCGGCCCACCGTCCAGTCCAACCGCGGATCGACAGGGACGGCATCGGCGCCGGTGAGACTCGTATCTCTGGCGTTCCAGTTTGGATCCGAGATCGCCAGCGGCAGGCCATTGGCGTCCACGCCAAACGCATTGACCAGGTTCTGCGAGGGTTGATGGAAGCCACAGCACCCGAACGGACTGCCGGAGTGCGGGAAATTCAGGCGCTCACCGTAGTTGGCGTTGTCCCCGTTCGGCTCGCCGTCATTGGCCGAGGCCTGGTAGGCCAGGATCGTTTCCGGCCCGTTGGCGAACGCCTCAAAGCCGGTCCACACGCGATCGTAGCTCGTCTCCAGCGCATGGGGTCCGTTCAGCTGGACGTCGCGCAACGTCGTCAACGCGCCGCCCCAGTCCTGCGCGTACACCTGCACCCGGCCCTTGTAGGCCTTCGCCGCCCACGAGGTCGCGCGACCGGCCTGTCCGTTCCAGGGCGTCGCCGGCAGCAGCGCGATGGCGGAATCGAGGTCACTCTTGAGATTCGCGACCACATTCACGCCCACATTACTCTGGCGGAAATCCGTGTCATTCGCGTGGTAGTAGGGAATATTCCCCCACATCCGCCACGCCTCGAAGTGATAGTGCGCTCGGAGAAACAGCGCTTCGCCCCGGATCGACCTGGCGTCACCGGCGGAAATCTCACCCGGCTTCTGCGCCAGGACTTTGTCGAGCAGCCGGATCGCGGCATTGGCGCGCACGATGCCTTCGAACACGGCGCGCCACTTCGTGTTCAGAGTGCCCTCGACGCCGCTGGCGCTCCACGCGTAGGCCTCGATGCCTTGGATGGGGGACGGGGTCGAGGCTTCTGACCCCGTGTAGGCGTCATCGCTCGTGATGCTGCCCCATATCCAGTTGCTGGCGGCGCATCCCCAGTCGGTATTGGTGGCGTTCGTACAATCCAGCATCCGGTACGCGGCGATGAGGGTGCCTTCGACGCCCACGCGATTCGTGAGCGTCTGTTCATTCAAGGTCCCCTGGGGGTTGCCGTTCAGGAAGTCCTTGCAGCTGCACAAGGCCGCTGCGACAACGATCAGGAGCACAATCGCCCTAGGAGGTTCAAACCGATTCAGCGTCTGCATCGTTCGCCCTTGCCCGTAACTCAATGCACATGGCCTAGTCTCAATCAAAACGCCTGCAGGGAGCGACTCCCTGCAGGCGTTTACGATCAACAACCGTTAGGCGCCCGGCTTACCACCCGGGGTTCTGCACCAGCCGTTCTTCACTTCCCACCCGGCTCAGCTCGATCTGGATGTTCGGGATCGGAAACAGACCATGGCGAGTGGCAAAGATTTGCGCGGCTGCCAAGTATGTTCTCCGGGTGCTCTCTTCCGCGAGGTAGGCGTTGATCACTTGATCGGCGATCGCCCAGCGACGCAGATCGAAGAACCGCTGGCCTTCCAGCGCCAGCTCGAGCTTGCGTTCCTCTCGTACAGCCGCCCGCGCCGTGGCTTGATCGACCCACGGGCCCGGGTATTCCCCGATCCGGTACACGGCCCAGGGCGTCGTCAACGTGTCGAGGGTCCCGGCCGCGACCAGCGGCACGGCGATGCGATTATCTGCCACGCAGATGGGGTACGTCGCCTTCAATGCACTGTCAGATGCCGCATTAAACCCAGATCCACACCCCTGAGCGGTCTGACCGGCCCGCGCCCGGATCTGATTGACGATCGCTCGGGCGTTCTCGAGCACCCCGGCTTCGACCTCCGCCTCGGCCAGGAGTAACAACGCGTCCGCATACCGGTAAATATGGATGTTCACGGAATTCAGCTGCGTGTTCACCCACCCGACATTGCTCTGCGCGCCACTCGCCCGTTCATGGGTGTTCTTCTTCGCGCTGTACGGACCGCCGTAGGTCGGCGACCGGATCCAGCCCGGCGCGTGCAGGCCCCAATCCTTGAAGGGGACCGCGTCCCGTCCCACCGCCCAGTCCAGCCGCGGATCGACGGGGACGACATCTGCACCGGTGAGGTTTGCATCTCGGACGTTCCAGTTTGGATCGGACAGGGACGACGGCAAGCCATTGGCGTCCACGCCGAAGGCATTGACCATGTTCTGTGATGGCTGATGGAACCCGCAGCACCCGAACGGGCTGCCAGAATGCGGGAAATTCAGACGTTCGCCGTAGTTGGCATTGTTGCCACTCGGCTCGCCGTCATTGGCGGAGGCCTGGAACGCCAAGATGGTTTCCGGACCATTGGCAAAAGCGGAGAAGCCGGTCCAGACCCGATCATAGCTCGTCTCCAGGGCGTACACCCCGCTCGCCTGGACTGCCCGCAACGTCGCTAGCGCGCCGGCAAAATCACCGGCATACATCTGCACCTTGCCTTTGTAGGCTTGGGCCGCCCACGACGTCGCCCGGCCGACCTGCCCTCTCCGGGGAGTCGCCGGCAACAGCGCGATGGCGGAGTCGAGGTCAACCAACAGCTCGGCGGTGACGTTCACACCCACATTGCTCTTGCGGTAATCCGTATCACCCGCGCGGTAGTAGGGAATATTGCCCCATACCCGATACGCCTCGAAGTGATAGTGCGCCCGGAGAAACAGGGCCTCGCCGCGGATCTGGCCGACTTCCGTGGCGGAGAACTCCCCCGGTTTCTCACTCACGACTTTGTCCAGCAGCCGGATCGCGGCATTGCTGCGGACAACGCCTTCGAACACGGCGCGCCACTTCGTGTTCAAGTAGCCCTCAGCATCACCGGTGCCCCAACTGTAGGCCTCGAGGTCGTTGATGGCGGGCTCGTCCGAGGCTTCCGAACCCTTGTAGGCATCATCGCTGGTGACGCTCCCCCACACCCAGTTGCTGGCGGCGCATCCCCAGTCGGCATTGGTGGCGTTCGTACAATCCAGCATACGATACGCGGCGATGAGCGTGCCTTCGACGCCCACTCGATTCGTGAGCGTAATCTCGTCCAGGGTCCCCTGGGGGTTGCCGATCAGAAAATCCTTGCAGCTGTACGCGACGCCGGCGACCAACATCACGAGCGCCGTCGTACCGAGCTGCCGGTACCTTTGTAGCGTTTTCATCGTCTTCCCTTCCTCCCAATGAATAGACGAGTCGCTAGAACGAGGTCGTGATGCCGAAGATGATCGTTCTGTTGCTGGGATACGTTCCCCGGTCGACTCCGCGATACTGATCCCTGATGTCGCCTGCCGGTCCGAAAACGTTCGCCGCCGGCAGCGCCGGATCGAGACCCGGGTACCCGGTGATGGTGAACAGGTTTTCCGCCTCGATATAGACTCTCGAGGCTGGGATCCAGCGGATCCAGGCCGGGGGAATGGTATACCCGAGCTGCAGGCTGCGCAGCCTCACGTACGACCCGTCCTCGATATAAAAGCTGCTGAGCGCGTGACTGAAGTTGTCGTTCTGATCCAGTCGCGGATACTTGGCGTTCGGGTTCTGCGGCGTCCAGGAATCGGTCAAGAGGTCTTTCCGCACGTTGGTGCTGAAATTCCGGAACACGTAGAACTCCTTCTGCACGTCGAAGATCTGATTCCCAAACGTCCCGAACAGCGTGGCGCTCAGGTCCCACGAGCCCCGGCGCAGGGTCAAATCCAATCCGGCCGTGAAATCCGGATGCGGACTCCCGATCACCGTGCGGTCGGCCAACGTGATCTGGCCGTCCCCATTCACGTCCTTGAACCTGATCCGGCCGGGCGCCGCCCCATCCTGGGTCGCGTGGTTCGCCACTTCGGTCGCATCCAGGAAGAAGCCATCCGCCACCAGGCCGTAGAACGAACCGATTGGAGCGCCAACCTTGTTGATGACTTGATTGCCATACCGGGTTGCTATCGGACCGAAGAAGAAGTCCGACGTGTCGCCGGAGATTTGGACGATCTTGTTCCGGTAGTGGCTGCCGTTGAACGTCACACCCCAGAGTGTGCCCTCGCCGATGGTGCCACGGTAACCGAGCGAGAAATCAATGCCCGTGTTTTTCATCTTCCCGATATTGATGATCGGGGGACTCGCGATGCCGGCCGTGCCAGGCAAGGGGGGGTCAAACAGCAGGTTGCTCGTCGCCCGCGAGTAGAGATCGACGACCAGATTGGCCCGGTCGTTGAGGAACGTGACGTCCACGCCCACGTTCGTGGATTTGTTCTCTTCCCACTTCAGATCCGCGTTCCCGAGCGAGGTCTGCCGGAATCCGGGCTGAATCGTGCTGTTGCTTCCCCCGATGTCGTAGAACGTGTCACCCCGGTCGCCGCCAAATTGGCTCACGATGCGACCCTGGGGGATGTTCTCGTTTCCGGTGATCCCGTAGCCAAACCGCAGCATCAGGTTCGAAATGAATGTGCTGCGCGACAGGAAGGACTCCTGGCTCACCCTCCAGCCCACCCCGATGGCCGGGAAGGTGCCCCACCGGTTTGCCGGCCCCAACCGGGAGGAGCCGTCTCGGCGCACCGTCGCGCTCAGGAAATAGCGGCCGGCATAGTTGTAGTCGACCTTTCCAAAGAACCCGAGCAGCGAGCCGGTCGTCCCGGTGCTGGTCACGTTCTTCGAAGCGGCGTCACCGAGGGCATCCTGAATGTACCGGCTGTCCTCACCCGCGTTGATGAGGTTCGAAATCCCGGACGCGGAAAACCGGGTGGTACTCGCGTTCGCTTCCTGCCCCACCAACACGGCGACGTTGTGCTGGTCAAACGCGCCCAGATAGCTCAGCGTGTTGCTCCAGCTCCACGCCGTGGACTGGTTGTAATTCTCGGTAATGCCGTTCACCAGCGCGGGCTCGGAGTCCTCAGGCCTGATGGGGGTGAACCCTCTGAACGCGCCTTGACCGAGGTTGAACCCGAACCGGGTCTTGAACGAGATGGTCGCGGTCGCATCAACGCCGGCGAACACATTCCCGAATATCCGGTCGTTGGTACTCACATCGTCCTTGCGGCCAAAAGCAAAGGCGAGCGGATTGCTCTGGTTCCCCAATCCGACGGCTTTCCCCGAGGCGAAATTCCCGGCGATATCCCGCACCGGGACGACCGGCTGCATCAAGATGTTCTTGCCGAGGATACCGTCTTCGGCGTAGCCGGTCGGGTCGTCCGGGAGCCCGCCGTTATGCTGCTCGCGAGACAGCGCGATATTCTCACCGACGCTGACCTTGCCCACCGTGAAGGCGGTGTTGATCCGCACCGTCCCGCGCGTGAACCGGTTGAACGCCGCCGTGCCGTCCTGATCGAGATAATGGAAGGCGACATTGTACGCGTTATCCTCGCCACCGCCGGAGATCGACAAGTTGGCGTCCTTCACCATGGCCCGCGAAAACACGGCGTCCCACCAATTCGTCCCGGCGCTGCCGGGCATGATCAGGTTGCTGAAAAACGCATATCCGCTGGTGTCGAGCGTGTCAGTCGTTTGATTGACGCCGTCGTTCGGCCAGATGAACGCCGGAACGCTCGGATTGTTGGGATCCCCATAGACGTTTCGGGGCACCGCCAACCCCGCGTTCAGGTAGCTCTGTCTGACCACCTCGAAATACTGCAGGGCATCCGTAATGAGGAAATCGTCATACCCGCGGGTCGGACTCGAAAAGCCGGTCCGGACATCCAGATTGATCTGGCGCCGTCCCGCACTGCCGCGCTTGGTTTCAATGATGATGACACCATTGCCGGCCCGAGAACCGTAAATGGCGGCAGCCGATGCATCCTTCAGCACCTGGATGGACCCGATCTCGTTGGGATTCAGCCAGTTGAGATAGGAATCCTGGACCGCGGACCCGTCGACAATGATCAGCGGATCGTTGTTCTGGAACGAGCTGATACCGCGGATCCGAACGGTGCTGCGCGAACCGGGCGACCCGCTGTTCTCCACCGTGACCCCGGCCACGTTTCCGTCCAGCCGCTGCAACACGCTCGGGGCGGACCGTCTGTTCGCGGCATCGATGTCGACCGTCGACACGGCGCCCGTAATGTCGGCTCGACGCTGGGACGTGTAGCCGGTGACGACGACCTCGGGCAACACGGTGACGACGGGCTCCATCACGACATCGACCGTCGAACGTCCGGTGACGCCGTGGCCGACACCGCGATACCCGATCAGCCCGAACACCAGCACGGCATCGGAAGGCACGTCGAGGGCATATCTCCCCTCCGCGTCCGTGGTAGTACTCGTGGTCGTCCCCCGGATGCGGATCGTGACACCCCGCAACGCCCCGCCATCCGGGCTCGTGACCTTGCCGCTGACATTCTTTGTCTCGGCTTGCTGGCCCGACGCGGGTGTGGTCAACACCAGTGCGGCCAGCAAACTCATCCCCACAACACAAAGGATGTGGAGACGACTCGTCGCGAACCCTCGCTGACTTTGCAGCATCCCTTTCATGATGGTCCCCCTCATTCTGCGGGTCTGCGCATGGCCTGTAGGCCCTGTCTGCTAATCAAGTCGCGAAACGTGATGAGCTGTACGTTCCGGGCCTTGAGGGCCCGGGTGAACCGGCGTGACGTCAACGCATCCAGCTCTCCCTGCCGGTTCTTGCTCATATCGGGGAGTGGCTGGGACGTATTCATGTCGAGCAGCGAGCCGAGCTCCGCATCGTCGAGCCCCACATGGGTCACCACGACCGTCACACCCGACGGCAGTCGGTCGATCATGGCCACGAGGCTGTCCGCTTTCTTCTTTGGCGCGGCCCAGTATTGGGGCGAATCCATGATCTCGCCGAAGTAGCCCATGATGCCGAGCGAATAGTCCCGCGCCACGCGCTCGGTGATCTCGCGAAACTCCGGGTACGCGGTCGCCGTCCCCATATGCGGATCGACGAAATCGATCTTGAGTCCCGAGCGGAGCGCCCGGTCGATCTGGGCGCGAAGCTCTTTTTCGACTTCGGCCAGCACGGGATGGTTCTGGTGCAACGCTTCAGCAGACGAGAAGAAGTATCCGTTGCTGTCGACGAGCGAGCGGACCGCTTCGCTGCCTGCGACCGGGCCCCAACGGTAGTTCTTCCATTCGGAATTCAGCGTCAGGTGGACCCCGACCGACACCTCGGGATGGCGCTTCAGGATCTCGACCGCCTCCTGATACCAGGGGCAGGCGAACATCACGGTCACGGACATCGGCAAGCCCGTTTCCACGAGCCGTTGCATGGCCATGTTGACGCTGTGACTCATGCCGACGTCGTCGGTACGGATGATCAGGGCGGCCGGGGCGGGAGTAACTGCTTGGCCCGTCGCGTCAGCCCGGGAGGAAATCGGCAGGCTGACAAGACTGACACATAAAACGGCAACGAGGTTACGGCCCAACCTCATGCGCCTGCCCTCCTACGGAGGACAACCCAAGGAGCTAGCTCGGAGGTGGGAAATACACTTCGGATCGGCACACCGCAAGAGCACCCTGGCGCGGTCCCCCGAGGGGTGTGTGGGAAGCAGGCAACGGCCTTACTGCGGGTCGAATCCGGCGTACTCCCCGGACTGGTACACGTTGCCTTTGTATTCCTGGTCCTGGTGGATGCCGATCCTGGACGTGTAGTACCCAAACGCGGTCCACCATTTGAGCTCTTTGAAGAAGTGGTCCAGGGGGGTCTTGGGGTCCGCCTCGCCGGCCGCCATACGCGTCAGGACCGCAACTCGCTGGTCGGGCGTGGCCTCGAGCAGCGGCTTGCCGTTCAGCTCTCGGGACAGCGCGTCCACCGCCTGGAGGCCGGCGCGCCACCGCGCCTGCCAGTCGGGCTCGAGCGATTCCGCAAGTCGCGCATCGATGAAGTCCGCCACCCCGGCGGCGCGCGCCCCGGGCGAATGCGCGTCCGTGGGGATGATCAGCTCGCTCAGCTCGTCCAGCAACGCGTACTCCGCCGGCGTCAGGAACCGCACCGAGCCGACCCTGTCCCAAGGGATCGCCAGCGCCGCTGCAGTAGCCGCGATCATGTCGCGACGCGAGATCATAGCGCCCCCTTTCTGAATTCATCCGCCAGGTACTCGCAGGAGCGCCACGCCAGGGCCATGATCGTCCATGTGGGATTCTGGCACGACGCGCTCACGTGGCTCGACCCATCCACGACGAAGAGATTGCGGACGTCGTGGGACTGCTGAAACTGATTGAGCACGGACGTCTTGGGATCCGTGCCCATGCGCGCGGTACCCAGCTCGTGGATCGACCACCCTTCGGTGAGGATCGTGCTATCCACGCCGACCACCTCGATGCCCGCTTGCTCGAACATCTCGCGGGCCGACACGGCCATGTCCTCACACATCTTGCGCTCGTTGTCGCCGAACTGGTAATGGAAGCGCAGCACCGGGATCCCCCAACGGTCCTTCATCTCAGGGTCCAGGTCGACGGAGTTCTCGTACCGGGGCAGCACTTCCCCGAAGCCGCCCATGCTGATGAACGCCCCGGCGTGGTCCCGCACGGTTTTCTTGAACCCGGAGCCGAATCCGGGGGCGTCCACCCCCGCGGGAAAGATGGAGTGGCCGCTGCCGCCCTCGAACCCGTACCCACGAATGAACCCCGGCTGCCGGTCCTGCAGGTTGCGGAACCGGGGGATGTAGAACCCGCCCGGCCGGCCGTCGTCGAGGGTATGCGGCTTCCCGACCAGCTCTTTCACCAGGCCGGTCACGCCCGGTCCCATGACGTGCTCGCAGAAATTGTGACCGACATGGTCGCTCGAGTTGCCGATGCCGTTGGGATGTTGCCTCGAGCGCGACAGCAACAACAACCTGGCGCTTTCCAACGTCGAAGCCGCCAAGACGACCACCTTGGCCTTCGCCTCATAGGTGCGGCGATTCTGGCTGTCGACAAAGGAGACGCCGCGCGCCCGCCCGGTGTTCGGGTCCACGAGGACCTGGTGCGCGATCGAGTTGGTCCGGAGCGTGAGCTTCCCGGTGTCCATCGCCGGGTAGATGAGCCCCGTCGGTGAATCGAACGCGGCGTGAATGTCGCAGCCGCCAGGACGGCGGCCGCACGCGCCGCGACCAAAACACTTGCTCCGATACTGGTTGTGCTTCAGGCCATCGGTGGTGACGCCGGCGCGATAGGGCGTCAACACCCGCCCCATCGCCGCGAGCTTCCGCCGCAGGTTCACCTCGGCGACGTTGAGCTTGGTGGGTCGCTGGAACAGGCTGTCCGGCAAGTGCGGCAGATTCTCTTTGAAGCCGGAGATACCGAGGTAGAGGTCGACCTTGTCGTAGTAGGGCGCCACATCGGCGTAGGAGATGGGCCAGTCTTCCCCGTAACCGTCGTGCGACTTGGCCTTGAAGTCAAAGTCGGACAGGCGCAGCGCGAGGCGGCCCCAGATGTTGGTCTTGCCGCCCAGCGCCCGCGCCCGCACCCAGGCGTACTTGGTGCCGGTGTAGGGGTGATCCTTCTCGTCCACCAGGATGTTCTTGACGTAGTCCCCACCCGTCCATCCCCCGACATACGAATAGACGTGGCGGAACGCCGCGGCCTTCGCGTACGGGGGCTGCCGGATCGTGTACTCGTTGAACGACAGACCATGTGATCCCGGCGCAAGGCCGCCGCGGCGCGGATGATCATAGGGCCACTCCATCGAGCGCAGCTCCTGCTCGATGGGAAGCTTCTTCCCGGCCTCGAGCATCAGCACCTGCATCCCCTGTGATGTCAGGACGTGGGCGGCCATGCCGCCGGCGGCGCCGGAGCCCACGACCACCGCGTCATAGGTGCGGGACAGGTCGACGTCCTGCTCGCGGGGTGGGGCAACCTTGACCAGTGTCATGGCAGGGCGGGGCGGATGGTCAGAATTCCAGTCCTTGCAGGTATTGGAAGTTCGTACGTGCCGCGGCCAGCTCATCGCCGGCGTTTTCGTCCTCGACATAACAGGGTTTGCTGTTCAGCGCCGGCACGGCCGCGAGAAAGCGCTTGAAGTCGAAGATGCCGGTGCCCAGACGAGTGTCACTCGAGCGGTCAGCGACGGTATCCTTGAGATGAAAGCTCCAGAAACGATCCGGATACTTCTGGAGATACTGCATCGGGTCGCCGCCCCCCATCAACATGTTGCCGACGTCGAGCTGGAGCCGCGTGACCGACGGATCGAGACGGCCGATGAATACGTCAAACGGCACCTTGCCATCGATCGGCTTCTGGTGATACGCCTCGTTGTGAAAGGCGAGCCAGATGCCCGCACGGCGCGCGACCGCGCCCGCGGTGTTGAAACGGTCGGCCCACTCTAGCCAATCGTCGAGCGTGCGCTTGGTCCAGTCCTCGAAATCGGGAACGATCAGATACTCGTGACCGAGCTGCTTCGCGATCTCGAGGCTACGCTCCCATCCCACGAAAATCGTCTCTGCGGACATGTGCGCCGACGGCGCCCGCAGTCCCTCGCTCTTGAGTGTGGCGGCGACCTGCGCGGGCGTGCGGCCAAAGTTGTCGAACGACCAGAGCAGCTCGACGTCCGTGTAGCCGATGGCGCGCACCGCGGCGAGGGTCCGCTCGGGATCCTGAGCCATCGCGTGGCGCACCGAGTACAGCTCCAGCCCGATGCGCTCCAGTCGCTTGGCCGTTTCCCAACGCGGCGCCAGCAGTCCGCCCGCGGCGGCCGCGCCCAAGGTGTGAACGAACGCGCGTCGTTCCATAGGCGCGGTAACCATAGCTCACCGCGCCGGAGCGCGCTATCGTACTGCCCATGCGCCCCTCCCACTGGATCGTCACCGCCGCCCTCGTCGCCGGCGTGGGTACCGCCGCCGCGCAAACGAGCGAGACCGCCCTGTCCATCATTCCCCGCCCGGTCCGCGTGACGCAGGCCAGCGGGGTGTTCACCCTCGCGCCGGGAACCGTGGTCCTGACCGATCGTGCGACTCGTCCGGTAGGGTACCAGCTCGCCGATTGGCTGTCGCCGGCCACCGGGTATCGATTGGCGGTAGCCGGTACCACCCCAGCGGGCCGCGCCGGCCGCGTGGTTTCACTGCGTCTCGACCCGACGCTCGCGCGGCTGGGCGACGAGGGGTACCGACTCTCGGTGACGCCGACGGGAATTACGATTCGCGCGTTCCGGCCCGCTGGGGCGTTCTATGCCGTGCAGACGCTGCGGCAGCTCCTGCCGCCCGAGATTTTCCGCGCGGCGCCGGTCGCGGGCGTGGCATGGACGGTGCCGTCCGTGGAGATCGAGGACATCCCGCGGTTCCCGTGGCGGGGTGCGCATCTCGACGTCTCGCGGTCCTTCATGCCCAAGGAGTTCGTCAAAAAGTTCATCGACCTGCTCGCGCTTCATAAGATGAATCGCTTCCACTGGCATCTAACCGATGACCAGGGGTGGCGGATCGAGATCAAGAAGTATCCAAGGCTCACGTCGGTGGGGGCGTGGCGCCGCGAGACGCTCATCGGCATTCAGCATGCCTACGCGGACACCATGCAATGGCAGTACGACAAACGGCCGCACGGCGGGTTCTACACGCAGGATGACGTGCGCGAGATCGTGGCGTATGCGCAGGCGCGCTTCGTGACGATCGTCCCGGAAATCGAGATGCCCGGTCACGCCCAAGCGGCGATCGCCGCCTATCCCGAGCTGGGCAACACCGGCGCCCAGCTCGACGTCCTGACACACTGGGGCGTTAACACGCACATCTTCAACCCGGAAGACGCCACCATCCGTTTTCTGCAGGACGTGCTCACCGAGGTGCTGGCGCTATTCCCGGGGCGCTACGTCCACATTGGCGGCGATGAGGCGGCAAAGCCGGAATGGCAGGCGAGTCCGCGCGCCCAGGCGCGCATTCGGGAACTGGGCTTGAAGGACGAACACGAGCTGCAGAGCTGGTTCATTCGCCAGATGGATGCGTTTCTCACGGCGCGCGGCCGGTCGCTCGTGGGGTGGGACGAGATCCTCGAGGGTGGCCTCGCGCCCAATGCCACCGTGATGTCGTGGCGCGGGATGGATGGGGGCATCGCCGCCGCGCAGGCCGGGCACGACGTGGTGATGACACCCACCTCCCACACCTACTTCGACTACTACCAGTCGCAGGACTTGGCGGTGGAACCCCCGGCGATCGGCGGCTTCCTGCCGCTGGACACCGTGTATGCGTTCGAGCCGGTGCCGCCGGCGATCGCCCCCGGAGCAGCCCACCACGTGCTTGGCGTCCAGGGGCAGACCTGGACCGAGTACATTCGCCATCCCAAACACGTCGAGTACATGGCCTACCCGCGGCTTCTGGCCATCGCCGAAGTGGCGTGGACGGCGCGCGAGCGGAAGGATTTCGCCGACTTCCGCGCGCGGCTCGGTACACACTTGGCGCGGCTGGACATCCTCGACGTCAACTATCGCCGCCCGTAAACTCGCACGTAGTCCACGAGCATTGTCGCCGGGAAGATCGCATCCGAGGCCGGATCCCCGTCGAAATTCCCTCCGACGGCCAGATTCAGGATCAAGAAGTACGATCGGTCGAGCACCGACGTGCCAAACTGCTCGATGTCGGCGCGGGTGACCACGTAGTGGACGGTGTCGTCCACGAAGAAGCGGACGCGGAGCGAATCCCATTCGACGGCAAACGTGTGGAACGCGTCCGCGACGGTGCCGGGCGCCAGGGAATGTGCGTGCGCGAACGGCGTATTCCCGGAGTAGCCGGGGCCGTGCACCGCGGAGCTGGTCGTGGCCGGCGCGCTCCCTCGATTCTCCATGATGTCGAGCTCTCCGCACGCGGGCCACGGCGTCGTCGGAAAGCCGCTCCCCAGCATCCAGAACGCGGGCCAGAGTCCCTGTCCGGCGGACAGCTTGATGCTGGCTTCCACCCGGCCCGGTACCACATGCAGTTTGCCACGAGTCGTGATCTTGGTCGACGTGTACCGGCACGGACCGTAGTAACAGGTCAAGCCCGCCGGCGCGGTCCGGGCGACGATCATCAATTGGCCCAGCCCATTGAGCGCGATGTTTTCTGGCAGGGCGGTGTAGTACTCCTTCTCGTTGGTGCCCCAGCCGCAGTTCCCGGCCGCGCAGCCGTCCGCCGTATCGTGGCGCCATTTCGCGCTGTCGACGCGTGCGCCTGCCGCCCCATCGAATTCGTCGCTCCACACCTGAACCCACCCACCGGGCACGGTGGATGTTGAGGTGTGCCCGCAGCCGAGCAACGCGCTCAGCGCGAGCGCGCGAAGCTCGAGCATCTACGGGACTCGTTCCAACAGCGTGACGAGAGCGGCCGGTGCCGAACGCTCTGGGATGTGGTCGGCCTCCATCTGGTGCACGGGCCAGCCTCTGGCTGCCGCGCGATCCGCAAACCGCTGAAATGGGTCGGGTGTCTTACCCGGCTCGAACGTCAGGATGTAAACGCCCGAGATGCGGGACGACGCGGGGTTGCTGAGGCGCAATGTGTCCGTAAAGGTGCGCAGCGGATGCGGCACGTCCCGCGGGATCGCGGAAACGTCCGTCACCCACACGGGGATGATGAACCCGTCCCGGGCATTGGTTCGCAGAAAGGTCGCCCCGGCGGAATCCACCATGTCGAGGGCTGTTTCCCCCGACTGCGGCAGGAACGCGTCGAGGTAGACGACGCGGCGGATGCGTTCGGGAATCCGGTCGGCAACACCCGTGACCACCATGCCGCCATAACTGTGGCCCACCAGGATGACGTCTCGGAGCCCCTCCCACAGGATCGCGTTCGCGACGTCGTCGATGTGCGTGGCCAGGCCGATGTTTGGCGAGGCGAGGTGCACGCGGTCTCCCAAGCCGGTCAAGGAAGCGCGCACGACCCGATGGCCGCGCAGGGTCAAAAGCGAGTCGACCACTCTCCAGTCCCAACTGCCTCCCCAGGCACCATGGACGAACACGTAGGTGCGATGAGGGCCGGGCGCTTGTTGCGCGGGCACTTGCTGCGCGCACAGGGGTGCGCCGCCGATGCTGACCGCCAGCACGATGTGCGCGAGGACTCTATGCATGGTTGCGATCCACTGTGAAGGACGTGTTACCGGGGCGGCGTCAGGCCGCCAGCCGTCGGGCCTCGAACGGCCAGGTTCGCCCTTTCCACGACCACGCGACGAAACACACCGCGCCGAGCGCCAACGCGCCCAGACCAAATGCGATGACCGTGACTGGCGTCGTGGCAAAAATGAAGATCCATCCCAGCAACGCGACGAGGCTCGGCAGCGGGTAGAGCCACATCCGATACGGCCGCGGCAAGTCCGGCGCTTGCCGGCGCAGCAACGTGACCGCCCCGATCTGCCCGATGAACTGGACGAGAATCCGCGTCGTGATCAACGCATCGATCACCATGCCGAGCGACACGAACCCGGCGAGGATCGAGAGCACCCCGAGAACGATGAGCGAGACGTAGGGGAATCCCTTGGACGGATGCAGGCGCGCAAACACCTTGAAGAAATAGCCGTCCTTCGCCGCCGCATACGGCACGCGCGAATACCCCAGCAAGAGGGCGAAAACCGAGCCGAACGCGGTCCAGAGGATCATCGCCGTGAAGATCGTCGCGACGCCCGGACCGTAGATCCGCTCCATGAAAATGGAGACGACGAATTTGGACTGCGGATGTGACTCCGCCGGGACGAAGTCCCGCCAGGGGACGACGCCGATAATCGAGAGATTGATCGCGACGTAGATCAGCGCGACCGCGATGGTGCTGATGAGGATCGATCGTGGGATCACTCGGCCGGGGTTCTTGACCTCATCGCCGATATAGCAAACGTCGTAGTAGCCGAGGTAGTCGTAGACGCCGATCCGCGCCGCGGCGCCGAGGCCCATGAGAAAGCCCAGGGAGAAGCTGAACGCGCCCGGCGGAAAGTCGAAGGCGACCCTGGGGTCGAAGTGGAGGGCACCGGTCACGATCACCACGATGACGGTGACGATCGTTCCAATCCAGAGCGCGATGGTGATCGTCGCGATCGACTTGATCTGCCGGTACAGCAGGGCCAGGTTCGCGAGCCCGACGAGCGTCACGACGAACATCGTCTGGCGCGCCGTGATCCCCTTCCATATGTAGCCGAGGTACTGCGAGAAGCCGATGTACCCGGACGCGATCTCGAGGGGGCCGCTGAGCACGAATTGCCAGACGAACAGAAAGCTCATCAGGCGGCCGGCCTTCTCCGCGCCATAGCCTTGGCGCAGATACCCGAACGAGCCACCGGATCCCGGCATCGCGGCCCCAAGCTCACTCCAGACCATGCCGTCGCACATCACGATCACCAGCGCGACCAGCCAGCCGAGCATCGCTTGGGGACCGCCGAGCGCGGACATGAGGAGCGGGATCGTGATGAACGGTCCGATGCCGATCATGTTCGTCATGTTCAGCGCCGTGGCGTGAATCAGGCCGAAGCGGCGGACCATCGGAGGGGACGACGACGCGTTAGGGGGCGTCACCGTTCGATGCGGTACGCCTCCATCGCGAAGTACTCAGGCAGGCCGAGCCGGTCGGCCCGGGCCGCCGTCTCGAGGTTGCGCGCCTCGACCCGTTGCCAGAACTCGCGGTCGTCGTGCGCGCCGGGGAACGGCGCCGTGTCCTTCTGCGACTGGTGCTTGAAGATCGCCATGGTCTTGGCTCGCAGCTCGTCCTGGGACAGCGGCACCAGGACGTTCGCCTCGGTGATCGCCCACTCTTGCCACGCCCCGCGGTACAGCCAGACCTCCGGCTTCGTGGCGGCATAGCCGTCGAGCGCCCGGTCGATGGCCAGCTTGCACATGCGGTGCGTGCCGTGGGGATCGGAGAGGTCTCCCGCCACAAACACGAACTCAGGGCGCACGTCTTCGAGCAGGCGCCGCACCAGCTCCACGTCCTCGTCCCCCACCGGCCGCTTGCGGACCTCACCAGTGCGGTAGAAGGGCAGGTTGAGGAACCGCGCGGCGGAAGCGGGCAGGCCGACCGACTCGAGCGCCGCGATCGCTTCCGACTCCCGGATGAACCGCTTCAGCTCCTGGACCTCGGCGAGGTCTACGGCGCCCGGCTCCTTCTGCTCGAAGTGGGCAAGCACTGCCCTGTGCAGGCTGCCCACGGCGGCGGGGTCCGCGCCCAGCAGGGTCGCGGCCCGCTCGGCGAAATCGAGGTGCCGGCGTACGTCATGGTCGAATACCGCGATGTTGCCGCTCGTCATATACGCGACCACGATCGTGTTTTCGTTCTCCCACAGTTTGCGGAGGATCCCGCCCATCGAGATCACGTCGTCGTCCGGGTGCGGCGAGAACACCAGGACGGGCCGGCGCGCCGGGAGCTTGCGGCGCCCGCGGATCCGGTCCCGCAGCCGGTTGAACACGTCGCCGTTGATCGGTCCGGCCGCTCCCGCCTTCGCCACCAGCGGGCTCAGGTGGTGCTCGGTGTAATCGCGGGCCGTGAGCTTGAGGATCGCTTTCCCCGTGCGCTCGGCCAGCCACACCACCGCGCGCTCGGTCATCGTGGGAGTCCACTCCACCGGGCCCAAGAGCCACGGCGTCCCGACGCGGGTCAACTCCGCGGCGGCGGCGAGGTCGAGGTAGACAGTCGCGTTGGGGTGGCCCTGGAGATACGTCGCGGCGACATCCGGGGAAGGCTCCCCCTCGACCGCCCGCCGGACGATCGCCGCCTTGTGCTCCCCGGTGGCGACGAGCGCGATCTCGCGCGCCTCGAGGATGGTGGCGACGCCCATCGTGATTGCCTCACGCGGCACGTTGTCCTCGCCGAAGAAGTCGGCTGCCGCGGTGCGCCGCGTGAGCATGTCCAGCGTGACCAGCCTGGTGCGCGAATCGGCGGCCGACCCGGGCTCGTTGAAGCCGATGTGGCCGCTCTGGCCGATGCCGAGCAGCTGGAAGTCGATCCCGCCGGCGTCGGCGATGGCGCGCTCGTACGCCGCGCACGCGTCGGCCAGGCGCTCGCGCGGCGTATCACCCGCTGGGATGTGCACCTGGTCCGGCGGGATATTCACCTCGTCGAAGAAGTTTTCCCACATGTAGCGCCGATAGCTGCGCGGGCTCTCGGGCGACATCGGGTAATACTCGTCGAGGTTGAACGTGACGACGCGAGCGAAGTCCACCTCGCCGGCGTGGTGGCGGCGGATCAGCTCGCGGTACACCCCGAGCGGGGTGCTGCCGGTGGCGAGGCCGAGCACGCAGCGCCCCTTGGCGCTCGTATCGCGGCGGATCGCGGCGACGATACGGTCGGCGATCAGCGTGGCGAGATCATCGTGATCGGGAACGACGACCGTGCGCAGCCGCTCCCGGTCGCGCGGGCCGTCGAAGACCTTGGACGCCGGGGGAAGGGCGGCGGCGGCGCCAGGCACTAGAGCTTCACTTCGATCGCCGCGCCGCGCTTGTAGCGGATGTAGAGCCACGCCATCGGGACGATCATCATGCCGGCGGCGAGGATCGTGAGCGCGAGCAGGACGGCGGCGAAAATGACTCCCCGCTGCGACGTCTCGGCGGCATCGAACAGCGCCGCGTCCTGATGGGCGAGCAGCAGGATCATCGCTTCGCGCGCGTCTTTGGTGGTGGGGGCGTCGGGGGAGGCAATTCCTTCCAGAATCTGCTGGACGAACCCGCGCTCCTGCTCGGTCGGGAGCGAGGCGCCGAAGCGCGACAAATCCGACTGCAGGGCGCTGCGGATGCTGTCCGCCTGCCGGCGGTACGAGGTGTCGCTCCCCGTCGCCATGCTCCGCCACACCTCGTATTTGGCGTTCAGTCGATGCAGTGCTTCGCTGGCTGTTGCACCGCGGTTCACGGTGGCGGAGGCTTGCGCCAGGGATCTGATGAGCAGGACTCCGATGAACATGGCGGCCACGAGGGTGGCGGCACTGATGGACACCGCGATGCCCGGGCGGATCAGCGTGTAGTCCTTCATCGCGATCGCGAAGGAGGACCTGGGCATCGACGAACGCGGCGGCAGGGGAGTGCTCATGTCACACAGCCTTGGTTTCGGTTAGGTGTCCGACCCACGGTACCCGGCCCCCGCGGGGGTGTCAATACGGGTTCCGGCGTCACCGCGACGCCGCGGCAAGTGCATCCGCCGCGCGCCGAACTGCCTCCGCGTAGCGCGTGAGCGCCGCCGCCGCCCGAGCCGCCTCCGCCTGCGCTTCCTCCGGGCGCCGCAGCTCGATCGCCTCGCGGACTCCGGGAATCGTTTTCACACCGTAGCCGGTGTAGGCGCCGGGCGCGTAGACGAGGTGTCGGAACCAGGGCCGGCGCGGCAGCCCGCCGGAGTCGGTGAGGGCCTGCTCGCTCGCGGCGAGCATACGGTTCAGCGCCGCGAGCGCCGGGCGTCTCCGGTTCGTCGCGGCCAAGCCGTCGATCCCCGCGCTCGCGCGGTCCCAGGCTACGGCGGCGCTGTCCAATCGATCCAGTGACGCGCGCAGCCCCGTGAGGTCGAGCCCCTTCGTGGTGTCGTTGTCCGTCGCCAGACGCGCCAGCTCGTCGACGTACTTGCGGAACGTGCGCGCCGGCGCGCGGAACTCGAACGGAAGCACCGGAGCATCCGCCATCCGGAGGATCGCGGTGGTGAGGGTCTGGGCTTCGGTCACCGCATACACATAGCCGGTGTCGAGGAACCGCTCGAAGAAGGTGTAACTGTCGTAGATCGAGTGATAGATCCCGCTGCGCGCCGCGCCGCCGTAGCTGATGTTCAGGGAGGGCAGACCCAGGTGATCGAGAAAGGCGGTGTAGTCCGACCCTGAGCCCAGCGCGCCGATCGTGAAGCTGGTGTCCGATGTGGTGTCCTTCGGCCCGCGCAGCTCGCGCCGATGCGCGAGCTGAGCGGCGAGCACGCTGCCGCCGCTCTTGGGGTCGGCGATGTCGCGCGCGACTTCGGATACAAATTGCTGCAGCGCATGCGACCCGTCGACGTCGATCCATCCCGCGCTGTTGGTGTCGGAGTTGTAGTAGACGACCGCTTTGGCGCGCAGCTCGTCGGCATGCGCCTCGGCCCATTCGGTGGACCCGAGCAGTCCCCACTCTTCACCGTCCCAGGCGGCAAAGACGATGGTGCGCGCCGGGCGCCACCCCGTCTTCAACAGTGTGGCAACCGCCCGCGCCGTCTCACCGAGGGCGGCCTGGCCGGAAATCGGATCCTGCGCACCATTCACCCATGCGTCGTGGTGGTTGCCGTACATCACCCATTGATCGGGCCAGACCGATCCGGGAATCGTGGCGATCACGTTGTACAGCGGACGGGTGCGCCACTCGAAGCTGAGCGCGAGATGCGCGGTCGCGGCGCCGGGACCGAGATGGTAGGTGATGGGGAGCGAGCCGCGCCACGACTCGGGCGCGACCGGCCCGGTCATGGCGCGCAATAGTGGCAGGGCATCGCCGTGGCCGATCGGCAGCACGGGGATCTTGACGAGGGTCTGCGCCTCGGTCGGGGTGAGTCGCCGCCCGCCGGGAACGGACGCCCACCCCGGCGACAGCGGGTCGCCCGGGTGGAGCGGCATGTCCATCACGCTGCCGCGCTGCACGCCGTCCGCCGGCCGCATGGGGCCCGTGGGGTAGGGCTCATCCACGAAGAACCCGTCGTCCCGCGGATCGGAATAGATGAGGCATCCGATCGCCCCATGCTCCGCCGCCACCTTCGGCTTGATGCCGCGCCACGACCCCCCATAGCGGGCGATCACGATCTTTCCTTGCACGCTGATGCCTAAGCTGTCGAGCACCCGATAGTCCTCGGGTCGGCCGTAGTTCACGTACACGAGCGGGCCGGTGACGTCTCCGTCGGCCGAATAGGCGTTGAAGCTCGGCAGTTGGTCGGGCTGGCCGGTGGTGGGGTCCTGCGGCAGCGTCGGCTCGCGGAGCGACGCGGTAAACCGCTCCGGCGCCACGAGCTCCAGCGCGCGCGACACGGGACGCGGCATCAGCGCTTCGAACTGCTCGATGCGAGCGTTCAGGCCGAGCGCCCGAAACCGCGCCAGCAGCATCTGGGCCACCTGGTGCGACCGCTCGGTACCCGCTTCGTGCGGCACCGCCGACAGCATCCGCACCAGGGCACGCAGCGTATCGCGGCTCGGGACGGCACGCGCTACCGCTTCGCGCCGCGCCTGGTCCGCGAGGAGACTCGTGGGGAAGCCACGGATCGGGGCGGGCGTCAGCGCTTGCTGGGCCTGCAAGCCGGCGCAGCCAATCAGGGAGAGTACGAGCAGAGTTCGCATGACGACCGACCCGGGACGTTGAGGGAACAAGTGACGCCAAGTTGCGCTCCTAACTTGCAACTTGGCGTCACGAAACTGAAGGCGTTACACGCGTCCTATTGCACCGTCACGCTACCGGCCATTCCGGCGTGGATCGTACAGGTGTAGTTGAATGTCCCGGGCGTCGGGAACGTCCGGTTTTCAGACCCAGTGGTCCGGTTCGCGATGTTGGTCGGGGATCCCGCGGTACTAAACGTGACGTTGTGGGGGATCCCGCCCGGGTTCCAGGTCCAGGTCACCACGCCAGTCGCGGCAATCGTCACGGACGTCGGGTTGAAAAAGTCGTTGCCCACTGTGACGCTCGCCGCGAGGGGTGCCGTAGTCGCGTTGGTGGTGAAGGTGAGGGTACTCGCAATGGCGGGGGCAACAGCGGTCGCCGTGTGTGCGCCGACCGTTCCGCTCAACGTCCGCGTGGCGCTCGCCTCCCCGTTCGTGTCCGTGGTGTTTTGCAGCGGGGCAATCGTCCCGCCGCCACCCGTCGCGGCCCAGTCGATCGTGACATTGACCCTCGGGTTGTTGGCCCGGTCGCGCGCCGTCACGGTGTAGGTCACGTTCGAGTTGATCACCCCAGCCGCCGGCTCCGCGGTCTTCTCTATGAGCGACACGTTCCCCGCCGTGGCCGTGGCGCCAAAGTTCACGGGATTGCCGCTCAGGCCGGCGACCCGGGCCTGCGCCGTCTGCGCGCCGACAGTGGTGCCGAGGATCCGGCTGACCGTGGCGATCCCACTCGCGTTGGTCACGCTGGTCGGGGCGGACACGGAACCACCGGCGGCCGCGGTCCAATTGACCGTCACCCCGACAACGGGTGTGCCCGTCTCGTTGCGCACCAAGACCTCGTACGCCGTGCCCAGCGTCGCGCCGATGGTATCGGACTGCGTGGTGCCGGCGTTGAGCTGCATCTGGGTGGCTCCCTGGATCCGGCTCGTCGAGTTGAACGTCACGGGCGAGCCTGAGAGACCGGCCCCGGTCGCGGTCGTAGCCTGCGCGATCGTGTCGGAGCCGAGGGTGCGGGTGGCGGTGGCGATCCCGCTCGCGTCGGTGATGCTGGACGCGGTTACGGAGCCGCCGCCCCGGGTGACGGCCCAGGTGATCGTCACCCCCGGCGCTGGGGTGCTGGTGGTGGCGTCCAGGACGACGACCGCCAAGGGGTTGGTCAGGGCGGCACCGGCATTGCCGATCTGGTTGTTGCCGGCGGAGACCGCCAGGGTGCGGTTCGGGCCTGTGCCCCCGCCACCGCCGCCACCTCCTCCGCAGCCTGCCGTGAGGACGGCGGCGCCCAGGAGCCAACGGACGGTCGGACGATTCGTAGGCATGGGTCAACCTCGTGTTGGAAGTACTGAAAATTGTACCCTTTACGGGCCATTGTTGCTACTTTAGGTGCGCGTTGAACGGGCCATGGGGATTCCCGAGAGGGGGCACCGGGGGTGGCAACGGAAAACTTTCGGGGAGGCGCCGGGGAGATCCTGCGGCAGGCGAGCGTGGCGCTCGACGGCCGGCCGGTGACCCTCTGGGAGGTCGCCGATGGGCCGACCATGATCCCTCGCGCCACGAGCGATCCAAATCCGCGACATCATCTTACCAACATCGACGTCGACCTCACGCTGAAGCGTTGGGGCGTCCCGATTCGCAGCGGCAGTCGTTTTGTTGGATGCCGGCTTTCCCTCGAAGGGCCCTGGGTCATAGCGCCGGTGCGCTTGCGGCCCGCCTCCGGACCACCGGACGGCAGAGAGCGCCGCAGCCCGACCCGCCTCACCCTGGAGCTGGCCGGTTTGTGCGTCGGGCTTTCGGACCGGCGCGAGGCCGCCGCGGTAGGCCGACCGCCGTCGATCTCGGTCGACCCGCTCCGTGATCTGCTCACCCTTCCTGCTGTGATCGCGCACGAGGCGAAGAATCCGCTCAGTGCGGCGCAAGCCGGCCTGCAGCTGACCATGGAGTCGCTGGGCCGGATGGAGGACCTCCCGGTGGCGCGCCGCCTCGAGCTGCTCGATGAGCTCGGCGAGGTGCTCGAGGCGCTGAGCCGCGCGTTCGATTTTCTGCAGGCGGTGCAGGACCGAGCGCGTGGAGCCGTCGGCGCTCGCGAGCGTTTCGACGCCGTCCGCGTGGCTCGATCTGTGGTGGCGCTCGAGGGGCGGGTCCTGCGACAGCGCGGCGTCGACGTCGAGCTGGCCACGGCGCTCGAGACCGTTCACTTGAGCGGCGACCCGAATCTGCTGTACGAGCTGTTGATCAACCTGGTGCGCAACGCGGCGGAGGCCTCGAGCAGCCGTCCAGGGTCGATCACGGTACGGCTCGATCGCGAAGGAGAGACGTTGCGTCTGTCGGTGACCGACCGCGGAGTGGGTATTCCCGCGTACCTCGTCGATCGGGTGTTCGAGGCGGGGTTCAGCACGAAGGCTCCCGGCGAGGGCGGAGCGGGTCTCACCGTGGTGCGCAAGGTGGCCCAGGAGGTGTTTGGCGGGACCGTGGCTGTAAAATCCACGGAAGGCGTGGGCACGACGTTCACCGTCTCGCTCCCGATCCCGGTACAGCGCGGCGCGTCGCCGCCATTCGGCACGGAGGCATGATGCGCATCGTTATCGTTTTGGCCGTGGTGCTGGGGATCGGTACACTCGGGGCCCAACAGCCAACCGTGGATACCGCGGGGGCCGGTGCCCTGATCGACGAGGGCATGAACCGCTCCGAAGCGATGCAAAACCTGGCATACCTGAGCGACATCATCGGTCCCCGCCTCACGGGTTCTCCCGCGGCCCGGGCGGCGAACGATTGGACATTGCGCCGCTTTCAGGACTACGGGCTCACCGCCCACCTGGAACAATGGAATTTCGGTGGCACCTGGACGCGCGGCCCGATGTGGGCGCGCCTCGTGGCTCCGCGAACGCACGATGTGGTGGCTGCGAGCTGGGCCTGGTCGCCGGGCACGGGCGGTAAGCCCGTCCGCGGCCCCGTGGTGCGCATCGACGCAAGCCGCCCCGAGAGCCTGGCGGCAAACGGCGCCCGGGTGAAAGGGGCGTGGGTGATGCTCGCGCCGCCCGCTATGGTCTGGAACAACGACGGCCCGCCCATGAGCGCCGCGGACTCGCAGCGGCAACGCGACTTGTTCCGCAACCAGGCCGCCGCCCAGTCGGGTCTCGACTCGGCGCAACGGGCGCAGCGCCAACAGTTCCAGCGGGATCTTCCCTACATCCTCCGCAACCGGGGGGCCTTGGGAACGCTGCTGGACGGCGGGAAGGAACAAGGGCTGCTCAACATGAGCGGATCTCCCAACAGCATTGCTCCGCTCCCGCGGATCGCCGTTGCCCACGAGGAGTACGCGCTGTTCGACCGGCTGCTCCAGGCCGGCGTCGTGCCGCAGCTCGAGGCGAGTATCAGCAACACGCTCACGACCGACTCGGTGCCGCAGTGGAATACGGTGGCCGAGATTCCCGGCAGCGAGCATCCGGGCCAGGTGGTCATCGTGGGTGCGCACCTTGATTCCTGGGACCTGGGCACCGGCGCCTCGGACAACGGCACCGGATCGATCGCGACGCTCGAAGCGGCCCGGATCATCATGCGCTCGGGGCTCAAGCCCAAGCGGACCATCCGATTTGTGCTGTTCACCGGTGAGGAGCAGGGGCTGATCGGGTCGCGCAAATACGCCGAGGCGCACGCGGCCGAAGCCGACTCGATTCAGGCCGTGATCGTGCTCGACAACGGCGTGGGCGCGATCACGGGTCAGGCGCTGCAGGGCCGCCCGGATCTATTCGGTCTGTGGCGTGCGCTGCTCGCCCCGGTCCGCGCCCTCAACGCGGACACTGTGACGGATGCCATGAAGGGCGGGACCGACCACCTCTCTTTCCTTCCTTATGGCGTGCCCGGCTTCAACTTCAATCAGATCACGCGTGGCTACAACCATACGCATCACTCCCAGTCCGACACCTATGACAAGGCGATCGATTGGGACCTGCGGCAGGCGTCCACGGTGATGGCAGTCAGCGCGTACGGGCTCGCCAATCTGGATGCGATGCTCCCCCGGGGCCCAACGCGCCCGGTGCAGCCGCTCATGGCGGCGCGGATCTCGGATAGCCTGATGGTGAGAGGGAGGCGCTGACAACTTCTGGCTCGCCTTAAGCAGGTCTTCCATATTCAACGGCCGCGTGTACATGACGAGTGATCCGTCCGGCGCGCGCGGCCACTCCGCGCTGGGCCGGTCGCAATACAGCTCGATGCCGTTGCCGTCCGGGTCGCGGAGGTAGATCGCCTCGCTCACACCGTGGTCGGAAGCCCCCTCGAGCGGAATGCCATGCTCGAGCACGCGCCGCACCGTGGCGGCCAGCGCCGGTCGGTCGGGAAACAGGATGGCGAAGTGGTACAGGCCGGTGGTCCCGTGCGCGGGCCGGGGCGCGCCACGGCCGGCCCACGTGTTCAGGCCGATGTGATGATGGTACCCCCCCGCCGACACGAACACGGCTTCGCTGCCGTATCGCGACGTGACCTCGAACCCCAGCACGTCCCGGTAGAAAGTGAGCGCGCGCTCCAGGTCAGAGACGGTGAGGTGGACGTGGCCGATTCGGGTCTGCGGGTCGATGGTCATGGCACCTTACTAAACACCGGGGCGTTCCCCACCGCTACTCCCGTCCATCGCCCCTCTCCGTGTTTGAGAACCCTGTTAGATTCCGGCCATGTCGAAAATCCCCGTTCCCATCAATGAGCCCGTCCGCTCCCACGCGCCGGGCACCCCCGAGCGCGACGAGCTGAAGCGCGCGCTGCGTGAATTGAGCGCCCGCCCGATCGAGATCCCGGTGATCGTCGGGGGCAAGGAGATCCGCACCGGCAAGACGGTGGATGCGGTCATGCCGCATTGCCACCAACACGTGCTGGCCAAGGTGCACCAGGCCGGGCCGAAAGAAATCGCCGCCGCCATTGCGGCGACGCGCGCCGCGTGGCCGGAGTGGGCCGCATGGACCCTCGAGCAGCGGGCGGCGGTGTTCCTCAAGGCGGCGGACCTGCTCGCCGGCAAGCATCGGGCGATCGTCAACGCCGCGACGATGCTGGGACAGAGCAAGACGTCGCATCAGGCCGAGATCGACGCGTCGTGCGAATTGATCGACTTCTTCCGCTTCAACGCGCACTTCGCCGAGCGGATTCATGCCGAGCAGCCGCTGTCGGCGCCCGGCGCGTGGAACCTGCTCGACTACCGGCCGCTCGAGGGGTTCGTCTACGCCATCAGCCCGTTCAACTTCACCTCGATCGGCGGCAACCTCTCCTCGGCGCCCGCGCTCATGGGGACGACTGTCGTGTGGAAGCCCGCCGGGACGGCGGTATACTCGAACTACTTCTTGATGAAGCTGCTGGAGGAAGCGGGGCTGCCCCCGGGCGTGATCAACTTCCTCCCGGGACCGGCGTCGCAGATCAGCGCGGCATTGCTCGCCGACCGTCACCTGGGGGGCATCCACTTCACCGGGTCCACCGAGGTATTCCAGTCGCTCTGGGATACGGTCGCCAAGAATCTGAAGCAGTACGCCGACTACCCACGCCTCGTGGGCGAGACCGGGGGCAAGGACTTCATCGTTGCCCATGCGAGCGCCGATCCCGATCAGCTCGCCGCCGCGATCGTCCGCGGCGCCTTCGAGTACCAGGGCCAGAAATGTTCGGCCGCCTCCCGTGCTTACGTGCCGGACTCGATCTGGCCGGGGGTGCGCGATCGCGTGCTCGCGATGCTCGAGCGCATCCGGGTGGGCGACCCGTCCGATTTCCGGAACTTCATGGGCGCGGTGATCGACCGGAAAGCGTTCGACAAGATCAAGGGCTACATCGACGCCGCCAAGACGGCCCCGGGCGTCACCGTGCTGTTCGGCGGCGGCTGCGATGACGCGGACGGCTACTTCATCCAACCGACGCTACTCCAGGTGGAGGACCCAGCGTACCGCACGATGTGCGATGAGATCTTCGGCCCTGTCCTCACGCTGCACGTTTACCCTGAGCGACAGTGGACCGAAACGCTGCGCCTGGTGGACACGACGTCTCCCTACGCACTGACCGGCGCCGTGTTCGCGCGTGACCGCCACGCCGTGGGCGAGGCGCTCACCGCGCTGCGCTACGCCGCCGGCAACTTTTACGTGAACGACAAGCCGACCGGCGCGGTCGTGGGGCAGCAGCCGTTCGGCGGCGCCCGCGCCAGCGGCACGAATGACAAGGCCGGCAGCCTGTTCAATCTGATCCGGTGGGTGTCGCCGCGGGTGATCAAGGAGAACTTCACCGCGCCGACAGATTTCGCGTACCCATTCATGGCGGAGCAATAAGACGAGGGCCCGGATCGATACCGGGCCCTCGTGCTTCATCTTCCGTCGCCTCACCTACCCTCGCCTCACTTCGGCGGCAGGATCTTGAACATTCCCGTCCCGCACACGGGGCAGACGCCCTTCAGGGCCGGGCGGCCGTTGGCCATCTGCACTTCCTGCGGATTCGAGATCTTCCGTTTCGTCTTGCACTTCACGCAATATCCCTCATCGGCCGCCATCGGGACCTTTCCAGCCTTCGCCATTGCGTCTACCTCCAGATAGGGCGCGCTCACAGCAGTGGGCCTGCCCGTCCGGCCCGTTGAACAGGGGCTTGGATGGGGGCCTGGAACAGGCCCAACTATAACACCACGTGCTTACGACAGGGGAGCGGGGGCACTGTTGAAGCCGATTCGCCGGTGCGACCCGTCGCAAAATGGCTTCGTCGCGGATGACCCACAACGGCACAGGACAACGACTTGCGCGGGGGTCCCGTCCTTGCGTGGCGGCACGGGGATTTCGGTGCCATCCACGGTCGTGATGCGCACCGGACCCTCGACAATCAGCGGGCCGTTCGGTTTCGGGGTGATCGTCGTCGGGATGGGGTCCATAGTTCAGCAAGCATAACACCGTGCCCCATCCACGTGGCCCTCGAGTGACATACAGCCCGCTGGCGCTGGAACGGGTGTGCGCGACGCCGGGTATGTACATTACCCCTCGCCTTCGCATGCCCACTCGCCCGATTCTCCCTCTGTGCCTTGTGCTGTTCACGACCGCGTGCGCGACCGAGCACGGCCAGTTCGTGAACCGCATGGCGCACACGGCTACTCCGTATCTCGCCCGTGCGGCGCGCCAGCCGGTCAGCTGGCAGCCATGGAGTCGGGACGCCTTCGCACTGGCGGCCCGGCTCGACCGGCCGGTGCTGCTGTATGTCGGCGCCGAGGACTGTCGCTGGTGCACCGTCATGGATCGGGAGGTCTATTCCGATCCGCTGCTGGGCGCGTTGATCGACTCGCTCTTCGTGCCGGTGCGCGTCGACCGCGACGAGCGCCCCGACGTGGCCCAACGCTACCAGGCGGCGGTGCTCTCGCTGGCGGGCCTGCGCGGCTACCCCCTCACCGTGTTTCTCACTCCCGACGGCTCGGCCTTCTTCGGCGGCACGTACTTCCCGGCCGATGACCCGGTCACCGGTCGCGGCCTGAAGCAGCTCCTCCCCGACATCGCGCGCGATTTCCGTGATCGGCGCGCCTTCCTGCTGCGGCACGCGGCCGTGGTGCGACAACTCTCGCTGTCGCGCGGACTCGGCGTCCATGGGGTGTTGCGGCCGCCCGCCCTGGCGTTCGAAGTGGGGTCGGTGCGGGCGGCGCTCGAGACGACGCTGCAGGCCGGCCGCGGGTTGGGCGGGTTCGGGCCGGCGCAGGGCGTGGTGCTGCTGCTCACCGAGTACAGCCGCGGCGGCGACACTATGGCCCTCAGTGTGGCGCGACGGACGCTCGACGCGTTGCTTGATTCAGGGGCCGTCGCCACGGCCACGGTCGACGAGCCACTCGAGATCGTGCGCGCCGCGCGCGCTCGCGCCCTGTCACTCGCCTGGGTATTCACCGCCGAACCCCGGTACCACGTGGGGAGCCACCATGAGCTCACCGCCCTGCTGCGGACGCTCACGTTTGGCGACGGCCGGGCGTTTTTCGCTGACCGGGACGGGTACGCCATCGCGGCCGCGATCGAGACCTCGGACGCCTTGCGCGATACCCTGGCGCAGCGGCGCGCGATCGCTGCGCTGGACACCCTGCTGCGGCGCGTGTACGCGCGTGGCGCAGGCGTCCGGCATACGGGGGCTGGCGCTCTCGCGGGACTGCTGCAGGATCAGGTGCAGGTGGCGACCGCCTGCGTAGCGGCCTACAACGCGACAGGACGGCGCCGCTACCTCGACGGTGCGCGCGACCTCGTGGCCGTGATGGATCGGGACTTCGCCGATCCGTCCGGAGGCTATTTCGACATCGCCGCCCGGGATGTACCGGCGCCGCCGCTCGATGATCGGGTGAAGCCGGTCCTCGACGATCTACTGCCGGGCGCGAACGCGTGGGCCGCGCATATGCTGCTGGGATTGGCCGCTGCCTCCGGCGACCCGGACTATCGCCGCCGCGCCGAAGCGACCCTCGAAGCGTTCGCCGGCGCCGTCCAGGGCGAGGGCCTGCGGGCCGCGAGCTTCCTCCTGGTGGCGGGCAACGCCCTCGCGGCGTCGCGACCCTGACGCACGCTTCCGCGACGGCGTCTCTGCTTGTGGAACCGCTCGTCGTGTCGTATCATAGCCCAACCTTCCAAGGGGTCCCGCTCGAATGACTGGGGAACCGTTCCTCAGCTCCGACGAATTCGACGACCGTGCTCATCGGCTTTACAACGAAGGACAGTATGACGACGCCATCGAGGTGCTCCGCGACGGGCTGAGTCTCTACCCGAATGCTGTCGAGCTGCACGTCGGGATGGGCTATGCGCGGTTGGCGCGCGAGGAGTACGCTTGGGCGCGCCGCGCCTTCGATGAGGCGATCGCCCTCGATCCGGACCATGAGGATGCCCTTGCCGGCCTGGGTGAGGTGCTGCTCAAGTTCGGCGACCGCGCGGGCACCATGGCCTGCTTCGAGCGTATTCTCGCCCTCGGGTTTCAGGAGGATCACGATTTGATCCTCCAGGTCGGGCGCGCCCTGTTCCGGGAAGGGGTGCTGGACCAGGCGCGGCGGTTCTTCGAAACGGCCCTCACGGCCCACAGCGACTCGGCCGAGGCGGCGGCGTGCGTCGGGTATGCGGCTCACCGCCTGGGCGATGAAGGGGGCTCCCTCTATTGGCTGCGACGGGCCCTCGAGCTCGAGCCCAGCCAGTCCGAGGCCCGCATCTACCTCGCCAACCTGCTCTACGACCGGGGCGAGTATGAAGCCGCCCTGTTCCATCTGGAGCGCACCGAGCCGGACGATCACGTCGATACCCTCGCCATCTGGCGACTGCTCGAGCTGAAGCGGAGCGTGTACCGGCTTCCGGACAACGACCCCGAACTCGTACCGTGGCATGGGCGGCTGGGGGAGCTGACTGGGGAGGCCGCGCCGGAAGACCTGCTACTCGCTGAAATCGAAGCCATCGGGTCCGACGGACAGGTTCGCGACCCGCGTCAGCTCGAGCTGTTCGGCACGCTGCTCACCGAGCTGCAAGGCATGAAAAAGGGCGCATCCGGCGGCGAGATTCAGCGCGTGCGTACCCGCGCTGGCCGCACCTATGTCGGCACGTGGGAGGACATCGTCCGTCAGATGAAAGACGACGCGGCCGAGTGGGCCGGTGGGTCGGTGGAGGACTACATGGCCGCGAGCGCCCGACTGGGCCGCAAGGTGACTGGCGTCACGATCCCGGCAACCGATGCCGAGAGCTTCATCAAGGGGAGCGCGGAAGCGGGCTTGTTGCGAATCCTCCCGTAGCGCTGTCTTAGTCGCAGCTCACTACTCGCAGCGGACTGCGGTCGTAATCCACGGAGCGACGAACGTTCCCCGGATCGGCAACGCCCCGAGCGGATCGTCGTAGAAATCGCCCCGCTGGGTGGGAAGATAGAACCGTCCGCTGACCGCCGCGCCGTTGGCGACCGGGACGATCTGTGTGATCGTGATGCTTCCGCCCGCTCGCGACAGGCCATCGACCCGGGTGACGGCCGATGTCAGGGCGGACCACAATCCCCAATTTCGCGGCGGTCGGCAGAACAAGTCGGTCGGACCCAACAGCTCGGCCAGGGAAATCGAATCGATGGGGATCGATCCCGGAGCCGCCGGCGGATCCCGCAGTGTGATGACCAGGGCTTCGACCGTGGTGGTTCCCTGGACCACGGGCAGGCGAAGCCGAAACGTCAGGGTATCGTCGCGTCGGGGATAGGTCAACGCGCGCGCTGAGACCTTCACGCTGCGGATCACCGTGCCGAACATCGCATAGGACGCTCTGCCGCCGATCGTATCGGTGAGACTCACGACCTCGACGGTCCCCGAATCGGCGGTCGTGTCGGCGCCCAGTGCCGCGTGCGCCACGAAGCGCACCGGTCCGCCGGGCGCCTTGGCGCTGTCCCGGCCGGTGGCCGAATCGACGTCGAACACCGCATTGGCAGCGGCGCTGAACCAGACGACCGGCACGCCGGGTGCCTGCTGTTCCACGTGGACCGGAACCGTAAACGTGTCGCCCGGCATGAGGAACACCGAGTCGAGCAGCAGCGTGATTTGCAGGGGGCGCGATACCACTACCAGCGCCCCGCCGAGCACGCCACGCGCCTCGGCCAGCACGTTTGCGAACCCCGCTGTGAGTCCAGTCAGCTTCCCGGTGGCCGCATCAACCTGTAGGACTCCAGGGTTGCTGCTTGACCACAGGATCGGGCCGGGGTCTCGCACCGCGCCCTGTTCGGTATACAGCACCTGCCGCGCTGTTAGTGTGTCCCCGATGAATATGGAATCGAGCAAAGGTGAGACGACGAGACGGCCACTGGTTCCGCCAGTGTCGGAACAGCCTACGAACGCCGCGCAGAGCGCGAGCGTGATCCCGATGCGCTTCATGTGACCTGATACCCGGAACCTGCGTGGTTGGACGGAAGGGAACCGCGTCAGAACATGGACATGGCCAGGAACGACCGCAGGTTGTCGTTCGTGACCCGCAGCCGTGAGGAGAGCAGCCGCACCACCGACCACAGGACCTTGTACGCGATGTCGCGATTGAAATCGAGCAGCAGCTCGAAGTCGGAGCGGGAAATCGTGATGAGCGTGCTGGCGACGTTGGCGATCGCGTCGGTGGAGCGCTCCGTCCGGTCGAAGATCGCCATCTCGCCGAAATTCGCACCGGGCTTGAGTATGGCCAACGCCTCCTCGCCCGAGCCGGGGATGGTACGCGAGATGCGCACCTCGCCGTCGGCGATGATGAACAGGCGGTTGCCGGGCTCGCCTTCCTTGAAGATGTATTGCCCGACGGTGAACTTCTGTTCGCGGCACACCTCGGCCACGCGGGCGAGCTCCCCGTCGTCGAGGTCCTGGAAGATGACGGCGTGCTTCAGCAGATTGAGGTCCACGCGGTGAAGCTATCGGCCCGGTGAGGAGGACACAAGTGAAACCGCGCCTCGGGGCGGCGGACGTGCTGACGATGCTGCGGTTCCCACTCGCGGCGTTGTTTCCATTTGCTGCGGGCCCGCTCCAGCAGATCGTCATCGTCGCGCTCGCCGGCGCCACCGACTTGGCCGACGGCGCGGTGGCCCGCCGGACCGGCGGATCGCGCTCACACTCGTGGCACTGATCGCTGCCGCGCCGCTGGTCCGCCCGCTCGCCTGGGCCACCGGAGCCGTCTCGGTGTACGCCATCTGGGACTACGGGCGTGCCGTGAAGCGGGGGAACACCGGGTCGGGCAGCCACGAACCAACCCCGGAGGCGTAGAGTGGCCGGCAACACGGCAAGCGTGACGATGCGGTGGCGCGAGCGGCTCGTGTTCGAGGGTGGCGGCCGCGATCGGCCACCTCTTGTTGTGGATGGCGACTCCACGGTCGCGACGTCCCCGGTGGAACTCCTGTTGCTGGCGGGGGCGACGTGCACCTCGGCGGATGTCGTGTCGATCCTCGAGAAGATGCGCGTCGTACTCCGTTCCCTGGAGGTCGCCATGACCGGCACCCGGCGCGAGGAGCATCCCCGCCGGTTCACCGCCATCCACTTCCAGTTCAGCGTCAGCGGCGAGGGAGCGGACGAAACGAAAGTCCGCCGCGCGGTCGAACTGTCACTCGAGAAATACTGTTCGGTGATGGCCTCTCTCGCGCCCGACATTCAGGTCAGCTACGACGTCACCATTGCGTAGCGCGTTCGCGCCGGTGCTGGTGGCGGTGCTCGCGCGCGGGCTCACCGCACAGGGACTCTCCGTCCGGGAGCTTGACGCTGGACCGCTCGCCGCCTGGGCGCGGTACGACTTCTACGGCCTTGCGGCGGGTGTCGCGCTGCGGCCGAGCGGCCAGGGCCGGATCGCCATGACGGCAGCGGGGGGCGCGGTGGAAGGACAGGCGGCGCTGCGGCTCGAAGCGACGGCGCAATTCCTCGTCACACCCGGGGCGAGGAGCGGCGTGTCCCCTTACGGAGGGATCGGCGTGGCCTATATGGGATCGCGCGGGCGGCGCGGCGTGGGGGCGTTGGTCACCCTGGTCGGAGTCGAGGCGGCCGCGGGGCGGCGGCGCGGATGGTTCGCGGAGCTGGGATTTGCCGGCGGCCTCCGCGTGCGGCTCGGGATTCGCTGGCGGCAGTTTCCACCCTGGTGGTCCTGAACGACGACGGGCGCCCATCGGGCGCCCGTGGACGTCACATGCGACGCGGCGTGCTCACGCGCTCGCGCCGACCGGAGACGGCCGCGGCTGCACGGGCCGGCAATAGCGTTCCCCGAGCGTCCGCAGCTGCTCCATCTCGGGTTCAGTCAGGTCTGCGTATCGGTCGGCCAGGTACAGCATCGTATCGTCGAACCACTCCTTTTGATGTTCCGGGCCCGCTTCCAATACGCCACAGCGCAGGATGTGGGAGAATAGCTCGTCGCGGGCTTGCTCGAAGGTGGTGGGGGTCACGGGTTTTCGGGGCTCACGCTTGTTTGCCATGCTGATCGCTCCTTTGAGGCGGGGCGGGTGACGCGGGCGCAATCTAATGGGGGCCCCCCACCTCAGGCAAACCCGTCGCAGGCTGTTACTGGCGGCCCATGGTATACTCCTGCATGAGCATGCACGATCAGGTATACGGCCCTGAGCGCGCCCAACGGCTGGTCGCATTGCTGCGCGCGTTGGCGCTCCGGATCCAGGACCTGGACAAGGACGGCCGGCTGCTCGAAGCCGCACCAGAGCTGCAGCGATTGCTCGGCAACGCCCGCAGCGAGCTGTTCCACTACGAGGTTCGGTTGACCTACGACACACCCGAGATCGCCGAGAGCCGACGCATCGTGGAAGAAGCGGATCGGCACATCCGCGAGCAGGATTTCGACGAGCGCGAGGACGACGAACCCTGGCGGAGGACCTCCGAGGGATGAAACGGTTTTACCTCTTGCTGGGCGCGGTGGCCGCGGTCGCCGCCATCCTGATCTGGAAAAGCTCTCAGCCGGCTACATCGGGCGGCCTCTCGTCGGCGGGCGCGCCGCCCGTTGCGTTCACCGCGGCCGACAGCGCATTCCGGGGCTACGTGCTGGGCAGCGACACGGCGCCGGTCGAGGTTATCGAATACGCCGATTTCGAATGTCCGTATTGCGGGCAATTCGGCGTGGTGCAATTCCCGGAAATCCGCCAGCAGCTGATCGCCACCGGTCTGCTTCGCTGGCGGTTTCGCGACTTCCCCCTGCCGATCCACCAGTGGTCGCGCCTGGCGTCCCACACCGTCGCCTGCGCGGACGAGCAGGGGAAAGTCTGGGAGGCCATCGATGTCGTCTTTGCTCGCTCCAGTGCCTGGGCGCAGATGGGTCGGAACCCCACCGGCCTGTTCCGTGACCTGATGCGTGGCATCGGGCTCGACATGGGGCGGCACGACGCCTGCATGGACACGCAGCGGTATGCCGGCCGCATCGAGCTGAGTCGCTTGGAGGGCCTCGCGCGCAACGTGGGTGGGACTCCGACGTTTTTCGCCAACGGCGTCGAGCTCGACACCCGCCGCTACAGCAACTCCGACGCCTTCAAGGCCCTGGTCGACAGCCTCACGACGGGCCGTCGCTAGTGCGGCATCGCCAGGCGATCGCCTTGTTGGCGCTCGCCGGGCTCAGCATCGCGCTGTATCTCTGGCTTCACAAGATCGGTGTGATCGGAGACCTGCGGTGCGGCACGGGCGACTGCGAGTACGTGCAGACCAGCTTCTACGGAGCGCTGTTCGGCGTTCCGGTCGCCTTCTACGGAGTGGTCGGGTACGCCCTGATTCTCGCGGTGGCCCTGGCCGGGCTGCAGCCGGCTTCCCTCGGACGCCGCTGGCCGACGCGCCTCCTCGCGGCGCTCGCCGCCGGCGGGTTTCTGTTCACGCTGTACCTGACCTACATCGAGCTGTTCGTGCTCCACGCCATTTGCCGCTGGTGCGTCGGGTCGGCTGTGGTCATCACGGCGATTACGATCGTCGCCGGGAGCGCGGTGCGGCGCGAGTCCTGAGCGCCTCCGGTCAGGCTTCTTCCGACTCGTATTGCGTCTTCAGCCGCTCCACCACCGCGGGATCGGCGAGGGTGGTGGTGTCGCCCAGTGTCCGACCTTCCGCGATGTCTTTGAGCAACCGCCGCATGATTTTTCCGCTGCGCGTCTTGGGCAGGTCGGCGGTGAACAGGATGTCGTCCGGCCGCGCCAGCGCGCCGATCTTCTTCGCGACGTGGCTCTTCAGCTCATCGATCAACGCGGCGCTCGCCGGGTGGCCTTCCTTGAGCGTGACGAACGCCGCCAGCGCCTGACCCTTGAGATCGTGGGCCCGGCCTACCACGGCGGCTTCCGCGACGGCGGGGTGATCCACGAGAGCGCTCTCGACTTCCATGGTGCCGATGCGGTGTCCCGCGACATTCAGCACGTCATCCACGCGGCCCAGCAGCCAGAAATAGCCCTGCTCGTCCCGCTTCGCTCCGTCGCCGGCGAAGTAGGTGTTCGGCCATTTGCTCCAATAGACGGTGCGATAACGCTCATCGTCGCCCCAGATGGTCCGGAGCATGCCCGGCCATGGACTGGTGATGGCCAAGTAGCCGCCGCCTACCGGGACCGGCTTCCCCTCGCCGTCGAGCAGCTGCGCGTCAATCCCGGGGAACGGGACCGTCGCGGATCCCGGCTTGGTGGTCGTGACGCCAGGGAGCGGCGTGATCATGATCCCGCCCGTTTCGGTCTGCCACCAGGTGTCGACGATGGGGCAGCGCCCGCCGCCGATGTGTTTCTGGTACCACATCCAGGCTTCGGGATTGATCGGCTCGCCCACGCTGCCGAGCAGGCGGAGCTTCGAAAGGTCGTGTTTGGCGGGGAGCTCCGTGCCCCATTTCATGAATGCGCGGATCGCGGTCGGCGCGGTATAGAACACCGTGACCCCGTGGCGCGCGCAGATGGTCCAGAACCGGTCCTTGCCGGGATGATCCGGGGCGCCTTCGTACATCACCTCGGTGACACCGAGCGCCAGCGGGCCGTAGACGACGTAGGAGTGCCCCGTGACCCAGCCCACGTCGGCGGTGCACCAGAACACGTCGTCGTCCTTGAGGTCGAACACCCACTTGGTGGTGGCGTAGACGTGGGTGAGGTATCCCCCGGTGGTGTGCAGGATGCCTTTCGGTTTCCCGGTCGTCCCGGAGGTATACAGGATGTAGAGCGGATCTTCTGCGTCCATCGGCTCGGGGGGGCAATCGGACGCCGCTTTGGCCATGAGGTCGTCCCACCAGTGGTCGCGGCCAGTCTGCATGGGGACGGCTTGCCCGGTGCGTTTCAGCACGACGACGTGTTGAATGCTGGGCGTCGCGCTGACCGCATCATCCGCGCTCTGCTTGAGCGGAACGACCGATCCCCGGCGGTAGCCGCCGTCGGCGGTGACGAGCACCGTGGCGGCGGCGTCGTTGATCCGGTCGCGCAACGATTCGGCTGAGAAGCCTCCGAACACCACCGTATGCGGGGCGCCGATGCGGGCGCACGCGAGCATGGCGACCGCCACTTCCGGAACCATGGGGAGGTAGATCGCCACTCGATCGCCCTTACCAACCCCGAGTCCCTTCAACACGTTGCCGAACTGGCTCACCTGGGCATGCAAGTCGGCGTAGGTCAGCCGTCGCACCTCTCCCGGCTCGCCTTCCCAGATCAGGGCCACCCGATCGCCGCGACCGGCCGTCACGTGGCGGTCCAGGCAGTTGACCGAAGCGTTGAGCTTCCCACCGACGAACCACTTCGCGTGGGGCGGCGTCCATTCGAGCACCTGATCCCACGGTCGGATCCACTCGAGCTGCCTGGCCCACTCGGCCCAATAGCCTTCCCGATCCTGCTGCGCCCGCGCGTAGACGTCCTGGTCGCGCACATGGGCGCGTTCACGAAAGGCGGGTGCCGGGGGGAAGGTGCGCTGTTCATCCAGCAGGGTTTCGATCCGGTCGGTCATGGCTCGCTTGAGGTGTGGGTTGGGAGTGGTAAGGTATCGCTGCCCGGCTCGGCCCGGTCAAGCATGGTTGCAGCATGCGCCGGGCCGTGCGTCCTGCGAGCCTCGCGGCAGCTGGGCCGCGGCGTGGAAATCGCCAACCCCTTGCGGTCACAAGGGTTGTTGCGGCGCTCCGAAGTGGCATCGAAGTGGCAATGGGGGGGGATGGCATCACCCCCGATACCGGAGTCGTGAGCTCGTCTACCATGATGACAACCTTACCGAGCGAGAAAGTCCTGCCGGCGCCCGAAACGCTCGGCTTGGACTCCCGCACGAGCTTTCGGCGATCGGCCGCGGAGCTGCTGGAGCAGCTTCCCGAGGGCACGGGGCGCCTGATCATCGACCTGACGGCCACGCGGGTGGTGGACAGCGCCGGACTCGGGGCCCTGATGCTGATTCAGCGCAAGGCGGCCGAGCACCGGCAAACGGTGTGCCTGCGCGGGGCGAACGAGGAGCTGCGATTCCTGCTGGTGCTCACCAAACTGGACGATCTCTTCGAGCTGGAAGCGGGCGGCGACTAAGGCGGCTTCCGTGGACGGCGGTGTGCCGGGGGGTATATTGCCACGGTTATGGCCGCCGCGGGACCCAAACGCAAAGTGCTGTTCGTCGAGGACGAAGCGGCGCTGCAGAGTTCATACGCCCGCTACTTCAGCTCGCGCTACGAGATGGCCTTTGCCCGGACCGGCGCGGAGGCGATGCAGCAGCTCGAGAGCTTCGAGCCCGAGGTATTGATCCTCGATCTGCGGCTGCCGGACACCGACGGCATCGCGCTGCTGCAGCGAATCCGTCAGAAACGCGCCACCCTCCCGGTTGTCGTCACCACCGCCTACGTGAGCATGGAGCCGCTGATGCACGTGCTCGATCTTGGCCACAGTGCCTATCTCGTGAAGCCCTTCGATCTGAACGAGCTCGCAAACCGCATCGATGCTCTGGGCGCGTGACCTCGGCCACGCGTTCGGCGCGATCCCGGCGCTCGACGGCATCACGTTTTCGTTGGACCGCGGTCAGACCCTCGCCATCTTCGGACCGAACGGCGCCGGCAAGACCACTCTGCTGCGGGTGATCGCGGGGCTCATCCGCCCGCTGCGCGGTGCGGCCGGCGTCGATGGTGGCCGCCGCGCGATCGGCTGGATCGGCCACCAGACCCAGCTCTACAACCATCTCTCCGTGCGTGAGAATCTGCGATTTTGGGCGTCGCTGTACGACGTCCCGGATCGGGACGTTGACCAGCGAGAGGAGGATTTGTTGCGACGGCTCGGCCTGACGCGCCAGGCGGATCAACAAGTCAGGACACTGTCGCGCGGCCAGACGCAGCGGGCGGCCATCGCCCGGGCGCTGATGCACGATCCCGACGCCTTGCTGCTCGACGAGCCGTTCACCGGGCTCGATCGCCTGGCCGCGGAGGAGCTGCGCGGGCTGCTGGGCGAGCAGGCCGCCGCTGGGCGGGCAACGGTGATCGTCACGCACAACGTGGAGGAGGGCACCGAGCTCGCGACCGACATCGCCTTCATGCGGGACGGCCGGTTCGTGGCATACGCGCCGCGCGCCGGGCGCGACGCGGTCGAGCTCACGGCGGCCTACCGGACGGCGGTCGCGGGTGCCTAACCTGCTGCGTCATGCCTGGCTGGTGACCCGCAAGGACCTGCGACTCGAGTTCCGCTCGCGGACGGCGCTGACGTCGGCGCTGGTGTTCACAGCGCTCGTGCTCGTCGTGTTCGAGCACGGCCGCGACCCGACGGCCGTGCCGACGCTGAACCTCGCGCCCAGTATCCTGTGGGTCACGTTCAGCTTCGCGGCGATGCTGGCGCTCAACCGGGCATTCCAGTCCGAGCTGGAAAACCAGGCGCTCGACGGCCTGCTGCTCGCGCCGATCAGCCGCACCAGCCTGTTCTGGGGAAAGCTTGGCGCGAATCTCGTGTTCGTGGCGCTGGTCCAGGTGACGGGGCTGCTCTTGTTCATGCTGTTCTTCAACGTGCCAGTGTGGCGGGTGTGGGCGCCGCTCACGGCCGTCACGGCGCTCGCGACCGTGGGATTCATCGCCGTGGGAACGCTGTTCAGCGCGATGGTGGTGCGCACCCGGTTCGCCGAGCTGATGCTGCCCGTGCTGCTGTTGCCGTTCCTCCTCCCGCCGTTGATCGCCGCGGTGCAGGTGACGGTGCAGCTGTTCGCGGGGCGTCCCTTGAGCGAGGTCGCCGGGTGGCTTAGGTTGCTCGCGGCGTACGACATCTGCTTCGTGACGCTGGCCACGCTGCTGTTTCCCTTCACGGTGACCGAATGACGCTGGCGCAACGCGGCCGGTGGCTCACTGGAGTCGGCCTCCTGCTGCTTGGGGGCGTCTACCTGCGCGCCCTGGCGTTCACTCCGGTGGAGCTGCACCAAGGCCCGGCTCAGAAGATCTTCTACCTCCACGTTCCGGCGGCCTGGTCGTCGATGCTGGCCATGGGGCTGGTTGGCCTTGCGAGCATCCTCTATCTGCTCGTGCGGGACACCCGCTACGACCGGTTCGCGGCCGCGTCGGCGGAAGTCGGCACGGTGTTCGCGTGTGTGATGCTCACCACCGGCCCGTTGTGGGCCAGACCGGTGTGGGGCACGTGGTGGACCTGGGATGCACGGCTGACCCTCACGCTGATGTTGTTCTTCATCTTTATCGGGTACCAGCTGCTGCGGGGCGCCGTGACCGATCCGGCGCTGCGGGCGCGCTATGCCGCCGTCGTGGGGATCTGCGGTCTCGTGCTGTTGCCGTTCATCCACCTGAGCGTGTACCTGTTCCGCACGCTGCACCCGCAACCGATCGTGCTGAAGCCGAGTGCGCCATCGGCGCCACCGGAGATGGTGACCACCCTCCTGCTGTCGGTCGGCGTGTTTAGCCTGCTGTACCTCGGGTTCGTCATCCAGCGCTACGCGCTGGGCGGGGGTGGGGCGGCGCGGGATGTCTGAAGCGATCCCGCAGAACGCGCCCTTCATGGTCGCCGCGTATGTCGTGACGGCGGTGATCCTGGTGGGGTACGCGATCGTCCTCGCGCGCCGCACCCGCCGTTCGCGCGACTCCTAACCCGCGCGGCGTCCCGCCTTCAGGTCTGCCCGGATCCCCGGCAGCCGTTCCAACCCCTCGGGGACCTGCTTCGCCCACAAGGTGAGGGCCTGCTCCGACGCGGCCTCGTCTCCCGCGTGGAACAGTGCCTCGGCGTTGTGGCGCAGTGCCTCGGGGCCTCCGCCTGCCGCGTACGCCCGCGCGAATCGTTCGGCGGCGTCGGCGTGCTGACCGAAGCGTTCATAGATCGTCCCCGCCTCGAGCGCCGCGTCCGGCCGCTCCGCGAGCACGAGCGCCTGCTCGAAGGCCGCCAGGGCCTCCTGCTGACGGTACACGAGTTGCCAGCCGAGTCCCAGCAGCATCCAGGCGTCGGAGTTTTCTGGGAACCGCTCCGCTGCTTCCTGGGCTATGGCGCGCGCGGCCCAGCGGTCTTCCTGGTCGCGCAGTAGGTCCACCAGGGCGCGGTAGGACGGGACGAGGGTCGGCGCGATGGTGCACGCCAGGCGGTGCCAGCGAACCGCGCCGCGCGGTGAGGCAGCGGCTGCGCGGCGGGATGCGAAACCGGCAATCATCAGGCGCAGAGAGTTCAACAAGGGCGCTCGGAGGAAAAGGACGTAAGGAGAACAACGTAAGGGGGAAGAGCGTAGGGAGGAGCCGTACGCTCGACTCCTCCCTACGAATCTCTCCTTACGTCTTTCGACCTTACGCTTTCCTCCTTACGCCTTCGGTAGGAGCAAGCTTTTCCATACCCACCCCGCCGCCACTCCTCCAACGATCGGACCGACCCAATACACTGCTTGCGAATGCCATGTCCAGGAGACGAGCGCCGGGCCGAACGCCCGCGCGGGATTGATCGCGGCGCCCGTGAGCCCGCCTGCCACCACGGCCGCCACAAAAATCGCGAGACCGATCCCGAATCCGCCGATCTTCGGCGCCTGACTCGAGACGGCGGTGCCGAACACCGCAGAGACGAGGATGAACGTGAACACCGCCTCGATCCCGATGGCCTGGACGAAGCCGATGTTCGCTGACAGCTGCGGCGTCCCGGCGGATACGGCAGCCACGGCCGGGGCCGAGAACAACGCCTTCAGGAGCGCCGCACCGGCGATGGCGCCGACCAGCTGCGCGCCGACGTACTGGCCGCAGGTCCGGCCGTCGATCTTCCCGGCCACGAGCAGTCCCAGGCTCACTGCTGGGTTGAAGTGGGCTCCGGAGACGCTCATAAGCGAACTGATCAGCACCGCCATCCCGACGCCGTGCGCCGCCGCGATGCCGAGGCCCGAGACGCCGCCCGAGGTCATCGCGTTGGCGACGATGCTGGCGGTGCCGATGAAGACGAACAGGGCCGTGCCGAGAAACTCCGCGAGCAGCGGCCGAAACGTGGCATTCACCGAGGATTCCTCCGAATAGGGATGCGGGCCGCCAATCTACCGGTGAAGTCAGGCGCGCCGCAACACCAGGGTGGCGTTGACCCCGCCGAACCCGAACGAATTGCTGAGGACCACGTCGGGCTGGGCGTCGCGTCCTACGCCGGGGAGACAATCGAGATCGCAGGCGGGGTCGGGCCGGGAAAGGTTGATGGTCGGTGGCAACCAGCCGCGCGCCAGTGATAGAGCACAGATCGCCAGCTCGATCGCCCCGCTCGCGCCGAGTGCGTGCCCGTAATAGCCCTTGGTGCCGCTCACCGCCAACCGGTACGCGTGTTCCCCAAATACCTGTTTGATCGCGTGGGTCTCGGTGGAATCGTTGAGTGGCGTGGACGAGCCGTGGGCGTTGACGTAGCCGACCTCTGCGGGTACCACGTCGCCGTCTGAGAGCGCGAGCTGCATTGCCCGCGCCGCCTGGCGGCCGTCGGGACGCGGGGCGGTCATGTGGTAGGCGTCGTTGGTGCAGCCGTAGCCGACGATCTCACCGTAGATCCGCGCGCCGCGCGCCAGTGCCCGCCCGCGCTCTTCGAGCACCACCACGGCCGCTCCCTCGCCCATCACGAAGCCGTCACGCGCCACGTCGAACGGCCGCGACGCGGTGGCGGGATCGTCATTGCGGGTGCTCATCGCCCGGATGTTGCTGAAGGCGGCGAAGGTGAGCGGGGCGAGCGGCGCCTCCGCGCCACCTGCGATCATCACATCCGCCCGCGCTTCCCGCACCGCGTGGAACGCCTCGCCCACGGCGATGGTCCCGGACGCGCAGCTCATCGCATTGGTGGCATTGGGGCCCGTGAATCCGAACTCGATGGCGATATTGCAGCTCGCCGCGCCTGGGAACACCGCGAGCGCGAGCGAGGCATCGAGGCCGCGCGGACCCTCCCGCATATAGTTGCCGACCTGCGACTCCGCGAAGGCGACCCCCCCCAGGGCGGAGCCCATCATCGCGCCCACCCGGTCGGGATCCTCACGCGCCGGATCGAGGGCGCCGTCCTGCAACGCGAGCCGGGCGCTCGTCACGGCCAGCTGTGAAAAACGATCCAGCCGTTTCGCGCGCTTGGCGTCGAGAAAGTCCTGGGGGCGGAAATCGGGAATCTCCGCGGCGATCTTGCTGCGGAACGGGCTGGGATCGAAGCGCGTGAGGGTGCGAACCGCCGAGCGGCGTCCCTCGAGCCCCGCCCACAATCCGTCGGCGGAGGTCCCGATCGGCGTCACGGCGCCGACGCCGGTGATGACCACGCGCCGCCGCGCGCTCATGCCGCCTCCGCGCGGCGCCGAATGCCCGCGAGCGTGCGCGACGCGATCCCGTGCACGAACACCGGTCCGATCACCACTTCGGCGGCGAGCCGCCCGACGAGCGGCCAGGGCGGACCGGCCCACTCATGTACGATCTCCACCGCGATGCCTCCCCCGTCGCCCGCGTCCCGCATGTCCCAGCGCACGTCCATGCCCGTCGTGATCCCCGCGACGTGTCGATAGCGGATCGTCGCCGCCGTGGGCTCGACGTGCATCTCCGATACCCACCAGGTGGGGTAGCGCAGCGGCGGCGGGCCGAACGGTCGCCACGCCGCCATCTCCACGCGACCGCCGTCAGGGCGGCGCTCGAGCATCCGCACCCAGCGGTAGTGCGGCAGCAGCTCGGGCCACCGTTCGACGTCGCGGGCGAGCGCGAAGACTCTGTCGAGGGGTGCGCGGATAGTGATGCGATCGATGGTTCGCATGTTGTCGTCAGCCGTCAGCCTCCCACAAGATTCGCATACCCACCCCGGTAGTACAGCAGCGGCCGGCGATCCGTCACCGTCCCGCCCGTGACCAGCCCGAAAAACACCGTGTGGTCGCCGCCCGGAACGGACGCATGCCGGACGCATTCGATGTACGCCAGGGCGCCGTCGAGCAACGGCACGCCGTGGCGGCTTTCCCGGTACCCCACGGCGTCGAAGCGGTTCTCGTCGACTGCGGCGAACTTTCTCGACAGCGCCTCCTGGTCGGCCGCGAGCACATTGACGACGAAATGCGGCACCGTCTCGAGCGTGTGGTGCATCTCGTTGACCCGGTCCACCGAGACGAGCAATAGCGGCGGATCGAGCGACACCGAGGCGAGGGAGCTCGCGGTCATCCCCAGCGGCTGGCCGTCAGCCGCGCGAGCCGTCACCACGCTGACGCCGGTGGCGAAACGACCGAGCAGCTGGCGGAACTGCGCGGGATCGACGCCCGACACGCTCACACGAGCAACCGGAGAAGAGTGGACGGCGCGAGCACCGCGCGGGCCGGCACGAAGTTGCCGGTCGCCCCGACCACAAGATCCGCCAGGGCGGGGCGCCGCGCCAGCCGAGCCACGACGCGGCGGGCGAGCCATGGCCAACTCACACCGCATCCGATGAGCCGCTCGAGCACCCATTTGCCGACGAACGCGCGCCGCCGCGCCGCCGCGTAGGGGGACAGCGCCGCCGCCGGGAGCGGACCGCCGCCCTCCGCGGCGAGCGCCGCGATCAAAGTCGCTGCCGCGAGCTCCGCGCCACGCAACGCGGCGTACAATCCCTGGCCGGTAAATGGATCGAAGAAGTCGGCCGCGTCGCCGACCAGCAACGCCCCAGGCGCCACCGCGTGGCGCGACCACTGCGCGAACGGCCCGGTGACGAGCAGCGCCCGCACTTCCCGGGCGGCGGAGAACCGGCCGCGCAGCCGCGGAAACCGCTCCAGCTCCGTCACGAGGCCGCCCTGCCGCAGCGCGGCGGCGCGCGCCCGCGCCACCGCCGCGGGCAGGACCAGCGCGACCGTCGTCACGCCGTTGCCGATTGGCCCGAGGCCCACGTACCCAGGGGAACCGATGTGCATCTCCCCCGCGTCGCCCATGCCGCCGACGTCCTTGAAGTGCGCCGAAAACGCGATGCGTTCCGGCCGCGAAGCGCGTCGCAGCCCCAGCCGCCGGGCGACCACGGAGCGCAGGCCGTCGGCGCCCACGACCACGCGCGCCCGCAGCGCGGGCCGTCCGCCGGCGGCGCCGCGCGCCACCACGCCGCCCACCGCTCCCTGGTCGTACAGCAATTCTTCCACCGGGACGCCTTCCTCCACGACCGCTCCGGCGCGCATGGCCGCCTGCACGAGCAGGGTGTCGAGCACCGTACGCGGCAACGCGTACCCGTAGGGTTGCGGACTCGCGAACGGGTGGGCGGCCGCAAAGCGACCCTCGGCGGCGGCCCCGTCCGGGGCCACGACCCGCATCCCATACAACCGGCCCGGCGCGGCCCGTTCCACGGCGGCGACCAGCCCGCTATCGAGTCGTTCGAGCAGCGGCGTGGCGGCGGGGCTGAGATACTCCGAACAAGGTTTGTCGCGGGGAAACCGGGCGCGGTCGAGGAGCAGGACACGCGCGCCCGCCCGCGCGAGCTGCAGCGCCGTCGCGGAACCGGCCGGTCCCGCCCCGACGACAATGGCATCCCAACGCGCCGTCACGGCAGCGCTCAGCCGAGGCGGGTGAACACGAAGGCTAGGACGAGAGCGAGGACCCCACGGCCGCCGCGAGTGCGCCGCTCAGCGATCCCAGCAGATTCACGCCGTCGTTGTTCAGCCATCGCACTCCTCGTTCCAGCTCGACGGTCCCGTGGCACTGCCCGGGCCGCTCCGTGACCGCGCTGCACCCTGGTGCGGGGCACCGGTACGCTGCCTGCAGCGTCGCGCCGGCCAGCGAGTCGATCAGCATCCCGACGCACCCGGCCACCCCCACAGCTAATACGCCTAGCCCCCGCAATCGGGGGGCCACGAGTGCCGATATCGCGGCGATGGCGAGCGCGCCCCCGATCCCTCCGAGCGTGCCGAGCAGGGTCATACCCCCCGACACCCCGTGGGGCACCGGCGCTCCGGTGGTGATGAGCCGCGGGGGATGGCGAGAGTACGATCCGATCTCCGTGGCCCAGGTGTCCGCGGTGGCGGCGGCGATGGCCCCGGCGGCGGCCGGCCAGGAGCCGAGGGACGCGGCCACCGCCGCCACCGCTCCGTTCGCCAACACTTGCCGGGCGTTCCGGGGGCCCGCTCCGCCTTCCGCGAGCCGCGTCAGGAGACTGCCTGTAAGAAGGAAAGCGAACAGGGGCGCCAGGCCGCTCCACCCGAGACCCCACCAGACCGCTCCCCCCACCAAGAGGGCGGCGGCTACACCGCCCCGGGTGAGCCACCTCACTCGTCGAACAGCTGCTCGAGGATGCGGCGCCGCAGGACCGGGGGCGCCCCCTGCATGGTACAGCGGGCGTGGAGGAACTTGAGGAACAGCGCCTCGAAGTCGTGGTGCTCGCCGCACGGCGGGCAGTGGGCCATGTGGGCACGAATCTCCCGCTCCAGATCCGGGGTCATCTCCCGGTCCAGGTATTCGTAGAGGTGTTCCACGCACTCCCGGCAGTTCATGTCGTGCGTCCCTTGATGTATCCCATGCTCACGGCGTACTCGTACAGTTTGCCCTGCAACATGCGCCGCCCCCGATAGAGACGGGATTTCACCGTTCCGACGGGGACGTCGAGCACCTTGGCGATTTCCTCGTAAGAGAGCCCTTCCACGTCCGACAGCGTGACCGCTTCCCGGAACACCTCAGGGAGCGCGTCCACCGCTCGCAGCACTTCCTCGTCCACGATGTGGTCGAAGAACGCCCCCTGGGGGTCGTCCTCCTGCACTTTCTCAAACACCGCGAACGGCTCGATTGTGTCCAAGTCGACCGTTTCCGGGTGCCGGCGGCGGCGGCGGTACTCGTTGATGAACAGGTTGCGGAGGATGGTGAGCAGCCACCCCTTGGCGTTTGTGCCGAGGGTGAAGCGATCCCAGGAGCGGTAGGCCCGCAGGGTCGCGTCCTGCACCAGGTCTTCGGCGTCGGCGGGATTACCGGTGAGCCGCAGGGCGACGCGGTACATGGCGTCGAGGTGCACCAGCGCCTCGCGCTCGAAGCTGGCCCGTTTTTCATCGGCCGGGGGCGGGTTCGAAGCGGGAGCGGGAGTGTGCGCCATGGGCGAGGCTAAGGGTGTCGCCGGCTCCCGGGTTCCGCAATGGGGTGCTACGTTACCCGCGTCGTGATTCACAGCATCCTTCCGCTCGCGGTGCTCGAGGCCATCCGCAATCTCGACACCCCCGTCGAGGACGGGTTGGGCGAGTTCGCCGACGAGCTCCTGATCAAGCGCTTCGGCCTCTCGGCGACCGTGCAGACGCAGCTCGCCGAATACGAAGCGCTGGTGCGCCGCGACGCGCGCGTGGCACCGGCGCACGTCGAGGCATTGCTGCGACTGGTGGGCCGGCGGCCCGATGCCGACCTCGTGTTCGCCGATGCGGGTCGGCGCGCCGCGCGCCGCGCGGTGCGCCGTGCGTTCATCGGCGTGCGGCTGCTGGCCTGGATGGCGCCCAACAGCCTGGGGTACGCCGCCGCCCGGCGCGCCGCTCGGGTGGTGCTGGGCGGCGAGCTGGGGCGAGAGGGACGGTTGCCGGTCGCGCGCGTGCGCGATGCGCTCGCGATCCGGGCGACCCCCGACGGCGCGGCCTGCGTCCTGTACTCCGCGGCGTTCGCCGAGCTGCTGCGCCTGCTGATGGGCTTCGAGAGCGCGATGCTTCACACCGCCTGCCGCAGCGGCGGCGTCGACCGCTGCGAGTGGCGCGCGTCACCACCCGATCCGAGGCACCACTGATGCCCCCCCTGGCCGGTTTCGATTTCGCCGCGCTCGCGACGACCCTGGAGGAGCTGGGCGCCGACGCCTGGCTGTTGTTCGACTTCCGCGGAGTGAATCCGATCGCCAGGCGAGTGCTCGACGTGCACGGGATGAGCACCCGGCGGTACTTCGTGGTGCTGCCGCGGTCCGGCCCGCCGGTGGCCGTGGCACACCGGATCGAGCTGCAGGCGTTCGACGGCTTCCCCGGCACGGTCCACCCCTACTCGGCCTGGCGCGAGCTGCATGCGCTGCTCGCCCCGCTGGTCGCCGGCAAGACGCTCGCGCTGGAGGTGTCGCCGCTGGATGGCGTTCCCTACCTCGATCGCGTGCCGCACGGAGTGGTCCAGCTGCTCGAGTCGTTCGGGGCACGGGTGGTGTCGTCGGCGCCGCTCGTGACTCGCTTCGCGGCGCGGTGGTCGTCGGGCGAGCTCGAGGGACACCGCCGCGCGGCGGAGGCGCTCGCCCAGATCGCGCGCGAGGCGCTGACCTGGGCCGGCGGCGCGCTCGCCCGGGGCGAGGAAGTGCGCGAGACCACGGTGCAGCGCCGCGTGCTCGAGGCATTCGTGCGCGCCGGTCTGGTCACCGACCATCCACCGCTCGCCGCGTTCGCGGAGAATGCGGCCAATCCTCACTACGAGCCGGGCGAAGGCGCGGACCGGCGGCTCGCGGCGAACGAGGTATTGCTGCTCGATCTGTGGGCGGGGCCGGCGCCCGGGACCGTGTTCGCCGATCAGACGTGGATGGCGTTTGCGGGCGCCGAGCCCCCGGCGGAAGTGACGCGGGTGTGGAACGTGGTCCGGGAGGCGCGCGACGCGGCGGTGGCCCGACTGGTCGAGCAGTGGGGGGCGCCGGGAATGGGCGCTCGCGCCGTTACTGGGGCCGAGCTGGACGACGCCGCGCGCGGCGTGATCCGGGCGGCGGGCTATGGCGAGTTCTTCGTGCACCGCACCGGCCACTCCATCGACCGGGAGCTGCATGGCTCCGGTCCGCATCTCGACAATTTCGAAACCGCGGACACCCGGCAGCTGCAGGCCGGCATTGGGTTTTCCGTGGAGCCGGGGGTGTACTTCCCGGGGCGTTTCGGCGTGCGCAGTGAGATCAATGTGTATCTGGCGGATTCGGGGCCGGAGGTGACGCCGGCCGCCCCGCAGCGGAACCTGTTCCTCGTGTGAGCCGAATCGAATCCCCCATATAGTAGAGAGAGATGGCGCGCCGGAATCCGTGGGGCCTTGCGGTGCAGCCGTTTGCGGCGCATTTTCGCCCGGCGATTTGATGTCCACTCTGGGGGACATGGGAGGTTTGTGCTTGCCTTGACAGTCCCTTGGAACGCGCAGCAGTATTGGTTTAGTGAAGTTCCGCAGCCGTCTCCATGGAAACACTCACCCGGAGGGAGGTGACGTGTCGCCGATTGCTTTTTGTCCGGTAGTCCACTCGCGTTCTCGTCTTGGGAGGAACTGTCCATGACTTATCGTGTGCGAAGCGCCTTCGGTCGCTTCCTCGCGCTGAGCGTCATGCTCGTGATCGCCGGGTTCCTGGCGGTCGCGCCGGCAGCGGCGCAACAGACGACGGGGAAGCTCGAAGGTTCGGTGACGGATCAAGCGGGTGTGCCGCTTGCGAATGCCCAGGTGTTCGTCGTCGGGACCTCGTTTGGCGCGGTCACGAACGACAAGGGCTACTTCTTCATCAATAACGTGCCGGTCGGCAGCTATACGATCCGGGCGCAGTTCATCGGCTACGCGCCGTCGGAGCAGCGCGACACGCGAGTGTTCGGCGGCCAGACGATCACGGTGAACGTGAAGCTGACGCCGTCGGCGATCCAGGTCGGCACCATCAGCGTGACCGCCTCGAACCCGATCGTACCGCGCGACCAGGTGACGTCGAAGTCGATCATTTCGGGCTCGGACATCAACAAACTGCCGATCGACGACGTGCGCAACATCATCTCGGTGCAGCCCGGCGTGGTCGAGTCCGGTTCCGACAACGGGCTCGTGATCCGCGGCGGCCGGCCGGGTGAGGCGAACGTCTACATCGACGGCGCGCCGGTGCGCAGCGTCGTGACCGGTGACCAGAGCATCACCGTCGGCCCCAACGCCGTGGAAGAGGCGTCGGTGACGACGGGCGCGATCGGCGTCGATTTCGGCGACGCACAGTCGGGCATCATCTCCTTCACCACCCGGACCGGCGGCGAGCAGTTGTCCGGGGGCGTGAGCTACAGCACCGACGAGCCGTTCGGCGACGCGATCAGCGTCGGGCTCAACCGGTTCGAGGGCTCGATCGGCGGACCGATCCCGATCGTGAGCAACCTGCGGTTCTTCCTCTCGGGGGTGGTGACTGGGCAGGTGTCGCCGTTCTTTGGCACTGGCACTGAGAAAGTGCCGAATTATACGGTCGGGGGGATCGACACTACGGTGACCGTCCCGGTGAGTGGCGGCACGCAGTCGGTGGAGCTGCCGCGGTTCGTGCAATTCAGCGGGCAGTGCGCCGCGGCGGACAATTTCGGCTTCGAGTGCCAGGGCCGCCGCCGTCCGATGAACTGGACCACCACGATCCAGACCTCGGGCAAGCTGTCCTACTCGTACGGCGCTGGGTCGAACATCGCGCTCAGCGGCATCGCGAGCGGGCAGCAGGGCCGCAACAGGCCGGGCGCGAATCTCGGAAACTCGGCGCTGTTCAGTGGGTTCCATAACTGGCAGCGCCTCGGGGTCCTCAACTTGACCCACTCGTTCTTCAAGGGTGCCGAGTCCGGGCTCGCGCTGAACGTGAACCTGAGCTGGGGCCAGGAGCGGGGCATCGCCGGGCCGCTCGATCCGGCGTCCGAGGTCAGCACCCGCGATCCGAAGATGGGGTTGTCGTTCAAGACGCTCAATTTCGCGGGCTTCGGGGACATCCCGTTCCCGACCACCGACCAGATCATTCGGAACGTCCGCACCAACACCGGACTGCGGACCTCGCTCCTGGACCGCGAAGATCTGCGCAATGTCCAGCCGTACCGCATGAACCCCTTCGGGATGGCGCGCGGCGGGTTTATCACGCAAGGGTTCGACGCTGCCGGCACGCTCAATGCCGAGGATCGCTACCGGGTGTTCGCGCAGGCCGACTGGCAGGCGAACCGGTTCCACCGGTTCAATTTCGGCGGCGAGTTCAAGCGGAGCAATATCCGGTACTGGGCGTCGAACTTCCTCCGGCAGACGTTCATGGACGTCTTTACCGCCAAGCCGGAGACCTATTCGTTGTGGGGGGCGGACCGGCTCGACCTGGGCGACGTCGTGATCGAGCTCGGCGTCCGGTACGACGTAATGGATACGAAGGCGCTGTTCTCCAACACACCGGGCCGCATCTTCACGAACCCGGCGTGGCAGACCGCGGCGGCGACGAATGAAGCCGCTTATCAGGCGTCGTTGGCGGCCGTCTTTACGCCGGCTGAGCAGCACAAGACGCTCTCGCCGCGGCTGCGGGTGTCGTTCCCGATCACGGAACGGACCGACTTCCGCATGTCGTACGCGCACCAGGTGCAGACGCCCGACTTCCTCACGCTGCTCTCGGGCTCGAACAACGACCTGTCGTTCACGAACACCAACGACGCGTTCGGACGCGACGTCGGGTTCGGGAAAACGATCCAATTCGAGTTCGGGGTCCGGCATGCCTTCGGCCCGGACCTGGTGCTCGACGTTTCGGCGTATAACAAGGACAAGGTCTCGGACCTGGCATACCGCATCCTGCCGTATGCCGATCCGGCGGTCCCCGGGGACGTGGTGAACGTCAACGTGCTGACGACGGCGGACTTCGGTTACGCCCGCGGCATAGACATCAAGCTCGACAAGCGGGTCGGGAACTGGATGGCCTTCTCCGGCGGCTACACGTTCCAGGTGGCCCGCGGCACCGGGTCGGATCCGTTCTCCTACCTTCGCACCACCTCGCGCCAAATCTCGCAGGTGACCGGCGATCGGCAGGCGCCGCCGGAGCAGCCGCTCCCGACGGACGACAACCGGGCCCACAATTTCGTGGGCACTGCATCGCTCACCGTCCCCAGCGACTTCCAGCGTGGCAGTACGTTGGGCGCCGTGCTCCAGAACATCGGAGTGTTTGCGACCTTCCGGGCCGTGAGCGGCCTGCCCTACACGCGGGTGCGCAACACGGGCTCCGGGGCCCTTGCCCCGCGGACAAACTTCGGGCTGGTCAGCGCGTCGGTGGAGCCGGTCAACTCGTCCACCTTGCCCTGGACCAAAAACGTCGATCTGATGATCAACAAAGGCGTGAGGCTGGGTCGCGCCGACATCACGGTGTTCGCCGACCTGCGCAACGCGTTCAACTTCAAGAACATCACGCAGCTGTTCGCGGAGACGGACGACGTAGTGAACGCGCGGCATCGGGAAACCTCGCTCAGCCCCGAGTTCGCGGATTTGCGCAACGAGGCCGATGCCGAAGGCTACCTCCTCCCCAACGGCTCGGTCGACCTGCGCCCGTCCTGCAGCACGTGGACGGCGGCTGAAACGGGTCCGGTGAACTGCGTGCTGCTGCGCCGCACCGAGGCACGGTTTGGCGATGGCGACGGTTTGTATACAGTGGCCGAGCAGACCACCGCGCTGAACGCGTTCTACGATCTGTTCAACGGGGTCCAGCAGCTCTACGGCCAACCCCGACACATTCGCGTCGGCTTCGAGTTGAATTTCTGACGCACGCGTAACGAAGAGCGGCGCCCGGCAACGGGCGCCGCTCCCATGGCTCTAGACCCGAGAGGGATACGATATGCGTTCAACCTGGTTTACTCGCGCAGGCCGCGCCGCCGTGGCGATGGCCCTGCTCGTCGCCCTGGTCGACGTGGTACCGGCGGCGGCGAAGCCGGCGCCCGGCCGCCCGGGTAGGCGGTCCGGCCTCAACCTGTTCGCGCTCACGTTCGGCGTCATGAACGTGAACCGCGTCTTCTGCGGCATCAACAACCTCGGCGAGATTTGCGTCGACCCGACCAACTCACCGGTCGTAGGCGGCGGCTTCTGGCCCAAGGGCAGCCCTGATCAATACGTCTTCAACTCCGGACTGCAGCTCGCCGGCGTCATTCCGGCCACAGCGGGGTTCGCGTGGGCCGGGGACACCGTCGGCGCCTACTTCATGGACCCGCGCGGCACGCAGTCCATGGGCGATCCCGTCACGCTCGTGTTCAACTCGCTCGACCTGGGCGATGCCGCCGCCTGGCCCAATGGGGCGGTCGTCCGGGATGCGGGGCTATACCACCCGGTGCTCTTGAACCGGGATAACATCTCTCAACAGGACCTGTGGGTACGCACCTGGGAAGGCAACCCCGCGTTCCTCTCGGGCCGGACCCATCCGATGGGCATCCTGGTGGAAACGCGCGGGATGGCCTGGAACTACCCGACCGGGAACGAGGACGTCGTCTATTTCGTGTACACGTTCTACAACGTGACCGCGCGGAGCGCGTCGGTGTACTCCGGCCTCGACCCGGCGATCCAGGGTGAGATCGCCGCGATCGGCGCCAACTTCCAGGACCGCAACGAGGCCCGCTTCGGGCTCGACATTCCCGATGGCGGGTACACGCTCACCAACACCTACGCCGCGTTCTTCGCGGACATGGACGTCGGCGACGCGGGCAGCAACTTCTCGACGGCGGTGCTGCCGTTCAGCCTCGGCAACACGTACAAATCCGACTTCCTCGAGCCGTCCTGGCTGTTCCCGGCCGACATTTTCGGGGCGCCGTTCGTCCCGTCGCCGGGCTTCATCGGGGTGAAGTATTTGAAATCCCCGCTCGACACGGCGGGCAACGAGGTCGGGCTCACGATCTTCTCGAACACCGTGAACGCCGCGACGGGATACCCCGATCCGGTCGGCGTCATCCAGCTGTTCCGCTACCTCTCGGGCGCCTCGAGCCCGGCGGAGGGCGACAATCCCTGCACGTTCCAGGGCCAACAGCTGACCCGGAAGTTCTGCTACCTGGACCAGCAGATCCGGGACATTCGATTCTTCCAGTCGTCCGGACCGCTGACGCTGGCCCCGGGCGCATCGCAGACCATCGTGGTGGCGTATATCTTCGCGGCCCCCACGGCGGCGGTCGTGCCGTTCATCGGCAGCGCCGCGGGATTCCTGCCGGGCATTCCGGCTAACAGCTCGCAGCTCGGACTCGACACCACACTGGTCCGGCCGATCGAGCGGGCCATGGGGTGGGTCACCCAGACGGACCGGGACTCGAACTTCGCGATCACGCAGGACGAGGTGACGACGGTGCCGCGCTCGCTGCTCAACAAGGCGCTGGTGGCACAGGCCGTCTATGACAACAAGTTCCTGCTGCCGTTCTCGCCCGGTGCGCCGCCCTTCTTCCTCATCCCGGGCGACAATCAGGTGACCATCGTGTGGCAGAAGTCCGCGTCGGAGACGGTGCAGCCGGGCGGCGGCGATCCATTCTTCGCGATCGCCTCGGATCCGACGTCGGTGCTGTACGATCCGAACTTCCGGCAATACGACGTCGAGGGCTACCGCATCTACCGGGGACGTACCACCGGCGACCTGCGGCTCATCGCCCAGTTCGACTACGCGGGGACCTCGCTCGTCGATTTCTCGGGGGACTTCGCGTACGGGGATGAGGACGGCAACGGCATCAACCAATGCGCGCCGGAGCTGGGCCTCCAGCAGGACTGTCCCGTCACCTTCCCCTCGGCGACGGGCGTGGAGCACGACCTCGTGGGGAACGTGCTCCAGGTGCCCGTTGGCGGCCGGGTGGCGCTGGCCGATTCGAGCGTGCTGGTGTTGTCGGCCGACACCGCCGTGACGGGCCGCGCGAGCGGCAACCCGGCGCTGACCAACAGCGGCGTTTCGTTCTCGTTCACCGACCGCAGCGTGCGCAACAATTTCTCGTACTACTACGCGGTCACGGCGTTCGACGTCAACTCGCTCAGGTCCGGCCCATCGGCGATCGAGTCGGCGCGTATCCCCAAGACCGTGGCGCCGCAGACCGCATCCGGGCAGACGGTGAGCGGCACGCTCAGCGCAGTCCAGCTGCTGGGCGCCGACGGCTCGGTGCTTACGGGCACGCAACCGAGCATCGACGCCGCGACGGGCATATTCTCCGGCCCGTTCCCGCCGACTGACGGACTGGAGCTTGGGCTCGCCAACTTCCTGCCCGAGCTGCTGGGCGCCAGCGGCCAGGTGAGCATCACCATTGACTCCATCATTCCGGGCGCGGAGCTGAACGGCATCGATCCGGTTTACTATGCCCGCGCCCAGGGCTCCGGGCCGGCGGTGGACACGCTGGTGTTCCCGGTGCACCAGGACGCGTTCGACGGCCAAACTGCCGCGACCGTGAGCTTCCCGGCGACCAACATCGACCAGGCGCAGTCGGCCCGCTTCGGCGGCGACGCGTCCTACGCGTTGTTCGGGAGCACGTCCGTCAGCTTGTCCGGGACTTGGCACACCACCGGGCAGGGTCGCGGCGACGCCAATGCCGCGCCGGCCAACTCCGCCGTCAACGGGCCGCGCTGGTGGGCCGGGACGGCCAACGAGAACACCAATGACCCGAACGGGACGGGGTGCATCCCCTCGAGCGGGGCTTGCGCGCAGCAAGATCTGAGCCGCACCGCGGGCGCGCTCCCCGGCGTGGATACCATCTTCCACGTGGCGTCCTATCTCAACGTGCCCAACGTGCCGCAACGGAACATGGAGGCGATCACCTCCACGGTGTTCCGCGCCGCGGACATCAAGGTCGTGTGGGGGGCGAACGGCGCCATCGACTCGGTGGTCGACCTGACTCACAAGGTCCCGGTGCCGTTCAGCACCAAGATCCGCGCCTCCTGGGGGATCCTGAACGACTCGTCGTTCATCCTGGGCGGCACGAACGCCGCGCTGACGCGAGACGCCAACAACGGGTTGCTGACCTGGTCGGACAACTTCTGCGTCGATCCGGTGCCGGCGTATACCGCCAATTGCGGTGGGGCGGCGCAGAGCCCGGCCGTGTTCATGGACCATGCGACGCTGTCACCTATCGTGGCGGGACGGTCCGCTTCCTATGCCAACACGGCGGCGGCCGGCTACACGGCCGGCGGCAACGGGTTCATCTTCTACCTCAATGGACACCACTTCCTGATGCAGATGGCCGCGCTCCCGGCGGCGGGAACGGTGTGGTTTGCCCGGTTCTACTCGGGCGTGATCACCGGCACGGCAGCCGGAGGCGATTTCGCCTTCGCGCCGGACATCCGGCCGCCGGCGGTGCCGGGGCTGCGGGCCGCCATCACGTACACCGGCTCCACGTTCGATCCGACTACCGTCACCGCGGCGAACCTGGACCGCGTCCATACGGTACCGGATCCGTACTACGTGACCAACGCACTCGAGGCCACGGCCAACACCAAGATCCTGAAGTTCGTCAATCTGCCGGCGCGGGCGATCGTCCGCATCTACTCGGTGAGTGGGATCCTGGTCAACGTGCTCACGCACAATGACCCGACCGGTGGCAGTGCCCTGACGTGGAACGTCCGCAACCGGAACAACCAGTTCGTGGCGAGCGGCGTGTACTTCTATCACGTCGAGACCCCGGATGGGAAGTCCAAGGTGGGTCGGTTCACCGTCGTCAACTTCGCGCCGTGAGGAGACCATAACCATGACGCATCGACTAACTCGCGTGCTCGGCACGCTCATGGGCCTGGCGGCGCTGACCGTGGCGCCGCTCGGGGCCCAGACCGCGCAGGACAATACGGGCTACGGCAGCACCAGCGGCGAGTTCCTGCTGCTGGGCGCCGGCGCCCGCGGGGCGGCGTTGGGCGGGGCGTATTCGGCCCTGACCACCGACGTATCCGCGCTGTACTACAACCCCGCCGGGCTGGCGCAGATGAGCCGGCCGGGGATCCTGGTGTCGACCTACAGCTACGTGTCGAACACCCGATACAACTGGGTCGGCATCGCGCTGCCGTTGGGCGGCGGCTCACGCGCCGTGGGCTTCGCGGTCGGGAGCTTCGGATTCAGTGAACAGCCGGTGTACACCCTCGAAGACCCGGATGGGACGGGGGAGACGTACTCGGTGGCGGAAACGTTCATGTCGATGACCTACAGCCAGAACTTCTCGGACCGCTTCTCGGCGGGGTTCACCGGGAAGCTGATTTCGGACCAGCTGGGGTCGACCAAGGCCACGGGGTTCGCGCTGGATTTCGGCACGAACTTCCACGCGATGATCGGCGAGCGGCCGATCCGGGCCGCGTTCGTGATCCAGAACCTGGGCACGAATCTGCGGCACGACGGCTCGGCGCTGGAGACCGGCGTCGGGCGTGCACCGCCGCTCGGAACGGTGGACATTCCTCAAGAGCTGCAGCCGGTGCGGTTGCGGACCAGCTCGTGGGGGCTGCCGGTGCAATTCCGCGTGGGCGTGTCGCTCGATCTATTGAGCACGGGGATGAACCGGGTGTCGGTGTTGGGAGAGTTCACGCAGCCGGTGAACACGAAGCCGGGAGCGGGCGCCGGGCTGGAATGGGCGCTGACCAACGTCGGGAACTCGGGCTTCTCGCTGGCGGCGCGAGGGAGCTACACGCTGCAGCCGGATAACAAGCTCGATCCAGGGACGGGCGCGGGCTTCGCGACCACCCAGAGCACGTCGAGTTTTTCCAAGGATGGCCTGGCGCTGGGCGGTGGGTTGGCCTACGGGCGTGGCAACTGGCGGGTCGGGTTCGACTACGCCTACCGCGATCTCGGGGCCCTGGGCGGCACCAATTTCGTCAGCTTCAGCGTGAGCTGGTAGCCGACCCGACGTGAAGCACGCAGTGGTTGTTGCGCTGGCACTCACGGCTGTCACGGCCGTGGGTGCCAGCCAGTCGCAGCCGGACGAAGCCGCCGTAAGCCTGAGCGTGGTGCGATCCTATCGCGCGGCGACTTCGCAGACCGTGGTGGATGTGTTTTGCCGGATCCCGCTGCAGCTCGTGACGCCCCAGGGGCCCACGGGAGCCGGCGGGGGAGCGTTCCGGTTCGCGATCTCGGTGCGAGATTCGGCCGGGCTCGAGTTGGTGTCGCAATCGTGGCTCACGCCGGTGCGCGGCGAGCTGCTGCGCACCCGCGGCGCTTCCACCGCGGAGCACGTGGTGTTCGCCGCGCGGCCGGGCCGCTACGCCGTGTCGGTGACGGTCAGCGATTCGGCCAGTGGGCGGATTGCGCGGGCGGAGGCGACGGTGGATGCGTTCGCGCGCGCGCCGGCAGGGTCGGATCTGTTGCTCGCGAGCGACATGCGGGCGGCGGACGCGGTGGACACGGCCGCGCGCGCCGGCGAGCTGCGTCGAGGATCGCTGTTCCTCGTGACGACGGGCGACCCGGTGCTCACGCCGCAGGCGTCGCGGCTGGCGTACTACCTGGAGCTGTACCCCGCCCAGGCGGAAAGCGTGATGGTGGCGGCCCGCGTGCTGACAGAGTCGGGCACGCAGCTGGTGGCGACGGCGCCGACGCCGGTGGCGATCGGGACGGGCGGCGGGTTCACCAACGGAGTCGTGGACCTCGCGGGACTGCCCCCGGGTCGTTACCGCTTCGAGGTGACCGCCACGGGGCCGGACTCGCAGGTGGTGCGGTCGGCGATGTTCGGGATGACGGGGTTCGAGACGATGGTACAGGCCGCGGCCGTGGTGGCTGCGGGAGAGTGGCCGGCCAGTCTCACGGAGCCGGAGCTCGACGAGGCGTACCAACCGCTCATCTACGTGATGAGCGCCGATGAGCAGGGGGTGTACTCGTCGCTGTCGCTGGAAGGGAAGCGCAAGTGGTTGCGGCAATTCTGGGCCCGGCGCGACCCGACCGCGGGGACGAGGCGGAACGAAGAGCGCGATCGGTTCTACGGCGCCATCGCGGAGGCGAACCGCCGCTACCGCGAAGGCGGGGCCTCGGCGATCCCCGGCTGGCGCACCGACCGTGGGCGGATTTTCATCAAGTACGGAGCGCCGGACGAGACATTGGAGCGCAGGGTGCAGACCGGTGCATCGCCATACGAGATCTGGAAATACACACGCAACCGCAGCTTGAAGTACGTGTTCATGGACTTGACGCGGTTCGGCAACTACACGCTGATCTACACCAACGACGTGCGGGAGCGGAGCCGGCCCGACTGGCAGGAAATGCTCGGTCCCGATGGACTGGCGGATCTCGAGCTCTAAGACTTTCCTTCACGTGAGGACCGCATGAAACCTCGGATCTCCGGACTCATTGGCATTGTGGCTCTGCTCGCGGGCACCGCGCTGGCGTGCCACAACGATCCCACCGCGGAAGGCGTCGGGTCGCCGTTCGCCGTGGTGCTCGATTTCTCGTCACTGACGCTCGACCAGGGCACCTCCGCCCAGGTCGTCGCTCGGATCGTGGACAGTCGGTTCACGCCGCTCACGGGTGACATCACATTCGCGTCGTGCAACGCCGCGACGACCGTGGCGCCGGACCCGACCTTCCTCCCGGAGCCGCCGACCGCGAAGCGGGCGACGATCGCGGCGGTCGCCGCGAACGCGGGTTGCGTCGTGGCCTCGGCCGCGGGCGCCAAACCGGACAGCGTGGCGGTCGTCGTGCTTCCGACGTCGCTGGCCGCCACACCCTCGACCGCCAATCCGCAGGTCGGCGGGACCTTGACGCTTACGGTAGCGGGGGCCCTGCAGTTTTCTGCGTCGTCGAACATCAATTTCGGCGGCTCGCTCGGGGAAGTCCTTTCGCAAACTGCCACCGATCTTACCGTCCGCGTTCCGGTCCCGGATGCCGCCGTCGCGGGTCCGATCGACGTCACCGGCGTGGATGTGACGTACGTACCGGGGCTCACGGTGACGCTTCCCACTGCCGCGAACTTCACCGTCACGAACCCCCTCGATCCGAACGACACTCCGGATCCCGCGGCGACGATCGCCGTTCCCGCCTCGGGTGATAGTCTCATCATCTACGAGGGATTTGCCACCGGTGCGGCGGACAACTTCTACACTATCACACTGGCCGCGACGACCACCTTCAGCGTTACCGTCGGATGGAACACGGCCGCCGACCTCGATATCCTATGGTGCGACGCGGGCTGCAGCAATTTCGTCGGCAACTTCGATGGCGCTGGGGCGAGTAACCCGGAGGCCTCGACGGTCACGTTGCCCGCTGGATCGTATAACCTGTGGATCAACAACTTCGACGACCACGGCGAGCCGGCGCACATTTACAAGATCACGGTCAGAACTCCCTGAGTCAGGTTTGCCGCTTTGCAGGGGAGGCCCCGGCGCGAGTCGGGGCCTCTGCCTTTTCCGGCGCATCACGCAGGGCCACCCACACGAGCGTGCCCCACAGCGCCGTCCCCACGGCGGCATGCGCTGCCTGGAGCGACTGGGGCAGGGCCAGCAGCACCATCACCGCGGCCACGCCGACCTGAACCACGGCGAGCCCCAGCGCCAGCGCAGGGCCGCGGCGTCGGGTGCGCCACGCCCACACCAACAGATACACGAACAGCCCATATGCCAGCAGCCGGTGGGTCCAGTGCAGGTGCTGGAGATAATTCCCTTCGGGAATCCACTGCCCGTTACACAGCGGGAACCCGATACACGCCGTAGCGGCGCCGAGATTCGCGGTGAGCGCCCCGAACAACACCGTGACGAAAGCCATGCCCGCTGCGACGAGCGCGGCAGTGCTGGGCCGGGCGGTCGGCCCCCCCCCGGCGATCGCGGCGTAGAGCAACACGGCGAGCAGGATCATCGCCGTGCCGAGGTGCAGGATCACGCTCCAGGGCGGCAGCTCGAGTCGCACGGTGACAGCGCCGAGCAGGACCTGGAAGATGAGCAGGGCGAGCGCCAGGTAGCCGGCGCGGCCCACGCCCGCTCCACGGCGCCGGGACCACCAGGTGAGCACCGCGAGCGTGGCGATCAGGATCGAGACGATGGCAGCCACCAGACGGTGACTCCATTCGATCATCATGGCGACGTCGGCGAGTGACGGAACCAGCCGGCCGTGGCACACCGGCCAGTCGTCGCCGCAGCCCATTCCCGAGCCCGTAATCCGCACCACGGCGCCGAGTACGATGAGGAGATAGGTGCTGGCCGCCGCGGACCAGGCGAGTATCACGATGCGTCGCGCCATAGGGTGAGAAATGTATATTCACCACTCTCATGTCTGAACCTGTCGTGCCGGCGGATCGGTGGGGCGAGCGGCTGACCCGCCGCCTCGGATTGTGGAGTGCCGTGGCCGTGCTGGTCGGCTCGACCATCGGCAGCGGCATCTTCCGCACGCCGGCGGGCGTGGCCCAGCGCATCGACGACGTCCCGCTGTTCCTCCTCGCCTGGGTGCTGGGCGGTGTGGTAGTGCTGTGCGGCGCGCTCACCTACTCCGAGCTCGCCGCCGCATTTCCGCGCTCGGGCGGCGTGTACGTCTTCCTGCGCGAGTCGCTCGGGCCGATGCCGGCGTTCCTGTTCGCCTGGGCCGAGCTGTGGATCATCCGCCCCGGCGCCTTCGGCGCGATCGGGATCACCGCCTCGGCGTATACCCTGCGCACGCTGGGATACGACCCGGCGAGCATCATCATCGCGGTGGGGCCGGTGGACATCCGGTCCGAGCAGCTGCTGGGGGCGCTCTACATCGCGATCGTGGGTGCGGTGAACTATTTCGGCATTCACCGCGGCGCCATCCTCCAGAACCTGAGCACAGCCTTCAAGGTCGCCGCGCTGGTGCTGCTGGTGGTGCTCGGCTTCGCGCTGGGCAGTCCCGCGGGAATGCCAGAGGGAGGCGTGTTCGCTCAGCGCGCGGCGGTCGGGCTCTCGCCGTTCCTGCTCGCGATGGTCGCCATTCTCTGGGCCTACGACGGGTGGGCGGACCTGGCGTTCGTGGGCGGGGAGGTCAAGGATCCCCAGCGGACGCTGCCGCGCGCGCTGCTGATCGGGACGGGGACCGTGGTCGCCCTCTATCTCGCCGCGAATCTGGTGTATCTGTACCTGATTCCGATCCAGGACGTGAAGCAGGCGGAGCTGGTGGCGGCGGACGTGGCGCGGCTCGTGATCGGGTCCGCGGGCGTCGTGGTCGTGTCGGCGGCGATCGCCGTGAGCACCTTCGGGACGCTCAACGGCTCGATGATGACCGCACCGCGCATCTTCTTCGCCGCGGCGGAAGACGGGATGTTCCCCAAGGCCATCGCCCGCGTGGACCCCCGGACGAACGCGCCCACTGGCGCCGTGGTGCTCATGACGGTGATGGGAATGATCTTCATCCTGATCCGGACCTTCACCGAGCTCGCCGACCAGTTCATCATCGGGATCTGGCCGTTCTACGCGCTGGCCGTCGCGGGGGTGTTCGTGCTGCGGCGCACCCGCCCGGACCTCGAGCGGCCGTACCGCACCTGGGGATATCCGGTGGTCCCATTCGTCTTCCTGCTCGGTGCCGTGTTCCTGCTGGGCAACTATCTCGTGTCGGAGACCGCCGCCTTCGCGCTGGATATCGGGATCATATTGAGCGGCGTCCCGATGTACTACATCCGGCGTCGGACAATGCGTCAGGGGTAGGGCACCGGTAGGCGGGGACGGGGAGAGACGGGGAGAAATGCGTAGGGGCGCAGATTGCTGCGCCCCTACGTGTTTCTCGTCCCTTCCCGTCCCTCAGAACGAATAGCGCAGCGTGACCTGCACCTGGTAGACGCTGGCGGTCCGGCCCTCGAACGGCTTCGGCGCGCCGGTCGTCGGGTCGTAGAGCCGGTTGTCGAACGTAAACGTCGGAATCGACTGGCTCAGCGGCCCGCTGTTGCGGCCGGTCGCGTCCAGCGCCGACTGGTTGTTGAACGTCGGGCTGAGCGTCGGCAGCTTGATCTCGCCCCACTTCTCGTTGAAGCGCTGGCCGAGGAAGTTGATGAAGTTGAAGAAGTCGAGCTGCAGCGCGAGTTGATGCCCACGGAACCGCGGGATAGACTGCCGGATCGACACGTCGAGCCGGTGCTGGAAGGGGCTGCGGCAGCTGTTGCGCGCCATGATCTGGCCGCGCTGTTTGTTCAGGCATGGCTGGGAGCTGATGAACCGCTCGAACGCCTGCGCCGCGACGGTGTTTTGGACGAACGCGCCATCCACGCCGGTGCCGATCTGGATCTCGGCCGGGTCCGTCGCGTCGTTTGGAATGTAGATTGGGTCGTTGCCATTGGAGCCGTCGCCGTTCAGATCGTCGGCCGCGATATAGACGAAAGGCAGGCCCGAAACGCCCTCGTAGTAGAGCGTCACGTCCGTGATCTTCCACGGCAGCGTGTAGGTGCCGTACGCGACGATCCGGTGCGGCCGCTCGAAATTCGAGGTGGTGGCCGTGAGGTCATCGTGAGAGGTCGAGAGCTGGCGCCCAAAGCGCCAGTTTGAAATCGCCCGGTCCGAGGTGAGGCTCTGCACGTCCTTGGACTGCAGGTACGTGTAGGCGAACGTCGCCGCCAGCCGGTCCGAGAACCGCCGGTTGAGCTGTGCCGAGATCGTGTAGTTGTAGTCCTTGGACTGGTTTATCACCTGGATCATGCCTTCGCTGAATGTCACACCGCGTAGCGCCGTCAGCCATTTCACGCTGTTGCTAGTCACGGCGCCGGTGGCGGTGATCGTGTCGGCGTAGAGAACGCGCCCGTCGCGGTCCGTATAGGGCTGCCCGCCGACCAGGCGTGGGCCCCGCAAATTGAAATCGCGGACCAGCACACCGTTGATCGCCTTGCGGTACATCCCCTCGATCGTGAGCACCGTGTTGAACGGCAGCTGCCGGTCGAAGCCGGCCGACAGACCGAGGTACTGCGGGAACTTGAAGTCAGGATCGTTGAGGTTGACGCCCACGGTCCCGGCCTGGCCCGCCGGCGGCGGTGTCCCGCCGACACACGCGGTCGGGAGATTGTCCACGTCGAGCGTAAAGGTCGGCGTCAGTGCGCCGGTGCAGCTCAGCCGCACGAGACCGAGCCCGGTGTTCTGGTAGGCGTTGATCAGCTGGATGTAGGGGGGCGGGCCGGTGAAGATCCCGACGGTGCCGCGGATCTGGTTCCGCTGGTCCCCCGTCGGGTCGTAGTTGACTCCGATCCGGGGCGACAGGAGCACTCGCGTCTTCGGCGTGGCGTCGGTGCGCACGCCCGGCAGGCCGGCGGCCGCCAGGGCGCTGGTCAGCGTGTCGTTCTGGCTCGGCGTGTCCAACAGCCTGGGGATGTCGCCCCGCAGTCCGGCGGTCAGCGTCAGCCGGTCGGTTACCGACCACTGGTCCTGACCATAGATGCTGAGCACCTGGATGCTGGACGACCCCGCGATGTCCTCGAAATTCCTGCTGTTCGCGAATCCGACGGCGTAGCCGTTCGGCGTGCCGGCCTGGAGCGCGGCGATCGTCGGGAACTTGTACACGCCAAAGAGACCCTGTGGGAACCGGTTGAGGATGTACGTGTGGTCAAAGCGGCCGCCCACCGTGATCGTGTGGCGTCCCATCGGGATGGAGAGGTTGTTGACGACCTCGAAGATGTTCTGATCGAGCTGGTTGAACGGCGAGAACTGCTCCGCGCCGAATGTGACCGCGCGCACCGTGCCACCGACGTTGACGCCCACACTGACCTCGGGAGCCGGTGTGGGGACGACGCGCTGGCCCCTGATCGTGTTGTAGCCTACGATCAGCTCGTTGGACCAGCCACTCGCAAAGTTCGAGTAGAGCTGCGCGACGGTCGAGTTGCTCTTCGTCGCCTGCGCATACGCCTGCGAACCGAAGCGAAACCCCTGGGTCTGCACTAGCGGCGAGGCGTTGTGCGTGTCGAGGTCGCGGAAGAAATTGTCTTGCTCCGACTTGTTGTAGATCTCGCGAACCACCAGCCGGTGGGTGGACGAGATCTGGAAATCGATCCGCCCGAACAGGTTGGTCAACGGCGTCGCGAGGTCGATCGACCCCGCGGTCCCCACATCGAACCCGTACACCTGCTGCATGATGCTGCTGATGGCCGTGATGCTGTCTGCCGGGACGGCCGCGATCGGGTCGACGACGGGGTTGGTGCGCTGCTGCCACTCGGGCGCGACGAAGAAGTGCAGCCGGTCGCGGATGATCGGGCCCCCGACGTAGAAACCGTACTGCTTGACACTGAACTGTGTCGCGAGCAGGCTCTTCCCAACGAGGTCAACCCCGAACACCCCGTCGTTGCTGCGGTAGGCGAAGTTCGCGCCGCCGTGAAACTCGTTCGTGCCGCTCTTGGTCACGGCGTTGACGAGCATCCCGACGAAGTTGCCCTGCCGCACGTCGCTCGGCGTGAACAACACGCGGAATTCCTTCACCGCTTCCAGCGACACGATCTTGCCACCGGCGTCGCCGCCCGGCACCCCGCCGGTTGCGCTGAGGTTGAAGCGCTCGCTCTGGTTGGCTCCGTCGATGGTGAAGGTATTGAAGCGGTTGTAGGCGCCGCCCCCGCTGGCCCCGGCACCGCCGCCATAGACCACCTGTGGCGAGAGCTTGAGCAGGTCGATAAAGTCGCGACTGAAGGTGGGGATGCGCCGCACGAACGTGTCGGAAACCTGGGTGCCTACACCCTGGCGGGTCGGCGAAAAGTCCGAAGTGAGAGTGCCGCTCACGGTGACCGGAGCCAGCTCCACGGCCCCGGCGGCAAGCACCGCGTCGACGCGCGTGGCCTCGGAAAGCCTGACGTAGATGTCTTCGCGCGCGTAGGGCTGGTACCCGATGGCGCGCACCGTGACCGTGTACGGGCCGCCGACCTCGAGGCCCTGCACCAGGAACAGCCCGTTCGCCCGGGTAGTGGCGCCGGTCGCGTAGCCCGTACTGCGGTTCACGATCCGCACGTCCGCGGCGTCGAGGGGCTGGCCTTGGTCTCCCGTGACCCTGCCCGCGATTGCCCCAGTCGTAACGCCCTGGGCGTGGGCCGCATCGGCGACGAGCAGCGAGAAAACCGCCGCCGCCGCTAAGGCGCGCGACGAGCGAACGATCCAGTGCATAATGGGTCTCTCCTTTGGAAGACTTCAGAAGCTGGTCTCGGGTCCGGACCGCGTCAAGGACGGCCGGCGCGCGCACGGGTAACGAGCAAGTCACGTTTGCACCCTCTTCAGCAACCACGCCGCCCCTACCGCTGCCAGGCCGTTCGGCAACCAGGCCGCGAGTACCGGCGGCAACAACCCGCCGCCGCCCACCGCGCGGGACAGCTGCATCAGGAGCAGGAAGATGAACGTGGTGGCGAGACTCACCGCCACGCCCCACGCCGCGCCGCCACGAGGATTGGATACGGCCAGTGGCGCTCCGAACAGCGCGATGATGATGCACGTAAAAGGGATGGCGAGCTTGAGCGCGCGATCCACCGCCAGCTTGCGGGTGTCCGATCCCGAGCGCGCCAACGCGTCGATGTAGCGGCCCAACTCGGCGTAGCGCATCTCCTCGGGCGCCTTCGGCTCGGCCAGCAAGTCCCCCGGTGTCTCGACGAGCATTCGAGCGCGCAGGGTGCGGAACCCGAACGCCCGTTCCAACCCGGGCCCGAGCAGATACCGCACACTCCCGTCCTGCAGCGTCCATCCGCCGGTCCGGCCGTAGCGGGCCCGCTTCGCCGTCACCACGATGGTGGGGTATTCGGGTCCCGTGCCCCCGCGCTCCAGGATCAGATCCTGCATCTCGCGCGTCGCGATCTCGAGCGACCGGATCGCGTACACCCACCCTCCGTCGGCGCGGTACACGAAGTTGAAGCGCGAGCTGCCGACGCGCGTGGCCTTGTCGCCCAGCAGTTCCGCGCGGCGCGACGCCCCGAGCGGGACGAGCTCGCTCAGCCCGATCCCCATCAGGCAGGCGGCCACTGCCGCCAGGAAAAGCGGTCGCACCAAACGGTAGAACGAGATCCCCGAGGCCTTGGCCGCGGTCAGCTCGGAGTGCCGCCCCATATTGCCGACCGTGAACACGGTGGCGAACAGCACCGCCGCCGGCAGCACGAGGAACATCGTGTCCGGCATCCCGTAGACGTACGCCAGCGTCACCGTGCCGATGTCGAGCCCCCGCCCCAGATATCGGTCCAGCTTGTCGGTCAGGTCGATGACGATGACCAGCAGGGGGAAGCCGAACATGACGACGAGGAACACGCGCGCCCATTCCCGCAACACATAGCGATCGAGCGTCCGGATCATGCGCGTCTCCGGCGCTTCATCAGTCCGACGAGGGCGTCCCGCACATCGGACCAGCCGCCACCACGGGCCGTAGGACTCGCTCGGCGCGTCGCCCACAGCCCGGCCGCACCCACGGCGCTGAACAACAGGTTCGGGGCCCACATCGCCAGGAACGGGGAGACGATGAGCCGGTCGCCCAGGTCTTCGCCGCCGATCAGCCCGACGTAGTAGATCGCGAACACGATCACGCTGGTCCCGATGACGAGCCCCGCGCCGCCGCGCGGGAAGCGGAGCGCGAGCGGGACGCCGATCAGCGCGAACACGAAACAGGCGAACGCGATGGCGAGTTTCTTGTTGATCTCGACCTGGTAGATCGCGGCGCGGCGGCGCGCGCCGTCCACGCGCTGGTTCTCGCCGGCGGTCACGCCGAAGGTGACGCGCGGCGGTGGTGGGCGGGGAGCCGGCGTCTGGGCTTTCACCTCGGCCGGCAGCAGCCAGCGGCCCAGCCGCTGCAAGAGCCGGCAATAGACCCCGCCCGCCGCGGAATCGGACGCCGGGGATGGCACCGGGGCCGGGGCGAGACCGGCGAGCCGCCGCAGATCCTGCGTGACGGTGGCGTTCGCGTCGCGGCGCGCCGCGCGCGCGTCGCCACGAGCGGCCGAGACGACCTGCTGCATTTCACAGATGGTCATCTCGCGGTCGCCGCGGTAGGAGTCCTCCTCGGTGCGGACCAGCTGGTTCGAGACTCCCTTGACGCGGACGCGGTTGGTAAGAAAGAAGGTGCGGTTGAATTGCGCGTCCTCGCCGCGTCGCACCTCCTGGATGTCCCCTTCCATCAGGGTCAGGTACAAATCGGTCTGACCGGGGGTATAAGCCATGTGCCCGCTGTCGGCCGTGATGATGCGGCGGCGGTCGACATCGCCCAAATCGTAAATCGTCACATCCCGAAGCCGATTGGTCGCCTGGTCGATCCGCGCCGCCCGAAGAAAGAACTGGCCCGCGACGACCTCGTTGATCACCTGTTCCTTGAGCGTGAAGGAGGGCTTCTTGCGCTGGATGTCCACCAGCAGCGTGCGGAGGCGGTGATTCGAGCGCGGCAGCAGCTGGTCGTTCAGCAGAAACGAGCACAGCGCCACGGCCGTCGCCCCGGCGAGCACCGGCCGCGCGATGCGTCCTACGCTGATGCCGCTCGCCGTCATGGCCGTGATCTCGTTGTCGGCCGCGAGGCGGCTCATCGTGTGGAGCACGGCCACGAGCACCGCCATCGGCAACGTCATCGCGACGATGAACGGGATGCTCAGCACGAACACTTCGACGATCACGCTCCACGGCAGCCCTTTGCCAACCAGGTTGCCGAGCTGCTTGGCGATCTGGTTGAGCAGCAGCAACGCGGTGAGCGCCGTGAGGGCGAAAGCGAGCGGTGCCGCGTGCTGTCGCAGCAGGTAACGCGTGAGGATGCGCACGGGCGGTTCGGCCATTATATTCGGAACACCAAGTTGCTACAAGGGATGTGGCGCCCCGCCTCGCTGGTCGTTCTCACACTCTCGCTGCTGCTTCCACAGGCCCGCGCGCAGGAGTCCGTTGCCGACACGGGACGGCTGCCGGCGTTCGTGCTCGTGTATCGCTACCCCTCGCTCGTCAGCCACCCGGTGCCGGCGCTCGCGCCGGGCGGGCGGTTGGGCGCGCGCCTCCCCCCGGGGCTCGTGGCGGCCGCCTGGGAGCGGCGTGTGCGCGACGCGCTGCCGCGTGGGCTCGCGCCGGCCGGTGCGCCGGCCGACACGTCGGCGGTCGCCGCCCTGGCGGCCCTCGCTGCCGCGCCGGGAGCGCCGGGGCCACCGGATGTGTTTCAGGCCGCGGGCCCGACCGGCGTGCTGGGCCAGTTCGCCAACCTCGGGATGGATCTGAACCTCCGCTTCGAGCTCAAAGCGGATCAGTTCCGCAACCTGCGCTGCAACGCGTTCGAGCAGCAGCAGGTGGTGTCGGGATGTCGGGCGGGGTTTCCCACCATCACGCCCAATCCCCAGTACGCCATCCGCTCGGGCGGCGTGGTGGGGCAGCGGTTGCATCTGAACGTGGACTTCGACAGCCAGCGCGAGTTTGACGCGAACAACAACCTCCAGGTCTGGTACGAAGGCCTCGAGGACGAGATCCTGCGGCGCGTCGAGGCGGGCAACGTGTCGTTCCAGGCGCCCGGCTCACGCTTCATCAGTGCGGCGATCCCGGCGAACAACTTCGGCGTGCAGGCCGTCGCCCAGGTCGGCGCGCTGGAGCTGCGGGGCATCTACGCGCAACAAAAGGGCAACGTCGTCCGCGATCGCGTCTATACCGTGGGCGAGACGACGACCGAGGCCATCGACCGCGCGTTCCGCGACCTGGACTACGAGCCGGGCCGATTCTTCTTCGCGGTGGATCCGGCCGCCATCCCCGGCTACCCCGCCGTGGACGTCTTGAATATCCCTGCCGCCACGCTGCCCGACTCGCTGCGCGTCGCGGGCCTGCAGGTGTATCGCGTCCGCTCGCTCGCCACCTCCGGCAACACGAACCAGAACATCGGCGGCGTCACCGCGGTGGCCTGTGGACCGGGCGCGCAGGCCGTGGATTGCGCGACCGAGCGGGCCGGGCCGTTCCAGTGGGAGCTGCTGGCGGAGGAGAAGGACTACTACAAGGATCCTACGGGCGTTTGGTTCGGGTTGGCCAATCGGCTCGACCCCAACGACTATCTCGCGGTGTCCTACATTCCCTTCGGGGTTCCGAACTGCGCGACGGGCCGCTGCGTGGGCACCTTCCCCCTCACCGGCAATCCCGATACGACGGTCGTCGACACCCTCCGTTTGGTGTACGACCCGCGCCCCGGTGTGACCGCCGCTTCTCCCGCGTTCCGCTTCGAGATCCGCGCCGCGTATCGCGTCGGCGGCCGTGAGATCGACCGCGGCACCCTCACGCTCGCCCTGTCGCTGAACCAGCGCGAGCGACCGGAGGGCTCGACCGAGACCTACCTTGGTCGCCTCGGGTTGGCGCTCGCCAACGACCCCAACGCGTTCGACCAATACAACCGGCTGTTCCCGCGGGATTACGAATCCCAGCAGGGCGCGCCGGTACGGGACTACTACGTCGTGTTTCCGCACCTCGTCCCGTTCGCCGATTCGACCCGGCTCGTGCCGGCCGAGCGTAACGACTCGCTGTATCGCACACCGCGCGGCCTGCTCGCCACGCAGGGGCCCCCGTCACTGTTTGCGCTGACGGTGCACGCCGATGCTTCGGCTTCGTCGGACAAGGGAGCCCTGTCGCTGTCAAGCTTTCAAATCCGCGAAGGGAGCGAAAAGCTGTACCTCGGCAATACCCTGCTGATCCGCGACGTCGACTACACCATCGACTACACGGTAGGCCTCGTCACCTTCACGAACCCGGAGACCCTGTTCGGTGCCGGGCCGGGCGTGGTGCACGCCCAGTTCGAGGAGCGCGCCACCTTCACGATCGCGCCGACATCGATTTACGGCCTCGCCGGCCGCTACGATCTCGGATCCGTCGGCCAGGTGAACTTGACGGGACTGTTCCAGAAAGAGCAGACGGCGTACACCCGCCCGCAGCTGGGGTTCGAGCCGGCCTCGAGCTTCATCGGTGGGGTGAGCGCCAACCTCCACTTCGAGCCGGAGTGGATCACCGGCCTGGCCAACCTCCTGCCGGGCCCGCACAGCGACGCGCCGTCGTTTCTCACCCTCGCGGGTGAGGTGGCGCTGTCGCAGCCGCGTCCCAACGCCCTCGGGCAGGCCTACGTCGAAGAGTTCGAAGGGGAGGCGGGCCGCTTCGTGTCACTGGGCGAAAACGCCTGGCGCTGGGGCAGCGTCCCGTCGTCCAGTCGTGGGGCGACGGTGTTCAACATCCCGGCGGTGGGGTTCGACACGGTCGATGCGGTGCCCCTGACCTGGCAATCCTTGCCGGTGGACTTCGGCGGTCACCTCGTCCAGTTCCTGCCACAGCAGATCGACCCGAGCATCCGGATCATCGGGCAAGGCCAGGCGGCCGAGCCGGTGCTGTGGCTGATGCTCAAGCCCGACACGATGATGGGGCTCGCCGACAAGAACGGAAATCCGAACTGGCGCCGGCCCGGCAACACCGCCAATGCCCGCAGCGCCACCCGGTGGCGGTCGATCACCCAGACGCTCTCGACGACGGGGGTCGACCTGTCACGCGTCGAGCATCTCGAGTTCTGGGTGTGGGAGGACAACCGGCGGACCGCGCGCGCCAACCGGACCGCGGTGCTGTTCGATTTTGGCGCCGTGTTCGAGGATGGGCTCGCCTTCATCCCCGATTCCTTCACCGTCAGCCTCGCCGGTGACACCACCTACCACGGGGTCCGGACGGTCGGAGTGGGACGGCTCGACACCGAGCGCGACCCGATCACTCACTCGTGGAACGCCGCGACCGACGACAACGGCATTCTCACCGACCGGGTGGTGGACGGGATCCGCAACGGCACGGGAGAGCTGCTCGATACGCTGCCGTTGTGCAGCGCCACGGTGAACGGTCAGCTGCAGAACTTCGCCTTCGGTGACCCGCGCTCGCGCTGCGGCCGGCGCAACGGCGCGCTGGACGCCGAGGACCAGGACGGCGACTCCAAGCTCGACGTGGCCGTCGGCGTGCGCAGCCAGGAGGATTTCATCCGGTTCGTGTTCCCCATTGGCGACGAGCAATACTTCGTGCGCGACGGCGGCATGGTGCCGGTGGACCCGAGTCAGGGCGGGGGAGCGTCTGGCTGGCGGTTGTACCGGATCCCGTTCCGCACGGACACGTTGCAGCAGGGATCGCCAAATCTGCGGCAGGTGCAGGCGCTGCGTCTCACGGTCCTGGCGCCGGAAACGGCGCTGCCCGGCGAGCCCGATCCACAAGTCTACTTTGCGCTGTCGCGGGTGCGGCTGGTGGGCAGCACGTGGCTCAAGCGCGCCGAGACGCCGCTCGCCGGCCTGGGCGGCGATCGCGGCACCGGCCTGGGGGAAGTGAATGCGTCGGTGGTGAGCACCGAGAACCGCGACCTGGGCTACACGCCGCCGCCGGGGGTGATCGACGAGGCGGGGCAAGCCGGCACTGGGTTCCAGGTCGGATCGACGCAAATCAACGAGCAGTCGCTGCGGCTGCTGGCGCGCGGCCTCGCCGTCGGCCAGCGCGCCGAAGCGTTCACGCGGTTCGGCACCGAGGGTGACAAGAATTTCCTCAAGTACCGCCGGCTGCGGGTGTGGGCGCGAGGGCGCGGTCCGGGGTGGGAGGATGGCGACCTGGAGTTCTTCTTCAAGGTCGGCAAGAACGCGGACAACTTCTATTTGTACCACGCGCCCGCACGCACCAGCTCGTGGGAGCCGGAGGTCGTGATCGTGCTGGACCGGTGGGTGACGCTGCGCGCGCGCATCGAGCGGGCGTGGCTCAGCGGCGCCCCGCCGTTCGTGGACGCCAGCTGTCCCGACAGCACTATCACCCCGTTCGACTCGGCGTATGTGATGTGCGACGGTCCGTATGTCGCCCACGTGAAGGACCCGGGCATCGCGCCGCCCAACCTGGCGGCGGTGCAGGAGGTCGCCGCGGGGATCCTGCGGGTGCGCGCCGCCACGTTCATCGACCAGGCCGAGATCTGGGTGGACGACATCCGGCTGCAGGACGTCGTCCAGGATATGGGGACCGCGGCGGCGCTGGACGTCGCGCTCACGGTCGCAAACCTGGCCGAGGTCACGCTGGGCGTATCGCATCGCGACGGCGACTTTCGCCAGCTCGGCGAGGATCCGAGCTACGTCACCAACGACGTGTTGAACCTCAGCGCGACGGTCCACCTGGAACGGTTCCTGCCGGCCGCCTGGGGCCTCGCCGCGCCGCTCACGGTGCGCCGGGCGGCCGTCACCAGCGATCCCCTGTTCCTCGGCGGCACCGACATCACCAGCACCGCGCTCGACGGGTTGCGCACCCCGCGGTCCGTGGCCCGGAGCTACGCCTTTTCGCTGCGGCGCGCGCGTCGCGCCCAGCAGGGCCTCACGCGCTGGCTCGTCGACCCGTTCGTGTTTTCCACCGCGTACGCCGCCAGCGAGGGGCGCACCAGCCTGAGCCAGGCGACAGCGCGGAGCTGGACCGCATCACTCGACTACGGGCTTACCCCCGGAGCGGCTTCCGTGCCCGCCGCGCCACGGTTTCTGGTGCAGCTCTTCCGGAAGCTGCCCGCGTTCATCGGGCAAAGCGGGTTCACCGACCGGCTCGAGCGGGCCCGGCTACGGGTCACGCCCATGGCGCTTCGCCTGCGCTCGTCTCTCGCTGGGAGCCGCGCCGACCGCACCAGTTTCCGTTTGCCGGTGGCCGACACGGGCGACATCCACCTGGTGCCGGCGCGCTCGACTTCGCGTGTGTGGCGCAACAGCGCCTCGCTCGACCTGCTGCCGCTCAGCGGCGTCCAGCTGCGGGCTGATCTCTCGTCGCAGCGGGATCTGCGCGACTACGGCGACTCGTCGAGTATCGCGCGCATCGCCCAGGCGGCGCGGAAATCCTTCCTGGGCGTCGATGTGGGGTTCGAATCGCTGCGGACCCTCAGCACGTTCTTCGGCCTCACGCCGCAATTCGCTCCCTGGCTGCGGCCGCGCAGCTCGCTCGCCACGACCTTCTCGCTTACCCGGGATGCCAACGGCCGCGTCCCCATCCGGGAGCAGGGCGACTCCGGCGCGTTCCGGCTCCCCACGGCGTTCAGCAACAGCCAACGGCTCGACATCGGGACACAGGTGGATTTGGGTCGCCTGGGACGCGGCTTGTTCGGCGACTCGGCGCGCATCGCCCGTTGGCTCGGGCGGGTGACGTCACTCGACGTGGGATTCAACCGTGACCGCACCTCGAGTTACGCCAGCGTGGCGCAAGCGCCGACCCTCGGCTATCAGCTCGCCTGGTCCGGCTTCGCCGGCTTCCTCGGCCAACACGGCGTCCTCGCTACCTCGGCGATCTACAACACCACCGGCCGCGCCACCGCGGCCATGAGCTTGCCGCTCGGCTTCCGGCTCAACATGGCGTACCAACGGGTCAATGGCACCACCTGGCTGCTCCGCACTGCCGACCAGGTGCCGATCCGCAAGCGATCCCGCGAATGGCCCTCGGGCACCCTGACATGGGCGTTCACCCCGCCGCGTAACGCCCTCCTGTCGGGCCTCACCGCGCAGCTGGCGCTGCTGGTCCGCCAGAGCGCGAGCGAGCAACCGGCGCTCGGGGGGGACGCGTCGGCGGGCCGCACCATCTCCCAGACCTCCGACCGCACCGTCGCACCGGGAATTACCGCGTCCTGGGCCCGCGGCGTGCTAACCTCGTTCGACGCATCCCGGCTGCAGAGCGAGCAGATCAACGCCGGCAATCTGTTCCGCACGGTGCGCAGCCAGCGCGGTGGCAGCGTATCGTTTTCCTGGCGCCCGCCGGCCTCGCTGGTGCGGCTCAAGACCGACATCCGCACCACGGCGCGGTACTCGTACGCCCTCAACACCACATGCCTGCGGGCCGCGGGCCAGGAGACGTGCGCCTCCTACGTGGACAGCCGGCGAACCGAGGGCAACCTCACGATGGACACGAGTTTTCCACCTTCCCTCAGCGCGGGGCTCCAGATGGCTTACGTCCTCAACGACGAACGACAGATCAGCCGCAAAGTGTCCCAGCTCGTCCTCACGGCGTTCGTGCAGCTCAACACCAGCGTGGGACAGGTCCGATGAGGGGCGTGCGGCCGTTCCGGGCCGGGATCGCCCTCGCCACGGCGGCGCTCGCCGCCTGCTCCGCCAAGGCGAAGCCCCCGGCGGCGCGCGAGTTCGACGGCACGCGCGCGTTCGGCTATCTGGAGCAGCAGATGCGCTTTGGTCCGCGGATTCCCGGCACGCCGGGGCACGAGCAAACGGGTGACTGGATCCTGGCCCAGCTCCAGGCACGGGCGGATACCGTGATCGTGCAGGAGATCGCGCACCGCACCGCGCGCGGGCAGACGTTGCGGTTGCGCAACTTTTTCGCCCGCTTCCGGCCCGACGCGGCCGAGCGCGTGTTGTTGCTCGCGCACTGGGACACCCGCCCGCTCGCCGACCAGAGCGCCAACCTCGCCGCCCAGCGCCAGCCCGTTCCCGGGGCCAGCGACGGCGCTTCCGGTGTCGCCGTGCTGCTGGGCGTCGCCGACGCCCTCAAGGCGAACCCGCCGGCCCTCGGGGTCGATTTGCTGTTCGTGGACGGAGAGGACTACGGCAACTTCGCGGACTCGAACGACGTGTTGATCGGCTCGCGCTGGTTCGCCGCGCACCAACCCGCGGGCTACCCGCCGTTGTTCGCCGTGCTGTTCGACATGGTGGGCGACAAGAACCTCAATATCTACGTCGAGGGGTACTCGCAGGCCGGCGCGCCCGAAGTGGTGGAGCGCGTGTGGCGCACCGCGGACCGGCTCGGCTATGCGGAGGTGTTCGTGCCGCAAGTGAAGCACTCCCTGACCGATGATCATATTAGCCTGCAGCGAGCGGGCATCCACGCGATCGACGTGGTCGACTTCGACTACCCCTACTGGCACACGACGGAAGACACGTTGGACAAGGTGAGCGCGGCGTCGCTGCAAATAGTGGGGGATGTGGCGGTGGCGCTGGTCAGGTGAACGGCGGAGCCGTTCACGCGTCGTTCTGCCCTTGCTCGCGTAATTCCGATCCCCCGCGTCCCCGGTCCGCATGCTACCGTCCGCTCGCTATGGACGACAAGCGCGCCGCCCTCTTCCTCGCCGGCCTCGCGCTCGCGGGCGCGTCCGTGCGGTTCCTGCTCGCGCCGTCGCACGATCGCGCGCCCGGCGACATTCAACTGGTCGCCGCGGATACGCCGCCGGCGTCGGCGCTGCGAGAAACCGCGCGCCGCGCCGCCGAGCTCGCCCGCCCACTCGCCCCTGGCGAGCGGATCGACGTGAACCGCGCCGATGTGACGGCGCTCACGCGTTTGCCCCGTGTCGGTCCCGCGCTGGCGCAGCGTATCGTCGCCTGGCGCGAGCACCATGGGCCGTTCGAGGGCCTCACCGGCCTCGACAGCGTCTCCGGCATCGGCCTGAAGCTGCTCGAGGCGATCAAGCCATATGTGTCGTTTTCGGGGGCACTGCCTTGACAGTCCGACCACCCGAGATAGTTTAGATCATTCAAATTCAACGAGTTGCGTACGACAACCGCCGCAATTACCCCTGACAAGCTGGGTGAAATTCTGGTTCGCGATGGCCTGATCACCGCGGACCAGTTGAAGCGCGCCCTGGCGGAGCAGAAGAACTCCGGGGGACGGCTGGGCTACACGTTGGTGAAGCTCGGTTTTGTCGAGGAGACCGAAATCACCAAGATGTTGGCCCGGCAATACCGCATGCCGGCTGTCGACCTGTCCCGCTTCGAGGTCGACCCCAAGATCCTCAAGCTGATTTCCGCCGACATCGCCGCCAAGTACGCCGTGCTGCCGCTCAAGCGCGAAGGCCGGACGTTGACGATCGCCATCGCCGACCCGAACAACGTCGCGGCGATCGAAGACATCAAATTCATCACGCGCTGCGACATTTTCCCGGTGATCGCCGGGGAGTACACGCTGCGCAACGCGATCGACAGGTACTACCAGCAGTCCGACGCGCAGCTCGCCAGCCTCCTGAAGAGCGTCGAGGATGAGGGCGGGGATGACCTCGAGGTGGTCTCGGAGCAGCAGGACGAGGAAGTCAAGGCGTCGGAGCTGGCCGAGGACGCGCCGGTCGTGAAACTGATCAACGGATTGCTGACCGACGCGGTCAAGCGCGGCGCCTCGGATATCCACATCGAGCCGTTCGAGCACGAAATGCGGGTGCGCTACCGCGTCGACGGCGCACTGCAGGAAGTGATGCGACCGCCGGTCAAGATGCGGGCGGCGCTCACCTCGCGCGTGAAGATCATGGCGCAGCTGAACATCGCCGAGCGTCGCGTGCCGCAGGACGGGCGCATCAAGCTGAAAATGGGCTCGAAGGTGATCGACTTCCGGGTATCCACGCTGCCCGTGCTGTTCGGCGAGAAGATCGTGCTGCGGATCCTCGACAAGGGCAACCTGACGTTCGATCTCGCGAAGTTCGGGTTCGAGCCCAAGGCCGAGGCCGATTTGCTGAAGGCGATCCTGAACCCCTATGGGATGGTCCTGGTGACCGGCCCGACGGGGTCGGGAAAGACGACGACACTGTACTCCGCGTTGTCGAAGATCAACACCATCGAAGTGAACATCATGACCGCCGAGGACCCGGTCGAGTACAACCTGATGGGGATCAATCAGGTACTCGTCCGCAACGAAGTGGGAATGACGTTCGCCGCCGCGCTGAAGGCCTTCCTGCGGCAGGACCCGAACATCATCATGGTGGGCGAGATCCGCGACCTCGAGACGGGATCGATCGCCATCAAGGCAGCGCTCACCGGGCACCTCGTGCTGTCCACGCTGCATACTAACGATGCCCCGTCGACCGTCACGCGTATGGTGGACATGGGCATCGAGCCGTTCAACGTGGCGAGCGCGGTCAACCTGATCGTGGCCCAACGGCTGGTGCGTCGCATCTGCGTCGATTGCAAGCAGCAGCACGACTACTCCGACGAAGAAATGCATGCGTTCGGGATCGACCGGGATCAAGGCCCGTTCTTCAAGGGGACGGGCTGCGACACCTGCAACGGCACCGGGTACAAGGGCCGGCAAGGGATCTACGAGGTGATGGCACTGTCCTCGCAGCTGCGGCGGTACATTCTCAAGGGCGCTTCCACGGAGGAGCTGCGGGAAGTCGCCGTGTCCGAGGGCATGCTGACGTTGCGCATGGACGGTCTGGTGAAAATCAAGAAAGGTGTCACGACGCTCGAAGAGGTCGTGAAGGAAACCGCCGCCTGAAGGAGGCGACACGATGCCGATAAACCTTCGAGCGCTGCTCGAGGAGATGATCGAGAAGGACGCCTCCGATCTCCACATCGTCGCGGGCGAGCGGCCCAAGCTGCGTATCGACGGCGATATCCTGAGCGCGTCGGCCGAGGACGTGCTGACACCCAAGGACACGCTGTCGCTGGCGTACTCGGTGCTCACCGAAAGTCAGAAGAAACGCTTCGAGACCGACAGCGAGCTCGACTTTTCCTTCGGCATCCAGAACCTGGCGCGGTTCCGCGGCAACTGCTTCAAGCAGCGCGGCTGTGTGTCCCTCGTGATCCGGCAGATTCCGTTCACGGTGCGGACCTTCGACGAGCTGGGGTTGCCACCGATCGTCGCCAAGCTCTCCGAAAAGCCACGCGGCTTGGTGCTGGTCACCGGGCCGACCGGTTCGGGGAAGAGCACGACGCTGGCCGCGATGATCGACAAGATCAACAAGGAGATGAAGGGGCACATCATCACGGTGGAGGACCCGATCGAGTTCATCCACCGCCACCAGTCCTGCCTGGTGAACCAGCGCGAGGTCGGCACCGACACCAACAGCTTTGCGGCGGCCCTCAAGTACGCGCTGCGGCAGGACCCGGACGTCGTCCTGATCGGCGAAATGCGCGATCTCGAGACGACGCAATCCGCTCTGACCATCGCCGAAACCGGCCATCTTGCGTTCGCGACGCTGCACACGAATTCGGCGGCTGAAACGATCAACCGCATCATCGACATTTTTCCGGCTCACCAGCAGTCCCAGATCCGCGCGCAGCTCGCCTTCGTGCTCGAGGGCGTGGTCACCCAGACGTTGCTGCAAAAGGCCAAGGGGCGCGGACGGGTGATGGCGGCCGAGATCATGGTCTGCACCCCGGCCATTCGGGCGCTGATCCGGGACGACAAGGTCCATCAGATCTATTCGTCGATGCAGGCCGGGAAAAAGCACGGCATGCAGACGCTGAACGACGCGCTGTACCAGCTGTACATGCAGCGCGATGTGATCAAGGATGAATGTCTGCGGGTCTCATCGGATCAGAACGAGTTCCTGCGGATGATCGGCGAAGCGCCGCTGGACGACATGAATGCGCCCGCTGCACCGGCGGCCGGCGCGTCCAAAGTGGCCGCTCGACGCTAGCGGAGGGATGACCCATGCCAGTCTTTGAATACACGGCCCGCAACCTCAAGGGCGATCTGGAGAAGGGGCAGGTCGATCTCCCCGGCCGCGATGACGTCATCGCCCATCTGCGCAAGAACCGCCTCGTGGTGGTCAATGTGCGGCAGGCGCCGAAGTCGGTCTCGTTCGGGGCCATGTTCAAAGCCGGGGTGAAGACGCGCGACGTCGTCGTGTTTACACGGCAGTTCGCGACGATGATCAACGCCGGGCTGCCGCTCGTACAGGCGCTCGATATTCTGGCTCAACAGACCGAGAACAAAGTCCTCGCGGATGTCACGCGCCAGGTGGTGTACGACGTGGAGAGCGGCCAAACGCTCGCCGACGCGCTGCGCAAGCACCCGAAGGCGTTCTCCGATCTGTACGTCAACATGGTCGCGGCGGGCGAAGCGGGCGGTATCCTCGACACCATCCTGTTGCGGCTGGCCGAATTCCTCGAGAAGAACGACGCCATCATCCGCAAGGTGAAGGGCGCGATGGTGTACCCGGTGGTGATCATGTCCGTGGCGGTCATCGCGATCGCGGTGCTCTTGATCTTCGTCATCCCGACGTTCCAAACGATGTTCGCTTCGGTGCAGCTGGAGCTGCCGCTCCCGACCCGGATCGTCATCGGCATGAGCCGGCTGCTGACGAGCTACTGGTGGGTGCTCATCGGCGGAATCGGGCTGGGCGCGTTCGCGCTCAACCGCTACTACAAAACGCCGAGTGGGCGGCTGCAAATCGACTCGATATTGCTCCGAATGCCCGTGCTGGGGGATGTGTTGCGCAAGTCCGCGGTATCGCGGTTCACGCGGACCCTGGGCACGCTGATCTCTTCGGGTGTGTCGATCCTCGACGGCCTCGAGATCACCGCGCGCACCGCGGGCAACATGGTAATCCACAACGCCGTCATGGAATCGCGTCAGTCGATCGCCGGCGGCGATACGATCGCTGCTCCGTTGCAGCGGTCCAAGGTGTTCCCGCCCATGGTCATCTCGATGATTGCGGTGGGCGAGCAGACGGGTGGATTGGACGAGATGCTCTCAAAAATCGCCGACTTCTATGATGAAGAAGTCGACGCCTCGGTCAGCACGCTGCTCTCGCTGATGGAGCCGGTGATGATCGTGGTGCTCGGCGTGATCGTCGGCGGGATGGTGGTGGCCATGTACCTGCCGATCTTCGACATGGTGAACGCCGTGCAGTGAGCGGGGCCGATTCCCGATTCCGAGACCGGCGACGGGCCCCCGCAATGGGGCCCGTTTCGTATCCGGTTCTTGCATTCTGCCACACCGCATCCAATACTTAGCACCTTGTCAGTCTTGAGGTTAGATGCGCTGGTTCGGCAGCTCGTCGAAATCGTCTAAGGTCCCAAGCCCCAAGAATCTGCTCCGCCTCGTCTACATCGGGCGGGTGTCGGTCGCGATCGCGATCTACCTCACGGCCGCGCTGAAGGTGAAGATCGCGGCGCCGCTCGACATCCTCGTCACCTCCGTGCTGTTGCTGGCTACGCTCGCCTTCACGGGCGCGTCCTACTGGCACACCCACGCGCGCCGCCGGCCACCCGGACGGACGTTTCTCTACCTCCAGGCGCTGTTCGACGTCGTGCTGGTGACCACCGTGGTCCACGTCACGGGGGGTCCGGACAGCGACTTTTCGACCTTGTACATCCCGGTCATTGCGGTGACCGCGGTGCTGATGCCGCCGGCGAGCACCGCCCTGATTACCGTGCTCGTCGGTCTTGCCTACCTGGCCGATCTGCTGTTCGGCCATCACACCGCCGTGTCCTCGGCGTTGTGGATCCAGCTCGGGCTGTTCGCGGTGGTGGCGGCGGTCCCGGCGTATTTCGCGAGCCGCATCAAGGTGATGACCGCCGAGCACGAGGCCCTCGCGGGCGAGCTGCGCCAGGCGCGACTCGAGGCGAGCGACGTGCTGCACAACCTGGCCAGCGGGGTGCTCACCGTGGACGCGGAGGGCCGGTTGTTGTATTCGAACCCCGCGGCCGAGGGCATCCTCGGGTTCCGCGCCAACGATTGGATTGGCCGGATGTTTCTGCCGGAGCTGGCGCGTATCTCGCCGGAGTTTTGGGCGGCGGTGGCGTCCACGGCGCGGCGCGGCATCCGGCTGATGCGCGTGGAGGCGATCGTGCGCCGGAGCGACCGGACGTTTCCGGTCGGACTCACCACGACAACGATCAATGCCGGCGCGGGGCAGCCACCGCGCGTGACGGCGATCTTCACCGACATTTCCGATTCCAAGCGGCTCGAGGAGCTGCACCTGCGCGCCGAGCGGCTCGAAGCGGTCGCGGAGCTGTCGGCCAGCCTGGCGCACGAAATCAAGAACCCGCTTGCCTCGATCCGCTCCTCGGTGGAGCAGCTGTCGCGATCGAGCCGCACCAACCCGGATGAGAAATTCCTGGCGAGCCTGATCGTGCGCGAGAGCGACCGCCTCAGTCGGCTGCTGTCGGAGTTTCTCGATTTTTCGCGTGTCCGCGTGACCGAGTACCGCACCATCGACCTGCGGGCGATCGCCGGGGCCGCGGTCCGGCTGGTTCGCGCGCACCCCGATTGCCCGGCCGACGTCGTCATCGAGGTGACGGGCGAGCCGACTCCGATGGACGGAGACGAGGACCTGCTGCATCGCGTCGTCTCCAACCTGGTGCTCAATGCGGTGCAGGCCGCCGGACCTGACGCCCGAATTCTGGTGCAGACCTCCCACCCCCGCCCGGAGGAGCTGCCGTCGGGGATCGCGGTCGAGAAGCCGGTGGCGCTGCGGGTCAGCGACAACGGTCCGGGCATCCCCGATTCGGTGCGCGAGCGGCTATTCGAGCCGTTCGTGACGGGCCGAGTCGGCGGCACCGGCCTGGGGCTGGCCATTGTGCAGCGCGCCGTCGTGGCGCATCGCGGCATGGTGCTGGTCGACTCCACGCCGAGCCACGGCACGACGTTCACCGTGTACTTCCCGGCGGCCCGCCGAAAGGAAGAAGCCGCATGACCACCGCACCAGTTCCCTCGATTCTCATCATCGACGACGAGTCGGCGATCCTCGACGCCCTGCGTATCCTGCTCAAGAACGAAGGGTTCGTCGTCACTATCGCGCAGGGGGGGAAGGCCGGACTGGAGCAGATCAAGGGCTCGACCCCGGATATCGTGCTCACCGACGTGCGCATGCCGACGGTCTCGGGGATCGATGTCCTCACCGCGATGCGCCATCAGGACCCCGAGACGCCGGTCATTCTCATGACGGCGCAGGCGTCCCTGCAGACCGCCATCCAGGCGGTCAACGAGGGCGCGTTTTACTACATCCAGAAGCCGTTCTCCAACGACGACATGATCGCCATCTGCCGGCGGGCGGCCGAGCATCGCCGTCTGCGGACCGAAAACAAGCAGCTGAAGCAGGAGATCCGACGGCGCGAGCGGTCCCGCTTCGTCACACCGCTGGGGAAGTCTCGGGTGTTTGCCGACGTGCTGCGACTGGCGGAGCAGGTGGCCCCCACGGAGAGTACCGTCCTGATCCAGGGCGAGTCGGGTACGGGCAAGGAGGTCATCGCCCGCTTCATCCACGAGCTCTCCGCCCGCAACGATGGTCAGTTCATGTCGCTCAATTGTGGGGCGTTGCCCGAGAGCTTGCTCGAATCGGAGCTGTTCGGGCATGTGAAGGGGTCGTTCACCGGCGCCGTGCGCGACAAGCAGGGGCTGTTCGCTGCCGCGCGCGGCGGCACGTTCTTCCTGGATGAGATCGGGGAGATGTCGCCCGCGACCCAGGTGAAGCTGTTGCGCGTGCTGCAGGAGCGTGAAGCGATTCCCGTCGGCGGCACCGAGGCGATACCCGTGGACGTCCGCATCGTCGCGGCCACCAACCGGGATCTGGAGGACGACATCAAACGGGGGCGGTTCCGCACCGATCTCTACTACCGATTGAACGTCATCGCGATTCACCTGCCGCCGCTGCGTGAGCGCCGGGACGACATTGAAATCTTCGTCAACGCGTTTCTCGACCGGATCGCGAAGGAGCATGGGGGGCCGCCGAAACGGCTGGCCCAGGAAGCGATGGATGCGGTGCTGGTGTACGACTGGCCGGGCAACGTGCGCGAGCTTGAAAACGCGCTCGAGCGCGCGGAAGTGCTGACCAAGGGTGAGATCATTCCGCTCGCCACTATGCCCGGGAAGGTCACGGAGCGGCGTGCCGAGCCGCTGGTCGCCGAGCGCGCCCACCACAATCCGACGCTGGACACCATCGAACGGGCGTACATCACCTGGGTGCTCCAGGCCGAGGGTGGCAATAAGAGCCGCGCCGCCGAAGTACTGGGGATCGATCCCTCAACCTTGTACCGCAAGCTGAGCCGATACGACGGGCCATCCCAGGTGGAGGAGGAGGCCTGACCCCCGCCGACGCGCGACGCATGGCGGTCGAGGCTGCCGGCGTCGCGCTGGTTGTCGCAGTCGTTCACGTCGTGTTCCGGTTGTCCGCCGGGTTTCTCTTCGGCGTCTTCGACGACGACGGCGTGTACGTCGCATTGGGCAAGTCCATCGCGCAGGGCACCGGTTACCACTCGATCCACCTCGCCGGAGCGCCAGTCCAGGTCCGCTATCCACCGGGCCTGCCGCTGCTGTTGGCGATCCCCTGGGCGCTCGGCGGCTCGTTGAGCGCCGTCCGGAGCGCCATCGATGTCCTGCACGTGCTCGTCACGGCGGTCGGCGCTGGTCTCATCTGGTGGATCGGCCGCCGCGACTGCCGCATCTCCCCCTGGCCCCTGGCCATCTGCGCTGTCTCACCGTTCGTCCTCGACGCGACGATCCAGTTCTACAATCTGCCGCTTACCGAGCCATATCTCGTCCTCGGGTGGGCGGCGGCGCTCGCCCTCGTCACCGGGGAGCCAAGTCCCGGCCGCGCCGCGGTCGTGGGGGTGGTCCTGGCCGCCACCACGTTGTTTCGCGCGGCCGGCATCGCGCTCGTCCCGGCCATCCTGATGGCGCTCGCGCTCGACAGGCGCTGGCGGGCGTTAGTAGCGTGCGCCGCGAGCAGCCTCATCCCGCTCGCGGCCTGGGCTGGCCTCCGGGCGATGTGGGTCGCCGCCGGGCCCGTCGCGTCGGTCTCCCTCCCCGACGACCGGGGTTATTGGCAATGGCTGGGGGCGGATAGTCCGGTTGCGCTGGCAGGGTACACGGCGCGCACAATGGGGACGAACGCCGTGGAGTATGTGTTCGACCTGGCGCGGTACCTCGTGTCGATCCAGGCGGTGGGAGTCATCATCGTCGGCGCGGCCATCCTCGCCGCGGTCGCCGCGGGCATCCGGCTCCGGCGCACGCACCCCGCGCTGGTGCTGACGGTGCTGTGTGCCACGGCGCTCACCCTGAGCTGGCCGTTCGCCCAGGCGCGGCTCTTTCTGCCGCTATTGCCGTTCATCGGGTTGCTGGTCGCCAGTTGCGTGAACGCGGGCGTGCGCCGAGCGTCGCCGGCCATGGGCTGGGCGGTCAACGGGTTCCTGGCTCTCGTTGCCATCGCAGCCACGTGGCGACAGGTCGAGCTGCGGGGTGCCGCGGAGCGCGCCTATCAGACAGGCACCCTGCCCTCGGTAGAGGACCGGTCGCCGACGATCACGCTGTCTTTTCGGAGCCGGTTCATTTTCCAGGTCGCGACCTGGATTGCGCAACACACGGCGCCGCAGGATCGGATCATGGTCCAGGCACCGGCCGGCGTGTTTCTCTACTCGGGCAGGCGCACGGTCTCCGCGATCCCGACCGAGAGCCCACTCGGCCCCTCGGTGTTCGACATCCCCGGCCGCTACCTGACCGAACGCATCCTCACGGACAGTGTGACCGTCGTGGTGTGGACGCCGGCGACCGTCGCTCTGGGGCTCGACATCGAGTCGTTGCGGACGCGTTGCCCGCAGGTGCTGGCGCGGATCCCGGTGACGCCCGAGCCCCCGGTCTACTACCGCGTGAACCGGGACGTGGATTGTCTCCGGTCATGACCGCGGGATCGAGTCGAGCCATAGCGTTGCGTTCCGCGCCCATGGTCTCGATACTTCGCCGTTTCGGGCAGGGATCGGGACGCCAGTGCCGCCACACCCACTCATGACGAGCCCCACCTCTCGCGCCGAACCGGGCGATGCCGTCGGCGCCGCGACGCTCAGCCGGTTGGCTGCCGCTCCGCGATACAACCGCTGGATGTTCGAGCGGCTGCGCCCCTGGCTGGGCGATCGCGTGCTCGAGGTCGGTTCGGGCATCGGCAATCTCTCGGAATTCCTGATGGACCGGTCCCGTGTCGTCCTCTCCGATACCGACCCGCGCTACCTCGAGCGACTGCGGGAACGGTTCGCGGGGAACGCGCAGGTCGCCGTCGTCGCCCTGCGGCTCCCCACCTTCCATGCGGAGCTGATCCAGGAACAGGTCGACACCATCATCTGCCTGAACGTGCTGGAGCACGTACGAGAGGATCGGCTCTCGCTCGCCACGTTGTTCCGGTTGCTCCAGCCGGGTGGGCGCTTGATTCTCCTCGTGCCGGCGCTTCCCGCGATCTATGGCACGCTGGACCGTGCCCTGGGCCATTTCCGCCGCTACACGCCAGCGGAGCTCCGGCGCAAGTACGACGAGGCGGGGTTTCGGATGCGCCATCTGGAGTACTTCAACCTCGCCGGAATCCCCGGTTGGTGGTTCACCGGACGCGTGCTCAAGCGGGAGCTGATCCCGGCCGCCTCGCTTCGCTGGTTCGACGCGCTGGTGCCGCTGTTCCGGCTGGAGCGGTTTCTGCCGTGGCGCATCGGGCAGTCCGTCATCGCGATCGGCGAGCGGCCGGCATGACCCGGCCTGGAGACGCGCCGCCCCCCGGTCTCGTGCTCTCGGTGGTCGTACCGGCCTTCAATGAGTCGGCCACGGTCGAGGCCGTGGTGCGCCGCCTGCGCGAGCTGCCGCTGCGACTCGAGGTCATCGCCGTCGACGACGCCTCCACCGACGGGACGGGGGACATCCTGGACCGCCTGCAGCAGGAGGGCGTGCTCGACCGGGTCATTCACCAGCAGGGAAATCGCGGCAAGGGCGCCGCCCTGCGCGCCGGTTTCGCGGCCGCGATCGGCGACGTCGTCGTCGTGCAGGATGCCGATCTGGAATATGACCCCAGCGACCTCCCGACCCTCCTCGACCCGATCCTCCGCGGCCGGGCGGACGCCGTGTACGGGTCGCGCTTTCAGGGCGGGCCGCGTCGCGTGCTTTTTTTCTGGCATTCGGTGGGGAACCGGACCCTGACGCTGCTCTCCAACATGTTCACTAACCTCAACCTGACGGACATGGAGACGTGTTACAAACTGGTCCGTCGCGACCTGCTGCAGCGGCTGCCGTTGACGTCCGACCGATTCGGCTTCGAGGTGGAGATCACCGCGCGATTGTCGCAGTCCGGCGCGCGCATCTGGGAGCTGCCAATCACCTACAGCGGGCGCACCTACGCGGAAGGGAAGAAGATCACCTGGAAGGACGGCTGCGCCGCGCTGTTCCACATCCTCCGGTTCAATCTGTTCCCCCCCGGCGGCGATTGGCGGAAGCGCTGACGACCGCCGTGTACGCGCGTCGGGCGGCGTTGGCGGTGGCCGCGGTCGCGCTCGCGGGGGGGGCCGTCGCATTCAGTCGCACGCTCGTCGGCGTGTTCTACGACGACGGCCTGTACGCGGGCATCGCGGCGGCCCTCGCCTCGGGCCAGGGCTTTGTCCATCCGCACCTTCCCGGCACGCCCGCGGTGATCCACTACCCGCCGCTCTACCCCCTGCTGCTGGCGCCGCTGTTCGGCGCGTTGTCCGTGGACGGAGCGGCCACCGCCGCCAAGCTCTTGAATGTGCTCCTGGCGGCGGGCGGAGCCGCCCTGATCGCCTGGCATGCCGTGCGGGCCAATCTGCTGGGGGAGACCGCCCCCCGTTGGCTCGCGCCCGCCTGTGTGGGCGCGGCCGCGCTGGCGATCCCGGTCCTGACGGTCCAGTCCGTGTTGTTCGCGGAGCCGCTGTTCGGCGTGCTGCTCGCGGTGGCGGTGATTCTGGCGGACTCGCCTCCCACGCGCTGGTCGCCGACGACCGCGGTCGTGATGGCCGGAACGGCGGCGGCGCTCGCGTTGCTCACCCGCACCATCGGGGTCGCGGTGGGCGCCGGCATCGTCCTCTTCCTTCTGGTGCGGCGCGTGCCACTCACCCGTGCACTCCTCGCCGCGGCCCCCGTGGTACTCGCGGCCGCGGCGTGGGGACTGTGGACAGCGCTGCACCGTTCCGGAATCGATCCGGCGATGGCGATCAACTACGGGAGCCTGTCCGAAGTCGTCAAGCAGAGCGGCTTCGGGGCGTTTGGGTCCCGCGCCCCGGACCTGGCCCGTCCAATGGGCGCCATCACCCTGGGCTGGCTGCCGGTGAGGCCGCTGTACTACGTGTTCAGCGCGGCGGGGTTGGCGGTGTGGCTGTACGGCTTCCGGGTGATCCTCCAACGCTCGGCGATCGGCCTCAGTTTGCTCGGCTACCTCGCCATCCTCGCCGTCTGGCCGTTTTACCCTGACCGCTTCTTGTGGGCGGTGCTGCCCTGGGTGGCTCTCGTCTGGGCCGCCGGCGCGGTCGCTTGTTACCACCGCCTCCCGCGCTGGCGCCTGCCGCTCGCGATCCTTGTCGGCGTGATGCTCGTGGGGTACGGGCTGTTTCAGGTGCGGGGAGCGCTGGGACGATGGTGGGGCACGCAACAGGCGCAAATCTCGGCAAATTTCACCGAACTGTTGCCTTGGGTGTCGACGCTGCCACGCGACGTGGTGCTCGCCAGCGACGATGAGGCGCTGGTGTGGCTCTACACCCAACGCACCGCCGTCCCGTTCTACGTGTACGGGTACCAGGGCGCCGAAGAAACCCATCCGACGCCGGCGGTCCATCGCGCCTATCTCGAGCGCATGGGTGTCACGCACATCCTGTTTTCAGGATTCGGGGGAGGCTCGGACGAGGAGCTGGACGCCCTGATCGGCGCCTATCCCGGGTGGCTCACGATCGTCCATGGGTGGTCGGGCGGTCGAGCAGTGTTCCGGGTCAATCGTGACCACTAGACGGCTCTATGCAGCGGTCGCGGCGAGCGCACTCGTCGCGTACCTCGGGGCGTTGTGGAACGGCTTCGCCCTGGACGACATCTCCATCATCGCTCTGAATCCGCGAGTGCACGAGTGGGCCGGTCTGTGGCAGGCGTTTCGGGCGCCTTATTGGCCTCCCGAGCTTGGGGCCGCCATGTATCGACCGTTGGCGATCGCCTCGTACGTGCTCGACTGGCAGGTGGGGCTCGTTGCCTGGATGCACGCGATGAACCTCCTCTGGCATGCGGGGGTGAGCGTGGCGGTCGCCGGTCTCGTCAAACGCTGGACCGGTTCCGCCGAGGGGGCGCTGCTGGCCGGCCTGGTGTTCGCGGTCCATCCCCTGCACGTGGAAGCGGTGGCCAACATCGTCGGGCGGGCGGATCTGATGTGCGCGTTGTTCGCGCTCTTGTCGGTGTACGCCGCGTTGGTCCGCGACCGGCTGTGGTGGAGTGTCGCGGCGCTCGCGCTGGGCTTGCTCAGCAAGGAGAGCGCCGCCATCGTGCCCGCCCTGATCGTGTGGGGCTGGATGGTTGGGATCGGCCGCCCCGATCGGAGACGCCGGTGGGCCTATGCGGCGTCGTGGGTGGCATTGGGCGCCGCGTATCTCCTGGTGCGTTGGGGCATCCTGCACCCGTACACGCGCTTGCTGCACCTGGCCCCGGCATTTGTGGACGCGAGCCCGCTGGACGTGCGCCTCACCGCGGTCGCGGCACTCGCGGACGTCACCCGGCTCCTCGTGTTCCCTCTCACCCTCCGCGTGGATTACTCGCCGGCCGAACGGACACTGGTGACCACGCTGCTCGATGCTCGTTTCGCTCTCGGGCTGTTGTGCGCCGTCACGTGGGGCGCGCTCGTGTGGCAGGCATGGCGCCGTGGCCGCCGGGTGGAGGCCTTCGGCCTCGGCTGGATTGCCATCGCGTACTTGCCCGTCGCCAATTTCCTGTTTCCCACCGGCGTGCTGGTGGCGGAGCGGACGCTCTATCTCCCTTCCATTGGGCTCGCGATCGCCGCCGGAGCCTGGCTCCAAGCCCTGCCGGCGCCGCGCTTCGCGCTTATTGCCGGGGCGGTGTTCCTGGCTGGGGGCGCCCGCACGGCGTGGCGCGTCCCGATCTGGCGCAACACGCGCACGGTCACGCTGAGCGTATTGGAGGATTCGCCTCGCTCCTTCAGCGGTCCGGCGCGCATGGTGGGGATTTATTTGGCCGAACGGCGGCCGGGGGAGGCGCTCGAGGCCTTTCGAGTGGCGAGCGAAATCTACGACCGCGTGCCACCGGTGTTTCTTCAGGGCGCCGACGCCGCCTTCACGCTCGGCCAGTCGCGCCTGGCAGACTCGTTACTGACCCGGATGGAGCAGCTGTGCGATCGCTGCCAGTTCTACTACCAGTACGAGGCCGGTGTTGCCCTCGCCCGAGGGGACACCGCCGTCGCCGATTCGTTTCTCGTGCGGGCCCGGCGCATGGGTGCCCCACCTGCGGGACCGTGAGCGCGCGGTGGGAGGCACGATGAGACGGCTGCTCGCGATGGTATTCGCCGCCGCGGTCGTCCTGTACGTCCCAACGGTGGGCTACGGCTTCGTGCAGGATGACCGCGCGATGATCGCGGCGAACCCAGCCGCCCACGACGTCGGTGCGGCGCTCCGCGCGTTCGACGATCCCTATTGGTCCGGCTCCTACTACCGACCGGCGACGATCCTGAGCTTCGCCGTCGACTGGACTCTCTCCGGCGGTCGGGCGGGGTGGATGCATTTCGTCAACGCCCTCTGGCACGGGCTGGTGTGCGTGCTCGTGGTACTGGTGTTGGCCCGCTGGCTGCCGCTCGCAGGTGCCGTCGCGGCCGGATTGGTCTTCGCGCTTCACCCAGTGCACGTCGAAGGTGTGGCGAACCTCGTCTCACGCGGTGAGCTGCTGGCGGCGGCGGGAATGCTGGCCGCGGTCCTCGCGGCGCGACGCCGCTGGTGGATCGGGGCCATCGCCTGCGCCCTGCTTGCGATGCTCAGCAAGGAGATCGGTGTCGTGACTGGTGTCGTGATACTGCTCGATGACTGGCTCCGACCACCAGGGGAGGATCACTACCCACTGAAGTTCTACACAGCGCTCGGAGTCGTCACGATCGGGTTCTTCCTCGTCTGGCTGCGCATCGGATATTCCCCGCTCACCGACGTCGCCGCTCCGTTCATCGGTGCCGGTGTGGGACGGCGTCTGGCGATGGCGTTCCCGGCCGTCCTGCGAGGCGCGGAGCTGCTCGCGTGGCCCGCATCGCTGTCGGTCGACTACAACCCGCAGGTCATTCCATTCCGAACCGGGTTCTCGGCAGCCGCCGGGCTCGGCGCGGTCGTGGTCCTGGGGATCGTGGCGCTCGGTCTGGGCGCGCGGCGCCGTGCCCCGGCGCTGAGCTTCTCGGCACTGCTCGCAGGCCTGGCGTTCCTGCCGACCTCGAATCTGTTGTTCGCGTCCGGCATTGTGCTGGCCGAACGGAATCTCTACTTGCCCGCACTGTTGCCGGCGGCGATCGTCGGCGCCGGAGTCGCCTGGGCGCTGCAACGCTGGGAGCAGTCGCGGGTAGTGCTCTCCACGGCCGTGCTGCTCGCCGCCCTGGCGGCCCGCAGTCTGGTGCGCCTGCCCGCGTGGGCGGACAACCGCTCGTTCCTGCTCACGTTGCTCGCCGAACACCCAGAGTCGTACCGCGGTCAGCAATCGGCGGCGGCGGTCCTGGCGGGTATGGGGAAACCGACGGAGGCCCGCGCGGTGTACGCCCGCGCTGATTCGTTGTTTGGCGGCGATCCCCATCTGAAGGCCGGCTTCGCGTTCTTGTTGATCGGCCAGGGCGACACGGCCGGGGCGGCCCCGCTCGCTCGCGCAGCGCGGCAGATCATGCCAAGGGAACGGGTGGCGCTACGGGTCGAGTATTTGCTGGCGCGTGCGCGTGGTGAGAGCGGGCGAGCGGGTGCGCTGGCGGACACGGCGCTGGGCTGGTTCCCGCTCGAGCGGGATTGGTATGCGGGGGCGGGGCGGCCCTGAGCCGCCTGATCAAGCCCTCTGGCAGCCTTGTTCCAACGGGATATGTTTTGTCAGCGCCCAACACCATTCAAGCCTGGGAGATAAAGATGAATCGCAAGGGTTTCACGCTCATTGAGCTGCTGATCGTGGTGGTGATTATCGGCATCCTAGCCGCCATCGCGATCCCGAAGTTTGCCAACACGAAGGAGAAGGCGTACCTCGCCTCGATGAAGTCGGATCTCCGCAACCTGATAACGGCGGAAGAGGCGTACTTCGCGGATTCCGTGAAGTACACGACCAGCCTGGGCACGTCGTACGCCGTGACGACCGGGAACGGCACGCCGACGATTGCGTTGACCGCCGACGGCTGGACGGCGACGATGACCAATCTGAACACCACGAAGACCTGCGCGATCTTCATCGGCAGTACGGCAATCGCCCAGGCCACCAAGGAAGGCGAGCCGAAGTGCAAGTGATTGCTTCAGTGTGACGGCTGGGTCAGGAACGGCGCGGCTTCCCCGCCGTTCCTGTGTTGTGACCGTTGGTGGGGCCGCGGCGTAAGCAAAAGCCCGACAGTTCCTTGTCTTACCGGGCCGTGCGTTTGCAACCGTCCCGTTGCAAAACGCGTGGGTCGAAGCCTGGCGGCGATCGCTGGCAGGCTGTTCCCAACCACCCCAAGGCATTATGTTGCATTGGCTTAGGCGACGGCTTGGAGCAGGGCACAGGCCTTGCCTATACTCTCGTCGGGAACAACAGGCGCCCATCAATTTTAACCCGGGAGAACGAGATGAACCGCAAGGGTTTCACGCTCATTGAGCTGTTGATCGTGGTGGTGATTATCGGCATTCTGGCCGCCATCGCGATCCCGAAGTTTGCCAACACGAAGGAGAAGGCGTACCTCGCCTCGATGAAGTCGGATCTCCGCAACTTGGTGACGGCGGAAGAGGCGTATTTCGCGGATTCCGTGAAGTACACCACCGCCCTGGGCACCGCGTTCGCCACGACGACCGGGAACGGCACGCCGACGATTGCGTTGACCGCCGACGGCTGGACGGCGACGTTGACCAATCTGAACACCACGAAGACCTGCGCGATCTTCATCGGCAGTACGGCGATCGCCCAGGCCACCAAAGAGGGCGAGCCGAAGTGCAAGTGAGTTCTCAGGCGTGACAGCTGGGACAGGAACGGCGGGGACTTCCCCGCCGTTCCTGTTTGGGTGACCGGCCATGGCCGTCAAACCCCCTCTGAGAACTGTTCTCCTCGTCCAGCTGGCTTTCCTTGCGGCGACGGCGCTCATTCTCGGAGTCGCCACCAGTCTTCTGGCGAGTACCCTCGCTCCCGAGCGGGCCTTCCCTCTCGTCCTGGCGGTTGTGGCCGGGGATGTCGTCATATTCATCGCCTTTGGCCACTACCTGGTGACCCGCCTGGTCCTCAAGCCGTTGCGGCGTCTCATGGGGTCCGCGGATGCGGTTATCGCCGGCGATCTGGACGCCCGCGCGCCGCAGGCCGAAACCGAGGATTTCTCCACGCTGGCTGACCGGTTCAACCGTATGACTGATCACCTGCTCGACGCCCAGGGTCAGCTGGTGCGCGCCGAGAAGTTGGCGAGCGTCGGGCGGCTGGCCGCCGGCATCGCCCACGAGATCGGCAACCCGCTGGGCGGGGCGGCGACGTACGTCGAAGTGCTGCGGAAGCGGGGCGGCGACCGGGAGGTGACGGACGCCTTGGCACGCGAGCTCGACCGGATCGACCGCATCGTACGCAGCCTTCTCGACTATGCCCGCCCGCACGATGAAGCACCCCAGCCGGTCTCCGTCGCGGTCGTGCTCACCGCGGCGTTCGAGCTGCTTCAGGCGCAGGGGACGCTGCGGTCGGTCCGGGCCCGGCTCGATCTGCCCGCCGACCTCCCAGCCGTGCTGGGGCGGGCGCACCTCTTGGAGCAGGCCGTGGTCAACCTGTTGCTGAACGCCGTCGACGCCGCTCCGGACGGCGACCTGGTGCTCGGAGCCCGCCCGTGGGCCTATCAGCCGGCCCGCATGGTCACACGACGGGCCAGCGACGCCGCCGACGCCTTCTTCCCCAGGGCGCCGGGGCGGCGGCCCTCGCGCAGCGAGATCTCCGCAGGCGCGCCGGGGGTGCTGATCTTCGTCGCCGACTCGGGGCCCGGCGTACGCCCGGGGGATCGCGAGCAGATCTTCGAGCCTTTCTTTACCACCAAGGAGCCCGGCCGGGGCACCGGTCTTGGGCTGGCGATCGTCGCCCGCGCAGTCTACGACATGGGTGGGGTGGTGTGGCTCGAGCAGGCGCGCGAGGGTGGTGCGGCGTTCAAGCTGTTCTTTCCGGAGGCGGGGAAGTGAGGCGAGTCCTCATCGTAGATGACGAGCCGGGTCTGCGCCAGTCGCTAGGGCTGCTGCTGGGCGATGCGGGCTACGACGTGGCCGCGGAAAGCGATGGGCGACGCGGGCTGGAGCGGGCCCTGTCGGAGTCGTTCGACCTGGTGCTGTGCGACGTCAGGATGCCCCAACTCACCGGCATCGAATTCCTGCGTGGCTATCGGGATAAGGGCGGGACCGCGCTGGTCATCATGATGAGCGCTTATGGTGGCGAAGATGCCGCGCTGGCCGCGATGAAGGAGGGGGCGTACGACTACGTCTCCAAGCCATTTCGTCCCGACGAAGTGGTGCTGGCGCTGCGCAAGGCAGAGGAGCGGGAGCGCCTGCGCCGGACCGTCGTGGGTCTGCGGGCCCAGCTCGACAGTGGTCCGGAGGCTCGCGCTCTCGTGGTGGCCAGTCCCGCGATGCAGGCCGCCATGGACCTGGTGGAGCGCGTGGCCGAGCACAAGACCACGGTCTTGATCACCGGGGAGAGCGGCACCGGGAAAGAAGTCATCGCGCACGCTATCCACCGCGCCAGCCCACGGGCGAGTGCGGCCTTTATCGGCGTGAACTGCGCGGCGATCCCGGAGAGTTTGCTCGAATCCGAGCTGTTCGGTCACGTTCGCGGCGCCTTCACCGGCGCCACCGGTGACAAATCCGGCCTGTTCGAGCAGGCGGACGGCGGCACCCTGCTCCTGGACGAAATCGGCGAGATGCCCCTCGGGCTCCAGGCAAAGCTGCTGCGCGTACTGCAGGAGGAGGAGATCCGCCGGGTCGGGGACAACAAGACCCGCCGGGTTGATGTGCGTCTCTTGGCGGCGACCGCTCGATCACTCGACGTCGAGGTGGCAGCCGGGCGCTTCCGCGAGGACCTCTACTATCGCCTCAAGGTCGTCACCATCCTGCTGCCCCCGCTGGTGCAGCGCCGCGAAGACATCCTGCCACTTGCTCGGCACTTCGCGGCACGCCTGGCGCGGCGCCTGGGACGCCGGCTCGATTTCACTCCCGCGGCGGCGGCCTGGCTGGAAGCACAACGGTGGCGGGGAAACGTGCGGGAGCTGGAAAACGCGATCGAGCGGGCGGCGGTGTTGTCGGGGCATGAGCTGCTGCAGCCGGACGACCTGCACCAGGATTCCACTCCCGTCGTTGCCACGCCGGTCCCCGGAGCTCCCGGTCGGACCTTGCGTGAGATCGCCGAGCAGGCCGAACGGCAAGCGATTCTCGAGGCCCTCCAGACCGCGGACGGCAACCGTCGAGCGGCTGCACAGCAGCTTGGAGTCAGCCTCAGGACGTTGTTCTACAAGATGCAGCGCTACAATCTGGAATAGCGCAACTTTTTGCATGAATGCAGACAATTGCACGGTCCGACGCTGGCGCGTAGTAATGTAAGTGCTTATATCGCAATGGAATGATGGCGGGCACGGTTCCTGTACTTGTTTGTCGCCGAACCCAGGGAGGATTGGCATGAAACGGCACCTATGGAGCGCGGGAGAAGGAGCGTCGGGGCTGATGTCTGGCCGCGGCGCGGCGGGCGCTCCGGCGTCTACGGCCGGGTTCTCGTTGATCGAGATCCTCATCGTGATGGCGATCCTCGGGCTCGTCGTGGCGATCGTGGCGCCGAAGATCGACATCACCCGGTTCAAGCTGGAAGCGGACATGCAAGGTGTGGGCATGACGTTGCTCGCGGCGGAGCGGCAGGCCATCACCCAACAGCACGACGTCATCCTGACCTTCAACGCGGCCCAAGGGCTGATCCGCATCCACGACGACAAGAACAACAACGGCGTGGTCGAAACAGGCGAGCGGGTGCGTGGAGTGGCGTTGGGAGAAGGGGTCGTGTTCGGCCGCGCCAGCGCCCCGGCCCGCCCCATGGGTCCCGGCCCGGTGACGTTTACGAAGATCGTCAATGGACTACCGGCGGTGGTGTTCCACCGGGACGGCAGCGCCAGCGAGGCCGGGGGCTTTTATCTGACCTCGGTGCGGGCGGCGACGTCGGGCACCCACGTGGAAGACACTCGCGCCATCGAGCTCGAACGGGCCACCGGCCGCGCATCCTGGTATCGCTACGGGCCGCCGACGTGGCGGAGGGCGTTCTAACATGAACAACAAGAGCGGTTTTACCCTCATCGAGGTCATCCTGGCCCTCACCATTCTGCTCGTGGTGATGATGATGCTGGCGACCACGACGGGGAAAACGGTGCACATCGCTACCACGAGCGGGAACCAGAATGCGGCGATCCAGCTGGCGCTCGATCGCGTGGAGCAGATCCGTGCCGATCCGCGATACGACGCTCTCGATACCGCCTATACGGCGACGGAAACTACGTTCCCGACGCTGTCCGGGTTCACGCGCGTGACGAGTATCGTGCGGACCGGCGGGCTCGGGCAACCCAACGACTACAAGAAAGTCACCGTGAGGGTCACCGGCCCGGGCGTTTCCCCGGCGGTCGTCCGGACGGTGACGGTGGCGGCCCCATGACGACGATGCTTCGACGCCCGACCGATGAGCGCGGCTTGACCCTCATCGAAATGCTGGTGGCCCTGGTGGTGTTCTCGGCCGTGCTCGCGGGCGCGCTGGCGTTCCTGCGCGCGCAGGGACGGAGCTTCTCCCTGGGCAGTCAGCGCGTCGCCATGCTGCAGAACGGCCGCTTCGCGATCGACCTGCTGGAGAAGGATCTGCGCACCGCGGGTGCGGGCGCTCCCGACATCCAGCCGCAGCTGATCTACCTCGGGTCGTCGGTGTTGGCGTTCAACGCCAACTACCTCACCAACACGCCTGGGGACGTGTTCGCGGTCTACTACAACCCCGACGCCGTCACGGGTAGCACGGCCGCGATGACCAAGGCCGAGCGGATCACGCTTCCCATGACCTCGTTCGCCTATCCGGACACTTCGTACGTCGAGCTCGGCATCAACAGTAACGCCGAGACCATCACCTTCTGGTTCGTGACGGATTCGACGACCGCCCGGGTCGATGATTTCATTCTGTACCGCCAGGTCAACAACCTGACCCCCGAGCTCGTCTCGCGGAACCTCCTCCAGACGACGGGGGTGCCGTTCTTCCGGTATCACCGGCTCGCCATGGTGTCCGGGAATCCGACGCTCGCCCTGGTCGTGAACGCGACCCTTCCCTGGCAGCACTCGGTGCCGATTCATCTGGCGCTGAGCGATACCGGGGCGGTGTCACGCATCGACAGCGTCCGGGCGGTGCAGGTCAGCTTTACCGTGACGAACGGTCTCACCGGGACGGCCGAGCGGACGCGCGCGCTGAGCCGCTTCATGCGGCTGCCCAACGTCGGCTTGGCGAACAAGAAGACGTGCGGCGACGAGCCGATCCTCGGCGTTGGACTGACGGCGACGTGGAATCCAGTGGCGGGCGGAGTGGACCTGGCCTGGAACGCGGCGGTCGACGAAACGGGCGGGGAAAAGGACGTGCAGCGGTATGTGATCTGGCGTCGCCTCAATACGGAGCTGGCGTTCGGCGATCCGTACCTCAGCATCCCGCCGGCAGGGCTGCCCGTCTATGGGTACACAGACGCGGCTGTGGTTTCCGGTAGCTCCTACATCTACGGGTTGGCGGCGCAGGACTGTACGCCGCTGACGTCAACCCGCGTCGAGACTCTCCAAGTCAACATTCCTTAAGGACGAAAGAGGAACATCTGTATGCGGACCCATCGGGTTATCGGGAATGAGCGCGGCATCGCGCTGGTCGTCGTGCTGCTGGTGGTGCTGGCCGTCGCGGCCATCATCGCGGGTGCCGCGATGCTGGGCTCGAACACCAGCCTGATCAGCCGGCATCAGGCCCGGCTCAGCGTCCTCGAGACGGTGGCGGACGCCGGCCTGGAAGAGGCTCGGTCCCGGGTCAACGGGGACAAGACGCAGTACCCGGACTCGGGATTCAACATCATCGAGGCCGGCGCGACGGTGTATGCGGCCGACGGCTCGGTGATTCCCAACGTGAAGCGCTGGCTCTACGTCGGCCCGAGCGGCGTGACCAGCGGTCAGTACGGCGTGTTCGGGAGCGTCGTGGCCGTCGCCGAGGACCCCCAGGGCAACCGGGTGGTGCGGCGCGGCGAGGTGTTCCAGGAGAGCTTTTCCAAGTACGCCTATTTCACGACGATCGAAGGACTGATCTACTTCGCCAATGGCGACCAGATCTTCGGGCCGGTGCATTCCAATGACGTGATCAACATCGCGTCCTCGGGCGCGACGTTTCACGGCCCGGTGTCGACCGGGTCGACCATCTCGGGGCTCTCGTACGGCACATACAATCAGGGGTACAAGCAGAACGTCCCCATTATCCCGATGCCCGGCACCGCCGACCTGAACAAGCTGAAAAACCAGGCGCTCATCGGGAGCACGTCGATCGCCGGCACCATGAGTGGAAACGCGGGGCAGGCCACGACGCGCATCGAGTTCGTGGCCCTCGACCTGAACGTCGATGGCGACTCGGCCGACGAAGACGAAGGATTCATGAAGGTGTATCAGGTTCCCCTGGCCGCCAACGCCTGGTGGGTCGTGGCGGATACGAACAGCTATGCGGGCACCGGCGCTACCAACGGCGTGCGCAATTCCCCGAACTGCGGGCACGTCTATACGGGGTCGGGTGCGAACCACGCCGCGCTCGGGTTCGTCACGTTCGCCAACCATCCGACCGCGTGGAGCAGTGGTAACGACTCCAAGAGCAATGCTCCGAATAATGGCGGCGCGTCGCGCAGGTGTTACCTGGGCGGGTCGGATATCCTCAATACTCCCCAGGTGTTCCAGGCTGCCGACGGTCGTGGGACCTGGCTCTTGTGGCCCGGAGCCGTGGACCCACGGGTGATCGTCGCGGTCGGCGCGACGCAAGCGCCGTACATGTGGCCCATCACGCGCGGGATGAACCCGAACTTCAAGGGCGTCGTGCACGTCGAGGGGAAGGTCGCGGTGAGCGGCAAGCTGCGGGGCCGCGTCACCCTGGCGGCGACGGGGAACATCATCCTCGCCGACGACGTCACCTACGTTACCAACCCGGGGGCAGGGAATTGCAAGGACATCCTCGGGGTGTTCAGCGGCGACTCCATCGTAGTGGCCGACAACTTGATCAACGACCCGATCCCATACGTCAGCAGCAGCGGGACCGAGGTGCAATGGGACGAGACCCAGGACGAGTTCATCCACGGCTTCGTGCTGGCGCTCGAGATCTTCACGGTCGAGCGATACAACTTCGGCTCGATTGACGCCTCGACGTGCGGCACTGCACAAACCGGGCGCGGCTGTCTGTTCTTGACCGGTGGCATCATCCAGAAGCAGCGCGGCGCCGTCGGTCTCACCAACGGCTCGGGGTACATCAAACGGTACTCGTACGATCAGTGCGGGTTGTCGAACCCGCCACCGTACTTCCCGACCACGGGGCACTTTGCCCGCGGCCACTACTTTGAGGTGGAGCCCACCGGGTTCAATGTCGCCGCGTACTGGGACTTGCTGACGCCGAATTAACCGTCGCCGCTGGCTCGATCGCGGGAAACCCCGCGCCGCCGTTCGGTGGCGCGGGGTTCTGCGTTTCGCGGGGAAATGCGCATGAGGGCGTGAATCTGCACTAGGCGGCCGCACGGAGTCTTCACTATCCTCGGCCCATCATGGCAGAGGCGCGTGGATTCACGGTGGTCGAAGTGCTCGTCGCCCTCATCGTGTTCGCGGTGGGGATTTTAGGGCTCGCCGCCGAAACGGCGTCGCTCACCCGCGCGCTCGCGCGGACGCAGCGCGCGGCGATCGCGGCCACCGCGATGGCGTCGCGGCTCGAGCGGCTCCGCGTCACCGCCTGCGGCACGCCAGTGGACGGCGTCGAACCCGTGCTGCACCACGGCGCCACGCTTGCCCGGCTCGAATGGACCTGGGGGCTCGCCGGCGATTCGACCCCCCGCGTGCGCCTCGTCACAGTCCCGGTCGGCCCCGCGGCGCACCCCCTGGTCCGCCCCGACACCCTGACGGCAGTGTTCCCATGCCGGCGCTGACCCGCGGCGGGTTCACCCTCCCCGAGCTGGTCGTCGCCCTCACGCTGCTGGGGCTGATCTCCGCCGGTGCGCTGGGCCTGCTGCGCCAGACGCGTGATGCCTACCGGGCTGAATCGCAGGGGATCGACGTGCGGCAAAATCTCCGCATCGCGGCGGCTTTCTTGCCAGCCGAGCTGCGGGAGTTGGACGCCACGGACGGAGATCTCCTAGCCATGACCGACACGGCCATCACCATTCGAGCCCCACGCCAGCTCGCGGTGGCGTGCCGGACACCCGGGTCGAGCGGCCCAGGAGGTGCCCTGACCCTGACGCTGCGCGATGCACCGTTGTACGGCCTACGAGATTTCAACCCGTCCACCGATTCCCTGTGGGTCTACTCCGAAGCAAGTGCCGATGGAGTCGATGACGGTGGCTGGATGCTGGGCTCGTTCACGTCCGTGGCCCCCGACTCCTGTCCCGACGGGCAGCCCGGCCGGCGCGTGACGACGATGCTCAGTCCAACCGTCGGACCGGTCACGCCCGAGCGAGTGATCCCGTTGGGCGCACCGGTTCTCGGGTTCGAGACGGTCACGTACCGGCTGTACCGCTCGACGGAGGACCGTCGTTGGTACATCGGCATGAAAACCGCCACCGATCTCCAGCCGCTGCTCGGTCCGGTGACGCGTGACGGTCTCGCGTTCGCGTATTTCGATTCCAGCGGTGCGGTTACGACCGATCCTACCCGTGTGAGCCTGATCGAGGTCCGCGTCAGAGCCGCGACCGTCCAACCGATCCGGCGGGCAGGTCGCCTCGAGCACCAAGTGGACAGCCTCGTGACGCTCGTCGCGCTGCGCAACAATCGCCGGTTCTAAAGTGAAATCGGTTCGCCCAGCGCCGTATCGCGGTTGGCTGCGCGGCAACCGGCGCGGCATGGCGCTGGCGCTCACGCTCTGGGTGCTGGTGATCGGCGCGGCCGTCTTGACGGTGGCGGTGTTCCTCGGATTCCAGGAACAGCGAGCCGCCGGCGCCGGCCGGCGGCTGCATCGCACGCTGACGCGCGCCGAGTCGGCGCTCGCCGGCGTGTTGTCGGGCTGGACCCCGGGGGTGCTGAGCCGGCGCCTTCCGCAGCCGTTCGATTCGGTCGTGATCCAGGGGACGGGAACGACCCCGGACGACGACTGGGCAGGCGCGATTCATCGATTGGGTCGGGACCTGTTCCTCGTCCAGCTCACGGCCGCCGACACGGGCACCCCGCAGACCACGGCGACCCGGTCTCGCCTGGGGTTGTTGGTTCACGCGCGGCCCGTGCCTGTGGTCGTGTCCGCAGCGCTCTCCTCCGGTGGCCCAGCTATCGTGGGGACTGGGTCGACGATCGACGGTCGTGACCAGCTACCTCCCAATCGCGCTGATTGCCCGCCGCTCGACAGTGCCGTACCTGGACTTGTCGCTGGCGCGATCGCTGAGTTCGGTACTCCTCAGATCGACGGTTCGCCACCGACAGTGACGCGCCAGGTTGGTGACACCGGACTCCATGGCCAGGATCAGGTCGCATTCGACCGGCTGGCCTCCCAGGCCACGATCACTTTGCCGGGCGGGAGTTGGGAAACATGGCCGCTCTCGAATGGGCCCGACTGCGATGTCGCATCGCTCTACAATTGGGGGGATGGATCGCGCTCGGACGGACCGTGCAGCAGCTACCTCCCAATCGTGCACGTCCTGGGGCCCCTGACGCTCACCGCTGGCCAGGGGCAAGGTATCCTATTGGTGGACGGAAACTTAGCGATAGGCGGGGGATATCGATTCTTCGGACTCGTCATGGTCCGCGGTACATTTGACGCACCAGGTTCTGGCGTTGGATCGTCGGTATGGGGCGGGGTCGCGGCCGCTCGGATCGCAGCAGAAGCACGGCCGCTGACCGGAATCGCTGTGATGTACTCCAAATGCATGATTTCACATGCGTTACGCACTTCCGGCTCGTTGGTCCCGCTGCGTTCGCGCGCGTGGAAACAGCTCTTCTAAGTCTCCTAACTCTATCTCATCAAAATAGTTGTTCGATTGGCCTCAAGTAGGTTCGAGGCTTGACAGGATAAGGGCAGGGCCTTACTGTATTTTGCCCTTGTCCCGTCATTTCCTTCACGCTTGGGGAGTCATGGCCCTGTTAGGGTTTCTTGGCGGCAAAAAGACGTCTGTCGGCCTGGACATCGGCTCCGGCATCGTCAAGCTGGTGGTCGTGGACCATCGTGGCAGCGAGCCGGAGCTGGTTCGGGTCGCCACCACCGAGGTGGCGGCGGACGCCATCGTCGAAGGCGAGATCATGGACCCCGGGATCGTCGCCGAGGCGATTCGGGGCCTTTTTTCGACCGCCGGCGTCAAACCCAAGGGGGTCGTGACGGCGGTCGGGGGCCGGGACGTCATCGTCAAAAAGATCCAAATGGACCGGATGCGGGAGGTCGAGGCGCGGGACGTCATCCGCTGGGAAGCTGAGCAGCACGTGCCGTTCGACATGGCCAACGTCGAGCTCGATTTCCAGATTCTCGATCCCGAGGCCGAAGGGCTCCAGATGAACGTCCTCCTCGTGGCCGCCAAGCGCGAGCTGGTGGAGGGACGCGTCAGCCTGTTGCGGGAAGCCGGTCTCGAACCCGCGATTATCGACGTGGACGCCTTCGCGATTCACAACGCCTTTGAGCTCAACTACCCCGAAGCCATGCAGGGCGTCGTGGGGCTCGTCAATATCGGCCATGAAGTCACCAACGTGAACATCCTCGATGACGGCGTGCCGGTCCTCACCCGCGACCTGGCGGTGGGCACGCGGCGGTTTCGCGAGGACCTGCAACGCGAAAAGGGGCTGTCGGCCGAAGATTCGGAGCGGGTGGTCACCGGCACTGCGCAGAGCGTCGACCTCGCGGGATATGTGGAGGCGCGCGGGGAGGAAGTCGCCGTGGGGGTGGAGCGGGCGGCGGCATTCCTGGCGACGGCGTCGCGCTCGGCGGGCGGGCTGTCGCGCGTGTTCACGAGCGGCGGCGGCGCGCGCATCCCCGGCCTGAACGACGCGCTGGCCCAGCGGCTCAAGGTGCCGGTAGAGCTCGCCAACCCGGTCCAGCGTCTGAAGGTCCGGGACACGGTCTATGAATCGGTATCGCTGGACGAGGTAGCGCCGCTCCTGATGCTGTCGGTCGGCCTGGCCCTGAGGCGTGCGGCATGATTGAGATCAATCTTCTCCCAGGACAAAAGCGCAAGGCGCCGGGGGGCGGCAAGCTCCGGATGCCGGATTTCCGCGCAGTGGCCGCGAACGTCAAGGATCCCTGGTTGCTCGGGGCAATCGCGGCGGCCGTGGTGGTCTTCGGCGGGAACGGATTGTTCTACGTGATGAACAACGCGCGCCTCAATCGGGTGGAAACCGTGTTGCGCGGTGTCCAGGCGGAAAAGCGGCGCTACGATGCGGTCGTCGCCCAGAAGCGCCAGGCGGAGCGCGTGCGCGATTCGCTCGCGGCGGAAATGACGATCATCCGCAGCATCGACACGGACCGCTACATCTGGCCCCATCTCATGGATGAGATCACCAAGGCGCTGCCGGCCTACACGTGGATCACTACCGTGGCGTCCGTGGCGGTGCCGCCACCGGCCACCACGACCACCGGGACGACCTCGATGGATTCGCTCGTCGCGAGCGAGGTCCGGGTCTCGATTGACGGGCGCACGGTGGACATCCAGGCCTATACGACGTTCCTGCGCCAGCTCGCGGCCTCGCCGTGGCTCACGGAGGTGCTGCCGACGCGCGCCGCGACGGTGATCGAGCAGGACCGGCCGGTGACGGAGTTCAATATCACGATGCGGTACCGCGGGGCGGACTCGCTGTACATCCGCACGGTTCCCCTCGTCGAGTCGGTGAGGTAGGCCATGGCGTTCGGCCTTCCCCAGGATCAGCGCAGCCAGGTGATGCTGCTCATCATCGTCGGGTGTCTCGCCGGCGGGTACTTCCTGTGGGACAAAGTCCAGAGCCCGCGACGGGCCCAGGCGATCGCCGCCGAGAGCCAGGTCGACAGCCTCAACAACATCATCCGCAAGGCGAAGGCCGACCTTGCGAGCGGCAGCGTCGAGAGCATGCGCCGCGCGGTCGAGCGGTATCGCGCCGCCCTGGGGCTGATGCGACGGCTGGTTCCCGAGGTGAACGAAGTGCCGAGTCTCCTGGAGGACATCTCCAACCGCGCCAAGGTCCGCGGCATTTCGCTGGGGAGTTTCCAGCCGCTCCCGGCGGAGCCTGGCCCGGCGCTGGCGCTGTCCTATCGCGAGCCGGGTGATACCACGGCGCCCCCGCCGGCCGAGCCGGCCTTCGACATCTATCGCTACCGGCTCCAGGTGTATGGGCACTACGACCAGATCGGCGAGTTCCTCGCCGACGTGGCCAGCCTGCCCCGGATCATGGTGCCGCAGAGTCTCGTGCTCAGGCCGGCGAGCCAGCAGACGCAGAAACTCGTTGGCGACACGATCGGCGCCCTGTTGGAGGCGAGCTTCGACCTGCGGACCTATGTGAAGCGCACGTCGGTTGCTGCGAGGGGGACGGCGAATGCGCGTCAATAGGCTGATTGTCCTGGGCGTGACGTTGACCGCCCCGCTCACCGCGCAGGCCGCCGGGCGTGACACAAGCGCGCGGTCTGACACGGCACCTCTGACGCTCGTGCGGGAAGCGTTTTCCTATCAGGGCGGGGGACGGGATCCGTTCATCTCCTTGCTCAAGTCGGGCGACGTTCGCCCGTTGATTACTGATCTGAAGCTCGTGACCGTCGTGTACGACGACCGCTTTACCACACGCAGTGTCGCCATACTGCGGGACATCACGACGGGTCGGCGGTATCGCGCCAAGGCGGGTGACGTCATCGGCCGCCTCCGGGTCACACAGATCCGGCCACGCGCAGTCGTGTTCACTGTGCAAGAATTCGGCTTTGAGCGACAGCAGACGTTGTCGCTCGCCAAGCAGGAGGAGACGCCATGAAGCGCAGCATCGTTCTAACCGCGTGCCTCGCCCTCGCGGTCGCCCCATGGCTCAATGCCGGCGCGGGGCGTGACGGCGAAGTGCGCGCGGTGAGCGTGGCGCCGGCCGCGGGCAAGGTGGAAATCGTGATCGACCTGCGCGGGGCGGTGGAAGTGCAGGACTTCACGCTCCGCAGTCCGGCCCGGCTGGTGGTCGACCTGCTCGGCGCGCGACTCGGCGCACCCTTGACGCTGTACGACGGACAGAACCGCGGCGGCGTGAAGAACGTGCGGTACGGACAGTTCCGGCCCACCGTCGTCCGTGTGGTGATCGACCTCGACGCCCTCAAGGACTACGAGATCCAGCAGGTCGACGGCCAGATCCGCATCAAGATCGGGACCGAGCGTACCGCGTTCGGCGCCTGGTCGAGCGACCATCCGGCCAGCGCCCCCGAGCCGGTCGCGGAGGCACCCGCCCCCGCGCCGCGCGTCACCGGTGACCCGATGGCGGCGCGCGTTTCCACCCCGTCCGTGGCCGGCGTGCACAGCATCGACGACTACATCGCGATGCACGGCGCCGAGGCGCGGCAATCCCAGGCCCCGCGCATCACGGTGCAGTGGGACGACGCCGACATCCAGGATGTGGTGGCGGGGTTCGCGGCCTTCAGCGGCCGCACCATCGTCGTGAGCAAGGGGATTACCGGCAAGATCACGGCAGAGGTCAAAAACCAGCCGTGGGATCTGGCGTTCAACGCGGTGCTCGAGTCGCAAGGCCTGACCGCTCAGCTGCTGCCGGGCGGGATCATCAACGTCGTAGACAAGAAGGACCTCGCCCGCGCCGACTCCACTGTGCCGGTCGAGACGCGGATCGTGCGGGTGAACTACGCACAGGCGAGCTCGCTGCTGCCGGCGATCGCCTCGATCGTCACCAAGACGCGGGGCTCGGTGGTCGCCGACACGACCAACAACGCGCTCGTGATCACCGACGTGCAAACCCGCATCCAGGACATCGCGGACTTCGTGCGCGCCCTCGACATTCGCACGCCGCAGGTGGCGATCCAGGCGAAGATCATCCTGGTGGACCGCACCGACATCAACGAGCTGGGCGTACAGTACGACCTCGGCTCGGCGACGCAGTTCTTTAACAAGCTGGTCCAGCGGCCCGACCCCTCGACCGCTGTGGCGGTGGACACGGACCTGGACGGCGTGCCCGACGCGCTCGTGCCGGCGGAAACCTTCGACCCCACCGTGACGATCGTGGACCTCGGGGGCAACTCGCTCTCGGCGACGGGAAATGCCGACCAGCAGGTCGTGAACCCGGCCCTCAACCTGATTTTCTCGACGGCCCTTGGGAACTTCACCCTCACGTCGTTCCTGCAGGCGCTGCAGCGTGTCGAGCTCGCCGACGTGCAATCGGAGCCGTCGGTGACGGTGCTGGACAACCGGCCGGCCGAAGTGCTGGTGGGCGACCGGGTGCCGATCCGCATCGTGGACGTCGCCTCGAACACGGCCGGTGCCGCGGGGTCGAACGTGCCGCGGGCCACCGTCCGGTTCGAGCAGACGGGCATCAACCTGAAGGTCACGCCGCACGTGACGGCGAACCGGCAGGTGCTGATGCAAGTCCACGCCGAGCGGTCCAACGTCAGACCTGCGTCGGTCGACATCGGGTTCACGTTCCAGACGCAGCAGGTCGAGTCGCAGGTGCTGGTGAACGACGGGGAAACGATCGTCCTCGGCGGACTGACCGAGACGAGCCTCACGGTCACCAAGTCGGGCATCCCGTTCCTGGTGGACCTGCCGATCGTGGGCCGCCTGTTCGGGTTCACCTCGCAGACCGAGCAGCGGCGCGATCTCATCATTCTGATCACACCGCACATCGTGGACGATCTCGCCACGCCCAGTGCCAGCAACTAGGACGGGAGCGCATATGCGGGCAGGACGACGCGTGAGGGGCTTCATGGGGCTCGCCGTGGCCTCGGCGGCGGTGTGGGCATGCGAGACGGCACGCAACCCCGGTGGGGTGCAGCGCGACCTCACCCTGCCGTCCATCACCCTGAGCAACACGGTGGGCGACACCCAGGATATCGCCGGGGGCCTGCAGTTCACGGTCAACGCCAGCGACAATTTGGCCCTGAAAACCGTCCGCCTGACGTTCTCGGGCGGCTTCGTCTCGGGCCCGCTCGACAGCAATTTCGTGGGTCAGGTCCAAACCGTCACCATCACGAAGAACATCACCTTCCCGCCGAATTCCGGAGCGGGGGGCAGCATCCAGGTTGTGGGCCGCGCGATTGACGGCGCCGGGAACTTCGCGGAAGACACGCTCTTCATTTTCCTCACCAATCTCCAGGCGCTGCAGGTTCTCCTCATCGAGCCCACGCAGGGCGCGGTCGCATCGACCGGCCGGGGGATCCCCGTTGAGGTGGTCGCCGTCCAGAACAGCGGGATTCGCAAGATCGGATTCATCGTGTCTCCCGCGTCCGCGGTCACCAACCCGACCGGGACCGATTCGGCGTTGTTCACAGCCCCGCTCCAGGACTCGGTAACCTTCACCGATACCCTCACGGTCAACGCCACCAGCGGCACGTTCGCGGTCGTCGGTTTCGCCGAGGATTCCGCCGGTCGCCGCGCGACGAGCGGCACCGTGACGGTGACCGTGCAATCGGCGGCGAACGACAATACGGCGCCGTCCGTAGCCCATTCTGTCGGAGCCCGGGTCGAGGTGAGCGACAGCGTCTCGGTCAGCGCCTCCGACGCGAGCGCGATCGCCTGGATCGGCGCGCGGGTGACGACGGTGGCCGGCGCCCTGCTGCGGTTCGACTCGGTCAACGTGGCGGCGGGCAACCTGACCAACGTATCGCGCTCGTTCGGGCTGAACCTCGCGGCGGTCGTCACCACGTTCCCGAGCGACATCGTCGTTCAGGGCTACGCCTGCGACGGCGCGACGGCGCGCAACTGCGCCTTCTCGCAAGTCGGAGGTGTGCCGGGCGGCACCCCTGTGGCCGATACTGTCACGGTCGTCGCGGGCGTGACGCGCCCGCTCCCGCAGGGCGGGAGGATCGCCGATGCGATCTTCAACGCCAACGACAGCACGCTCTACCTGACCAATCCGACATTGTCGCGGGTGGAGATTTTCCAGGTCGCCAACACGGCGTTCGTGGCGGCGGGGATTCCGACCGCCGGACCGCAGCCGTGGGGCATCGCGCTTTGGCCGCGCGACACGTTGGGCGGCTACGGCGACACGATCGTGGTGGCCAACGCGGGCGGGACCGAGCTCTCGGTGATCGACGTGCGGCCGGGCGTCCGTCGGCTGGCGTGGCGCCAGGACCTGCCGAACTTCCTGATCCAGAAGTACAAGGTGATCGCGACCGCGGGCTCGTACACCGCGGAGATCGAGCAATTCGACCTGTCGGACCGGCCACAGTACCTGGCCACGGTGTGCCGTCCCGCGGGCGGCACCGCGTGTCACGTCGATTCGATTTTCGCGCTCTATTCGACGACGCCGACGATCTCCAGCACGTCGCCGTTCAACGGCCGCGCGACGCTCCGGATGGAGAAGCTCAAGAACACTCCCGACACCGCCCAGCTGTTCGCCCACTTTTTCTGGGAGATCGGGTCCACGTCCGCCAATACGGCCAGCGATACGCTGCGCATCGTGATGCGGCGCGGGCAGCCGTACAACCAGACCCGCGTCGTGCTCACGGCGTGCGCCGGCGTCAACGTCGATCTGGCGACCTTCGGCCTCGGTGACACGACGTTCGCCCGGAACTCCGGCAACTTCACCCACGCCTTCTTCGGCGAGGGCGGCAACGTCACCGCGCAATTCGCCCGCGTCATGGGGTACACCACCAAAGCACCCCTGCTGCACGGCGCCGCGAGGTTCATCCCGAGCTGCTTCACGTCGCCCGACACGGTGAACGGCCCCGTTGACGGCGGTGACAACGACCTGGATCTGGGGATGTCCCCCGGCGTCGACGTCAGCGACTTCATCAGCAACACCGGCGTGCAGGTCACGGCCATCGCGACCAACTTCAACGGTGGCACCAACGTGGTGCGGGCCGACTCGGTGTACTATCTGGACGAAGGGCTCCGCCTCAAGGGCACGTCCGTCGCGCCGATCGGGGCTCCGGGCATGGACATGAACTACAACCACGCCTTCCAGGCCGGGAATCCCGGCACGCCGACGTTCGGCGGCGGAGGGAATCCGAACGACCGCATCCTGTTCGCGGCTCGTCCCGACGGGAACATCGATATCTTCGACACGTTCTTCTACGGCGTCATCGGCTCGATCCCCGTCCGCGACCCGATCATCGGGCCGCTGCGCGTGGCCAGAAATGCCGCCGGTACCGTTCAGTTCCTGTTTGGCGTCACGGCGCGCGGGCTCGTGGTAGTGCGGCTGCCGGCGGTCGTGAACCCGTTCCCGGTCCCGCGACCTGGAGGAATTCGTTGATCGCTGGAACGCTTCCGGGCGTCGCCGGCCCGAGCCCGACCTCGCGGTCGGGCTCGCGTGCTATTATCGATGCCTATATTGCCGGGAGGAGGTCCCGGTGACGTTTCGCTTTACGACGGCGGGGGAAAGCCACGGCCGCGGACTGGTGGCGGTGCTGGAAGGCGTGCCGGCCGGACTGCCCATCAGCGCCGCGCCGGTGAACGTTCAGCTTAAACGCCGCATGGCCGGCTTCGGTCGCGGCGCCCGGATGCGCATCGAGGCCGACGAGATCGAATGGCTCGCCGGCGTGCGGGCCGGCGAGACGATCGGGGCGCCCATCGCGATGCTCATCTGGAACCGCGACTGGGAAAACTGGAAGGACATCATGGCTCCCGAGGCGTCCCCACCGGGGGAAGAACGGCGCCGCCGCGTCACTCGGCCCCGGCCCGGCCATGCGGATCTCACCGGCGCGCTCAAGTACGACCGTCAGGACGCCCGCGACATCCTCGAGCGCGCCAGTGCGCGGGAAACGGTGGCCCGGGTGGCCTGTGGGGCCGTATGCCGTGTACTACTGGAGCAGTTCGCCATCGACATCGGGTCGCATGTCGTGGAGTTGGGCGGGGTGTCTGCCACGGTCCATCCCCCTCTTCCCAGGCCGCTGAACGAGGCGGCCGATCGGAGCGCAGTTCGCTGCCTCGACCCGGACGCGGAACGGGAGATGATCGCACGGATTGAAGCCGCCAAGGCGGCTGGGGATACGCTCGGAGGGGTCGTCGAAGTGGTGGCGCTCGGTCTTCCGGTGGGGCTTGGCTCGCATGCGTCCTGGGACCGGAAGCTGGACGGCCGCCTGGCACAGGCCGTGATGTCCATCCCGGCCGTGAAGGGGATGGAGCTGGGACTCGGATTCGAAGCGGCGCGGCGCCGCGGCTCGGAGGTGCACGACGAGATTCTCCCCGGGCTGCGCCGGGCTACCAATCGCGCCGGCGGCACCGAGGGCGGGATGTCGACCGGGGAGCCGCTCGCCCTGCGCGTGGCGATGAAGCCGATCTCGACGCTCATGGCCCCGCTCGCGACCGTGGACCTCGCCTCCGGCGCGGTGGCCCAGGCGCAGTCGGAGCGCTCCGACGTGACGGCCGTCCCCGCGATGGGAGTGATCGCGGAGGCGATGACAGCGCTGGTGCTGGCGCAGGCGATGGTCGAAAAGTTCGGGGGGGACTCGCTGGGTGAAATGAAACACAACGTGGACGGCTATCTCGCCAGCGTGCGCGCCCGCATCCCGCGCGGGGCGGCGTCGTGACTCGGCACATCGTGCTCGTCGGCCTTCCGGGGTCGGGCAAGACGACGGTGGGCCGCCTCGTGGCGGAAACGATCCAGGCGCCACTGGTGGACATCGACGCCATCGTCACCCGCAAGGAAGGGCGCCCGATCCAGATGATCTTCGCCGAAAAGGGGGAGGCGACGTTTCGGGCGCTCGAAAAACAGGAGATGGAAACGGCGCTCGCCGGTCCGCCCTCCGTGATCGCGCCGGGCGGCGGCTGGGTCGCGCAACCCGACGCCCTCGGTTCGGTCCAGGGTCGCGCGCTCCTCATCTACCTCAAGACGCGTGCGGATACCGCGGCGGGCCGTGCCGCCCCGCAAGGGAACCGTCCGATGTTGTCAGGGGAGGACCCCGCGGCGCAGATGCGTGAGATGCTGCGCGAGCGCGAGTCGTTCTATGTGCAGGCGGAGGTGCAGGTTGAGACCGATCGGCGGAGGCCGGCGGAGGTGGCTGCGGAAATCGTGCGACTTGCGCGCGACCGGGGAGGTTGGTAAAGATGCGGCCGTGGAATTTGAGGAGAGGTTGATCGGTGGCTGTTAAGAAGAAGCGTGTGAGCAAGAAAAAATCCGGCGAGCCGAAACCCGCGCGCCGTCGGCGCGCCGCGGCGCCGCCCGAGGCGACGCTTCCCGAAGCGGGAGAGGCGCCCGAGCGGGGCGGATCGCTGGTCATCGTCGAATCCCCCACGAAAGCCAAGACGATCGGGAAGTATCTCGGCCGGGGCTATACCGTGAAGGCGACCGTGGGACACATCCGCGACCTGCCGCCCCGCAAGCTCGGCGTAGACGTGGACAACGGATTCACCCCCGAATACGTCACCATCAAGGAAAAGGCCAAGACCCTCGCTGAGATCAAGAAGGCGGCGAAGACCGCGGACCGCGTGCTGATCGCGACGGACCCCGACCGCGAAGGGGAGGCGATCGCCTGGCACGTCGCCTCGCAGCTCGGCAACGGCGGCAAAGTGCAGCGGGTGCTGTTCCACGAGATCACCAAGGACGCGGTGTCCCACGCCATCGCGAATCCGCTCGACATCGACCAGAAGAAGGTCGACGCCCAACAGGCGCGGCGTATCCTCGATCGGCTGGTGGGCTACAAAGCCAGCCCACTACTCTGGAAAAGCATCAAATCGGGCCTGTCGGCAGGACGGGTGCAGACGGTGGCGCTGCGGCTGATCTGCGAGCGCGAAGACGACATCCGGAAGTTCGTGGCGCAGGAGTACTGGACCATCGAGGCCGAGCTCGAGAAGGACGGCCAGGCGTTCCAGGCGCGACTGCACAAGCTCGACGGTCACAAGCCGGACATCAAGGACGAGGCGACTGCCCAGGTCATTGTCGCGGACGCGGCGAAGCTGCCGTTTGTCGTCAGCGATGTGACCCGCAAGGAACGGCGGCGCAATCCACCCGCGCCGTTCATCACCAGTACCCTGCAACAGGAAGCGGCGAAGCAGCTTGGCTTTTCGGCTAAACGCACCATGCGGGCGGCGCAGGGGCTGTACGAGGGCGTCGAGATGGGAGCGGAAGGGCCGGTCGGGCTTATCACCTACATGCGTACCGACTCGGTGCGGGTGGCTGACAGCGCCATCGTGCAGGCTCGCGAGTTCATCACCGCGAACTACGACAAGCGCTATCTCCCCGAGACCCCCAACGTCCACGTCGGCAAGAAGGGCCCGTCCCGCGTACAGGACGCCCACGAAGCGATCCGCCCCACCGAAGTGGCCCGCCGGCCGGAAGAAGTGAAGCCGCACCTCGAGTCGGACCAGTTCAAGCTCTACCAGCTGGTCTGGCGCCGCTTCGTCGCCTCGCAAATGACGCCCGAGCTGTACGAGCTGACCACCGTCGACTTCGACCTCGGTCGCTTCCTGTTCCGGGCGACCGGATCCGTCGTGCTGTTCGACGGCTACCGTGTGCTGTTCCACGAGGGCCATGAGCCGGAAGAGGCAAAGAGCGGCGATGAGTTTGGCCCTATCCCGGCGATGGCTAAGGGCGACCGACCGGTGTTGCGCCGGGTCGTCCCGAGTCAACATTTCACCGAGCCTCCGCCGCGCTACAGTCAGGCGAGTCTCGTCAAGGCGCTGGAAGAGAAAGGGATCGGACGGCCGTCCACCTACGCCACGATCATCGGGACACTCCAAAGCCGGTGGTATGCCACCACCAAGGAGCGCCGCTTTTCTCCGACGCCGCTCGGCGAAAAGGTATGGAAGGTGATGCGCATCTGCTTCCCGGAAGTGTTCGAGGTCGGGTTCACGGCGCAGATGGAAACTGAGCTGGACAAGGTTGAGGAAGGCGATCTCGCTTGGCAGTCCGTGCTGGGCGATTTCTGGGGACCCTTCAACCTCGCCCTCGGCAACGTGGACATTCCGGCCATCCTGCACGACGTGCACGACCTCTCGAAGCTGTCCGAGGAGCGGTGTCCCACGTGCGGCAACCCGCTCGAGGTGCGCAGCGGGCGGTTCGGGCCGTTCATCGCCTGCCGGCGCTACCCGGACGACTGTCGCTTCACCAAGCCGATCGGCCGCGACAAGATCCCGGACAAGCCATCGAACGAGATCTGCAAGGAGTGCGGCGCGCCGATGGTCATCAAGACGGGGCGCTTTGGCGAGTTCCTCGCCTGCACGCAGTTCCCCAAGTGCAAGCACACTCGACCCGTGCCGCTCGGCATCGTCTGTCCCAAGTGCGGGGAGGGCGACATTGCCGAGCGTCGCACGCGGAAGGGACGGAACTTCTTCGGCTGCACCCGCTATCCCGACTGCGATTACTCGGTGTGGAACCGACCGGTGCCCGTGCCGTGTCCCAATTGCGGCTACGTCGGAATGGAAGAACGGCAATCCAAGGCGACGGGAGCATCCCGCAAGTGCCTGAAGTGCGGACACGAAGTGACCCTGGAACCAAGCGGCCCGGCGGAGCCGGACGCGACCTGACGGCCGCGGTCGTGGGTGGCGGGCTCGCCGGCAGCGAGGCCGCCTGGGCCCTGGCCGAGCGCGGCATCGCTGTCACCCTGCACGAAATGCGGCCGGTGCGCCAGACGGCCGCGCATCAGACCGACCGCCTCGCCGAGCTCGTCTGTAGCAACTCCTTCAAGTCTGTGGAGCTCAGCAACGCGCACGGCCTGCTCAAGGCCGAGATGCGGCGACTGGGGAGCCTCGTGCTGCAGGCCGCGGACACCGCTCGCGTGCCGGGCGGCGCCGCGCTCGCGGTGGACCGCGCCGTGTTCTCGCAGGCCGTCCACGATCGGATCGCCGCCCATCCGCTGATCACGGTCGTCCGCGGGGAGGTCACCGAGCTGCCGGCGCCGGCCGTGGTGGCCACGGGGCCGCTGACCTCCGATCGGCTGGGAGAGGCGATCGCGCGCCGGCTCGGCGTGCACGCCCTCGCGTTTTTCGACGCGATTGCCCCCATCGTGTCGGACGACTCGCTCGATCACGGCGCGATGTTTCGCGCCTCGCGCTACGGCAAGGGCGGGGGAGATGACTATCTCAACGCCCCGATGGAGGCGGCGCAGTACGACACGTTTCTCGCTGCCCTCGTCGCCGCGGACCAGTACGACCCGCCGCACGACTTCGATAAAATCCCTTTCTTCGAGGGGTGCCTGCCGGTCGAGGAAATGGCCCGGCGGGGGCGGGACGTGCTGCGGTTCGGACCCATGAAGCCCGTGGGGCTTCCCGACCCGCGCACCGGCCGCGAGGCGCACGCCGTGGTGCAGCTGCGCCGCGAGGACCGCGCGGGGCAGATGTGGAACCTGGTGGGCTTCCAGACCCGGCTGCGCACCGCCGAGCAGCAGCGCGTGTTGCGCCTCATCCCCGGGCTCGCGCGCGCGGAATTCCTGCGCTACGGGAGCGTCCACCGGAATTCCTACGTCAATGCCCCGGCGACCCTGTCGCCGCATCTCGCGGCGCGAGACGACCCGACGTTGCTCTTCGCCGGGCAGCTCACGGGCGTCGAAGGGTATACCGAGTCATCGGCCACCGGGTTGCTCGCCGGGATCAACCTGGCCCGCCTGCTGCACGGCGAGGAACCGCTCGTCCCCCCGCCGACCACCATGCTCGGCGCGTTGTATCGCTATCTGCGCGAGGCCGACCCGGCGCACTTCCAGCCGATGAACGCCAATTTCGGCCTGCTCGAGCCGCTCGACCCGCCGGTGAAGGACAAGGAGCGGAAGCGGCAGCGCTTTGGCGAGCGGGCGCTCGTCGCCATGGAGTCGTTCGCGGCCCGTCTCACCGTCCCGATCCCGGCGTGACCCCGGTTCCCGAAATCGCCGAATTCGTCGCGTTCCTCGGCAAGGAACGCAACGATTCGCCGCATACCGTGAAGGCGTACGGCCGGGACGTCGCCGACTTCGCCGCGTTCTGCACCAGCTTCTACGGGGGCGCCTGGACCTGGGCCGGCGTCGACCGGCTGGCGATCCGGGGCTGGCTCGGGGCGATGGAGCAGCGGCGATTGGCGCGACGCTCGGTCGCCCGCGCGCTGTCGGCGCTGCGGACGTTTTACCGGTTTCTCGGCGCGTCACGCGGACTCGACGTGAACCCGGCCCGGGAAGCGAGAACACCCAAGCTCGATCACCGGCTCCCGACGCGTCTCGATCGCGCCGAGACCGAGCTGTTGTTCACCGAGGCCGAGCGACGCGCCGCGGCAGGCGGGTTCCGCGAGGCGCGCGACCTCGCCATGCTCGAGCTGTTCTACGCGACGGGCATGCGGCTCTCGGAGCTCGCCGGGCTGAATGAACCTGACCTCGACCTGGTGTCCGATCAGGTCAAGGTTCGCGGCAAGGGCAAGAAGGAGCGCCTGGTTCCTCTGGGGGGCCACGCCACCCGTGCGTTGCGCGGCTACTTTCGCCACCGGGACGCGCTGCTGGCTTTGAGCGCCAGCGACCGTCGGGCGGTGTTTCTGAACGCGCGGGGGCGGCGCATCACGCCGCGGGGCGTGCAGCTCGCCGTGCGGGGCTTGCTGGACGCGCTGCCGCGCGGCCGGGAGCTGCACGTGCACTCGTTGCGTCACTCGTTCGCCAGCCATCTGCTCGACGCCGGCGCCGACCTGCGCGCCGTCCAGGAATTGCTCGGTCACGTCTCACTCAGTACCACCCAGGTGTATACTCATACCTCGGTCGAGCGTCTCAAGAAGGTGTACCACCAGGCGCACCCGCGCGCCTGAGCCGGAAAGGACCCCCACGGTGACTCTGTCGCCGATGCACAGCACCACGATCCTCTGCGTCCGCAAGGACGGCCGCATCGCCATGGGCGGTGACGGCCAGGTGACAATGGGGGAAACCGTGATGAAGGCGAACGCCACCAAGGTCCGGACGCTGAAGGGCGGGAAGATGCTGGCGGGGTTCGCCGGATCGGCCGCCGACGCGTTCACCCTGTACGAGAAGTTCGAGGAAAAGCTGGAGCGCTACCCGGGGAACCTGGCGCGCGCGGCCGTGGAGCTGGCAAAGGACTGGCGCTCCGACCGGGTGCTGCGCCGGCTGGAGGCGCTGCTCGTGGTGGCGGACAAGGAGCACGGCTTCGTGCTCTCCGGAACGGGAGAGCTGATCGAGCCGGACGACGGCATTCTGGCGATTGGCTCCGGCGGGAGTTATGCGCTCGCGGCCGCGCGAGCGCTGCTGGCCGGCACGACACTCTCGCCACGGGAGATCGTGCAGCGCGCGCTCGAGATCACCGCGGACATCTGCATCTACACCAACTCCCACATCACCATTCTCGAACTGTAACCGATGGCCGATCCGACTCCAGACCCGACGCCTCCCACACCCACCCCCACCCCTCCCCCGAATGGGGAGTCTCCGGCGCCCGTAGTGCCCGTCGAGGACGCGCTCCCGTGGCTCGAGGAGCTGCCGCCCAAGAAGATCGTGGCGGCGCTCGACCGCTACATCGTGGGACAGGACGAGGCGAAAAAGGCCGTCGCGATCGCGATCCGCAATCGTTGGCGGCGCTCGCAGGCCGCCGAGGACATCCGGGACGAGATCCTGCCGAACAACATCATCATGATCGGGCCCACCGGCGTCGGAAAGACGGAGATCGCGCGCCGTATCGCGCGTCTCTCCGGCGCTCCGTTCCTCAAGGTCGAGGCGTCGAAATTCACCGAGGTCGGCTACGTTGGCCGCGACGTCGAGTCGATGGTCCGTGAGCTGGTAGACGTGGCGATCAACATGGTGCGCAGCGAGCGGGAGGATGAGGTGCTCCCCCTGGCCGAGGAGCGGGCGGAGGAGCGGCTGCTCGATCTGCTGCTCCCGCCCGGGCCAGTGGTGCCCGGCCCGGTGGCGCCGACCGCCGGGGAGCAGGGAAGCGGGCGGCCGCTCTTCGTCGTGTCGTCGAAAGGGGACGTGACGCCGAAGGCGCCGGAAGCCGATGCCGAGGCGATGGAGCGGCGCCGCCGCACCCGCGAGAAGCTGCGCCAGCAGCTGAAGGAGGGGAAACTCGAGGAGCGCGACGTCGAAATCGAGGTGCAGCAACAGTCCTACCCGATGCTCGAGTGGATGCAGCCGCCGCCGGGCATGGAGGGGCAGGATGTCAACTTCACCGAGATGCTCCAGGAAATGCTGCCGAAAAAGAAGAAGCGGCGCACCGTGCACCTGCACGAGGCGCGGCGCATCCTGGTGGACGAGGAGCTGAAGAAGCTGGTGGACATGGACGACGTGGTGAGCGAGGCGCTGGACCGGGTCGAGAACCACGGCATCATCTTCATCGACGAGATTGACAAGATCGCGGGAGAACGCAACACGGCGGGCCCCGACGTGTCACGCGAGGGGGTGCAGCGCGACCTGTTGCCGATCGTCGAGGGCTCGACGGTGCAGACCCGCTACGGCTACGTGCGCACCGACCACGTGCTGTTCATCGCCGCCGGCGCCTTCTCCGTCTCCAAGCCTTCTGACCTGATCCCCGAGCTGCAGGGGAGATTCCCGATTCGGGTCGAGCTGTCGCCGCTCACCGAAGCGGATTTCGTCCGCATCATGACCGAGCCGGAGAACGCGCTCACCAAGCAGTACGCGGCGCTCACCCAAGTCGAAGGAGCGACGCTCGAGTTCACCCCCGACGGCGTGAAGGAGATCGCGCGGATCGCGGCCAAGGTGAACGAGCGCATGGAGAACATCGGCGCCCGGCGGCTCCACACCGTGATGAGCACCCTGCTCGAAGAAGTGCTGTTCGAGCTCCCCGACTATCCGATCAAGAAGATCGTGTTCGATGCGGAAGCGGTGCGCCAGCGGCTCGAGAAAATCGTGGATGACGAGGATCTGCGCCGCTACATCCTGTGAGGACGCCTCCCCGCCCCGTTGATTGATCGTTAAGGACTCTCCCCACCGCGGCCCGCGGCGGCCGCAGCCAACAAGTCCGCCATCCGTTCATCGTGGGATCCGTAACGCGCCCATCCCTCGGCGTTTGAGCGATAGCGGTAGTCCTTGATCGTCAGGTCGGCACCGTGATCAATCAGGAACCTCACGGCGTCCTCGTTCCCCTGGATCGCCGCTTCATGAAGGATGCTCGCCGGCTCGTGCGTGGCCCAGTTGGTGTTGATGTCGGCGCCACGCTCGAGAAGGAACGACGCCATTTCGAAGTGTCGATTCAAAACGGCCCAGGCGAGCGCGATGTCCAGAACCTGCTGCGTCGTCACAGGTCCCCACCCCAGGTCGGCACCCTTGAATAGCGGATCATTGCCAGGGTAGTGGCGCGCCAACGATCCCAGGACGGGCTGGCCGGTGGCGTCGAACCAACGCGCCACCGCAGCAGCATTCCCGGTGCCCGCCGCATGCGGCAGATCGTCGGGCAGCGGCCAGATGCGCGTCAGCACTGGAACGAGGTGCGCATTTCCGTAAGAGAGCGCATGGACGATGGCCGACGATGGCGGTGGAGGCTCGGTATGGAGTAGCGTCGGATCGCGCTCCAGCAGCGCCGCGATGAACGTTTCCCGATCCTTCTGCCAGCAGGCCGGCTCAATCAACCGAATCTGAACATTCAGAAACGAGGGTTGGAGTACCCACGGTTCGTCCTCGAGCCAGCGACAGAACGCGGGGAGATCGTTGCCGTCGCGCGCGCTCGCCAGCTGAAGAACTACGAACGCTTCCCACGGCGTCGTCTCGGGTCCCATTTGCCACAAGGCGCCAGGATGCTGGATCAGGAACTCGACGAATGCCTGCCGGTCCTGCCAGCGATCGATGCGACGACCCAGATCCGGATCGAGCGCGATCGAGCGCTCGAGCAGCCGCAACGCAACGCCCGCGTGCCGGAACCGACACGCGCTCACCAGCGCGCGACCGATCACAATCTGCTCATCAAGCCCTTCAGCGTCGTCGCGCTCCCCCTTTCCTTCGAGCCGCGCGCGAACCGCAGCATCGTCGCCAAGAGCGGCGAGAATGGGAAGGGTCGGCGGCAACGCGTTCCTTCGCGCGAGCAGGTGCAGCATTCCTGCCGCGCCTGTCCGGATCACGTGCTCCCAGGTCTTACGGTCGACGGTCGCGCCCGCGTCGATCAGCATCTCGGCGGCCACCGGGCGGGTGTAGGTGCGCTCGCGCTCCGGATCCGAGCAGTCCATCGCGTAGGATGTGGTGAAGTCGAGCAGCGTCTGGTCACTCTCGTCGCGCCACGAGACCAGCGCCGGGTATTCGGCCAACAGCGTTCGCAGCCGCTCGTGGTCCTGGTTGTGAATCGCGACCTTGGCCTGCGCGGCAGCCCACTCAAGCGCGCCGCACAAGCGTTTTTGCACCTCCGCCGTCAGATCCGGCCAGCCGGCAAATCCGTATTCGCGCGCGATGACGAGCTGCGCATTCCGATTCGAGAGCGGGAGCGCCCCGGGCGGCAACTGCGCGTGCACGCGTGCGATGGCGTCGCCGTTGCCGGCAGCGACGTCGCGTGCAAGTTTTTTCGCCTGCTTGCGGAGGGAGTCGAGCGAGGGACGGGCGGGCAGATCTCTGGCAGTAGACATAGCGCCTCCTTTCAAGAACCGCCTGGACCCGCTGAGCAATCAGGCTGAAAGAAGGGTGCAACGCACCGCGCTTCAGACCTGCAACAGGTGGGAATGCTTCCCTTGCCGCGGGTGGGTGGCGCCCTGTCAGGCGCGCTGGAGGAAAGTATTGCGGGGACGGGCGCGCGCGTCAAACGCGGCACGTTCGCGTGAGGCCGGCCGCACGCCTCCTCGGCTTGACGCCCCTCCGGGGGTCCGACTACTATCTGGCGTGTCTACTGTCATTTTGACCGACCCCCGGGAAACCATGTCGAAACGAGACTTTCTCACGGTCACCGACTTTACCCGGGATGAAATCGGTCGCCTGTTCGACCTCGCCGATCGCATGAAGCAACGCCAGTACCGGGAGACGCCGCTCGCGGGCAAGACGCTCGCGATGATCTTTGCCAAGTCGAGCACCCGTACCCGGGTCTCGTTCGAGGTCGGGGCGTTTCAGCTCGGCGGCCACGCGCTGTTCCTGTCGGCGCGCGACATCCAGATCGGCCGGGGCGAGCCGATTCCGGACACCGCCCGCGTGTTGTCGCGCTACGTGGACGGCATCATGATCCGCACCTTCGATCACACCGAGGTCGAGGAGCTGGCCCGCTGTGCCACGATTCCCGTCATCAACGGCCTCACCGATCTGTCCCATCCTTGTCAGGTGCTCGCCGACCTGTTCACCATGCGGGAGGCGCTCGGCGGCTGGGAGAACAAGCGGGTCGCCTGGATCGGCGACGGCAACAACATGGCCAACAGCTGGCTCGAGGCGGCCGAAGTGCTGGGGTTCGAGCTGCGACTCGCCTGTCCGGAAGGCTACGAGCCGAACCGCGAGAAGTTCGAGCGGGCCGCCAAGGCGGCGACGGTCAGCGTTACCGAAGTTCCCGAGGAAGCGGTCGAGGGCGCCCACGTCGTCAACACCGACGTCTGGGCCTCGATGGGGCAGGAGGCCGAGGCCGAGGCCAGGCGGAATGCGTTCCGGGGCTACACCGTGGACGCCGAGCTGATGAAGCTCGCCGACCCGAAGGCCATTTTTCTCCATTGCCTCCCCGCACACCGCGGCGAGGAAGTCTCCAACGACGTCATCGAGGGCCGGCAATCGCGGGTGTGGGACGAGGCGGAAAACCGTCTCCACGTCCAGAAAGCGCTCCTCGCCACCCTCATGGCCTGATCCCCGGACTCCGATGGCCGACGCATCCTCCCCCCTGAAGCGGACACCGCTGCACGACCTGCATGTGGCCCTCGGCGCCAAGATGGTGGCGTATGCCGGCTTCGACATGCCGGTTACCTATCCCGCCGGTATCAGCGCGGAGCACAAGGCGGTGCGCGAGCGGGTCGGGGTGTTCGACGTCTCCCACATGGGCGAGTTCGAGGTGACGGGCCCCGACCGCAATGCCTTCGTGCAGCGCGTGACCTGCAACGACGTCTCCGCGTTACGGACCGGACAGGCGCAGTATTCCGGGCTGCTCACCGAAAAAGGAACGTTCGTCGACGACTGCCTGGTGTACCGGTTCGACGACAAGGTGATGCTGGTGGTGAACGCGGCGAACATCGCCAAGGACTGGGAGCACATCGTCGCGCTCAAAGGCGGCGCCAACGTCCGGCTGCGCGACATCTCGGACGAAACCGCCCTGATCGCCATCCAGGGCCCCGGTGCCGAGGCGCTCGTCGCGACGCTGACGCCCGTGAAGGTTGCCGAGATTCCCTACTACCATTTCACCAGTGGCACCGTCGCCGGGGCGCAATGCTTCGTGTCACGCACCGGGTACACCGGCGAGGACGGGTTCGAGTTGTATTGCCGCAATGCCGACGCGACGACGCTGTGGGCGGCCGTCACGGGGCGTGGGGCCGAGCCCTGCGGCCTGGGCGCGCGCGACACGCTGCGGCTCGAGGCGGGCCTGCCGCTGTACGGCAACGACATCGACGATACCACCACGCCGCTCGAGGCCGGACTCAGTTTCATCGTGAAGCTCGACAAGGACGCCCCGTTCACCGGCCAGGCGATGCTCAAGCGCCAAAAGCTCGAGGGCATCACCCGCCGGCTTGTCGGCTTTCGCGTGACGCAGCCGAAGCTCGTGGCCCGCCACGGCTTCGACGTGTGGCTCGACGGGCGCAAGGTGGACGCGGTGCGGAGCGGCACCGTGACCCCGACGCTCAACGAAGCGATCGGGACCGCCTACCTGCCCAAGGACCAGGCGAAGCCAGGGACGACGTTCGAGATCGACATCCGCGGACGCCGGGCGCCGGCCGAGGTGGTGAAACTGCCGTTCGTGCCGCATCGGACCAAGCGGTGAGGCGATGCGGATCGGAATCTTGACCATCTCGGATCTCGGCGCCCAGGGCCGGCGCGACGACACGTCGGGCGACGCCATCCTAAGTTGGTCTGCATCAATGGGTTACGAGGTCGTCGTACGCAGCGTGGTCGCCGATGACTCGGGCCTGATCGCGGGCAAGCTGGCCCGCTGGGCGGATTCCGGCTCGGTGGACGTCATCCTCACCACCGGCGGCACCGGGCTCACCGCGCGCGACGTGACCCCGGAAGCGACCACCACCATCCTCGAGCGCGCGGCCCCCGGAATCGCCGAAGCGCTGCGCGCCCGTACCGCGCCGCGGTTTCCGCGTGCCTGGCTGTCCCGTGGGGTGGCAGGGACGCGCGGCAAGACCCTGATCGTCAATCTTCCCGGCTCGACCGGCGGCGTGAAGGACGGCCTCGCGGTGCTCGATGACATCCTGGACCACGCCGTCGAGCTGGTGACCGGCCGGCGCACCGACCACAGCCGCTAACCGATGCCCGACCGCGTCCTGGTCACTACCGGCGATCTCGAGCATGCCGTGCAAGTCAACGCGCAGCTCGAGGCCGCCGGGTTCGACACGGCGATGATCACCTCGTTCGACGACGTGCGCGACGCGCTGCGCCGTCGCGAGCCCGATTGCCTCGTGATCACGGGGGCGCTGCACGAGCCCGGGACGGCGCGGTTGCTGGCGCTGGCGCGCGAGCGCGCGGTGTCGACGCTGGGCCTGGTCGAGGCCACCGAGCCCGATTCCAAGGACCTCGCTCGCGAGCTGGGCCTCACGGCCTTCCTCGTGAAGCCGGCCGACCCGGCCGAAGTCGCGCTCGTGGTGCGCCGGCTCGTGGACCGGCGCCGGCTGCAGCAACGCACCGGCATCATCGGCGAGTCCCCGGCGATCCAGGAAGTCCTGGTGAAGCTCGAGCAGATGGCGCCGGTCCGCTCCACCGTGCTGATCGAGGGAGAGTCGGGCAGCGGCAAGGAGCTCGTCGCCCGCGGCATCCACGATCTCTCGCCGCGGCGCGACCAGCCGTTCATTACCGTCAACTGCGCGGCGCTGCCCGAAACGCTGCTCGAGAGCGAGCTGTTCGGGCACGAGAAGGGCGCGTTCACCGGGGCGGCCGAGCGGCGCCTGGGACGCTTCGAGCTGGCGGACGGCGGGACCATCTTCCTCGACGAGGTTGGCGAGATGGCGCCCGCGACCCAGGTGAAGCTGCTGCGGGTGCTCGAGGACCGCACCTTCTTCCGGGTCGGCGGGGTCCAGCCGATCAAGGTGGACGTGCGGGTCGTGGCGGCGACCAACCGACCTCTGAAAGACGCCGTCGCACTGGGCCAATTCCGGGACGACCTGTACTACCGGCTCAACGTCCTCAGCATCTACCTGCCGCCGCTGCGTGAGCGTAGGAGCGACATCCCGCTTCTGGTGCGGCGCTTCATCGCGGAGTTCGCGGCGCAGCACGACCGCAAGTTCAAAGGCATCACGCCCGAGGCGCTGGAGATCCTGGTGGACGCGGACTGGCCCGGTAACGTGCGCCAGCTCCGCAATCTGATCGAATCGATGGTGGTGCTCGCTCCCGAGGGCGAGATCCGGGCCAGCGACATCCCGCCCGACATCCGCGAGCGCGTCCGCGGTCTCCCGATGCGCATCGTCGGCGCCTCGCGCGACGTCGCCGGCAAGGAGCTGGAGTTCATCTTCCGGAGCCTGGTGGAGCTCAAGCTCCAGGTCGAGGAGCTGCGAAGCCGTTTCGACGACCGCCCGGCGCCGCGCCGGGTAGAGGTGATCGAGGTCGATTCCCATCGGCCGACGCTCGCCACCATCGACGCCGAAGCCGCCGAGCCCGAGACCGTGGTGTACCGCGCCGGGATGTCCATGGCCGACGTCGAGCGAGCGGCGATCGAGGCGGCGCTGCGCGACACGCGCGGCAATCGCCGCAAAGCTGCCGAGGTGCTGGGCATCGGCGAGCGGACGCTGTACCGCAAGATCAAGCAGTACGCGATCGCCTAACTGGTAACTCCCACAACTGTTTACGTCGTCGTAGGACGCCCACCGACATATTGACTTGGCGGGGCGACATTCTATGTTGGGGCGGCCTTTCCACCAGGGTCCAGCGCCCCGGAGAACCGCAAATAAGTGGATTACCGGATCGAGCCCGAACTCTGCGTCGCGTGTCTCGCCTGCGTCCGAGTCTGTCCGGCGGACGCGGTGGCCATCGCAGCGGAGCGAGTTTGGATCGTGGACGAGGCGTGCACCCGCTGCGGGGTGTGCCTGCCGGCGTGCCCCCACGAAGCCATCCGGGCCACTGGGGATCCCGATCGAGCCCTGGCACTCGCCGTCGAGGCGCAGGCCGCCCTGATCCTCAGTGTCGAATCGGCGGCCCATTTTTTCCCTGCCACACCGGAACAGGTCGTCAATGCCTGCTATGCGGCGGGATTCCGCGTGGTGCAACGCGGCATCCTGGGCGATGAGCTGGTGGCCGCCGAGTATCTGCGGCTGTGGGAAGATGAAGAGTGGGGGACGCTGATCCGCAGCACCTGTCCGATCATCGTAGACATGGTGCGGGGCCGCTACCCGGAGCTGCTGCCGTATCTGGCGCCGGTGACGACGCCGATCGCCGCCGAGGCGCGCTATCTCCGGGCGATCTACGGTCCGGAAACGCCGATCGTGTACGCCGGGGTGTGCCTCACCGAGGGAGGCGGGGACGTCGACGCCGTCATCTCCTTCGAGGAGTTGGCCCAGCTGTTCGCGCGGCGCGGCATCCGGCTCGAGGATCAGGCGTCGTACTTCACGCGCATTCCCGAGGAGCGCCGGCGCCACTTCAGCACCGCGGGGGGGATACCCCACGAGGTGCTGTTGGAGGAACGGCACTCGAGCCGGCGGTTCCGCAAGCTGCGCGGGCTCGGGGCGCTGGAGTCGTTGGCGCACGCCGTGGCGGTGGACCGCATCGACCTGGGGTTCGTCGACATCCTGCCGTACGAGGGCTGCCTCGACCATCCCCTCATGGGGGCGCGCGAGGAGCTGTTCCGGCGGCGCGAGATCGTGGACGCCACCGAGCCGCCGCGGTCGCGGGAGCCGGTCGTGGACCAACAGGTAGCGCGACGGATCGAGCTTGGGGCGGTCTTCGCGATCGAGCGCGGTGGCCAGCGACCGAGCGCGGTCGACATCGAGGCGGTATTGACCCAGATCGGGCTCGCGCCCAACGGCCGGCCCTGGGACTGCGGCGCCTGCGGCTACGGCACCTGCGGGGCGTTCGCCGAGGCAGCGGTGAAAGGCAGGACGACGCTCAAGTCCTGCCCGCCCTACCTCGGAAGGCAGGCGCACGACGCTCAGGCACTGTCGGCGATGGACGACCTGACGGGGCTCGCCACCCTGAAGCTGCTGCGCGACCGGCTGGCCACCGAGGTGGCCCGCTCCAAACGCAGCGGCGAGGAGTTCGCCGTGCTGTTCGTGGACTTGGATAACTTCAGCAAGGTCAACGATCACCGGGGCCACGAGGCGGGGAATCTGGTGCTCAAGGAGGCCGCCCGGGAGCTCCTGGCGGTGGTGCGGACCACCGATTTCGCGGCTCGTTACGGCGGTGACGAATTCGTAGTACTATTGGTCCGCACTGGGGCGGACGGCGCCCGGATGGTTGCGGAAAAAGCGCGGGCCCGGGTGGAGGCGATGGGGAGATCGCTCGGCTACCCCGCGAAGCTGGTGACGGCGAGCATCGGAGTGGCGGCCTATACGCCGCAGGAAGACCACGACGAGGACGTGCTGGTGGCAGCCGACCGAGCGCTGTATCGCGCCAAGGCGTCGGGCCGCAACCGGGTAGCGACTGGAGAGAACTGACGTGACGACCCCGAGACCGATTCGCGACACGAACGAGCCCGCGGACCAGGAACCCCAGGTCGCGAGCCCCGCCAAATCCGCGCATCCCGCCCCCGATCCCTGGGGGGTGAAGCGTGCGGAGAACCTCATCTCGGGCCTCACCGGGGTGCTGTCGGCCAGCATCGTCGTGACCCCGCAGGGCGAGATCAGCGAGATCCACGTCCTGTCGCAACCCGACGTGCAACCGAAACAGGTGGTGCGCAACATCGAGTCCGCCCTGATGGCGCAGCTCGGCGTGCGGGTGGATCACCGCAAGATCAGCGTGGCCCAGACCGCCGACGTGCGGCCGATCGAGGCGTTGCAGGAGGAGGCCATCAATACGCGCGCCAAGAAGCGCGTGGTGATCTTCCGCGATCTGTCGGTGCGGCCTTCGGAGAAGCTGCAGCGCATCGTGGTGCGGGTGAAGCTCGCCTACGGAGAGCGCGAGTCCGAGCACGAGCAGGAGGGGACGGACACCTACCGCAACCGGGTGGAGACCGCCGCGCGCGCGGCCGCGGCCTGCCTCGACGAGCTGCTCCCAGACAACTCGATCGCCCTCGAAGGCGTCACGGTGGTCGACGCGTTCGACCGCCGCTTCGTGCTGGTGGCGGTACACGGTCTGGGAGGGCGTGAGGCCCAGTTGCTCACCGGCACCTGCGAAATCCGAGAAAGTCCGGAGCGCGGGGCAGTCCTGGCAGTGTTGGACGCGACAAACCGTTGGGCGGATGCTCGACGATAGCTTCTTGGGCGGCAGTTGCGACGATAAGTCGCTGAGCAGCAATCGCTTACAGATATGTGATCCAGGTCCCATTGTCGCTGTGACGGTGGGACTTGCGTTTTATCGGTTTTACGCATATTACTGGTATCGTGTCTTCTACTGGAACTATGATGTTTTTGGGTACGCAACGCGTGGCCCGGCTCTGCCAGGTCACTCCGGCCACGGTGGCGCACTGGATCGACCAAGGGCACCTGAAGGGCCATCGCACGCCGACCGGACACCGCCGCGTGGCGGTGGAGGACCTGGTCGTCTTTCTGCGCGACCATGGCATGCCGGTGCCGCCCGAGTTCGAGAACATCGAGCCCGTCGCGATCCGCGACGCGGTCGTCGTGGTGGAAGACGACCCGAACTATCGCAAGATGTTGCTGCGGGCTATCCAGACCTCCGGCTTGCCGGTGGACCTTACGGCGGCCCCGACCGGCATGGACGGGTTGCTGGAGATCGGCCGAGTGCAGCCGGCGGTGATCCTGCTGGATTTCTCGTTGCCGGATCTGGACGCGGCGCAGCTGGTCGAGCGATTGCTGGCGCCCGGCCGCACGCTCGACTCGGAAGTGTTGATCGTGACGGCGGGCGTGTCGGCCGAGGACATCGCCCGGTTGCATCGTCTTGGAATCAAGGTGATTCTCGAGAAGGCCGCCGGGCTCGATGCGGTGTTGGAAGCGTTGGGGAAGGCGTTGGAGCGACATCGCGCCCGGTCTCAGGGCTGAGACGCACACGGTGCACAGGCCGGATTCGGCGATCGATTCCGGCAGTTGTCATAAGACTCTGAAACCAGACAAGGGGGCCCCGGTCATCGCTACCTAAGCGGAGCCAAGCGGAACAGAAAAACGAGCGGAGCGTCGGGTGCGCCATAGCGAGGCGTGCCACTCCAAGCAGTCTCGATCTACTACTCGTAGGTCCCGATAGGGGGTGACGCTCAATGATTACGGAACTGCTCGCCGCACTGTTCACGTCTCTCGCGAAGTTCTTTTTCGCGACTGGCACGGTATCCTGGTAACGTTGTTCTCGGGGCCCACCCTTCTTCAAGATGCAACGCAGTCCACCGAGCGAGGATCACGACGTGGCGACACTCAAGCTATTTGAGCGCTATCGTATCCACGCTCTGGTATTCGCAGTTACCGTCCTTACGGCATGGCTTCTTACAACCCGACCGTGGACGCTCCCTGAAGAAAGCGCTGCGACCAACTGGAACGCCTTGGTTGCATTCGCAGCCTTGGCTATTCTGTGTGACACGTCGTTCTTGCGTTTGTCGTTTGCAAACGTCGGCAGCTCGGTTGCGTTCGTCCCGTTCATCGCTTCAGTCATGTTGTTCGAACACCCCTGGCCGATGCTGATGAGTGGGGTCACTGCCATTACGGTCGACACATTCGTGAGGAAGAAGCCGCCGATTCGTGTCTGGTTCAATACTGCGCAGTACATGCTGGCAGTCGGGCTTGCTGCAGAAGTGTACCGGGCTCTTGGCGGTCTTACTGTGGCCGGCCATTTCTCGTTTCACGGGCTGGCCTTCGCAGGTCTCGTAACGACCTATTTCCTAGTCAACTCGGGCAGCGTAGCACTAGCGGTTGCAATCAGCAGTGGTGTTTCTGTTCGAGAGGCTTGGAGCCGAATCATCGGTAGTTCTGTCTTGTATGACTTGTTTGCCAGTTCTTTGGCTGTTCTGCTTGTGTATCTCTACCTCAAGACGCAGCTCCTAGGTTTGGCCTTGCTAGTCGTGCCGCTATTCTTCGTTCGGCACATGTACCAGATGACACTTCAGTTGGAGCGGGTTAACAGGGAGCTGCTCGAACTAATGGTCAAGGCTATCGAAGCCCGGGATCCCTACACGTCTGGCCACTCCTTACGGGTTTCCGAATACGCTCGATCGATGGCGCGAGACCTCGGTCTTTCGACGAAACTGGTAGACCAAATCGAAAGCGCCGCCTTGCTGCATGACGTGGGCAAGATCTACGAGGAATTCGCGCCCCTGCTCCGGAAGGAAGGGAAACTCACTCCGGACGAGCGGATGCTGATGCAGCGCCATCCGGCCCGCAGCGCTGAGCTCGCGGCGACGATCGGTGAGTTCCGTGGCCCGGTTTCGTTGGCGATTCGACACCACCACGAGAACTACGACGGGTCGGGATATCCGGACGGCCTCGCAAGGGAGACCATACCACTGGCTTCTCGAATCATCATGGTTGCGGACACGTTGGACGCGATGACGACCGACAGGCCTTACCGAAAAGCTCTCACCTTTGAACGTGTGCTAGAGGAGCTGAGGAAATTCTCTGGAAAGCAGTTTGACCCGAAGCTGGTGGATTTGGTCGAACACTCCGCGAATCTCAGGCGGCTGCTCGGCGCCACAGCCGAGCAAGGCGGCTCACCCGTTCACGCATTAGGGGCTTGGGTTTCCCGAAGCAGCGGTCCGTGGCGGGTGTCCAAGGGGTCCACGCCTGCGAAAGTAGGATAAGTGGCTTGAGGAACCGAGGGTCTTCCTCACACTGAATCACCTAGGAATCCTTGAGCAACCAGGATCGCCCGTTTGCCAGTTGCTCCAAGCCTTTCGAATGCTTGCACTTGGATTCCGGTTGCCTCCGACACTTTGCCGGCTGCTTTCCTTTCTACCCAAGCCTGTGAAGCAATGGCATCTAGGTAGGCAAGTAGGTGCCTATCTCTGAATCGCTCCACAAATCCCTTCGCAAGTTGATGAGCAACCTCTGCCCCCGTTGTGTGGTACGTCCGGAAGACCATTAGGCGTTCCAACACACCCTGATTCACGAACATGGATCCCCTTCCTTGAAAACCCTGCTCCGCTAGTGAGGTTAGCCTCAATGCCTCTGCTGTGTTCCCGAATGCGAGTTCCAAGGATGCGCTCTCACAGTAGAATTCACAGTTGATCGCCCAACTTCGCCCGTCTTGATTCCAACGCTGCCAGGATTGAAAGCAATCCCTGGCTCTCTCGGGACTCCCGGACAGAATGTAAGCGGAAGCCAGATTCGACCATGTCCTGAGGAGTGCAGGTTGTGTTGGCGCTTGCTTACCAACGAGGAGGCTTTCTTCCCCGTACGCAATGGCTTCCTCGATTTCCCCTCCAATAAGGTACGAGGCACCCAAGTTGGAACAGATGATCGAGTATCGGCAGTCATCACCCATTTTCTTGGAATGCTCAAGCGCGAGTCTGTATGCTTCCCGAGCCTCTTCCAAGCGACATAGAGCCAGCTTGCAGTTTCCCAGGCCGGTATGCGCAAGCGCAAGCTCACCGATGTTGTCGGATGTCGAAAGGCTCGCCACAGCTCGTTCAGCCGACTTGGAAGCCTCCTCGATGTCTAGAAGATGGTAGCTGCAGTAAGCGTCTGCGTGGAATGCAATCGGCGGAGTATCCGCCGCCGAAATAAGCGTGCTGCGAAGCTCCTCACGAACTCGCCGTGTTAGATCCTCGTTTCCACTTTCAACACCGGCTCGGCCACACTCGAAGAGCGCCCGCGCCAGGAGTTCCTTATCATCGCATTCGCGTGCGACTCGCAGGGCTCGCTCAGCCATCTCGCTGTGCTTCGCTGTTGAATCCTTATTAAGCAAATACATCGCAGAAGCGTACAGGTGAGCGGCTTGCGCGATTTGAGGTTTCGACGCCTGGTCGTCGGCCAGGATCCTATCCAACAACGGAACCGCCTCATCTGCTTTTGACTGACTCAGCAAGGCAGAGCTCAAGGCGAGTCCTGCGCGCCGGGCAGAAGTGTTCTCCAATGCCTCGCCAATCAAGGTGCGCAGGATGAGCTCCGCCTCGCGTGGTGCTCCTGCTCGCAGGCTTGCTTCGGCTCCAGAAAGCGCATATCGCACCGCCCGTGCGGGATCCCGGCCGATCAGGTAGTGCCAGGCGATCTCAAGATCGCGATGCCCCTTTTCCTCAACCTGTCGTTCGAGAGTCTGCGCGACCCTGCGATGCAGCTCGAGGCGTACGGTGCTCGAGATCTCGTAGTAGGCGTAGGCGCGAACCAGCTCATTGCGAAACTCGATCTGCCCCGCGACTTCACGCAGTAGCCTCGACTCAAGCAATTGGCCGAGCCGCATCAGGGTCTCAGGCTCCGGACAGTCGATCACCTCATAGAGCCACAGATCTCCCATGCGTCGCCCCAGTACGGCGGCGAGATCGAGCACCGCACGGGTCTTTTCGTCGAGTTGTTGGGTCTGGCGCTCGACCACGGCGCGAATTGCCTGCGGAAGGCTCAGAGAAGAAGCGGGAACCGTGTTGAGAGACTCCAGTTGCCCGATCAGAGAGTCGCCACCATTGGCCACCCATTCGCGGGTCAGGAGCTCCAAGGCCAGAGGATTGCCGGCCCCCGCTCGGACAATCTTCGCTATCGGTGCCTCACCCCACCGAGCGATTCCCTTTGCGCCCACCCGCGCCACAAGAACGGTCGACGCTTCAACCGACAGGGTGTCGAGCTCGATCGTGCCCAATGCTTCGATGCTGGAGTCGGTTACGAGAGCTCGGGCCGCGGTCGTGGTCCGTATATCTCCAGATCGCGCCGTGAGGATCAGCAGCAGCCGCAGACCCTCGAGCTTTCTCGCCAACAGGTGCACAATCGCCACGCTGGCGTTGTCAGCGGCGTGGACATCGTCTACCACGAGGACGACTGGATTTTCCTCCGCGGCGGCCGTCACCGCCTTCAGGAATGAATCCGCCAACCGCAGCGGTACCACTTCCGGAGGCCATTCCGACGGTTTCTCCACTCCTGGAAACGCCTTGAAGATCTCGGGCGTCAGCCGCGACAACTCCGCGAGCGCTTCGGGCTCCGCGGCCCCAATCGCTCGCTGCTGGGTGAGTTGGCGAACGAGCTCCGCCAGTACGGCGTAAGGGAGCTCGCGCTCCGCGTCGTACGCCTGCGCGCGGGCGATCACACCTCCTTCCATCTGGCAAGACGACACAAAGGCGTTCGTGAGAGTGGTCTTGCCGATGCCCGGATCGCCGAGCAGTACCATCACCCGAGGTTGGCGGTGCCGAACGGCAAGCCATGCGTCGTACAGGGCGGAAAACTCGGCTTCGCGGCCGATGATCGTTTCCGCCTCGAAGCGGCGCTCCTCCCGCCGCGGCACCCCATCATCGGTCGGCCGCGGCGCCGCACGACGCCCCTCCCGCAGCAAGTCGGCGATCCGCACCAGCTCGGGACTCGGCTTCGCGTTGAGCTCCTCGGCCAGCCGGATCGCGAAACGGTTGAACGCCTTGAGCGCGTTGCTGCGATCGCCCACCCAGGCGCGGGCCTCCATGATGCCGCGCACCGCGTCTTCGGCGAGCGGATCGAGCTCCTCGAGCACGAGCGCGTGCTTTTCGACGGTGGCGAAGTCGCCGATGCGCCGCCCGGCGTCCATTTGCCTTACCAGACAGTCACGAATGCGCGGGTACAGCCGCGCCGCCCAGCCTTCGCGCCATTCCTCGAAGCCCCGCGCTCCGCGCACCTCGAACCCGTCGAGGAATCTTCCTCGAACCTCCGCTCCGCAGCTGTCGAGGCCCCGCGCGTCCACCTCCACCGCTCCTTCTGCCAGGGCGAGCGTGGTGCGGTGGGCCGCCAGAAACTCCCGGCCGATTGTCGATCGCAAGACGGTGATTGCCTGGGAGAGCGAATGTCGCCCGTGCTGGAGGGATGCGTCGGGCCACAGCAACTCGATCAGGTAGTCCCGAGCGAGTTTTCTCCCTGGCTCGAGCGCTAACCGAATCAACAACGCGAAATGCTTACGCGTGCGATAGCGCACTGCCTCACCGGTGGCGGTGAGGAGGAGCGGAGCGCCCAACGTGAGGAGGCGGAAATGGGAGACCACAGTCACCTTCCGAACGACGGCGACAACACAATAAGGAGACTCGTTCAACGAAATGTCAACACGTTGAGAATCAAGCGATTAGCTGAGTTTTCAGGGCCATCGCGGGGGAGGTGTCAAAAAACCATCCTTGAGCACTAACGGGCTCTCGCCCGGACTTCGACGCAATCCAACCCCCAGATCACACATCACCGCCTCGCAGAGTCGATCGTCCGCCTCCGAGTTCGCGATGCCGCAAGCACGGAATCCGACCGCGAATGATGTGACAATTGGCCCCGGTCGATCCGCCGTCGTCGGAGGCTCACTCAGTCTGCAACTGGCTGTGCAGGAGGTGTATACTGCGCACCACGCAACCCACCGCTCATTGCCCATCTCAGGGAGGTCGTGTATGACGCACCCGCTTCCACAGCGGATCCCGGTTCCGCTGGGAGTCGTGATTGGTCTCACCGTCGCTCTGTCGTGCCGGCAAGCTCCCAAAGCTGTCAACGTCGAGGCAATCACTCAGGACGCCCAGGCACCAGTGGCGGTGACCTATAACCCTCGCACCGGCAGGCCGAGCTTCATTCGCGGCCGGATTCCCGCTACGGTGATGGGGCTGCAACCTGGTGACACCTCGCGTGCCATTTCCTACGGCTTCATGCAGCGCTACCACACGCTGTTCGGCGTCGACAGCACCGCGCAGGACCTGCGCTTCGTGGAATCGCACGTCGATTCGCTCGGCATGCGCCACACGACCATGCAGCAGGTGGCCCAGGGGGTCGACGTCTACGCCGCCACCGTCACCGTGCACCAGACCCCGACGGTAGAGGCGGTTGCGGGCGAGCCCCCGACGGGAGGGGCGATCGCGGCGACGACGAGCAACGTGGTGCCCGACGTTCGCGTGTCCACCACGCAACCCGCCATCACCCAGGACTCGGCGCGGGCTCTCGCCGCGAAGCAGCTGCCGCGCGGCGTGGCGGTGTCGTCCCGGCTGGTGGTGTATCCGGGCCAGCGGCGCCAGTCCGCGGCGGACCTCGCCTGGATCGTCGAAGTGCGCGATGACTCGGTGCCCGCCCGCAAGGACTACGTGATCGACGCCGGTCGCGGCAAGGTGCTCGACATCATCGACCGCCTCTACATCGCGCGCAATCGGCAGACCTACAGCGCCAACAACGGCACGTCGCTGCCCGGTACGCTCCGGCGCAACGAGACCGCCGGCCCCACCGGCGACGCCGACGTCGACAACGCGCACGCCTTCGTGGGCGCCACCTACGACTACTATGCCGCCACGCATTCACGCGACAGCTACGACAACGCCGGCGCCACCCTGATCGCCACGGTCCACTACAGCGTCAACTACCAGAACGCGTTCTGGGACGGCACCCAGATGGTCTACGGCGACGGGTTTCCCGTCAAAGACGTGACCGCGCACGAGTTGACCCACGCCGTCACCGAGCGCACTGCCAACCTCGAGTACCGCTGGCAGTCCGGCGCCCTGAACGAAAGCTTCTCGGACATTTTCGGCGCGATGGTGGACCGCGACGACTATCTCATGGGCGAAGACCTGCCGATCGGCGCCATCCGCGACATGGCCAACCCGGGCGCCTTCGGGCAGCCGGGCAACACGAGCGGTTGGGTGCAAACGTGTGGCGACAACGAAGGCGTCCACACGAACAGCGGGATCCCGAGCAAGGCGTTCGTGAACGTCGCCACGGCCATCGGGAAAGGCGACGCCGAGCGGATCTTCTACCGGGCGCTCACGGTGTACCTGCAGCCGCAGTCCACGCTCGAGGATTCACGCGCCGCGGCCCTGCAGGCGGCCGAAGACCTGTTCGGCGTGTCCAGCACGCAGGCGCAGGCCGTGAATACTGGGTTTGGCGCCGTCGGGTTGACCGGCACGTTCTCGCCGCCGGCGAACAGCTGTGGCATCCCGGGCGTCCCCGATCTGTCGTTCACGGGGTTCCTGGCGCTGGCGCTGCTCATCTTCGTGGCGGCGGCTCTGCGGGCGCGCGCTCGGAGGGCGCGGGCGTAGTGCGGTCGGCGCTGCGCCTCGCGACGGGGCTCGTCTGGCTGGGGGTGATCGTGCTGGCGCGCGGCTGGACTGGTGTTCCGGTGCGCCTGCTCGACCCCCTGGCCGGGCTGGTCGCGTCCGTCACGCAGGCGGTGCTGCAGGCGATCGGGATCGCCGCCGAGCGCGCCGGGACAGTGCTGTTCGTGCCCGGCGGATTCGCCTACGACGTCACCATCGGGTGCACGGGACTGTTGCCGGCCGCCGTGCTGGCCGTGGCGATCCTCGCCTCGCCCGGGACATGGGGCGCGAAACAGCGGGGGCTCGTGGTGGGCGTGCCGCTGTTGTTGACCGTCAACCTGCTACGATTGGTGCACCTGTTTTATCTCGGGATCCACGCCCCGCACCACTTCGTCCTGGCCCACACACTCCTGTGGGAAGGGACGATGGTGCTGTTCACGCTCGTGACGTGGCTACTCTGGACGCGGTGGGCGGACCGGCGTGAGGGGGGGGCTCAGCGGGCCCGGTTGGCGAGGCCGCTGAGCAGCTGAATCAGCGGCTGCAGCTCCGGTGGGACGGCGGTATCCATGGTGCGGATCCGGCGATCCTCGTAGATCACCACGTACTCGTATAGGTCCGCCCCGCGCCTGGCGGGGAGGTACTCGTCGCGCATGCCGCGGAAATCGATGCGTTGCAGCATCGCGCGCAGCTCGGTGAGGGTGTCGGCGCCGACCTGGTAATCCGCCGCCACGGCGCCCTGGCGCGACAGGCGCGCCGTGCCATCGGTGAGCACCACCAGCCGGTCCTCGCGTCCCGTGATGCCCCCGGAACGGTGATACTCGATCAGGGTCGACTGCGAGCTCATCTTCGCGCACCCCCACCCCGTGATGGAATGAGCGACCAGCGGCACCAGGGCCCAGAGGACCCGCGGGGTCAGGCCGGTTGCCATTGTCCTGTGGCGACGAGCTCGGACACGATGTCCAGCGCCGTTCGGCCGGCCGCCTCGGCCGCGAAGTTGATCACTAGCCGGTGCGTGATCACGAGCGGCGCCACCTTCATCAAGTCGTCGTAGTCGGGCATCGGCCGCCCGTCCAGGGCCGCGAGCGCCTTGGCGCCGAGGATCAGATACTGCGAGGCGCGCGGGCCCGCTCCCCAGGAGACGTATTCGCGCACGAACTCAGGCGCCGCGGGGTCCGCCGGCCGCGTCATCCGCGCCAGCGCCACGGCCGCGCCCACCAGCGCCTTGGTCACCGGAATTCGCCGCACCAGGTGCTGCAGCCCTAGCACGTCGTCGGCGGTGAGCACTGGCGTGATCCGGCTCGTGTGGTCGGTGGTCGTCGCTTCGACGATCGCTTCCTCCTCCGCGCGCGTCGGATACTCCACCCGCAGCTCGAACATGAAGCGGTCGAGCTGCGCTTCGGGGAGGGGGTAGGTCCCCTCCTGCTCGATCGGGTTCTGCGTCGCCAGCACGAAAAACGGCGCGGGGAGCGAGTGCGTTTGCCCGGCCGCCGTCACCTGGTGCTCCTGCATCGCTTGGAGCAGCGCCGCCTGGGTCTTGGGGGGCGTCCGGTTCACCTCGTCGGCCAGCACGATGTTCGCGAACACCGGCCCACGTACGAACCGGAACCCGCGCTTCCCGGTCGAGAGGTCCTCCTCGATGATCTCCGTCCCCGTGATGTCGGACGGCATCAGGTCGGGCGTGAACTGAATGCGGGAGAATCTGAGCTCCAGCGCGTCGGCCACCGTCTGGACCATCAGGGTCTTCGCGAGCCCGGGTACGCCCACCAGTAGGGCGTGGCCTCCGGAGAACACGGCGGTGAGGATACCGTCTATGACGTCCTGTTGTCCCACGATGCGCTGACCCACCTGTGTGAGTAGCGCCCCGCGCGCCGCGGCCAGCCGCTCGAGCAGCTCGACATCACCCTGGGGAGGTGCGGAAGGACGTGGCGTGGTGGTCATAGGGAGCCAAGCATACCACATCGTACTCCCAAGTGCCACAAAAGGTTGCGGGGTTGTCACTTTGCTTGCGAAATTTTTCACAAGCACCTACTTTTCGCCCGGTCCGATGCCGGCCGACGATGAGAACAGCGCAGCCCGGGGCTATGGCCAGGGCTACGAGTACGTCGCGATTGGGTTCACTTTTGCCTTCGCGATCCTGCTGTTCGGTGCCGTGGGCTGGCTCGTGGATGGCTGGTTGCACACCCGGCCGCTGTTCGCCCTCGTCGGCGCGTTCCTCGGCGGCTTCGCCGGGTTCATGAACATCTATTACCGCGTGAAGCGGGATATGGACGCGGAGAAAAAAAGGCGAGGGACACCGGGGCAGGGTCCCGGGTGAGGTCCTACCTTCCGCTAGTCGGGCTCGGCGTGGTTCTGGTGGCGCTGGCGCTCTGGGTGGGTGGTCCCGGGGCGGGGATCGGTGGCGCCACCGCGCTCGTTGCCCAGATGGCCGCGGTGGCCTTGTTGAGACCCGTGATGCAGGCGCCGCAGCCGGTGTTCATGGCGCGCTGGTTCGGTGGGATGGGTATCCGGACGCTGGCGCTGGGGATCTTGATCGCCTACTCGGCGACCCACCGGGCGGCGCTGCCGCTGCTCGAGACGGCGCTGGGATTTCTCGGTGTGCTGTTGCCGCTGCTCTTCCTGGAGATCAGGTTTCTGAAATGATGCAGGCACCGGACATCGGCGGGATGATCTTCCATCACACGGCGGACAGCCACACGCTCGAGCTGCCGTTTTTGGGGGAAGTGCACCTCCCGACCGGCTGGGTCCTGTTCGGCGTCGACGTGTCACCGACCAAGCACGTCGTCTTCATGGTGGCGGCCGCGGTGCTGGTGTTCCTCACGATCCGCATCGCCGGGCGCCAGGTCGCGCGGCGGCACCTGGAAGGGAAGGCCCCTCGCGGCTTCGGCGGGGCGATCGAGGCCATGGCGCTGTTCGTGCGCAACGACGTCGCGATCGCGAACATCGGCCACCGCGGCGCTAAATTTGCTCCTTACATCATGACGCTGTTTTTCTTCATCCTGTACTGCAATCTCTTCGGGTTGCTGCCCTGGGGCGCCTCGCCCACCGGCAACTTGGCCGTCACCGGCGCCCTCGCCCTCACGGCGTTCCTTACGATCGAGATCTCGGGGATGCTGGCGCTCGGTCCCAAGGGCTACCTCAAGACGATCGTGATGATTCCCCCCGGCATGTCCGGGCTCGGCGCCGTGTTGATGGCGCTGATCATGACGCCGATCGAGATCATCGGGAAACTGACGAAGCCGTTCGCGTTGTGCTTGCGGCTCTTTGCCAACATGACCGCCGGGCACTTCGTGATCCTGGCGCTGCTAGGCCTGATCTTCATCTTCAGTAACTGGGTGGTCGCGGCGGGCTCGGTGGCGTTTGTGTTGTTCATGATGCTGCTCGAGCTGCTGGTGGCGTTCCTGCAGGCGTATATCTTCGCGTTGCTGACGTCGGTGTTCATCGGCATGATGCAGCACGAGCACTGACCGGATGAGACGACAGTCCCATCACCCTCGAGGAATGACATGGTGAACATGCTGATGCTGCTCCAGGGGACCATGGCTGACTCCACCGTCGTGGCCGTCGCCAAGAACACGAATGCGCTGCTCGGCGCCGGGATCGGCATCGGTCTCGCCGCCATCGGCGCCGGCCTCGGAGTCGGTCTGATCGGGAGCCGGGCCGTCGAGGCGATCGCCCGGCAGCCGCAGGCTTCGGGCGACATTCGCGGCGCCATGATCCTGACGGCGGCGCTCGTCGAAGGTGCGGCGCTGGCCGCGCTGGTGTTCGCGCTGTTGTTCAAGCTGCTCTGATGCTGGCGTCGCTCCTGTTACTGCAGGAGGGCGGCCACGCGGCCCAGGGGTTCACCCCGTTCAGCATCAACACGGGGTTGATCTTCTGGACGCTGATCGTGTTCGCCATCCTCCTGGTCCTGCTGTGGCGGTTCGGGTTCCCGGCACTCCTCAAGTCGGTCGAGGAGCGCGAACGGAAAATCCAAAAGCAGCTCGAGGACGCCGAGCGGGCCAACGCCGAGGCGGCGAAACTGCTGGAGCAGCACCGCCAGGCGCTCGCCACCGCCAGAGCCGACGCACAGGATCTCATGGCCAAGGCGAAGGTCGTCTCGCAGAAGGAGCGCGAGCAGCTGCTCGCGAAGACCAGGGAAGAACAGGAGCAGCTGCTCGAACGGGCCCGGCGGGAGATCGAGGCGGAACAGGAGAAAGCGATCCTGGCGCTGCGCCGCGAGGCGGTCGACCTCTCGATCGCCGCCGCCTCGAAGCTGGTCGAGTCGAACCTCGACAGCGACGCGAACCGTCGGCTGGTGCTGGAGTACCTGGCGAGTCTCGAGCAGCGGCATTGAAGAACGCCACGATCGCCCGGAACTACGCCGAGGCGTTGATGCAGGCCGCCGAGGCGCTGGGCGAGGTCGATCGCTTCGGCGCCTTGATGGACGCCGTGGCGGGAGCCATCGCGGCGGACGAGACGATCGCCGTGATGCTCGAATCACCGCGGGTGGCGAAGAGCGTCAAGTCCCGCTTGCTCGCCGCGGCGCTGGAAGGTGCCGCGGCCCCGCAGTTTGTGCGATTCCTGCAGGCCGTGGTGCGCCGTGGGCGCCAGGGGCTCCTGCGGGAGATCTCCCAGGAGTATCAAGCCCTCGTGGACCTCCAGCAGAACCGAGTGCACGCCGGTGTGACGCTCGCCACCGCACCCGACGAAACGCTACAGCAGCAGATTGTCGAGCGGCTCGGCGCCGTCCTGGGCAAGGAAGTCCGGGCCCACTTCCGCTCCGATCGGGGAATCCTGGGCGGGGTGGTGGTCCGGGTCGGCGATCGGGTGTTCGACGGTTCGCTCAAGCGGCGGCTCGCAGTGCTGCGACGGCGGATGTTGACGGGAGAATGAGGAGAGTGACAGCGATTGCGGCGGCCCGGGGGTTACCCACCCTCGGGCCGCCGTCGCATCAGCGACCGTAACGAAGGCCGAGACTGATCTCGCTGCGTCGCATCGTCCGGAGGACCAGCTCCGGCGGCAACTCCCCGTCCCGGAAGACAGTGCGCAGCACGCTGCCGCCGATTCGGAGTGAGGCGGTCAACCGATCCAAGATCGGGAATTCACCTGCCACCCCCACCGTGGCCCCGGGGACGGCGCGCGCACCAAAGTCCTCGAACGTCCAGACCCCGATCACGGCTCCGCCGTACAGCTCCAGACCAGCTCCGCGTTTCGATCGTGCGACGCGCATTCGGACCTCCGGGAGCGCCTCGAACGCGTAAAACTCCCCACGGAGGCCAGCGTAGATACCCTGAGCGTCCAGTACGATGCCCGAGTTGACGTAGCGGGCACCCAGCCCGACCGTGGCACGCCCCAGGCGGTGTTCCAGGCGCAGGGTGACGGCCCTTGAGTTGCCGGGTCGAAATGATCCCCCCGGGCCGCCGCTGGTCGTGTCCTTCGAACCACCTCCGTAGGCAGATCGTTGGAGGTCCAGGGCCAGTCCCCACTGCGCCGTCAAGGGTCGGGCGAGTCCAGCGCTCAACGCCAGGCTCGCGACCGCAGCGAAGCCACGTAGCATGCCTTTCATTCACCGCATCTCCAGGTTGAGCCATCCGTGAGTGCTGTTGTTCTCACCTTTCACGATCCAGCCGAATCCGGGATAGAACGCACCGACGACGTCGTCCTCGACGGCAGTGCCGATTATGTCGTCGTTCGTCTTGATGAAGGACGCGAGCATTGTCCAGAGGTTGAGTAGCACCTTGGCCGCCTTGTAGTACTTGCCGGACGAGATCGTCGTGTCGCGGCCGCCGGTTCGTTTCGAGTAGACACTGTCCACCCGTCGCAGCATCCGATTCAAGTCGTCCTTGTTGGTGATGATCTTGCACGCCGTATCGTCATCCTCGAGCGCGAACACTCGCATGCTGTGCCCAGGGTGGGCCGCCTTGTAGTTGTTGATCTGCTGCTGACTGAACAGCAGCACACTGCCGCTCCAGTCGTTGCCGTTCTGGTCGAAGGCATACGCCCCGCCCGCGTGCTCCCCGGCACACTGGTAGTCGCTCAACGAGTCCGTGGTCCCGGCTTGGCCCAGGATATGGACCTCAAACTCGGGATTCCCTTTCAACCAACCCTCATAATCATCGTCAAAGTGTGCTTTGGTCATGTACAGCCCGGCCGGGCTGGGAGTGCCTCCGCCTCCACCCCCGCCGCCGCAGTCCTGCAAACATTCCACTCGCGACGGGGGTGTGGTGAAGTCCGTTTCGACCGGCACAATCGCGATGACGGGAGCGGCAGGGGGCGCAATTGGGCTCAGCACCGTGCGACGGCCGGAGGGGTCGAACGCCACCGGTGCCTCGCGGTCGCCCAGCGCGGTGGCCACGAGCACGTTTTCATCGCCCGTCCACGCTGCCCGTTGGGCCGGCACCGGCAGGTACACTTCGAGCGGCACCGCCGCGGCGGCTTCGCGCTCGACGACGGCCTCGCTGGTCCCGTTCTCTTCCGCCAGATACCGCAACGCACGCCGGCCGTGTGCGGGAAGGAATCCCTGGAGCTGGATCTTGTGCTCGGGGAATGGTGAGGCATCGAGTTGCGCCTTGATGTACGCCCGGAATGCGGGGCTGCGCAGCGCCGAGGCGAACAGCAACGCCAGCCGATCAGGACGGCGCGACGCGCCGGGCGGGGACGCGGCGAACGATTCCGGGGGAACGGCCGGGCCGGTGGAGACCTCCCGGCGATCGGAGCAGGCCGCGGTCGACACCAGGGCCAGTCCGAGTGCGAGCAGGGTGCGTGTCGGGGACATCGAGTGCTCCTTGTCGAGGTGGATCCGGCGCGCACCGGGGCGCCGGGGCCACAACCTGGGGACTGCGGTCGTCCGGAGTGTCGTCCGAAACACGCCGCCGCCGCCGAAAACGCGCGATGAGCCTCCCCGCTCCGCGCCCCCCGATGTAGCTTCCCCCTCCCATGCTGCTTCTGCTCGCGCTGCTCGGCTCCGCGGACACCAGTCAGGTCTGGCAGCAGCAGGTCGCCTATCGGATCACCGCGTCGCTCGACGAGCCGTCGGGCATCCTCACCGGCCACGCGCGCATCAGTTATGTGAACCGCTCGCCCGATACGCTGGTGGACTTCTCCGTGCACCAGTACCTGAACGCGTTTCGTCCCGGCTCGCGCTGGAGTGCCGTCGATTCGGCCGAGGGCCGGGTGCGGTTCCAACGGCTCCAGGATCCCGACTACGCGTTCGAGCGCATCACCGCCGCGGTCGTGATGGGAACGGCGGCGCTGCCGGACTATCCCTACGCCCCCGATTCGACCATCGCCCACTGGCGGCTGCCGCGCCCGATCCCGCCGGGGGATTCGCTGGTGGTGGAAATCGATTGGCAGGCCCGGCCTTCGACCGTGCCGCGCCGCCAGGGGCGAGCGGGCCGGCGGTTCGATTTCGCCCAGTGGTATCCCAAGGTCGTGGTGTTCGACCGTTACGGATGGGAGGATCACCCGCTCTACCCCGCTGGAGAGTTCTACGGCGAATTCGCGACCTACGACGTGACGCTGGATCTCGCGGCTGACCAGGTGATCGGCGCCACGGGCGTCCCGGTCTGCGGCGACCCCGGGTGGGAACGGGCGCGCGCGACGCCCGACGCGCCGGTCGACTACCAGCGCGAGGTCTACGGCCCGGTGGCAAACGATTGCCCGGCCGCTGCGCCGGGTCGCAAGACGGTGCGGTTCCGGGCCGAGCAGGTGCATCACTTCGCGTTCTCGCTCAATCCGGAATACGTGTACGAGCAGGGACGGTACGGCTCCGTCGTGGTGCGCGCCCTGTATCTGCCGCAGGACCGGGACACCTGGGGGAAGGGCATCGCCGTCCAGCGCACCGAGACCGCGCTCGCCTGGCTCGACTGGCTCTTCGGCCCGTTCGCCTGGCCGCAGCTCACCAACGTGCACCGCATCGAGGGAGGCGGGACCGAATTCCCGATGATGGTGATGGACGGGAGCGCCTCGCTCGGGCTGATCCTGCACGAGGTCGGGCACAACTACACGATGGGCATCCTGGCCAACAACGAATGGCGCGAAGGCTGGCTCGACGAAGGGTTCACGAGCTTCCAGTCCGCCTGGTACTTCGACACGCACGGCGGCGAGCCCGTGTATCCGGGACTCGAGACGCGGATTCTGCTCGACGACGTCGATCGCTGGAGCGAGCCCGTATCCATGATCGGCGACCGCTATCGCGATTTTTTCGTCTACAACGAGATGATCTATGCCAAGGCGCAGCTGTTCTACGAGCAGCTGCGTTACGTCGTGGGCGACTCCGTCATGCGACGCATCCTGCGCACCTACTACGACCGGTGGAAACTGAAGCACGTGGATGAGGCGGCGTTTCGGGAGGTGTCTGAGGAGGTCTCGGGGCAGAATCTGCAATGGCTGTTCGGCCAGTGGCTGCACGGTACCCCGCTGATCGATTACCGGCTGGCCAGGGTCCAGCGCCGCCGCCTCCCCGACGGGCGCTGGCACACGACCGCGACGATCGAGCGCGTGGGCGACGGCTGGATGCCGGTCGAGATCGGGGATCGCGACCGGGTCTACGCCCGCGCCACGGGTCAGCCGGAAGTCGAGCGCGTCGAGTTCACGAGCGAGGCCAAGCCGGGCCGGTTGTTGCTCGATCCCCGCGTCCGTGCCCACGACTGGAACATGCTGAACAACGCCGAGCCGCGCGGCCTGTTCCGCGACCGGGCCCTACGGCAATTGCGACTCGACAACCCCACGCGCGAGACCGTGCGGCGCGATCGCCTGGTGGTGGGGTACCTGCCGGTGGCCTGGCTGAACGACGCGGGCGGCGTCACGATCGGCGTGCGGAGCCGCAGCAACTACATGGGTCGCTACGAGCGCGGTTTGTCCCTGGCCACGGCCGCGACGCGCGCCGATGCATCCCATCGGTGGGGGTTCTACGCCCGCATGGCCGATCCGGTGAATCGCCCGATGCCGCGCACCGAGTCGAGCATGGCCGGGTGGTCGGTCGAGGGCCGCGCCGGTGTCGCACTCTCGGTCGACCGCTCGTTGCGGCGGCGCTGGGTCGATCAATCGGATCCACATGCCGGCTTCGATGCCGTCTGGATGGCCACCACCGACGTCAGCTACCTCGATCCGAGCCTGTGGGAGGATGCCGGCACCGTGGAGGCCGGGCCGTGGGTCGGCGGTACCTGGTCGCGCGGACGCACCACCTATCGGGCCCGCATCGGGGCGCGCGGCGGTATTGCCTATCGCTCCCCGGGCACCGGGATCGTGACCGCCGATCGCTACGACGTGGAGGGGTTCCTGCGCGCGACGGGCGAGCTCACCGTGCGGAAACCGTTCTGGGCCGGTGCCACGCTCGGTGCCCGCGTCTTCGCCGGCGGCTACCTCGCCGACGCCGACCCGGTGCGCCAGCGGCGCATTCTCATCGCCGGCGCCGATCCGTACGAGACCTTCACCAATCCGCTGCTGCGTAGTCGCGGTGCGCTGTTCGTGCGACCGGATTTCCATTATCACGCACCGGGTGGCGCCAACCTGCGGGGATTCGCCCCGGCAGCCGGGGGACGCTGGGCGGTGAGCGCCAACCTCGAGCTGACCCGGTCCGTGTTCGCCCGGCGGCGCGGGTTCGTGCGCGACATCGCGGCGGAGCTGTTCGTCGACGTGGGGCTCGTGGATACCCTCGCCGTGCCCTCCGCGCCCGCCGGGCGCGCCGCCACGCCGTTGTACGACGGCGGCGTGGGCGTGGTCTCGAGGCACGCGCTGGGCGACCTCCAATGGACGATACGCCTCGAGCTGCCGCTCGTGGTCAATCGTTGGGACGCCGCCGCGGATGCCCGCTCGGGCGACGGCCGGTTCGCGTTCCGGTGGCTGGTTTCCTTGGGCCCGAGTTTCTGATGGCCGCGGACAGCGGCGACCGGCGTGCGTTTTTCCGGGATACCCTCGGCCGGTTGGCGCGCGAGGTGGCGCGTCGCGCGGAAGCGCGGGTGGTGCGGCGTCGTTTTTTCCGTCCGCCAGGCGCCGCCCCGGAGGTCGCGTTCCTCGCCTCCTGCACCCGCTGCGGTGCCTGCATCGACGTCTGTCCGGCGCATGCCATCGTCAAGGCTCCCGCCGGTGCCGGGCTAGCGGCGGGCACGCCGATGCTCGAGCCGTCGGTGCAGGCCTGCGTCGCGTGCGACGATATCCCGTGTGCGGCTGCTTGCCCCACCGACGCGCTCACGCTGCCGCCTGACGGCTGGCGCAGCGTGCATCTGGGCGTGCTGGCGCTCGACGTGGATCGGTGCATAACGTTCCACGGCGCGAGTTGCGGGGCGTGCGCCCGCTCCTGCCCCATAGGCGAGCGCGCGCTGGCGATGGACAAGGGCGGGCACCCGGTGCTGAAGCCGGAGGGGTGCGTGGGATGCGGGGTCTGCGTCACCGCCTGCGTGACGACGCCGTCGTCGCTGTCCCTGTCGCTCGCGGAGGAGGCATGACCGAGCTGCCGTACCGCGTGGAGAAACCCTGGGGCCACGAGGTGATCTGGGCCCGCACCGACCGCTACGTCGGGAAGATCCTGCATGTGGAGGCGGGACACGTGCTGAGTCTGCAATACCACAACAAGAAAGACGAATCGATCTACGTGCTTTCGGGCGAGATCATGCTGCGGCTGCAGCAGGGCGAGACCCTGATCGAGCGCCGGCTGACCCAGGGCGAGGCGTTCCACATCCACCCCAAGGTGGTCCACCAGTTCGAAGCGGTCGTCACGAGCGACCTGCTCGAGGCGTCGACGCCCGAGATCGACGACGTGGTCCGGCTCCAGGACCGGTACGGGAGAGTGTAAGGTCCATGAAGATCATCGTCCCGCTCGCGGGGAAAGGCACCCGCCTCCTGCCGCTCACCAAGCGCGTCCCCAAGCCGCTCGTGCACGTCGCGGGCCGGCCGGTGATGGACTATGTCATGGATACGGTGGCCGGATTCGACGTCGAGGAGCTGATCGTTATCACCGGCCACCTGAAAGCGGACGTCGAGCGCTACATCCGCGCGCACTACGGCGTCCCCGCGCGCTTCGTGGAGCAACGAACCCTGGACGGCACCGCCGGGGCGATCAACTTGGCGCGCCCGTGGGTCGACGGTCCGGTGATGATCATCTTCGTCGATACCCTGTTCGATGCCGACCTGAACGTCATCCGCACGAGCGATGCCGATGGCATCCTGTGGGCGAAGGAGGTCGAGGACTATCAGCGGTTCGGGGTGATCGTCACCGATGACAAGGGCTACATGCGCCGCATCGTCGAAAAGCCGGATACGCCGGTGAGCCGGCTCGCCAATATCGGCTTGTACTACGTCAAGGATTGGAGCACGCTGTTCGACGGCATTGCGCACGTCCTGGCGCAGCCGGCGGGGAAGGGCGGCGAGTACTACCTCACCGATGCGTTCCAGTACATGGTGGACCACGGTCGGCGCTTGCTCACGGCGAGCGTCGGGGGATGGTACGACTGCGGCAAAGTGGACACGCTGCTCCAGACCAACGAGCACCTGCTGCGCAACGGCCGGGGAGTGACTCCGGCTCCCGCGCCGGGAGTGGTGATCCGCGAGCCGGTGCGCATCGAGGCAGGGGTGACGCTCGTGGACTCGACCATCGGGCCCAACGTGACGATCGAAACGGGCAGCATGATCGCGGGCAGCACCCTGCAGCACGCCATCCTCGGGCGCAACGTCCGGGTCGAGCGGAGCACGGTGGAACGCTCGGTCATAGGGGATGACCAGCTGGTGCAGGATCGCGTGATACGCGACAGCGTGATGGACGCTGGGGAAGTCGCGGCCGCCCGCTAGTCCCATCGACGAACTTCCACTCATGCGCAAACGTTCGGTGCCGGCCTTGGTGTTCGCCCTCGTGGTCCCCGTCGGCCTGCGAGCGCAGGAAGGCGCCCTGTCGCTGTCGTTCGCGGCCGCGGTCAGCCGCGCGGCCGGCGCCGCACCGGTCGTCACCCTGGCGGGACTGCTGACCGAGGAAGCACGAGCCCGCGTGCGCGAAGCGCGTGCCCCGCTCTTGCCCGGGTTCTCGGCGACCGGTACCTGGGTCAATCAAACCCTGAACCCGGACGCCTTCGGTTTCCGGTCCCTGAACCTTCCCGGATTCCCGAGCGGACGCCGTATCGGCCCGTTCGATCTGGTCGACGCCCGGCTGCGGGTGACGCAGACGCTCTTCGACTATGCCGGCATCGTGCGAGTCCGCGCGGCGCGCTCGCAGCTCGCCGGGGTCCAGGCCGACAGCGGGCTCGCCGCCGAGTCGGCCGTGCAGGCCGCCGCGCTGGCGTACCTCCGGGCGCTGCGTGCCCGGGCGATCGTCGCCGCCCGGCTGGCGGACTCGGCGCTGGCGGCGGAGCTGGTGCGGTTGGCCCAGGCGCAGCTGGACGCCGAAGTCGGCACCGCGATCGACGTGACGCGCGCGCGAACGCAGCTGGTCACCGTGGTGGGCGGTCTCGTCCTCGCCAGAAACCTCGAAGCGCGGGCGCGCATCGACCTCGCCCGCGTCCTGGGGCTCGAACCGGACACGCCCCTCGCGCTCACCGACACGTTGGCGGCGGCGCTGCCGCTGGCCGAGCTGCCGGCGGCGCGCGACTCGCTCATCGCGCTGGCGCTCGAGCGCCGGCCGGACCTCGCGGCCGAGCAGGCCCGCGGCGTCGCGGCACGCCGCGCTGGTTCGGCGATCTCGGCCGAGCGGTTGCCCCGCGTCGATCTGTCGGCGAACTACGGAGCGAACGGCCTGTCGTTCGGTGATGCCATCGCCACTCGCCTGATCGCACTGCAGGTCACGATCCCGATTCTCGACGGCTTCCGGCGCGAGAGTCGCCAGGCCGGGCAGCAGGCGGGTGTGCGGGCGTCGGACATACGGGTGGCCGAGCTGCGGCGTCAGGTTGCGGCCGACGTGGATGCCGCCCGGCTCGATCTGTCGTCCGCCGAGCAGCAGCAGGCGATCGCGGTTGACGGGCTCCAGCTCGCGCAGCAGGAGCTGGACCAGTCCCGGGAGCGTTTCAAGGCCGGCGTGGCCGGCAACATCGAGGTGATCAACGCGCAGCTCTCGTTCCTCCGGGCACGAGATGCGGACATCGAGGCCCGCTTCGCGGCCGCCGTCGCGCGGGTCGCACTGGCGCGGGCGGTTGGAGTCGCCCGACTGCTGCATTGATGCTCGGCGTCGGCGATCCCGCACCCGATTTCACGCTGCCCTCCTCGGCCGGCGTGGTACGGCTCGCGGACGTGCTGCGTGACAAGACGGTCGTCCTGTATTTCTATCCCAAGGACGAGACCGCCGGTTGCACCGCCGAAGCGTCCGCGTTCCGGGACAGCTACGAGGTGTTCACGCAGGCCGGCGCGGAGGTGATCGGCGTGAGCGACGATACGGTGGAGTCGCACCGGTCGTTCGCCGCGCACCACCGGCTGCCGTTCCAGCTCCTCTCCGATCCGGGCGGGGAAGTCCGCCGGCGTTACGGCGTGTCGGGCTTTCTGGGCTTGATCCCTGGTCGTATGACCTTCGTGATCGATCGGCAGGGAATAGTGCGGCACGTGTTCGATTCACAATTCAAGGCTACGCGACACGTCGCCGAGGCGCTCGAGACGATTCGACGCCTCTAGAACTGCGCCGGCGGCTCACCGGCGTACGCGGCGGCGAGCACCGCTCGCACGCCCGCCCGCGTCACGGTTCTGGGGTTGGGATACGCGCCCTGCGCGGTCAGCTCGGCGGCGCGATCGAGGTCCGCTGCCCCAAAGCCAAGATCGGCCAGGGTGCTCGTGAGCCCCAGCCCGCGCGACAACGCGAACAATCCCGTCCAGGCATCAGGGCTTCCCAGCGCATCCGCCACGACCCGCAATGCCTCCGTCGCCGCCGGAGCGTTGTATGCCACGACGTAGGGGAGCACGACGGCGTGGGTGAGAGCGTGCGGCAGGCCGAAGCTCCCGCCCAGGACGTGGCACAGCCGATGATGTAAGCCCATCGAAGTCAGGTCTAGGGCGCGCCCGGCGAGGTGGCTACCCAGGAGCGCGTCGCCACGCGCGGCCAGGTCGGCTGGACGGCGCACGACATCGGGCAGGCTCCGGGCGATGGTTCGCAGGCCGGCTTCCGCGAGCACCGACGCGACGGGGTGTCCGTCCACGGCGTAGAGTGCCTCGACGCAATGGGCGATGGCGTTCATTCCGCTCGCCGCGCTGACGTCGGGTGGCAAGGAGACGGTGAGGGCCGGCTCGTACAGCACCGCTCGTGGCGCCGCGCGCCGATCGCGGCCGGTGCGCTTGGCCCCGGCATCGGTGATGCCCCAGATGGCCGTCATCTCGGATCCTGAGTACGTCGTGGGCACGGCGATCACGGGTCGAGTGCTCTCCAGTGCGATCGCCTTGGCGACCCCGATCGCCGAGCCGCCACCGAGGGCCAGCACGGCATCGGCTTCTGAACGCGCGCTCGCCTCGAGGGCGGCCCTGACCACCTCTGCCGGCACGTGAACGACGGCGCGATCGAACACGCCCGCGCAGGCGTCGCCCAGGGCGTGCGTCAGGGTCGATCGCTCGGCCGAGCGACCAGGCGTAGTGACTACCAGGACGCGACGGGTGCCTATGTGGTGGAGCACGTCCGGGAGCGTCGCGAGCGCGCCCGGGCCGAACACGACCCGCACGTCGTGTGTCTCGTAGGAAAACACGGGTTCAGGATTTCAGCGGAAGGATGTCGTTCAGCAGGGTCCGCGTGAAGGCGATCTCGCCCTCGTTCACGAGGTGGCCCATACCGGGGTAGATGCGATTGGTGACCGATGCGCCCATGCGGGCGAACACCGACGCACTCTCATCCACCCGAATTTTCGGCACGTGCGCGTCGACGTCGCTGCAGCCAAGGAAAACGGGCGTCCCGTCGAACGATCCGGGATACTCCCACGTGGTCCCCGGCGGTCCGATCAACCCGCCGCTGTAGAGGATCACCCCCCCGTAGCGAGCGGCGTGGCGCACGGCGAACTCGCCAGTGAGACACGCACCCTGCGAGAATCCCAGGAGCACGACCCGCTCTCTCCGAATGCCCTGCCGCACGACTTCGTCCACCAGTTGCTCGAGCACCCACAATCCGGAGGACAACCCGGGCTCGTTCTTCTCCTTCTCGACCAGGAAACTGAACGGATACCAGGTGTTGCCGGCGGCCGCCGGCGCCAGGTAGGTGAAATCGGGGCGCTCGAACAGCGGCACGAGGTCGAGAATGTTGCGCGGGGCGGCGTTGCGGCCATGAACCATGATCATCACCGCTGCTGACTTCCCGAGCGGCGTGCCGGCGGCGGCGAGCGGCTCTCCGGCATGTGGCTTCACGCCGGACCGGCCTCCCGCCCGAGCCGAGGCAGCTGTGCCTCGATCTCCGCGCGGTGCGGCTCCTCCCACGGGGGCAGCTTCAAATCCTGTCCCAGGCAGGGCAGCGTCTCATCGATGGTGAACCCTGGGGGCACGGTGGCGATCTCGAACAGCACGCCCCCCGGCTCGCGGAAGTAGATCGAACGGAAATATTGCCGGTCGCGCACCTCGGTGACCTGGTAGCCCAGCCGCACCAGCTCCGCTCGCATCCGCAGTTGTTCGCCGGCGTCGCTGATCGCCATGGCGACATGGTGCACAGTGCCGAGGCCGTTCACGGCGGCCGGCGCCTCCGGGGCGTGGACCACGTCGATCACCCGGCCGGGGCGATCGCCGTTGACCGCGAGGCGCGTCCGGGATGGGCCCTCGTTGACGACCGCGAAACCCAGAATCCCGGTCATGAGCTCGAGGGTGCGGGCCGGCGACCGGATCAAGAGCGTCACGCTGTGCAGGCCGCGAATCGCCTGGTCCGGTCCGATGGCATCGGCCGCCCACGGCGCGCGATCGTCGCCCGTGGTGGCGACCAGCTCGAGCACCAGCCCCGAGGGGTCGGCGAATGCGATCGCCTCTTCGCCAAAGCGCGGCTCCGCGTCGCGGACGACGCTTCCGTGTTCCCGGAGTCGCTGCTTCCAGAAATCGAGCGACCGGGCGGGGACCGAAAACGACGTGACGCCGATCTGTCCCGCTCCCTTCCGGCCTTCCGGCACGCCCCATCCCTTGTACGGGAAGGTGGTCATGATGGTGCTCGGCGTGCCGTGTTCGTTCCCATAGTAGAAATGGTAGACGTTGTGATTGTCGAAGTTGACCGTCTTCTTCACCAGGCGCAGGCCCAGGCGGTTCGTGTAGAAATCAAAGTCCTGCTGGGCGTCGTTCACCGTCGCCGTGACGTGATGCAGACTGCGAATCAAAGGGTCCACGAAGTCCTCCAACCGCAGAATGTGGCGGTCACGAGAGCAGCGGCAAGGCCCGGGGTCTGCGCGCGCTCCGCTTGACCGCAGTCCCCGACCGGGCGACACTAGTCTCATGGACGAGCGCGAGCTGATCCACGATTGGAACCGGGTCGGGGCGCCCTTCGACTGGTCCACCGCCCGGGTGGACTTGAACGACGAGACGCTGCGCGACGGCCTGCAGTCACCTTCCGTGAAGGACCCCTCGCTCGAGGTCAAGCGCCGGTTGCTGCACCTCATGGCCGACCTCGGGATCGTGGCGGTCGACCTCGGCCTGCCCGGCGCCGGGCCGCGCGTGGTGGAGCAGGTGCGCGCGCTCGCAAAGGAAATCCGCGACCACAAGCTCCCGATCGCCCCGAACTGCGCCGCCCGCACCGTGATCGCCGATATCGAGCCGGTGGTCCGGATCTCCCAGGAAGTCGGCATCCTGATCGAGGCGGCGACGTTCATCGGATCCTCGCCGATCCGCCAATACGCCGAAGATTGGACCATCGACCGGATGCTCAAGGCGACCGAGGAGGCCGTGAGCTTCGCGGTGCAGCAGGGGCTGCCGGTGATGTACGTGACGGAGGACACGACGCGCGCGCGACCGGAGACGCTGCAGCGGCTGTACGGCACGGCGATCAGCTGTGGCGCGACGCGGATCTGTCTGGCCGACACGGTCGGCCACGCCACCCCGGACGGGGTCCGGGCGCTGGTGAAATTCGTCAGGGAGGACATTGTAGGGAAGAAAAGCGTCCAGATCGATTGGCATGGGCATCGGGATCGGGGCATGGGTCTCATCAATTGTCTCGCGGCGATCGAGGCCGGGGTGAATCGGGTCCACGCGACGGCGTTGGGGGTGGGGGAGCGGGTCGGCAACGCGGAGATGGATCTCTTGATCGTGAACCTGAACCTGCTCGGTACGCACCGGGCCGATCTCTCGAAGCTCCCCGAGTATTGCCGCACGGTGGCCGACGCGGTGGGTATCCCCATTCCGCTCAACTATCCGGTCATGGGGAGTGATGCATTCCGCACCGGCACCGGAGTCCACGCCGCCGCGATCATCAAAGCCAAGAAGAAGGGCCACAATTGGCTCGCCGATCGCGTGTACAGCTCCGTCCCCGCCGGGGAGCTGGGTCTGGAACAGGTGATCGAGATCTCGCCCGTCTCCGGGCTCTCCAACGTGAAATACTGGCTGCAGAGCCACGGCTACGACTCCGAAGACGAGGCGGCGTGCAAGGCGCTGTTCGACGCCGCGAAGCAGGCGGATCGCACGCTCACCGAGGAGGAGTGTCACCGCCTATTGCGGCAGGGCGCATGGCGGTAGGGGCATTCGCCGACCTCGAGCGTTCGTACTTCGACCTGCGGTGGCATTTTGACCCCGTCGCGGCCACGCTGGCGGGGCTCACCCTCTACGACGACCGCTTTGGGCGCTACAGCAAGCCCGTGTTGACGCCCCATCTCGCCGCGCTGAAATCGCTCAGCGCGGCGCTCGAGGAAGTCACCGCCGGCGATCTCGCCACCGAGATCGATCGCACGGCACTGCTCAATGAGATCCGGGTCACCATTTGGCAATTCGAGAAGGACCGCCCGCAGGCAAAGAACCCGGAATTCTGGCTGACGCACCTGTTCAGCGGGTTACATGGACTGCTACGGCGCTCCGATCGCGGCTCGGCCGCGAACGCGGCAGCGATGGCGGATCGCCTCGAAGACGTGCCGGCGCTGCTGGATGACGCCCGGGCGGCGCTCGTCGAGCCGGTGCGCCTGTTCGCCGAGACAGCGCTGCAGATGTGCCCGGGCGGTGTGCTGCTGATGCGCGAGATCCGCGCGGCCTACGCCTCCGCGCCCGGCGGTGAGCGGGTTGCCGCCGCCGCCGAACGGGCCGGCGCTGCCCTGGCCGCGTTCGAGCACGACCTGGACCGCTGGACGGAGTCGGGGAGCGAGCACTTCGCGCTGGGTGAGGACGAGTTCAATTTCCTGCTCCACTATCAGCACGCGTTGCGCGACACGGCGCCGGAGCTGTGGCGTTACGGCCTGCGGCTCACGGACGAGGTCATCGCGGACCTCGGGCGGATGGCCGAGCGCCTCGCCGGGAACGCCGATTGGCCGGCATTGGTGGAGCGGTTGCGCGGAGACCACCCCACCGCCGAAGGGCTGGTCGCTGCCTACGCGCAGGAAATGGAGCGCGCCAAGGAGTTCGTGACCGCCCGTGGGTTGACGGCGATGCCGACCGTGCCGCTCGACGTGATCGAGACTCCCGAGTTCATGCGGCCGCTCATCCCATTCGCGGCGTACGACAGTCCGGGGCCGTACTCTGCCGAGCCACGCGGTCTGTTCTATGTCACGGTGCCCGACCCCGCCTTGCCGGCCGCGACCCGCGAACGCGTGTTACGCGACCATTCCCGCCACGAGATCGCCGCGACCTCGTTGCACGAAGGCTATCCGGGCCATCACCTGCATCTCGTGCTGGCCCAGGCGAATTCCTCGGAAACGCGGAGGAACGTGTACACCCCGCTCACGCTCGAGGGCTGGGCGCTGTATTGCGAGGAGATGATGGCGGACGAGGGGTTCTATGCGTGCGAGGAGGAGCGCTTCTTCCAGCGCGTGCACCTGCTATGGCGAGCGGTGCGCATCGTGCTCGACGTGGGGCTCCATACGCGGGGGATGACCTTCGACGAGGCGGTCGCCCAGCTCGTGGACGTGGTGCATATGGACCGCGCCAACGCCGAGTCCGAGGTCAGCCGCTACTGTGCCACGCCGGGCTATCAGATCTGTTACGGCATCGGTCGGCGCGAGCTGCTCCAGCTCCGCGACGACTCGCGCGCCGCGCTCGGCGGCGCCTTTACACTCCGCGGGTTCCATGACGCGGTGCTCTCCTACGGTGGGCTGCCGGTCTCGTTGATCCGCTGGGGCCTGGGTCTCAGTGCGTAAGCTCCCGAGGCCCGTCTGGCTGTTTGGTCTCGTTTCGCTGTTCAACGACTTCGCCAGTGAGATGGTCTATCCGCTCCTGCCGGCGTTCGTGACCGGCGTGCTGGGCGGTGGGGCGCTGTCGCTTGGAGCGCTGGACGGCGCGGCGGATTTCGCGGCCGCGTTCGTCAAGTACGGCTCCGGGAGGCTCGCCGACAAACCACGCCGCCGCGGCGCGCTCATCATCCTCGGCTACCTCGTGGCGGTGGTCGTCCGGCCGGTGATCGCGCTCGCGGGCGCCGCGTGGCAGGTCGTCGGATTGCGGGTGACGGACCGGGTGGGGAAGGGGATCCGCACGCCGCCGCGCGACGCCCTCATCGCCGACGTCACCCCGCCCGACCTGCACGGCCGGGCGTTCGGCTTGCAGCGCGGGTTGGATCATGCGGGCGCGGTGCTGGGCCCCCTCGTCGCGTACTGGCTGTTGACGTCGCAGGCGTTTGACGTGCGGGGGGTGATCGCGGCAAGCATCGTCCCGGGGATCCTGGTGCTGGTGCTGGCGGTCTGGGCCGTTGGCGACAGTAGAAAAGGAGAAGGGACGATCGGGCGGCGGGCGGGTTCGGTCCACGCGTCTCCTCCACTCCGCAGACACGCGCTCTCCCCGGCCTTGCTCGCGATCTGCGCCTTCTACCTGCTGCGCATGCCGGAGATGCTGATTCTGCTGCGCACCCAGCAGCTCGGCGTTTCGGTGGCATCGGTCCTGTTGTTGTGGGCGGCGCTGCACGTGGTGCGCTCGTCGTCCAGCTTCGTCGGAGGGGCGTTGGCCGACCGGTTCGGGCCGGCGCGCGTTATGTGGTGTGGCTGGGTCAGCTATGCGGCGATCGCCTTCGGGTTCGCGCGGGCGGACGGACCCACGACCGCCCTGGTGTTGTTCCTGGTGCTCGGTGTCGTCGCCGGGCTCACCGAGAGCCCCGAACGGGCGATCGTGTCGAAGCTCGCGGGGGGAAAGCAGGGAACGGGATTCGGGGTGTATCACGCCGCGACCGGGATCGCGGCGCTCGCGGGGGGCCTGGTGCTCGGCGCGCTGTATCAGGCGTCGAGCGCGACGCTCGCGTTCACCGTCAGCGCCGCCGGCGGGGTCGCGTTGGCGCTGCTTTGGCTTGCAGGTGCTTCAGGGCGCGAATCGCTTCCAGCTCAATGAGGTGGTCACGGTCCTGTTGACGGCCGGCCGCGCGCTTCGAGGCGATGAGAGCATCCAGGGTGAGGACGCGGAGGTCGACGGCGCCGACTTGTACAACTTCCGAGGCGCTCAGGGCCACGGCATATCCCCCGAGACCGGTGACAAAACCCAGGAGGTCAAGTCGTCCTTGATCAGTCACAAGCGTCAGGTTCGGCACATCGCGAAAGGTCTTCGCGTCGATCACGAAGGGTAACCGGGTGTCAGGCTCGCGAGGCAGACACAGTCGGGCATTCCAATCGCTGAGGAGTCGGGCCAAACGCCCGGCGCTGTCCGGGGTAGGGTCGTAGCAGATGTCGAGATCCTCAGTGATTCGTACCGACCCCTGTGCGGTGGCGGCGACTCCGCCGATTACGACAAACCGGACACCTGCCCGTACCAGTCCCTCCCACATCGCCACCAGCGTCACGACCTCACTCCTTTCCGCAGCTGTTGGACTCCCTCCACGTTCGCGCTCAACTCCAATAGGTGTTCGCCCGGATGCTTGCTCAGCGCCGACGTGTTGAGACTCAAGTCCAGGCCCCACCAAATCGCTCGTCGAATGGCTGGATGCCGACGCCATTTCGCTGGCACGGCGGGGTGGTACGGGTCCCACCACCCCGGTCCACGCGGCAGCGGTTTGTATTGCTGCTCGTGCCGGTCGATTCCTCCCTGGACTTCGGGAAGGTAGGCCAGCACCTCTCGCACTACGGCATCGCTTTCACGCAACGCGGGCTGTTTCAGCGCTTCGCGCACTGCGGGAAACCCCCGCTTGAGCGGGATGCCGTAGCGGTACTTGGCGCGAAACGCGAGCCCGAGCGCGCGCACCGTGTCCTCGTCGAGCGGGCGGGGAAGGCCGAGGATGCGGATCGCGTTGTCGAGGGTTTTCTCGTTCACCCACAAGGCCGCAGCGGCTTGTCCCAGTCGAATAATTTCCTCCTAGTTACTAGGAGCAAACTATCCGATCGGGATTCGCCCGTCAACCCGGGCTGCCGTAGCGTTGCGGGGCCAACCAACGGGGACTCCCATGCGCACCGCGTTCACGCTCGCCGTTCTCTTGCTGCCTGGCGCTGCCGCTGCTGGGCAGGGCCGCGAAGTCATTCACACGCCGTACGAGCTGCAGGGCCTGCCGTTCTCCTCGGCGGTCCGGGTCGGCAACCTGCTGTTCCTTTCCGGTCAGATCGGCAATGTGCCCGGCACCCGGCAACTCGCCGACACTGGGATCACGGGGCAAACCCGCGCGACGCTCGCCAACATCAAGGCAGTGCTCGAGCACGCCGGCAGCTCGCTCGAGCGCGTGGTGAAGTGCACCGTGTTTCTCGTGACCATGGCCGACTACCAGTCGATGAATGTCGTGTACACGACGTTTTTCCCGAAGGACCCGCCGGCCCGGTCGACGGTGGCGGGGAGCGGCCTGGCGCTCGGGGCGCGAGTGGAGATCGAGTGCATCGCGACCGTAGGTGCGGAGTAGTACCTTGGACGAGCGGCGTCCCAGCCGAGCCGCCCATTCCACTGACTAGGGGGTTGTGATGCCGGATCGCGAGAAGTGGAAAGCCCGGATGCTGAGCGCGGCGCGCGCGGCCAAGCGTGGCGCCGTCGCCGCGGCGAAGCATGCCGATGCCCTGATGAAGGTCGCGCGCGAGAAGGCCACGACGGAGGCCCGCCGCCGCAAACTGCGGCAAACGCTCCGCGTGGCCGGTCGAGCACTGAAATCGGCGGGGAAGGCCGCACTAGCCGCCGGCGTGGCGGCGGCCGTGGCGACGATCGCTGAAAGCCGCGCCCGGAAGAAACGGAAGCAGGTCCGTCGCGGGTAGGCCTGCGGCACTCAGTGGGCCGGGGTCAACGTGCTAACCGGGCGGCCACCTCGTTGAGCCAGCGGTCCGCCCAGACGACCTGGGAGGCACCTTGCGCCCCGGCCCGCCGCGGGCTGACGAAGACGAAGGCGCGCCCGTCGGGCGCCACATCGTAGGACTGGTGGAACCCGGCCACAATGAAATTCGAAGCATCGAACAGCGACCTGCGTCCGACGGCGGCGAACGTCGGCACGGTGTGGACCTGAACGGCGTTCAGGCGGAGAGCGCCGTCGAGGTAGAAGAGCTCACGTCCGTCGCGGGACCAGCGCGGCTCGCTGCCGCCGCCGTTGGAGACCTGCCACCGCCCTCCCTGAGCGTCGGGGAAGGGCCGCACGTACACCTCGTTGATCCCCGACTCGTTCGACGTATACGCCAGCCATCGTCCATCGGGTGACAGTGCCGGATGCAGCTCGGTGAACGGGCTCGCCGCCACCGGCACCGGCGTGCTGTCACCGCTCGTGGGCACCGCCAGGATGTCGCCCGCGCCGGCCTGGCCGTTGTCGGTGCGCACGAGGATCCAGCGGCTGTCGCGCGACCACTCGCCCTCCTGAATCAGGCGGTCCAGCCGGACGAGCGGACGGGCTTGACCGCCACCGTCGGCGGGCTGGCCGTACACGGCACTCGTGTTGTTGCTGTCCCGGACGTAGGCCACGGTACGGCCGTCCGGGGACCAGAAGGGCCGGCGGTCTTGCCCGCCGAACGTCAACCGCGTGGATGGCCCGCGATCCAGCTGCTTGATCCAGATGTTCAGCGCCCCGCCCGAGCCGACGCCGGCGGCGAGCCGGCGACCGTCGGGGGAGAGCGCGATCGAGTTGAATTCCCCATGCCACGCGGTGTCGATCTGGGTGATCGCCCCGTCGCGACTCACGCGGACCATCGCGTTGTCGGTCGAGCCGCCGGCGCTATGCGCGTACACGAGCGATCCGGGTGGGGACCATGCCAGGAGCGCGAAACCGCCGTTGACCGTCACCTGCACGCCTTCGAGCACCGGCACGGTGGCGCCGGTGATCGCGAAGCGTCCGAGGTCGAAGGGGGCCACGAGGGCTACCCCATCGCGTCGGACGTACAAGAGATGCCCGTTAGGCAGATACCACGCCTGGGCCACGTCCGCGAGCAACAGCTTTTCCTTCCCTGTGCGCAGATCCAGCACGTGGATGCTCATGGTCACGCAGCTGGACCCACACACCTGGAACAGCACACCGCGCGACCCCGGCAGGGCAACGGGGTGCCCGATGCCCCCGCCGGCGAGCGCGGCACCGCTCAGCACGACGGTGCTCGAGCCGCCGCCGGCACCCACCCGTCGCAGCTCCAAGAGGCTCGGCGGCACGTACACGAGTGTGCCGTCGTCGAGCCACGCGGCGCCCCCGTAGCCACTAGCGGCCGAGTCTGCCAGTGTGACGCTCGCCCCACCCGAGGCGCGGACCTTTTTGAGGTGCCCGTCGGCGACATAGGCCACCCACTCGCCGTCGGGCGAGAACACCGGGTTTTGGGCCCGCTCCGTGCCGTTGATCGGCGTCGGGTTCAGCTCGCCCCGCTGCTTGACCCAGAGCCGACCGTTCTGGCGGTCGTCTTTGAAGACGAACAGGGAACCGTCGGGAGACAGGGCCATGGCAGGAAACTGGGTCGCGAGCACTACACTGTCGCCGAGACTGATGTACTGCCAGGTGGCGGGCTGCCGCGCCGCGCTCCGCGCGCGCAGCCAACTCCACCCGCTCAGGGCCAGCGCAACCACCGCGGCACCCGCCGCCACCCAGAAGTAGACGCGCCACTTGGTCGGTTCCGGTGCACGGGTCGCGACGTGGGCTTTGGTGGCCGGTAGCGTCAGATCCGGCCGGGTCAACGCATCAGCAAACTGGGCGGCGCTGGCGAACCGATCGGCCGGAAGTTTTTCGAGCGCTCGATTCACGGCCGCCTCGACATGCGGCGGGATCGAGTGCCGCTGCAGCGTGAGGCTGCGGGGTTGCTCCATCATCACGCGCGCCACGATCGCTTGTGCCGTAGGACCGGTGAACGGCGGCTCGCCCGACAGCATCTCGTAGACCACGCAGCCCAGCGCGTACACGTCGCTCTTGGCGGTGATCTCGCGCTCGCCCATCGCCTGCTCGGGACTCATGTAGTGCGGCGTGCCCAGCGACATGCCGGTCTCGGTCAGCCGCGAGCCGCTGTCGGACCGGGAGGCGGCGAGCGCGATGCCGAAATCGGCGACCATCGCCGAGCCGTCGTGCAGCAGGATGTTCTCTGGTTTGATGTCGCGATGGATCACGCCGTGGCGGTGCGCGTAGTCGAGCGCCCCCGCGACCTCGGTCGCGATGCGGACGGCTTCTTCAACGGGGAGTTGATGCTCGCGCGCGAGGCGCTCCCGTAGGGACTCCCCCTCCACGTACGGCATGACGTAGTACACGAGGCCGTCGGCCTCACCGGAGTCGTGCAGCCCCAGGATGTGTGGGTGCTGGAGGTTCGCGGTGAGGCGGATTTCTTTGAGAAACCGCTCGCCCCCCAGGATCGCCGCCAGCTCGGGGCGCAGCACTTTCAGCGCCACGGGTCGATCGTGGCGCACGTCGTGGGCGAGGTACACGGTGGCCATGCCGCCGGCGCCAAGCTCGCGCTCGATGGTGTAGCGGTCGGTGAGAGCGGTGGTAAGACGGGTTAGTGCGTCAGTCATCGAGCATAGAAGATGGGACCACAGCCCGGTTCTGGCGAGGCAGGCCTAGCCGCCGGTGCCGAACTGACGGGTGAACTTGATCAGGAGCGACCGAGTGATCGCTCGGTCCCAGGCGAAGAGACCGGTCGCGTTCTCGGCGGTGTTGAGCACCACGAACAGCCCGGTCCCCGCGGTGTTGAGCCAGCCGAACCGGATGTTCGCCGAGAACACTGCAGCCTGGTTGTTGTACTGCACCAGCGACTGGGTGAAGATCCGCGGCGTGAAGAAGTAGCCGAGTCGGACTCCCACCAGCGATCGGACAAAGTCTCCCTGGTCGAGCCGAACCTGGTTGTAGTCGAGCAGCACCGACGAGGTGAGCGCCGCTCCCCACCGAACGGTCAGCGTCGACGTCGCGCCATACCGCGTCCCATTGTAGAATGGCCCGGCCTCGAGCCGAGTCACGAACGAAACCGGCGCGCTGGGATTGGTCGAGAGATCGAAGGCCAGGCTGGTCCAGTGGTACTCGCCAGCGGGCAGCGTCACCCCGCGGGCGATGGCGAACGGACCGGTCAGGCCCTCGCGGAACACGTTCAGCTCCGGACCGACCTGCCCGCCATTGTTGAGTTGGGCTTCGCCGAGATCGACGTGGATCTGGTCCGACTGCACCTCGCCGTCGAAGCCGAAATACCCGCGGTAGTTGACATGCGGCAACCAGTAACGCAGCAGCGTGTGCTTCACCGGCATCGTGTGGAAGACCGATGCCTCGTAGTACCGATATCCGCTTCGGCCAAGAAACCCGACCTCGGGATTGAAGTCCTCGCCGACCTGGTTGTAGCGCAGCGCGTTGTTCCACCGGCTATTGCGGTACTCGATCCTCCCGCTGAACGCTCCGTCCCGGCCGACACGTCCCGGTGTCGCGGTCTTGGCCGCCCACCAGTCGAAGGTCACCGGCTCGCTCAGCGCGAAGCGCCCGTCGAGGCCGAGGGTCGTGTTCCGGTCGCCACCGTCACTGGTGGCGACGCGGTGCACCCCGAGAAAGCCGATGCGCGACCGGCCCCACTCCCGCGACACGCGCCCAACGGTATACGAATTGGCGGGTTGGATGCCGGCACGTTGTTCCGTGAACAGTTGCATCGTCCCCACCGTGAGCCCGGCGACCCGACCGGTAACGCGCCCCCCGCCGATGATCGGGACGGGATTGCCCAACGTGTCGATACCGACCCGCCGACTGAAGAACAGCTCCACGGCCTGCGGAGTCCCGGCCGAGAAGACGCCCGCGTTCTCCAGGAAGAACGGCCGCTTCTCGGGAAAGAACAGCGGAAACCTCGTGAGGTTCGTCCGTTGCTCGTCGACTTCGACCTGGGCGAAATCGGTGTTGTAGGTGGCGTCGAGCGTCAGGCTGGGCGTGAGCCCCAGCTTGGCGTCGACTCCGACCTCGGTCGGATAGCGAGTCGAGTCCCACGCCACAGGGAGCGATGGGGGGGAGTACGACTTCTGCGCCGAGCCGAGGACGTACGGTGTGATGGTGGCGATCCGCTGACTCGGGACCTCGAGACCGACCAGGTGGCCGGCCTGCGACACCCGGTAGAGATTGTACTGACGCGGAATCGGCGACCAGAATGATTCCTCATTCCGGCGCCGGATGCTCCGCGCCAGGTTGAGCCCCCAGGTTTGCTCCCGGGCGTTGCCGTACCGGAGCGTCGAGAACGGAATCCGGAACTCGGCGTACCAGCCCAGGCTGTCCATGTGCGTCGCGACGGTCCAGCTCGCATCCCAGTTGAGGTTGAAGCCGCCGGCGGACCCCGCCTGCGCTCGGCTCTGCCCTTGCTGGAAGACCCCGCCGCCCTCGCCTTCTTTGACCACCTGTCCGTCGTACTCGACGCCGGCCGGCGTGGTCGCGAAGACGAACCCGTTCTGTCGATCCTGGTAAGTGTCGAAGATGATCGAGAAGTAGTCGCTGTTGGTCAGGGTGACGTCGCGGATCCGTTCGCCAGGGACGATGGCCGCCGCGTCGCGGTCGAACAGCCATGCCCCGATGTACAACGCCTCGCCGTCCGTGAGGATCCGCACCTCGGTACGCTCGGTGCTCGGCGCTCCCTCCGAGGGATCGCGCTGCACGAAGTCGGTCAGCGGTTGCGCTTCCTGCCATACCGCTTCGCTGAGTCGCCCATCGATCTGCGGCGCGGTGGCGATCCTGGTCGATCGGCCCACGCGGGCCGAGTCCTGGGCAGAAAGCGCCACCGGGACGAGCAGGAGGGCGACGGTCAGGAAATCCCGATGGTTCATATGGTTCATGCCTGTACGCAAACCTGGCAGCGATCGTTGAAGATCAGCCAGGCGTCGGGCGCGCAATCGCTCACCGTCCGAACAGGCGAAACACCGCACTCCGCCGGCCGACCACGCGCGCGGCGGCGGCGTCGCCCGCCAGGAGGACGCTCTCCACGAACGGCGCCTCGTGCACCCGCGCCGCTTTGCGCCGGGAGAGCACCAACCACCATTCCCGTACAGATGCGGCCACAACGAGAGTCACGACACCCATGAACAAGAGGGCTACGGACGCGTTGAGCCGGTCGTTGAAGATGAGGCGCGCCGTGTTGGAACCAGTCGAACCCGCGAGCGAAGCCGCGTGGGCGAGAAAGCCAAGTCGTGGGTCGGTGGAAAACACCTTCTGCCAGCCCGCCGTCATCGTCACGATCACGAGCCAGGCGAGTGGGGCGAGGGTGACCCACGCATACCGGGCTCGGCCCATCTTGATGAGAATGGTGGTCGCGACGCAGAGCGCCACCGCGGCGAGCAGCTGATTGGAGATCCCAAACAGCGGCCACAGCGAGTTGATCCCGCCCAGTGGGTCCACGACGCCCTGATAGAGGAAGTACCCCCATCCTGCCACTACAGCCGCGCTCGAGGCGACGATGGACGGGTACCACGACGTCTGGCCGAAGCGGGGCACGACGTGGCCGATGATCTCCTGGAGCATGAACCGGCCGACGCGGGTCCCGGTGTCGATCGTGGTAAGGATGAATAGCGCCTCGAACATGATCGCGAAATGGTACCACAGGGCCGTGAGCGTTCCCGCGCCGAGCGTCGTCGTGAGCCCCGCGAAGATCTGCGCCATCCCGACCGCCAGCGACGGCGCACCACCTGTGCGCGAGATGAGGGTCGCCTCGCCCATTTGGCTTGCCAACTGCTGCATCGCCTCCGGGGTGACGACGAACCCCGCCGTCGCGAGCGCCTCTGACGCGCCCGCGAGGGCCGCGGGCGTCGTGTTCATCGCGAAGTAGACGCCGGGATCGAGCGTGCTTGCGGCGATGAGCGCCATAATGCCGACGAACGACTCGGTCAGCATCCCGCCGTACCCGATCAGCCGGGCATCATTCTCCTGGCGGATCATCTTGGGCGTCGTCCCGGAAGCCACCAGCGCATGGAATCCCGAGATTGCTCCGCACGCGATCGTGATGAACGCGAACGGGAACAGCTTCCCGGCAAACACCGGACCCTCCCCCGCCGTCGCGAACGGGGTGAGCGCGGGCATCCTGAGCGGCGGGAGGATCACGAGGATCGCGAGCCCGAGCACCACGACCGTCGTGATCTTGAGAAAGGTGGAGAGATAGTCGCGCGGGCACAGCAGCACCCACACAGGTAGCACCGACGCGACGAACCCGTAGCTCATCATCATCCAGGTCAACGTCGTGCCGCTATGGCGGAACCACGCGGCAATCGCTGGTTGGTCCGCCACCCAGCCGCCCGCGACGAGGGCGCCGAGCAGCAGCACCGCGCCCACCGCGGACGCCTCGCCCACGGCACCGGGCCGCCAGACCTTCATCCACCAGCCCATTAGCAGCGCGATCGGGACCGTGCAGGCAATGGTGAACAGCCCCCACGGCGAGTCGCGCAGCGCGTTCACCACGATCAACGCCAGGACGGCGAGCAGGATGACCATGATGAACAAGACCGCGAGCATCCCGGTCACCCCGGCGACCTTGTTCACTTCTTCCGTCGCCATCTGGCCGAGGGACTTGCCGTCGCGGCGCATCGAGGCGAAGAGAATGACGAAGTCCTGCACGGCGCCGCCTAGGACCACCCCGATCACGAGCCAGAGCGTGCCGGGCAAGAACCCGAACTGCGCCGCGAGGACCGGTCCCACGAGCGGTCCGGCGCCCGCGATCGCCGCGAAGTGGTGACCGTAGAGCACCCACCGATTCGTCGGCACGAAGTCGCGGTTGTTCGACAGGCGCTCGGCGGGGGTCGCGCGCCGGTCGTCGAGGCCCAATACCCGGACGGCCAGGAACCTGGAATAGAAGCGGTAGGCGACCGCGTAGGTGCACACCGCGGCAATCAGCAGCCATGCGGCGCTGATGGTCTCCCCGCGGGCGAGCGCGAGCACGCCGAAAGCGGTCGCGCCCAGGACGGACACGGCTCCCCAGGCGAGAATGCGAGCGACGCGAGGCATAGCCTCAAGTTACGCCTCGACTTGCAGGGGTTCAAATTGGCCGGTAGGTTCGACCCACTTGGCACAACAATCCTGGTCCATGGCCGCGCGACAGGGACCGTCCCCGACTGGGGCGGCCGTGGCGCAAGAGCGGCCCGATCCGCGGATCGCGGGAGAAAGTCTCTCCGGCCGCATCGCCGTCGTCACCGGCGGGGCGACGGGGCTGGGACGCGCGATCTGCCTCGAGCTGGCCCAGCGCGGCACCGCCGTCGCATTCAACTACGTCAATCTCCCCGGGCGTGATGTCTCAGCGCAGGCCCTGCTCACCGAGACCGCCATCAAGGCGCACGGCGTCGCGGTGTACTCCGAGCATTGCGACGTCCGCCGCCCCGATGAGGTCGACCATTTCGTCGCCGAAGCCCGTGAGCGGTTGGGGGGCGTGCACCTGCTTGTCAACAACGCCGGCGTTACGCACGACGGCGCCTTGTGGCGGCTCACGGCCGAGGCGTGGCAAGAGGTGCTCGACACCAACGTCACTGGCGCATTCAATTGCATGCACGCGGTCTCTCCGCATCTGCGCGCGCAGCGTTACGGCAAGATCGTGAACATCTCGAGCCACCAGGCGTTCCGCCCGGGGTTCGGCATCACGAACTACGCCGCCAGCAAAGCGGCGCTGATCGGTCTCACCAAAGCGGCGGCCGTGGATCTGGGCTCGTCCAACATCAACGTCAACGCGGTGGCACCGGGATTCGTGAAAACCGAGCTGCTCACCAAGCTGCCGCGGGAGATCCTCGAGCGCGCCGAGCACGAATCGGTGTTGGGGCGCGTCGCCGAACCAGAGGACGTGGCGCGGGTCGTGGCATTCCTGTGCAGCGAAGCGGCGCGGCACATCACCGGACAGACGATTCTGGTAGACGGTGGACTCACGCTCGGTTCTTGAATTCACCGCGGCGCCGTTCGATATTCCCTTGCGTGACTAATTCATTGAAAAACAAAAGCTTAGTGGATTGTGGATGGGTTCTGGCAGCGGTCCTGGTGGCCGGCTGCGGCGGGAAGCCGTCGCCTCAGCAGGAGCTGACCCCCGCACCCACCGCGCCCCTGCCCACCGCTGGACTCGCGAGCAACCGGGTCCCAATCCTGCCGTTCACGTTGGTGCTCGCCGAGGACTCGCTCCGGTGGGAACAGGTGCTGGCCGATCGCAAGGCGGTCCTCGCCGCGGCGGACAGCGTGCTCGGCGCCTTGCTCACGGTGCGGGCTCCAGAGGTGACCTGGGTGCTCCCCGACGAGGTGCGGCGTCAGGCGCGGCGCTCGCCTACCTTCGGGTCGAATCCGGATCAGATGGCGACCGCGCTGCTGCGCAGTGAACGGCTCGTGGACGTCCCCGATCCGCTGCGGAGCGAGCTGCGCACGCTGGTCGCCCTGGCCGGAGCGCGGTACGCCCTTATCCCGGCGGCGCTCGTATTCTTGCGCGCCACGCCCGACACGTCGGGCACGGCGCCACGGTCCGGCGCGGCAGTGGCGCGGGCGGAGTTGAGTATCGTGCTGGTCGACGCGCGGCTGGGCCGGGTCGGGTGGCGCACGGTGGCGCGCGGGGAAGGGAACGATCCCTGGACCGCCCTGACGCGGGCGGTGAAGGCGCTGACGCCGGGCCTGCCGTGACGCGCGAGGCCACGCTCATCGCGGGCGATGGCATCGGGCCAGAAATCATGCAAGCCACGCTCGAGGTGTTCGACGCGCTGGGGGTGCGGTTCGATTGGGATGAGCAGTACGGCGGGATGAGCGCGGTCGAGAAGGCCGGCACCCCGCTCCCCAACGCCACGCTCGACTCGATCCGCCGCACCAGGCTCGCGCTCAAGGGCCCGCTCACGACCCCGGTGGGCGGCGGGTACCGCTCCGTGAACGTGGCGCTGCGGATGGAGTTCGACCTGTATGCGAACGTCCGGCCCACCAAGACCATCGTCCCGGGCGGCCGGTACGAAGGTGTGGATCTCGTCATCGTGCGGGAGAATACGGAGGGGCTGTACGTTGGCCTAGACCACACCTTCCGCGTGGGCGACGATCCGAAGGCGGTGGCGCAGGCGACGTCGGTCATGACGCGGGATGGCTGCATGCGGATCTGTCGTTTCGCATTCGAGTACGCGAAGCGGCACGGTCGCCGGCTGGTCACCATCGTCCACAAGGCGAACATCCTCAAGGCGACCTCCGGACTATTTCTCGAGACGGGACGCCGGGTGGCGAAAGAGTACGAGGGCGTGATCGCGTTCGACGAGAAGATCGTCGACAATACGGCGATGCAGCTGGTGATCAACCCGCAGCAGTTCGACGTGATCGTGACGACGAACCTGTTCGGCGACATCCTCTCGGACGAGGCGGCGGGGCTGGTCGGCGGGCTCGGTCTCGCGCCGGGGGCGAACATCGGGACCAAGGCCGCGATTTTCGAAGCCGTGCACGGCTCGGCGCCGGACATCGCCGGGAAGGGGGTCGCGAACCCGACGGCCCTGTTGCTCGCGGCGGCCATGATGCTCGATCACGTGGAGGAGCTGGAGGCGGCGGGCCGGCTGCGCCGTGCGATCGAGACCGTGATCGTGCAGGACCAGGTTCGCACGCGGGACATCGGGGGCAGTGCTTCGACCGCCGAATTTGCGCGGGCCGTTGCCCGTCGGGCCTAGCCACGCCTGCGCCAAGTGCGGTGAGATGGTCCCCGGGCTGGCGGTGGGGGGTATCTGCGCCGACTGCTGGCGCGGGGTGGTGCGGCGCGCGGCGCGCATCGCCCGCTGGGTGGCGATGGGAACCACGCTGCCGTTGGCGGTCTATATGACGATGACACTTCCGCCGCAGCGGACCGCCCGGCTGATTGGTGTCGTGAGTGTGCTCGTCTGGTACGTCCTGACATCTCTCATTGCGCGACGCGTCGCTCTGGAGTGGCTCAAATGAAACTGAAGCTCTCAGTCATCAGTCGTCAGTCGTCAGCGCTGCCGATTCTCGCCGGTCTGCTTGCCGCGGTGCCGGCCACATCGGTTGGGCAGACCTCCCTGTCCATCTACAGCGACGGGCGAGTCGTGGTGCGGAAGACCCTGCCGCAGGGGCTGCAACGAGGGCGAAATCAATTGATCCTGCAAATCGAGGGGCTCGATCCGGCCACGCTCTTCTCACCCGACTCGACGGTGACGGTGACGAGCGCCACGGTGCGGTACGCGAGCGCGCAGAACGACGCGCTGGCGCGGGCCCTGGGCCAGACGCTTTCGTTCGTGCGGGGGAAGGGGGACACGATCCGGGCAACCGTCGTGCGGGTCGATCCGCCGCAGTACCGCCTGGCGGACGGCCGGCTGCTCTTGTCGTCGCCGGGCGAGCCGCTGTTTCCGGCCGAGCTGGTCCGCACGGCACCCGAAGCGGTGCTGGCACTCGACGCGGCGCGCGGGCGGCCCAACACCCAGCTTGCCTATGTGACCCAGGGGGTTACCTGGGAGGCGACGTATCAGGCGGTGATCGGCGCAGCGGGCGCCGTCGCGACCATCGGCGGCGCCGCGACCGTGACGTCGCAGGCGCTGCGGACCGATTCAGCCGAGATCCAGCTCGTGGCCGGGACGATCAATCGCTCTCGCACGGATCAGTCCAAGGGGTACGCGCCGGCGGCTATGGCGGCGCGCGCCGTCATGGAGCAAGCGCAGATGCCTGAGGAGCAGGCGGTCGGTGAGACGCATGTGTACTCGCTGCCGGCGAAGCTGTCGCTCGAGCCGGGGGTTCCGGTCGCGACCGCACTCTTCCCCCGCGCTACGACGGGGGTGACGCAGGAGTTCGTCGTTCCCGGCGTCCTGCCGTGGCGCGGCTGGCTGGGGCAAGAACCGGACAATGCGAACCAGGTGCCGGTGCAGGTGTGGTACACGTTCACGCGCGGCCGCGGCACGTCGTTCGGCGACCGCCCACTGCCGGGCGGCACGATGCAGCTGTATCAGGCGGACGCTGAGGGGCGGGTGCAGCTCGTCGGCGAGGCGACGATCGGTCACACCCCCGCGGGCAAGGACGTGCGGGTGCAGTCCGGGGATGCGTTCGACGTCACCGCGCAACGGGTGCAGACCGAGTACAACCAGGAGCAGCTCCCCCCGCTGCGGCGCGGGCTGGCGGCGCGCCAGCGCGTCACTGCGTCGTATCGCGTGACGCTGACCAACGCCAAGGCTGCTGCCGTCACCGTCAACGTGCGCGAGAGCCACTTCGGCGCCTGGAAGGTGGTGGAAAGCAGCGCACCAGCGGAGAAGCTGTCGTCCACCGAAACCCGGTTCCGGCTCGTGGTACCAGCGGGAGGGGAAACGGTGCTCACGTACACGGTGCAGCTCGAGTCGTGACGACCCAGCTGCTCCACCTTGCCGACCTGCATTTCGGCGGCCTGGCCGACATCCGGCAGATCGAGGCGCTGGAGCAGATCATTCCCGATTTGCGGCCCGACGCGGTGGTCATCGCGGGCGATGTCGGCCAGCGCGCCCGCCATGGAGAGTTCCAGCGCGCCCGGGCATTCCTTAATCGGGCGCGCGAGACGGCACCCGTGTATTTGTTGCCCGGCAACCATGACGTGCAGTGGTGGTGGCGGCCGTTCTGGCCGTTCGGCAAAGAGGCGATCTACCGGAAGTACCGCGGGTATTTCGGAAACGAGCTCACGCCGACACTCGAGCTTCCGGGGGCCGTGGTCGCGGGGGTGCTGACCGCGCATGGACTGAGCTGGGCATCGGTCACCCACGTCAACGACTTCACGGTGAAAGGGCATCTGCCCAAAAGTGAGATCGAACGGGCGACCCGAATCTTCCGGGCCGCGCCTGCCGACGCCGCGCGAGTGCTCGTGGTGCACCACAACGTCCTGCGCGGCGACATCTCGCAGCGCATGGGGCTGGCCCGGTGGCGCACGGCGCAACGGCGCATCCTCGCCTCGGGCGCCGACGTGGTGCTGTGCGGGCACGATCATCAGGAAGGCACCGACGTCCTGGCCGGCCGGGTCATCGTGTCCACCACCGGCACCCTCTCCGTCCGCACGCGCGGGGGACGGCCGTCCTGCTTCAACTTCGTTACCATCGAGCCCTCCGCGGTGCAGGTGACGTTCTTTCGCTGGGAGGCCGAGGCGGGGCGGTTCCGCCCTTCCGACACGTTCGCGTTTGCGCGGGAACGGCAGGCGAGTCCGGTGCCGGTCTGAGTCGTCAGTTGTCAGTCGTCAGTTCTCAGGCGTCAGGTTAGCTTACGTCTCTCGCAGGCTGACAACTGATGACTGACGACTGACGACTGAGAATTCCATGGCTCCCAAGTTTCACGGCGTCGATTTCTACAACCTCGACGGGCTGTTGTCCGAAGAAGAGCGCGCCGTACGTGACACGGTGCGCGCCTGGGTGGACGACAACCTCCTGCCGATCATCGGCGACTGCTATGTCGAGGGGCGATTTCCCAAGGAGCTGATTCCCGGCATGGCCGAGCTGGGGCTGTTCGGCGCCAACCTGCCGGAAGAGTACGGCTGCGCCGGTCTCGACAACGTCGCCTACGGGCTGATCATGCAGGAGCTCGAACGGGGCGACTCGGGCGTGCGCTCGTTCGCTTCGGTGCAAGGGGCCCTCGTGATGTATCCCATCTTTGCGTTCGGCTCGGACGAGCAGAAGAAAAAATGGCTGCCGCAGATGGCGAGCGGGAAGGTGATTGGTTGCTTCGGGCTCACGGAGCCCGACTACGGTTCGAATCCCGGCGGGATGATCACCGTCGCCAAGGAGACGAGCGACGGCTGGGTCATCAACGGCGCGAAGATGTGGATCACCAACGGATCCACGGCGCAGGCCGCCATCATCTGGGCCAAGACCGGCAAGCTCGACGACCAGAACTCGATCCGCGGCTTCATCGTGCCCGCCGACACGAAGGGGTTCTCGGCCAAGGACCAGAAGGGCAAGCTCTCGTTGCGCGCCAGTGACACCTCGGAGCTGGTGCTGCAGGACGTGCATGTGCCCAAGGACGCCGTGCTGCCGAAGTCGGGAGGCCTCAAATCGCCCCTCATGTGCCTCACACAAGCCCGCTACGGCATCGCCTGGGGGGCGGTCGGCGCCGCGATGGCGTGCTACGACGAAGCCGTGAGCTATGCGCGCAATCGTGTGATGTTCGGCAAGCCGATCGGCGCCTTCCAGCTGCAACAGCTGCGGCTCGCCGAGATGCTCACCGAGATCACCAAGGCGCAGCTGCTGTGCCTGCAGCTCGGCCGGCTCAAGGACGCCGGCACCATGACCCCCCAGCAGGTGTCCCTCGCCAAGCGCAACAACGTCAGCATGGCGACCGACGTGGCTCGCGAGGCCCGGCGCCTGCTCGGCGCCAACGGGATCCTCGCCGAGTACCAGGCGATGCGCCACCTGGCGAACCTCGAGTCGGTATACACCTACGAGGGGACGCACGACATCCACACGCTGATCCTGGGTCAGGAGATCACCGGGCTCAGCGCGTACAACTGATGACTGACGACTCTCCATGAGAATCGCCGTCTGCATCAAACGCGTCGCCGATAGCGAAACCCGGGTGAAGATCGCCGCCGACGGCAAGTCGCTCGACGAGGCCGGCGTCAAGTTCATCCTCAATCCCTACGACGAGTTCGCCGTCGAAGAAGCCCTGCAGCGAAAAGAAAAGGCCGGCAGCGGTGAAGTGGTCGTGATCGCCTGCGGCCCGGCGGCGGCACTGGAGACGATCCGCACCGCCCTTGCGATGGGGGCCGACCGGGGAGTCCTGCTCGAGACCGCCGCCGTTCCGGCGGACGGCCTGTCGGTGGCCCGGGCGCTCGCCGCCGAGCTGAAGGACGGCGGTTTCGATCTCATTCTGTTCGGCAAGATGGCGATCGACGACTACAACCATCAGGTCGGCCCGATGACGGCGGAGCTCTTGGGACTGCCGTGCGTCACCTGCGTGGCGCACCTGGACCTGGGCGATGGGAAAGGCACAGCGGAGCGCGAAGTCGAAGGGGGGATGGAGGAGGTCGAGTTCCCGCTCCCCGCCGTGCTCACCGTCGACAAGGGACTCAACGAGCCGCGCTACCCCGCCCTCAAGGGGATCATGGCGGCCAAAAAGAAACCGCTCGAGGTCAAACCCGTCGCCCTTGGTGCCAGCGGGATCGAAGTCCTGGCGATGACCCCGCCGCCTGAGCGCAAGGAGGGCCGCATTGTGGGTGAAGGAGCGGCGGCGGTGCCGGAGCTTCTGAAGCTGCTCCGCCTTGAGGCGAAGGTCCTGTGAGCCACGTCCTCGCGGTGCTGGAGCAACGCGACGGCACATTACGCAAGGTCAGTCAGGAGATCGTGACCGGCGCGCGGCGGCTCGCGGACGCGTTGGGCGGCGAGGTCCACGCCGTGATCTGTGCCGCGGGCGCCGTGTCGGGGACCGATGCCGCGGGCCGCTGCGGCGCGGACAAGGTGATCACGGCGACCCATGCGGGATTCGCGCACTACGCGCCCGAGGGATACGCGCGCGCGGTGGCGGAGCGCGCCCGCTCCGGGGGCTACGGTGCGGTGCTGTTCGCCGCGAGCGCGCAGGGCAAAGATCTCGCTCCGCGCGTGGCCGCGCAGCTCGGCGTAGCGCTCGCGGCCGACGTCACTGACCTCGCGGTCGAAGGCGGCGCGGTGATCGTGACGCGCCCGGTGTACGCCGGCAAGGCGCTGCTGAAAGTGAGAGTGACGGTGGCGCCGGCCGTGGTGTCGTTGCGACCCAACGTGTTCACGCCTGTGGACCGGCCGAAGGCGGGCGCGGCCGAGACGGTGGCGGTGTCGGGCGATGCGGGACGCGTCGTCGTGAAGGGAATCAAGGCCGCCGCGGGGGGCGCGCTCGACGTGGCCGAGGCGCCGATCGTCATCTCGGGCGGGCGTGGGCTCAAGGAACCGGCGAACTTCAAGCTGCTGGAGGAATTGGCGCGGGCGTTCGGCGGCAAAGCCGCGGTGGGCGCTTCGCGCGCGGTGGTGGACGCCGGCTGGCGGCCGCACGGCGATCAGGTTGGGCAGACGGGGAAGACCGTGAGTCCGTCGCTGTACATCGCCGTCGGCATCTCGGGAGCGATCCAACACCTCGCGGGGATGCGGACGGCGAAGGTGATCGTCGCGATCAACAAGGACAAGGACGCCCCGATCTTCAAGGTGGCGGACTACGGTGTGGTGGGGGATCTGTTCGAGATCGTTCCGGCGCTCACCGAGGCCGTCGGGAAACTCCAATCGTGAGCTTCGTGCCGTCGCAGTTCCAGCCGCCGCTGCCCCTGGATCGGCTGATTCTGAAAGAGGGCGCTGCGGGCGCGGGCGACAAGATGGAGCTGGACGTGCTGTTCGTCGGCGCAGGGCCGGCGGGGCTCGCGGGCGCGATCGAGCTCGCCCGGCTCGCCAAACAGGACCCGAGCGTCGGCGAGCTGAACATCGGCGTGCTGGAAAAAGCCGAGGCGTTGGGCGAGCACTCGCTGTCGGGCGCGGTGGTGAATCCCCGGGCGCTCCGCGACCTGTTTCCCGACCTGAAGGACGCCGACTTCCCGTTCCGCGGTCCCGTCACGAAGGAAGCCGTTTACCTCCTAACCGCGGGCGGCCAGGTGCGACTGCCCACGCCGCCCACCATGCAGAACCACGGCAACTACGTCGCGTCGTTGTGCGAGATCGTTCGATGGCTCGGCGCCCAGGCCGAAGCGCTGGGCGTCAATGTGTTCACCGGGTTCCCGGCGGCGGCGCTGCTCACCGACGGCGACCGCGTGACTGGCGTGCGAACTGCGGCGACGGGGCTGGGGCGCGACGGGCAGCCGCTCTCCTCCTACATGGCCCCGAACGATCTCACCGCCAAGGTGACCGCGCTCTCCGAAGGGACGCGCGGCGTGCTGGCCCAGGCGTGGCTCGAGTGGCAGCGGGTCGGGTCGGAGAACCCGCAGATCTTCGCGCTCGGCGTGAAGGAGATCTGGGAGACCAAGCGTCCGCTGGACCGCGTCATCCACACGCTGGGATGGCCGCTCCCCACCGACGCTTTCGGTGGCAGCTTCTGTTATCCGCTGGAGCCGAACCTGGTTGCGCTGGGCATCGTGGTTGGGCTCGACTACGGTGATGCCGGACTCGACATCCACGTGCTGTTGCAGCGTCTCAAGAACCATCCATTGTTCCGCCCCTATCTCGAAGGCGGCGAGATGGTCGAGTGGGGCGCGAAGACGATACCGGAAGGCGGCTATTACGCGCTGCCGGCGCGCCGCTCGGGCGATGGCGTGGTGCTGTTGGGTGACGCAGCCGGGTTGGTGGACGTGCCGTCACTCAAGGGGATTCACTACGCGCTGCAGTCGGGGATCTACGCCGCGCGGGCGATCTTCCAGGGCCTGAAGAACGGCGACACGTCGGCCGGCCGGCTCTCTGAGTACGACCGGCTGCTGAACGCGTCGTACGTCGTCCATGACCTGCACCGCACGCGCAACATGCGGCTCGCCTTCAAGAGCGGGTTTTACGCGGGCGGCATCAAGGCGAGTCTCATGACCCTCACGGGGGGCCGCTTCCCGGGCGGCCGGATCGCGATGCACGCGGACGCCGATGCGCCGCGCCGCTCTGGCTCGGTCGAGCCATTCACGCCCGACGGGAAGCTGACGTTCAGCAAGGTGGATGCGGTGTTCAAAGCGGGAAACTCGACTCGCGATACGATTCCCAGTCATCTCGTAGTGGGGCAGGACGTGAGCCCCGAGGCAGCGCGGTTCTACACGCACGTCTGTCCCGCGGGCGTCTACGAGGAAGTGGACGGGAAACTCAGGGTGAACGCGCCGAACTGCGTGGATTGCAAAGCCACCGACGTGGTGGGCCCGCGGTGGACTCCCCGAGAAGGCGGCAGCGGGCCCAAGTACAAGAGGATGTAACAACACCGCCCGGTGCGGGCCTGCGCTCGCAGGCCCGCGAAGCCGGGCAGTGTGTCAGGGAAGCCGGGCCCGCCCGACGGTATGGGCGTCGGTCGCGAACCAGATGGCGTTCGCTTTCGGCTCGAACACCATGTGCCGCACCGTCCCGGCGCCACTCGGAATCGGCGTGGGATCGAGGAACGTGAGCGTCTTGGTGTCGAACCCGACGAACCGGTTCGGTTGCGCGCCCGTTTCGACGATCCAGAGCCGGTCCTTACCGTCGACCACCATGGCGTAGGGCCGCGAGCTTCCGGCGCCCGGCATGGCCCACTCTTGAGTCCGCTCCGTCTTCGGGTCGTACACGCCGAGGAACCCGCCTGCCCAGTCCGCGTACCAGACGCGGCCATCGGTCGTCAGGACCAGACGGCGCACGCGTGTCTCGGCGCGCGGCAGCGTGATCTCGCGCAGCGCGAAACTGCCCGGGTCCACGGTCGCCAGCTTGTTGGTGCCGAACAGGGCGATCCAGGGCCGGCCGCCCGGTTCCACGACGATCCCGTAGGGGCGCGCGGCTGCCGTCGGCACGCGGGCGAGCCGGACCGCGCCGGTGGACATGGTCAACTTGCCGATGAAATTCCCTCCCTGCACGGTGAACCAGATGTCACCCGCGCGATCCCACGCGAGCGTGTGGGGATCGCCGGCTGCCGAGTCCGGCATAGGGTATTTGGTGACCTGACCGGTGGCCGGATCGAGTCGGCCGATGTGGGCGCCACGGTTGCCCGCGTACCACACGATGCCCTTCGCGTCGATGATCAGGTTGTGCGGGTTGGCGGGATTCGGCAGCTCGAAACGCTTGAACTCGCCGGTGGCCGTGTCGAGCACCCCGACGTAGTTGCCGGCCATGCCGCAGAAAAACACGCGGCCGTCGGGCGCGACATAGGGGTCACGGGTGAAGGTGTTGGGCCACGGCACGGGCCATTCCTTGATGTCCAAGGCCGCTGGCGCGGTGTCGGGTGGGGCCGCGGTGAACCAGCGAAGAGCGGAGACGAGGAGAACGATGGTGCGCATGGGAAGCTCCTTAAGGATCCAGACTCGACACATCGAGAATAATCAACGCCGCCCCACTCGGGTCCTTTGCCCCGAACGCGTACAGTTTCCCCCCGATACGCGCGAAGGTGGCGGTATGAATGCCGCTCGAGACCAGGTACTTCGCGACAAACGTCGGGTGTGCCGGGTCGGTGAGCCGGTAGAACCAGAACCCCGCGTTGGTGCCATTTTCGGTGCTGAACATCAGCAGCTTGCCGTCGTCGCTGACCTCGACATCGCTCACCGTGACGATATCGGCGGTCACGATCGAATCGACCAGCGTCGGGGCCCCGCCCGCTCCAAGCTGCCAAACCTTGACGGCGTTGCCGAAGTTTCCGCCGCGGAAGCCCCAGGTGCCGGTGTAGGCGTATCCGTTGGCCACCCACAGATCGGAGCTGAAGCGCTCCGGGACATTGTTGCCGCCCGCCGCGACGGTGAGCTGGGTGCCCGTGGTGTCGAGTTGCCAAAAACCTGACAGCATGTCGCTCGCATACAGCGAGCCGTTGTAGAGCTGCACGCCCCACACGTACGTGTTCCCGACCCCTCCGGGCCGGATGCTGTCGATCAATCGACTCGCCAGATTGCCCGTGAGGGTGCCAGAAACGTCGAGCGCGACCACGCCGCCATTGTAGTACGCGGCGTAAAGGATCTGCCTTGCCTCGTCCATCCAGAAGTTGTGGGTGCCGCTGCTGTCGCTCCCCGCCTTATGGAAGAAGGCCACCTCTTGGGGATTCCTCAGGTCGGAAACGTCCACGACGTGAATCAGGCCGGCGGACCCCGTACCGATTCCACCGAAGGATGGCCCCTCCTGCCCGACGAACAGGTATTTCTTCTCGCTGGTGACGGGATTGTGGAACCACCACCCGTTGTGGACCGCGGCGCCGCCGACGATGCCGCCATCGCTTGTCACAACGTCGCCAACGAACACCGGGTTCGACGGGCTCCCAACCATGATCCCGTTTCCGACGTCGTAGATCAGCACCCCCGTGTTCCACGCGAATACGAATGCCAGGCCGTCGCGCACGTACATGTCGTGAATGCCGTAGTTCTCTGTGATCGGCAGCGACTTCACGAGCAGCGGCTGGACAATCGCGGTGGCCGTGAACGTGACGCCGCCGGCGATCCCCGGCACGCTGGCGGAGACGCCGTTCGGCCCGGCGTCGAGACCGAGGGTGAGCGTGACGCGCGCGACGCCGCTGCCGTTCGTCTTGGAGGAGGGGGCGGAGAGCGAGCCGCCGCCCGAAGCCACGGTCCAGTTCACGGTGACGCTTTCTACTGGGTTGTCATACTGATCCTGCACCAGCACCGCGAACGGTACGGGAAGGACGCTCCCCGCTGCCGCCGATTGCGCGTCGCCGGCGTTCTTGCTGTGCTGGGCGGGCGGTCCGGCGAGCGCGGTGGCGGTGAAGGTGATGGATACGCCGTCAACCACGGCCTTTGCGCTCTGCGTTCCTGCGACGGTGCCCAGCGTGCGGGTTGCCGTGGCGATGCCTGCGCCGTCCGTCGTGGAGGACGCGGTGATCGTACCGCCGCCCCCGGTCACCAACCACGCCACCACTATTCCAGCGACCGGCGTACCCGCCGAGTCTTCGACCAGTACGCCATAGACCACGGGGAGCGTCTTGCCCACGGTATCGGTCTGAGCATTGCCGGCCGCGATAGAAAGCTCGTAGGCGCCCTGCGGGCTGGAGCCGTCGCCCGTGCACGCCGTGGCCAACATCACCGCCGTGCCGACGACCGTCACGTACTGCCGAATCATCGTTCCTCGCTCGCGTGATCCACGTGTCTGGCCGCGCCGTGCCCGCCCGGCTCGAAACCGTACCGTCCCATACGGGGCATGGCCATGCCGCCACTCAATCGTGCGCCAATGCTCACCGCAAAGCCTCGCTCGCGCCCGTACCAGGGGGCTGGATCGAATACCCCGCCGCCGACCTTCACGATCCCCACGTACGAAGCTTCCGCGAATGGTTTGACGCGAACCGGACTGCGTGGCGTCAGATCCACACCATCACCGACGGTCACGATCGTCCAGCGGGTGACCCCGAGAATCGAGTTCTCGAACAGCGGTCGCCGCGTACGAAATCGGCTCACAAACAGCCGCTCCTCTTCGGGTCGTTCGGTCCGCTCCAATCGCAGGTATGGCTGGTGGCGACGAACAGACCAGGCTGCTTCCGCGAGCACCGACCGATAGATGAAAACATCGTGGCTCACTGAGGTCCGGGCCCACTCGATCAGGGCATAGGTCGGCCCGCGCTCCCAGCGCGCGGAAACGCTCGTCTTGGCATCATCGAGTCCCGCACCGGGGCGGTTCTCGGGAGACTTGATCCAGGCGTAGGAACCCTGCGCCTCGACCCCCTGGAGCGGTGACAGCGTGAGGCGAGCCGACCACGAGTCGCCGAAGCGCTCCCACGCCGGCCACGAGCTGGGAGACAGGGGCTCGTCGCCGTTGAACAACGCGCCCTCGAGGGTGATGGGTCCGACTCGTACCCCGGCGAGCGCCACCGCGCGTTCGAGCACCTGGCTCAGGTGGTGATTCACGGGAAACCGCGCCACCGGCCGCGACATCGGGTCGTCGGTCCCGAACGGGACGAATCCCTTGCCGGCGGCGAAGAACAGCTCCAGGGCTCCATCGAGCCGACCGAGCAGGTCTGGTGCGGTAAGCATCAGCTCGTGCACGACCGTATGGGGGTGCCGCCGGTCCACGAAGCTTTCGCCCCAGCTTCCGGGGGCGAGCTCTCCGTGGCGGATGGTCCATTTCTCGAAATCCACCGCCGCCATCAGCCGCAGGTGGTCGCCGAAAGCGCCGGCGTGCAGCATCACGACCGGTTGGACGATACGCAACTCGCCCAGCGTGCGGTCGCCTGGGACGACGTTCGTCTGGGTGAACACGGGAATCCCGTGCGCGCCCCAACGGATCCACGGACCTGACTGTTGCGCGGCAAGCGCGGGCGCTCCGATCAGGAAGAGCGCGGCGCGGGCGGCGGAGGTCACGAGCCCGCGAGACCGGAGAGCTTGATGCCGTCGATAATGAACTGCGCGGCAATGGCGCAGAGCACGAGTCCCATCAACCGGGTAAGGATCCGCATGCCGGTCTGGCCGAGGCGCCGTTCCACGTGGGAGGCCGCGGCGAGTGTCAGGAAGGACACGTAGGCGGTGAGTGCGATCGCGATGTACAGCGCGATCGTCGTGATGGTGGCCTTCGAGCCCACCGCCAACACCATGACGGTAGAGATCGCTCCCGGCCCGGCGAGCATCGGGATGCCGAGCGGGAGGATGCCGATGTCCTCCTTCTCGATCCCTTCCTTGGTTTCGGCCGGGGTCTCCTTCTGCTGGCTGCGGCGCGCTTGCACCATATCGAGCGCGTTGAGACCCATCAGCACGCCACCCGCGATCTTGAAGGCCCCGATCGTAATCCCGAACACCGTGAAGATCAGGCTCCCGGCGAGCGCGAACAGCGTCAAGGTGACCGCGGTGGTCCAGGCGCCGCGCCGGGCGAGCACGCGGCGGGTGGCCGGCGTGTCTCGCGCGGTCATGGCGAGGAAGCTCGGCACGACCGCGAACGGGTCCACGATGAACAGGACGGACGTGAAGACCAGGAGGAGCTCCTGCAGCATCTTCAACATCAGAAGCTCGGCTCGGTCGTGTGGTACGGGTCGTCCAACACCAGGGCCGTCAGCATCTCGCCGGCCGCGATCGCTGGTCGGTCTTCCGGGACGATGAGCAGGGCGTCGGCGAGGGCCATCGACGTGAGGATGCCCGATCCCTGCGGTCCGGTCAATCGGGCGCCCAGGGCGCCGTCCGGCCGCGGGGTCACGATCGCCCGCAGGAAGTGGCGCAGCGGCGGGCCTAATCTGATCGCCTCTTCCACAATTACGGGAACGGTGCGTCGGAACAGCCGGCTATGCCCGAGCAAGCGGCGGATCAGGGGACGGACGAATAGCTCGAAAGTGACCATGGTGCTCACCGGATTTCCGGGAAGACCGATCCACGGCATGCTCCCGAGCAGCCCGAAGCCGAGCGGGGCGCCGGGTCGCATCCGGATGCGCCACAGTTTCATGTCGCAGCCCAGTTCGGTGAGCACCTCGCGCACCAGGTCGTGCTCGCCGACACTCACCCCCGCCGTGGTGACGAGCAGGTCGGCGCCGGCGGCGCGGGCAATGTGGTCACGCAGCGAGTCTTTGGTGTCGCGCGCGACGCCGAGCTCCCGCGCCACGGCGCCGCAGCGACGGATCATCCCCGAGAGCGTGTACGAGTTTGAGGTCGCGACCTTCTGCCCCGCGAGGATTTCGTCGCGGTGGTCTAGGTCGGCGATCTCGTCGCCGGAGCCAAGGAACGCGACCGTCGGCCGGCGGTGGACCGCGACCGGTTCGTGGGCGATGGAGGCGAGGACGCCGAGCTGCGCGGGACCGAGCGGCGTGCCGGCGGGGAGCACCGTTTGGCCCTGCCGGATGTCCTCGCCGCGATGGCGGACGTTGCGTCCCGCGTCGCGGGGGTCCCGGATCGTGACGACAGCGGGACTTGCTGCTTCCGTGTCCTCCTGGCGAATCACGCCGTCGGCGCCGGCAGGGAGGGGGGCGCCGGTGAAGATGCGTGTCGCTTCGCCCGCGTTCAGCGCGCGCGTCGGGAACTGACCGGCCGCGATCGTTTCTACTACGCGCAGTACTACCCCCGCGCGGACGTCGGCGGCGCGGCAGGCATAGCCGTCCATCGCGGAATTGTCCCAGGCGGGGAGGTCGATCGGGCTGACGACCTCCAGGGCGAGCACGAGGTCGAGCGCCTCGCGCAGCGGCAGCTGTTCGATGTCGAGCGGCCGCACGAGCGAGACGATCAGCCGCCCGGCCTCAGACGGCGTGAGCGCGGTCAGGGGGGCAGGACCCGGGCGCGGTCCCACGCGATGTTGGCGAGCGCGACGAGCCAGCTCGTATCGCTGAAGCGGAAGACCGGGAACGGGGCGCCGAACGCCGGGTGATCGGTGACCATTGCGACCCACTGGTCGGCGTCCGCGCGTGCGGGATCGTAGATCGGGGAGTCGCCGCAGACCCGTCGGAACACTTCGATCTTGGGGAGCGCGTGGGCCGAGAACCCCTCGGCGAGGATGATGTCGGCGCCCTCGAGGTAGCGTTTCGCGAGGGACACCGGGTCGGACTCCTGCTGGGTGTGCTCGAACAACACCCGCTGCCCCGGCGCCTCCAGTAACACGCGTTCAGCCTTGCCCTCGTGCCAATGGCGCCAGGTGTCCTTGCCCTCCTGATCCATGTCGGCGGTGTGCGTGCCGTGCTTGAGGGTCATCACGCGAAACTTGCGGCGCAGCTCCACCGCCAGGGCGACCACCAGCGTGGTCTTCCCCGCGTCCTTCTTGCCGATGATCGAAATCATCCGAGTCGCCGCCACAGCGCCTCCGCCCGCTCGAGGTCCTCGGGACGATTGACGTTGAAGAACAATTCGCTGGGATCCCCGAATGCCCGCACGCGTTCGAGCGATAGTGTACCCACCCGCACCGCCTCGTGGAAGGCGATCGCCCGGAGATCGCCGCGGGCCAGCGCCTGCTCGATCGGGATGCGGCAGGCCGGACCGTACACGGCGCACAACGGCTCGAGCCCGCGACGCGAATCGCTTTCGGGGAGAAACGCGTCGCAACTCCCGCTTTCCTGGACCAGGGTTTCGAGCAGCGGCACGCTCACGAACGGCATGTCCCAGGCGACGCACAGCACCGGCTCCGCGCCGGCGAGGACGGCTGTATGGATCCCGCCGAGACTCCCGGATCCGGGAAGGCGGTCGGGGACGCACGTCAAATCGGGGCGCCACCGCGGTGCGTCGGCGGAGTTGGCGATGAGTAGTGGAGGGGCGCCGGTCGCCGCCGTCACCGCATCCACAACCCGATCGAGGATGCGCCGGCCGCCGACCAGGAGGAGTCCTTTCGAGTGGCCGGCGTAGCGGCTGGCGGCGCCGCCCGCGAGCACGGCGCCGCGCACGTTAGTAGCGCCGCCCGCGCTTTTTCTCGAGGATGATGTCGAGCCCGAGCGTCAGGGCGACACGGTGGTGCACCCGGGTCGCTTTGGACACCTGCCCCTGGTCGTTGGCGGCGCCGGTGACGTGCTCGAGCGGCGACAACACGTCACGTAGCTCGAAGCGGAACTGATACCCGGGGCTCAACCGGGCGGTGAACCCGGCTGCCACTTGGACGGTCAGGGCGCTCTTCTTCGGCTTGTCGTCCACGATCACTGCCCGGGATTGGACCGCGCCATTGGAGAGCTGGAAGATCCCGGACATGTCTACAGTGCCGGTGGAGTAGCTCAGCAGCCCTGCGCCGGCGCGCACGTACGGGCTGATCGCGCGCGTGGGGGCCGCGCGCACCACCAAGCCTCCGAAGAACGCGATCGCGCTGGACGAGAGCGCGGAGCCGGCGATATTGTCGCACAGCTGCTCGTTGCGGTTCTCGGCGTCGGGATTGTAGAACAGGCCGGTGCAGCTATCGTCGAGCGGGATCCCCATGTAGAACACTTCGAACGTGAAGCCGAGGTGGGGGCTTCGAAAGTAGGTCGCCCCCGCGCCCGCCACGAGGGTCGAACCCACGTCGCGTGACAACCGAAGGGTGTCGTGTGGGTCGGTGGCGGTGCAGGTCTGCCCGAGCACGCAATACGGCTGGCGCGGGATGCTCCAGAGGCTGTGGCCTGTCGCGGCCCCTGCGAAAATCGTGAGCGCCAGGCTGGGTTGTGAGCCAGTCTGAGCCGCTGCGACTGGGGCGGCGAGGGAAAGCGCGAACAGCACGGACGCAAAGGGTCTCATCAGGCCTCGAGTAGTTGGTGTTCAACGGCCAGACAGCGGTCCATGACACAAGGAATGCCGGCGGCTGCGGCGCGGGCTGCCGCGGCCTCGTCCACAACCCCTTGCTGCAGCCAGATCAGTTTCGGCTGCAGCGGAATCGCTTCGTCCACCACACCGCCCGCGTACTCGCTGCGCCGGAAGACGTCCACCACGTCGATCGCGGCATCCCGGGCGGCCGCGGCGAGCGTCGGGTAGCTCTGCTCGCCGAGAATCGTCGCGTGCCGCGGGTTGACCGGTACGATCCGGTAGCCCGCGCGCTGGAGGTAGCGGGCCACGCTGTGACTGGGGCGCGTCGGGTCCGGCGAGAGCCCTACCACCGCCACCGTGCGCGCCTCGCGCAACAACGGCCCAAGCTCCTCGCGGGTCACTCCTCGGGGCGATGCACGTGCGGCGAACCACTCACGGCGCGGCCCACCAGGATCATTCCCGAGCGCTGCGCGATCGTCAGCGCCAGCGTTGAGGGCACACTCGGCGTCGCGACCCAGGCGAGCCCGGCCCGCGATGCCTTAAACGCCAACTCGGCCGAGATCCGGCCGGTGACGAGCAGGCCGAGTCCGACGATCCGGTGGCGCGCCAACACGGCGGCGCCGATCACCTTGTCCACCGCATTGTGTCGTCCGATGTCCTCGGCGTGGAACAGCAGCTCCGCGGCGTCGGTCAGTGCGGCGGCGTGGATCCCGCCGGTCTCATTGTAGAGAATCCCGCGTGCGAACAGGGCCTTGAACAGGGTGCGCAATGACTCGGGCGCGGGAGGTTCACCCCTGGCGGGGGCACGCGGCACCGCGTGGGGATCGGCGAGGAGCGTGGTCACCGCTCCGCACCCGGACGCGAGCACGCGGCGCCGGTCCTCGGATTGCACCAGTGCCACCCGCTCGGGCCGCACGTCCGCCCAGAATCCGAGATCGGTCGCGCAGGGCCGGAGCTTCACGAGGTCGTCTACCGTCTCGATGTAGCCCTCGCCGTGCAGCCAGCCGGCGGCCAACTCCTCGAGCTGATCGGGCGTGCACATCCATGTCACGGTCGGCACACCATTCACTTCGAGCCACACCGGCCACTCCTCCACCACGGCGCTGTCGACCCGCATGCGACCACGACGCGAACCCGCGGCCCGAGGAGAATCCTCCCCGGGGGCGGGCGACGGCTGCTCAGGCATCGCCGAAGTATTCGGAGTAGAGATGCGACCCCTCCTGAACGCGAACCGCGTGCAGCGTGACGCCGGGTGGCAAACCGCCGGCGAGCCGGTCCCAGAGATACACCGCCAGTGCCTCCCCGGTCGCCAAGCGGGCACCGTCGGCGAATTCCGGCACGTCCTGGTTGATGTGCCGGCCGTCGAAGCGGTCGGTGATTTCGTGCGCAAGCAGGGCGTCGAGTGCCGCCAGGTTCACGACACCGCCAGACACCGCCTCGAGGTGGCCCTTCACCGTGACCCGGCAATGGTATCGGTGGCTGTGGTCTTCTGCCGCCTCACCGAACGTGGCCGCGTTTTGCGCATGCGTCCAGTCCGCGCGCCGGATCCGGTGTGTCGCCGTAAACTCAATCGCTCTCGTGAGATATGCGATTGTCATGGTCAGAATACCCGCACGGCGCTTGCTTTGAACGCATACGTGACTTGCGCTCCGGGAGTTAGTCCCAGCTCCGCGACTCCTTCTTCGGTCACGGCGGCCACGAGCTCCACGCCTACGTCGGCCGTGACGTGCACCAGCCCGGGGCGCGGTCGTACCAACCGCGTCACCCGGCCGGAGAAGACATTGCGTGCTGAGGATGCCACCGGTTCTCGAGAGAGGAACATGTCGCTCGGGGCGACGGCGAGAATCGCGGCGCCGGCGCGATCCGTCACCACCGCGAATTCGAGCGGCCCCACGCGCACGTGGCGCGTCGCGCCGGCCGGGCCGTCCGGAATGTCCACGCGAAACAGATTCTCCGGTGTCACCGGCGCGAGTCGACCCTCGGCGAGGGCGCGCAGGTCGTCGGACCAACGGTAGGCGTCCTCGAGCTGGTGCGACGCGAGACAGATGGTCCGGCCACGATCGCGCTCCGCCGCGAGCGCGCGGTACAGCTGCTGGGTCGCGGCGCGGTCTGCGGAGCTTACTGGTTCGTCGAGCAGGAGCACCTCGGGCTCGAGCGCCAGCGCGCGCGCGACCGCGACGCGCTGGATCTCACCCTCGGACAGCTCGCGGCGTTGTCGGCCGAGGAGCGGCGCAATGCTGAGCTGCTCGGCGACCGCCTCCAGTTTGCTGTTCATTGCTGTGCGTCTCAACCCTCGGGCTGTCAATCCGTATTCCAGGTTTTCCCGCACCGTTCCGCTCAACAGGATTGGCCGCTGCTCGACCAGGGTCACGCGGCGCCGCCAGCCGGCCGTGCGGCGCGCCGGTTGCCCGTCGAGCCACACCGTTCCAACGCTCGGTCGCTCGAGTAGGGCGAGGAGCCGCAACAGCGTACTCTTCCCCGACCCGTTCGGTCCCACGATCGCCACCAGCGCGCCGCGCGGGATCAGAAAGTGCTCGAGCTCGAGCACCGTGCGTCCCTCGTAACTGTGCCGCACGCCACGCAGCTCAAGCACGTCCACCTCCCTGGAGCGCCTGGAGCGCAACGTTGACGAGGAGTGCGAGCAACAACAGGATCAACCCGAGCGCCAACGCCATGCCGAAATCACCCTGCGCGGTGTACAGCGCCACGGCGGTCGTGAGGGTGCGGGTCTGGCCGCGGATGTTGCCGCCGACCATCAGCGCCGCGCCGACTTCGGCGACGCTCTGGCCGAAGGCCGCGGTGACCACCGCCGCGAGTCCGAAGCGGGCTTCGCGAGCCACCGTCCAGGCGGCGCGCCACGGACCGGCGCCGAGGGTTTCGGCGGTGCGCCGGATCCGTGGATCGACGCCCTGGACCGCCGCCGCCGAGAGCGCCGCGGCGATGGGCAGCGCGAGCAGCACGTCCGCCACGACGATCGCCTGCCAGGTGTATAGCCACCCGAGCTCCCCGAGCGGGCCGTGGCGCGACAGCACGCCGAATAGCAACAGGCCGACCACGACGGTTGGGAAGGCGAGCGCGGTGTTGACCACCGTGAGTGCGGCGCGCCGTCCCCAGAAGGGCCGGGAGGCGAGTACGAAGCCCGCCGGGATGCCGAGGGCGCAGGCGCATGTTGTGGCGAGGAGAGCGACCTTGAGCGTGAGGAGGGTGATGCCAAGCACCTCGGCGTCCCCCGACACCAGCAGATGGACCGCGCGGCGCAGTCCGTCCCCTAGAAAGTCCATCCGATGCCGAACATCGCCCAGGGATGCGTCGTCACTTGCGTGAGCGGCGCGCCCAGGGGGAGCAGTTTCGGCCGGTACGAAAACGGGTACCGCACCTTGTAGAACAAGAGGCGGTAGCCGGCCTCGAAGCTGAGTCGCCGCGTCGGATGCCACCGGATGCCCAGCTCCGGTCCGTAGCTGAGCTTGGTGCCGAAGCTGTAGCCGCTGGTGTCGGAGGCGAACGCCGAGCCGAACACGAGCCCCACTGTGGCGCCGACGTAGGGTTGAAGGCCGTGGAACGTCTTGGCTCCGGTGAGTGAGGCCTGGAGCCCGAGGTCGAACAGCATGAGGTCGTTGTTGATCGGGCCCTTCGCTTGCGGCACCGAGTCATTGGGATCGAAAAAGAACGCGTCGGTTTGGGCGTACGCGACCCCGGCGGCGAAAGTGAGCAGGTTGCTCATCGGGTATTCGAAGCGCAGCCCGCCCGTCGGCCCGTCAGATGGGCTCACGGGGACCCGGCCGCGGGTCCCGCTGAAATAGCCGGTCGTGACCCGCACCATGGGGCCGCGCAGCACGTCGCGATAGGGGGAATGAGCGGGATCGTGGCCGACTTGGGCGGTCGCAGGGCGCGGTGGCGCCAGCATACCGAGGCAGACGAGAATCATCCCTACGTTGGTTCTGCGTGCCGTCATGCTCCCTCTCTCAGGTCGGTCCCCGTCATCTCCTCCGGTGGCTCGATACCCAGGAGGCGCAACACCGTCGGTCCCACGTCGCGGAGCGAGCCGGCGTGTCGCAGGCTCCGCACGTCTTCGGCGCCTACCAGCAGGAACGGCACCGGGTTGGTCGTGTGAGCGGTATGAGCCCCGCCGGTCGAGGGGTCGATCATCAACTCGCAGTTGCCGTGGTCGGCGGTGATCAACAGTGTGGTGCTGCCTCGTTCGGCGCTCGCCAAGACCCGTGTGAGGCAGGCGTCCACCGTTTCCACCGCCCGCACCGCCGCCGATAGTACCCCGGAGTGGCCCACCATGTCGGCGTTGGCATAATTGCACAGGATGAAGTCGTGGTTCCGGGCCTCGAGCGCCTTGCAGAGGACGTCGGTCACCCCTGGGGCGCTCATCTCCGGCATCTGGTCGTAGGTCGACACGCCGGTCTGCGATGGAACGAGTTGCCGCTCTTCGCCCTTGTACGGCGTCTCGACTCCACCGTTGAAGAAGTACGTCACGTGCGCGTACTTCTCCGTTTCCGCCGTGCGGAGCATCGTCCGCCCACGGTCTCCGAGCACCTGGGCGACGATCTGGTGCAGCACCACCGGCCCGAACGCCATCGGGAACGGAAACGTCTCGTCGTACTGCGTCATGGTGACGAGCGAAATCGCGGGGCGGGCAGGATCGGTGAACCCGTCAAAGCCGTCGATCGCCAGCGCGCGGCACATCTGCCGCACCCGGTCGGCGCGGAAATTCACGATGAACAGACCGTCGCCGGTCTTGATGCGCGGCGCGCCGGCGATGACGCGCGGCGTGATGAACTCGTCCGTCTCGCCGGCGTCGTAGGCCGACCGGACGGCAGCGAGAGGGTCCGGCGCCTCCGCGCCGATCCCGTGCACCATTGCGTCGTACGCGCGTCTGGTCCGCTCCCAGCGCCGATCGCGGTCCATGGCGTAGTAGCGTCCCACGAGGCTCGAGACGGCGGCCCCGGTGCCCGAGCGCTCCACCGCGTCGAGCAGGTCCTGCATGAACCCCAACCCCGATTTGGGGGGCGTATCGCGGCCATCCGTCCAGGCGTGGATCGCCATGGGGACCTCGGTGCGGCGACCGAGATCCAGCGCGGCGATGAGGTGCTCATCGAGCGCGTGCACCCCTCCCCGGCCGATGAGCGAGGCGAGATGGAGCGTGCCGCCCGAACGTTTCACTTTGGCGCAGAGGTCCACGAGCGCCGGCAGCTGGAAGAAATCGCCGGACGCGATCGACTGCGAGATCCGAACGATATCCTGCGGCACGACCCGGCCGGCCCCCAGATTCAAGTGCCCGACCTCGCTGTTCCCCATCTGGCCTTCCGGGAGACCGACCGCGAGTCCCGAAGCGTCGAGCAGCGTCTTGGGCGCGCGCTCCCAGAGGCGGTGCCAGGTCGGCGTCGCGCCCAGCTCGATGGCATTTCCCTCGCGGCCGGGGCGGAAGCCCCAGCCGTCCAGTACGATCAGCGCGACCGGGGTGCGCGACCCAGACCTGTTGTTCATATTGAAGGGGATGCAATCTATCCGTGCGCTGCGTCTCCTACCAGTTGTCGTCCTCGTCGCCGCTCCGCTCGCCGCCCAGGGGAAGGCCCGCGTGGCCGCGGACGGCGAATGGTTTTACCAGGCGGCCGCCGGCCGACGTCTCGCGCAGCTCGAAGCGGGTGCCACGCTCGAGCAGGGCGAGACGCAGGGCGAGTGGACGCAGGTCACACTCGACGGCTGGATCTTCGTGACCTCGGTCGGGCCATCGAGGGTTCCGGGTTTCGATCTCGCGGTGACCAAGGCACCGACGGAGAATCTGCGCATCGCGCCGGCCGGTACGGTGCTGGCGCGCTTGACCGTCGGCTTCGCGCTCGACAAAGTGGGCGATCAGGGTCGCTGGGTGCACGTCCGGCGCCAAGGGTGGGTGCGGCGGGCCGGGTTGAGACCGGTCGCCGATCCACGAGCCGAGACCGCACCGACGCCGGGTCCCTCCACGAGCAGACCGACGACGCCCGCCGGCACGCAACCGGACACCACCCCGCCGGCCGGAGTGGACCCGTCCCGTATCCAGTCGGCACGCCCCACGACGTTGTATCGCGCTCCTGAAGGGGCCGGCGATGCTACGCTGTCGGCGAATGCGCCACTCAAGGTGCTGGGGCGCACTGGCGAGTGGACCCGGGTGCAGCTCGAGGGGTGGGTGAAGACGGCTGACCTCCAGACCGCGCCGCCGGGCGTGTTGATCGGGGTGAGCGCGGCGGAGCTGCGCGCCGAACCGGATCGCTACCGGGGCCAGACGCTGCGCTGGACGCTCCAGGTCATCGCGGTGCGCACCGCCGACGACCTGCGACCCGACATCCCGGATGGAGGGCGGTACCTGTTGGCGCGCGGCCCGGCGCCGGAGCGCGGATTCGTGTACGTCGTCGTGCCGGAGTCGAAGCGCGCCGCGGTGGAAGCGCTCGCTCCGCTCGCGACCGTGCTGGTCACGGCGCGCGTGCGAACCGGGCGCAGCCGCTTCATCGGCAATCCGGTGGTCGATCTCGTGACGCTCGAGGTGCAGCCATGAACGACATCCTGTTGCAGCGCCTGCTGCGCAAGCTCGAGGCGCTGCCCGATGACAAGGCCTACCAGGTGCTCGACTACGTGGAGTTTCTCGAGTCGAAATACGTCGATCGGCCCGCGGGCGCCCCGGCGTTCCAGAAGGTCGCCGAAACGCTCGAGGACACGCTGCGTGCCGGCCGCGTGCCGATCAATATCATCAAAGGCACGATGGACACGGTGGGGAAGGCGGGCAAGTTCTTCGAGGGACTCGCGGCCGCGGGGAAAGCGGCGGTGGACGAGGCGCGCAAGAAGCCGACGGAAGAACCCCCGGCCCCGACCCCGGCACCTGAGCAGGAGCCACCGCAATAGCCAGACAGGATCCTCATGAACGCCTCCAAAGTCGCGGTCGCGCTGTCGCTGTTGGTCGGATGTTCTAAGGATGTCAAGCGGGATGCTGGCGCTGGGGAACGTGCCGCGGCCCCGTCGGGGGCCGTCGCCGAGTCGACGATCGCGCGTTCCCGGGGAATCTGCGGCTACATCACAGAAGCTGAGGCATCCCGCGCCCTCGAGCAGCCGTCGAAGTACCGACGCGCCGATGGCACAAACCAGAGTTGTACGCTCGATCCTGCATCCGGCGATGCGTTTCACGGCGTGTCAGTGGACTTCCGGGTATCGCGCGGCAGCACGGACGTGTACGCCTTCTTCGCTGCGCAGAAGGCGGCCGAGCCGCTCCGGGGCCTTGGCGACAGGGCTCTATGGCTGCCGGCCGGTGAAACACGCGGAAACCTGGTCGTGGTGCATGGCCCCTACGCGGTGTCGCTCACGATCAGCGACTTCAGCGGCAAGGGCAATCTGAAGGGGCGGGCGCGGGCGTTCGCCGAGATGGTGCTCGATCGCTTGTGAACCATGGCGCGGTTGAGGAGTGGCCCGCGCCGCAGTAACTTCCGCTATGGGAACCTTCCGCCAGACCCCCGCACTCACTTTCGACGACGTGCTCCTCGTGCCGCGGCTCTCCGCCGTGCACCCGCGACACGTGGACGTGAAAAGCCGTTTCACGCGCGACATCCCGCTCAACATCCCCTTGATCGCGGCCGCGATGGACACGGTGACCGAGGCCGAGATGGCGATGGCGATCGCGCGTGCTGGCGGCATCGGCGTGATCCACAAAAACATGCCGATCGACCGCCAGGCGGCGGAGGTGGACCGGGTGAAGCGCAGCGAGTCGGGGATGATCATCAACCCGATCACCCTCGGCCCCGACCGTCCGCTGCGTGAGGCGGCTCAGTTGATGGCGCGGTTCCGTATTTCCGGCGTCCCAATCGTCGATTCGGCCGGCAAGCTGGTCGGCATCATCACCAACCGTGATTTGCAATTCGAGCGCCAGCTCGATCGCCCGATCCGTGAGGCGATGACCAAGGACAAGCTGGTCACCGCTCCGGTCGGCACCACGCTCGACGAAGCGGAGAAGATCCTCGGGACCCATCGCATCGAGAAACTCCCCGTTGTGGATCAGCACGGCGTGCTCCGCGGCTTGATCACCATCAAGGACATCTTCAAGCGTCGCCAACACCCCAACGCCAACAAGGATCAGCACGGGCGGTTGCGCGTCGCGGCGGCGGTGGGCGGGACGCCCGACGCCCTGTCGCGCGCCAAAGCGCTCCTCGACGCGGGATGCGATGTGATCGTGGTGGATTCGGCGCATGGCCATTCGCGCGGCGTGCTCGACACCGTGGCGTGCCTGCGTGAGCAATTCCCCGAAACGCAGCTCGTGGGCGGCAACGTGGCGACCGAGGCCGGCGCCCGCGCCCTGGTGGAGCGTGGCGTTGACGCGGTGAAGGTCGGAGTCGGCCCCGGCTCGATCTGCACCACCCGCGTCGTGACCGGCGTGGGCGTCCCCCAGATCACCGCCATCGTGGACGCCGTTCGCGGGGCAGGGGACGTGCCCGTCATCGCCGACGGCGGGATCAAGTACTCCGGTGACATCGTGAAGGCACTGGCCGCCGGCGCCGAGAGCGTGATGATGGGCTCGATGCTCGCCGGGACCGAGGAAAGCCCCGGCGAGTCGTTCCTGCTCGAAGGGCGCCGCTTCAAGGTGATCCGCGGCATGGGCAGCCTCTCCGCCATGGAGGAAGGCTCGGCGGACCGGTACTTCCAGGAAGGCGAGGTCTCGGCCACCAAGCTCGTCCCGGAAGGGATCGAGGGGCGCGTGCCGTATCGCGGTCCGGTGGAAGACGTGCTCTTCCAGATGGTGGGCGGACTGCGCAGTGGCATGGGCTACTGCGGCGTGAAGGACGTGGCCGGCCTGCGAACCGAAACGGAGTTCATCAACATCACCTCGGCGGGGTTGCGCGAGTCGCACCCGCACGACGTGGTTGTCACACGGGAAGCGCCGAACTACAGCCTCTGAGGCGGACGTGCTTGACACGCCGGAAAGCGTGGCGCTACTCTAGCGCCCGGCTGCGGTTCGATCCTCCCACGTCCAAGGGGTGCGCATGGATCTCTTTCGACGGAAAAGCGTCACCGACCTCCAGAAGGAAGCCGAGACCGATCACAGCCTGAAGCGCGCGTTGGGCGCGCTCAATCTGACGATGCTCGGGATCGGGGCCATCATCGGCACCGGCATTTTCGTGCTGACCGGCACGGTGGCGGCGCAAAATGCGGGACCCGCGGTGGTGCTCTCCTTCGTGCTGGCGGGCTTGGCCTCGATTTTCGCGGCGTTGTGCTACGCCGAATTCGCCTCGCTGGTCCCGATGGCGGGCAGCGCCTACACCTACGGCTACGCCACCCTGGGCGAGCTGTTCGCCTGGATCATCGGGTGGGACCTGGTGCTCGAGTATGCGCTCGGCGCCGTGACCGTCGCGATCGGATGGTCGGGGTACGTCGTCTCGTTCCTCAAGGACGTTGGGATCAACTTCCCTTGTACGTTGTCGGCGGCGCGAGGTACTGCCGTGATGTGCGCCGACGGGACGACCGCCACCGCCTTGTTCAACCTGCCGGCGGTGATCATCATCGCCCTCGTCTCGACGCTCCTGGTGATCGGCATCAAGGAATCGGCGAACGTCAACAACGTCATCGTGTTCATCAAGGTGGCGGTCGTGTTGCTGTTCATCATCGCCGCGGCGCATGCGGTTAACCCGGACAACTGGAAGCCCTTCATGCCGCCGAACACCGGCGTGCGCGGCGAATTCGGCTGGACGGGCGTGATGACGGGTGCCGGCGTGGTATTCTTCGCCTATATCGGGTTCGATGCGGTCTCGACCGCCGCCCAGGAGGCGAAAAACCCGCAACGCGACATGCCGATCGGCATCATCGGGTCGCTGCTCATTTGTACTGTGTTGTACATCATCGTGTCGGGCATCGCGACCGGGGTGATGTCGTACAAGGATTTGAACGTCCCTGACCCGATCGCGGTCGCCGCGGATGCCGCCGGACTGGGCTGGATGTCGTCGCTCATCAAGATGGGCGCCATCGCGGGGCTCTCGAGCGTGATCCTCGTGATGCTGCTTGGGCAGTCGCGCGTCTTCTGGACCATGTCGAAAGACGGGCTGCTTCCACCGTTCGTCAACAAGGTGCACCCCAAGTTCCAGACCCCGTGGATCACCACCATCATCACCGGCATCGCGGTGATGATCCCCGCGGCATTCTTCACGGTCCGCGAGGCGGGCAGCCTGGTCTCGATCGGGACCCTGTTGGCGTTCGTCATCGTCTCGATCGGGATCTTGGTGCTGCGGGTGCGCGAGCCCAACCTGCCGCGCGCCTTCAAGACCCCCTGGGTCTGGTTCGTGGCGCCCATGGGGGTGATCTCCGCGGTGTATCTGATGGCCTCGCTGCCGTGGCGGACCTGGGAGCGGCTGCTCATCTGGTTCGGCATCGGCATCGTGATCTATTTCGCCTACGGGGTGCGGAAGTCGAAATTGGCCAAATAGCCAAACAGCAGACAGGCGTCAAGCAGAATCGTCGAGCAAAGACGTCGAGCAAAACCGTGCGATCAACGGTTCTGCCCGACGTTTTTGCTTGACGGTTCTGCTCGACGCCGTCGCTTGACGCTTATAGGTTCCGCGACATGCAAGCTTGGAAACGCTGGTTGGGCTATCTCGCGTTGTGGACCCTGCTGGGGCTCGTTTTTTCGACCCAGCTGTTCCTCGCCGAGCAACGGTTTTCCGCCCAGCCGGCCACCTGGTGGCAAGCGCTGCGCTCCGAGATGCTCGACTGGTATCTCTGGGGCGTCCTGGCGCTCGCGGTGCGAGCCTTGGCGCGTCGCTTCCGTGTCGACCGGGTGAACTGGGAGCGCGCGGTCCCGATCCATTTCGGCGCCAGCCTCACCCTCGGGGTGCTCCACCTCGCCCTCGCGACGGCGCTGCAGGCGATGCTGCATGGCCCCGGGCCGTATCCGTACGTCCCGAAGCTGGTGGACAATTTCGCCGCTTCCTACCATTGGAACCTGCTGATCTACTGGGCCATCCTCGCCCTGGTGCATGCGCGCGACTTCGCCCGTGACGCCCAGGAGCACCGGGTGCGAACGGCGCAGCTCGAGGCGAGTGTCGCCGAGGCGCGGTTGCAGGCGCTGACGCAGCAGCTACGACCGCATTTCCTGTTCAACACGCTCAACGCGATCGCCGAGCTGATTCACGAAGATCCCGATGCGGCCGAGCGCATGGTGGGACGGCTCGCCGACCTGCTGCGCCGCACCCTGGAGACCGACGGCACGGCGGAGGTCACCTTGGCGAGCGAGCTGGAGCTGGTGGACCGCTATCTCGAGATCCAGGCGGTGCGTTTCCAGGATCGGCTGCGGGTGCGCCGCGAGGTCGACGGCAACGCGCGCCGCGCGCAGGTGCCGGCGATGATCTTGTTGCCCCTGGTCGAGAACGCGGTGCGCCACGGCATCGCCGCGCGGCCCGGGCCCGGCGTGGTGGGGATCCGCGCGCGCCGTGACGTCGACACGCTACGGCTCGAAGTGTGGGATGATGGCCCAGGCCTGGGCGACGCGGCGGCGGCCACGGCGTCGCGACCGGGGATCGGGCTCGCCAACACCCGCGCCCGCCTGGCCCAGCTGTACGGCGCGGCCCAGCGGTTGGAGCTCGTGGACGGCGATCCCCGTGGGCTGGTGGTGCGGCTGTCACTGCCGTTTCGGGAGACCCGCGTCGCATGACGATCCGGGCCGTGCTGGTCGAAGACGAGCCGCTCGCGGTCCGGCGCTTGCGCCGCCTGGTGCGCGGCGAGCCGGACGTCCGGATCGTCGCCGCCTGCGGCGACGCGGCGTCCGCCCGGACGGCCATCGACCGGCACGCGCCCGACCTGCTGTTTCTCGACGTGCAGCTCCCGGGCGCGGACGGCTTCGCGCTGCTGAAGGAGGTGGCGGCCGAACGGCGGCCGGCGGTCATTTTCGTCACGGCCTACGAGCGGTACGCCGTGCCGGCGTTCGCGCACGAGGCGGTGGACTATCTCCTGAAGCCAATTGACCCCGAACGGTTTCGGGCGGCCGTGGCACGGGCGCGGCGTCGGCTCGGCCGCCGGGAAACCGCCGCGGGCGACGGGACGCCACTCGTGCGGCTGCTGGTGCGCGAGCGGGGTCGGGCGTTTTTCGTGCGCGTGGACGACGTGGACTGGTTCGAGGCGGCGGGCAACTACGTGCGGCTGCATGTGGGCCGCGCGGCTCACCGCGTGCGACTGCCGCTCGCCAAGCTCGAAGCCCGGCTCGACCGGCGCCAGTTCCGTCGCATCAACCGCTCGTACATCGTCCAGCTCGACCGCATCCGCGAGCTGCAGTCGTGGTTCCACGGCGATGGCGTGGTGATTCTCACGAGCGGCACGCGGTTGCGTCTCAGTCGACGCTATCGGGATCGGTTGTACGAGACGACGGCTTGAGCCGATCCTTCCCATCACGCTCACAGTCCCGCTCGTCCCCAATTGATTCCCTGATCACATCCCGCGGGTGGAGATTGCCTCTCCACCCTCGCGCGAGATGTCGGATGTCGCTCTGGGCCACCAAGTCCATCACCGCCCTTCGGGCCGAAGCCGAAGCGGCCGGCGAGGGGTCGCTCAAACGGGCACTTGGCCCGCTCAACCTCGTCACCCTCGGGATCGGCGCGATCATCGGGGCGGGGATTTTCGTGCTGACGGGTCAGGCCGCCGCGCTGCACGCCGGCCCGGCGGTACCGATTTCGATGACCCTCGTCGGCATCGCGTGCGCGTTCGCCGGGCTCTGCTATGCGGAGATGGCGAGTGCCGTGCCCGTCGCCGGCAGTGCCTACACCAACGCCTATGCCACCATGGGCGAGCTCGTCGCATGGATCATCGGCTGGGACCTGGTGCTCGAATACGCGGCTGGGGCGGCAACCGTCGGCGTAGGATGGTCGGGTCACCTGGTCTCGCTGCTCGGTCTGTTCGGGTTGCAGATCCCGCCGGCGCTCGCCGCATCGCCAACGCAGTGGTGCACGGCCGCACAGGTCGCCGACCACATCGTCGGTTGCGCGCACACGGGTCTCAACCTCACCGGCGCGATCATCAACCTGCCGGCCATGTTCGTCGTCGCGCTGATGTCGACGATCCTCGTGATCGGGATCCGCGAGTCGGCGCGCGTGAACAATCTCATCGTGATCCTCAAAGTCACGATCGTGCTCCTGGTCGTGGCTGTCGGCCTCGCCCACATCAACACGGCCAACTGGAAGCCTTTCATCCCGCCGAATACCGGTGAATGGGGCACGTTCGGCTGGTCCGGCGTGCTGCGGGGCGCCGGGCTCGTATTCTTTGCCTACATCGGCTTCGACGCGGTCTCCACGGCCGCGCAGGAGGCCAAGAATCCCCAGAAGCACATGCCCATCGGCATCCTCGGATCGTTGGCCATCTGTACCATCCTCTATATCGTCGTGTCGGCGGTGTTGACCGGAATGGTGCCGTACACCGAGCTCAACCGGCCGGCCCCGATGGCGTACGCGATGGAGAGGATCGGCGCGCCGTGGTGGGTGCGCGTCTCGATCGACGTCGGCGCGGTGCTCGGCTTGGGATCCGTCATCCTGGTGATGCTGCTCGGGCAGTCGCGCGTGTTCTTTTCGATGTCCCGGGACGGCCTCCTGGGCCGTTGGGCCGGGAAGGTCCACCCGACCTTCCGCACGCCGTACCTGTCCACGATCTACACCGGTATCGCCGTCGGCCTCGCCACGGGCTTCCTGCCGCTGCAGCTCCTGGGCCAGCTGGTCAACATCGGAACGCTGTTGGCGTTCGTGCTGGTGTGCGCCGGAGTCTGGATCCTGCGCACCAAGCGGCCCGACCTCGAGCGGCCGTTCAAGACGCCGCTCGTCCCGTTCGTGCCGATCATGGGTATCCTGTGCTGCGTCGGCTTGATGCTCACGCTGCCGAGAGATACCTGGCTGCGGCTGTTGGTGTGGCTGCTCATCGGGTTCGCGATCTATTTCGGCTACAGCCGTCGGCACTCGGTGCTGCAGCGAAAAGCAGGAAAGATGTAGGACGAGGCTCTGCCTAGGGCGCGCGCGGGCGGACGATGCGGGTTGGGTGCGGATACGCCCGAGTGGTGGGGCGCGTCGTTCCGGGCGACGCGGTAGCCGCTCGGGCGGCCGGCGCCGGGCGTGAGGTTGGCGCCACCCCGATCGGCACGGACGACACGAGGCGCGTCGCTTCGTTGGATACGGTCGGGACACTCCCTTGTGGCTCAGCACGTCTCGCGTCAAGCATTCTCACTGAGGTCGTGGAGATCGTCCCACCCTCACTGGTGGCGGCCGGGCGGTCCGGTGCACGACGGGCCGGCCGCCGCCACGCCTCGGGCATCGCTCGAGGTGCACTCGGGACCGGCGGGCGAGACGGAGCGAAGCGCGACGCCTCGCCGCCAGCGGCTACACGAACGCGCGGGCCGATGATCGCGTCCGGAACAGGTGGACGCGGCGGGGGCAGCGGTGGGAATGGAGGAGGCCGTTTCACGCGTACCTGACTGGGCCGCAGGGGACGCGGAAGGGTTTGGGCCGGTCGGCGCCGCGGCGAGACGGTGGGCGGCTCTGCAGGGTTCGGGCGGCGGAACAACCGCGGGCTGAGAAAAAACCCTCCGAAGTGAGAGAAGTCGGCGTACTCCCACGTCTCGGTTCCCGTCTGGACGAACGTCGAGTTGATCAGCACCGACCCACAGGCGGCTCCCTGCGCGACGTACGAATTGGCACACACGGCGTTGATGATGACCGGTGCCGGTCCACTCGAATCGCCGTAGGCTGATTCGTTCTGAGCCTGGTTTCCACTCTCACCAGGGTACGGACTGCTGCGTACGCTCGGCCAGATGGCGGTTGGCTTCGCCTCACGAGACGCTACGCCATCCGGCGATCTGACCATGTAGGTGGTGGCATCCACATCGGCGCGCCTGCCGCCCGCCAGCCGTTCGACGATGTCCAACGCAGCCGGGAGTGCTTCGCCGCCGGTCGGCTGGAACAGTAGGGCTTCGGCGTAGTCCCAGTCATCGCCGCGCGCGAGCAGGTCGAACTGGAATGGGATGCGCGAGCGCGCGGCGAGAACCGTACCGGTGCCCTCACGCTCGTCCACCGCGATGGCCCCTCGCGCGTCATGTCCCGGGATCTCGTACCATGCTCCGCCGGGGACCAACGCGTCCTCGATCGGGCGCATAGGGAAGAGGATGCGAATCCGACCCTCTCCGTTCACGTGGAGGACGAGCAGGTAGGCCGTGTCTTCCAGCTGGACATACACGCGGGCTCGTTGTCCGCGCGCGAAGCTCGAGTCGGACAGCCGGACGGCGACGCGCGCCGGACCGTGCGGCGGCGTTGCCGCAACGGTTGCGCCGTACCCCTGGATGGGGAGGACGAGTGAGACGAGGAAGGGGAGCACCATGGCCCGTCCCATAGCCTACCCGTCGCGTGGGGGAAGGATCAAGGAGGTTGGTGCGTGACCGCGCCTAGCTATCTTGTAACCATATGCCTTCAAACGGTCTTCCCGTCCCGCCCGAACGCGCCGCGGCGGCCCGGGCCATCGCCGCGATCTTGAAGCCCGGTATGCACGTCGCCCTGACCACTCACGTGAACGCTGACGGTGACGGTCTGGGGAGCGAGGTCGGGTTGTGGCATTTGTTGCGCGCTCGTGGCCTGTACCCGGTCATCGCCAACCCCACGGCAATCCCCGACCGGTTCGGGTTCCTCCTCCCCGACGGGGCTGACGCGAGCGACCATGCGGGGCGCGAAATCGCGCGCGCCGACGTAGTGGTGGTGCTCGACATTTCGGACCTGCCGCGCCTTGGTGATCTCGCGAGCGCGGTGCGGGAGCGGCGGGCACCGGTCGTGTGTATCGACCACCACGTGAGCCCCGGCACGCTCCCGGAAGGACCTCGGCTCGTCGCGCCCGAGGCGACCGCGACCGCCGAGCTGGTCTTCGATCTCGCGATGACGCTCGGATGGCCGCTCTCCGTCGACGCGGCGCGGGCGTTGTATGTGGGTCTGCTGACGGACACCGGTGGATTCCGCTTTTCCAATACCACTGCCCGCGCCCTGCGCGTCGCCTCTGCGCTACTCGAGCATGGCGTGAACCCCGAGTCGATCTACGAAGCGGTGTACGCGAGCGCGCCCGAGGGTCGGGTGCGCCTGCTCGCCGAAGTGTTACAGACGCTGGTGGTCGAGCCTGTGCTGGGGCTTGCCTGGGTGACCGTGCCCAACGGCGCGCTCGAGCGACATGACGCCACCCCCGACGATTTGGATGGCATCGTCGAGCACGCGCGCTCGATTGCCGGAGTGCGTTTGGCGCTGCTGTTCCGGCAAATTGCCAATGGGCGGATCAAGGTGTCGTTCCGCTCGATGGGGGACGTGGACTCGGCGGCGCTGGCGCAGCAGTTCGGGGGTGGCGGGCACCACAAGGCCGCCGGGGCATCGCTCGCCGGATCGTTGGGGGAGGCGCAAGAGCTAGTGCTGCGGACGTCCCGGATCTTCCTGAACGGCGGGTGAGGGCTATCCCATGAACAAGGTCTCGGGTATCGGTGGGGTTTTCTTCAAAGCACGCGATCCCAAGGCACTGGGTGCCTGGTACGAAAAGCACCTCGGCATACCGTTCGAGGACTGGGGTGGGACGCAGTTCAAATGGCGCCGGAACGACGCGCCGGAGCGTACCGGCGCTACGGTGTGGAGCCTGTTCAAGCAGGACTCGACGTATTTCGAGCCCGGCGGCAAGCCATTCATGGTCAACTACATCGTGGACGACTTGGACGCCATGTGCGCGCAGCTGCGCGCCGGTGGGGTGACCGTCGACGACAAGGTCGAAGAATCCGAGTACGGCCGCTTCGGATGGGCCAGCGACCCGGAGGGGAACCGATTCGAGCTGTGGGAGCCGCCGCGAGATACCGGCCCGTGAGCTCGGGCGCTACCAGTCGAACCAGTGGGACACCTTGATCAGGAACGTGTTGTCGGGGTGTGACCGAAACAGTTCGCGGAAGTCTCCGCCGAACGATCGCACTCCAAACCCCGATTCGAAGTCCTCCCGACCCTGGGTCCAGACGAGGTAAATCGTCGAGCCGGGCTTGTACTCCCAACGCAGCACCGTATTGGACCGGAATTGCTTGAAGTTGAACCCACCGGGATTGTTGCTCACCGCCGTGTCGCCATAGGGCTGGAACCGATCGACGAACTCTCGGGCGCGCGGGTCGGCCAGCTCGCGGACGTCCGAGTACCGCCCCTTGCTCACGAAGGGCTCGGCATAGATCTGGACGGTGAGGTTGGGAGACGCCGTGAAATTGAGGCGCCATTGCAGGCTCAGGGTCCGCTGATCGAGGTGCGCGAAGGTGTAGTGGGTCGTCGCCGTCGCGTCCGTGAAGTTCCCGAACCACTGCGTGTGATCGGTGTTTTTCGAGATGTTCAGGCCGATGGACGCGGTCCACCGGGACGACACCCGCAGGTCGACGCTGGGGCTGAGATTGAGCGACGACGACCGGCCTTCGTCCCCCCGGAAATAGTTCACCCAGAAGTAGGGAACCACGGTGCGGCGTCCATCCCCTTCGATCCCGCCCCACGGCGCGATGTAGGACGCTTGCCGCAGCGCCGGGCCGCCCCGCGCGCAGCGATCGCAATACGCCGTGCCGAGCTGCCCGAGGGTGCCGCCAGCGTGCAGCCACCAGTGGTTCTTGAGCTCGGTGTGAATGTTGGTGTTCATCGCATGCTCGAGCGGCAAGCCGTCGGTGGTCCAGTCGTTCCACTCATTGAAATTCCAGAACAGGCGCTGGTAAAAGGCGGATGGACGCTGGAATTGCAGCGCTGCCCAGGTCGCCTGCTCCTGCCAGTCCGCGCGGTTCAGGAATCCGAGGTCATTGACTTCGTAGCCAGGGGAGACGCGCTGGTAACTCGTTTCGAAGCGCAGCACCGGGCCGCCGAACTTGCCGAACCGAACCTGCTCGGTGTGGCCGGTGAGCGCGGTGCGGGTCGAGTCGAATTGGAGGGCCCCATCGGGGCGCTGGAAGTAGTGGGTCGAGTTCCGTTGCGTAGCGGCGATGGCGGCCCGCGAACCGGTGACGCGGCTGGCCGTCAGCGACGCGTTCAGCTCGTAGCGGCCCTGCAGAAAGCGGTGGCGGACGTCGGCCCCGCCCACGACCGCACTTGAGCGCAGGTAGTCCCGCGTCCATTGATCGAGCGAGCGGCTGACGGCGGTGCCGATCACGCCGATCCCGGTTTCGCCGTTACGGAAGTCCTGGGTGGCGCGCACGACGGTGTAGTTCGTCGCCGGCTCGATGCTCCGGTTGGCGCTGCCGGCCTGGCGTTGGGTAACGGCGTCGAGGATACCCAACGACAAGCCGCTTGGCAGCCGGCCGGTGAGTTTTGCCGCGCCGATGATCGTCGAAGCCGTCGCCGAGCTCGCGTCGGCGTACAAGCCGGACAACTGCGGGGCCCGGCCGATACGTCTCGAATAGAAGAGGTTCTCGCTGCCGCAGTCCCGCACCACGTTGCAGTTGACGGGGAACCGCAGCAGGCCCGCCCCCTCGATGAAGAACGGCCGCTTTTCCCGGAAGAACGTCTCGAAAGCGCCAAGGTTCAGCACCGCTGGATCGGCTTCCACCTGGCCGAAGTCCGGGTTGACCGTGCCGTCCAGCGTCAGGTTGGAGGTGACACCGTACTTGAAATCGGCGCCGGCGGTCATGCGCTGGTCCCGTTCATAGCCGGTTGCCGTGGGGACGGACACGTTCTTCGTCACGATGTAAGGCGAGACCTCGAGGCGGCGGGGGGAGGAGATCCCCTCGATTCCGCTCAGCTCGCCGAGCTGCGAAGCAAAGCCAGACTGATTCCGGCGGTACAGCGGCCAGCTGACTCGCTCCTTGAACCGCTCGATGTCGCGCCACACCGCGAAGCCGAACGTGTGGCTCGGCGAATTGGCGTAGCGCAGCTGAGAGAACGGCACCCGGAACTCGGCCGTCCAGCCAAGCGAGTCCACCGTCGTTGCCACATCCCACACACCGTCCCACGCGTCATCTTCGTTGGTATCGTTGTAGATCGCGTAATCGCGCTTCACCCCGGCGGGATTGACGGCGAATTCGTATCCCGAGCGTCGATCGTGATAGGAATCGACGATAATTTTCAGCTGGTCGGTGGGGGGACGCACATCGCGACGGGCGAGGAGCCGCAAGATCTTCTGTGGCTCCGGGTCGTACGCCCGAATGAACACGTAGAGGTTGTCCGCGTCGTAGGCCACCCGCGCGTCGGTTGCGAATCGGGCCGGCTTTCCCTCCACCGGGTCGAACTCCTGGAACGCCGTGATCGGCTGGGCACTCCGCCAAACCTCGTCGTCGTCCCGGCCGTCGATGGTCGGGGGCCGGACCGCTCGGCTCGCCGACGCGTGAGTGGCGGAGGGGTCGGCCGGGGCGCTCCCCGACAGGGTGCCCTGGCTTGCGATGGTGGCGACGAACAACCCGACGATCGGCAGCATGAAGGCCCCGTGGTAAGGTGATCAGTGAATGAGACAGCACCAGGTCCCAAAGGGTTGTCCGGCCGGCAGGCCCCAACCGTCCCTGACCGTTTGCTCACACGTCGGGAGGGGCGGGTGGTCCCCTGCGGGATATCGTTGTGAAACGCACCAGCGCCCTGGGAGGCGACATGCCCCGTTCACACGGCCCCATCCTGCTCGTCGCCCTCACGGTCTTCGGAGGGGGCGCCGCCGCGCAGGGCCGTTTCCCGCCGGACTCGTTTACCAACCTCAAGGTGCTGCCCAAGAACATCGACCAGCGCACCCTGATCAACACGATGCGCGGATTCACGCAGGCGCTCGGCGTGCGGTGCGTGTACTGCCATGTGGGCCGCGACGATCAGCCGCTCGACTCGGTGAACTTCGCCTCTGATGACAAACGGCCCAAGCGAGTCGCTCGCGTGATGATCGACATGGTGATGCACATCAACGGGGAGCACCTGGCGGAAGTCACCGACCGCCCCAAGCCGCAGGTGGAGGTGCGTTGCGCCACCTGTCACCGGGGGCTCGCCCGGCCGCGGCTCCTGGACGACGAGCTGACCCTGGTCCTCGCCGATAGCGGGATCGACGTCGCGGCGCGACGCTATCGCGAGCTCCGGCTGCGCTACTACGGCAGCGGCACCTACGATTTCCAGGAAGGGGTGCTGAATCAGCTCGCGCGGGCGGAGTCGCAAGGCCGGCGTCCCGGCAACGCGCTCGGGTTGCTCAAGCTCAACGCGGAATTCTACCCGGCGTCGACGGCAATCCCGTTCTTGATGGGCGAGGTCCATCTGCAAGCGGGCGACACCGCCACGGCGCTCGCGAGCTACCGGGAAGCGCTCTCCCGCGATTCCACCAACGAAGCCGCGCGGCGGCGGATCGGCGCGCTCGGCGGCGCGCGACGGCCGTGAACGCCCGCTATCATAGGTTCGCGCGTGCCTCCCACTCGTCGAGCGACCGCGGCCAATCAGCCTTGAGGAGTCGGGACAGCGCGCGGTCGGCGAGCAGCCGCCCACCGGTTTGGCAGGTCGCGCAGTAATTCACCTCGTTTTCGGCGTAGCGGATACGCTGCACCGGGGAGCCGCATACGGGGCACGGCTGGCGATACCGTCCGTGCACGGCCATTCCCTCACGGAACGCGGTGACCTTCTCGGGAAAACCGTCACCTGCCTCGATGCGGAGCCGCGTGATCCACGTCGTGAGAGTCTCGCGCGCGGCGCGATGCAGCCGCGCGATCTCCACGTCGTCGAGCTGCGACGTGAATCTCAGGGGTGACAGACGCGCGGCGTGAAGGATCTCGTCGGAGTAGGCGTTGCCGATGCCGTCGAAGATCCGCGGGTCCGTGAGCGCCCGCTTCACGGTGTGCGACTCGCGCGTGAGCGCGACGCGGAACTGGTCGACGGTAGCGTACAGGACGTCGAGCCCGCCCGGGTCGTGGGCAGCGAGGGCGGCCGCCCCGTTAGCGAGGTGCAGCGCGGCGCGATGCTTCGTGCCGGCTTCGGTCCAGAGCAGTGTACCGGCAGGAAAATCGAACGCGGCGAGGCCGATGCGACCGGGAATCGCGGCTCCCGAGGCCCGCCATCGCAGCCGGCCAGCGATCATGAGGTGCAGCACGGCGTAGACATCGCCGTCGAGCCCGATGACGATGCGCTTGCCCAGGCGGCGCAGCGCTCGGACGACACGCCCTTCGATCTCCGCGATCGGCGGGGTGGTGGTACGCAGCAGAAAGGGGCTCGCGATCCGCACGCGCTCGAGCCGCGCTCCGAGGATTCGGGGCGCGAGCGCGTGCAGGTAGAGCGCGATGTCGGGCAGCTCGGGCATGGGGCGCCGAGGCTCAGTCCACGAACGACCAGAGCATGGCGCGGCTATGCCGGTCCAGCCGCGCTGGATCGGCGAGGTGGTACAGGTCGCCGGACACGTCCCGGATCAACAGACCTCCCGACGGAAGTGCGCGCGGCCAGTCATCGAGCCGCGTCACGAAGCGGCGCGGCCCTTGCCGGGTTTCGACGTGCCAGCGCCGGATCTCCACTTCCTCCTCAATTTGGTGCACGCGCACGACGTGCAGCACGAACCCCGCCTCCACCAGGGCCGTCTCGAGTGCCTTGCGGGACCCGGCGTCGAGCGTCGCGGGGTCAGTCACGAGGGCGAACTCTTCCTCGTCATCGTCCCGCAGGGACAAGTGCCGCGCCGGTTCGGACCATGGGAAACAGCGACGCACGCGCACCGCGCGCTCGACGCCGTCCCGCACGGCCCACAGCTGACCATCGGGGCGATGCTCGAGACTGAGCTCCATCGACACTTCAGTCTCCCATCTCCGAACAACTGTCGCTTCCATGTAGCCTCCTTGAGAGTCAGTTCTCAGTTGTCAGTCATCAGTTGTCAGGCTGACAACTGATGACTGACAACTGACGACTGTCTTATGCCAGCTGCAGCTGCATCTCATACAACCTGCGGTAGCGCCCGTTCGCCCGGTCTAACAGCTCCCGGTGTGTGCCCGCTTCAGCCAGGCGCCCGTCTTCGACCACGAAGAGCCGTGACGCTTTGCGCAGTGTCGACAACCGGTGCGCGATGGCGAACACGGTGCGGCCCACGATCAACCGCTCGAGCGCCTCCTGGATCTCCCGCTCCGTCTCCGTGTCCACACTACTCGTGGCCTCGTCGAGGATCAGGATGCGCGGGTCATGCAGGATCGCCCGCGCGATCGACACCCGCTGCCGTTCACCGCCCGAGAGCGTGTGGCCCCGCTCGCCCACCACGGTGTCGTAGCCGTGCGGCAGCTTGCACACGAAATCGTGCGCGTTCGCCGCCTGCGCGGCCGCGATCACCTCGGCGAGCCCCGCCCCGGGGAGACCGTACCGGATGTTGTCCAGCACGGTGCCGTGAAACAGGTACGGGTCCTGGAGCACCATCCCAATCTGGCGACGGTAGTGCCCCTGCTCGAGCCGCCGCACATCCACGCCGTCAACCCGGATCGCTCCGCCCGTGACGTCGTAGAAGCGGGCGATCAGGTTCACAATCGTGGACTTCCCGCCGCCCGACGACCCAACGAGCCCTATCAGCTCGCCGGGAGCGACGTCGAAGCTCACCCCCCGTAACACCTGTCGCACGCCGTCATAAGCGAACGTCACATGCTCGAAGGTGACGCGCCCGTGCACCGGCTCGAGCCGCACCGGCTGGGGCGCGTCCCGCACCTCGGGCTCGGTGTCGAGCACCTCGAACACGCGGTGCGCCGAGGTCGTCGCCCGGTTGATCGTCCGCGCCATCTGCCCGATGATCTCGATCGGGGCGACGAACATTGTCGTGTACAGGAGGAACGACACGAACGTCCCCGCCGACAGCGTCGCGCCCGTGCCCAGGAGCCGCGGCACGGCGATCACCCACACCATCACCGTCATGGCATGCACCGCGAGCATCAGCAGCGGCCAGAACCCGGTCCACATATCGTGGATCCGGTTGAACTCCGCCGTCACGTCCTCGTTGCGCACGCCGAAGCGGGCGATCTCGCGGTCCTCCTGGTTGAATGCCTTGACCACCCGGATGCCGGGAATCGTATCCGACAGCACATCCGACACCCGAGACCATTTGCGCCAGGCGCGGATGAACAGCCGGTTGAGCGATTCACCGTGCCGGTAGATCAGCCAGCACAACGGCGGCACCGGCAGCGTCATCACCAGGCCGAGGCGCCAATCGAGCGACAGCAGCACGACACCAAGCCCCGCCAGCATCACGAGCGACAACGACACGTCCACGACGCCGAACGCCAGGAAATCCCACAGCCGGTCGGTGTCGGCCGAGACGCGCGTGATGAGACTCCCGGTCTTCTTGCGCGAGAAGAACGCCAGCGACAGGCGCTGGATGTGCTCGTACAGCTCGGCTCGCAGGTCGCGCGCCACCCACTCGCCCAGGATCGCCATCAGCCGCAGCCGAACCAGCGCCGCCGCCTGGCGCACGACGTACACAAGGGCCATCGCCCCCACCGCGACCCAGGCCACGAGACTCGCCCGCGCCAGCGGCAGGGTTCCATCCTGCGCAGGCCGGATCACGCGGTCGATCAGGTAGCCCGCGAGGTACGGTGGCACGAGGCTCACCAGCGTGATCACCGCCGCCGCGCTCATGCCGAGCGTGAGGCGGCTCCGATACGGCCGGAGATAGCCCAGGAGGCGCCGGATCACCGCGACGCGTTGCCCCGCCACCAGCGCCTGCGCGTCGCGGATCGGGCGCGCCACCCCGTCGGCGTACTCGCGATCGGCGTCGGGAGAGTCGATGACGCGTCCCTCGAGCGCCTCTTCCAGCACGAAGCGTAGGTTCTCGAAGGCGCGCCGCTGGCGGTGCGTGTAACGGGCCACGAGCAACGCCGGCTCTCCCGGCTTCCCGAGCACCGTGAGGGTGGTGGCGGACAAGCCCGGGGCCTCGCGCACCGCCTCGACGCGCGAGCGCCACACGCTCTCGACAATCCACCGTTCCCCATCGCGACGAGCGATGGCGATGTGGCTCGGCCCTAGCGCGACCCACGCTTCGGTCAGACACAGGGCGTGATCCAGGTCGGCCAGGGCGTACAACACCACCGGCGCGCCGTCCCAGCGTGCCTCGATTTCCCGACGCAGCTCGATCGGCAACCGGGGCGGCTGGTCGGTATAGCGGGCGATGATCGCTTCGTTGGTGTGTTGCAGCTCAGTTTCCATGTGCGTGATCCTCAAGTGGTGCCAAACAAAACGGCCTTCCGGGTCTCTGGGAGCACCCGGAAGGCCGGATCACACAATGGAATCGCGGACTTCTAGGGTGCTTCCCTTCTCGAATCGACCTCGCCGGACGCAATACGCCCGGCAACGTCAGCCAGCGGCACGTTCAGACGCACGACGTGCCCGGCCGCTTCGAGGCGGAGCATCGGGGTGGTGCGGATGAACGAGTTCGTCATCGAGAAGAGACCCTCGGTAGTGTTCGGTTGAACTGCCTTGTCTTGCAAAGTAGGGACCCCGCAGACTATGGACAAGGGGGCCCGTCGCCTTGACGTGTTGGAGGCCGTGGCGTAGCTAGGCTCATGGTCCACCAAACGGCAGCGCCTCGTCTCTCCGCTCAGGAGCTGCGCCGGGTCGTAACCGCCGCGGCCGTCGGGAACATCATCGAGTGGTACGATTTCTACGTCTTCGGGAGCCTGGCCGCGATCCTGTCGGTCAAGTTCTTCGAGAAGAGCAACCCCGTGGCGGCGTTGCTCGCTACCGTTGCCCTGTTCTCAATCGGCTTCCTGATCCGTCCCCTCGGGGCGTTGCTGTTCGGCCGGATCGGCGATCGCGTGGGTCGCAAATACACCTTTCTCATCACCCTGACCGGTATGGGGCTGTCGACCGCACTCATCGGGGTCGTTCCGACCTACGCCAGCATCGGCCTGCTGGCCGCGATTCTGCTGTTCATCCTCCGCCTCGTCCAGGGGCTCTGCCTCGGCGGGGAGTACGGCGGGGCCATCACCTACGTCGCGGAGCACGTCTCGGACGAGCGCCGGGGCTACTACACCGGGTGGCTCCAGACCTCCCCCACGCTTGGCATCGTGCTGTCACTCGCCGTCATTGTCGGGACCCGGCAGGCGCTCGGGACGGAGGCCTTCGCCGAGTGGGGATGGCGGATCCCGTTCTTGCTCTCGTTGGTCCTGGTCGCCATAGCGGTCTATATCCGGCTCCGGTTGCAGGAAACGCCGATATTTCAGGCCCTCAAGGCGCAGGGGCGAACCGCGGCCAATCCCTGGCGCGAGGCCTTCATGAGCCGGAACCTGCGGTACGTGGCGATCGCGACCATCGTCGTCGTAGGCGAGGGATGCGTCTGGTACAGCAGCCAGTTTTGGGCGCTCTATTTCCTCCAGACGGTCAAACACGTGGAGGTCCTGAGCTCGAGCCTGATTGTGGGCATTGCGCTGCTCATCGCTTCGCCGACCCTGGTGTTGTGCGGCTGGCTTTCCGACCGCATCGGACGCAAACCGATCATTCTCACCGGGTTCCTGCTCGCCGCCGTTACCTACTACCCGTTGTACGTGGCGCTCGGGCGCTACGCGGAGCCCAACGCGATCAACTACCCGATGGCCATCCTCATCGTCGCGATCCTGGTCGCTTACGTTGGTATGGTGTACGGGCCCATCGCGGCGTTCCTCGCGGAGTACTTTCCGGCCCGGATCCGCTACACGTCGGTGTCGGTCCCGTACCACATCGGAAACGGATGGGGCGGTGGACTCGTCCCGATCATCACCACATCGGCGTTCGTGTCCACCGGCAGCCTCGCTTGGGCGCTGGCATATCCCATCGCCGTCCCAGCGGTCGCCTTCGTGCTTTGCCTGTTTTTGATGCCGGAAACCCGCCACCGGAGCATTTGGGCGCCGGAGGAGGTGTCAGGACCCGGGGCGTGAAAGCCCTGGCGACTGGGGTCTCAGGGGGCAGGCAGGGACCTTGCTGTTGAGGCGAAGAAGTGTGATACATGAACGATCGATCGATTCAGCGCCCGGCAGGGATGTACAGGTCAAATGGTCCGGGAGGCACATCATGATCAATACCACGAAGACATTGCCCGTCGTAATTCCCGCAGTGCTGGGGATCGGTATCGCCATGGCCGTCGCCTCCAGTCGCCCACCGCATGAGCAACACGCGACCATTCCGGCTGGCACGACGCTCGTCGTGGCCCTTGAACAATCGGTGTCGTCAGTACGCAGTCATGCCGGGGACGAGATCGTGCTGCGCACGGTGCTACCGGTCCGGGCGGGCAACGGAGCGGAGATTCCGGAAGGCAGCCTGATCAGCGGCCGGGTGACCGACGCCAGGAGCGGCGGCCAAGACTCCGGCCCGGAGCTCGGCCTGCGGTTCACGGCTCTCAGGATCGACGGGGACACCCACGAGATCACGACCGAGCAGTTTCGCTTTGGGACGCTCCGGCGGGCCAGTCAGAGCGACCAGATCTTTCTGCCGGCCGGCCGCCGCATCAAGATTCGGTTGAGTCGTCCGGTGACCGTCGAGTCCCGGCCGCCTGCCGAGCAGGTTCAAGCGGCCGAGTAGCCGCGCTACCGCGAACCGGCCTCCGCGTCGCTCGCGACGAGCTGGCCGGTCAGCAGTTCCTGCACCAACAGTGCCCTGATGCTTGTCATGCAGCCAAGCAGTCGATAGACTGGGTCCTGCACGACAGGGTGCACCCCGTCCGCGGGCAGGGATCATCCCACCTGGGTTGGCACGCAGCACACAATCGACCTCTCTTCAGCCCATTGCGGCGGACACTGGGCGCCCACGAAGGGAGGAGTCATGACTCGCCAGCTACCCGCACACCCCGACCTCGATCACCTCAAGAAGCAAGCGAAGCGTGTGTTGCGCGGCCTCGCGGAGCGCGACCCGCAGGCACTGGAACAATACCGGGCGCTGCTCTCGCGGCCGGCGCCGGACGAGCCGACACTGGCGGACGCGCAGCACGCGCTCGCCGCCGAGTACGGGTTCGCGAGCTGGCCTAAACTCAAGGCCCACGTGGAGGCGATCGTCGCCGAGGGCGATCCGGTGGCAGCTCTCGTCGCGGCCATCAAAGCGAACGACACGGCCGCGGCCCGTCGGGCACTCGAGGGCCACCCCGAGCTCAAGACGAAGCTCGACGATCCGCAGCCCGGTTTCGCCTTTGGCGCCACGCCGCTGCTCGCCGCCCTCCCCTGGGACAATCGCGAGATGATCGACCTCCTGCTTCAGGCCGGCGCCGACATCAATCAACGCAGCCACTGGTGGGCCGGGAGCTTCGGAGTGCTGGACGGCGACCACGGCCTGGCGCCGTTTCTCATCGAGCGCGGGGCGCGAGTGGACGTGCATGCCGCGACGCGGCTGTCCATGACGGAAGAGCTCGACGCGATGATCACGGCGGACGCTGGGCTGGTGCACGCGCGCGGCGGCGACGGGCAGACTCCGTTGCACGTCGCTCCGAGCGTCGAGATCGCGGCCTACCTGCTGGACCGGGGCGCCGACCTCGATGCGCGCGACGTGGACCACGAATCGACCCCGGCTCAGTACATGGTGCGCGACCGACAGGACGTGGCGCGCTATCTCGTGAGTCGCGGCTGCACGACCGACATCCTCATGTCCGCGGCGCTGGGCGACCTGGCATGCACCCGCCGACACCTCGACGAGGACCCCAACTGCATTCGCACGAGCGTTTCCGAGCGATGGTTCCCCAAACGGGATCCCAGGAGCGGCGGCTGCATCTACATCTGGACGTTGGGATCGCACAAGACCGCGCATGTGATCGCCCGGGAGTTCGGTCATGAGGATGTGCTGAGCCTGCTGCTCGAGCGCAGCACCGAAGAGCTGCAACTCGGATTGGCGTGTGAGCTGGGCGACGAGACGCTGTTGCGGACGCTCTTGGCACGCCGACCCGACCTGTCGCAGTCGCTCAGCGGCGATGACCGGCACAGACTCGTGAGCGCCGCGGAGAGCAACAACACCAATGCGGTGCGGCTGATGCTCGCCGCGGGCTGGCCGCTCGACGTGCGTGGACAGCACGGCGGGACGCCGTTGCACTGGGCGAGCTGGCACGGCAACGTCGAGATGGTACGCGAGATCCTGCGCTACCAGCGGGCCGTGGACGTGCGGGGGGACGAGCACGACATGACGCCGCTCGGCTGGGCGCTGCACGGTTCCGAGAACGGGTGGCACAAGGACTCGGGGGATTACGCCGGAGTAGTCGAGGCCCTGCTCCAGGCGGGGGCCAAGGCGCCCCGGCTTACAAATGAGCTCCAGGCGAGTGAGCCAGTGTTGGAGGTGTTGCGGCGCCGCGCGGAACGGGAGTAACGGCGCGCCGCTCGCTCGGGACCAAAGTCGAGATCGTCGCTCTCAGGCGACGGTAGCCGAGCCGCGACGTTAGTCGCGATCGTCGCTCTCCCCCAGCTGCCCCGTCGTGAGCTCCGTGACGATGCGCCGGGCGCCGTACACGTTGGCGAGCGCCGCCTGGATCGCCCGCACATCGACCATCACGTTGCGGCCACGCGCCGGCAGGTAGATGTAGTCGCGCACCAGCGCATCGATGTTGCGGTCGAAGTTGAGCCCCACGAGTCTCAGGTCCTTGGTGACCACGGGCGAACCCGAGTTGCCGCCGTAGGTATCGGCGGTCGAGACGAAATCGAGCGGGGTCCCGAGATCAAGGCCCGGTGGCGGCGTACGCCAGCGGTAGGGCAGGTCCCAGTCGCTGCCGGGCCCGGCGGCGCGGAAGCGATCGTACATCCCGTAGAACGTCGTGAAGGGCTGAGCCAGGGTGCCGTTATAGGCGTAGCCCTGAACCACGCCGTCGGCGATGCGCGGCGAGAAGGTGCCGTCCGGGGGCACGCTCCGGCCGTACACGGCGAACCGAGCCCGCCCGAGGTTGCTGGCGAGGTCGCGCTCCTCGGTGGCAAGCGCGCCGAAATCCCGTTCAAACGCCTGCATAGCGGGCAGTAGCGCCGCGGCCAGCTGCAGCGCAGGGTCGTCGGTGGGAAGGCCGGCGGAGAGGGTGAGGTCCGCCTTGGCGGAGTCCGCCAGTGCCGAGGAGTCGAGCAGGGCCGCCGCGGCGGCCTCGGGGCTGGCGCGTCCCGCCAGCGCCGCTTGGGCCAATGGGTGCGCGGGCCCGTAGGCGCGCACGATGTCGCCCAGATCCAACGCGAGGAAGCGTTGTTCCAGCTCGCGCGGCAAGTCGCCCACGGCAGCCGCGCGGCGGCTGAACACCGCGGCGGAATCCGGGCTCGCCCCGGCGATCTTGGCCGCGTTGGTGGCGCGACGCACCAGGGCCGACCCCGCGAACCCGTTCGCGAAGAACGCGAATGCGCGGTACGGCGCGGCGAATGTCGTCTTGCGCCGCTGCACATCCGCCATCCGCTCGAACACGGTTCCGTACCGTTCCTTCAGGTCGCGCCGTGCCGTGAGACTCTCAGCGAGCTGCCGCTCGGCGTCGCGACGCCGGGCCATGATCCCCGGATCGAGCAGCGCGCCAAGGCGTCCCTCCGATGACTTGAGGCTGTTCGAGACGCCGAACATCCAATTGCGCATGTCCAACGAATCGCCAGTGGCGCGGTGCGCGTCGTAGTAGGCGCGGAGTGCGCTCAGGCGGGTCGACAGGAAACCGACCTGGGTCGGCACGCTCACGGCCCGCTCGTACTCCAGTTGCGCCATCGCCTTGAGGCGAGAAGTTGATCCGGGGTTGCCGATGACGAACACCGCGTCGCCGGCGTTCACGCCGTCCTTGCCCCAGGTGTACCAGTTGGAGGTCCGGTACGGCTTTCCGTCGGCTCCGTAGATGCGCAACACGGAGAAATCGAGCGCGTAGCGCGGGTAGGTGAAGTTATCGGGGTCCCCGCCAAAGAATCCCATCTGCAGCTCGGGAGCGGCGACGAGCCGAACGTCGAGGAAGCGACGGAAGACGTACGCGGAGTACCGACCGCCGTTGTACAGCGCCACCACTTGCACCCAGATCGAGTCGCCGGGGGTCGTGTAGCGTGCCTTGAGCCGGCCCTGGACAGCCGCGCCTGCCTCGCGGCGCACGCGGGTGCGAGCGGTATCGGAACTGGCCCGGTCGACGACCGGCAGGATGTCGTTCGTGATGTCCTGAACCGCGAGCAGCTGATCCACGAAAAAGTCCGGCAACCGACGCTCGTCGGCGAGCGTATGGGCCACAAACCCGGAATCGAGGAGCGTCTCGCCCGGCTTCGTGACCGCGCTGATCCCGTCGCGGGCGCAATGGTGATTGGTGACCACGAGCCCGAAGGGCGAAACGAACGCCGCCGAGCAGCCTGGGAGGCGCAATGCGGCCAGGCGGGCGCGAGCGAACCAGCTGGAATCGGCCGTAAAGCCGTAGGTCTCCGAGAAATAACGGTCGGGTGGGTATTCGAACGTCCACATCTTGCCGGCGTCGAAGCGACCGGCGCGAATGGTATCGGCGCCCGGCTGCTGGGCGGCGAGGGCGATGGGAAGCGCGAGGACGATGCCGAACGGTTTCATGGGGACTCCACGTGGGTCTTGGCGTTTGACGTTGAGCGGATCATTCGGGTTGCACCGCGCCGGGTGCGGGGCTCAGGTTGGGACCGTACGCGTCTGGACGCGCGACCGACTCAAGGTTGGCCGCTGGGTCCCTGGGCGCGGAGCGACCTGGCCACGAGGCCGATCCCGGCGGCGAGCAGGCCGAGAATGATCAACGTGTCGTAGAGGGAGGTCGCCTGGAAGTAGATGTGCAGATTGGCGAGAATCCCGGCCACGATGATCAACGCGCCGGCGCCGGTCAGCCCCCAGCCGAGGAGTGACCGGCCGTTGAAAAACAGCACACCGATCCCCGCGAGCAGGGGCAGGAGCGACAGACCGAACGCGTTGTAGCCCCAGAGGGTCCATCCCCCACTGGCCACTGTCACCCGCGTGAGCAGCAGGTAGCCGCCGCCAACGACCATGGCGGCCCCAAGCAGAAACGTGCCTACACCGCCCGGCGTCCCGCCGGCACCTCGAACCATGCCGCTCCCCGGTTGTTCGGACATGCGCGCGAGCAAGGGTGCACCGTGCGCGCGCGCGGCGCAAGGAGGCGACTACTTTTCACCTCGTGACCGTTCCTCGGTTCTTTCCCCCGTCACGCTCGTCACCGGGCGAGACGCCGCCTACCTGGAGCCAGCGGCTCGAGGCGCTGCGCCACGTGCCGCCGCTGCTCCGGCTGGTGTTCCAAACGCATCGCGGCTACACGGCGGCGATCCTGTCCCTGCGGGCCGTCCGATCCATCATTCCCGTTGCGGTCTTGTGGGTTGGCAAGCTGATCATCGATGGAGTGATTGGAGCGATCGCGGCCCGGTCGGCGGGCCTCCCGGTGGACTGGTGGGCGCTGGGCGGGCTCGTGGCCCTGGAGCTCGGCATCGCTGTGGGGGGGGAAGGCCTGGCGCGGCTCTCCTCCCTGCTCGAGAGCCTGCTGGGCGATCTGTTCGCCAACAAGATCAGCGTGCGCCTCATGCGCCACGCCGCCACGTTGGACCTCGCGCAGTTCGAGGACGCCGATACCTACGACCACCTGGAGCGCGCCCGGCGGCAGACCACCGGACGCATCGGGCTCTTCGCGCTGCTGCTCTCGACGGCGCAAGACCTGGTCACGCTGGCGTCGCTCGCGGGCGTCCTACTGCTGCAGCTGCCCTGGCTGCTCCTGCTCCTCGCGGTGGCGGTCGTTCCGTCCTTCCTCGGGGAGGCGCACTTCGCGGCACTTGGCTACTCACTGCTCTATCGGTGGACTCCGGAGCGCCGACTGCTCGACTACCTGCGCTACATGGGTGCCTCCGACGAGTCGGCCAAGGAGGTCAAGCTCTTCGGTCTGTCGGATTTCCTCGTGGGGCGCTACGGGAAGCTGTCCGACGAGTTCTATCAGGAGAACAAGCGGCTGGCCGTCCGCCGGAACGTCGTTTCCACCGCTCTCGTGACCCTCGGGACGCTCGGCTACTACGCGGCCTACGCCGTCATCATCTACCTCACGGTGCTGGGCCGGTACACGATCGGCTCCCTCACCTTTCTCGCGGGCTCATTCCGCCAGAGCCGCGACCTGATTCAACGGATTCTGCTCTCGCTCTCCAACATCTACGAGCAGAGCCTCTACCTCGGCGACCTGTTCACTTTCTTCGACGTCACGCCGCGGGTCCTGTCACGGCCCGGGGCCCGGGTCGTGCCATCCTCCATCCGGACGGGATTCGAGTTCATGGATGTCGGGTTCCGGTACCCGGGGTCCGAACAATGGGCGGTGCGGCATTTGAGCTTCTCGTTCGCTCCCGATGAGCGCATCGCGCTCGTGGGTGAGAACGGCGCGGGAAAGACGACGCTCGTGAAGCTGCTCGCTCGCCTCTACGATCCGGACGAGGGTCAGATCCTGCTCGACGGGGTGGATCTGCGCGACTACGACCTCGAGAGCCTCCGAAGGAACATCGGGGTCATCTTTCAGGATTTCGTGCGCTACGACCTGATCCTGAAGGAGAACATCGGGGTGGGCCAGGTGGAACGGCTGGACGACGACGCGCGGATCCGCGAGGCCGGGCGCCGTAGCCTGGCCGACTCCGTGGCGACGCGGCTCACGGGAGGCTACGACCAAATGCTGGGCCGTCGCTTCGACGGCGGCGTCGATCTCTCGGGCGGCGAGTGGCAGAAGGTGGCGTTGGGACGGGCCTACCTGCGTGAGGCTCAGGTGTTGATCCTGGATGAACCCACCGCGGCGCTCGACGCGCGCGCCGAATATGAAGTGTTTCTGCGGTTCGCCGAGCTCACCCAGGGTCGGATGGCGGTGCTCATCTCCCATCGGTTCTCGACCGTGCGGATGGCGGACCGGATCATCGTGTTGCAGGGTGGGGAGCTGGCGGACCAGGGCACCCACGAGCAGCTGGTGGCGCGCGGTGGGCTGTACGCCGAGCTCTTCAGCCTGCAGGCCGCCGGGTATCGGTAGGCGCCGGTGTGACGCCCGCTCGCTTCCGTTCGCGACCGTCAGGTCACACGATCGAGCCGTTCGTCCAGGTCGTAGGCTTGCTCGGGCCCGATCGTGATGAGATGGAAGTCGGGGTGTGCGGGGTTCAGCAGATAGTTGAACTCCACCCCGACGGCCCCGACCACGGCGCTCGGAACCCGGAGCACCGCCGATCGGCCCTCCTCGAGCCAACGATCCCCGAGCGCCCGGAGCGCCGTCGGGGTGGGTGAGGCCCGCCAGTCCCGCGGCAGGGAGACCGGGTCCACGACGGACACCGTCTGTTCCGGGATCGTCACGGCAAACAGCACGTAAGCGGCGAGGGGGGCGGCGGAGTCGAGATGCACCAGCATCTCGAGCGTGGCCAGGGCCACCGTGCCGGACGTGTACACCGCCAACCGACCGACGCTGGTCCAGCGGCCACCGAAGAGACGCGCGCCCTCGCCGTCAAAGGCGCGCGCGGCATGCTTGGCTTTGACGATGCGCCAGGCCGCCGGCACTCAGGAGAACACGCCGTGCTCGAGTCTGCCAATGAGCTGCTCCACCTCGAGCGCTCCGGGCTCGGTCTGGCTGAGCGCCAAGGGCGTCGCGCCACCGAGCGCCGTGACGGGAGCTCCGAGCCACTGCCGCGCACCCTCCGGGTCACCTTCGAACAGCTCGATAACCTTGCCGATGATCCGGGACAGCCTGACGAGACGATCGGATTCGTCCGGCTGCAGTCTCCCCGCGACTCTGCGACGTTGCAGCGTGCGCGGTGGGATATGCAGGATCGCGGCGGCGACGTGCATCGGCAGCGCCGTGACGCGCAGCAGCCGTTGCAGCGCGGTGAACGACAGGCCCGCCCGGACGCGTGCGTGCAAGGTGGGCGTATCGTACGATTTGAGCCCGAGCAGGGAGACGTAGCTGTGCGGACCGCGCGCGTGCCGCACGGCATCGAGGTAGGCCGCGACTTCCGGGAGGCGGCGCCGCCGCACGGGGACGGGGATTGACTTGGCCATATGGCGTAAACATATGCGCCAAATGGCGGCTCGTCAAGCGTGCGGCGACGGCGTGGCCTGCAGGCAGTTCAGGTCGTCTGGAGCCCGATGTCGAATGTGGCCGCGTACCCCTGGTCACTCGCTTTCGCCGCGAGCATGAGCTGCTCGCCACCACGCGAGAAGATCCCGTCATCGCTGTTTCTCGTGGTGCGCAGCCCCTTGCTGGCGTACGGCGCGCGTGTATGCACCACGTCCGTCAAAGCTTCATCGAAGTACAGCTGGGATGTAAACTCCTGCCCCCGCGCAGCGGCGGGATCGGTGCGGATCTTGAAGTGGATATGCACCGCTCTGCCCGGATACCAGCCAGGATAGATCGTGGTGAATCGCGCGGTCCCTGCGGCATCGGTCACTTGATAGCCGCGCAGGAACTTCTGCCCCACCGTCGAGAACTGCGGATCGGTCACGTCCGAGTAGACGCCCAGCCCGTCACAATGCCACAGGTCCACCTGGGCACCCGCAATCGGGCTGCAAGCGCCGCCCGCGATGCGAGAGACGTTGATCGCGAGGATCAGCGGCACGCCCGCTTTTGCCACTCCGTTCGCAGGATCCGACCGGATGTCGGACCGGTTGAGCTTCTCGTCCACGAAGTAGGGCCCTTCCATCTGCTCCGGTCGCACCACACATCCGGGAAGCTGTATGGCGGATTTCGCGTCCTCGCCGTGAGCGGGGGTGCACCCCGTGAGGATCGCGGCACCCGAGACCCCGATCAGCGCCAGCGCCTCCCGGCGGGTGAGCAACTGCCCTACCTGCACATCGTCGCGGTCCATCGGATGTCTCCTTCGTCTCAGGGTCGACGGTATCGCTGCGACTCCAGCCGCAATCTATCGCCGCCGACACCCGAGGGAAGGAGATCCTAGAATCCCAACCAGTAGTTGACCTTGATCAGGAAGATGTTTTGCGACGGCCCGCGGAACAGGGCGCTGGTATCGTCGCTGAAGTCGATCCGCCCTCTTCCGAGCGACGACTCACCGGCGCGCGTCCAGACGAGAAAGAGCGTCGAGCCCGGCCGGTACTCCCAGCGGAGCACCGCGTTGCCCCGCAGTGAGCGGAATGTGAAGTCTTGCGGCGCGACCACGAACCCGGCTGCGGGACCCGCGCCATCCGGGTCGATGGAGTCGCCCGCCGCGACGGGCGTAACCGTCCCCACGTCCGTGCCGTACTCCAGGCGGCGGATCCCCCGCGGGGTGGCGAACTCCTTGTACCGGGAAAAGTCGCCGCTGGCGATCAGCGGCTGGAGGAACAGCTCGAGCGTGAGGTTCGGGGAAAAAGTGATGTTGAGCCGCGTGTCCATCGCCAGGGAGTTCTGCACCAGATCGGCAAAGACGTAGCGCTGGCCGCCGAACGCGGTGGCGGTCGGGTCGGGAACGGCCCGCACATACTGGAAGCCGCTTTCCGAATGACCGATAGACGGGCCGAAAGACAGGGAGACGTTCTGGCGGGGCCGCAGCTCGACCGAGAGGCTCACCGAACGGTCACAATCGCCGTCCCGATTGCACCCGATCTCGCCTTCCCAATTCAACACAACGTTCTTGCGCCGGTCGGTCGAGATTTCCGTCGACCAGAAGTTGATCCCCGGCCGCCGCAGCACCGGACCGCCGCGACTCAGGCGGTCGTCGAACACATCCCACTTGTGGATCCAGAACGCCTGGATCTCCCAGTAGTTGAGTGGCTGGATGGAACCGAACACCTGGATCTGCCGATCCGTCAGGTCCCAATCGAAGTTGTACTGCTGCTGACCGCCGACAATGAAGAACAGCTGGCGATACCACTTCGTCGGCTTGACCCACTGCGGAAAGATGTTGGCAGCCATCCACCAGTAGTCGGCTCGAGACAGGAAGGCGATGTCGTTGTTTTCGAATCCCGGGGTCCGCAGGTTGGTGGACACCTCCCACAACAGGTTGCCGGTTTCCCGGGCAAACCGGGCGTAGGCCCCGAGTCCGCGCAGCGACGTGAGCGTCGGGTCGAGGGAGTCACTCAGGAACCCGTTGCCTCCATGGCCGCGGTCCGGCCGCTGGAAATAGCGCGCCGGGGAAGTCTGAAGCCGGAACATCGCCGCCGAGTCACCGGTGACTTGCGTGCCGGCCACCTGCGCCATGAGGTGGTAATCCCGGTTTCTGAACCACATGTCGGTCCCGAGACCAAACGATTCGGCGTGGCTGCTGAGCTGCGCCCTGAGGAAGGGGTCGTCGAGGTCGCGTACGACCGACGTGCCGATGACCCGGAGCACGGTGGCGCCGCCGCGCAGGTCTTTGGCCACGCGACCGACGAAATAGTTCGTGAATGGCTCGACCGTCGCCGTCGTGTGCGAGCTGTCGGGCAGCTGGACGGTGGCGCGCTCGCGCTTCGTCACCGCATCGAGCGCGCCGATGGACCAGCCCGAGGGCGTCCGGCCCGTGAGCTTCGCGGCGCCGAGGATCGTGGTGTTCTCGGGCATGTCGGCGTAGACGCCGCCGTTGGCGAACGCGTTGCCCGGCGCTTGCGGGGAGCGCCCGATGCGCCGGGTGTAGAACATCGAGAGACTCGACACGTTCGAGCAGAAGTAGCAATTCAGCCCGCCGAACCCGAAATACCCGGCGCCTTCCACGAAAAACGGGCGGCGCTCGTCGAAAAAGGTCTCGAACGCGCTCAGGTTCACGACTGCGGGATCCACCTCCACCTGGCCGAAGTCGGGGTTGACCGTCGCGTTGAGCGTCAGGTTCGACGTCAGCAGCACGCGCGCGTCCGCGCCGACGCGGCCGTCCCAGGCGTGCGCCTTCTGGAACGGGTCTGTCGGGTCGTTCACGGGGACATTGGCGGACCGCCCGACGAGATACGGGAGCACCTCGGCCCGACCAGGCGCTCGCCGGATCACGAGCCCCTGCAAGTGTCCGAACCGCGGCGGGCCGCCGGACTCGGTCAGACCCCAAAACGACCACTGCGATAGCTCGTTCAACCGGTTTTCCTGGCGCCAGATCTGGAGGCCCCAGGTCTGCTCCTCGGTCGTTGTCGGGTATCGCAGCTGCGAGAATGGGATGCGCATCTCCGCCGTCCAGCCAAGGGAGTCGATCGTCGTCTTCACCTCCCACACCGGATCCCAGGAGTCGTCGCCCCCACCCCCCAACCCGTTGGCGTCGTTTCGCACGCCCGAGGGGTTCACCATGAAGAACAATCGGCCGATATGGTCGTGGTACGTATCGAAGATGACCTCGACGTAGTCCGCGCTGGCGTTGCCATCCCGGCGCACCAGACGAGTCCGCACCCCGGCGGCTCCCTGATCGTCGAACATCCGCGCACCGACATAGATGGCGGCGTCGTCATAGGCAAACCGGACCTCGGTGCGCTGGGTCGCGGGTTGGCCTTCATTGGGCTGGTTTTGACGGAAGTCGGTGGCTGGTGGCGCCGTCCGCCAGACTGCCTCGTCGAGGATCCCGTCGAGCCGAATCACTTCCTGGAGGGAGACGGCCCGTGCTTCCGGGCCAGGCGTGGAATGGATGTTCTGGGCGGCTGCCGGCCTGACAATGGCCAACGCCCCGAAGACGATGAGGGTTCGCGTCATGACGGTCGCCCGGGCAGGGGATGCGAATAGGACGCGTGACCGACCAGTATGGTTGCAGGACCGCGCCGGTATCCAGTCCGGGAAATGTCAAGCCGACCGATGCGTCAGCGGCGGCGCATCGCCGCCTCGATTTCCGGGATCTCGCGTGGCGCGAGCGACAACCGTTCCACCCCGGTCGCGGTGACGAGGTAGTCGTCCTCGATTCGCACGCCGAGGTGGTTGTAGCGCTCCACCACCGGGCGGACCTTGGCGATGAACTGCCGGTTCCTGGGCGTATCGGGGAGCATGTCGAGCAGCGTGGTGCTGATGTACACCCCGGGCTCGATCGTAAACACCTCGTTCTGCTGGAACTGCCCGGTAGGCGAGTAGGAGTATCCACCCGCGTCGTGCACTTCGAGGCCGATCCCGTGTCCGGGGCCGTGCGCCATGTAGAGGAACGCCTGGCGGCAGACGACGGGGGCGCGGGCGCAGCGGGCGGCGTCAGCCCAGGGCGGGTCAAATGTGGCGTCGGGAGATTCGATCAATCCGAGCGCGGCCAGCTCCCGCGCTTCCACGGCACGGATCGCCGAGTCGCCGACCGCGACCGGTGCGCCGGGCCGCGCCACCGCCTCCGCCGCGGCCTGCGCCGCGCGAACGATGCGATAGACAGCGGCCTGATCAGGAGTGAACCGGCCGTTCACGGGCAGGGTGCGGGTTACGTCCCCGACGTAGCCCTGGTACAGCGCCCCGGCGTCGACCACGACCACCTCGCCTGCCTGCATCACGCGATCGTTCGCGCGGTAGTGGTAGCTGGTCGAGTTCGGTCCCGATCCGACGATAGCGCGAAACGACGACCCGGTCCCTCCCGCGGTGCGAAAGGTGTAGTCCGTGACGGCCAAAATGTCTCGTTCGTTCACCCCGGGCGCCACGCGGCGCATGGCTGCTTGGTGGCCGTCTGCGCTGATCGCCACCACTCGGCGAAGCAAAGCGACTTCGGCGGGACTCTTGACCACGCGCAACGAGTCGAGCAGCGGGTCGGCGCTCCGGACCTCCAGACGCGGGTGTGCCCCCCAGAACTGCTGCACGAAGCGGCGGCCGCGCGTGAGCGAGTCGCTCCGGAGGTAGTCGCGCGAATGGACGTCGGAGACAACGAACAGCGGCCCCCGGCCGATCAGCGTGTCGAGCATCGGCCGCAGGGTTTCGAGGTGGCGCAGCCCGAGGCCCGTGCGCCGAGCCAGATCGCCCGAATCGGGCGGGAAGCCGTTATAGAGCGCCAGCCGTGGGTCGGTAGGGGGCTCGAACAACATCTGATACGCGACTCGGCCCGTTCGCACCACCATCACGAATGCGGCGTCCGGCCGGTCGTAGCCCGTCAGGTAGGCGAACGAGGGCAACTGGTGAAAGTCGGCCTCGTCCGTCGCGGCCTCGGTTGCCCCGAACGCGAGCACGACGCCGTTCCCCACATGGGCGGCGACCGTGTCGCGGCGGGCGGCGTACTCCGATTGGGCGATCTGCCCGTTCAAGGGTGCGGATACAGTCGTGAGGAACAGGACGCAGACCGCTATCGACCGATACATTGAAGCCTCCTGAGCACACGGAATTCCTCGAGACGCAACCAAGTCGGCCGGTCTCCGATCAAACAGGGAAAGCCGAAGCCGTTCCGGGATCGTGCATGCCTACACAACGGGGAGTCACTCATGGGTCGCTACATCCTTCAGGTCGTGTCCGTGTTTTCGATAGCGATGGGGATGGCTGTCCCGACGCGGTCCCAGAGTCCCCAAGGCCGGTTCTGGGACGCTGCGATTTCCGGTGACACAGCTGCGCTCGCCGCCGCATTGGCCGATGGTGCCCGAGTCGACTCCCTGGACCTGCGGCGGTCCCCCAACGGGCGCCTCGCACTGAATTGGGCGGCGATCAACAATCGCGTGAGTGCCATCCAGTTCCTGTTGGCCCACGGTGCCGCAATCGAGGGGACCAACATCACGGGGTTTACGGCGTTGCACCACGCCGCGGAATACGGGTCCCTTGAGGCGGCGCGGGTGCTCCTTGCGGCCGGTGCCGACCCGGCGCATCGCAACGGCGCGGGCCTGAAACCGGCGGATACGGCCAGGGAGGAAGGTCACATCGAGGTGGCGCTGTTGATTGCAGCGGCCGAACGAGGTGAACGGACCAGGTGAGGTCGTCCGATCAGCGCCGATTGCTGTTGTCCATGTCTCCGGCGATGAGCCATTGACCACCGCCAGTACGCCGCAAGGCGAGGATGAACTTCCCGGTATCGAGCGCCGTGCTGTCGCCTCCGTAGCGGTAGGCTCCGATGACATACCCGACCGTGTCCTGAACGGCGTACGCAAGCGCGCGCAAGCGCAGCGGGCCGCCGGCGCCCTGGTAGACCGCCCGAATGGCATCGCGGCCGCGGACGGCTGGCTTTCCGTTCGAAAGGGCAAAGCCATCTGCCGTGAACAGGGCCGCGACCGCCGCGGGGTCGCCGGCCTGCCACGCCCGCTCGTAATCGCGCAGCACGCGGTCTAGCTCTGGGGGCAAGACGACCGAGGGGAGCGGCGCGGTCGGCGCCGGCGTCTGCGCTCGGGCGATCGCCGGTACGAGAGCGAGTATCGAAAGGATCAGACGGAATTGGACGCGGGGCATTGGAGGCCTCGGTGTTTGGGTAGACCGCGCGGCATCCTACTATACTTCGCTCGTGCCTGCCGCCGACACCCTCCGCACCCGCGTCGATGCCGCGCTCGCGACGCTGCGCCACCCCCGTCTCGGCCAGACCATCGCCGCGGCCGGGGTGGTTCAGGACCTCATCGTAGACGATGAGGGGCAGGTCTCCTTTACGTTTCACCTGACGCGTGAGGATCCCGCGACACTGGTGCGGGACGCCCGCAAGGCGATCCAAGCGGTCGAGGGCGTGCGCGACGTGAAAATCACCGTGAAGGACCCGGGTGGGGGCGCCGCCCCTGGCGGGCCGCGGCCCACCGGCCCGGCCGCCGTCGCAGCGGTCCCGGCGCCGCCCACTCCCCAGGAAATGCCGGGCCTCGGTCGGGTGCTCGCGATCTCGTCAGGAAAAGGCGGGGTGGGGAAGTCCACCGTATCGGCCAACCTCGCCGCGGCGCTGGCGCGCGCCGGCCACCGAGTTGGTCTGATGGACGCCGACATCTACGGTCCCAACGTGCCGCGCATGATGGGCGTGGAGGAGAAACCCCCGGTTACCGGGGGGAAAATTCAGCCGCTCGAGGCCCACGGTGTCAAACTGATGTCGCTCGGGTTCATCGTGGAGCGGGAGGCGCCCGCCATCTGGCGAGGGCCGATCATCATGAAGATCATTCAACAATTCCTGCGTGACGTGGCGTGGGGAGAGCTGGATTACTTCCTGGTGGACCTGCCACCCGGCACCGGCGATGCGCAGCTGTCCCTGGTCCAGACGGTTCATCTGCACGGTGCGATCATCGTGACGACGCCGCAGGAGATGGCGACCGGCGACAGTCTGCGCGGCGCCAAGATGTTCGAGCGGGTAGGCGTCCGCGTGCTCGGCGTGGTCGAGAACATGAGCTATTACCTCTGCCCCCACTGCGGCGAGCGCACCGAGCTGTTTCTCAGCGGCGGCGGTCAAAAGCTTGCTGACGAGTTGGGCGTCCCTCTGCTGGGGCAGATTCCGCTGCAGGCCGGACTCCCGCAGCTCGCGGACGCCGGAAAGCCGATCGTCGTCGCGTCGCCCGAGTCGCCCGCGGGAGCGGCGCTTATCGATACGGCCGCGCGAGCCGCCGAGCTGCTCCAGGCCGTTCGCGCGGGCCCGTTACCGATCGCCCCACGCTGATGATCCGGCTGCTGGCCGCAGCCGTGCTTCTCGTTCAGAGCGCCGACACCGCGTCGCGGCTTCGGATCGAGCGCCCCGAGCTGCGCACCGGCCTGGACACTCTGTACGCCGGTGATTTCACCGTCGCCATCCGCCATTTCGCGGAGCTGTCTGCGCGCGACACGACCGACCCGGCGCCCGTGATCTTCCACGCCGGCGCCTACATCTGGTGGGCGGCCGCTCGGGACTCGGACGCGTTCGAGGCCGACCGCATCGACTCGCTGCTCGACGCCGCCATCGCCCAGGCGCGCGCCCAGATTCCCAGCGTGACCCGCGACTTCTGGCTGGCTTCCGCCCTCGGGTACCGTGCGCGCGAGCGGGAGCTGCACGGGTACGCTTGGGGCGCCGCCAAGGATGCCAAAGCGATGCGCGACGCCTATCGACGCGTCCTCGCGGCCGACTCCTCCTGCACCGACTGCTGGCTGGGGCTCGGGCTCTACAGTTACGGACTCGCGCGGGCGAGCACGCTCGCCAAGATCGTCGCCAAGCTGATCGGGTTGGGTGGCGGCAACGCCGAGCAGGGGATCGCGATGATGCAACGGGTCGCGACCGGTGGGGACCTGGCGCGGGTCGAGGCGACCTGGGTGCTCGCGGCCGCGTTGGTGCGCGAGGCGGAGCGCGACAAGAAGCGCCGCGAGTCGCTCCGCGCCGAGGCCATCGCCTTGGTGGACGGCCTCGCCATCCGCTATCCGGCGAACCCCGTGTTCCAACGATTCCTGCGGACCATGTCCGAGTCGCAACGATGACGGGTGCCATCGACCGATGCCTGCCCTGATCACACTCCTCACCGACTTCGGCCTTGCCGACAGCTACACGGCCGAGGTGAAGGGCGTGCTGCTGTCACGAGCGCCCGGTGTGACCGTGGTGGACGTGTCGCACGATGTCCCGCCGGGGAATGTGCGCGTGGGGCAGTATCTCCTGTCACGCACCTGGAATCGCTTCCCGGCGGGTACGGTGCATCTGGTGGTGGTGGATCCCGGTGTCGGAACTGCGCGGCGCGCGCTCGCCGCGCAGGCCGGCGGCCACAACTTCGTCGCGCCGGACAACGGGTTGCTCACGGTGCTTCCTGAGGACGCGCGATACGTGGCACTCCCGGTCCTACGGGACGCCTCCCCGACGTTTCATGGTCGCGACGTGTTCGCGCCGGCCGCGGCGCGTCTGGCGCGCGGTGACCGCTTTGAGGATCTCGGCTCCCCCGTCGTCGACCCGGTCCCCCTCCGGCCACCCGCGCCCCGGGTGGACGGGAAAGTGGTGGTGGGTGAGGTGATCTTCGCCGATCGATTCGGGAACCTGATTTCCAACATCCCGGTCGAGCTGGTCAAGCGGGGCGCGCGCATCCGTGTCGGCGGGACGGAGGTAGGCGCGTTGCGCCGTACGTTTGCGGACGTGTCGCCAGGCACACCCGTCGCCTATGTGGGCAGTGGCGGCACGGTGGAGGTCGCGGTGCGGGACGGGAGCGCGGTGCAGCTCCTGGCGGTCAGCGTTGGGGCGGAAATGCGCGCGTAGACTCGTCGCCTCTGGCCTCTCCCCCGGCGAGTCTCTATCATGCCATTCGTGCCTGCCCAAGTAGCCAGCCTCGAGACCAACCGTCTGCGGCGCCTGGCCTCGTGACCGCCCGCAAACCACGCGCCACCCCGCCCGACGGCGATTCCATCGCCGAGGCGTTGCGGCGGCAGGCGCTGATCGTCGAGCATCTCTACGACGGCATCATCGTCACCGATTTCGACGGCGTCATTCTCGACTGGAATCCCGCGGCGGAACGGCTGTTCGGCTACAGCCGCGGCGAAGTCCTCGGCCAGAGCGCCGAGCTATTGAACCGCCCTGGGGAAGGACCGGCCCTCACTCGCGCGATCCGGGCCGGGCTCAAAACGGGGGGGTTGTGGACCGGCGAGCTGGCCGTCGTGGCCAAGGACGGCACCGAGCGGCACGTGGAGGCGGTGGTCGTCGACCTCAAGGACGAGCGCGGCCGACCGATCGGGCGCGTGTCGGTCAATCGCGACATCACCGCCCAGCGGCGGGCCGAACGGATCCGCAACGCCACGTTTCTCATCTCTGAGGCCGCGAACGCGACCGAAAACCTGCAGGAGCTGTTTCAGGCGATCCATGACATCGTTGGCGAGCTGATGCCCGCGAAGAATCTCTACATCGCCCTATACGATCCGGCCGCCGACATCATCAGTTTCCCCTATTGGGTGGACGAGCACGACGCGGCGATGGCGCCGAAGCGCCCCGGGAAGGGACTCACCGAGTACGTGCTCCGCACCGGGCTGCCCCTCCTCGTCACGCCCGAGCGCGCCGAGGTCGAGCGCGACGGCCGCGTCGAGCTGGTGGGCACGCCGTCGCTCGACTGGCTCGGCGTCCCGCTCAAGGTCGGGGATCGCACTATCGGTGTGCTTGCCGTGCAGAGCTATTCGGCCCGGGTGCGCTACAGCGATCACGAGAAGAACATCCTCCAGTTCGTGTCCACCCAGGTGGCGATGGCGATCGAGCGCAAGCGGGGTGAGGAGGATCGGCGGCGCCAGCAGGAGTTTCTGCGTCAGGTGATCGACCTGAATCCCAACCTCATCTTCGTCAAGGACTGGGACGGCCGGTTCACGCTGGTCAACCAGTCGCTGGCCGAGATGTACGGGGCGCGCGTGCAGGACCTGATCGGCAAGCGCGACGCGGATTTCAATCCCAATCCCGAGGAGGTCGAGCGGTACCTGCAGGATGATCGCGAGGCGATGACCTCGGGGTACCCCAAGTTCATTCTGGAAGAACCCAACACGGATGCGCAGACGGGCGCGCGGCGCTGGTTCCAGGTGATCAAGGTGCCGCTCCGCTCGGCCGACGGGGCGCCGCAGGTGCTGGGGGTTGCGACCGAGATCACACACCGCAAGGAGCTCGAGGGCCAACTGCAGCAAGCCCAGAAGATGGAAGCGGTGGGTCAGCTCGCCGGCGGGATCGCGCACGACTTCAACAACGTCCTCACGGCGATCCTTGGGTATACGCTCCTCCTACTCAAGGCCCCGACCCTGCCGAACTCGCACCGGGATGACATCGCCGAGATCCAGCAGGCGGCGCAACGCGCGGCGTTGCTCACCCAGCAGCTGCTGGCGTTCAGTTGCAAGCAGGTGTTGCAGCCGACCGTGCTCGACATCAACGAGGTCGTCGCCGGCATGAAGACGCTGCTGCGGCGGTTGCTCGGCGAGGATCTGGCGCTTGTCACGGAGCTCGATCCCCACCCGGGGTTCGTGCGCGCCGACCGCGGCCAACTCGAGCAGGTGATCGTCAATCTCGCAGTGAACGCGCGCGACGCGATGCCGGCCGGCGGCACCCTGACCATCGAGACCGAGGGGGTCGAGCTCGACTGGAGCTACGTCACGGCCCATCCCGGTTCGCAACCGGGCCCGTATGTGATGCTCGAGGTGACCGACACCGGCGTCGGGATGGATGCGGAAACGCGGGGCCGGGTGTTCGAGCCGTTCTTCACCACCAAAGCGGTGGGGAAGGGGAGCGGGCTCGGCCTTGCCACGGTGTACGGGATCGTCAAGCAAAGCGGCGGCTACATCACGGTGACGAGCGAACCGGCGCGCGGGAGCACGTTCAAGGTGTACCTCCCGCGCGTGGAGGCGGCGACGGCGGTGCCCGCAGCTCGGTCCGTGCAGGAAGATCCGCTGGGGGGGACTGAGACCGTGCTGGTCGCTGAGGATGAGGCGGCGGTACGCAATCTTGCGCGCCGGGCATTTAGAGCGTTTCGGCTATCGCGTGCTCGTGGCGGGCAACGGACACGAGGCCCTGGCCCTCGCCCGCGAGAACCAGGAGGCGATCCACTTGCTCTTGACCGACGTCGTGATGCCCGAAATGGGAGGGCGACAACTCGCGGAGCATCTGGCGCGCGAACGCCCGACGACGCGCGTGTTGTTCACATCTGGCTACACGGATGCGGCGGTTCTGCAGCCGGAAGGCTCGGGGCGAGTGTCCGCGTTCCTTCCAAAGCCATACACGCCGGTGCAACTCGCGCGGAAGGTGCGCGAAGTACTGGACGCCGTGGAGGCGTGATCAGGCGCTAAAATCGCCCGACGGAGTCGGGACCCGCACGTGCGCCATGACCCGATCGACGAAGCCATACTCCGGTGTGAAGCGCGTCAGCTGCGCGAGATCGCGCAGCAGCTTCCGCTCACGCTCGGCCGTGGCGAGGCACTCGGCGCAGTCGGCCAGGTGGATGGTGCGCGCTGCGCCGAGCAGGCCCAGCGCCCAGAGCTCGATTTCGTCAGGGGTCAAATGCGGATGCTGCGTTTGTTGAGTCATTGGTGCGCCCTACGGTCGGCGGTTGGACGTGGTTTCATTCCCGGGTCGGCTCCAGGTATCCCCGCAACTCGTTGCGAGCCCGGTGGATATAGGTCTTCACGGTCCCCAGTGGGAGATCCAGCATTTGGGCGATCTCCTCGTAGCTGTGACCCTCCACATGGCGCAACAGGATGCAGGCGCGGTACTCGGGTCGGAGTCGGGCGATCGCCAATTCGATCTGGCTGCCCAGCTCGCGTGACACGACGGCATCGAGTGCCGATTCCTGCCGGGCGCCGAGCTGCAGCGCGGTGGCCTGCATCTCCTCGGGCGTCTGCGCGTGCGGCGAGCCGTCGAGCGACAGCGTATCGAGCTCGCGACGCCGCAGGTGATCGATTGCGGCGTTGTTCGCGATCTTGAAGATCCATGACGAGAACTTGAACTCCGGGCGATACGAGCGGATTCCGTTCAGGACCTTGATGAACGTTTCCTGCGCGAGATCTTCGGCGAGCGAGCGATCGCGCACCATGCGGTAGAGCAGCGAGAACACGGGGCGCTCGTAGCGACGCACCAGCTCACGAAACGCCGGCTCGTTGCCGTCTTTCGCCCACTCCACCACTTGCTGGTCGCTGGCGCCGGCGAGGTTGCCCGGCCTATCTTTCGCGCCTATGGCGCCGCCTCCCGCATCCGAGGTGGTCTCGCCCGCCGGGGGCCAGGCCAAGCGATCCTATGTGCGCGACCTGTTCACGGCGATCGCGCCGCGCTACGATTTCCTCAACCACGTCCTGAGTCTCAACATCGACCGCCGCTGGCGTCGCCGGGCCGTGGCACGCCTCGCCTGGGAGGCCCGGCCCGGCGGCACCTATCTCGATGTCTGCGCCGGAACGATGGATCTCGCGGCCGAGCTGGCGCGCCAGGCCGGGTTTTGCGGATCGGTCGTCGGGGCCGATTTCGTAGTGCCGATGCTCGCGCGCGGTCGGACAAAGTCCGCGCGAGCTGTCCCGGTCGCGGCGGACGCCCTGACGCTCCCGTTTCCCGACGCGTCGTTCGACGGCGCCATGGTCGGCTTCGGCCTCCGCAATCTCGCCGATCTCGATGCCGGCCTCCGCGAAGCAGCCCGCGTGCTCAAACCCGGAGCGCGGTTCGTCGTGCTCGAGTTCACCACGCCGCGCTTGGCCCCGTTGCGCGCGGTCTACCTCTTCTATTTCCGGCGCGTGCTACCCGTCGTGGGCCGCGTCGTCTCGAAACATACGGACGCCTACACCTACTTGCCAGAGTCGGTGCTCGCGTTCCCCGATCCCGACGCCCTTGCCGCGCGCTTCACGGCCGCGGGGTTCCGCGACGTGCGCTACGATGTCTTGACCGGCGGGATCTGCGCCTTGCATCATGGCGCTCGATAATCTCCGCGATTTCATCTCCGCGATCGATGCCGCGGGCGACCTGCGTCGAGTGGTACGGCCTGTGTCGACCGCTCTCGAGATCACGGAGATCGCCGACCGCTGCATGAAATCGCCGGGCGGCGGCCCGGCACTCCTGTTCACCAATCCGACGCTCGGGTCGGGTGCCCCGTCGCGCTACCCGGTCGCGGTGAATCTCTTCGGCTCCGAGCAGCGGATGGCGCTCGGGCTCGGCGTCGCGCGGTTGGACGAGATCGGCGAACGGATCGCCGACATGCTGCACCTCAAGGTGCCCGACGGGCTCCTCGGGAAACTGGCAATGCTCCCGCGTCTCGCCGAAATGGCGAAATTCCCCCCGCGGAGCGGAGGGGACCGACCGCCCTGCCAGGAAGTCGTGATCCGCGGCGACGACATCGATCTGTCGCAGCTCCCGGTGCCGATCTGCTGGCCGGAGGACGGGGGGCCCTACATCACGCTGCCCGGGGTGATCACGCGTGATCCGGCGACCGGCACCCGAAACGTCGGGATGTACCGTATCCAAGTGACCGGGCGGCACGAGGTCGCGATGCACTGGCAGCGTCACAAGGTAGGCGCGGCGCACTGGCGTGGGATGGCTGAGCGCGGCGAGGTCATGCCCGTAGCGATCGCGCTGGGCGGCGACCCAGCGAGCATCTACGCGGCCTCGGCGCCGCTGCCGCCGTCGATCGACGAGTACCTGTTCGCCGGTTTCCTGCGCCGGGAGCCGGTGCGGCTCGCGAAGGCCGTGACCTCGGACCTCGAGGTCCCCGCCGAGGCGGAAATCGTGCTCGAGGGCTTCATCGACCCCGCCGAACCGCTGGTGCTCGAGGGCCCCTTCGGCGACCACACCGGATTCTACTCACTCGCTGATCTCTATCCCAAGGTGCACATCACCGCCCTCACGATGCGATCGGAGGCGATCTGGCCGCACACTATCGTCGGCCAGCCGCCGATGGAGGATTACTACCTGGGGCACGCGACGGAACGGATTTTCCTCCCCCTGTTGCAACTCACTCTTCCGGAGGTTGTGGACTACCACATGCCGGCCGAAGGGATCTTCCACAACCTCGTGTTTGTGAGCATCGACAAGCAGTACCCGGGGCAGGCCTACAAGGTGATGAACGGGTTGTGGGGGCAGGGCTTGATGTCCCTCGCCAAGGTGATCGTGGTGGTGGACCGCGATGTCAATGTGCGAGACCCGAAGGAAGCCTGGTGGGTGGCACTCAACCACATCGATCCCGAGCGCGACGTCCGGTTCACGATGGGCCCGATCGACGTGCTCGACCACTCGAGCCGGGGCTTCAGCTACGGCTCCAAGATGGGGATCGATGCGACGAAGAAATGGAAGGAAGAGGGATTCACCCGGGACTGGCCGGACCGCATCGTGATGGACGCGGCGACGAAAACGAGGGTTGACGCGATGTGGAAGGAGCTCGGCATTGAGCTCTGAGATCGCGCCGCCGCGGGAGGGGCAGACCTTCGCTGGGGAATCGCTGTTCGTCCGATACGTCAACTTCGTCAAGCTGCCGCACACGGTGTTCGCGCTCCCCTTCGCACTGCTGGGGGTGGTGGTTGCCTCTCGCGAAGCAGTGGTGACGTGGCGGACGGTGGGGCTCGTAGCGCTCGCGTTCACGGCGGCGCGGTTCGTGGCGATGGGGTTCAACCGGATCACCGACCGGGAGCTCGATGCCCGCAATCCACGCACCCGCTCACGCGAGCTCCCCGCGGGGCGGCTGACGCTGGCCCAGGCATGGATCGGCGTGCTTGTGGCGGCGGTGCTGTTCGAGTGGGCCGCCTGGGCGCTGAACCCGCTGTGCTTTGTCCTGTCGCCGCTCGCCCTGTTGGTGGTCACCCTCTACAGCTACGCCAAGCGATTCACCTGGTGGTCGCACTTGTGGCTCGGCTTCGGGGATGCCATCGCGGGGCCGGCCGGGTACCTGGCCGTCTCCGGCCAGTGGAGCGCACCGGGATGGCTGTTGTGGGCACTGGCCGCGGCTGTGACGATGTGGGTCGGCGGCTTCGACATTTTCTATGCCCTGCAGGACGAGCACTTCGATCGGGCGGAGGGGCTGCATTCGGCGGTGGTGCGATTTGGGCAACGCAATGGCATCCTGCTCGCCAAGGTGCTTCATGGACTCGCCTTGGTGGCGCTTATCGCGTTCGGCTGGGGTGCGGGACTCGGGTGGCCGTACTACGCGGGCGTCGGGGTCGGCACGGCATTCATCGCTTACGAGCACCGGCTGGTGCGGCCCGGGGATCTCTCGCGCCTCGACGCGGCGTTTTTCACGATGAATGGCGTCGTGAGCATCGTCGTGTTTCTGGGGGCGCTGGCGGATCGGATCCTATGAAAGCGGGGAAGCGGGAAGGGGGAAAGGGGAAGGGTAGGACGTGGCGAGAGCGGAAGCTCCCCGTCCCCCTTCCGGCATCTCCCTTCCCACAGCGTCCCCCGATGCACCCGCAGCGCACTCCCACGCCGAATCGCCGCGGAAGATGACCCGGCTCCCGATCATCCTCGCGATCACCGGCGCATCGGGCGCGCCCTACGGCGTTCGGCTGCTCGAAGTCCTGGCGACGCGCCAGGTGCCCACCTGGCTGCTGGTCTCGTCGCACGGGTGGCGACTGCTCGAGGAAGAGTGCGGCATCGAAGGCGAACCCGCGCTCCGCCACGCGACGGGCGGCGACTGGACCAGCGTGACCCTGTTCGACGACAAGGACCGGGGCGCACGACCGGCGTCGGGCTCCGCGCCGACCGCCGGGATGGTCATCTGTCCCTGCTCGATGGGCACAGTGGCGGCGATCGCCCACGGGACGAGCCGCAGCCTCATCGAGCGGGCCGCGGACGTCGTGCTGAAGGAGCGCCGCCGGCTGATCCTCGTCCCGCGCGAGACTCCGCTGTCGCTCGTGCATCTCCGGAACCTCACGCTCGCGACAGAAGCCGGCGCCGTCGTGCTGCCGGCCGCCCCCGGCTTCTACCACCGGCCGGCGCGGGTGAGCGAGCTCGTGGATTTCATCGTGCAGCGGGTGCTCGACCACCTCGGGGTCGAGATCGAGCTGGTCCATCGCTGGGGAGGCTGATGCGGATCGGCGTGATCGCGGATACGCATGGACTGCTGCGCCCCGAGGTGTTCAGCCTGTTCGAGGCGGTGGACCACATTCTGCACGGCGGTGACGTCGGCGAACCGCGGATCCTGGCCGACCTCGAGGCGCTCGCGCCGGTGACCGCAGTCTACGGCAACACCGATGGTCCCGAGCTACGCGCGATTCTTCCGCAGGTCGCCTCGTTGCGCCTCGACGGGTTCGACATCGTCGTGACCCACGGCGATCAATTCGGATCGCCCTCGCCGGCGAGCCTTCATGATGCCTTCCCCGAAGCCGAGATCATCGTCTACGGTCACACCCACCGTCCCCTGCTCGAGCTGGTGGACCGGACCGTGACGGTGATGAATCCAGGCGGGGCCGGCCCGCGGCGGTTCGATCTCCTCCCCTCGGTGGGGATCATGGAGCTCGAGCCGGGGATTCCCCCGCGCGCACGGCTCGTGGCCCTCTCTCCCTAGCGTTGGCAAAACGCGCACAGCGTCGTCTGACGCAGGTCGATCGCATGCGTCGTGACGAGCCGGCGTCCGCAGCGCACGCAGCGCTCTCCCCCCCGGTCATAGACCTTCAGCTCGAACTGGAAGCTGCCGTACTCGCCGGTGCCGGTCCGATAGTCCCGCACTGTGGTGCCCGAGGCGCGGAGGGCGCGGCGCAACAGGTCGACGATCGCGCCGTGTAAGGCGGCGCTCTCTTCCGGCGCCAGGCTGTCGGCTGGGCGGGAGGGGTCAATCCCTGCTTCAAACAACGCCTCGTTGGCGTAGATGTTGCCGACGCCGGCCAGGCGGCGCTGGTCCATGATCGCCTTCTTCACAGCGGCTCGCGTGTGGGCGAGCGCTGCGGCGAGGACTGCCGGCGTGAAGTCCGGCTCGAGCGGCTCGGGGCCGAGGCGCGCCGTGTAGGCGGCCCAGCCGCGCTCGTCCAGCAACCAGACCGTGCCGAGGCGGCGCACGTCTCGGTACACGAACCGCCCCCCATCGGCGAGGTCGCAGACGAGCACCGCGTACGCCATCTCTTTCTCCGAGAGCCGACGATCGTACACGATGAGCGAGCCGGTCATCCGCGGCTGGATCACCATTCGGTGACCACTCTTGAGGAGGAACACCGCGTGCTTGGCGCGGCGGTGCACATCGACGACGGTGTTGCCCACGAGGGTCGCGACCAACCGGGCTCGCGATACGCGGCGCAGCACGTCCGACTTGGCGAGGCGTGCGGCGCGAATGCGCCGGCCTACGAGGCCGGGCGCGATCTCGCGCACGATCGTTTCGACCTCAGGCAGCTCCGGCACGCTGGATCTCGCGCCAGGCGATGTCGCGGCGGTACACTTTTCCCTCGAACGCGACGCGCTCGCAGGCCGCCCGGCTTCGCTGCGCCGCCTGGGCGACGGTCGGGGCGAGGGCAGTGACGTTCAGCACGCGGCCCCCTGCCACGCGCAGGGTGCCCCCGGCGTCTCGCGCGGTCCCGGCGTGGAAGACCAGCACGTCGGAGCCGGGGTCGTCGGGGATCTGGATCGCCGCGCCGGTTTCGGGATGGTCCGGATAGCCGCGGGCGGCCAACACCGTCGTTACGGCGGCGTCGATCGCGGGGAGGACGTCGCGGTCGGGTCTCCACGTGCCGGTGGCGATGGCGGCAAGGTGCGCGGTGGCGCCGCGTGGCAGCAGCGGCATCAACACCTGCGTCTCTGGATCGCCGAACCGACAGTTGAACTCGAGCACGTACGGCGTCCCGGTGGGGGCGATCATCAGACCGGCGTAGAGCACGCCGGTATAGCGCCGTCCCAGCCGGTCCATCTGCCCGAGGACGGGCTGCAGCACCTCCCGACGGACGCGGTCCAGCAGCTCCGGCGTGCCGATGCGCACGGGAGCGTAGGCGCCCATCCCCCCGGTGTTGGGGCCGGAATCACCCTCGCCCAACCGCTTGTGGTCCTGGGCCGGCGGCAAGATCATGATCTGCTCTCCGTCCGTGAGGGCCAGGACCGAGAGCTCTTCCCCGTTGAGGAACTCTTCCACAACGATTTTCTTGCCCGCGTCGCCGAGCTGGTGTTCGACGAGCATCGCCCGCGCGGTCGCGGTGGCCTCGGCGCGGGTCTGACAGACGACCGCGCCCTTTCCGGCAGCGAGGCCGGAGGCTTTGACGACCAGCGGTTCGGGGTGGCGGCGGATGTATTGGAGCGCTGGTTGCAGCGAGGTGAAGTGCCGGCTCGCGGCGGTGGGGACGCCGGCGTCCCGCATGATCTCCTTCGCCAGTGCCTTGGACGACTCGAGCTCAGCCGCTTCGCGGCTGGGGCCGAACACGGCGATGCCTCCGGCGCGCAGACGGCCGGCCAGTCCCGCGGCGAGCGGCGCTTCGGGTCCGACGATGACGAGGTCGATCCGGTGCTCGCGGGCGGCGGCCGCGATGCCCTCCAGATCGCCGGGCGCGATCGGGAGGTTGGTGCCAAGCGTGGCGGTGCCGGGGTTGCCCGGCGCCGTGAACAGGGTCGTTGTGGGGTCGTCGCGCTGCAAAGCCCAACCGAGGGCGTGCTCGCGGCCGCCCCCGCCGACGACCAATACCCTCATTTCTTTTTCATGGCATCGGAGAACGCCTGCGCGGCGCGCTTGGCTGTGTCTACGACATCCTCGACAACAGCCTTGGCTTCCTTCATGTAGTGGTCGCGCGCATCATCCAGGTCCTTGTCCAAAGGGCGCTGGTCCTCATCCGGTCCCCGGCGCGCGTACTCGCCGCGCACGATCCGGTCGTAGTCGCCCTGCTCGACCCAGCGCTGCAGCTCGGCGGCGCGCACCGTGTTGAAGGGGTGGGTGCGCAACAGAACACCGAGGATCTTGAACACCCGATCGATCGCGCCGCCCATCTCCTCGTATTCCTTCGCCTGCACCAGAAACGCGTTCAGATCCATCTGCTTCATGTCCCCACCGCCCGCGAACTTCAGGTTCATGCGCAGCGACGCAACCGGATCCTGGGTGGCGAGCAAGCCGGCGCGGTCGGACGACAGCTCGCTCTTCCTGAACCACTCGAGCAGCGCGAGTTGGATGGGGAGGATCGCCATGCCCGCGAGGAACGGGAGCGCCGACAAGCTGACGTTCAGGAGCAGAATGAGCAGCGTGTGGTACAGGGCGTGCCCGCTCATCACGTGGCCCAGCTCGTGGCCCAGCAGGGATCGCATCTCATCGTCGTCGAGCAGCGTCAGGGCGCCGGAATTGATCACGATGAATGGCTTGTCCATCCCGAACGCGCCCGCATTGGCGAATGGAGTCTGGGCGACGAACAGCTCCGGCCGCACCGGCCAGTCCAGGGTGGTGAGGACGTCGGTGTAGAGCTGGTGGAGCCTGGGGAACTGCGTTGGGCCGACCCGCACAGCGTCGGCCTGGAACAACAGACGCACGCCACGCTCACCGAGGAAGCCGTAGATCTTCTTCAGTACTTCGTCGAACCCGGGCACCGAGCGCAGCGCCTGCAGCGCGGCGCGGTCAGCCGGATGCTCCCAGGCGACGGGAGCGATCTGGGTGAGAACCTTGCGCGGACGTGGCGCCGGCAGCCCGCCATTGGTTGCGTCAGTCATCGAACACTCCGAAGTGGTGAACTCTCCATACGCGACTCCCCCAGCCACGGGTTTCGTGCGACCGGGTTCGGCATGGTCTCACGCGGCCATCGCCTGGTCCAGATCCTCGATCAGGTCCTCGATGTCCTCGATTCCCACTGACAGCCGCACCAGGCTGTCGCTCAGCCCCATCCTTTGCCGCAGCTCGGGCGGGACACTGGCGTGTGTCATCGATGCCGGATGTCCGATGAGGCTCTCCACGCCGCCCAGCGATTCGGCGAGCGAGAATACCTTGGTATGCTCTACGACCCGGCGCGCGCGCGCCGCGTCACCCAGCTCCAGGCTGAGCATGCCGCCAAAGCCACTCATCTGACGACACGCGAGCTCGTGCTGCGGGTGCGATGGCAATCCGGGGTAGTAGACGCGCTGCACCCCTGGGCGGCGCTCCAGCCACTCGGCGATGCGCCGGCCGTTGGCGTCGTGAGCCCGCATGCGCAATGGCAAGGTCTTGATCCCGCGTAGCGCCAGCCAGCAGTCGAACGGCCCGGGCACCGCGCCGGAGCCGTTCTGGATGAAGGCGATCCGCTCGGCCAGGTCGTCGCGCGCCGTGACGAGCATCCCGCCGACCATGTCGCTGTGGCCGTTCAGGTACTTGGTGGTGGAGTGCAGCACGAGATCGGCGCCGAATTCGAGCGGCCGCTGGAAACATGGGGTGGCGAAGGTGTTGTCGACGACGAACAGCGCGCCCGCGCTCTTGGCGATCGCGCCGAGGGCCGCGAGGTCGCACAGCCGCAACATCGGGTTGGTCGGCGTTTCGGCATACACGATCTGGGTGTGCGGCGTCACCGCGCCCGCGACCGAATCAGTGTTGCCACCATCCACGAATGTGAACGAAAGACCGAGTCGCGCCCAGATATGGGTCATCTGCCGGTGGGTCCCGCCATAGACGTTTTCGCCGCACACGACATGGTCCCCGGCGGAGAGCAGTTTCAACACTGCATCTACCGCGGCGAGCCCTGAGCCGAACGCGAACCCGTGACGGCCACCCTCGAGGGCGGCGACGTTGCGTTCCAGCGCTTCCCGCGTGGGATTGCGGGTGCGGGCGTATTCGTAGCCTTTGTGTCGGCCCAGGCCGTCCTGGACGTAGGTGGAAGTCTGATAAATCGGCGGCATGACGGCACCGGCCAGGGGATCCGGGGCGATGCCCGCGTGGACGGCACGTGTACTGAAACGACGGCGCAAGTCCTCGTCAAAGGCCTGACTCATAGCCGGAACGTACCGATGCCTTTCGCGCCGAGCAAGCGAGCTTTACGTTAGCGGCCATGACGAGCCGTGACGGGCTTTCCTGCCTCGTGGTGGACGACGAGCCGCGGCTCCGACGCGTGCTCGTCCAGCTGCTCGAGCACGACGGATTCCGCTGCCGCGAGGCCGGCACAGGGGCGGAGGGGCTGCAGGCGATGGAAGCGGAGCCCGCGCCACTGGTGATCTCCGATTTGCGGATGCCGGAAATGGACGGGGTCACGTTGTTGGGCCATGTCGTGAAGCGCTGGCCCGATACCGCCGTGTTGATGGTCAGCGCGGTGGCCGATGTCGACATCGCCGTCAAGTGTCTCCAGCTCGGCGCGCTCGACTACGTCGGCAAGCCGTTCAACCTCGAAGAGGTCCGCGCACGGGTCAAGCAGGCGTTGGAACGACGTCAGCTGCGGCTTGAGCTGAAGAGTTATCAGCGCTCGCTCGAGGAGCGGGTGCAGGTGCAGGCGCACCGCATCGAAGAACTGTTCCTGGGCGGCGTCCAGGCGCTCGCTCAGGCGCTCGAGGCGAAGGACGCCTACCTGCGGGGCCACTCGCTGCGGGTGTCGGAGTATGCCGTGTCGATCGCGCGGAGCGTGGGACTCGACGACAACGCGATTGACGACATCTCCCTGGGTGGTCACCTGCACGACATCGGGAAGATCGGGGTCAGCGAGGAAGTGTTGCACAAGGCGGGCAAGCTGACCGATGCCGAGTACCGCCACATCATGGAGCACACAGTGATCGGGGCGCGCATCCTTGGGCCGTTGCTGCGTGATGCGCCCATGGTGATTGCCGTCGTGCGCTCGCATCACGAGCGGCTCGATGGGAAAGGCCTTCCCGACGGCCTGGCCGGCGACACCATTCCCATGGCCGCCCGCATTGTCTCGGTAGCGGATGCGTTCGACGCCATGACCAGCGAGCGACCGTACCGCCATTCGCTCTCGGTCGAGCGGGCGCTGCTGGAGCTGCGCACCCAGCGCGGCATTCAATGGGACCCGGTGGCGGTGGATGGATTCCTGGCCGCGCATCCCGACCCGGCCCGCCTGCCGATTCTCACGCCCGATCTCCCCGCTGGGCCACCTCCCCCGTCCATCGGTTGACGGGGCTTTCCTTCCCGTAACGGAGCCGCCATGCCCGACACCTTGATGGTCGGCGTTTCCGGCATCCGCGGGATCGTCGGCAAGGACCTGACGCCGGAGATCGTCGCTCGCTACGCCGCGGCGTTCGGCACGTGGACCCGGACGGGAGGCATGCGGCGTCCCCGCGTCGTGCTGGGGCGCGACGCGCGGACGTCAGGCCCCATGTTCGCGCAGGCGGCGTCCGCCGGCCTGGAGTCGGTCGGGTGCGACGTGATCGACATCGGGCTCACCACCACGCCGTCGGCGCAGCTCGCCGTGGAGTATCACAAGGCGGCGGGCGGGATCATCCTCACTGCGAGCCACAATCCGATCGAGTGGAATGCGCTGAAATTCGTCGGCCCCGATGGCGTGTTCATCGACGAGACGGCTGGGGCGCAGGTGCGGGCGCTCGCTGCCGAGGGACCCATCCCGCGCGCCGATCATGGATCCCTCGGCACCGTCACCCCCGACCTCGAGGCGTTGCGCCGACACCTGACCGCGGTGTTGAAACTCCCGGGAGTGGAGGCGGCCCGAGTCCGCAAGCGTCGCTTTCGCGTCGCGCTCGACACGTGCCGGGGCGCTGGTGGGGCAATTATGCCGGAGCTGTTCGAACGCCTGGGCTGCGAGGTGACCGGCATCAACCTCGAGACCGACGGACGTTTCCCCCGGTCGCCGGAGCCGATCCCGGAGAACCTCGGCGCCCTTGGGGCGGTGGTGCAGCGAGTGCAGGCCGACATTGGATTCGCCGTCGATCCCGACGTGGACCGGCTGGCGATCGTCGACGAGCAGGGCGCGCCGATCGGGGAGGATTATACGCTGGCGTTCGCGGTCCGAGCCGTGCTCGGCACGGCGTCGGGGAGCCGTAAGGGTGGCAAAACACGGGCGCCGACACTCCCCGCCCTCGTGGTCTGCAACCTGTCGACGAGTCTGGTCGTGGAAGATGCCGCGCGCGATTGCGGAGCGGAGCTCGTGCGGGCGCCGGTGGGAGAGGCGCACGTGGCGCGCGCGATGATCGAGCGGCGGGCACCAATCGGTGGGGAGGGCAACGGCGGGGTGATGTACGCGGCGCTCCACGTGGGACGGGACGCACCGGTCGGCGCGGCGCTGGTGCTCGCGCTGTTGACGCGCGAGGGACGGCGCGTGAGTGAGCTGGTCGCCGCGGCGCCACGCTACGCGATCGTGAAGGACAAGGTCCCGCGCGGGCGCGCCGGAGGGCTCGGGCCGGTGTATGCGGCCCTGCGGGCGCGCTTTGCGGACGCCGCGGTGGACGAGCGGGATGGCCTGCGCCTCGGCTGGCGGGATCGCTGGTTGCACGTGCGGTCGTCGAACACCGAGCCGATTGTCCGCCTCATCGCTGAGGCGCCAACCGAGCCCGAGGCGCGACAACTCGTTGAGGTGGGACGGACTCTGTGTGCGGCATCGTAGGCTACACGGGGATGCGGTCGGCGGCGCCGCTGGTGCTCGAGGGGCTGAAGCGACTCGAGTACCGCGGCTATGACTCGGCGGGGCTCGCGGTCATCACCGACCGCGGGCAGCTCGACGTATTCAAAGCGCCGGGCAAGATCGCCGCCCTGGAAAAGGTGATCGGGGCCCGGATGCCGGCCGGCCACACGGCCCTCGCGCACACGCGCTGGGCCACGCATGGCGCGCCCACAGAGGCGAACGCGCATCCCCACACCGATTGTGGCGGCATGCTGGCGCTGGTGCACAACGGCATCATCGAAAACGCCGGCCCGCTGCGCATCGCGCTGGCGCAACGCGGGCACCGGTTCCGGTCCGAGACCGACACCGAGGTGCTCGTGCATCTGATCGAGGAGCTGCACGCGAAAGGGGCGCCGCTCGCCGACGCGGTGGGGGGAGCGCTCCAGCAGGTGGAGGGCACTTACGGGATCGCCGTGGTCTCGACCCGTGAGCCGGACACGGTCGTGGCGGCGCGGCTTGGGTCGCCGTTGCTCGTGGCGATCGGGGCGGGGGAGCATTTCGTCGCCTCGGACACGTCGGCGGTGTTGGCGCATACCCGCTCGGTCGTGTATCTGGACGATGGGGAGATCGCCGTTGTGCGGCCGAACGACTACCGCATCCTGGATCACGCCGCCGTCGAAAAAGTGAAGGCGGTCACCCGGGTGGATTGGGACGTATCGACGATCGAACGCGGCGGCCACGCGCATTTCATGTTGAAAGAGATTCTGGAGCAACCCGAAAGTCTGCGCAACGCCCTCCGCGGCCGGCTACTCGAGGAAGAGGGGGACGTTCGCCTGGGCGGCCTCAACATCTCCGATGAGGATCTGCTCAAGATCACACGGATCGTCATCACCGGCTGTGGCACGTCGTGGCATGCTGGATTGATCGGCGAATACATGATGGAGGAGCTGGCCCGGCTCCCCACCGAAGTCGAATACGCTTCTGAGTTTCGCTATCGCAATCCCATCGTGGACGAGCGCACGCTGGTGATCGGGATTTCCCAGTCGGGCGAGACCGCCGACACGCTCGCGGCCTTGCGGGAGGCCAAGCGGCGCGGGGCCCGCACCCTCGGGCTCGTGAACGTCGTGGGAAGCACCATCGCGCGCGAGGTGGACGGCGGCATCTACCTGCACGCGGGTCCGGAGATCGGCGTCGCGTCCACCAAGGCGTTCACCAGCCAGATCGCGGCGCTGGCGCTCTTGACCCTCAAGATGGGCCGGCTGCGGGCGCTGTCGATTCTGCAGGGGCGGGAAGTGGTGCGGGCGCTCGGCCGGCTCCCCCAGCAGGTGGAGCGGGTGCTCGCCAACGCCCCGGCGGTGGAGCGGATCGCCGAACGCTTGGTGCGGGCGACCAACGTGCTCTACCTTGGTCGCGGATACAATTTCCCGGTGGCGCTCGAGGGTGCGCTCAAGCTCAAGGAGATTTCCTACATCCACGCCGAGGGGTATCCGGCGGCCGAGATGAAACACGGCGCCATCGCGCTGATCGACGATCTGATGCCGGTCGTATTCATCGCACCGCGCGACGCCGTGTATCAGAAGGTCCTGTCGAATGTCGAAGAGGTGAAAGCACGCGGCGGCCGCGTGATCGCCATCCTCACCGAAGGGGACACGGGGCTGGCCCGCCTTGCCGACCACCGAGTCGAGATCCCCGAGACGCTCGACCTGCTGACCCCCGTCCTGAGCGTGCTGCCCCTGCAGCTGCTCGCCTACTACATCGCCGTGCGACGCGGCTGCGACGTGGACCAACCGAGAAATCTCGCCAAGTCGGTCACGGTCGAGTGAGGGTCGTTCTGCAGCGGGTCTCCCGTGCCGAGGTGCGGGTGGCCGGCCGCGTCACCGGCACGATCGGGCCCGGGTTCGTGGTCCTCGCGGGTTTCGCCCCGACCGACACGGAAGACACCCTCGCCTGGATGGCCGAGAAAGTGTTGTCGCTGCGCGTGTTCGGCGATGCCGAGGGAAAGATGAACCGCGGCCTGGAGGAGGTGGGCGGCGGGATCCTGGTCGTCTCACAGTTCACGCTGTACGGCGACGCGCACAAGGGGCGGCGCCCGAGCTTCACCGCGGCCGCGCCGCCGGCGATCGCGATCCCGCTGTACGAACGATTCGTGGCCTTGCTCACCGAGCGGGGAAGGAGTCTGGGGGGGGGCGTGCCCGTCGCGACTGGAGAGTTCGGCGCCATGATGGAGGTCGAGCTGGTGAACGACGGCCCGGTGACGCTGATGCTCGAGAAATGACCACACCGACCCCCATCGTTCTCGCCAGCGGGTCTCCACGCCGCCATCAGCTGCTCGAGATGTTGCGCATCCCGCACCGCGTGGTCGCGCCGGATGTAGACGAGTCGCGCCGGGACGCCGAGGCGCCGGAGCGGTACGTGGTGCGATTGGCGCACGCCAAGGCGCGCGCCGTCGTCGACCGCGCCCCGGGGGAGGTCGTGCTGGCGGCCGACACGACGGTGGTACTTGCGGGGGAGCTGTTCTGCAAGCCGGACGATGCCGCCGACGCTGTGGCGATGCTGTCGCGGCTCCAGGGACGGACTCATGAAGTGATGACGGCGGTGGCGGTTGCACGCGACGAGCGCATCGAGCACGCGCTCGACGTATCGCACGTGACGTTCCGCCCCGCGGACCGCGCCACGCTCGCCGACTACGTGGCGACGGGGGAGCCGCTCGACAAGGCCGGGGCGTACGCCATCCAGGGACTCGGCGCGACGCTGATCGAGCGGGTGGAGGGGGATGTCTTCGGGGTGATGGGGCTGCCGCTCCGACTGGCCCTCGACCTGCTGGAGCGCTTCGGGCGACCCTACCGCTTCACGCGGTAGACCGGAACTTTCTTCGCTTTCCCCTTCACCTGCATCGGTTCGAGCGCCTCGACTTTGGGCGGCTTTTTGAGCGCCTTGTAGAACGGCTCCGAGATGAGGATCTCGTTGGGCCCGGCCACCGAGCACAGCCGGCTCGCCGTGTTCACGGCGTCGCCGATCACGGTGTACTCGAGGCGGCGGTCGGAGCCGAAGTTGCCCGCGAACACCTCGCCGAAATTGATGCCGACCCCGATCTTGATCTCCTGCCGATCCTTCTCTTTCCATTTGGCATTCATCTTCTCGAGCGCGTTGAGCTGATCGAGCGCGCACTGCATGGCGCGGTCGGCGTCGTCCTCGTGCGCGATGGGCGCTCCCCACAGGGCCATGATGGCGTCACCCATGAACTTGTCGAGTGAGCCGGAATGCTCGAAGACGATCTCCACCATCTCGGTGAAGTACTCCGTCAGGAGCTGCGCCACCTCGTCGGGGTTCATGTTCTCGGACATCGGCGTGAAGCCGCGGATGTCGGAGAAGAAAATCACCACTGGGCGCTTGTCGCCGCCCAGCGTGACCGCCCCTTCCTGCTGAGCGATCTGGGCCGCCACGTTGGGCGCGAAGTACCGTTGGAAATTGGACAGCACCATCGCCTCGCGGCGGATGCGCTCGGAGAGCTGCGAGTTTTCAATTGCGACGGCGGTCAGGCCACCGAAGGTCATCAGGAATTCCAGATCCTCGTCGGTGAATGACTGGATGGCGGTTTGGTTGTCCACGTAGAGGATGCCGAGCACCTTCTGGTCCGCGCCCAGGAGCGGCGTGCACATCGCGCTGCGCACGCTCTGGATCAGGATCGACTTGCCCTTAAAGCGATCATCGGCCGCGGCATTGTCGGAGAGGATCGCGACCCGCTCATCCACGGCCTTGCGGGCGATGGATTGGGGCACGTGGCGGGCTGCGCTGGTATCGCCTGTGCGGCTGCGTGAGATTCGCGGCACCAGCTCGGCCGTCTTCGGGTCGAGTAGCAGGATCGACACGCGGTCGACGTTGAAGATCTGGAAGGTGACGTCGACCACCTTATGCAGCAGCTGGTCGAGCTCCTGTTGCCGCGACAGCTCCTTCGAGATCTCGAACAGCAGCGAGAGCTTCTTCTCCCGTCGTTCCGTCTCGCTCTGTGCGGCGACTTTGAGGTGCCCGGCGCCCGAGGCGGCCGGACCCGTGGCATCGTGCACGATGGCGGGCACGCCCCCCGACGACGGGCTGACCGGCAACTGGCGCACGATCGTGCCCTGGGGGATCCCGCGCGAGCCGGAGGTCTGGCTCGTATCCGGTGTGGGGAGCGATGGGCGGGCCGGCGGGGTGATCCCCGCCACCCGGAACGCCACCTTGCCGAAGGTGACGACGTCGTTCGCCACCGCGTCGGCCTGCGTGATGCGGGCGCCGTTCAGGAACGTGCCGTTGGAGGAACCGAGGTCCTTCACCCGTACGCCGGAGGGGATCAGGACGATCTCGGCGTGACGGCGCGAGATGGTCGGATCGTAGATCGGGACATCGCTCGTGACGGCGCGGCCCACGACCAAGGTGCGGCCCGGCGGGAGTTCGATCGCCTGTTCGCCGGAGGTGCTTTGCAGCTTGAACACGGAGGGAAAATATACCCGAAACGGGAGGGGCGGTATCGTGGGCGGTCAGGCGAGCGCCAGCGCCAGCGCCCGCAGGACAACCTCCGCCTTCGCTTCCGTCTCTTCGAATTCGCGGGCCGCATCGGAATCGGCCACGAGGCCCGCGCCTGCCTGGATCACGACGCGATCCCGACACACCACCGCGCACCGGATCGCGATCGCCGTGTCGAGATTCTTCGCGCCCCAGCCGATGTAGCCCACGGCGCCGGCGTACGGTCCACGCCGCTCCGGCTCGAGTCCGTTGATGAGCTCCATCGCCCGGACCTTGGGCGCCCCGGTGACGGTGCCTGCCGGGAAGCACGCCTTGAAGGCGTCGAGCGCGTCATACCCCTCGCGCAGCGTTCCACGCACCTCGCTCACCAGGTGCTGCACGTGCGAATAGCGCTCGACGGCCATCAGCTCGGTGAGGCGCACACTGCCGTAGCTGGCAACGCGGCCTAGATCGTTCCGGCCCAGATCCACGAGCATGCGGTGTTCCGCGACCTCCTTTGTGTCCGCGCGCAACGACTGGGTCAACGCGTCATCCTCCTGGGGCGTCGCGCCCCGTGGTCGCGTACCGGCAATGGGCCGCACAGTCGCCTCCCCGCCCGCTACGCGCACTAGCACTTCAGGCGAGCTGCCCACCAGGGCGACGTCGTCGAGCGCAAGGTAGAACAGGTACGGGGCCGGGTTGAGGGCGCGAAGAAAGCGGTACAGGCGCAGCGGGTCCACCGACACGGCGACCTCCTGGCGGCGCGACAGCACGGCTTGGAAAACGTCTCCGGCCGCCACGTGCTCCAGGACGCGGTGGACGTCGCGTTCAAAATCCTCGCGGGGGTACCGCGAAGTGGTCGACACGGGCGGCGCATGTTCGTGCAGCACCAACGGCGTCAACGTGTGTGGGGCCGTCAGGCGGTTCACCAACTCGTCAAGCCGCGCCTCAGCTGTCTCGTACAGCCGCACGCGTTCCCGCACTGGGGCATCCGACGCGACCTCGACGTTCGCCACGGCGATCGCGCGTCCGTAGAGGTTGTCGAGGACTACGAGGCTGTCCGCGAGCATCACGACGGCGTCAGGGAGCCCGAGCGTATCGGCCCGCGGCTCGGGGAGGCGCTCGATCGTGCGCACGATGTCGTAGCCGAGGAACCCGACGGCGCCCCCGCTGAAGGGCGGGAGCCCCGGGGTCGCGACGGGGGTGAGGGCACGCAGCCGGTGGGCGAGGTGGCCGATCGGGTCGGCTGTTTCGCCCTTTGAGCGCCAGCCCTCGGTTGGCGTCCAGCATTCGATCGCGCGGCCGCGGTAGCGCCACACCTCCCGCGGTTCGGTGCCAAGGAACGTGTAGCGCGCCCAGCGCTCGCCGCCGACCGCGGACTCGAGCAGGAAGCCGTAGGGCGGTCGGGCGATCTTGGCGTAGGCGGCGAGTGCCGAATCGGCATCGAGCACGATCTCGCGCGCCAGCGGCACGACGCCCCCGCGTTCCGCACGCGCGAGGAAGTCGGCCCGCGGGTCGCTCACTTCGGGGCAGCGAGGAGGAGGCGTCCGGGACCTTCGAGCGCGCTGGTGACGGAATCCGGTCCGATATGCGTGCTGTTGCGGCCGAGTACCCAGCGGTCGAGCGCGCGCTCGTGCCACAGGCCCAGTGCCTGGATAAACTCCGTCGCCGAGGCGTACCGGGGGCTCGAGGTGTATACGGACGGGTCGCCGTACCGGTCGTAGGTCACCGTCACCACAGGTTCGCCCGCCTGGTTGAACACCAGGCCTGACGGCCCGAGGGCGAGCTCGTATCCGCCCGGGGTAACGGCGACCGTAACGGTGACGGTGCAGGTATCGCATAGCAGCGTGTCGTTGCGGGAGACCACGCTGCGGGGGAAGAAGCTAAATCTCGCGAACAGGGTGGTGTTGCTGTCGCTATGCGTGACCAGAAACGTGCGCAGCTGGTTGTTCTTGAAGACGAACGTGGCGGGCGACGGCTCGGCGGAATCGACTCGGGCGAGGGCGAGCAGGTCGGCGCGCGCGATCCCGATAGTCGGACCGCTGCCGTCGCCGCCGCACGCCGCGAGCATCGCCGCGCTTGCCGCCGCGAGGAGCCAGCGGGTAGCTTCGCGGGCGTGCGTCGCTGTGGACTTGCCTTGCTCGGGCTTGCGCTCCCCGCAACGCTCGTCGGCCAGCGGTGGAACACTCCGAATGCCCGCGCGCTCGCCGACCGCGCCATCCTGCGGCGGGCCGGCGCGGCCGCCGACACCTCGTTGCACGATTATCGGGCCCAGGCGCATGGCTTTGTGTTCTTCCTCGGCGCGTTCGGGGAGGGGCTCGCCGAGCCGCCGCGCCTCATCAAGGCGGACCAGCTCGAGTTGGAAGTGTACTGGAAGGCCCCGGGCGCGAGCAAGCAGCGCATCGTCGGCTGGCGCGACCGCGCCGAGCTCCCCACGGATATCGTGTATCATCAGGATCACCTCGGCATCGTACAGAATGCGTTCGGCCGCACCATCCGCCTCGGCGACGGCGACGAGGTGCTCGATGTGCCGCACCCCCTCAGCCCCGGCGGCCCGCTGCTGTATGACTACGCGACCGGCGACACCATTACGATGTCGCTTCCGGGACACGAAGTGCGCGTGGTCGCGCTGCAGCTGCGCCCCAAAGATTTTCGCGCACCGCGCATCGCCGGGACGGCGTACCTCGATGTGAAAACGGCCGACCTGGTGCGCCTGGCGTTCAATTTTACCCCCGCGGCGTACCGGGATCCGGCGATCGAAGACGTGAGTATCGTCCTCGACAATGCGCTCTATGAGGGGCGCTGGTGGCTGCCGCGGCATCAGGAGGTCGAGATTCGTCGGCGCGCCGGGCTGCTCGATCTCCCGGCGCGGGGCATCATTCGGGGGCGCTGGGACGTGGATCGGTACGATTTCAACACGGGGCTCGCGGCGGCGTGGTTCGCCGGGCCGGAGATCAGCGTCGCGCCGCAGGCGGTGCGTGATGCCTATCCCTGGCGCACCTCGATCGAGACGGCAATCGAGGACGTGGCCGAGCCGGTGCGACAGAACGACCTCGCGGCGGTACGGGCCGAGGTGGCTCGCATCGCGGGACGGCGCGCCCTGTCAGGGCTGCGCCGCGGCGGCCTCGGCGTCCGCGGCCTAAGCGATTTGCTGCACGCCAATCGGGTGCAAGGTCTCGTCCCGGGCCTGGGCGTCGTGGTTCGCGCCAACGCGATCGAGGGGCGTGCCCGAGTGAGCTACGGCTTCGCGGACCGCCGGGTAGACGGGGCGCTTTCCGGCCAGCTGGCGCGCGGGGCGGGCACGCTCAGCGCGAGCGTGTACCGCGAGGTGCGAGACGTGGGCGACGGACCGATCATTTCACCATTGTTCAATTCGATCGGGGCGCAGGAATTCGGCGATGACTACGGCGACTATGTGCGGATCTCGGGCGGTCGGATCTCGTGGCGCCAGCCGGCCGGAGCGAGCGTCGAGTGGCAGCTCGCGGCGGCGCGCGAGAACGTCGCGAGTCTGGCCGTGCGCGCCGCACCGGCCACCGGCCGCTTCCGCCCCAATCCGGCGCTCGGCGGTCGGGGAGTGGATGTGGTGACACTCGGGGTCCGCCGCCCGAGCGAAGGATTCGCGGTCCGTCGCGACCGTTTTTTCGATGTGTCGTTGGAGGCCGGCCGCGTCGACGGCGGCGCCCGATACCTGCGGCTCGCGGGCGCCGCGCACCTGCTCGCTCCCCTCGGCGGGACGCGCGTGCTGGCACGCGTGCAGGGTGGTCTGGCCAGCGCGGACCTGCCCGCGCACCGGGCGTTCGTGCTCGGTGGTCGCGGCACGCTGCTCGGCGACGATTTCCGCGCTTGGGGTGGCCGCGCGCTCGCGCTCGCGCACTTCGAGTGGCGTGTGCCCGCGCCGTTCCCGAGCCTGGCGCTCGGTCCGGCGCGCACGCCCGGGACGATCATGCTGGCGCCATACGTCGCGGGGGGGTGGACCGAGCGACCCGTTGTCGGCGCGCCATGGCGCGCGACGCCCGGCGTGCGCGTGACCGTCGGGGTCGGCATCGAGTGGCTCGGCGTGTTTCGCGTCGAGGCCGGCTACGGCGTGCAAAGCCGCCGTGCCCACGTCACGTTCGACGTGACACGGGACTTCTGGAGCGTCCTCTAGCCCCGGAGCGCGCTTTCCGGCTAGGTTTCCTCCAGACTCGTCTATGCCCGAAACCAACTTCCCCGACGAATGGCTGGCCCAATCGATGGAGGTGCTCACGCCCGAGCGCCTCGCGGAGATGCGCGCCAAGGCGGAGCCCGGGAAGACGTTGTGGGAGACCGTCGTACAAGAGAAGCTCGCGACCGACGACGAGATTCTCGAAAAGGTCGGCACCCGCTTCCGGCTGCGCGTGGCCGACCTCGGCCAACTCGAGCCCGGTGCCCGCACCGCCCTCCCCGAAGCCCTGGCGCGGCGGTATCGCGTGCTCCCGATCCGGGAGACGGATTCCTACCTCGAGGTCGCCACCGCCAATCCGTTCGACCTGGACATGGAAAAGACCCTCGCGTTTGCCACGGCTCGCGAGATCCGCCTGCTGCTGATGTCGCCGTCCAAGATCGCCGAGCAGATCGAAGTGCAGTACCGCCCCGAGAAGGCGCTCGACCGGTTGCTCGAGAACATGGGGCAGTCCGCCGAGCTGGTACAGCTCACCGACGACATCGCGCCCGACGAGTACAACATTACCGAGGCCGCCGCGGCCGCGAGCGAGCGGCCGGTCGTGAAACTCGTGGATCTCATCTTGTCGGAGGGGATCCTCACGCGCGCCAGCGACATCCACATCGAGCCGGAAGAGGGCGGCGTGGCGGTGCGCTACCGCATCGACGGCGTGCTGCGGCAGGTCATGAAGATTCCGCGATCGGCCGGCGTACCCTTGATCTCCCGCATCAAGATCATGTCTTCGCTCGACATCGCCGACCGGCTGCGTCCCCAGGATGGGCGCGCGCGTGTGGCTGTGAACGGACAGCCGATCGATCTGCGCGTCTCGACCCTCCCGGCAGCCCACGGCGAGAAGGTCGTGATCCGCATCCTCGACTCGCGGGCGACCGTCAAATCGCTCGACACGCTCGGGCTGAACCCCGGCGAGATCGAAGCGATCAACAAACTGCTCGAGTACCACGAGGGCATCATCCTGGTCACGGGCCCCACCGGCTCGGGCAAGACGACCACGCTGTACTCCATGATCAACCAGATCAAGAGCGAAGGCGTGAACATCGTGACGGTGGAGGACCCGGTCGAGTATCGGATCCAGGGGATCGTCCAGGTCCAGGTGCAGGAAAAGCAGGGCCTCACGTTCGCAGCGGCGCTGCGATCGATTCTGCGCCAGGACCCGAACGTCGTGCTGGTGGGGGAGATCCGCGACCGCGAGACCGCACAAATCGCGGTGCAGGCCTCGCTCACCGGGCACCTGGTGCTCTCCACGCTGCACACCAACGATGCCGCCAACGCGGTCACCCGGCTCGTCGACATCGGCGTGGAGGCGTACAAAATCGCCGCGGCGCTGCGGGGCGTGCTGGCTCAACGTCTGATGCGCCGGGTGTGCGAAACCTGCAAGGAAGTGTGGATGGAAGCGGTGCCGGACCGGCTCAAGAAATGGATCCCCCATGGGACGCCGCTGTATCGCGCCGCCGGTTGCCCCGACTGCGCCATGACGGGTTACCGGGGCCGATTCTCGATCCTCGAGGTCATGTCCATCACCCCCGAAGTCGAGCGTCGCATTGCGGCGGGCGAGACGGCGGATCGCATTGCCGATGCGTCGCGCCGGGGCGGGATGCGGTCGCTCTGGGACAGCGGCCTGGCCCACGTGCTGCGCGGGGAGTCGAGCGTCGAAGAGCTGTTGCGCGTCGTGGACGTCCCGACGGAGGAGGAACGCGCGCCCGCGCCCGAACCCGTGCGGAAGGGCGGATCCGCGGCGTCGGCCGCCGTCTCCGGCACGCCGGTACGGGCGTCGCCCGCGGCCGGCACGGTCAACATTCCCGAACCACTCGCAACGAGCTTCGAGCTGCTGGACGATACCGCGACGACGCGGCGCTCCGGGCCACACGGCCCCGGGCACAAGGTCCTGTTGGTGGACGACGAAGACAGTTTGCGCAAGGTCCTCAAGGATTTGCTCGAGCGCGAAGGCTACGAAGTGTCCGAGGCGCGGGACGGCGTTCAGGCGTTGGACCAGGTGGACCGTGTCGGCCCCGACATCGTGGTGCTCGATCTCAATCTGCCGGGTCTCGACGGCTACGGCGTGTTGTCGCACCTCCGCTCGCGGCCTGCCACGGCCGGCCTCCCGGTCATCGTGCTCACGGCGAAAGGCGACGAGGACAATGAGGTGCGGGTGTTCGCGCTCGGCGCCGACGACTTCCTCCAGAAGCCGTTTCGCGCGCGTGCGCTGTCCGCCCGCCTCGAGGCGGTGCTCGGACGTCGCCGCCCGTCGCATTGAGTCGCGCCCCGCGCCGGCTCGGGTGACGGCGATTCGCGTCTGTTTCGTCGATACGCTCGTGCTCCGCGGCGCGGGCGAAACCCTGGAAGTCCTGGTGCTGCGGCGGGCTCCGGGCGGGCGCAACCCCGGATCGTGGGAAACGGTGCACGGAACGATCGAACATGGCGAGACGCCTGTTCAAGCGTCGTTGCGGGAGCTGCTGGAAGAGACCGGACTCGCCCCCGAACGCCACTACAACCTGAGTCGTATCGAAGGATTCTACCAGCACGCGACTGATGAGCTCGCGATCATTCCCGCGTTCGCCGCGTTCGTCTCCGCGGATGCCGTGGCACAACTCTCCGCCGAGCACGACGCGTTCGACTGGTTGCCGCCGCCGGCCGCGGCCCAGCGATTTGCTTGGCCCCGGGAGCGCAGAGCATTGGAGGACGTTTTGTCAATAGTGGGGTCGGGGGGCGGGGGCTTGCTGGATGACGTGCTCCGGGTATCCTAGCGGCGTCCCCCACGCGGTGTGGCATGGAGCCGTCCTCGTTCAGACCCAATCTCGGCGCGCCGAAGCGGCGCGCGACGCGCGTCGTGTGAATCCGTTCTACCATCGGATCTACCGCATCGTCCGCCACATTCCCAAGGGACGGGTGGCCACCTACGGCATCGTGGCGCGGCTCGCCGGCCGTCCTGGCGCGGCCCGCACGGTGGGCTGGGCGTTGTCGGCACTCCCCGAAGACAGCGATGTGCCGTGGTGGCGGGTGATCAACGCGGCGGGTCGTATTTCGCTCGCGGGGGAGCACAGCGCCGTGTTGCAACGGGCGCTGCTGCTGCGCGAAGGGGTGAAATTCGTCCCGGGCGGCGCAGTCAACCTGGGCAGTTTTGGGTGGCCCGCAGAGGCCTACGACAGCGTCGCCGCGGCCCACAACCGCGCCGCTTCCTCTCGCAGGTCCCGCAGGTTGAAGGGCTTCCGCACGTAGCGCAGGCCAAGCCGCTCCAACGCCTCTTCGGTGGATGGGCGCACATCGCCCGTAGCGACCAGAGTCCTCGCCTTGAGCGCTGGGTGTCGCGTCATCAACTCCTCCACGAACAACTTGCCCTGGGCACTCACCTGCCCGTCGGCGAGAATCAGATCGTAGGACCGGTCGCTGGCGAGGGCGAGCGCGTGCTCCGCGTTGCGTGCCACATCCACCGCATGCCCCTCTCGGCCGAAGAGGGCCTGCACCAGGCGCCGCACTGCGGGGTCGTCGTCCACGAGCAGGATGGCCCGCTTGGCGAACGAGGGCGGCAACTGAGGGGCCGGCGATTCGGGTACCGGTGCCGCCGGGCGGGTGGCCGGAGCCGCTGGCAGATCGATCCGGAACGATGCCCCACCTTCGGGGGACCGCTCGTAACTGAAGTGCCCGCCGTGGGATTCCACGATCGAGTAGGAAATCGACAGGCCGAGGCCGGTTCCGTGCCCTGGCTCCTTGGTCGTGAAGAACGGCGTGAACAGCTGTCGCACCAGGTCGTCGGGGACGCCGGGCCCGGTGTCGCTCACCCGCAAGTGCACTTGCGCATCGCACCAGGTCTCGATGCGGATGCAGCGCGCGCGGTTCTCGCCGAGTTCACCCACCGCCTGGGCTGCGTTGGTGAGCAGGTTCAGGACAACCTGCTGCAGCGCGTGGCGATCACCGATCACCTCGGGGAGATCCTCCGGCAGCTCGGTTTGCGTTTCCACATCACGCAGCCGCAGATCGTAGCTCACGAGCAGCAGGGTGCGTTGCACCAGGTCGTTCAGGTCGAGGCGACTTCGTTCGGCAGGACCCTTGCGGGCGAAGGTGAGCAGATTTCGCACGATGCGGCCGGCCCGCTCGGCCTGCTCGTGGATCACCTTGAGATGGCCGCGGTCGCCCGGCCCGAGCTCCTTTTGCTCGAGCAGAAATTCGGCCAGTCCACTGATCGAGGTGAGGGGGTTGTTCAGCTCGTGGGCGACGCCGGAGACGAGTTGTCCAACCGTGGCGAGTTTTTCGCTCTGGATCAGTTGCGCTTCCATGACCTGCTGTTCGGTGACGTCCTGCACCAGCACCACCGCCGCCTGGTTGGGGTCGCCGCCGGGCATGCGAGCTGCGTTCACGCGAAACGTACGGCCCTGGGGCAGCTGGGCACGCTCGACCAACGGCGCCGGGCGCTCGTCGTGGCGCACCGCCGCGAGCAGCTCATCGAGCGCCTCGGCCCGCCCCAGCAGCGCGGAGGCGAGGATTTCGCCAATCACCGCCGGGAGCGGCTGGCCGAGCATGGCCGCCAGGGACCGATTGGCGCGACGGACACGCCCATTGTCGTCCACCACGGCGAGTCCCTCGGACAACGCGTCAAACGTCGTCTCCCACTGCTCCTTGCCGCGACGCACCAGATCGAAAAACCGGCCGTTGGCGAGCGCCACGGCGGCATGGGTCGCGACCGTCGAGAGCAGCCGCACGTCATCGGGAGCAAGGGCGCCGCCGCGGGCCTCGGCGACGACCAGCGAGCCCACCACCACCCCGTGGGCGCGCAGCGGTACGGCGGCGGCGGAGTCCACGACGAGCCCGCCAGCCAGCTGGGCGCCGGTCTCGCTATTGCGGATCAGCTCGAGACGCTCGCTCCGCGCCGAGCGCGCGACCAGGCCGGGGTCGGTCGCCGAGACCCTGGTGCCCTTCAGCTCGGCAAGCGAACCCTCCGCCGCGGCGATGGTGAGGGGGTCGTCGGCGTTCTCGCCCGCCAGAGCCACCAAGGCACCGCGGGCGTCGATGAACCGCATCGCGTAGCGCACCACCTGCTCGACGATGCGCTCGAGCTTGATCGATTCAGAAAGGACGTAGGACAGCTCCTGCAGCCAGAACAATTCGGACAGTCGGCGGTTCAGCTCGTCGGCGGTGCGCTGACGATCGCGCTCCAGGGCGCGCACGCGTCGGCGGGCCTGACGCACGGTCCACACCGCGAGCCCGGCGCCCGCGCCGATGACGGCGATCTCGATGGGAAGTGGGATGGCCAACACGTGAAGTATTCTCATACAATCGCCTTCGCAATGCCAGCAGGGCGTGCGTGGGTCCAAGACGGACGCCGCGTTTTCGTCGTGGCAGCCACGTTGGTACTCGCCGGGTGTCGCACCGCCGCGTCGCCGCCGACTGTGGCGCGCGCCTGGGAGGCAATGGGCGGAATCCTCAGCGTTGCCGCTTGGGGGCACGATTCCGCCGCGCTGGCGCATGCCGCCGACCAGGCGCTCGATTCGGTGCGCCGCGTGGACTCGCTGCTGTCGGGCACTTCGAAGGTTTCGGAAGTCGCGCAGATCAACCGGGGCAGGGAGGGGCGCGTCTCCGCCGCCTTCATCGCGGTGCTCGTTGCGGCGCTGGACGTGGCGCAGCGCTCACACGGCGCCTTCGATCCCACGCGGCGCGATTGGAGGGGTGTGACGATCGACCGGGCGCGCGGGGTGGTCTCGCTGCAGCGCGGCCTCGCGCTCGACTTCGGCGGCATCGCCGAGGGCTATGCCCTCGACCGCGCGCTGCTCGCTCTCGGCGCAGTCGCCGACAGCGTGGTCCTCAATCTTGGCGGGCAGTACCTCATCAGGACGCCGGCGCGAACCACGAGCGCGCCGCGCGCGGGGCGGCGGGTCGGCGTTCCGGATCCTGACAATACGTTGCGCGCCATTGCCCTGATCGAGATTCCGCCCGGTACCTGGTCGGTGCGCACTCTATCTCCGGTGGATCAACCAGCGCCCATTATGGATCCGCGCACCGGGACACCCGCCGTCCGGGCGCGCTCCGTCACGACGGTGGCGCGGGAGGGCGTGACGGCCGTTGCTTGGTCCAACGCGTTCTTCGTCTTGGGTTGTGACAGCGCCTTGGCGCTCGCCCCGCAACTCGGCCAGACTCAGGTAGGTGTTTTGTGCATCGACGAGCGCGTGCGCTGGAGTGCCGACCTGGACGGCTGGGTGGTGCTTACCGATTCGGCGCGCTCGGCTGGGATAGCGCCCGCGCCAGCACCCGGGCCCGCTCCTGCTGGAGCAGCCGAACCGAGCGGCTCCACGACCCGGAGGGGCCTTGATAGCTCGCGGAGAGGTCCTCGAACCAGCTGATCCCCCCACCGTACAGGTAGATCGCCACCGCCTGCTGTTTCTGATCGAGCTGCAGCGTGCTCCACGTGGGTGACAGCGGCACGATGCCCTGGGGGCGAAGCTGACTGCCTCCGGTTTGGATCTGTATGTCATCGGGCGCGAACCGCGCGCCGGGGACGAGGGCGTAGAACGTCACCAGGACCAGGCTGTAGCTCGAGAGACCCGCGCGCTGCGCCGCATCCGCGATGTTGGCCCTCTGGCTCTCGATCAGCTGCGCGAGCGAGCGATAGGTATCGGGAGCGAGCAACCGGATGACCTGCTCGTCGAGCGGTAGGATCTGCAGCTGCACCTGATCGGTGATGAATCGCAGCACGATGTCGTCGCGCCGCAACGAGCCGAACCCCGTGGGCAGGGTGTCCGGCGTGGCCTGGGCGGCGAGGTGAGCGGGTGGACTGCAGGCGATCGTCATGGCGAGCGTCAGCGCCGCCCCGAGCGCCCGCCGCCCCATTCCGCCGTCTGCCACCGTAGCCAAAGGCATCGCCGGCCTCCTTAGTTGGGAAGCTCGGCCCGCTCGTGATGGGGCGCAAGGGCGAGGATGTCGCGATAGAACGCTTCGACACCACGGGCGTGCGCCCGAATGTCGAACGTCTCTCGGGCGCGGCGCACTCCCGCGGCCCGCATCGCCGCCAGGCGTTCCGGCGCTGCGCCCATCAGGTCCACGACGGCGCGGCTGATCGCCGCCGGCGCTCGCTCGGGGACGAGGATCCCCGATTCGGGACTCAGCGCATCGCGATTGCCGCGGATGTCGGTCGCGACCGGTACCGTGCCACAGGCCATCGACTCGAACAGAACGCGCGACAATCCTTCCGTGTCCTGGTGTGAGCCGCTCACCAACACGTCGGCGGCCTGGATCCACCGGTGGATACCGGACTGTTGCGGGAGCACACGGACATCCGACGCGATGTTGTGTGCGCGCGTCCGGCGGGTGATCTCGTCGAGGATCTCCGGGGGAGTCGGGGTGCCGATCACGAGCAATAACGGCCTGCGTCCCGTCGGGTGTGCGGCGACGATCTGGGGCATCGCGTCCACGACGTCGAACACACCCTTGCCCTCTTTGACTTGCCCGACGAACAGCAGCACGAAGCGATCGACCGGGAGGTCGAGGGCGCGCCGCAGGGCGGCCCGATCCTCGGCAGGCTGAAACTCTCGCAGGTCCACTCCATCGAAGATGGTGCGGTACCGGGCGGTGACGCGCCGGGAAGTGGAGAAGCGCAGCCGGGTGGCATCGGAGACGCCGATCATGCCGTCGGCCAGGCGCTCCAGCACTCGGTCCAGGTTGTGGCGGGCGGTGAGTCGCACGAACCAGATCATCTTCACCGGCGTGCCGAGCTTGGCGAGGCCGCAGGTGAGCGCGTCGCGCGGCGCATCGGGGGCGACAATGTCGATCGCCCGTTCGCGGAGTAGCGCCCGGATTCGCCGGCTTGATTTCCAGACATCAATCAAGGTGCGCGGCTTGATGTGGTGCAGCGGGATGTGTTCTACGGGACAACCAAGGGCTTCGAGGTGGTCGGTGAGCTCCCCGGGGCCCGGACAGATCGCGAGCGGCTCGACGACACGCCGGTCGAGATGCTCGATCAGCAGTGCCATGCTCCGCTGGCCGCCCATGCGCAGATGGGGGTGATGACTGACGAACGCCACGCGCATTGGTGGAAGCGGCATCAGCGCGGCGCGGCCTCCAGCAGCGCCGCGATGGCCTCACGCAGGTCGAGGATCCCCTCGCCGGTGCGCGCGCTCGTGACGATTACCTGGTCGCCATCCAACCGCAGCGCCGCCGCCAGCGCGCCTTCCCGGCTGGGCCGTTGGCTCCGTGGCAACTTGTCGCTCTTCGTCATGGCAGCCAGGACCGGCGTCGCCGCGGCGGCGAACACATCCTGCATCGCCCGGTCGTCTTCGGAGGGGTCCCGGCGGATATCCAGCAGCCAGACGACGCCCGCGAGCGCCGGTCGCCCGATGGCATGCCGCACGAGCCGCCCGAACGCCGTGCGGTCGGCCTTCGAGGCGCGCGCGTATCCGTATCCGGGTAGGTCCAGCAGGTAGTAGGCGCGGCTGACGGGGGGGGCGGGGCTCGGAATCCAAAACGCGTTCAGCGCGCGGGTCTTCCCGGGCGTGGCCGAGATGCGCGCCAGGCGGCGTCCGACGAGAGCGTTGAGCAGACTCGATTTGCCGACGTTGGAGCGGCCGACGAAGGCGATTTCTGGCAGTGGTGGGTCGAGCGGGGCGTCGGCGCGAGGGAACGAGCCGACAAAACGGGGATCGGTCAGGCTTCTTTCTTGTGACGCGCCCGCTCGGTCACGAGCAGGGGCGGGCGGCCCTCGGTGACGGTCTCGGCGGTGACCGCGACCTCACGCACGTCATCCCGGCTCGGGAGTTCGAACATGATGTCCGTCATCATTTCTTCGAGGATGGCGCGCAGGCCGCGCGCGCCCGTGCCGCGCTTCAGGGCTTTGCGGGCGATCTCGCGCAGCGCGTCCTTTTCGATTGTCAGCCGCACCGTCTCGAGCTCAAACAGCTTCTGGTACTGCTTGGTGAGCGCGTTCTTCGGCTCGACGAGGATCCGCACCAGGGCGTCCTCGTCCAGCGAGTCGAGCGGGACGGTCACCGGCAGCCGGCCCACCAGCTCCGGGATCAGGCCGTAACGCAGCAGGTCGTCGGGCTCGACGTCGGCGAAGGGGTTCTTCTTGCGCTGCTCGACGACGCCCTCCTCCACCTCTTGCTTGGTGAAGCCGATACGCCGCCGGCCGGTGCGCGCCTCGATGATCTTCTCCAGGCCGTCGAACGCCCCACCGCAGATGAACAGGATGTCTTTGGTGTTGACCTGGATGTATTCCTGCTGCGGGTGCTTGCGGCCGCCCTGGGGCGGCACGCTGGCGATCGTGCCCTCGAGAATCTTGAGCAGCGCCTGCTGCACGCCTTCCCCGGAGACGTCACGGGTGATGCTCGGGTTCTCGGACTTCCGGGCGATCTTGTCGATTTCGTCGATGTAGACGATGCCGCGCTCACAGTCGCCGACATTGAAATCGCCGGCCTGCAGGAGCCGCACCAGGATGTTCTCCACGTCCTCGCCGACGTACCCCGCCTCCGTGAGCGTGGTCGCATCGGCGATGGTGAAGGGGACGTCAAGGATGCGCGCCAGCGTTTGCGCCAACAACGTCTTCCCGACGCCGGTCGGTCCGATGAGCAGAATGTTGCTCTTTTCGAGCTCGACGTCGTTGTCTTTCGCGCTGTGCGAGTTGATGCGTTTGTAGTGGTTGTAGACGGCAACGGCGAGGGTCTTCTTGGCTCTCTCCTGACCGATAACGTACTGGTCGAGGACGTCCTTGATCTCGGCGGGTGTCGGGACCTGGGTGATCGCTTCGGAGACCTCGCGCTCCTCGTCCTCGGCCAGGATCTCGTTGCAGAGCGCGATGCATTCATTACAGATGTAGACCGACGGGCCGGAGATGAATTTCCGGACCGAGTCCTTCGACTTCCCGCAGAAGGAGCAGCGGAGGTGCTTGTCGTGCGACATCGGGCCCCTAGTATGGGAAGCGGGGGTACGCGGCGCAAGTCCTCAGGCCTTTTTCCCGTCCTTTTCCATCTCCTGGAGATTGGCGATGACGTGGTCGATCAGCCCGTAATCCTTGGCTTCCTCGGCCGACATGTACCGGTCCCGGTCCATGTCCTTCTCGATGCTCTCCAGGGTCTTGCCGGTGTGCTTGGCGTACAGCCCGTGGAGCTGGTCGCGCAGGTAGAGGATTTCCTTCGCCTGAATTTGGATGTCCGACGCGGTACCCTGCGAGCCACCCGAGGGTTGGTGCATCATGATCCGCGCGTGAGGCAATGCCGAGCGCTTGCCTTTTGTCCCCGCGGTGAGCAGGAACGAGCCCATCGACGCCGCCATCCCCATGCAGATCGTGTTCACCGGCGCCCGCAAAAACTGCATCGTGTCGTAGATGGCCATGCCGCTCGAGACGATGCCGCCCGGCGAATTGATGTAGAGGTAGATGTCGCGTTCGGGGTTGTCGGCGTCGAGAAACAAGAGCTGCGCGATGATCACGTTCGAGACGTCGTCGTTGATCGGGGTCCCGAGAAACACGATACGGTCCATCAGGAGCCGGCTGAAAATGTCATAGGTGCGCTCGCCACGGCTCGAGCGCTCGATAATGTAGGGCGGATAGATCGTACTCATCGTCAGGCAGGCTCCACGGTGGACTGGGACAACAGGAACGTGAACACTTTTTCTTCGGTGATGCTGCGCTCCAGCTCCCGCAGCCGCTGGTGTTTTTCGAGCGATGCGCGCAGCTCTGCGACCGGCACGCTGCGCCGCGTCGCGAGCTCTTGCAGTTTCTCCTCGAGCTCAGTGGCGGTCGCACGCAACCCATGGTGCTCCACCACCCAGTCGAGCACGAGATCGCGTTGCACTTGCTGCTCGGCCACCGGGCGGAACTCGGTGGCGAACTGCGCCAGCCGGTCCTCCGGGATGCTGTAGGCCTGGGCGTACAGCAGGGTGGCGCGCTCGACCAGGGGGCGCGGTGCGACGACGTTGTTCGCCGCGACGAGCTGGCCGACCAGGTCGGCCCGCACCCGCGCGTCCGCGTCGCGCGCCGCGTCGTGCTCCAGGTCCTCCCGCGCCGCCCGGCGTAACGCCTCGAGCGAATCGAAGTCGCCGATCTCGCGTGCGAATGCATCGTCCAACGGCGCGACCTCTTGCCGTTTCACCTCGTGCAACGTCAGCTGGATGTGCCGCGTCTGTCCGCGCTTCGTTGCATCGGCAAAATCGTCGGGGAACCGCACCGTCGCATCCACCGTTTCGCCGGGGAGCATCCCCATGATGCGCTCCTCGACGTCCGGGATGGCACGCCCCTCGCCCAGCACGAAGTGATACGGTTGGGCATCCTTCGTCGTCTCGCCCTCACGCCCTAAAGGACTCCCTGCCGGTCGCTGCGCGATGGTGACGTGCACCAATTCTCTGGGCTTCGGTTTCTCGCCCGCCACCGGCGTCCAGGGCGCGTGCTGCTCCCGCAACGTCTCGAGCTGCGCCTGCACCTGCGCGTCGGTGACCGCGTTGAGGGTCCGCTTCAGCGTGTACCCGCCGAGGCGCGCCAGCGTGATGTCGGGGCGCAGCTCCACGTGGAACGTGAAGGTGACCGGCGCCCCGTCTTCCCATTTGAGATCGTGGATGTGCGGGTCGGCGATCGGCTTGAGCTGCTCCTGCTCGAGCGCCGTCTTCCAGCTGTATTGCACCAGGTCGCGCAACGTCTGTTCGCGGATGTCGGCGGCGAACTGTTTGCGGACGATGGCCGCCGGTGCCTTCCCCTTGCGGAACCCCGGCAGACGGGCCCGTACCTGGTAATTGCGCGTGGCGCGTTCCTCGGCTTCGCGCACCCGGTCCAACGGGACGGTCACGGCGAGCGAGGCGGCGCCGGGCTCCGAGGCGGTCTTGGTGATCTGGATATCGGGCACGCGCGAAATCTAACCCCCGGGGGGAGTGGGGAGGGGGCGTGGCGCCCGCCCCCGCACGCCCCGTGTGCCCGGGCCCACCGGCACGCGATCATGGCCGGAACATCACGATCGTGAACCGGCCGACCCGTTGGCGCCGATCGGGAGTCTCCACGTGGTAGAAGTAGACGCCTGAGGCGACGAGCCGTCCCTCGCGACTGCGCAAGTCCCAGGTGGCCTCGCCGCCGCCGGTCGGATCGTTGTGGGTCAGGACGCGCACCAGAATGCCGCTCGCCGAATAGATCCGCACGATCGCCTGCGCCGGCAGGCGGACAAACTTTAGGACTTTGTTCTTCGGATCGGTTTCGAGCGCGTTGGTGACGTAGTAGGGATCCGGCACGGTGTGGATGCGACGGAGCAGCGTGTCGCTCGTCACGGTCGGGTCGAGCCGGGAGCCGGTGTAGGCCAGCCGCGCGGTGAGCCCTGGGACGGCCGGCGGTCGGATGTCCGACCGGAATACGTAGTCGGCGGCCGCCGCGGTGCCCGTGATGGTGCCGGCGAAGAAGCGCGCGTGCCAGACGGTGCCGGCGGTGGGGAGGGTGGCCAGCTGCATGAGAAAGAAGTGCCCGTTGAGGTACAACAGGAACCCATTGCCCGTCACCGAGAGTGTGTCGCTATCGGCGTATGCGGACGACCGCGCCGACACGGAGCTCAGGCGGGCGTGATTCTGGAGCACGGCCGGGCGCTGAGCCGCACCGCCGCATTGGGTGAGGTACGCCGGCGCGGGCGCGATGCACAAGGCATCCGACCAGGTGAGGACATCGTTGCGCAGGTCGGCGGTGATCGCTGGGTCCGTTGTGCCCAGCAGGAACGAGGAATCGGTGAGGAACCCCCACGAAGGGCCGATGCCCGGTTGGAACGGAACCGGCACACCGTGGGTCACATCGATCACCGAATCGACCCGCCCGTTGGCGTTCCAGTACAGGCTGAAATCCGCCGCGCGCGTCACGGTCGCACCGATGCCCTCGAGGTCACGCATCGGCACGCTCGGGACGGTGCTGTAGGCTTGTATATGAAATAGGGTCGTCACGCCCGGCAGCCGGCCGGCGTTGCGTGACAGGTTGGGTTGTATGCAGGGCCCGTTGGCCGGCGTGCATTGCAGCTCATTCGGAGCAGCCGTGTTCTCATTCGCGGCGCCCGCCCACCAGCGCGGTCCGGCCTGATCTGAGTTGAACGGATCGTGGTTGACACTCGCGCGTCCCCACGAAGCGAGCCGCCAGGTGCCCGGGGTGTAGGCGGTCGCATCGGCATAGAGGCTGTAGGTCGAATCGCCCCCGAACCGGGCGGACTGTCCACTGTTGGTCGCTGCTGCCGCAAACGAAAAAAACGTGACTCTGCTGGACGAAAAGAAGTCCATGTCCATGGGAACGGCCAGCGTTGCTTCGGGGTCGGCGGCTCCGGGCACGCGCAGGTAGTAGACGGCGGGGCGCACGCTCGATGTGGCACCCGGGAGGATCGAATCGATCGTGATCGTCACCGCGCTATCCGCCAGCAGCTCCGGCACGAACGGGAACATCTGGAAGGTCAGTCCATCGGTCGGGGGCATCGGGCCAGAGAAGATCCCGGTGGCGGCGTCGAGCGTCGGGAGCGGTGTCGCGGAATCCAGCACCCGTCCGTCGGCTGCCAGCAGCTGCAAGGTCCCGAGCACGCCTGCCGTTTCTTGGCCGGAGGCCGCTCGCGGCGTGACGCCCTTCACGACGCGCGGCGACTCGAGCGACGATGCACCGGAGCTGAGCGAGTTCACGTCGAATGCCGTGACGGCGTAGACGTAGCTGAACGAGTTTCGCACACCGCGATCGACGAACACAAAACTCACGCCGCTATCGAAGATCCCAGGGAAACCGCTGCCGCCTCCTGTCACCGCCGTGTCGGCACGCTCGATGAAGACCTTCCCGTTCAACAACTGACGACCGCCAGGCGGGATTTGGACGATCGGGCTGGCGAGCTCGTGCTCGTCTCCCGTGACGAAGTTTGGGCAGTCAGTCAGGACCCCGAGCTCCGGGGCGCATTCGCCCGGGTAGAGGAACGTCCCGGTGTAGTCGATCAGGCTCGTCCCGGCATAGTCGAACTGCGCCACGAGCTGCAGCGCGCTCGGGTTCCGGCCGCGGTAGATGCGGTATCCTTCGACGTCGTTCGATCGAAAGTTCGGATCGTAGAGGGCGCTCGTCGGGTCGGACGCGATGGCGAAGTAGGGATCCCCGCTCGTTTCGGTCGCGCTCTTCTGCCACACGACGGTCACCTGGTTGTCGCCGGGGATGAGGAAAAAGGAAGGTGCGCCGGGCGCCGCCGGCAGCAGAAACTTGTTGTCGGCCATCGCGCGTGCGACGCGCGCTTTGTCGAGCAGCGAGCGCGGCACGGTGGTGACCTCGTGCTCCTCGATCACGCCGTTGGCGTTGGCGTCGGTCTGGCTCAGCCAGCCGGCGGCGCGCTCGAGGACGCGGATCTTCGTCGTGTCCGCCGCGATCGAGTCGCCGGGAAACGGGATCCCCGGCTTCAAGTCGCCGCCGATGTAGGGCTCGACGGCCGGTGTCGGCGCGGCGAAAACGTAGGCGAGAACGATCGTTTTGGTCTCGCCGGGGTCGAGGGAGAACGGGCCCGTGGATTGGAAGAACCTCGTGTCCGCGAAGTTCTGCGTCAGGAAGCAGTAATGCCTGGCCTGTTGGCCTAGACCGAACGTGCAGGGATTATCTCCGTACGCAGGGCTCACATTGCCGGAGAGATACCGCCACAATTGCAAAACCCCGACGGGGTGGGCGAACCCGGTGGGCGCTCCCGTGAGATTCGAGAACATCGCCAACTCGGGGGCCGGCGATTTGACGAATCGCGCCCCCACGAGGCCCGGCGCTTTCGCGAACGGAGGGCCGAAGATTTCGGCCGGGAAATCCCAGAACGCTTCCTGAAAATCGCCCTTGTAGGCGAGGCTGACGTCGAACGGGAGGATCACATTGGAATAGCCTCGGGTAGCGTCGCCGACGTCGGGGTCCATCGCGAGCCCGACATACATGCTGTCGATCCGGTAGCCATCGTCGGGAATGCTGACGCCGAGCCGCTGCTCGGCCGAGTCCTGGAACTGCACGCCGATTGCGGCGATCTCACTTCGCAGCGCTGGGTCGAGCGTGGAATTGGCGTACGTCGAGGCGCTGCGCGCCGTCACATTGTAGAGGGTGAAGACGAAGTAGACGATATCCTCGTTGCCGCGTGGCGCATTGAACGCCATCGCGCGCTGGTCCACCACGATCCCCATTGGATGGGCGCGCCCGTTGAGATAGACCGGGTTGCCCTCCCAATAGCGGGTCCAGAGATCCTGGTCGGAGATCGCGTTGCGGCCAAGGAGGAGGGGATGGAAGAGGCCCGTGTCGCGCGCGATCGCCGCATTCGGCCACAGGCGGATGTCGCCGGTGTCGCGCGAGTTGAACAGCTCGCTCAATCTGTCTACGCTGTACTGGGAGCCGCGGAAATCGACGAAGTACGCCCCGGTCGTGTCGCCCGCCCACGGGAACAAGGCCTCCCCACCGCCCGCAGTCGGCGGGATGATGCCGGCAATCTGGAGGCCGGAGATGTAGATGTACGTGTTAGGCGTACCCTGTGGCCAAATCGCACCGTGGAAGAACCGATCAGCGTCGCACAGCTCGCCGAAGGCGCTGATCAAGCAAGACACGCGGTTCGCGTTCAGGTAGCCTGCAATGCCGGAGGTCTGGAAGAGACGCGGGGCTCGGGGCTTCGGGGGGGTCTGCGCCGTGAGTGGGCTCGCGCAGATGCCGAGGACGAGAAAGGCGGACCAAGAACGGTTCATAGACGGCCCTCCTGATGGGAGGTACGCGGGAAGGAAACGGAGGGAAGGACGACATAGTGCGACCGGAGGGAGTCGAACCCCCACGGGTTGCCCCACAGGATCCTAAGTCCTGCGCGTCTGCCAGTTCCGCCACGGTCGCGTGGTGTCCTGTTTCAACTTAGCGCTAAGCATCCTGCATTCTCTTTCGCAGCGTAGAGACCGCGAGTCGAAAGGCGCGTAGATCGTTGGGCTTGAGCCGCTTCATCTTTTTCAGGAACGCATCGAGGTGCTTGATGTCGCGGAACCGTTTTGTGCGCTCTGCTCTCCACAAAGTCTCAAACCTGCGGACCTGGCGCCTCCACTCAGCCTTATACTTCGCCGCTGCGTATGCGCTCGCCATCGGCCCCCCGTAGTTCTAGCATAGGAATAGCAGATTTTGCACTGAAAGTCGTTTACTCCCTGATTACTCGGGCGCCCCCTTTGCCGGAGGAAACGGGAACACTACCTCGGCCCAGACCGGCCGATGGTCGCTCGCGTGACGGGTGTCGCGGACCACGCCCGTGCTCGTGGTGGCCCGCAGCTCGAGTCCCTTCAAGAACACGTGGTCCCAATTCCAGAAACGCTTGGTTCGGGGGTTGTGCTCGGTTGGCCAGACGTATCCGGCGGCACGGAATTCGCGACCGATACCGTGACTGTTCATGTCGCCGCTCACGATGACGTGAGAATACGCCGCGGCATCGGCGATGACCGCCTGAGCCTGGTCGCGTTTCGCCGAGGGACCGAGGTCGATGATCGTCCCGAGGTGGACGCTGTAGACCCGGACCGGAACGCCCGCGACCACAACGGTTGCAGCCGTCGCGGTCCGCAGGGTCCTCGCGAGACGTCCGAGATGCGGGAGGATGATCTTCCGGTCGTCCGAGATCGGCCACCGGGAGAGTATCGCATTCCCGAAATCCCGGCCCGTGGCCGAACGCAGGGTGGCAGGATAGTAGACGTAGGACATCCCGAGCGCCGCGGCGATGCGGCTCGTCCCCGGTGCGTCCATTTCCTGAAGCGTGATAATGTCAGCACCCGCGAGCTGCTCCGCCGTTTCCAGCAGCGCCAGCGCCGAGTCGATCTGACGGGCATACTGAATGTTGAACGTGACGACGCGGATGGTGGCGGTCTCGGCGTGTGCCATGCGCGGCGCAACCGTACCGCCGGCGTAGCGCGGACCCCACGGGCCGGCGTAGTTCGCTCCCGTCCGGCAACCGGCTCCGGCCACGAGGCCGAACACGAGAGTGGTCGTTGCTCGGTACCGCATCATACGCACCTCGGACTACCGTTCCACCAGGATCACCGACGCCACCTGGAGATTGGGTGACAGCGGCGCTTCGCTCAACCCCCCGCACTCACGCCGTTCAGCCGGCGGGTATTCCATGCGGAATGCCAATCCTGGGCGGGAGTCGAACCAGACCCGCAGCACACAATCCGCTTCCGATGCGCCCGGTGCGCCGTAGAATTCCTGGAGCTGCTGCAGCGTTGACCCCACCCCGAACCCTTCCGCGGTCCCGGGACCCGCGACGGCGAGCTCCACGCGATGCAGCGTCCCCGTGGGCAGTGTGTCGCTCACGAACGCCGTGACCGTCGCCCCGCCGAGGCGAGCGGCGACCGTCGGCACCGTGTAGCCGTCGGAGATCAGGACCCACCCGTACAACAGGCGCGGGCAGCGACGCCGGAGCTCTTCGATCGATTCGCCCAGCCGGAACGGCCCGATCGAATCCCCCGTGATGCGTGGTACCCCGGAGGCGCATGGCGGCACGGCGTTCGCCGCGCCCGTTATCTGCCTCGCGAAGCGGGTCGTGTCCCGATCGGAGGGGAACAGGGAGACGCCGGGCGTCGCCGAGGCGACGCCGCCCGGCGGAGCGGCGCTCTTCGCCGAATCGATCGTCGTCGCGACGGACGGCGGCGGCGCCGGAGTCGCAGGCCGCTCGGCCTTCTCTCCACAGGCGCCCAACACGATCACACCCATCACGGCGATCCGTCTGATCACGACTCCCCCTACGCTGGTTGGATACGGGTCCCGAACCCCAAATATGGCACCGACCAGCCCTTTCATACCCTGTTCCCTGCGCCGCAATCCGCGAGGGGGCTGCATGCCGGGAGGTACCGCTATTTCTGTGCCTAGCACACGTTCATGGGCGGTGAGATTCGCGACACCCACCCGCGTCGTGGCCGACCTCGTGCGCGGCCACATCACCTCGCTGAAGACCGTCATCGACGCGCAGGCGGCGAACGATCCAGCGGTCGAGGATTGAGGATGCTAGGAGCGCCCTTGGGTGACCGGGGCGCTCAGCGTTTGACCAGGGCCTGGAACCGCGGGTGGCTCAAGAGGGAGTTGAAGTCGGAATCGTGCTCGATCCACTCCCAATGGCCGAAGCCGTTCTTGACGGCGTTCTCGAGGCAGTCGATCGCCGAGTCCTTGAGTCCGAGCAGGGCGTACACACACGCCACGTTGTACAACACGGCGGAGTCGTCCGGCTCCATCGCCACCGCGCGTTTGGCCCACTCCCGGGCGCGGCTGGAGTCGCCGAGGCTGGACAGGCTCCCGGCGCCCAGGTACAGCGCGCGCTCGTCGTCGGGGACCAGCTTGAGCCGTCGCTCGGAAAGCGCGAGCGAGCGCTGCTGGGCCGCCCGCGCTTCGTCGGCGCGGCCCAGTCCGACGTACACGCTCGAGAGCAGGGCGGGGATCGAGTAGTCCTCGGGCCCAGTGCACTGGACGACTCGAACCACCGCGCCGCCTCCTCGAATCGGCCCCGCGTCCGACAGTGACGGGCATAGTGATAGTGCGCCTCGGACAGGTTCGGCTTGAGCCGCAACGCCGCCTGGAACTCGATTTCGGCGTCGTCGTGTCGCCGGTTGAGCGACAACGCCACTGCATCCGCGACGTGTGCTTCGGCGAGCTCTGGAGCGAGGGCCACGGCGCGGGCACCGGCTTCCTCGGCCAGGCGCAGGTGGGCGTCGCTCGACTCCCAGTAAGTGAAGAGCAGGGCGTGGGATTCGGCGAGCCCCGCGTGCGCGAGCGCGAAGCCCTGGTCTGCCTTGACCGCGTCGCCGTACATCTGGAGCGCGTAGTCCTGGCTCACGCGGCGGATTTGGCCGGAGACGTGGCGGGCGCGCAGGTAGGGGTCCAGGGCGCGCAGATCGCGTGTGGGGACATGATCCAGGGCAGGTCGCTCCTCCGTCGTCGGCGCGGCCTGCAGCGTGGTGAGGATCCGGTCGGTGATCTCACGCAGCACCACGAACACTTCGTCGTACTTCCGGTCGATCTGCTCCGACCACACGATCGTCCCGTCCGCGGCGGAGAACAACCGCGCCGCGATCCGCAGCTGGCCTCCGAGTCGGGTCACGCTGCCTTCGAGCACGGTGGAGACGCCGAGCTCGCGCCCGAGATCGGGCATGGCCATCTGGCTCTGGAGGGCGGCTGCCGCCCCGCGCGACGCGACACGGAGCGCGCGCACGCCGGTGAGTACGCTGTGGAGCTGCGCCGTCAGGCCGTCGGCGAAATAGTCCTTCTCGGGGTCGCCGCTCGCGTTGGCGAGCGGCGGCAGGGCGATCGATGCGGCGGGCGCGCTGGCGCTCGTGGTCACGCGGGTTTGGCCTTCCGTCCCCCGCTGCGGCGCCGCGGGCCGCGACGCGCATCGGCGGCTTTGGCGATCAGATCCTCGATGGCCCCACTGGGATCGAACTCGGTGAAGCCCAGGGTCAGCTTCAGCTCGTAGTTGCGAATGGTGCGGTTGTTCCACTCCTGCACGTTGTACTGAATGCGGGTCGAGACGATCGGCGCCTTGTCAGTGTTCGCGTCCACCGCCATCACCACGAAAGCGCCGCCATCGAGCCGCGCCAGGAGGTCCGAATCGCGGAAGCTCTTTTTCAGGATTTCGGCCACGGCGCGCAACACCGCATCACCTTCATCGTAGCTCGCCGCAGCGTTGATCTGCTTCAGGCCGGCGACGTCGACCGACACGATGAGAAACTGCCCCTTTTGGCGCTGCGCCCGCTTGATGTACGGCTCGGCGAGGGTGACGAAGCCCCGCTTGTTGTAGAGACCCGTGAGCCCGTCGATGAACGACAGGCTCCGCAGCGCCGCCTGCAGATTCGAGATGTGCACCGCCGAGCGAATCGCGCGAGCCAATAGCTCCCCGGAGGTCTTGCCCTTCTGGAGGAAATCCTGCGCGCCGGCCTGGAGCGCCTGCGCGGCGAGTTCGTCCTCCCCGCGCGCCGTGAGGGCGATGATCGGGATGTCTTCGTGCCGCTCGCGGATGCGCACGAGGGCATCGAGTCCGGGCGCTTCCGGCAGCGACAAATCCAGCAGGACGATGTCGAACTCGTACCCGAGGAGCTGGTCCAGCCCCTCAGGGAGCCCGGTGACGTGCGTCAACTGGTAGGGCTGCGAGCCGGAAACCGCCGGGACCACGTCGCCCATCGTCTCCTGCAGGAGTTGGGCGTGACGTGCGTTATCCTCGATCAGCAGGATGCGGATCGCTTCGGTGCCGATGTCCGCCAGCGGCTGACGGGCATTCCGGCCGGAAACCCGGGACAGAGCCACCTCCGACGAATGGGCCGATTCCACGGTCCGCGGGTAATTTCCGGGGTATGGGGGCCGGGCGCCAGTCACGAATCTCTAAGCCGACGTGCATGCTCGGTTTTTGCCTGCTCGTCGCCTGCGAGCACTCCCGGCCCTACAGCGTGGCCGCGCCCGACCCGCTTGGCCCCCGGGGCGATCCGCCCCCGCAGCGCCTCACTTTCAGCCCGGGCGACGACCGACACCCGGCCGTGACGGGCGACGTCCTGGTGTACAGCCGGCTGGACCCCGACGAGCGTGGCAACGAGCGCTGTCTCGCGTTCCTCCCCGCGGCGGGGGGCACGCTGCTGCGAGAAGCCTGTCCACCACCGCCGCGAACCCCGGCCGACACCTTCGTGGATACCTGGATCGAGCCGGCATTGTCACCAGACGGTCGTCGCGTCGCCTACATGTGGCAACAAGGGTCGCTGGTCGGCGTCCTGGGATTTGGTGACACCCGGGTGGTGGTGGCGCCGGTCGAGCGGGCGGGCGATTCGAGTGAGTTCTTGTGGCGGATCTTCTATGTCAGTGCGAGCGGTATTCCCGCGGATGCGGTGAGCGAGCTCAGCTGGGTGGACGACCACACGCTGCGCTTCCTCCTCGGCCACGAGTACATCTTCAAGGTCAAAGGCGGAGGGCTGATCCGCTACACCGACACGACCTTCCAGTCCTACGGTCTGGCCCACCTCGATCTTTCGACCGGCACGCTCAGCTTGATGGCGGGCGGTGACAGCGCGTTCGCCTACGCCGAGGCGCCCGACGGCGGGTTGTGGCTGGTCCGAAACGAATCCCGGCAAACCTTGCGACACCTGAGCCCTGGTGCTGACAGCGCCACCGCGGTTGCGGACTACTCGGGGCCGGTGCAGGGACTTGCGAACGTCGCTGGGATGCCCGTCGCGATCGTCGCAGATACGACCGTCGAGTGGTTTGAGCCGGCCGATTCGGTGCTGCGGCGTCTCGTGATGGGAGCGGCGGGGCCGCTGCGGCGCATTGAGGCCGTTCCGGGGGCCCGCTGCTTCGTGGCCGAAATCGAGCGGGGATGGGCGCTCTTCGGCGACCCTGCCAATTTTTGGCTGTACGAGTTGCCCTAGCGTTTCCAAGCGAGTCGTAGTCCCAGCCCCACGAACACGCCCCCACTCACGCGGCCGGCCCACGTCGCCAATGCGGGACGGCGCGTCCACCGGGCCGCCCCGCTCGCCGCCAGCGCCACGAGGACGTTGACGATTGTGCCCGAGACGTTGAATAGCGTGCCGAGCGCCGCGAGCGCGAGACTCACGCCGCTCGCGGAGCGGTCAACGAACTGGGGCAGGAATGCGAGAAAGAAGAGCGCCACCTTGGGGTTCAGCACGTTGGTCACGACGCCCTGGCGGTAGACGCGCCACAGTCCAGCATGCTGCGTGGGGGCCGCAGCGTGCGCCGTCGCCGAGCCCATAAGCCTCCGCACCCCGAGATAGACGAGATATGCCGCACCGAGGTAGCGCAGCATGTCGTAGGCGATGGGGACTGCTGCGAGCAGTCCCGAGACGCCGAGCGCCACAGCGAGGGTGTGCACCACGCAGCCGGTGGCGATGCCCAGGGCCGACACGACCCCCGCGGCGCGGCCTTCGGTCGCGCTGCGCGTGATCACGTAGAGCATGTCGGGTCCGGGCGTGAGGTTCAGCGCCAGGGTGGCCGCCAGAAACACCCCGAGGTCGCTCACGGCGCCGCGGCGAGCGCGTCGCGGCCCAGCCGGCCGGAGACAGGATCGAAGAAATGCTCGGCGGCCACGGTCGCGACCAGCGCCACGATCTCCCCTTCGCCGAAATGACACCGGGCTCGGACGAGAATCTCGGACGAGAAGCCGCCCTCCGCGTCGGCAAAACGGGTCACCGCGTCGGCCAGTGCCAGCGCGGCACGCTCTGCTTCGGAGAAGTGCGATGTGCAAGCGTGATCGGTCACCGCATCCAGCTCGCCGAGCGTCAGGCCCGTCTTGAGCGCGAGGTGGCGGTTGTGCTCGGCGCAATACCCGCACCCACTCCGCACCGCCGCGAGTTGGGAGACGAGCAGCCGCAAGCGGGGCGACAGCGGCTCGAGGGGCGCCCAGGTGCCGGCGAACCGGGCATACGCCGGGAGGTCACGCGGTCCTGGGAGTGGGGCCGTGTTGTGGCTCATTTCCGGCCCTTTCGGAATTGCCCGTAGAGGTCGTCCAGGACCGCGGCGCCGCGCTGCAGCCGCTCGGCGTCGTCGGGATGCGAGCGGGCGATCCCGTCGATCACCATTCGGATGCCCGCCGTCTCGGGGCGGTCGAATCGGTTGTCCTTGAAATCGATGTCATGGACAACCTCGCTGATCGCCGTGAGGGCGGCATTCGCGAGTCGGAAGCGGCGGCACAACGTCTCGAAGGTGCAGTGGTTCCCCTCGTGCGTGAACTCGCCTTCGAACATGTCGAAGCGCAGCTCCCCCGGCTCCGGCCGATGCCCCTTTGGAGCGACGAAGCGGAACCGCGCCTCCGGGTCGATGAAGCGACGGATCAGCCAGGCGCTGGCGATGCGATCCACATGCACGCCGGTGCGCGTTACCCAGGTCCGACCCCTCGGGGCTTCCGAATCGGTCCCCGTATCTTGAGGCGCCGTGTCGCGCCTGGTCACCAGGGCCTCGAGCGCCGCCTCGGCGTCAGGCCGGCCGGGCGCACCGAAATGGTCGAGCGCCGTCACCGCCGCCAGCCGGCGCTTGAGCCGCTCCGCGTCCGGAGCCCCGCGCCGAGCCGCGTCCTCGATTTCGGCATACGCCGCTGTGTGCGTCGCTTGGAACGCTTCGACCATCCGGCGATCCGTGGTCTCATCGAGGAAAGCCGCCTCGCACACCGTCGCCTCCCCGCCGTCCGCGGTGATTTCCCGGGCGAGCCACTCGAAGTCCTCGTGAGATTGTTCGCTCAACGGCAATACGTAGACAGTCCGTTTCAACGGCACCGCACCTATTCCCTGCAGGCGGCGGCGCAGCTTGACCCGGAGGTAGTCGGGCTTGGGCGGCAACCGATGAATCAGGAGCAACCAACGCTGCGCTTTTGGAGATTCTAAAGGTTCAGCCATTGATACAATAGTATCATTATGGGACCGCCCAGGTCAATCTGGTGCAGGAGTTGTGGGGTATTGACCGACGTTCCCCCGCGGCGTCATTTCATTTGCCGGGGCGAGACCTGCACCTTTCACAATCCGGAGTCACTCATGCTGCGTCACGCATTGCTGCCGGTCGCGCTGCTCGCCGCTGCCCCGCTGGCAGCCCAGGATTTTCAGAGTTTCTGCAACGGGACGGTGCCGGTCCGCGTCGGGGCATGGGCGTCCTACAAGTTCACGGGTGGGCGCTCCGACGGCTCCACAATGCGCATGGCGATCGTCGGCTCGGAGCGGTTCGGGGATTCCACGTACTATTGGTATGAGATGCAGATGACGGGCACCGTCAACAACAAACCCAACCACACGATCGTTCAGATTCTCATGGCCGGGATCGCCACGCCGAAAGTGGCGCTCCGCGGCCTCATCATGAAAAACAATGCCGAACCGGCGATGCGCGCCCCCGACATGATGATCGGCATGATGAGCCAGCGAGCCTTGCCGGGCGTGAGCAACTATATGGAGAAACACTGCAAGGCGGGCGGCATCCAGGTGCTGGGTGTCGAATCCGTGACGGTTCCCGCCGGATCGTTCCGGGCCCTGCACGTCAAGGACAACGAGGGGGGCGAAGCCTGGTTGCAGACGGGCGTCGGCGTGTTCGCCATGGTCAAGGTGCTTAGCAAGGATGGAATGGTGATGGCGTTGACCGGGCGAGGCAGTGACGCAAAGTCGGCGATCACCGAGACTCCCAAACCGATGATGCGCTAATGGACCGCCGCTCGCTGCTCGGGCTGCTCGGCGCCACCGCGGCGGTCGCGGCGGCACCCGGCGACCTCGCCGATGTCGGCCGTGCCATTCACCGCCGTCTTGGGAGGTCTCCCGCGCGACGCGTACTCGATCCGCATCAGGACGCCACGGTTGTCGCGCTGACGGACGTGATCCTTCCTGCGACCGACACGCCCGGCGCCAAGGCGGCCCGGGTCAACGAATTCATCGATCTGCTCCTGGCCGAGTGGAGTGAGGCGGAGGACCGCGACCGTTTCCTGGCGGGTCTCGCGGCGGTCGACACGCGTGCCCGCGAAATGTTCGGCAAGGATTTCGTGGATGGGACCCCAGGCGATCAAACCAAGCTGCTTACCGTGTTGGACAACGAAGCGGCGCAATGGAATGCGCAGCCCAGGGGCACGCGTGGCCCGGAGCCGTTCTACCGCCGCATGAAATGGCTCACGCTGTTCGGGTACTACACTTCCCAGGTGGGCGCCGAGCAAGAAGCGCACTTCGCAGTCATACCGGGTCGCTTCGTGCCGTGCGCGCCTGCTGACAGCACCGCCGGGTCGGAGTAGGAGCGCCCGTGCCCAAGACCTACGATGCGATCGTGGTCGGCTCCGGGATGACCGGTGGGTGGGCCGCGAAGGAGCTCACCGAGGCGGGTCTCGACACGCTCGTGCTCGAAGCGGGCCGTATGGTCACGACGGCCGATTACGTGGAGCACGTCCCCCCCTGGCAGGTCCGGTTCCGCGGCCTGGATGATCGCAAGACCCGGAGCGCGACCCAGCCGATCCAGCGGGAGTGCTACGCCTGCGACGAATGGTCGTCCAAGTTCTTCGTGAACGACCACGATAACCCCTACACGACCCCGCCGGACAAGCCGTTCCTGTTTTTGCGCGGCCGGCAGGTCGGGGGACGCTCAATTATGTGGGGCCGCCAGACCTACCGCTGGAGCGACCTCGATTTCGAGGCCAACCTGCGTGATGGGATCTCGATTGACTGGCCGATCCGCTACGCCGATATCGCCCCGTGGTACGACCACGTGGAGCGGTTCGTCGGTATCAGCGGCGAGAAACTCGGCCTCCCCCAGCTCCCCGACGGCCCGTTCCTGCCGCCGATGGAGCTGAATTGCGGCGAAACGCTGGTGCGCGACGCCGTCGCCAAACACTGGCCCGGCGAACGGGTGGTGACGATCGGGCGCTGCGCCGTTTTGACGCAAGACCACAACGGGCGCTCCGCCTGCCACTACTGCGGCCCCTGCGAGCGCGGCTGCGTGACGCGCTCGTATTTCAGCTCCGTCAACGCCACGTTGCCCGTGGCCCAAGCTACCCGGAAGATGACGCTGCGGCCTCACAGCGTCGTGCACAGCCTGATGTACGATCGCAACCGCCGTCGCGTCACCGGGGTGCGCGTCATCGACGGGCAGACCAAGCACGCGATCGAGTTTCGCGGTCGCGTCGTATTCCTCTGTGCTTCGACCCTCGAGTCGGCTCGCATCCTGCTCAACTCGAAGACTCCGGCGTTTCCCAACGGCCTCGCCAACTCGAGCGGCGAGCTGGGGCGCAACCTCATGGATCACGTCATGGGTGGTGGCGCAAACGCGAAAATCAACGCACCGGCCGACAAGAAGCCGGTGGGTCGGCGGCCCAACGGGATCTACCTGCCGCGGTTCCGCAATCTTCAGGGTGGGCCGAAGTCCTCGTTCCTGCGCGGCTATGCCTATCAGGGATGGGGAGGGCGCGAGGGGTGGGGACGAGGCACCGAGATGCCCGGCTTTGGCGCCGACTGGAAGCACGCCCTACGCGATCCCGGACAGTGGAACTTCACGTTCTACGGATTCGGTGAGTGTCTGCCCGATCGCAACAACTTCGTGGAGATCGATCCGACCACCGTGGACGCGTGGGGTGTCCCAGCGCTGAAGATCCATTGCGTCTACGGTCCCAATGAGACGGCGCTGATGCAGGATGCCTCGATTGCGGCCGCGGAGATGCTGGCCGCCGCGGGCGCGTGGGACATCTCGCCGTTCGTCGACAACAATCCGCCCGGCAAGGCGATCCATGAAATGGGTACGGCCCGCATGGGGCGGGATCTAAAGACCTCGGTGCTGAACGCGCACAACCAGGCGCACGATATTCCCAACCTGTTTGTCACCGACGGCGCCTGCATGACCTCGTCGGCGAACCAGAATCCATCGATCACCTACATGGCCCTGACGGCGCGGGCGTGCGCCTATGCGGTGAACCTGATGCGGAGGAACGAGCTATGAAGCCGGGACGAGGGACCAGCCGACGGGAGTTTGTTGAAGTGATGGCAGCGGGCGTGGGAGCCCTGACGCTTCCTTCGTGCCTCCGCCCTCGTGTCTCGACTCGCCTCGACAAGATCGGCATTCAGCTGTACACGGTGCGCGATGTCCTCAAGCAGGACTTCGAAGGGACGCTCTCCCGCATCGGGGCGATCGGCTACCGCGAAGTGGAATTCGCCGGCTATTTCGACCATACCCCGGACCAGGTCAAGGCCGCGCTCGCGAGCGCCGGATTGACGGCCCCCGCGACCCACGTCGGCCCCGACAACCTGGACAAAGGCTGGGATGCGGTTGTACAAACGGCGAAGGCCATCGGCCACGAATATGTGATCGTGGCGTGGATTCCCGAGGAACGACGGAAAACGATCGACGACTGGAAGCGGATTGCCGAGCAGTTGAACCAGGCGGGGACCGCGTGCCGCGCGGCGGGACTGCAGTTCGCCTACCACAATCACGACTTCGAGTTCAAGCCCATCGATGGTCGTGTGCCCTACGATCTGCTACTCGAAAACACCGATGCGAGCCTCGTCAAGCTGGAGCTCGACCTTTTCTGGATCACCTTCGCGGGAGGGGATCCGCTCGCCACTTTCGCCCGCTCTCCTGGTCGCTTCCCGTTGGTCCATGTGAAGGACATGACGCCTAAACCCACACCCGACGCAACGTCCGAACTGGTCATGGTGGATGTCGGGAAGGGCAGCATCGATTGGAAGCGCATCTTCGCCAAATCGAGCGTCGGCGGGATTCAGCACTACTTCGTCGAGCACGACCAGCCAGCCGACCCACTCGCGAGTGCGAAGGCGAGCTACGACTTCCTGCACCAGCTCGAGTTCTAGCGAACGTCAGGGCTTCCGTTCGCCGCCCAGCCGGCTCAAGCCGGCGCGCGCTTCCGTGACGTAGGGCTGCAACACCGAGTCCGCGCGGGCCCAGACGTCCACGACATAGTTGAAATCCGCCGCGGCCTCCTCCCGCCGCCCCAGCCGCTCGCGCAATCGGCCTCGCACGAGGGTGCGGAGCACGTCTGACGGCAGGGCTGGGAGCAACGAGCCGCCGGACTTCTCGAGGGAGGTCAACGCCTCCTGGTACCGGCCACGAGCCTCCAACAGCTGGACTCGCTGCAGGACGTCGAGCGCGCAATAGGTGAAGCACGCCGAATCGGGCAGCGTGAGAAACTCCGACAAGGCCTTGGTTGAGTCGCCGCGGACCAGGGTGAGAAAGGCCTTGGATGATTTGATCATGTAGCCGATGAGGTCCCTGGCGATCGGTGGAACGCTGGGCGGCAGGTGGCCGATTGCGCCTTCCATCCGCTGCTCCAGCTGCAGCAACGCCAACGTGTCGCGCCGCGCCCCCGCCCAGGCGATTGTCCACGGGCCCGCCTGGTTGGGCGCCTTCAACAACTGGGCGAGCACGAGGTCGGAGCTGTCCCGTGGAACTCCTCCGAGAACGGCGATATCCGCGTACAGAAACGGATTCTGCGACCCGACCTCGCGGTAGGCGTCCAGAAGGTGTCCGCGATAGGCACGAGCCATCCCCAACGGTTGACGTGCCTGCGCGGACTCGGCGGTCGAGGTCGCGCGTCGCAGTCGGTACGCGGTAAAGGCGCCCGCCACGCGCACTTGGGTTTCGGCGGAATCCGGCCACTGATCGAACACGCCGCCTATCATGAAGGAAAGCGTCGGAGCGAGCGAATCGAGCTCCTGGGTCGTCGCCGCGGAGCGGGCGGCGCGCGGATCCACCAGGTGCTCGAACAAGCGATACAGGTCGGCGTAGCGGCCCACACTGCTGGCCTTCAGGAAGGCGGCGGCGTAGCGACGAGCGACCTCCGGTCCGCGCAGCTGGAGCGCGAGGCCCACGGCGTGGATGTAGGCGGGAGAAAACGATGAATCGAGCTCAATGGCCCGATCGAACGCTTCGAGCGCTCGCTCCGGGCCAAGGCCCGCGGTCAAGCCGAGATGGTACCGGGCGTCGCCGAGCGTATACCACAGCTCGGGATCGGTGGGGTAGCGCCGCACGGCCTCGTCGAGCGTGGCGAGCAGGCGCTGTCCAATGGTCCACCATTTACCACCTAGGAACTGCGGGCCCCCGAAACCGACGGCCATGAGCGAGTCGGCATGAACGATGAGGCTCTCGCGCGGCGCGAGACCACGGTTCAGCCGGCCAGCCGCGAGGGCGTACTTCCTCGTTAGGGTGTCTGAGGCCGAATGTTGCCAACCGGCCGCCATGGACGCATGGCTGAGTGCCAGGACGAACGTGCTGTCGAGGGCGATAGCCTGCTGGTGGTAGAACAGCGCCGAGTCGTATTGCGAGCGTCGCAGGAACTGCTCGCCCTGCAAGAACGCCTTGAGCGCCGGCAACGACCGCGAGCCGAGTGGCGTGCCGCGGACCGCGCCGATGGCGCGCGTGCGCCCCATCGTGCGGAGCACCGCGACGGTCAGCGAGTCGGCCAGCCGGTCCATACGATCCGCGGCGCCGTGCAGCTCGAGCTCGTCGTGCGTCCCGCTGCCCGCGTCGAGCACCGTGGCCAGCAACCGTACCGAATCGGGGCCGGCGCTCAAGAGCTGGCCGTACACGACGGTGCGGGCGCCGGTGCTGCTTCCCAACGCCTGCGCCGTCGCGACGTCACCGCGACCACCCCACCGCTTCACTACCAATGTTGGCGATACGGTGCGCAACGGTCCCGCGCCGTCGAGGCTCCGCGACAGGACGTCTACCAGCCCTTCCCGCCAAAGGGAGAGCGACGGATCCAGGACGTCGAACGGAGCGACCGCCACCCGGTTGATATCCAGCTGGTCCGGGCCGCGCGCGCGCAGTGCCATCCAGGCTCCGGTGGCGACAATCGCGATGGCGCCCGCTGCGATTCCGAGCCGCCTCCAGGGGAACGCCTGACGCCGTCCGAAGCGCACGGAGGTCGTGCTGCCGGTTGGCGTGGCCATCCCCTCGAGTGCCGGGACGAGCTCCGCCGCCGTTTGCGGTCGATCGGCCGGGTTCTTCTCCAGACACCACATCACCAGCTCGGCGATGCCGCGCGGCAGCTGCGGGCGATGCTTTGTAATGAGATCGATCGGCGCCGTGACGTGGGCGGCCAGCACCTGCTGGGGCGTCATCCCGGCGAACGGGGGACGACCGGTGAGCATTTCGTACGCCATCGCACCGAACGCGTACAGGTCGGCCCGATGGTCCACATTGGGATCGCCCGCGGCCTGCTCCGGGGCCATGTAGTTCGGTGTTCCGATCGCGACGCCCACCGACGTGAGTCCCGACGAGCCACTGGATTCGCTCAACGCTTTGGCGATCCCGAAATCCGCTACGAGCGCATGCCCACCGGACAGCAGCACGTTGTCCGGCTTGATGTCGCGGTGCACCAGGCCGCGGCCGTGCGCGTAGGCAAGGGCGTCCGCCACGTCCCGTAAGATCCGCAACGCGTCGCGCACCGGCAGCTCACGCTCGCGCGCCAAGCGGGCTCGCAGCGACTCGCCTTCGATCAGCGGCATCGTGTAGTAGAGGAGCTCGCCCGCGGCTCCGGCGGTCAGCAGGGGCACGATGTGCGGGTGCTGCAGGGACGCGGCCAGCTGCGTCTCGCGCCGGAAACGGTCCACGTTCACGCCCGCCGCGAGTTCGGGGGCGAGCACCTTGACCACCACCCGTCGAGCGAGGCCCAGCTCGAGCGCGACAAACACGCGGCTCATGCCACCGCCGCCGAGCTCCTTCTCGAAGCGGTAGCCATCGCCGAGGGTGGCTTGCAGCTGGGGCAACAGTTCAGCGGCCATGGTGGAGGAAGATACCTATGCTGCTCTCTTGCGGCACGTTGTCTTCATGTCCCGGCCGATGTACACACACGGTCCACCGGTCACAGGCGCGTGACGTTGTGCGCGATCAGTCGGATTGGCACACCGCTGATTGCCCGGCCTCCGGGGGCATAGTAGTTTCTTGTGCCTTTTCCGACCTCACGGGAGACGCTCGACTTCGTGCCGCCACCGCGCCGACATCTCGCCTCGCGCATCGCCCTCCTCGGCCTCGGGATGCTCGCCGCCTGCGGCGGACCGTACCCGCAGTCGACCTTGGCGCCGCGTTCGGATTTCGGCGTCGCGATCGACCGCCTGTTTACCGGGATCTTCTGGTGGGCGCTCGTCGTATTCGTGGTGGTCGAGGGGCTGCTGTTGTATTCGATCCTACGGTTCCGCCACCGCGAGGGTGCGCCCGCGCCGAAGCAGCACCACGGGCACACCGCGCTCGAGATCGCCTGGACGCTCGCGCCGGCGCTGATTCTGGTGTTCATCGCCGTGCCCACGGTCCGAACCATTTTTGCGACCGACAAGGCGGCGCCGGGCGCGCTGCGGGTGGAAGTGGTGGGACACCAGTGGTGGTGGGAGTACCGGTATCCGGATCTCGGGATCGTCACGGCGAACGAGCTGCACCTGCCGGTGGGCCGTCCGGTCGCGGTCGACATCACCTCCGCCGACGTGATTCACAGCTGGTGGACCCCGGCCCTGGGCGGGAAGCGCGACGCATCGCCCAACCACCACACCCTCCTCGGGTTCCGGCCCGATTCGATCGGCATGTACATGGGGCAATGCGTGGAGTTTTGCGGCGCCTCGCACGCCAACATGCGACTCCGCACCTTCGTCGAGTCCGATTCGGCGTTTGAGGCGTGGGTGGCGGTGCAGCGCAGCACGCCGACCCCGCCCGCGACGGGGAGCGTCGAGGAAGCCGGGCGGCAGGCGTTTCAGCGTTACGGCTGCATCGGGTGCCACACCGTCGCGGGGTTTTCCAGCGGCACCCTCGGCCCCAACCTGACCCACATCGGGGGCCGCACGACCATTGCCGCAGGCATGATGATGAACTCCGAAGAGCACCTGCGCCGCTGGATCGAGAATCCGCCGGCGATGAAGCCCGGCGCGATGATGCCCAGCATGCACGTGAGCGCCTCAGACCTCGCGCCGTTGATCGCCTATTTGCAGAGTCTCAAATGAGCGACGCCAAGGGACTGCGGAGCTGGCTCACTACGACCGACCACAAACGGATCGGTTTGCTTTACTTCTGGACCGCGTTCGGGTTCCTGCTGATCGGCGGCCTCGAGGCGCTGGTCATCCGCGCCCAGCTCGCCCGGCCCGACAATGAGCTCGTGTCCGCCGAGCTGTACAACCAGCTGTTCACGATGCACGGCACGACGATGGTGTTCCTGGCATTGATGCCGCTCGGGGCCGCCTTCTTCAACTATATCGTACCGCTCCAGATTGGGGCGCGGGACGTCGCCTTCCCGCGGCTCAATGCCTTCAGTTACTGGGTGTTCCTGCTCGGTGGACTGTTCATGAACGCGAGCTGGTTCCTCCCCGGCCGCCCGGTGCCCGACGGCGGTTGGTTTGGCTACGCCAACCTCACCTCGACCCAGTACTCTCCCGGGCCGAACATCGATTTCTGGTTGCTTGGGTTGCAGATCCTCGGCATCGCGTCGCTGGCGGCGGGGTTCAATTTCATCGTGACGATTTTGAACCTGCGGGCGCCGGGGATGAAGCTGATGCGTCTTCCCGTGTTCTGCTGGATGACGCTCGTCACCTCATTCCTCATTATCACCGCGTTCCCCGTCATCACGGTCGCCCTCGTGTACCTGATGTTCGACCGGGTCTTCGGCACGCATTTCTATCTGCCCGCGGGCGGCGGCGACCCGATTCTGTGGCAGCATCTGTTCTGGCTGTTCGGCCACCCCGAGGTCTACATCCTGATTCTCCCCGCGATGGGCATCGTCTCGGAGGTGCTGCCCACGTTCTCGCGCAAGCCGCTGTTCGGCTACACGGTCGTCGTGTATTCGGGCGTGCTGATCGGCTTCATGGGATGGGGCGTGTGGAGTCACCACATGTTCGCGGTGGGTCTCGGCCCGATCGCCGACTCGGTGTTCGCGCTCACCACGATGCTGATCGCGATTCCCACGGGCGTGAAGATTTTCAACTGGCTCGCCACGCTCTGGGGCGGGCAGCTGCGCCTCACCACGGCGATGTGCTTCGCGCTCGGCTTCATCGCATTGTTCACGATCGGCGGGCTGTCGGGGATCACCCACGCCTCGCCGCCGGCCGATCTGCAGCAGACGGACACGTACTACGTGGTGGCGCACCTCCATTACGTGCTGTTCGGCGGCACCATCATGGGCCTGTTCGCCGGCGTGTACTATTGGTGGCCCAAGATGACGGGGCGGCTCTTGTCGGAGCCGCTCGGGCTGGTCCACTTCTGGCTGACCTTCATCGGGATGAACCTGACGTTCTTCCCGATGCACCTCATCGGTCTGCTCGGCATGCCGCGCCGTATCTATACCTACTCCGCGGATCTGGGCGTGTCTCAGATGAACCTGGTGGCGACGGTGGGCGCGTTCCTGATCGGCATCTCGATGCTGGTGTTTGGCTACAACCTGTGGCGCACACGGCGGCACGGCGCGATCGCCGGGCCGAACCCGTGGGGCGGCGCGACCCTCGAGTGGTCCATTCCCTCACCGCCACCGGTCCACAACTTCGACGTCATCCCCACCGTGACGAGCCGGCTCCAACTGTGGGACAAGCACCCGCATCCCCCGGCAGCCCCAGAGCCGGTGCACGTCCCGCCCGGATCGTGGTGGCCCTTGGTGGCCGCCGTGGGACTCCCCGTGATGGCGCTGGCCCCGCTCACGCACTTTGTGTGGTTCGCGTTCATCGGGGCGGGGATTCTGCTCTATGGCATCTACCGGTGGGCCTACGAGCCCTTCGAGGTTTGAGATGAGCCATCCGGCGACCGCGCACCGCACCAGCATGGGGCTGGACAACCGGAAGATGGCCTTCTGGGCCTTTATCGGATCGGAATGTCTGCTCTTCGGGTCGCTGATCTCGACCTACCTTGTTTACCAGGGCCGCAGCGTGTCGGGCCCCATGCCGGCGGACGTGCTCGACATCCCGGTGACGTCGATCAGCACGTTCGATCTGCTGATGTCGAGCCTGTGGATGGTGCTGGCGCTCGCGGCGATCCAGCGCGGCGACATGAAGTGGGCAAAGATCTGGCTGTTCGGCGTTATCGTCGGCGGGTTGATTTTCATCGGCTTCCAGATCTACGAATTCACGACGTTCGTGCATGAGGGGCTGACCTTGAAGACGAACCTCTTCGGGGCCACGTTCTTCGTGCTCACCGGCACGCATGGCGCGCACGTCACGGTGGGCGTGCTCTGGCTCTTCACCCTGTGGATCCGCGCGCTCCAGGGCAAGCTCGGCCCCGCTAACGCGATCACCGTCGAGATTGCCGGACTTTATTGGCACTTCGTCGACGTCGTCTGGATCGCCATCTTCACTCTCGTCTACCTTCTCCACAAATGAGCGGACCGCACGCGATGCCGGACACAAAGGACGCGGCACACACGCACCCAACGGCCGGGACATACCTCCGGGTCGCGGCTATCCTCATCGTGCTCACCGTGATCGAGGTCGGCGTCTTTTACGTACCGGCCTTCAAGCCGTTCCTGACACCGGTCTTGCTGATTCTCTCGGCGGTCAAGTTCGTGATCGTCGTGATGTTCTACATGCACCTCAAGATGGACAGCAAGTTCTTTACCCTTCTGTTCGGAGGCCCGCTGCTGCTCGCCTCGGGCATGATTCTCGGGCTGCTGTTCCTCTTCGGGGTGATGACCCTCGGACGCTGAGGTGACCGCCACGGCGGTCGACTGGCGGCACTGGGATTTCCATCCGAGCGTAGTCATCGGAGTCGTCCTCCTGGGCGGCCTCTACGTGTTGTTGGGCGGCCGCTCGGCTCCCCGCCGTCGTGTAGCGGCCTTTGCGGCGGCACTCCTCGTGCTGCTCGCGTCGCTCAACGGACCGCTCCACGATTTGTCGGATCGCTACCTGTTCAGCGCGCACATGGTGCAGCATCTCATCCTCACCTTGCTGTTCCCCCCGCTGTTCCTGTACGGCGTGTCGGCGGAGCTCGCCCGGCGGGTGATCCGGCCCGGCTGGGCGCGAGCGCTCGGAGCCCGCCTGGTGCAGCCGATCCCCGCGGCGGTGATCTTCACCGTGCCGATCGTGCTGTGGCATCTCCCGCCGTTCTATGAGGCCGCGATGCGGCACCACGGCCTGCACATCGTGCAGCACCTCGTGTTTCTCGCGACGTCGGTGGTGATGTGGTGGCCGGTGCTCTCGCCGCTGCCGGAGCTGCCGCGCGCGTCCTATCCCGGGCAGCTGCTCTACCTGTTCCTGCTCGGGATCCCCATGTCTGTGGTGGGCGCCATGATCACGCTCGCGGACGCGCCGCTGTACCCGTTCTACGTCGCGGCGCCGCGGGTCATGGGGCTCACACCGCTCGACGACCAGCAGATCGGCGGCTTGGTCATGTGGGTACCGGGGGGACTCGTGTTCTGGCTGGCCATGACCGTCGTGTGGTTCCGGTGGTCGGCGCGCGAGGAGCGTGGGGACGCGGAGCGACAGGTCCCTCCCGAGGCCTACGGGCTGTCCCCGAAAGCTTTAGATTAGCGCCGGTTTCCTTCTGGGAGGTCTGGCGATGACGGACGTGCGACGCTCTGCGTTTTACGCGCTCTGCCTCCTGCTCGGCGCCCTGTTGTTCGGCGCGGCGGGACTGGCGCATCCGGTCCTGCGGGGCGATGGCGCCACGCAGCTCGGCACCATCGCCGGCACGCAGGGGTGGCGCCTGATCCACTGGTCGTTGCTCTTTGGACTGCCGCTGATGCTCGTCGGGCTCGCCGGCCTGTCGCTGCGACACCAAGACACGCCCGGAGCAGGCCCCGCGCGCGCCGGGGCGATGCTCGCGACTCTGGGCATCGCAGCATGGATGATCAACATCCTCTTCATGGCAAGCGCGGGGTGGCACCTTGCGCGCACCTACGCGGCGTCGGAGCCGGGGCTCACGGCGACACACGCGGTCTTCCTCTATGACATGCTGCATCCCTTCGGACTCGCGGCGGAACGGCTCGCCACCTTCACGATGGGTCTCGCCCTGTACCTGTTCGGCTGGGCCATCCGGAACGGTCGGGTGCATCCCGCCTGGCTCTCTTGGGGAGCGTTCGCGGCGGGCGCGGCCTGTATGGTGATTCCCCTCGCCGTCCAGGAAGACGCGGTGGTGCTGTTCTACGGACAGGCCACGCTCATCGTCTGGATGGCGGCGGCCGGCGTGGTGATGTTCACACGACGGTAAGAAAAACGAACGCGCCGGGGGGGAAACCCCGGCGCGTCGCTCAGCCGTCAGCTCACCGCGCGCGGATCCGCACGATGGCCGTGTCCCATCCGTCTGGGGTGCGACGCAGCACCTCGAGTGTGACAATCGCGCCGGCGCGCACCGCCTCGATAGCGGTCCGGAACTCCGCGCGGGTCCGGGTCGGTTGACCGTTCACCTTGAGGATGAGGTCGGGGTTGTTCTGGCCGCCGCTCAGCTTGCGATAGGATGGGCCATCGACCGAGACGTCGGTCACCATCAGCGCTCCGCCCGCCCGTGCCAGGGCGCGCTGCAGCCGCGGATCCTGGGCCGCCTCGTCCTGCGAGAGTGGCTCCACCGCGATGCCGAGTCGGTTCGCACTGGCAGAAACCTCTTCACTGGTTCCCTTCGGGTCCTCGCGGGTCGTGACCTGATCCGCGGCGTCGGTCGGCTGCGCCGTGAGCCGCACCGCGAACGTCTTGCGCACGCCGCCCTGCCGCACCACGGTGACCTGGACGGTCTCCCCCGCCTTTTTGAAGCCCACCCGTTGCTGCAGCTGCGATACGTAATCCACCGGCGCGCCGTCGAGGCTCACGATCACGTCGCCGAGCAGCAGCCCGGCGCGCTTGGCTGGGGAGTTCTCGCTGAAACTCTGTACGACCACCCCGCGGATCTCCCGCAACCCGACCGCTTCGGCGTCTTCCGGGCTCACGTTGTTGATCCCGATACCCATCACCGCCCGCTCGACATGGCCGCTCGCCACCAGGTGGGACATCACCGTGCGCGCCAGGTTGATCGGGATGGCGAAGCCGTAGCCCGCGTTGTAGCCGGTCTCGCTGGCGATCGCTGAATTGATCCCGATCACTTCACCACGGACGTTGACGAGCGGGCCCCCGGAATTGCCGGGGTTGATCGCGGCATCGGTCTGGATGAAGTCCTGAATGGAGTAGCGGGACTCGGCGAGAGCGCCCAACGCACGGCCTTTGGCGCTCACGATCCCCGCGGTGACGGTGAAGGCGAAGGCCTCGCCGAGCGGGTTCCCGATAGCCAGCACCCACTCGCCGATGCGCGTCGAATCGGAGTTCCCGAACGCCACGGTGGGGAGACCTTGGGCGACGATCTTGATCAGCGCCACGTCCGTCTGTGGGTCGGTTCCAACGACCTGTGCCTGGAATTCGCGCTTGTCGTACAGCCGCACGGTGACCTTGCTGGCCCCCGATACGACGTGATTGTTAGTGAGGATGTAGCCGTCCGGCGACACCAGGAAGCCGGATCCCGAGCCTTCCTCGATCTGCGGACGGTTTCTGAACTGAGGGAAGAACTCCTCGAACCCCGGCGGCAGACGACGATTGTCCACTCGCTGCCGGATCTGGGAGGTGACGAACACGACCGCCGGCTTCACGTGGTCGGCGACGGCCACGAATGCTTCGCCCAAGTCTGCCGCGGGCTTGGCGGCCGGGAGCGCGGGCCGCTGCGCCGTGGCCTGGAACACGGCCACCGGTTCGGCGGCGGTTTTCTTCGGCAGGTCGAGGGCGGACGCGAACGCCAGCCCGAATACAAACGCCAAACCGACCAACCCTATGAACTTCAACCAATCCCGAGTGCGTACCGACATCATCACGTCCGCGTGTAGGGTGTCGAGAGAAACCTAATTCTTTTTGCCCTTGTCGTCATCGACGATCTCGTAGTCGGCGTCCACGACATTGTCCTGTTTTGTCCCTTCTGCTTCCCCCGGGCCGCCCGCCGCGGCACCAGCCTCCGGGCCGGGCGACGAAGCGTCCGCGCCACGGGCCGCCGCATACAATGACGCCCCTGCAGCCGAGTACGCTTGCTGCAGCTCATCCAACGCGCGGGCGATCTCTTCCGGGTTACCACTGCGCAGCGCCTGCTTCGATCCTTCTACCGCCGCGTCGAGACGGGTCTTCAGGGCCGCGTCGAGGCGATCGGCCCATTCCTTGGCGTTCTTCTCCACCTCGTACACCATGGTATCGAGGCGGTTGCGGCGCTCGATCTCGTCGCGCCGCTTTTTGTCCTCGGAGGCATGAGCTTCGGCATCCTTGACCATCCGATCGATGTCTTTGTCCCCGATTCCCGAGGACGCCTCGATCCGGATCTTCTGCTCCTTGCCGGTCGTCTTGTCCCGGGCCGAGACGTGCAGAATGCCGTTCGCGTCGATGTCGAACGCCACTTCTACTTGGGGAACCCCGCGCGGAGCCGGCGGGATCCCGGTGAGCTGGAACTTGCCGATGGTGCGGTTATCCATCGCCATCTGGCGCTCGCCCTGGAGCACGTGGATTTCCACCGTGGTCTGGGAGTCCTCGGCAGTCGAGAAAACCTCCGACTTTTTGGTCGGGATCGTCGTATTCCGCGGGATCAACACGGTGGTCACGCCGCCCAGCGTCTCGATGCCGAGCGAGAGCGGAGTGACGTCGAGGAGCAACACGTCCTTCACTTCACCGGCGAGCACGCCCCCCTGGATCGCGGCGCCGATGGCGACGACCTCGTCGGGGTTCACGCCCTTGTGGGGCTCCTTGCCGAAGAACGACTTGACGATCTCCTGGACCTTGGGCATGCGGGTCTGACCGCCCACCAGGATGACCTCGTCCACGTCGCCGGGCTTGAGCCCCGCGTCCTTGAGCGCCTGCTCCATTGGGGGCAGCGAGCGTTTCACCAGGTCGTCCACCAGCTGCTCCAGCTTGGCGCGCGTCAGCGACAGGTTGAGGTGCTTGGGCCCGGACTGGTCCGCGGTGATGAACGGGAGGTTGATCTCCGTCTGCATCACGGTGGACAGCTCCATCTTGGCCTTCTCGGCGGCTTCTTTGAGCCGCTGCAGTGCCATCGGATCTTTGGACAGGTCGATCCCCTGGTCGCGCTTGAATTCCGCGACCAGCCACTCCATTACGCGCGCGTCGAAGTCGTCGCCGCCCAGGTGCGTGTCACCATTGGTCGACTTCACCTCGAACACGCCTTCGGCCAGCTCGAGGACGGAGATGTCGTAGGTGCCGCCGCCCAGGTCGTACACCGCCACCTTCTCTTCCTTCTTCTTGTCGAGGCCGTAGGCGAGGGCCGAGGCGGTGGGCTCGTTGATGATGCGGACGACGTCGAGCCCCGCGATCTTGCCGGCATCCTTGGTCGCCTGGCGCTGGGAATCGTTGAAGTAGGCCGGCACGGTAATGACCGCTTTCTCGACCTTGTGGCCGAGATAGTCTTCGGCGGTCTGCTTCATCTTCTGGAGGATCATCGCCGAGATCTCGGGCGGCGTGTACCGCTTGCCCTGGATCTCCGCCGCGACGAGGTCGTTCTGGCCGGCGACCACTTTATAGGGAACGCGCTTGGTTTCTTCGACGACCTCACTGGTGCGGCGCCCCATGAACCGCTTGATCGAGAAGATCGTGTTCTGCGGGTTCGTCACCGCCTGGCGCTTGGCCACCTGACCGACCAGCCGTTCACCATCCTTGGTGAAGGCCACGACCGACGGCGTCGTCCGGCCGCCCTCCGCATTGGGGATGACGACGGGGTCGCCGCCCTCCATCACCGCCACCACGGAGTTCGTCGTCCCTAGGTCGATCCCGATGATCTTCTCCGCCATGATGCCCCGCTCCTATCGTGAGGGTGATGCTTACGCCACGCTGGCCGTCGCAGAAGCAACCGGCGTGCCCAAAAAAGGTGCCAAATCGGCAGTTTGCGCAAGCGTTTGGCTTGTCATAGGATTCGCCGCGTGATACCGTTCCGGGACGAGAACCCGACAGCCCGCACGCCGGTAGTGACGGTCGGCATCATCGCGCTCAACGTCCTCGCCTGGGTGTTTCTCGAGGGGTTGGGGGCCGAGGGACCACTGACCGCGGCCGTGTGCAACTACGGGCTGATTCCCGGGGAAGTTCTACAGCGCCTGCCACCGGGTTCCGGTATCCAGTTGGGTCCAGGGGCGTTCTGCGCCGTTGATCCGGGACCGCAGTATTGGACCGTGCTGACCTCGATGTTCATGCACGGCGGCTGGATGCACATCATCGGCAACATGGTGTTCTTCTGGGTGTTCGGGAACAACATCGAAGACGCGATGGGGCATGGCCGCTTCGTGGTGTTCTACCTGGTGTGCGGAGTAGCGGCAGCGGCCGCCCAGATCGCCATCAATCCAACCTCCGCGGTCCCGATGGTCGGCGCGTCGGGAGCGATCAGCGGCGTGCTGGGTGGCTATTTGCTGCTCTACCCGCGCGTGCGCGTGCACGCCCTCTTGGCGCTCGGAATCTATTTCTCGCGGATCACGCTTCCCGCGTACGTGATGCTCGGCTACTGGATTCTGCTCCAGATCCTGGGCAGCCTTCCGGCACTCGGCGCCCAGGAATCAGGCGGCACGGCCTTTTTCGCCCACATCGGCGGTTTCGTGGCCGGACTGGTCCTCATCCGGTTGTTCGCCAAGCGGGAGTATCTGGAGCAGCGGAAGGTGCTCCCGGGCGGGTACGGGTACTCCTGAACACACGGGGCCCGACAGGTTACGCCGTCTCCTCCGCGTGGTGCTTGATCGTCTTTCCCTCCACCATGAACACGACGTCTTCGGCGATGTTCGTCGCCAGGTCCGCCACCCGCTCCAGGTTCCGACTCACGAGGAACAGCTCCATCGCCGCGCTGATGATGTGCGGCGTTTCCATCATGTGGGTGAGCAGAATGCGGAATACCGAGTCGTGCAGGCCGTCCACCTGGTCATCGCGCCGGCACAGGGCCCGCCCGGCTTGCCCGTCGGCGCGGACGAAGGCGTCGAGGGCATCCGCGAGCATGCGTCGCGCCAGCCGGGCCATCTCCACGATCTCGGGCTCGGGGACGATGGGCGGGCTGACGAGCAGTCGTTCGGCGGATTGGGCGATGTTCACCGCGTGGTCGCCGACGCGCTCGAGATCGTTGGAAATCTTCATCGCGGCCATGAGCAGCCGCAGGTCGCGCGCCATCGGCTGCTGAGTGGCGAGCAGCTTGACGACCAGCTCCTCGATCTCGAGCTCGAACGCGTCGATCCGATGATCGCCCGAGATCACCTGAGAGGCCTTGGTGGAATCACGTTGCAGCAGGGCTTCCACGGACGCCGAGAGGGCCGTTTGGGCCTCGGCGGACATGGCGAGCAACGTGGACTTGAGCTCCGAGAGCTCGTCGTGGAAGTGGCGGTGTGCCAGTTGAGGGCTCATCCAAACCGTCCTGTGATATAGGCCTCGGTGCGCTCGTCACCGGGCCGCGTGAAGATCTGCGCGGTTTCGCCGAATTCGACCAGGCGGCCGAGATAGAAGAACCCCGTGAACTCGGAGACCCGGGACGCCTGTTGCATGTTGTGCGTGACGATGATGATT
>CAZQWQ010000068.1:0-2007 GCA_964596925.1 uncultured Gemmatimonadaceae bacterium | reverse complement strand
CGGGCGGCGCGATCTGGCGCATCGCCTACGTCGGCACGCCGTAGCACCTCAGCAGCGCAGCACGCGAACGTGGCCGGCGCGGCCATAGGCCAGGATCGCCGTGTCGCGCGTCACCACCGGCGCGTCGAAAGCGCGTGCCGTGGCGATGATGAATCGGTCCATCGGATCGCCGTGGATGCTCCCTGGCAAGGTCGCCGCATCCAAAGCTATTTGTGCGTCGATCGGATGAACCATTAGGCCGGCAATACTCGTCCCGCGGTCGACCCACGCCTGCGTGCCCTCGATCAGATCGAGGCGCCCCTTTCGAGCGAGGGTCGCGACCTCCCAAACGGAGGCCGCCGAAACGACGAGGTTCGCTTCAAGCTCAGCTGCGCGAAGCCGCTCGAGCGCGTCCTGTCGCATGGGTTCACCCATGACGAACCAAACCCACGCGCACGTGTCGAGAACGACCACGGATCAGTCTTCCTCGGCAAACCAACGTTCTCCGGTGGGTTTCGTGATGTCTCCGTGGATGACCGCGGTCCCGCGCATCGATCCGTAGGCGCTCGTCCTTGAATCGGAAGCGCTGACGACCTCGACAAACGGTCGGCCTCGCTTGGTGACAATGAGACGAGTCCGACGTCTTGCCACATCGTCCAGCAATTTCAAGCACTTGGCCTTGAACTCGGTGACGCCGATAATCACTTCTTTCGCCATGGGGCGATCCAACATGGTCATTTCAATCTGACCATATTTTAGGCGCGCGCGGCCCGCGCGACAAGCGTTGTTCCGGCCTCGGTGATGTACGAGATTGTGTGTCAGGGGGCTGAGAGGGGGTACTCCAAGCGGAGAGCTGACTTCCGCAACGAGGAGCACCCCCAATGCCACAAGCCGTGACGATCCGGAGTTTACCCGCTGCGTTCGAGGTTATGAAGGGCATTCAAGCACAAGGTCTGGAGTGGGGCGAGGGCTACCGGCCTTTGGCGCGGGCGGCGGTGATCGGTCTGCTCGAGGACCCCATGGCGGAGACGATCGACCGCCGGCTCGAGGAGATGGCGGCGCGGGGCGAGGCGGACCGTCGCAACGGCTCGTACGACCGGCATCTGCTGACCGAGCTCGGCGACATCGCGCTCGCCGTGCCGCGCACTCGGACCTTCAGCGCTTATGAGGTTCTGCACGCCTACGCCCGGCGGGTCGAGCAGGTCGATCGCATGATCCTGGCCTGCTTCGTGCTCGGCTTGTCCACCCGCAAGGTCGGCGAGGCGCTGTTGCCGGTGCTCGGGCGCCCGGTCAGCCCGAGCACGGTGAGCACGGTGTCCAAACGGCTGGATGGGGCGGTCGCCGCGTTCCACGCCCGGCCGCTGGCGAACCGCTACACGGCACTGATGCTCGATGGCGTCGTGCTTGCCCGCAAGACCGGCGCCGGCGCGCTCCGCCGGCCCGTCCTGGTCGCGCTCGGCCTGCGCAAGGACGGCCGCAAGGAGGTCATCGACTTCCGGCTCGCCAAGAGCGAGAGCGCCGCCGAATGGGAGGCCTTCCTCGGCGAGCTGATCCGGCGCGGCCTGACCGGCAAGGGCCTCGGGGTGATCTGCGCCGACGGCGGCAAGGGCCTGCTCGCGGCGCTGCCCACCGCCTTCCCCGGTATCCCCGTCCAGCGCTGCTGGGCGCACAAGATCCGCAACATCCTCGACAAGGTCCGCAAGGCCGATCAGCCCGAGGTCAAGCGCGGCCTCCACGCCATCATGAACGCCAGGACCAGGCCGCTCGCTTGGGCCGCCGCGCGACGCTTCGCCGACCGCTGGAACGATGTCTACCCCAGGGCCGTCCGCTGCCTGCGCGAAGACCTCGACGACCTGCTCACCTGCTTCCGCTACAAGGACCCCGACCAGCGACGCCGCGTGCGAACCACCAACGCCATCGAGCGCCGCTTCCGCGAGGTCCGCCGAAGGACACGGCCCATGGGCGTCTTCCAGGACCGAACCTCCATGGACCGCATCCTGTTCGCCGTCTTCGCCCACGAAAACCTAA
>CAZQWQ010000067.1:0-146920 GCA_964596925.1 uncultured Gemmatimonadaceae bacterium | reverse complement strand
GGAGTGTTGAGGGATGTCGTCCCTAGTACGAGAGGACCGGGACGAAGCGACCTCTCGTGTCCCGGCTGTGCCGCCAGGCGCAACGCCGGTTAGCGATGTCGCGCGGGGATAACCGCTGAATGCATCTAAGTGGGAAACCCTCCCCAAGATGAACACTCCCGGGTCGCAAGACCCCTAAAGGGCCGTGGGAGACTACCACGTTGATAGGCGGCAGGTGTAAGGCGCGCGAGCGCTTCAGCCGAGCCGTACTAATTGCCCGTGAGGCTTGATCTCTCCGCTGTTTGTACTTCGTGTGCTTCCAATAGCATCACACATCTCACACGTCAGATTTCCTTTTGCTGGCGACTAGCGCGACAGGGCCACACCCGTTCCCATCCCGAACACGGTCGTTAAGCCTGTCAGCGCCGATGGTACTGCGGTCGAGAGGCCGTGGGAGAGTAGGCCGCCGCCAGCGTCCCATCGAAGCCCGCTTCGGATTCCGAGGCGGGCTTCGCTATTGTGGTCGCTGTTTCCGCCACACGAACAACTGGTGCTCGAGACGGATCAGCTCTCGCGGCGGCGGGACATACTTGAACGAAAACGTCTCCACCTCCTCGCCGTTGAGGTACTCCACACGGTAGTCGATGTAGCCCCCACTGTCGGTCCTGTGGACCCGCTGGATCCGATGGACGGAGAGGGCTTCGGCCCCGATACGGAAAATCACGGATGACCGTGTGAACTCGAGGGCCCGATCGGCGTACGCCGGCGCGTTGGTCTCCCAAACCCCGACGAGCTCAGCCGGGAGAGTCCTGGTGACGAATACCCGGCGCAGCACCTGCCACCCGAAGAAAGCGGCCAGCAGACCGCTGGCGGCTGCAACAACGACCCTCCGTCGGCGCCCCAGCACGCCGCCGTGCCTGGGCGGGGAACTTTTTCCACGCCTCCGCTGCGCCAGGCGCCGCTGTTGCGCCCGCCGCTCGACGTGTCGTCGCTCTAGCACTGCCGTTGCTCGGCGACTCGTTTCAAGACGCGGCGAATGGCTTCGCCGAGGTCGCGAATGTTGACCGGCTTCACGAGGAACTCACGGACGCCGAGCGCACGACCTTGATCCGCCAGCGGCGTGTCCTCCATGCCCGAGGTCAGGATGATCGGCAGCTCCGGTCGGAGTTGGAGCGCCGCCTCGGCGAGCTGGAGGCCGGTCAGTCCCGGCATCGTTTGATCAGTCAGCATCAAGTCGAACTGTCCGGCGTCCACCCGCAACAGCTCGAGGGCCTCCGGACTCGAGGTGCGTGCGGTGACACGGTAACCTTGGCGCTCGAGCAGGCGCTGGGTCACCTGGGCGATCGCTGGGTCGTCGTCGACCACGAGCACGTGCTCGTGCCCGCTGAGCTCCGCGGGGCCGGTCGTGGTTGCGGGCTTGCTCTCCGCCGCCGCCGCCGCCGCCGGCAGATACACGGTGAAGGTCGTGCCGGCGCCCAGGGCGCTGTCGACTACGATCGCGCCGCCGTGCTTGGTGACGATGCCGTGCACGACCGAGAGCCCGAGCCCTGTCCCTTCCCCGGTTGGCTTGGTCGTGAAGAACGGCTCGAAGATCCGCTCCAGCGTGGCGTGATCCATCCCATGACCTGTGTCCCGCACACTCAGGCGCGCGTACCGTCCGGGCAACAGGGTGACGGGAATGTCATCTTGGCCCGTCGCGATATCGACTCTGGAGAGGCCGACGGCAAGCATGCCGCCGCCCCGCATCGCGTGCGCCGCGTTCGTGCCCAGATTCATCAGCACCTGGTGGATCTGCGACGGGTCGGCCAGCACCAGCGGGGTTTCCGGTTCGATCGTGCGCCGGATGTCGATCGTGGTCGGCAGGGAGGGGCGGAGGAGTTTGAGCGCTTCCTGCACGACGTCGTCGAGGAGCACCAGCTGGAGCTTCTGCTCCGAGCGGCGGCTGAACACCAGGATCTGACGCGCCAGATCGGCGGCCCGATTGGCGGCGCGCTGCACTTCCTCGATATCCGCACGGACGGGACTCTCTTTCGGGATCTCCAGCAGCGCCAACTGGACGTATCCCAACACCCCCGCGAGAATATTGTTGAAGTCGTGCGCGATGCCTCCGGCCAGAGTCCCGATCGTCTCGAGCTTCTGCGCCTGGCGCAGCTGCGCCTCCAACCGGGCGCGTTCTTCTTCGGCGCGCTTTCGCTCCGAGACGTCGCGCGCGAAGCCGGTGAACAGAGACCGTCCTGCGACCTGCGCTTCGCTGACGTCCAACTCCATCGGGAACATTGTCCCGTCCTTGCGGCGCCCCAGGAGTTCCCGAGCCGGGCCGGGCGCGGCGAACGGGCCGCCCGTTTCACGATCGAGCAACGCCGTGTCCGCCAGCAGCACGGAGGCAAGACGCCCCACGACCTCGTCCCGGCCGTACCCGAACACGGTCTCCGCAGTGTGGTTGAAGGATTCGACCACTCCGGTGTCATCCGTGGTGACGACGGCGACCGCTGCGGTTTCCAGGATGGTGCGGAGACGCGTCTCGTTCTCTCGGAGCGATTCGCTCGCCTGTAGGAGCGCGGCGTTGAGGCGCGCGCTTTCCGAGAGCTGCTGCCGCAGGTGGTCTGCCATGGTGTTGAACGAGGACGCGAGGTCCTCGAACTCGTCGCCGCTCGTGATGTGCACCGGACTCGAAAAGTCGAGCGCCGCCAGACGACGGGTCCCCTCCTGGAGCTGCGCGAGCGGCTCTGTGCTCTTCCGGATAAGCACGTAGCCGAGCAGCAACACGAACCAGAGGGTCAGGAGCACGGCGAGGGGGAATGTGCGCCGGAAGTCGGCCATCGGCGCGAGCACGCTCGCCTCGGCTTCGCTCACCACCACCGTCAGGCTCGGCGTCCCGTACTGACCCTCGAGAAACAGGGACCAATGCCCGGCCAAGCTCGCGTCGCCGTCGCCGCGCCACCGGAAGGGCACCTCGTCAGCAGCGGTGGAAGTGCGCCCCAGGCTCTCGAGGAAGGCCGTGGGAGGTCGGCGAGGGCAATACAGCGGAACCTGGGCTTTTTGAAACAGGCATAGCTCGGCGCCGGGCGGCACCGTCCCCTCGACGTCGGTCGCCCGCCACACGGTTCGAGGATCCAGCTCGGCCCAGATGAGCCCCCGCTCCGGAACCTGAGGGTCGAGCATGCGCGCCAGAAACAACCGGGAAGGGTCATCCGCTAGAAGCACGGCCTGACCGGCTTGCAGGTGCGCGTCGGCACCGGCCGGGAGCGGAAGCGTTTCCGGGGGCTGTCCGAGGACCGGGCGAAGGGGGGTGCGGGGCCGAGCGAGGCTGAGGCTTCTGAAACTCGTCTCGGGCACGAACGTCCCGGAGGCTTCCATGTTCAGCCGCCGAACGATCGCGACCAGCTCCCGGTCGAGATCGTTCAGCCGCTTGAGCACCGCCATGCCGGTCGTCTTGCTGGCCTGTCGGAGCCGCAGGCGGCTCTGCTCGGTGAGTTGTGAAGCGACGCGGCGATACGAGAGGAAGGCGAGCGTGCCGATCGGAACGAACGCGCACAAGAAGAACAGCCCGAGAATGCGGCGGGCTACCCGAGTGCGGATGGCGGTCAGCTCAAACCGCACCGGTTCCTCCCATCGGTCGGCTCAAAAACGTGCGGCCAAGCCGACGAAGCCGCCGTCGTTCGCGCGGATGATGTCGTCGTGACTGACTCTGGCGCTCACAGGTGGCTGGCTTTCACCATCCTTGCCCATGCTGTACAAATCAAAAGTTGAATTGAGCGGCACGAGAAAGCGGTCTTTGCGTGCTTGGCCGATAGCCCCTCCCCGTCCCCGCAGACCCGTCGGAAACTTGAGGTATTGGTATGGGCGACCCCAGGGATCGAGATACCCGTCGCGGTCAATGCCGGCGAGGGTTGAAGGCAAGGTGTCGTCGTCGGACTCGAACCCGGTGAGCTCGGCTTGAATGGTTTCGATGTCCCCGATCGCCTTGGCGACCCGGGCAAGGTTAATGGTGTCCTGGATCTTGATCATGGCGAGGGAGGCTAGGGTGCCGACGATGGCGAGGACGAGCAGCAGTTCGATGAGCGTCCACCCGAACGGATGCAGACGCAGGATTGCGTGTAGCCGTGAGCAGCCGCGATACGGCGGGGGGTGAAAGTCCTCGACCACAATGACTTCTAGGGTACGCTATCGCGGCCGCGTCATCAAGAGCCCGGCGGTCGACCGCAGCCCACGACCGAGGCTGCGATCCGTGTTTCGCAATCTGCATTATCTTATCGACCACCATGGCAGGGCGATCCGGGGTCAGCGACGGGGCGACCAAGCCCCCACGGCGCGAGCGCAGCAAGGCCCCCGCCCGCCCGCGACGCAGGACCCGTCGGTCCGTGCTGCAGTCCAACGAGGGCAAGCCGATCCGCATCGTCCACTTCGCGGCGGAGTGCTGGCCCTACGCGCGCTCGGGCGGCCTCGGCGAGGCCGTGGCCAGTCTCGCCACCTACCAGGCGGCCGCAGGACTCCCGACCACCGTCGTGATGCCGCTGTACCAGCAGGTGCGCACTGTCGTCAGCGCCTTCGAGCCCGTGGGGCCCCCGTTCTCCGTGCAACTCGGCGCGAACAAGGAACCGGCTCGCCTGTGGCGCGCCAAGGATGCCCCCAAGGGCACCGATGTGCTGTTCGTGGAGCATGCCGGCTTTTTCGATCGCCCTTCGTTGTACGGAGAGGGGGGCGACTACCGCGACAACCACCGGCGCTTCGCTTTCTTCGCCCTGGCGGCGCTCGCCGCGCTGCCACGGATTGCTCCGGGCCTGGCGATCCTGCACGCGCACGACTGGCATGCGGCGATCTCCCTCGTCTATCTGCGCACCGCGTTCGCGCATCACCCCTACTACCGGCGCGTGCCCGCCGTGCTGTCGGTGCACAACGCCGGCTACCAGGGGCACTTTTCTCCCGCGACCCTCCCCGAGATCAGCCTTCCCTGGGAGTTGTTCCATTGGGAGCTGCTGGAGTGGTACGACAAAGTGAACTGGCTCAAGGGCGGCATCGTGTCCGCGGACGTCGTGGTGACGGTAAGCGCCACCCACGCGCGCGAGCTCCAGTCGCCGGATGGCGGCTTCGGACTCGGCGATACGTTCCGGGCGTTGCGCGACCGGCTATTCGGCATCACCAACGGGATCGACTACGACATCTGGGATCCCGGGCGCGATCCCGGGATCGCCGCGCGGTTCACCGCCCAGGCGATGGAAGGCAAGCGGCAGTGCAAGGCGGCGCTGCAGGCGCACTTCGGGCTGGCCCCGAACGCGCGGACGCCGGTGTTCGGGATGGCGGCACGGCTGGTGGCGCAAAAAGGGCTCGACTTGCTGGTCGACGGGCGCGCACTCGGCGTCGCCGACGCACAGTACATCTTCCTGGGGCAGGGAGACCGTCGCTACATCGAACCGTTGAAACGGCTCGCGGCACGGTTCCCCGATCGCATCGCGGTCGAGACGGGGTTCACCGATCCGCTCGAGCACCTGGTCGTCGCCGGCGCCGACATGCTGCTCATGCCGTGCCAGTACGAGCCGTGCGGCCTCACGCAGATGCGCGCCCAACGCTACGGCACGCTCCCCGTCGCCCGGCGCACCGGCGGCCTCAACGACACCATCGACGACGGCATCACCGGCTTCGTGTTCGACCAGTTCTCGGTACCCGCGCTCGCGTCCGCCGTGGAGCGCGCCGTGCGCCATTACCACGACGAGCGTGGCTGGCATGCGCGCATGCGCAAGGCGATGGCGAAAAACTTCAGTTGGCAGCACTCGGCGCTGAAATACCTCGCCGTCTACCTCAAGGCGCTCGAAGTGGCTGAACGGACCGGCCGCGGGACCGACTGATGGACTTCATCCTGGCGCTCCACAGCCACCTGCCGTACGTGCTGCATCATGGCCGCTGGCCCCACGGCAGCGATTGGCTGTGTGAAGCCGCCATCGACACGTACCTGCCGCTCTTGGGGACGCTGCACGGGCTCGCGGCGGACGGGGTCCCGGCGCCGGTCACGATCGGGTTTACACCGGTGCTCGCCAACCAGCTGGCCGCACCAGCGTTCGCCGCGGAGCTCGAGGCGTATTTCGAGCAGCGGCTCGAGGCGTGCGACGAGGCGGCCGCCACGTTTGCGGGGACCCACGATGCGCCCCTGATCCCGTTGACGGCGTTCTGGCGCGATCGGCTCCAGGGGCTGCGCGCGCTGTTTCGTTCCGTGAACGGCGACCTCGTCGCTCCGTTTCGCGCGCTCGAGGAAGCGGGCCACATCGAGATCATGGGCGGGGCCGCGACGCACGGGTTCCTGCCGTTGCTCGGACGTGACGAGAGCATCCGCTTGCAGCTCCTGCTGGGTCGGGCGGAGCACGCGCGGCTGTTCGGGCGGCCGCCGGCCGGATGCTGGCTCCCCGAATGCGCGTACCGCGCCCGCGGGCCGTGGGCGCCGCTGCCTGGCGCTCCGGCGGCCGCGGACCGTCCCGGCATCGAGGAGTTCGTGGCGGAAGCCGGATTCCGGTACTGCTTCACCGACGCACACCTCGCGGCGGCAGGGACGCCGTTGGGTGCCTACGGCGACGACATTCCGCTGGGCGCCGAGCGGTTCGACCTGCGCCGGCGTCCGCGTCGTGGCGTGGAGTACACGGGCACCGTCGAGCACTCGCCGTACCTGACCTACCGCCTGCAGTCCCACGGCGTCGGCGCCGACGTGGCCGCGCTGGTGCGCGATCCCGTCGCCTCGCTCCGCGTCTGGAGCCGCCACGGGGGCTACCCGGGGGACGGGAGCTACCTCGAGTTTCACAAGATCCGCTGGCCGGGCGGCCTGAAGTTCTGGCGCGTAACGGGCAGCGGCATCGACCTCGGTGACAAACAAGCCTATGATCCGCCCGTGGCGCGCGGTCGCGCCACCGGGCACGCCGCACACTTCGTTCAGCTCCTGCATCGGATCGCACACGCCGACCCCTTGGGGGACGTCGTTGTGGCGCCGTTCGACACGGAGTTGTTCGGGCACTGGTGGTTCGAGGGACCGGATTTTTTGGGTGAGGTATACCGGAGTTTCACCAGCGCATGGGACGTGCGGGCGACCACCGCGAGCCGACACCTGCAGCAGCGGCCACCGGCCACGGCGCTCCAGCTGGCCGCCGGATCCTGGGGGGCGAACGGCGACTACAGCATGTGGCTCAACGACGAGACGGCGTGGACGTGGCAACGGTTGTGGCCGCTCGAGCGCGCCTTCTGGGAAGCGGCGCCCGCGGCCCTCGCCGCACCGGGGTCACGGCCCATTCTTGCCCAGGCAGCGCGCGAGCTGCTCCTGGCCCAGGCGTCGGACTGGCAGTTCATCATATCGACGGGAGAGGTGGCGGACTACGCCATCCGTCGCTTCACCCAGCACTGTGCGGACACCGAGCGGCTGCTCGCGTCGCTGGGAGAGCACGGGGATCGGGAAGCCGGGTGGGCACTTGCCGAGGAGCTTCGACTGCGCGACAACGTGTTTCCCGACATCCTTCCGCAGGTGGAGGCGGCGCTGACACCCGCCGGGGCGGTCGTCTAGCGGTCCGACGTCAGTCGTGCCCCCCGATATACAGGCGAATCATCTTCTCCCAGTACGGCCAGTCGTGGGACCACCCGTCCCACGTGCGCAGCGCGTTGCCGATACCCTTGCCCCACAACACCGCCGACATCTCCTGATTGTTCGAGTACGCGGGGTCATGCGCCCCCACGGCCAGGATGATGTCCTGCCGTTGGAACGCCGCGAGCCGTGCGGGTTCGCGCTCGTGGCGAATGAAATCGAACGGATTGCACGCGTACACATTCGCGTCGGAGTATCCGCCGGTCAGGCGCTTGATGTCGTACGTCCCCGAAAGCCCGATGATGCGCTGGACCAGGTGGGGATTGCGGAGTCCGAAGCATAAGGCGTGGTACGCTCCGAAGCTCGCCCCGACCGTGATGAGGAACGGCGCCTGGTTTTGTGTCAGGCTGAACGGGACGACTTCGTCGCGGAGATACCGATCATACTGAAGATGTCGCCAGGCGCGTTGACCGGGATGGACGTGCTCCGGGGCGTACCAGCTGTCCTCGTGCACGTGATGCAGGCAATACAGCTGGATCCAGCCGCGCTCGAGATGCTCACCCAACACGCCGGCGCGGTGCATCCAGCGGTCGGTCCATTCGGTGAAGCTTCCCAAGGTCGTGGGAAACACGAACACGCGCGCCCCGGCGTGGCCCAAGACTTGTAACTCCATCTCGCGACCAAGGGCGGGGCTATGCCACCGGTGGCGCTCCTGATTCATTTGGGCCCGCCGTTGCGCAGCAGGAACGGCAGCGCCTTGCGAAACCGTCGACCCCAGGCCGATTCGTGGTGCCGCCCATCCCGGTCCTCCACCCAGCGCAGTTCCCGGCGCGGCTCATAGCCCTTGTCGAGCAGGAGGTCGCGCAAGCGACGGGCAAGCGCCACGTGCGTCGCGCCCTCCCGCAGGCCGACGTCGAGGTAGACGCGGCCCGCAACCCGTGGCGCCAGTTGCACGGCGTCGAGGATCGCTGCATTGGCGAACCACAGAGCGGGGCTCAACGCGCCGGCGATGCCGAACACATCCCCATAGTGGAAGTACGCGTACAGGCTGATCAGGCCGCCCAGCGACGAGCCGGCGATCCCCGTACGGGCGCGATCGGGGTGCGTGCGGAATCGCGCATCGACCAACGGCTTCACCGTGTGGATGAGGAAGTCGAGATAGCGGTCACCGTTGCCGCCGCCCACCTTTGGATCTTCGAACGGGGTGTACTCGTCGATCCGCGCCGCGCCCATGTTCGGGACTCCCACCACGATGGCCTCGACGCCGCGACGGCTCGCCCAGGCGAGCGCGGTTTTCAGGCCCCAATCCCCCGCGAAGCTCGTGGCGGGATCGAACAGGTTTTGGCCATCGTGCATATAGATGACGGGATAGCGCGCATCGCCGCGCGCATACGAGGCCGGAGTGTAGACCAGAAGGCTGCGCCGGTTGCCCAGCTGAGGACTCAGAACCGCGGGGATGACCTGGACCGCGCCCTGGTGCGCGCGGGCCCTTGCGCGAGCCTTCCACCGCAAGTAGAAGCGTGGGTACCGTCGCATTCGCAGCCGGATAATGTACGCATGGCCTCCCGGGTTCCATAGGGCGCGATGGGGTGGTGAGGCCGCTGGGGGCGCGTTAGCGTAGGCTCCCCATGCCCGTCGCTATCTTCGCCGCACCGGTGCTGTCCGAGAACGCGTCGCGCATGATCGCGGCACTGGCGGGGCTGCCCGACGTGCGGATCGGGGTGATCAGCCAAGCGCCGCTGGAGGATCTCGCTCCACCGGTGCGTTCCCAGGTCGCGGCGCATTGGCGCGTAGCCGATGTGTTGGACACGGGGGCGCTGGTGGATGCCGTTCGGCAGCTGGGTCGGCAGCTCGGGCCGATCGATAAGCTGATCGCCGCCTACGAGCAGCTGCAGGTGCCGCTCGCCGAAGCGCGCGAGCAGCTTGGCCTGGCCGGCATGGGGGCGGACGCGGCGCGCAACTTCCGGGACAAGGCGCGCATGAAATCGTTGTTGCGCGATGCGGGGCTCCCGTGTGCGCGCCACCGACTGATCACGGTGCACGCGGATGCGGCGGGATTTGCCCGTGAGGTCGGGTTTCCGCTGATCGTGAAACCTCCGGCGGGCGCAGGCGCGCAGGCCACGACGCGAGTTGACGGCGTCGACGCATTGCAGGCGGCGCTGGACGCCGCCGCGCCCGCACCGGGCCGCCCGGTCTTGCTGGAAGAGTATGTGACGGGAGACGAGCACTCCTTCGAGACGGTCTCGATCGACGGCCGGGCGGTGTGGCACTCCCTGACGCACTACTATCCGTCGCCGCTCGAGGTGCTGCGCAACCCGTGGATCCAGTGGTGTCTCGTGCTGCCACGGGAAGTGGAGGAGCCGCAGTACGACGACATCCGCCACTCGGCGTTCCGCGCGCTGGACGTGTTGGGCATGGAGACTGGGCTCTCGCACATGGAGTGGTTTCGACGTCCGGATGGCAGCATTGCGATTTCCGAGGTCGCGGCCCGCCCACCCGGCGCGCAGATGACGACGATCATTTCGCGGGCCCATGACTTCGACTTCGTCGCCGCCTGGGCGCGGCTCATGGTGTTCAGCGAGTTTGCCGCGCCGCCGCGCCGCTACGCGGTCGGGGCAGCCTACCTGCGGGGACAGGGGCGCGGTCGGGTGAAGGCGATCCACGGTCTGGACCAGGTGCGGCACGAGATCGGGTCGCTGGTCGTGGACGTCAGGCTGCCGACACCGGGCCAAGAGCCTACCGGCAGCTACGAAGGAGAAGGGTTTGTTATTGTGCGCCACGCCGAGACCGCCGTCGTGCAGCGGGCGCTGCAGCGGCTCATTTCGTTGGTTCGCGTCGAGCTGGGATAGCAGAAGGGGAGCGACATGAACGTGCTCATGGTTTCACCCGGGTATCCCACGGAGATCAACTACTTCACGCGCGGCCTGGCGGTCCACGGGGCGCGGGTGTTCGGCATCGGCGACCAGCCGGAGGGCGAGCTGCCGCAGATCGTCCGCGAGCACCTCGCGGGCTACCTGCGGGTGGCCTCGCTGCTGGACGACGACGCGGTCGTGAAGCAGGTCCGCGAGTGGAAGGCGGCGCAGCCGCTCAACCAGGTCGAGTGTCTGTGGGAGCCGGGGGTGATCCTGGCGGCGCGTCTGCGCGAAGGGCTCGGCGTGCCGGGCCAGGACGTCGCGCAAGCGACGCTGTTTCGCGACAAGGATGCGATGAAGCAAGCCGTCGCCGCCGCGGGGATCCGCACGCCGAAGCACCAGCGCGCGACCACCGCCGCGGAGTGTCAGCGAGCGGCCGAGCAGATCGGGTTCCCGGTGATCGTGAAACCGATCGCCGGTGCTGGATCGGCCGATACGTTCCAGGTGAACTCCCGGCTCGAGCTCGACGCCGTGCTCGCCCGCGTCGGTCACGTCCGGGAAGTGAACGTCGAGGAGTTCATCGACGCGGTGGAATACACGTTCGATACGATCTGCATCAAAGGGAAGATCGCGTACTGGAACATCTGCTTGTACCGACCCCGCCCGTTGACGGCGCGGCAGGAAGAGTGGATCAGCCCGCAAACCGTCGTGCTGCGCGACGTGGACGCCGATCATCTCGCCGGCGGACGGGAGATGGGCCGCGCCGTGATCAAGGCGCTCGGCTTCCAGACGGGGTTCACGCACATGGAGTGGTACCGCAAGGCGAACGGAGAAACCGTGTTTGGCGAGATCGCGGCCCGACCGCCGGGGGCACGGACCGTCGATGTCATGAACTACGCGTCCGACATCGATCTGTACACGGCATGGGCCGAGGCCGTCTTGCACCGGCGCTTCAGCACCAAGCTGGAGCGGCGCTACAACGCCGCCATCATCTTCAAGCGCGCCCGCGGTGCCGGGCACATTCGGCACATCGAGGGGCTGGACCGCCTGCAAGCACGGTTTGGCGCGCACATCGCCGCCGTGGAGCTGTTGCCGGTGGGCGCCCTGCGGCGCAATTGGCTCCTGACGCTCGTGTCCGACGGGTTCCTCGTGGTGCGGCATCCCGATCTGCAGACCACGCTGGACATCGCGGACGCCGTCGGCACTGACCTGCATCTGTACGCGGGCTGACCCGCGGCGGTCACGCTGGCCAATCCCGCTTGTCACCAGCGGCACCGGCGTCCATTTTGAGCCGCGCCAAGGCAACCGATCGGCGGGGAGCGCACGATGACTGCAAAAGTGGGCCTCATCGTTGGGCAGGAGTGGTCGTTTCCGCCCAAGTTCATCGATGAGGTGAACCGCCGCGACCAGGGCGTCGTGGCGGACTTCGTCAAGCTTGGGGCGACGGCGATGGACACGCCGAGCTCCTATGCGGTCTTCATCGACCGCATCTCCCACGAGGTCCCGTTCTACCGGTCACACCTGAAGCACGCGGTGCTCCAGGGGGTCACCGTCGTGAACAACCCCTTCATGTGGAGCGCCGACGACAAATTCTTCGGCGCCACCCTCGCGACACGGCTCGGCGTCGCGAGCCCCAAGACCATGGCCCTGCCGAACAAGGACTACATCCCGGGGATCAGCCACCGGGAGAGCCTGCGCAACCTGGCATTTCCGCTCGATTGGGACGGTGTGGTACGCGACATCGGTCTGCCCTGTATCCTGAAAGACGCGCACGGCGGAGGATGGAAAGACGTGTTCATCTGCCGTACACGGGAGGAGCTGCTCACGCACTACAACGAGTCGGGCCTGCGGACCATGATCGTGCAGGAGTTCATCGAGTGGGACCAGTTCGTGCGGTGCGTGTGCATCGGGCAAGAGGACGTGCTGCCGATCCGCTACGACCCCAAGGCGCGGGCGTACATCGTGGATCCCGATTACCTGGCCCCGGCCTTGCGCGACCGGATCGTCCAGGACTCGCTCACGCTCGTGCGCGCGCTGGGCTACGACATGAACTCGATCGAGTTCGCGGTCAAGGACGGAGTGCCGTACGCGATCGACTTCATGAATCCGGCGCCGGACTTCGACGTCAACTCCCTCACCCCTGAGTACTTCGAGTGGGTGGTGCAGCACATGGCTGACCTGGCGATTCGGCTGGCCACCCAGCGACCGGCGGGGCGGGAATTCCACTGGCAGGCCATGTTCCGGAGCCGTGCCGCAAACCGTTCCTCTTCGGCATGAAGGCGGTGCCAGAGCGGTGCTAGAGCGGGCGATCGGACACTACCACGAGCTGTTGAGCGACGAGCTGGCCGGTGAATCCCAGGCGATGCTCGACGCCGAGCTGCGACGCCGCGGGTTGTTCTTTGGGGAGCGGGCGCTGTGCACCGTGCTGCGGCCGCGGTTTCTCACGCCCGAGCACTATCGCTTCCTGCGGGAGCGCTGCGCGATCCTGCTGAGGGCCTTCGATCGTGTCCGTCGGGCCGCGCTCGAGAACGACGCCGTGCGGCGTCAATTCGGCCTCCTCGAATGGGAGGAGGCGCTGATGAAACGGGACCCGGGCTTTCCTGATGCCAGCCCGATGTCACGCATCGATGCCTTCTATTTGCCGGATCAGCATGTGTTGCGCCTCACCGAGTACAATGCCGAGACCCCGGCTGGGGCGGCCTACGCTGACGCGCTCGCGGAAGCGTTTCTGGCGCTGCCGGCGATGCGCCCCTTCCTGCGACGCTTCGACGTGCGCCCACTCCCCGGACGGCATGGTGTGCTCCACGCGCTGCTTGCGGCGTACGACAGCTGGGGCGGTGGCCGGGCGGCACCGCGCATCGCCATTCTCGATTGGCGGGAGGTGCCGACCCACAACGAGTTCGTCCTGTGGGTGGACTACTTTCGCGCCCGAGGCCTCGAGGCCGAGATCATCGACCCGCGGGAAACGGAGCTCCGCGACGGGCGTCTCGTGGCCGGGGGCGCCGCCTTTGACCTGATCTACAAACGCGTGCTGATCAGCGAGCTGGTGGAGCGGGGCGGCCGTGACCATCCGGTGATCCGGGCGGTCGAGTCCGGCGCGGTGTGCATGGTGAATCCGTTTCGCTGCAAGCTCCTCCACAAGAAAGCGAGCCTGGCCGTGTTGAGTGACGAGCAGAACGTCGGGCTGTTCTCGGAGACGGAGCGCGAGGCCATCGACGCCCACATTCCCTGGACCCGGACCGTGGCCGAGCGAACCACCCGGTACGGCGGCCAGACGGTGGATCTCCTACCCTTTGTCGTCGCGCAGCGCGAGCAGTTCGTGCTCAAGCCCAATGATGAATACGGAGGGAAGGGGATCGTGCTCGGCTGGGAGGTGGATGACGCCGCGTGGGAGCGCGCGCTCGACCTGGCCCTGCACGAGCCGCATGTCGTCCAGGAGCGGGTGCCGATCCCGCGCGAGCCATTTCCGAGCATGGTGGACGGTCGGGTGAGCTTCGCCGAGCGCATCCTGGACACCGCTCCGTTCGCCTACCAGGGCGCGCACGTGGACGGGTGTCTGTCGCGGCTCTCGACGGCCGCCCTCGTCAACGTCACGGCCGGCGGGGGCTCGCAGGTGCCGACCTTCCTCGTGGAGGCGCGATGAAGCCGCCGTCCCTCACCCTCGGGATTGAAGAAGAGTATCAGATCATCGATCCCAACACGCGGGAGCTCAAGTCGTACATCACGGAGATCCTGAGCGGCGATCACCTCGTGCTCGCGCAGGTGAAGCCGGAGCTGCACCAGTCCATCGTCGAGGTCGGCACCAAGGTGTGCACGACGCCGGCGGAAGCGCGCGCCGAGCTGGTGCGGTTGCGCCGGGACATCCTCGGGCTGACCGCCAAGAACGGTCTTCGGATCGCGGCCGCGGGCACGCATCCGTTTTCCTCGTGGATCGACCAGGAGATCACACCGCTCGAGCGGTATCTCGGCGTGCGCGAGGACATGGGCGAACTCGCGCAGCGGTTGTTGATCTTTGGCACCCATGTCCACATCGGCATCGAGGATCGCGAGTTCCTGATCGACGCGCTCAACGTGTCGCGCTATTTCCTGCCCCACCTCATGTGCCTGTCGACCAGCTCGCCGTTCTGGGTGGGGCGCAAGACGGGGCTCAAGTCCTATCGCAGCGTCGTGTGGCGCGGCTTCCCGCGGACCGGCGTGCCCCGCGCCTTGCGGTCGTGGAGCGAGTACTCGGAGCTGGTGGACAAGCTCACCAGCACCGGGTGCATACCCGACGGGTCCAAGATCTGGTGGGACGTGCGTCCCAACTGGAGCTACCCGACGCTCGAGTTCCGCGTGTGTGACGTATGCACCCGCGTGGACGAGGCGGTCTGCATCGCGGCGATCCTGCAGGCGATCGTGGCGAAGATCTGGAAGTTGCGGCGGGACAACATGACGTTCCGGGTGTACCCGGCCGACTTCATCGAGGAGAACAAGTGGCGTGCCGTTCGCTACGGCCTCGACGGCCGGCTCGTGGACTTCGGAAAGGGAATCGAGCTGCCGGCGCGGGAGCTGGTGCGCGAGCTCTTGGAGTGGTTTATCGACGATGTGGTGGACGAGCTGGGCAGCCGGAAGGAAGTCGCCTACGCGTACCGCATCCTCGAGGAGGGGACGAGCGCGGACCGTCAGCTCGCCACGTTCGAGCGCACCGGAGATCTCAAGGTCGTGGTGGACCAGCTGATTGCCGAGACGGCGGAAGGCTTGTAGATGTTACGCATGTCCGCTCGCCCGACCATCGGCATTACGACCCAGACGCTCGAGGCCATCCCCGAGCAGCTGCCACGCTGTTGGGTCATGAGCCAGCGCTACGTCCAGGTGCTCGCCGCGGCGGGCGCCGTTCCGTGGGTGATCCCGTTGCTGGAAGGGGACGAGGCGTCGCTGCGGGAGATTTATGAGCGGCTCGACGGCTTGTTTCTGCCGGGTGGCGTGGATGTGGATCCGGCTGTCTATGGTGAGCCGCGCGGCCCGCTGTGCGGCCGCACCGATCCGGCGCGCGATTGGACCGAGCTGCTGTTCGTGCGGTGGGCGCTCGCCGACAAGAAGCCGGTGCTCGCGGTGTGTCGGGGGGCGCAGCTGCTCAATGTGGCAGTGGGCGGGTCGCTGTACCAGGACGTGGGAGAGCAGCACCCGGCCGCGATCAAGCACGACCACTTTCCCGTCGCGGGCCGGCGGCGCGATGAGCTGGCGCACGAGGTGCAACTCGTCGCGGGATCGCGACTCAATCGGTTGCTGGCGACCGAGACCCTCGCGGTGAACAGCATGCACCACCAGGGCATCGCGCGTCTGGCGCCAGGGCTCGTGGCGGTCGCCACCTCGCCTGACGGCCTGATCGAGGGGGTCGAGGCCGCGAACGGACACTTCCTGATCGGCGTGCAATGGCATCCCGAAGATTTGGTGGACGTGGATCCGCGGATGGGCCGGTTGTTCGCTGCCTTCATCGACGCGGCCGGGCAGGGGGGGTAACTTCTTCGGGCCTCCAACCCGTGTCTGGACCCCATGGCTTGGCTCACGTCGCCCGAAACCTGGATCGCGCTCCTCACCCTCACGGCGCTCGAGATCGTCCTCGGGATCGACAACATCATCTTCATTTCAATCCTCGCCGGGAAACTGCCGGCGGGCCAGCAACGGCGGGCACGCCGCGTCGGCCTGGCACTGGCGATGGTGATGCGCATCGCGCTGCTGATGTCGCTCGCCTGGATCATCCGCCTCACCCAGCCACTGTTCACCATTCTGTCGCAGGAGATTTCCGGACGCGACCTGATCCTCATTGGGGGCGGCCTGTTCCTCATTGCCAAGAGCACGCACGAAATCCACGAGAAGCTCGAAGGGGAGGCGCACGCGGGGGACAAACGGGCCGCGCACACGTTCACGGGCGTCATCACCCAGATTCTCCTGCTCGACATCGTCTTCTCGCTCGACTCGGTCATTACCGCGGTCGGCATGGCGCGCCAGCTCGGCGTGATGATCGCGGCCGTCGTCATTGCCGTCGTCGTGATGCTGTTTTCCGCCGACGCCATCAGCGACTTCGTGCATCGCCACCCAACGGTGAAGATGCTCGCCTTGAGCTTCCTCCTGTTGATCGGCGTCTCGCTGCTGGCCGAGGGCTTCGACCAGCACGTGTCGAAGGGTTACATCTACTTCGCGATGGGATTCTCGGTGTTCGTAGAGATGCTGAACCTGCGGCTGCGGGCGCGGGCCAAGCCACTGCAGCTGCGAGAACCGTACGCCGAGGCATGACCCGCTGCGGCACCGTCGTCCTCGCCGGCCGACCCAATGTCGGGAAGTCCTCGCTGCTGAACACGCTGGTCGGCGAGCGGCTCGCCATCGTGTCGCCCAAAGCGCAGTCCACTCGCGTCCCGGTGGTGGGGATCCTCACGCGCGGCGACGCGCAGTTTATTTTCACCGACCCACCGGGCTTGCTGACGCCGGCCTACCGGCTCCAGGAGAAAATGCGGGAGGCGGCGCTCCACGCCATCGCGAATACCGAGGTCATCGCCTACCTGCACCCGCTTCCCGAATTCCCGGCGCCGCCGCTCGCCATTCTCGCGGGTCTCCCCGGTCCTCCGGCCGCACCGGTGGTGACGGTGTATACCAAATGCGACCTCATCCCGGACCGCGAGCGCCCTGCGCTGGGCGACGCCCTCGCGGTCTCTTGTGTCACGAAGGAAGGCGTGACGGAGCTGCTGGAAGCGCTGGGGGCGCGGCTGCCGGCCTCGCCTTTCCACTATCCTCCGGACGAGCTTGCCACGCAACCGCTGCGTTTCTTCGCGGCCGAGTACATCCGGGAAGCGGCGTTCGCGGTGCTCGAGGAGGAGCTGCCGTACAGCGTTGCGTGCGAGATCGACGAATTTCGGGAGTCCGAGACCCCGACGTATATTCGAGCCGTGTTGTACGTAGAGCGCGATAGCCAGAAGGGCATCGTGATCGGCCAGGGGGGACGCACCATCAAGGCAATCGGCCAGGCTGCGCGGGCGCGGATCGAAGCGCTCACCGACGGCCCTGTCTACCTCGACCTGCATGTGAAAGTGCTGAGCAACTGGCGGCGCAACGATCCGTCTCTCCGACGCCTGGGGTACGCCTCATGAGCCTCGCTCCGGCTTTGCTCGAGATCCTCGTCTGCCCGAAGTGCAAGGGTCCCTTGGAGTATCGCCCCGCACCGGTGGAGCAGCTCATTTGCCACGCCTGCCGTCTGGTGTACGCGGTGGAAGACGACATCCCCATCATGCTGATCGATGAGGCGAAGCCGCTCTGAGGGCGGACGGGCCGCCGGCTGGATCGTCGAACCGATCCTCCTCGCTGTCGCCGTCGCGACCGCCGGACCCCCGGCGCGCCTGACGGCGCAGGATGCGCCGCTCAACAACGGCGCGCTGTTCCTGCTTTTCCCGGTCGGCGCCCAATCGGTTGGGATGGGGCAGACCGCGGCGGCGCTTGAGGGACGCGGTGAGGTGGTCTTCCTGAATCCCGCCGGCGTCGGCTCGCTCACCACGAGCGAGTTCGCCCTGCATAGCGCGCGGCTCGCCGCCGGCGCGACCAACGCCATTACCGTGTTCTTTCCGAAACGCGGCGTGGGCGTGTTCGGAGCGGCGCTCGACCTCGTCGACTACGGTGACCAGGAAGTCAACGACTCGAACGGCACCACCATCGCCCGCATCGCTCCCCGCAACATCGCCCTGCTCGCCACGTTTGCCACCCAGCTCACCGGCGACTTCGCGCTCGGGGTGAGCTATAAACTCATCGAATTCCGCGTCGACTGCAGTGGCGCCTGTCCACCGCAGTCCGGTGGACAGGGAGTGACGCACGCGCTTGACCTGGGGGGTCAGTTCAGCGTCGGTCCCGATCGCGCTCTGCGCATCGGCGTGGCGTTGCGAAACCTCGGGTTTCCTCTCCAGGTGAACAATCGCGACCAGGCCGACGCGCTGCCGACCCGGCTCGTCGTCGGCGCCGCGTACCGGGTGTTGCTGCGTCCTGTCGCCGCCGACTCAGCCGCCGACCGCTTCGACCTCCGGATCGCCGCGGATGTAGAGAGCCCGTGGCGCGAGACGGGGACACCGGATGTGCGGTTGGGCGTGAACCTTGGCTATCGCGAGCTGGTGCGCGTGCGGGGCGGGTATGCGTTCGTGCACCAGGGCCTGTCGGGCCCGAGCGTCGGCCTCGGGGTGGCGACGGGCTCGATCGGCGTGGATCTCGCTCGCACGTTTCTCACGGGCACCGATCTCGTCGTTCCCAACCCGACGTTCCTCTCGTTTCGGGTCGTGTTTTGAGACGTGTCCTCGGCCGCGCCGCCCTGGCCGTGGCGTGCGGGGCCGCCGCGGCGTCCGGGCAGGAAACCGATTCCGCGCGCGCCGTCGAGCGAGCCCGCCTCTGGCTGCCGCCGGTCGCGTCGCTCGTCCTGCCGGGGTCGGGACAGCTGCTCATCGGACGGGACCGCGGCATGGTGTACTTGGCCGCCGAAGCGTTCGTGTTGTCGCGATTCCTGCAGCTCAGGCACGACGCGCACCGCGGGGCCGACCGCTATCGCACGCTCGCCTACGACGTCGCGCGCCGCGGGTTCGCCGCCACACGACGCGACACGGTGTTCGAGTACTACGAGACCATGGAAAAATTCACGGCGAGCGGAGAGTTCGACAGCGATCCCGGGCCCGGGCTCGCCCCGGAAGACGACCCCACGACCTACAACGGCTCGATGTGGCTGTTGGCGCGACGCACGTTCTGGTCGGATCCGAATACCCCACCACCACCGACCTCGCCGGAGTACCAGCTGGCCCTCCAATTTTACCGCACCCACGCTGTCGGGCCCGACTTTCGGTGGTCTTGGCGCGATGCGCCCCTCGAGCAGCAGGAATTTCGGGCCACCATTCGCTCGAGTGACAATGCCTACCGCCGGGCGCAGAACCAGCTCGGCCTGCTGCTCGCCAACCACTTGGTGAGCGCGATCGATGCCTTGATCTCGAGCCGACTGTCGGCGGGGCTGCGACGTCCGACGACGCTGCACACCCTCTGGTATGGGCGGCGCGGTGCGCTGGTCCGGGTGGCCATCGCCTTCTGAGGCGGCCGTATGAGACCCGACGGACGCGCCCCGACGGCCCTGCGGCCGCTCACCCTGGAGCGAGGCGCCAACCCGTACGCGGAAGGCTCGTGTCTGGTTCGAATGGGTGGGACCGTGGTGCTGTGCACCGCGACGGTCGAGGCCGGAGTCCCGGGCTGGCGGAAAGGATCGGGCCTTGGTTGGGTGACCGCCGAGTACGCCATGCTGCCGCGTGCCACGCTCCAGCGCACCCCGCGCGAGCGGCAGGGGCCGGGCGGACGCACCCACGAAATCCAGCGGCTCGTCGGGCGGAGCCTGCGGACCGCGCTCTCAGGGTTCGCCTTCGGCGAACACACGATTCGCGTGGATTGCGATGTGCTCCAAGCGGACGGCGGAACGCGGACCGCCGCCATCTCCGGCGCGACCGTCGCCCTGGCCGACGCGTGCGCGTGGTTGGCCCGCAGTGCCGGGGTGGCCGACCCGTTTGCCGGCCTGGTGGCCGCGGTCAGCGTCGGCATCGTCGACGGTGAGCCACGGCTCGATTTGTGTTATGCCGAAGACAAGGACGCCGATGTCGACACCAACGTGGTCGTCGCCGAACCCGACCGGCTGGTCGAAGTGCAGGGGACCGGCGAGCGGCGCACGTTCACTCGCGCCGATCTGGATCGGATGCTCGATCTGGCGTTCGCGGGCACGCGCCAGATCTTCGCGGCACAACACGCGGCGTTGAACCGCCCGTGAGGTCGTCGCCGCCACGTCGCCCAGGCTACGGTGGGCGCGCGGCGGTAGGGCAGGGGGTTTTTGCACGGTTCATTTGACACGCGAGGACATGCGGCGTAAGTTTCGGCGCGCTCTACCCTTACGCGAGGTTCACGGTTGCGGACTCGCCCCACGATTCTCTTCTTTTCGGCGGCTGCGCGTCCGATACCGGACTTCGTCGAGCGATGGATGAACGGGAAGGGCCTGACGGTCGTTCCCGTGCATGACGCAACCGAGCTCGAGCAGATGGTGCTGCGAGCCCTGCCGTCCCTGGTCCTGGTGGACGCGGACTCCACCGGCGCCGAGGGACTGGCGCTGTGCACCCGGATCAAAGCCGATCCCTACACCGCGATCGCGCCGCTCGTGGTTGTGGCGGGTCGGCACGTCACCGAGCGAGTGCAGGAGTGGTTCAGCGCGGGCGCCGACGAGGTGGTGACGCCGCTCTTCGAGCCCAACGAGCAGTCCGGGCGGCTCGACGCGTTGCTGACGCGCACCGCCCGCGATGTCGCGGTGAACCCGTCCACACGCTTGCCGGGTACGACGGAGATTGAGCGCGACATCCGACGTCGCATGGAAAACGGCGAGCGTTTTGCGGTCTGCTACGCCGACCTGGATCACTTCAAGGAGTACAACGACCGATACAGCTACTACGATGGCGATCGGGTGATCTACCTCGTGTCGCGCATTCTGCACGACGTGGTCAAGGGCATGGTGGAGAAACGCGGATTCGTCGGGCACATTGGCGGGGATGATTTCATCTTCATCATTCCGGTGAACGAAATCCCGGCCGTGTGCACCGAGGTCCTGTCGGTGTTCGACACCCTCATTCCGTATCAGTACAATGAGCAAGACCGGCGCGCGGGCTACTACTTCGGCAAGGACCGGCGGGGCCAGCTGCATCGCGTGCCGCTGATGACGCTGTCGATCGGGATCGTGACCAACGAGTACCGGCGGTTCGCCCACCCGGCGCAGGTGAGCGAGCTGGCTACGGAAATGAAGAGCTACGCCAAGACCCAGCCGGGGTCGGTGTTCGTCGTCGACCGGCGCCACGATCCCGACCCGGCCGCGGAACCAAACGCGAGAACGAGCGCGAGGTCGTCGCAGTGAACGTTACCTGTACGTCGTGCGAAACAGTGTATCGCGTGGATCCGGCCAAACTGCCGTCTGCGGGGGTGCGGGCACGTTGCGCCGTGTGCGGCAATGTGTTCGCCGTGTCTCCGGACGCCGCGCTGGCGGTAGTTGGCGTGAGGCCGGCGCCGGGCGCCGTCGCGACGCCGGCCATGCCGCCTGCAGCACCGGTGTTCACGCCGGCGCAGCCTTCGTCACCGCCGCCACGAGCCCCGGTCACGTCACCGTTCGCGCGCCCCTCGTTCGGCGCACCCGCTCCACTGCCACCGAGTCCCACACCGTCCGCGCCCACTCCCCGACCGAGCGGACCGTTCGTGTCGCCGCCCGCACCGGTCTCCGCGGCGCCGCCGGTGGCCGCACCGGCCGTCGCGCCGGCGCTTCCGCCGCGCCCGTACGTGTCTCCGGTCATGCCGCCGCGACCGCCGTTCGCGGCACCGCCGATGGCGGCGCCAGTCGCACCACCGGCGCCGCCTCCGGTCTATCCTCCTGCCATGCCGGCGGTCCCAGCTCCTCCGCCGGCGCCGGCGACACCGCGGGTGTCGCAGCCGAGCATGCCCCGCCAGGTCGTTCCGCCGTTGCCGCCGGCCGCACCCGTTGCTCCGCCTGCCGCCACGCCGGCTGCCCCGGAACCACGCAAAACGGGGCCGCTGCGTCCCGTGAACCCGTTCATGGTCCAGGATCCGAAGCAAAAGGCCCGCCGCCTGGCCCGGGCGCTGATCTCCGACATGCTGGTGTACCATCCTGAGAAGCGACAGCAGGGGATCCGGGACAGCACCTTGCCGCAGCTCTTCCGGGACGAAATCGAGAAGAGCTGGCTCGAGTACGTAGAGCAGGTCGGGAAGGACATGGCCGAGTCCACGCCGTTCTGGACCGATGCGTTGAACGAAATCCTGGCGGGCGGAAAGAAGCTGTTTTAGGAGTGGTCAAAACGGGGCTAAGCCCCTACCTTCACCATGAGTTAGAGCCGCTTCCCGGGCCCCGGGGGGCGGCTCGTCTCTTCATCGCCCAAGCACAAGGAATGATCCCGTGGCACTGATCGATCGCTTCATCGAATTCGACCGCCGGCTCCAGGACCTCCGGGGTTTTCTTTGACGTCGAGGGCAAGGCCCGCCGGCTGGCTGAGCTCGAGCAACAGATGGCCGACGGGTCGTTGTGGACCGACCAGGAGCGCGCCAGGCGCCTCGTCGAGGAGGTCAAGAACCTGAAGCGCTGGCTCGAGCCGTATCATGCGCTGCGGCGTCGTGTGGACGACGGCCGCGAGCTCACGACGCTGCTCGACGCGGAACGGCAGTTGGACCTCGGTATGCAGCGCCAGCTCGAAGAAGAAGCCGACGCGATCGCAGCACAGCTCGAGGCGCTGGAACTGCAGAACCTGCTCCAAAAACCCGACGACCGGCGCGACGCGCTGCTCACTATCCATCCTGGGGCCGGCGGCACGGAATCCCAGGACTGGGCCGAGATGCTGATGCGCATGTACGTGCGCTGGGCCGAACGGCACGGCTTCGCGGTCGCGGTGCTCGATGCGCCGCCGGGCGACGAAGCGGGCATCAAGTCCGCGGAGATCGAGATCCGGGGCCAGTACGCCTATGGCTTGCTCAGCGCGGAGAAGGGCGTGCACCGCCTGGTGCGGATCTCGCCGTTCGACGCCCAATCGCGCCGTCACACATCGTTCGCGTCGGTGTTCGTGTACCCGATGGTGGACGAGGACATCGAGATCGACATCAAGGAAGACGATCTCCGTATCGACGTGTACCGGGCCTCGGGGAAGGGCGGGCAACACGTGAACAAGACCTCCTCGGCGGTGCGCATCACGCATCTCCCGACGGGCATCGTGGTCGCGTGCCAGAATGAGCGCAGCCAGTTCAAGAACAAGGCGACGTCACTCAAGATGCTCAAGGCACGGCTGTACGAACGCGCCGTGAAGGAGCGCGAGGCGAAGCGCGCCGAGCAGGACAAGCAGAAGACGGAAAACGCCTGGGGGAATCAAATCCGTTCCTACGTGTTTCAGCCGTACACGATGGTGAACGACCACCGCACCGAGCTGAAGGTTGGCGACGTGCAGAAGGTGATGGACGGCGACCTCGACCCCTTCATCGAGGCCTTTCTGAAGCGCTTCGGGAGCAAGGCCGCATGACGAGCATTGTCGAAGCCGCGCGGCGCGACAAACTCGCCGAGCTTGTGCGGCGCGGCGTGGAACCGTTCGCGTATGAATTCAGCCGGTCAGGAACGGCGCGCGCCGCGCTCGACGGATTCCAGGACGGCACCGAGACGGTGCACCGCCTCGCGGGCCGGCTCGGGCCCACGCGCTCCCATGGCAAGACGACCTTCGCGCATCTCGAGGACGAGTCCGGCAGGATCCAGGCGTATTTCAAGCTCGATCACCTGGGTCCGGAGGGCTACGAGCTGGTGAAGCTGCTGGACCAGGACGACGTCGTGGGCATCGAAGGCCCGTTGTTTCGCACCAAGACCGGCGAGGTCACGGTCCGCGTCGACCGGCTCACGCTGCTCACCAAATCCTTACGCCCGTTGCCGCGGGGCAAGGAGGACGAGCAGGGGGTGTTACACGGTGCGCTGGCCGACCCGGAACTGCGCTACCGCCAGCGCTACGCCGACCTCGCGGTCCACGCCGAGGTGCGGGAGGTGTTTCGACTACGGGCGCGGGTGTTGGGCTACCTGCGACGCTTCCTCGACGGGCGTGGGTACCTTGAAGTGGAGACACCGGTGTTGCAGCCGATGTACGGCGGCGCTGCAGCCCGGCCGTTCACGACGCACTTTGAGGCGCTCGACGCCACGTTCTATTTGCGGATCGCGGATGAGTTGTACTTGAAACGCTGCATCGTGGGCGGGTTCGAGAAGGTGTACGAGATCGGTCACGATTTTCGCAACGAGGGACTGGATCGCTGGCACAACCCGGAATTCACCATGGCGGAATGGTACGAGGCGTACGCCGACTACGGACACATGGCGGAGCTCACGGAGGCGATGGTGGCCGGTCTCGTCACCGAGCTGTTCGGGGGCTCCGCGTTGCAGCGCCACGGCACCACCCTGTCCTTCGCACAGCCGTTCGCGCGGCGGGATTTCCACACCCTGGTGCGGGAGACCGCGGGCGTGGATCTCATGACCGCTTCGGAGTCGGACCTGCGTGCGGCGCTGCGGCGGCGCAACGTGACAGAGGCGGACGCCTTTACGGGCGCGAAACTGGTGGACGAGGTGTTTAAACACTATGCCGAGCCGACATTGGTGCAGCCGACGTTCGTGTTCGACTACCCGATCGCGTTGTCGCCGCTCGCCAAGCCCAAACGGGGTGATGCCACGCGCGTGGAGCGGTGGGAGCTATTCGTGCTCGGACGCGAGTTCGCGAACGCCTTCAGCGAGTTGAACGATCCCGACGAGCAGCGGCGTCGCTTCGAACAGCAGGCGGGGTTCCGCGCAGCCGGTGACGCGGAGGCACACCAACTCGACGAAGATTTCATTCGAGCCTTGGAGTACGGCATGCCGCCCACCGGTGGCGTAGGGCTCGGAGTCGATCGGCTGCTGATGCTGCTCGCCGATCAGCCTTCGATCCGTGACGTGATCCTTTTCCCGATGCTGCGGCCCGAATGACCCTTCAGCAAATCATCCCCGTCGCCCTCGCGATCTTCCTGGGCCTCGCCCTCTTGGGTTTTGTCCGGTGGAACTGGCCCACTCCGCTGGAGGGCAAGATCGCCCTGCGCTACCTGAAGAATCGACAGGCGTCGCACTTGCTGTCGCTGATTACCGTGATCGCCGTCGGCGGGGTGGCGGTCGGCGTCATGGCGCTGGTGATCGTGCTCGGGGTCATGAACGGCCTGCAGGAGGACCTGCGCGACAAGATCCTGGTCGCGAGCCCCCACCTGCGCGTGCTCACCTACGGCGAAGGGTTGCGGCTCGACGACTGGTCGGAGGTGCTGGCGCGGGTGCGCCGGGTTCCCGGTGTGACGTCGGCCGCCCCGTTCGTTATTACGCAGGCGGGAATTTCGGCGGGACACGACTATGCCGAGGGCGTGGTCGTGCTGGGTATCGACCCCGACACCGGAACGCGCTCGGTGACCACGCTGGCTCGGCACTTTACGCGTGGCGACCTCCGGTTCCGCACTACGCGCCCGGATGTCGAAGCGGGCATTGCGTTGGGCGCCCGGCTGGCCAGCAAACTGTCGGCCTTTCCCGGCGATGTCGTCACCCTCGTGGCCTTCGCCGGGACCCGGTTCAACCCGAGCCTTGGCGCCTACGTGCCCCGGTTCCATCGCTTCGAAGTGACGGGCCTGTTCGACACCGGCATGTTCGAGTATGACAACTCCTACGTCGTGCTCAGCCGCAAGACCGCGCAGCGCTTCGCGGGGTTGGACAGCGCCGTCACCGGTGTCGAAGTGCGACTCGCCGATCCCTGGAATGCCAAGGCGTTCGGCACCGACCTCGAGAGCCGTCTGGGCTATCCTAATCGCGTCGTCGATTGGCAATCGCAGAACTCGTCCCTCTTCTCAGCGCTCAAACTCGAGAAGCTCGCGATGGGATTCGTGGTGTTCCTGATCTGCGTCGTGGCGGCGTTCAATGTGGTGGGCACGCTCACGATGGTGGTGCGCGACAAGACACGCGAGATCGGCATCCTCCTCGCTATGGGACTCCGGCGGGCCGCCATCCGTCGCGTGTTCCTAGTCCAGGGGGTGCTGATCGGCCTTTCGGGGACGGTGCTCGGCGCTGGGCTGGGGCTCGTGTTGGGCAGCTTCATCAATCGCGGGGAGTGGATTCGCATCGACCCGTCGGTCTATTTCATCGATCACCTGCCGGTGCGCACTCAGCCGAGCGACGTGCTGATCGTGATTGCCGCGAGCCTGATCGTGGCCACGCTCGCGCCGCTCTACCCAGCGCTGGTGGCCGCGCGGCTCGACCCCGTTCCCGCGATCCGCTACGAATGAGCGCGCTGCTCGAGGCCCGGGGGATCCGGAAAGTCTACGCCGGTGGCGACGGCTCGCCGCTCGAGGTGTTGCGGGGTGTCGACCTCGACGTGCACCGCGGGGAATTGATCGCCGTGGTAGGAGCGTCTGGCGCTGGGAAGAGCACGATGCTGCATTTGTTGGGGGCGCTCGACCGCCCCACGACCGGTGACGTGTGGCTCGAGGGCTCGCGGTATGCCGATCTTGGGCCGCAAGGGCTCGCCGATCTCCGTAACCGGAAGCTCGGGTTCGTGTTCCAGTTCCACCATCTGTTGCGCGAGTTCTCCGCGCTTGAGAACGTGATGATGCCGCTGTTGATCGGCGGGGTCGCCGAACGGGAAGCGCATTCGCGAGCCGAGGAGAAGCTCTCCGCGGTTGGATTGGCGGGGCGCATGACGCACCGACCGGCGCAGCTGTCCGGTGGCGAGCAGCAACGCTGCGCCGTGGCGCGCGCCCTGGTGCACGATCCGAAACTGGTGCTCGCCGACGAGCCCTCGGGCAACCTGGACTACGCCAACAGCGAGCGACTGCACGAGCTGCTGTTTCGGCTGGCGCGTGAGTACGAGACCGCGGTGGTGATCGTCACCCACAACCGGCAGCTGGCCGCGCGTGCCGACCGGATTCTCTGGCTCGAGGACGGCCGGCTTTCGGTCGTGCGCTCGGTGGACGCGATTCCGTGATGCGGTGCGACAACTGCAAGGAACGCGATGCGGTGATCAACCTGACACAGGTAGAGCACGACACCAAAGTGACGCTCCACCTGTGCGAGCAGTGCGCACAGGAAAAGGGGATCGAGACCGGTACCGCCGTGCTCAAGTCGCCGCTCGGCACGTTCCTCTCGGCAATGGGGAAGGGCACCACGCTTCCCGTTCCGGCCGATGCGCTGCGCTGCGCCAGCTGCGGGGCCACGTTGCGCGATTTCCGCGACAGCGGGCGGCTCGGCTGCGCCCAATGCTACCAGTCGTTTGAAGACCATCTGCGTGACTTGCTGCGCCGCCTGCACGGCTCGAGCCAGCACGTCGGGGAGCGGTATGTCCCGCCGGGAGCGAACGGCGAAAGCGACTCGACCAGCCGGTTGCTCGATCTGCGCGACAAGCTGCGCCGGGCCGTGGAGTCGGAGAACTTCGAGCTGGCCGCTGAGCTGCGTGACCGCATCCGGGTGCTCGAATGATCGACCTGTCGCTGTTGCCCGATGGTGGCGTCGGCTGGCTCGACGCGTCCGGACCCAATCCACAGATCGTACTCTCCACGCGCATCCGGCTGGCGCGGAACCTCGTGGGACATCCGTTCGGCACGCGGGCCACGGACGCCGACCGCGGCGCGGTATTGGCGCGGATCACCGACGCCGCCGCGGCGAGCGCGCGGTTGCGACGCACCGTGACCTTCCATCTGGACGAGCTGGACCGGGCCGATCGGCAACTGCTGCACGAGCGCCACTTGGTGAGTAAGGAGCTGGCTGCCCTGGACCGCGATCCGGCGCGGCCGCGACCGGGAACGGCAGTGTTGATCGACAGCCCGGCCGGCGTGATGGTGAACGAGGAGGATCATCTCCGGTTGCAAACGATGCTTTCGGGATTTGCGTTGGAGGACGCGTATGCCGAACTGGAATCGATAGATAGCGAGCTCGGTCGGCTGCTGCCGTTCGCGTTTCATTCCGAGTTTGGGTATCTTACTTCGTGCCCGACCAACGCCGGCACCGGTCTGCGGGCCAGCGTGCTTATCCACTTGCCAGGATTGGTGTTAACCAAGGAAATCGGCAAGGTGTTGCAGGGGCTCACGCAGGTAGGGCTCACGTTTCGGGGCTTGTACGGGGAGGGGAGTGAAGTTGTCGGGAACTTCTTCCAGTTGTCGAATCAGACAACATTGGGGAAGGCGGAGGGCGAGTTACTTGATCACCTGGGCCGCATCGTGCGCCAGGTCATTGAGTACGAAGAGCAGGCACGAGACGTGCTGCTGAAGACAGCCGCGGGGACGGTGGAGGACAAGGTGTGGCGGGCGTACGGCTTGTTGCGATATGCGCGCGCACTGACGTTCGATGAGACGATGAACCTGTTGAGCGGCGTGCGACTCGGCGTCGGGTTGAATCTGATCACCGGCCTGAGTGTATACACACTCAACAAGCTGCTCATCCACACGCAACCCGCGCATCTTGCAACGATGGAAGGCCGGCAGGTCGGCGACCCCGAGCTGCCCGCGATACGAGCATCGTTCGTGCGGCGTCTGTTGGGGGACGAGGTCACCTGAGGCGGGAACGGAGATGAACGGCTACAACTTCACGGATCGCGTGCGGAAAGTCCTGCAGATGGCGCGGGAAGAAGCGGCGCGGCTGCACCACGAGTATGTGGGGACGGAGCACATCCTACTCGGGCTGATCCGCGAAGGTGAGGGAGTCGCCGCGGCGGTCTTGACCAACCTCAACGTCGATCTCGAGGAGATTCAGCAGAAGATCGAGGAAACGGTCAAGAAAGGGAAAGCGGCGGCTGCGGCCGGTCCCGATTTGCCGTACACCTCGCGCGCCAAGAAGGTGCTCGAGCTCGCGATGAGTGAAGCACGCGAGTTGAATCACTCCTATGTCGGCACCGAGCACCTCCTGCTGGGCCTGCTGCGCGAAGAGAAAGGCATCGCGGCACAGGTGCTGACCGACGCCGGCGTGAACCTGGAGCAGGCGCGCGCCGAGACGCTCCGGCTGCTGGGCAGCGAGATGCCCTCCGCGGCGCCCGCCGGGAGCCCGGGGACGCCCGCGCCGAGCCCCAAGAGCGAGAAGAAATCCAAGACGCCGGCCCTGGATCATTTCTGCCGGGATCTCACGCAGCTCGCCGGTGACGGCGCCCTCGATCCCACGATCGGCCGCCAGAAGGAAATCGAGCGCGTGATGGAGATCTTGTCCCGCCGCAAGAAGAACAATCCGGTGCTCATCGGAGAGCCCGGGGTCGGCAAGACCGCCATCGTCGAAGGACTCGCCCAGCTGATCGCAAGCGGGAATTGCCCCGATGCCCTGAAGGACCATCGGGTTCTGTCTCTCGACATGGCCGCGGTGATCGCCGGTACCAAGTACCGTGGGCAGTTCGAGGAGCGCCTCAAGGCGGTCATCAACGAGATTGCCCAGAACCGGAACATCATCTTGTTCATCGACGAGCTGCATACGCTCGTCGGGGCGGGTGCGGCCGAGGGTGCGGTGGACGCGTCCAACATGCTGAAGCCCGCGCTGGCCCGAGGCGAGCTGCAGTGCGTCGGGGCGTCGACCCTGAACGAATACCGCAAGTACATCGAGAAGGACGGGGCGCTGGAGCGGCGCTTCCAGACCGTGATCGTCGACCCGCCGACCGTCGACGAGACGATCGACATCCTCAAGGGCCTGCGCAAGCGCTACGAGGAACACCACCGGGTGGTGATTCCGGACGAGACGCTCGAAGCGGCCGCGAAGCTTTCAGAGCGCTACATCACTGATCGGTTTCTGCCCGACAAGGCCATCGACGTGATCGATGAAGCCGGGGCCCGAGCCCGGTTGGCGACACAGGTACCGCCTCCCGAGGTCGCCGAGCTGAAGGACAAGCTCGAGCAGATCAGTCGCGACAAGGAGAACTCGGTCCGCGACCAGAACTTCGAGCGTGCCGCGGCGCTGCGGGATTCGGAGCGCGAGCTTCAGAGCGAGATCCGGCGCAAACAGGACGAGTGGGAGCGGGAGCGGCAGACCCGTCGCCCCACCATCGGTGAGGAGCAGGTCGCGTTCATCGTCTCCCGCTGGACGGGCATTCCGGTCACGCGGCTCCAGGAGGCCGAGACCGCGCGCCTGCTGCGGATGGAAGAGGAGTTGCACGAGAGCGTGGTCGGCCAGGACGAGGCGATCACCGTGATCTCGAAAGCCATCCGGCGCAGCCGCGCCGGGCTGAAAGATCCCAAACGGCCGATTGGCTCGTTCGTGTTCAGCGGCCCCACCGGCGTCGGGAAGACCGAGCTGGCGCGGGCCCTCGCGAAGTTTCTGTTCGCGGACGCGGCCGCGCTGATCCGGGTCGACATGTCAGAGTACATGGAGAAGTTCTCGGTGAGCCGCCTGATCGGCGCGCCGCCGGGCTACGTCGGGTACGAAGTCTCCGGCGCCCTCACCAAGGCGGTGCGGCGCAAGCCCTACGCCGTCGTGCTGCTCGACGAAATCGAAAAGGCGCATCCCGACGTCTTCAACATCCTGTTGCAGGTGCTCGACGAGGGACACCTCACCGACAACTACGGGCGCGTCATCGATTTCAAGAACACCGTCGTGATCATGACGTCGAACGTCGGCGCGCGCGACATGCTCAAGGGCAAGGCCCTCGGGTTCACGCAGGGCGATGCCAAGGGCAGCTTCGAGCGGATGGCCGAGAAGGTGAAGGAGGAGATCGGGAAAGTCTTCAACCCCGAGTTCCTCAATCGGCTGGATGACGTGATCGTCTTCCACCCACTCACGCGGGAGCATATCGCGCTCATCGTCACCATCATCCTGCGCGACGTGCAGAAGCGTCTGTCAGAGGAAGAGCTCACCCTCCGGCTGACCCAGGCGGCAAACGATTTTCTCGTCGCACACGGCTACGACGAGCACTACGGGGCCCGGCCGCTGAAGCGGGCCATCCAGAAGTACGTCGAAGATCCGCTCTCGGAAAAGATCTTGGTCGCGGAGTTCGCGCGGGGGGACGAGATCGAAGTCGACGTGGCCCCCGACAAGGAGCGCCTGGCGTTCCGGGCGCTCTCCGGCACCAAGGCGTGATTCGCCGGCTCTCCATCTCGTTGGCCGCCGCGCTCCTCCTTCTGGCTCCGCGCTCTGCGCAGGGCCAGGAGGAGGTCGCCGGTGGGCAACCCGACTCAGTGTCCGTCGTCGGGAACCGACGGGTGTCGCGCGATGTCGTGCTCCAGTCCTCCGGGCTGGTCCCCCTCCGGTTTACCACCTACCGCGACATCCAGCGCGCGCTCCGCGCGCTCTACGGGACGGGACAGTTTGACGACGTCCGCATCGACCAGGATACCACGGGTGGCCAACAGACTCTCATCATTGCGGTGCGTGAGCGCCCGATTCTGACGCGTTGGGCCGTGCGGGGAGTGTACCGGCTGGGCGAAGGCGCGGTGCGCTCGAAAGTGACGCTTGCCGAGGCACGACCCATCGATCCCGCCGCCGTGGCTCGAGCCCGCGGGCGAATCGACTCCCTGTATCGGGCCCGCGGCTACTACCTAGCCGACGTCCATGTCCGGTCGGTGTACGAAGGCGACTCGTCACGCGTGCGCATCGTGTTCGACATCACCGAGGGCCGACGCGTGGCGATCGCCCGGATCGGGGTGGAGGGCAACCGGCATTTCTCCGACGGCGCCATCGTGTCGAACATGGCGACCCGTCCCGAGGGGTTCTGGTGGTGGCGCAAGGGGGATCTCGACGACGAGAAGCTGCGGGCGGACCTGCAGGAACGGTTGCCGAAGTTCTACGGATCTCGCGGGTTCGTCGATTTCCAGGTGCTCGACGACACGTTGCTCGTCGACGACTCGACCGGTAAGGCCGAGCTGATCCTGCGGGTGAGCGAAGGCGAAACGCATCACGTCGGGACCTTCGAGATCGTCGGCAATCGGCGCTTTTCAACCGAGGAGCTCGAGCAGCTCTACCCATTCCGTAGCGAACAGCGCACCGGGATGTTGGGCCTGGGCGGCACCACGCGCGGTCCCGCGGTGTTCAATCAGGCTCGCTGGGACGACGCGACGGCGGGGCTCTACTCCCTGTACCACAACCAGGGCTACATCTACGCGCAGGTCCGGCCTGACGTCATCCGGCGCACGGGCGCGGATGGGCGGCCGACGGTCGATTTGCGATGGGTGATCAATGAGGGGCAACCGGCGATCGTCAACAAGATCGAGATCGTCGGGAACGACATCACGCACGAGCGCGTGATCCGCGACCAGATCGTAATGCTGCCCGGAGACATTTTCCGGCAAGATGCCTTGCTGCGCTCCTACCAGAACATCTCGAATCTGGGCTTCTTCAATCAGCCGCTGCCCCCGCCGGAGACGCCGGTCGCCAACGAACAGGGCGACATCGATGTGGTGTTCCACGTGGCCGAAAAACACACCGGCAACGTGAATTTCGGTGCGTCGTTGGGGCAGGGTACCGGGTTGGGCGGATTCCTCGGGCTTGAAGAACCGAACCTGTTCGGGCAGGGGAAGCGGGGGAAATTCCAGTGGCAGTTCGGCAAGAACATCAACGACTTCGATATCTCCTTCACCGATCCCGCGATCCGGGAGTCCCGGATCTCGGGCACGATCAGCGCGCACAACACGCGGCTGCGCTACAACATCGCCGACCTCGGACGGGTGCGGCGGCGCGGCGCGAGCCTCCAGTTGGGTTTCCCCCTGTTCCACGACCGGTACGCGCGGATGTTCGTCTCGTACGGGATCGACGAGCAGAGCTACACCGGGTCGGCGAACAACCCGACGTTCAGCTCGGTGTTCAACTGCCAGAACTGCGTGCGCTCCACGGTAGGCGTCTCAATGCTGCGCGACACTCGGATCGACTTGCCCTTCGCGACGGCCGGCACGATGGCGTCGCTCGGGTTGTCACAGAGCGGCGGGCCCCTGGGCGGCACCGGGAACTTTCAGCGCATCGATCTCGAGGCTCGCTGGTACGCGCCGCTGGCCCAGATCGGCGGCCGAACCAGCGGCAGCCCGCTGCGTGTGGTTCTCGGACTGTCCACGCGTTCCGGTTTCGTCTTCGGGAACTCGCCGTTCTTCGATCAGCTGTTCAGCCTTGGCGGCACGCAGTACGGGATCCCGATGCGTGGCTACGATGAGTTCTCGATCACCCCCGCTGGCTTCGATCCGCTGGCCAATTCGCGCGGGGCCTCCCCGGAGGCCTTCGGGAAGTCCTACTTCCTCATGACCGGTGAGTTGGGCGTGCGGGTGTCTCAGATGTTCTATGTGAACGCCTTCTTCGACGCCGGCAACCTGTGGGCGCGGGCCATCAATTGGAACCCCACTCGGCTGTTCCGCGGCGCCGGGATTGGGGTGGACGTGATCTCGCCCCTCGGGCCCCTGGGCCTCGACTGGGCCTACGGCTTCGACCGGACCGATGAACTTGGCCGGCCGGCCCCGGGCTGGAAACTGCACTTCAAACTCGGCAACTTCTTCTGATGCCCTTCCTCGATGGAGTGGTTATGCGGCGGGTGGTCCTCGTGTGTCTCCTGACGGTGCTCGGCGGGTCGGCGGCAGCCCAGAATCCCCCAGCGGCAACCCCTGCTCGGCCGACGACCGCGGCGGGGCAGTCCTCGCGGCTGGCATTCATCAGCTCGCGCACCATTCTCGACAGCACCCCTGGCTACGCGGCCGCGGAGTCGACGTTCTTCCGGGAGTTCCAGGCGATGCGCGACGAGGTGCAGAAGCTGCAACAGCAGCTCGACTCGGCGGTGCAGGCGTTCGACCAGGCCTCGATCGCCCTCTCGCCCGCGGCCAAGGACGTCAAGCGGCGCGAGCTGCAGACGCTGCAGGACCGGATCACCCAACGGTCCTCCGAGCTCGATGCCCGGGCTCGCTCGCGCAACCAGGAGCTGCTGGCCCCCTACCAGGCCCGGATCAACACGATCATTCAGGGCATCCGTGCCGAGGGGAACTACGCCATGATATTCGACGCCGACGCACAGGGAAACGGCATCGTGGCGGCCGATCCGATGCTGAATCTCACCTCGAAAGTCATCGAGCGCGTGCGACGGTCCAACCCGTAGGCCGGTGCCGTCGTTGAGCGCCGAGCCCCGGCGGACGCTGTCCGCCACGGAGGTAGCCGCGCTCACGCGGGGGCGGCTCGTCGGGCCCGCGGACGTCACGGTCGCCACGATCGCGCCCCTGGAACGGGCCGGTCCGGGCGACCTCACGTTTCTTGCCAGTCCCCGGTACCTCCCCTACCTTGAGCCGTCGCGCGCCTCGATCGTGTTGTGCGCCGAGGCATTCGCGGCGGTGCCGGGGGGACCAACGACCCGCATCGTCGTGCCGGACCCACAGGCGGCGCTTCTCACCGTGCTGGCGGTGCTGTACCCGACGCCGGCCTGGACCCCCGGCGTGCACCCGTCGGCGATCATCGGTATGGGTGCTACCTGGGACGATCCGGTGGCCATTGGTCCGCATGTCGTCCTGGGACGTGAAGTGCGTCTGGGCCGCAACGTGCGGGTCGCGGCGAACTGCGTCATCGGGGATGGGGTCACGATCGGCGACGATTCGGAATTACACCCGCAGGTCACCTGCTATCCGGGTACCACGGTCGGGCGCCGGGTGACGTTGCACAGCGGCGTACGGCTCGGCAGCGACGGGTTTGGGTACGTGCCGGGGCGGGAAGGCACCGCGCACCGCAAGATTCCCCATGTGGGACGCTGCGTGATCGGGGACGACGTCGAGATCGGTGCCAACGCCTGTGTGGATCGGGGCAGCGTGGACGACACGGTGATTGGCGATGGCACGAAGCTCGACAACCTGGTGCACATCGCCCATAACGTCCACGTCGGCCGGCGTTGTCTGATCCTGGCGCTCGCCGGGATCGCAGGGTCGAGTCATGTCGAGGACGACGTCATCATCGCGGGTGAAGTCGGCATCTCGGACCACGTCACGATCGGTCACGGGGCTCGGGTGCTGGTGCAGGCCGGCGTGATCGGCGACGTTCCTGCCGGGTCCACCGTATGGGGATCGCCGGCTCGACCGCACCGCGAGGTGCTGCGGGCGCAGGCCGCGTTGTACCGCCTGGCGCCGCTCGCGGCCAAGCTGGAATCTCTGGCGCGAGCGGAGCAGGATGACCACGACCCTTAAGCGACGTTCGATTCAGCGTGACGCGACGGTTGCGGGGACCGGTCTCCACACCGGCGCCGCTACCCGGGCCGTGTTCCGGCCGGGACCGTCCGGCAAGGGCGTGATATTCCGCCGCACGGATCTGGCCGACACCCCCGAGATTCCGGCCCGGCTGTCCGAAGTCGCCGCCCTCGAGCGTCGCACCGCCATCGGTCATGGGGCGGCGACGATCCACACCGTCGAGCATCTCATGGCCGCGGTGGCGGCGCATGAAATCGACGATCTGCTGATCGAGCTCTCAGGTCCCGAGCCCCCGATCCTGGACGGCAGCGTGGCGCCCTATTTCGCGGCGCTGCAACAGGCGGGGCCCGTGGAGGTAGACGGCGAGCCGACGGTGTTGACGGTGCAGGCGCCGTTCACCGTGACCGAAGGCGATTCGAGCTACGTCGTTGCGCCGAGCAAGCGGTTCCAGTTGACCGTCACGATCGAATTCCCCCATCCGCTGATCGGCCGTCAGGCGGGCAGCTTCGACGTATCCGCGGAGGCCTTCGCCAAGGAGCTGGCTCCGGCGCGCACGTTCGGATTCACGAGCGAAGTGGCCGCGCTGCAGGCGAAGGGGCTGATCCGGGGGGCGTCGACGGCGAGCGCGATCGTGCTGGACGAGAGTGGTGTGGTGAACGGCGGGAAGCTGCGCTGGCCCGATGAATTCCTCCGGCACAAGGCCGCGGACATCGTGGGCGACCTGGCGCTCACGGGGGCGCGCATCCGGGCCCACGTGGTGGCCACGCGTCCCAGTCACAGTGGCAACGTCGCCCTGGCCCGCGCGCTCGCCCGGGCCGCCCGGCGCAGCGGCATTCCGGCGATGGACATCGGCCGGATCATGGACGTGCTGCCGCACCGGTATCCCTTCCTGCTCGTCGACCGCATCATCGAGGTGGAGGGCGACAAACGGATCGTCGGGATCAAGAACGTCACCATCAACGAGCCGTTCTTCCAGGGACACTTCCCGGGCCACCCCATTATGCCGGGGGTACTGATCATCGAAGCGATGGCGCAGGTGGGCGGGATGCTGCTGTTGACGCACTTCGAGGCGCAGAATGTCGAGGACAAAGTGGTCTACTTCATGTCGCTCGACAACGTGAAATTCCGGCGGCCGGTGCTGCCGGGCGATCAGATCCGTTTCGAGCTCGAGTTGATCGCGTTCCGAGGCAAGACCTGCCGAATGAAGGGGGTGGGGTTCGTGGACGGGCAGATGGTGGCCGAGGCGGAGATGATGGCCGTCGTGGTGGACCGATGATTCACCGCAGCGCGCTGGTCGATCCTGCGGCGCAGGTGGGGGAGGACGTCAGCGTCGGCCCGTTCACGATTCTCGGGCCGAACGTGGTGATCGGCGACCATTGCCAGATCGCCGCCCATGTGGTGATCGAGCGGAATACCCGGTTGGGGAACGGAGTCCGTGTCGGGTACGGCTCGGTGCTCGGGGCCGACCCGCAGGACCTGAAATACAAGGGCGAAGAGACCTGGGTCGAAATCGGCGACGACACCATCATCCGCGAGTACTGCACCATCAATCGGGGCACTCCCGCGACCGGCAAGACCACCGTCGGGCAGCGCTGCTTCATCATGACCTACGTTCACATCGCGCACGATTGTGTCGTCGGGGACGATGTGATCCTCGCGAACTCGATCCAGATGGCCGGCCACGTGACGGTGGACGACCGGGCGATTATCAGCGGCCTGGTCCCGATCCACCAGTTCGTGCGAGTGGGCACGTTCGCCTTCGTCGGCGGCGGCTCGCGCGTCAACCAGGACGTGCCGCCCTATACCAAGGCGGTGGGCAATCCGGTGCACCTGTACGGCCTGAACTCTGTCGGGTTGCAGCGCGCCGGGTTCAGCCCCGATGTGAAGCTCGCCCTCAAGAAGGCCTATCGTCTGGTCTTCAATTCCCACCTCACGGTCAGCCAGGGAATCGGCCGCGCGCGCACCGAGATTCCGGCCGTGGCCGAAGTCGAGACCTTCCTCCGTTTCATCGAAGCATCGCAGCGCGGGGTGCTCGTGTGACACAACGCCGCCTGCGCGTCGGCGTGGTCGGAACCGGCGCGCTGGGCTTTCATCATGCGCGATTGTTGCGGCGGATGGAGGGGGCGGATTTTGCCGGCATTTTTGACGTCGACCCGGTGCGCGCGGCGGAAGTAGCCAGGGAGCTGGACACCGTCGCCCATTCCTCGCTCGATGCCCTCCTGGAGCGGGTGGACGCCGTCAGTATCGCGGTGCCGACCCCGGCACATGCCGAAGTGGGGCTCGCGGTACTATCGCGCGGTATTGCGGCGTTGGTCGAGAAGCCGCTCGCCGATTCGCTCGAAGGTGCCGAACGGCTGGTGCGTCAGGCGGCGGCGAAAGGCGTGGTCCTGCAGGTTGGCCACGTCGAACGGTTCAATCGTGCAGTGCGGGCAGCCGCTCCGTACCTTGATGAGCCGCGGTTCCTGCAGTGCGAACGCCTCGCCCCGTTCCAGCCGCGCGGCACGGACGTCGCGGTCATCCTCGACCTCATGATTCACGACCTCGACCTCATCCTCGAGCTGGTGCGCGCCGAGGTGCGAGAGGTACGGGCGACGGGGGTCCCGGTGCTCACTCCGCACGTGGACATTGCCAACGCCCGCGTGGAGTTCGCCAACGGCGCGGTGGCCCTGGTGACCGCGAGCCGCATCTCGCGCGAGCGCACGCGCAAGCTGCGAATCTTCCAACCGTCGGGCTACTTCTCGCTCGACCTGGCGCAGGGCGGCGGCCGCTTTTTCCGTCTGAAGCCGGGGTGGCAGGGACTCGGCGCCACCGGGATCGAGGACATCGTGGAGTCGGTGCAGCTCGAAGCGCCGGAAGCGGAGCCGCTCCGTCTCGAGCTCGAAAGCTTTCTCCGCGCGGTGCGTGGGGAGGGCGAGGTGGTGGTGTCGGGGGCGGCAGGCGCGCAGGCGCTGTCGCTGGCCTGGCGCGTGGCGGAGGCGGTCCACGCCTCGCCGCTCGGCGCCATGCGGCCGTGAGCGGCGCTCCCCGCATCTATATCTCAGCGGGCGAACCTTCGGGTGACGCGCACGCGGCGCCGGTGGTCGCGGCATTGCGCCGGAGATCGCCGGAGGTCACGATCGACGCCTTCGGCGGCCCCCAGATGGCCGCGGCCGGGGCGCGCGTCCTCGACCGGATGGAGGCGTTTTCGGTGGTCGGGTTCGTGGAGGTCCTCGAGGGGATCCCACGACACTATGGCCTGCTGCGGCGGACGCGGAACGCGTTCCGCGCGGGCCAGTACGATCTGGCGATCTTCGTAGACTATCCCGGCTATCACCTGCGCGCGGCCGCGGCTGCCGCGGCCGCCGGCGTGCCGGTCCTGTACTACATCGCGCCGCAACTCTGGGCATGGGGTGTGGGGCGGGTGCGTCGCCTCGCGGCGGCGGTGCGCCATCTCGCGGTGATCCTGCCGTTTGAAGAATCGTTTTTCCGCGAGAAAGGCGTGCCGACCACATTTGTCGGTCACCCCCTGAAAGACCGTCCACGCCCGCCGTCTCGCGTCGATGCACGGCGGGTACTCGGTCTCGATCCTGATCGCCCCACGCTCGCGGTGTTTCCGGGGAGCCGCACGCAGGAGGTGCGCCGGATCTGGCCGCTTGCGCGGGAGGCAGCCCGGCTGGTGTGTGCGACGCGACCGGAGGTGCAGGTCGTCGTGGCTGGAACCGGGGTGGCGCGCTATCCGGACGCCGAGGCGATCCGTGTGGTGACGGGCGATCCGAGCCTGGTGTTCGCCGCCGCGGATGCGGGAATCTGCAAATCGGGCACCACGACGCTCGAGGCCGCGCTGGCCGACCTCCCGATGGTGATTACCTACCGGCTGCACCCGTTGTCCAATTTTATTGCCATGCGGTTGCTACGCGTCCCGTGGGTGGGCCTCGTGAATCTCGTGGCCGGCGAGCTGCTCTGCCCGGAGCTCATCCAGGCTGCCGCTCGGCCGCAGAATCTGGCTGACGGTGTGCTGCCGTTGCTCGATCCCGACCACCCGGCGACGCGGCGCCAGCGGGCTGGCCTGGCCACCGTGCGTGAGCGTCTGGGAAAACCAGGTGCGGCGGACCGGGTGGCCGCGCTGGCGCTGGACATGGTGTCATGAAGCTGGGTCGGGCTGAGCCGCTCGTGGCGATGGTGGGGATGGGGCTCGTAGGCGTGCTGGCGCGGACCTGGCGATATCGACGGCGCGGGTGGGAACACCCGCAGGCACTCTATGACGCCAAGCGGCCGTTCATTTTTGCGCTGTGGCACAATCGGATCCTGCCGTTGCTCTTTCTCCATCGACACGAGGCGATGGTGCTGTTGATCAGCCGGCACCGCGATGGGGGCCACCTCGCGACTCTCGCGGAGCGTTGGGGATATCGGTTCGTACGGGGATCTTCGCAGCGCGGCGGAGAGGTCGGCTTGCTCGGCGTGGTCCGTGCCTTGAACGCGGGCAGCGTTGTGGCGCTGACACCCGACGGCCCACGGGGCCCGTCGGAGCGAGTGAAGCCGGGGATTGTCGCCGCCGCACAACACGCCGCGGTGCCGATCGTTCCGGCTGCCGCTCGTCCGTCACGCGCGTGGTCGTTGCGCTCCTGGGATCAGTTCTGCATTCCGAAGCCGTTCGCCACGATCGAGGTCGTCTACGGCGCGCCGGTCGTCATCGGGGCAGGGAAGGACGGATTGCGCGCCGGCATTGAAGCGGTGGAGCGAGGGCTTCACGGGGTTACCCACGCGTCGTGACGGGGTACCCTTGGCAAGTGCGTCTGGTGCGGCGCCTGTGGCGCCGCCGAAGCTGGAAGGCTCGGGCCGCTCGGGCCGCACTGTTGCCTCTGGCGGGCCTGTATGCCGGGGTCGTGACGGCGAGGGCGGCGTGGTTTCGGATCGGGCTCGCGCGCGTGCGGTCGCTTCCGCTGCCGGCGGTCGCGGTAGGGAACTTGTCCGTTGGCGGAACCGGCAAAACGCCGCTGGCAGCCTGGATCGCCGCACGGTTTGTGCGTGCCGGCCGTCGACCGGGGATCCTGCTGCGCGGGTACGGGAGGGATGAGGTGCTGGTACACCGTCGACTGGTGCCGGAAGCCATTGTCGTCGCGAACCCCGACCGGGTCGCGGGCGGCGCGGCGGCGCAAGCCCAGGGCGCCGACATCTTGGTGCTGGACGACGCCTTCCAGCTCCTGAACACACGCCGCGATCTCAACATCGTGGTGCTCGCTGCCGAACAGGCAAGGCTGCCGCGCTGGACGTTGCCTGCCGGCCCGTGGCGCGAGGGAAGCGGAGCCCTGGCGCGCGCGGATCTGGTGGTCGTGACCCGTAAGCGTGCCGACGAGGAGGCCGCCGCGGCATTCGTCACTCGACTTGCCGCGCGGTGGCCGCGGATCCCAATCGCCATGGCCCGGCTCAGCGTCACGGGGTTGGCGGGGATGCGCAGCGGGAGGCTCATGGCGCTCGATGCGCTGCGGGGCCGCAGCGTCCTGGCTGCGGCGGCGATCGCCGATCCGGAGAGCTTTGCGGTGCAGGTGCGCGCGTCCGGGGCCACGGTGCAACTGGTGGCGTACCAAGACCATCACGAATACGACGCGGCCGATGTAACCTGGCTCGTGCAAGCCGCGGCGGCCGCCGGTTATCTTGTGGTCACTGAGAAAGACGCCGTGAAGCTGCGCGCGCTGTGGCCGACCGACGCACCGGAACCTCTGGTGGCCGTCATGGAGTGGATCTGGGAGCGGAACGGGGATGTTGTGGAGCGCGCGCTCCAGGGCGTGCTGGCCGCCCCAACCGGCGGAACACCGACCTTCACCGACAAGCGGATATGACTGCCACTGGATCGAATACGGAACCGCACATGCTGATCCGCCCGGACAAGGATCGGTTTTTGTCCGAGGAGAATCCTTTCGAGGCGATGATGGAGCGGTTCGATCATGCCGCCAAACTGCTCAACCTCGATCCCGGCCTGTACAAAGTGCTGCGCAATCCCGAGAAGCAAATCATCGTCTCGGTACCGGTGTTCCGTGACAATGGTGAAGTGGAGGTCTACACAGGCTACCGGGTGCTCTACAACACCTCGCGGGGTCCCGCCAAAGGGGGTATCCGCTTCGATCTCAACGTCACCCTGGAGGAAGTCAAAGCGCTAGCCGCCTGGATGACGTGGAAGTGCGCCGTGGTCAACATTCCGTTCGGCGGCTCCAAGGGCGGGGTGGTGTGCGACCCCACGACCATGTCCATGGCCGAGCTCGAGCGGGTGACGCGTCGCTACACCTCAAGCATCATCGAAACGCTCGGCCCGGACTCCGACGTCCCGGCTCCGGACGTGAATACCAACGAGCGCGTGATGGCATGGATCATGGACACCTATTCCATGCACAAGCGCCATACCGTGACCGCGGTCGTGACCGGCAAACCGGTGGAGATGGGTGGGTCGCTGGGCCGCCGCGAGGCGACCGGGCGAGGCTGCATGTTCGTGACCCGCGATGCGCTCGCGAAACTCGGCCTCCCGATGAAGCAAGCGCGGGTCGTGGTGCAGGGATTCGGCAATGTTGGGTCGATCGCGGCGGATTTCCTGGCCAAGGAAGGGGCGACGGTCGTGGCGGTGTCGGACAAGTCCGGCGGCCTCATCAATCCCAAGGGGCTCGACATCGACGACCTGATGGCGTGGGTGCGCGAGCACCGTCATCTCGCGGGGTACCCGCGGGCCGAAGCGATCAGCAACCAGGAGCTCCTGACCGTGGACTGTGACGTGCTCCTGCCCGCCGCGTTCGAAAACGTCATCACCAGCAAGAATGCCCCCAAGATCAAGGCGAAGATCATCTGCGAGGGAGCGAACGGCCCGACGACCGCGGCCGCCGACAAGATTCTGGAAGAAAAGGGCGTGTTCGTGATCCCCGACATCCTCGCAAACGCGGGCGGGGTGACGGTCAGCTACTTCGAATGGGTGCAGGACCGCGGCGGCTATTTCTGGGACGAGGAAACGGTGAATCGCCGGCTTGAAGCGATCATCACCCGCTCGTTCAAAGAGGTCGTGGCGCTGGCGGACAAGCACAAGGTGAACACCCGGATCGCCGCCTACATGCTGGGGATCGACCGGGTGGCGACGATGCACCGGCTCCGCGGGATGTATGCCTGATGCGCTATGAGGTCGTCGCGGTGGGCCGCGTGAAGGACGCGGCGCTCCGGGCGGCGTGTGACGAGTATCTGGGCCGGTTGCGGCGCTACGCGCGGGTGGAGGAGCGGGAAGTGAAGGACGAGGCGCGACTCCTGGGGGCGATTCCCGGGGAGGTACGCCTCGTGGCGTTGTCCCGCACCGGTGAGCCGTGGAGCTCCGCGGAGCTCGCCGATTGGACGGGGCGGTGGGATCAGGATGGGCGGGACGTCGCGTTGCTGATCGGCGGCGCCGACGGACTGCCTGGGGCGCTGCTGGCGCGAGCCGAGCGCGTATGGAGCCTCTCAACGCTCACGTTTCCGCACGAACTGGCTCGCGTGATCGTGCTGGAGCAGCTGTACCGGGCGTTCACGATTCGCCGCGGGGAGCCCTACCATCGCGCCCGCTGAGCTTGGAATGGAGGAACGGCGTGCGCTGCTGGCGCTGGTCCGCCGGACCCTTGAAGTGGAGCTGTCCGGCGGGGCCCCGGAACCACCGCCGGATCTTCCCGGTCTGCGGGCGCGGCGTGGCGCGTTCGTGACGCTGCGTCGTGGGGTCGAGCTGCGCGGCTGTATCGGACATGTGCCGGCCGATCGACCGTTGGCCGAGGTCGTCACGCGGATGGCGGTCTCCGCGGCCACTGCCGACCCCCGGTTTCCGCCCGTCGCACCGGAGGAGCTGAGCGATCTCCGCATCGAGATCTCCGTGTTGTCGGAACCGGTGCGCGTTGATCCCCCGGACGCGGGCCGGGTCCAGCCCGGAAGAGACGGCGTGATCGTGCGGCGCAGCGGGCGACAAGGCCTGCTGCTGCCCCAGGTGGCGACGGAATTCGATTGGGGCCCCGAGGCCCTGCTCGCGGCCGCGTGTCGAAAGGCTGGCCTCGCGGCCGATGCATGGCGCGAGGCAGAGAGCGAGCTCTACGTCTTCCAGGCGGACATCTTCGGCGAATGACCGATTGGTTCGAGCAATGGTTCGGAGAGGAGTACCACGCCCTCTATCCGCACCGCGACACCGAGGACGCCCAGCGCGCGGTGGCGCTGGTGCAACGGGTGGCGCCGTGGCGACCGGGCGAGCGGGTGCTGGACTTGGCCTGTGGCGCCGGGCGGCACGCGGCCGAGCTGGAGCGGGCCGGGGCGCAGGTGGTGGGCTTCGACCTGTCGCCGGCGATGTTGCATCGTGCGCGCACCCTCAGCGCGGCCGCCCTGGTCCGCGGCGACATGCGAGCGCTCCCGTTCGGCCCGAGTAGCTTCGCGGTGGTCGTCAATCTGTTCACGTCATTCGGGTATTTCCGGGACGATGCTGAGCATCGACTCGTGGTACGCCAGATCGCCGACGTGCTGGCGCCCGGGGGTCGCCTCGTGCTCGACTACCTCAACGCCGACCAGGTGCGCCAGACACTGCGACGCGACAGTGAGGAAGTGCGGGATGGCGCGACGGCGGCAAGGGTGTTGCGACGGTTCAGCGAAGAGGGACGGTACGTGGTTAAAGAGATCGAGTTGCGCGCCGAAAATCGGAGTTTTCAGGAGCGGGTGAGGTTGTTCTCGGCACAGGAGCTGGCCGGCCTCCTGGAGGAGGCCGGTCTCCGTGTCACGGCGCGGTTTGGGGACTACGACGGCCGGCCGGTGAGCGCGGACACCCCACGGGTGATTCTCGTCGGGGAGCGTGCGTGAATCCCCGCATCGTGGCGACGCCCATCGCGCCATTGACGATGCCGCGAGACGGCACGCCCCGCCAAGTGACGGAGGCGCTGCTGGAGGCAACCCTGCCCGGGCCGGGACGCGACCGGCTGGAGGCCGGTGAGGTCCTGGTCGTCACCACCGGTCAACAGCCGGGATTGTTCACGGGTCCGCTGTACACGATCTACAAAGCGCTGTCCGCGATGGCGCTGGCCCGGCGGCTGGAGCGCGAACGACGGGTGCCGGTCGTCCCGGTATTTTGGGTGGCGGGCGACGACCACGATTTCCACGAAGCGAACCATGCCACGGTTCTGAACGCCGCCGGGGAGCCGTTGAAGCTCGTGCTACGCGAGCGGGCGGCGGAGGCGCCGGCGTGGCCGACGTTTCGCGAGGCGTGCGGCCCGGAGATCGTCGGAGCCCTCGAGGTCCTGCGACAGGGGACTCCCGACACGGAATTCAAGCCGGCCGTGCTGAATTGGCTGGCGACGAGTTATCACCCGAATAACAATCTGGCTGACGCGTTTGCCGCGGCGCTCCAGGCGCTGCTCGGCGAGCGCGGGATCGCGGTCGTACGACCCTACGCGCAATCGGTGAAGCGCGAAATGGCTCCGTGGCTGCTGCGCGGGCTGGACGTGACGCTCGAGGACGGCTTGACCCCAGTGCTGGTGGAGGGGTCCCTCGGACGGGACCGGTTGCGCCACGAGGGGAGCGATTTCGTCACGCGTCGAAGCGGCGAGCGGTTCACCCGCGCCGCCCTGGAGCGGGTCGCCCATGACACGCCGGAGCGGCTCTCGCCCAACGTACTGCTGCGGCCCGCGGTGGAGGCGGCGCTGTGGCCGACGGTCGCGTACCTCGCCGGGCCGGGCGAGCTGCGCTATCTGCCAGAAGCGGCACCCCTGTATCGCGCGCTCGCGGTCGAGCCGCAGACGCCGGTGGCGCGCTGGTCGGGGATTCTGGTCGAGGGGCGGGTGGACCGGGTGATCGAGAAGCACGGTCTCACGCTCGACGACCTGGCTGGTGCGCCCGGCGCGGTCGAGGCAAAGGTGGTGCGCGACCAGTTGCCGCCGGAGGTCGCGGAGGCGCTTGCCCTGCTACGGGACCAGATCGCCGGGGCGTACGAACGGCTCGGGGCCGGGGTCGCGCGCCTCGATCCGACGTTGGAGCGTACGGTGCAGTCGGCGCGCAACGCGGCCCTGGGCGGGTTGCACGAGATCGAGAAAAAGGTCGTCGCTTCCCTCAAGCGGTCCAACGAGACCCTGGTCGGCCAACTGGCCCGCGCGCGCGCCGCGGTGTTTCCCGGCGGCGTGCCGCAGGAGCGTGTCCTCACGTACGCATCGATGGCGATTCGCTACGGCCCGCCGTTGCTCGCCGAGCTGGAGGATGAAGTGGCGCGCTGGGCAACGGCTTCGTAGGTTGTCGGCATGCTCAGTATCGCCATCGTCGTGCTCGTGTTCGTCGCCCTGCTGATCCCGATCGTGGCGATTCTGGTCGATTCGCCCCTGGGTCGCTCGATGGCCCGCCGCATGGAAGGGGGCGGTGCCGGCGTCGGTGATCTGCAAAACCTGCAGCGCAAAGTCGAGCTGCTCGAAGAAGAAATGGAAGAGCTGCATCGCTCCATGGGCGGGATGAAGGACGAGCTGCAGTTCATGCAACGGCTGATCGAGAAACCGAAGACCCCAGGCCCCTCCGGCAGCTAGGCCGTGCCGCCCCCAGGCCCCGCCGGAGGCGCCGGACGGCACGCCGCGCTAGTGGCCGCCGGCATCCTCGTCACCCGCGTACTGGGGTACGTGCGGGAGCGGGTGACCGCGCACTATCTCGGCAACGGCGCGATCGCGGATGCGTTCCGTGTCGCGCTTCGCATTCCCAACGCCATTCGCAATCTGCTCGGTGAGGGAACCCTCTCCGCGTCGTTCATTCCGGTCTATGCGGCCCTGAACGAGCGTCCGGACAAGGCGGCCGCGCGCAGCCTCGCGGGCGCAGTGGCCGGCCTGCTGCTGCTCGGTGCGGGCGTGCTGGCGGTGGCCGGCATCCTGTTCGCCGAGCCGCTGACCACAGTGCTGGCCCCCGGCCTCGAGCCCGGCACCCGGGCGATCGCGGTGACGCTCATGCGGTTGTTGTTCCCGATGGCGGGTCTCATGGTGATTTCCGCCTGGTGTCTCGGGATTCTGAATACGCATCGCCGATTTTTCCTGCCGTATGCGGCGCCGGCGCTGTGGAACGTCGCCGGCATCGTCGCCCTCGTGGCGGCGGCGACGTGGCTCGTCAGCCCGGCACTGCCGGTCGAGGAGCAGCTCTACCGGCTCGCGCTGGCCCTGGCGTGGGGGACCGTGGCGGGCAGCCTGCTGCAGATTGCGGTGCAGCTCCCGTCCTGTTGGAGACTGCTGCACGGGATCGCCATCCGGGTGAGCGCGGCGCCCGAAGGTGTACGGGACGTGCTGACCGCGTGGGCGCCGCTCGTGCTCGGTGCCGGGGTGGCCCAGATCTCCTCGCTGGTGGACACGTTTCTCGGCTCCCTGGCGGGGCCGGGCGGAGTGTCGAGCCTCGTGTACGCGCAGTTGATACAGGTGCTGCCCGTGAGCCTTTTCGGAACCGCTGTCGCGGCGGTGTCCCTCCCCGAGCTCGCGCGGGAAGCCGCGGCGGCGACTCCCAACGACCAGCTGCGAGCACGCATCGCGACCGGGTTCCGCCGCATCACGTTTTTCGTGATCCCGTCGTCTGTGGCCTTCGCGGCGCTTGGGCCGGTGATTGTCGGCGCGCTGTTCCAGACGGGCCGCTTTGCCACCGCCGATACGGTGGTGGTCGGGGGCGTGCTCGCTGCCTACGGAGTCGGGTTGCTGGGGCAGGCGACGGTGAAGTTGTTCGCCTCGGGGTTCTACGCGTTGCGTGACACCCGGACGCCCGTCAAGATCGCGTCGTTCTCACTAGTGGTCTCTGGTGGACTGGCGTACCTGTTCATGCAGTGGTACGGGCCGGCCGGCATTGCGCTGGGGTCGTCGATCGGCGCCACGCTCAACGTGGTGCTCCAGCTGCGTGGTCTCGACGCGCGGATCGGCCGCGTGCTGCGTGGTCCCGACTGGCGGGCGTTCGGCATCAGCGTCGTGGCCGCGTTGGTGGCCGGCGGGGCCGGCGCCGGCGCGGCGCGGCTGGCCTCGGGCATGGGGTCTATTCCATTGGCCCTGGTGGCTCTGGGTATCTTTGGGGTGACCTACGCCGCCGTGACGCTCGCCTTGAGGCACCCCGACGCAGCCCGCCTATGGACATCCCTCCGCTGATTGCCCGTAAGCTCGCGAGTCTTCCCCTCCGGCCGGGCGTCTATATCTGGAGGAACGGGGCGGGAGAGGTGCTGTATGTGGGCAAGGCGAAGAGTCTGCGCGCGCGCGTGCCCGCGTATTTCGCCCCCGACCACCAGGATACACCGGAGCGCGCCGCGCTCACCACGCAGATCGCCGACCTCGAGACGATCATCGTGCCCAACGAGGCGCAGGCGCTGCTGCTCGAGAACAACCTGATCAAGGAGCACCAGCCGCGCTTCAACATCCGACTCCGCGACGACAAGAGCTATCCCCGCATCGCCGTGACGATACGGGAGCCGTTTCCACGGATCCTGGTGGTGCGACGTATACAAATCGAGGGCGCCCGCTATTTCGGTCCCTATACCGATGTGGGCACACTGCGCCAGACATTGAGCATCATTCGACGGCTGTTCACCGTCCGCAGCTGTCACTACGATCTGCCGCACGACGCGCCTAACCGCCCATGCCTGGACTATCACATCGAGCGCTGTCGCGCTCCCTGCGTGGGATACCAAAGCGAGGCCGACTACCGGCGCATGATTGACGACGTGCTGCTGTTCCTCGAGGGCAAGACGGTCGAGGTACGGGGCCGGCTGCGGGATCGCATGCACACGGCGAGTCTGGAGCTCGACTTCGAACGCGCGGCGCAGCTGCGCGACGCGCTGCAGTGGCTCGAGCAGGTGGAGCGGCCCCAGAGCGTCGAGCTGGTGGGCCGTGGGGATGCGGACGCCATCGGGCTGGCGCGAGACGGGGATGACGCCTGTGGCGCCATCCTGCGTATCCGCGACGGCCGCCTGATCGCTCGGGAGCATCGCTTCCTGGAGCGGGCGGGTGGGGAAGCAGAGGCGGCGGTCCTCTCGGCCTTTCTGGTGCGATTCTACCTGCCGCTCGAAGCCCGCGCTCCGCGCGTGCTGTTGCCGTTTGTGCCGGAGGATGTCGAGAGCCTCGGCACGATCGCGCCAACGGTGGAATGGCTCGTTCCGCAACGCGGTACCAATGCGAAGCTGGTCGAGCTTGCCGACCAGAACGCGAGGCACCTGCTGGAGAGCCTGCTGCTCGAATCGTTCGACGTGGAAGAGCGGGCTGCCGACCCGGTGTATGCGCTGGGTCGGGACCTCGGGCTGGCGAGCGTGCCGCGCTCGTTCGTGACCATCGACATCTCTACCAATCAGGGCCGCGATACCGTGGGCTCGCTCGTTTGGTTCGAAGCAGGCCGACCCAAAAAGTCCGAGTATCGGCGCTACCGGATTCGCGGCGCGCAGCAGGATGATTTCGCGGCGGTGCATGAAGTCGTGTCGCGGTTCTTGCGGCGCCGGGTAGAGGAAGCGAAGCCGTTGCCTGAGCTGATGGTGATCGATGGTGGCAAGGGACAACTCTCCGCGGCCCAGGCGGCCGCGGCGGAGATCGGTCTGACCACGCTTCCCCTGGCGAGCCTGGCGAAGCGGGAGGAGGAGGTCTTCCTGCCTGGCCGGGAGGAGCCGCTGCGGTTGTCGCGTCGCAGTCCGTCGCTCAAGCTGCTGCAGCGTGCGCGGGACGAAGCGCATCGGTTCGCCGTGTCGTATAGCCGGCGGAAGCGCTCGCAGCGGACGATTACCTCCGCGCTGCTCGCCATTCCGGGTGTCGGTCCGCGGCGGCGCCGCTTGCTGCTGGAGCGGTTCGGCTCCGTTGCCGGCGTTCGCACCGCGACGCCGGACGAGATCGCCTTGCTCCCCGGGTTCTCGCATGCCCTTGCCGAGCGGGTACTGGAACGATTGGAGCGGAAGTGAGGCGGAGCTGGTCGCTCGAGTGTTCTGGATGTGGACATGAGCGGGCCGCGGACGGACTTCCGGGCGTGTGCGAGTCGTGCGGCGCACCATACCTGGTGCGATATGCCTCCACTCCCGATCCCGGGATCAAAGCCACGCTGGAGGGGCGTCCGTGGTCGATGTGGCGCTACCGGGAATGGCTGCCGTTCAGCGACGGCGAGCCGGTGGTGAGCCTGGGGGAGGGTGGCACGCCGCTCCTGGATGCGGCGCGGCTCGCGGCCCGACATGGGTTCGCGCGGCTCCTCGTGAAGGATGAATCGGTGAATCCCACCGGATCTTTCAAGGCTCGCGGACTTGCGGCCGCTGTGTCGCGGGCAATGCTGGGAGGCGCCAAGGCCTTCGTGGTGCCCACGGCGGGGAACGCCGGCGTGGCGCTGTCCGCGTATGCGGCGCGTGCCGGTGCGCGCGCGCGCATCTACGCACCTTCCTCCACGCCGGCCACGATACTGGCTCAGATTCGGGGCTTCGGTGCTGAGCTGGTCTTGCTGGACGGACACATCGGCGACTGTGGCAAGGCGGCGCGCGCGTTCGCCGCCGAAAGCGGCGCGGTCGATGTGTCCACGCTGCGCGAGCCGTACCGCATCGAAGGCAAGAAGACGTTGGGTCTGGAGCTCGCCGAGCAGCTTGGCTGGACCCTCCCTGATACGGTCGTGTACCCCACCGGGGGAGGCACGGGATTGATCGGCATGTGGAAAGCGTTCCAAGAGCTCCAAACGGCTGGCTGGATCGGCGACCGGTTGCCGCGATTGTACGCCGTGCAATCCACCGGGTGCGCGCCGGTGGTCCTGGCATTCGAGCGCGGCGCGGAGCGGTGCACGCCGTGGCCGGACCCGCTGACGGTGGCGGCAGGATTGCGGGTGCCTGGTCCGTTCGGGGACCGTCTGATGTTGAGCGCGTTGCGCGAGAGCGGCGGCGGGGCTGTGGCCGTCACTGATGCGGCGCTGACCGCGGCCGCGACCGAGCTGATGACCGAGGAGGGAATCGACGCCGCGCCCGAAGGTGGCGCAACGCTCGTGGGGGCGCGCGCGCTGCTCGCCCGCGGCGCGATCCGACCGGAGGATACGGTGCTGCTTTTCAACACCGGCGCCGGGTGGCTCTATCGGGCCTAAGCTGTTTATATTTCGTCACTTCGGCAATGTCTATCGCGATCATCGACCCCTGCGCCGGCATCAGTGGCGACATGACACTCGGCGCCCTGCTATCGCTGGGGTTGCCGGTTGACTGGCTCCAGGACTTGCCGGCGCGGCTCGGGCTCGAGGGTGTCGGCGTTTCGGTTCGAGACGTCAAACGAGCCGGTGTCGGCTGCAAGCAGGTGGAATTCACGATTCCGGACCAACCGCACGGACGTCACGTCGCGGAGCTGGTCCGGCTCGTCGAGCAGGCCACCGTTTCCGATTGGGTGAAACAGCGAGCGGTGCGTGCGTTCCGGCTCATCGGGGAGGCCGAAGGCCAGGTGCACGGCGTTCCCGCCGAGCGCGTGCATCTCCACGAGGTCGGGGCGGTGGATGCGGTGCTCGATATCGTGGGATCGGTCGAAGGCTTCGAACGATTGGAGGTCGCAGCGGTGTATCATCGACCGGTCGCGATCGGCAATGGGTGGGTGGAGGCGGCTCACGGCCGCCTGCCGGTCCCGGCACCGGCGACCGCGCTGCTGCTCGAAGGGCTCGAGGTGACCGCGGCCGCCCCCGTGGAGGGTGAGGCGACGACGCCAACGGGCGCGGCACTGCTGCGGGTGTTGTCTTCCGGATCACCGCCCGATCGTTGGCGGATGATGTCGAGTGGCTGGGGAGCCGGATCGCGCGACCCGCAGCACTACCCGAACGCGTTGCGGATTCAGCTTGCTGAGCCTGCGTCGGAGGCAGGGCAGGTGACGGTGTTGGCCACCGACGTGGACGATTTGAGCCCGGAGTACGTGGAGCCATTGCGCCAAGCATTGCTGGCGGCCGGGGCGCTCGATGTCCAGACGTGGCCTGTGCAGATGAAGAAAGGCCGAACGGGGTTTCGGTGTGAGATCGTGGTGGACGAACCCGGGGTTGAGGCCGTGACCGCGGCGCTGTTTCGTCACAGCACCACGGCCGGCGTGCGGCGGACACGAGCCGAGCGGGTTACGGTGCCACGACGCCACGTCACGGTACGGCTCGCCGGCGACGTGCAGGTGCGGGTGAAAGTGCTCGAGGCGCCAGCCGGCGGACCGCCCCGGGTGAAGCCGGAATACGATGACGTCCTCGCGGCGGCGCTGGCCCTCGGGCAGCCCCCCCTCGAGGTGGCGCGCGCCGCGCAACGCGGCGCCGAAGCATTGATCGCGGACATCAAGGAGTAAGACACCCATGCGACAGCCGATTCTCGCCACGATGCTCGGTATCCTCCTGCTGGCTCCGGCGCTCGCCGTCGGGCAGGGGGTGGGAGTGTGGATCCCGCCGAAATGTGACATCAAGCCGGGGCACTTTCTGGTCAACAGCGCGGTGCTCTACCTCCGCAATGCCGCGCAAACCCGGTTCGATGACGTGCGCGAGCGGGATTTGCGCGACGCCAACCGCTCTTTGACGCAGGCGGTGACGAGCGGGGGCCAGGAGAAGAACCCGGCGGCGTGGTACTACCTCGGCCGCTACTACGTGACGCGCAACGACGCTGCGGGTGCCGACTCGGCCTTCCGCAAGGCCGAGACGCTCATGCCGGCCTGCAAGGAGGACATTCTCTTCTATCGGCGGAATGCCCTGTGGGTGCCGGTCTTCAACGCGGGCGTCGCGGCGCTGACCGCGCAGAACCACGACTCCGCGATCGCTTCGTTCCGGCGAGCCAACCTGATTTATGACGCGGAGCCGCAGGGGTTCACGATGCTGGCCACAGTGTTCTTCAACATGCCGGCCGAGACGTTCCTTCCGGACTCCGTTTTCCGCCTGATGTATCCCAATCTGCCCGACTCCGCGGCCCGGATGACCTACGATTCTATTACGCGCACGCGCTATGATTCCGCCGCCAGGTATTTCCGGAGAGGCTTCGAAGCAGCCGGCGACCCGAGGTTCGCAGGGGAGAAGAAGGACGCGATTTTCAATCTCGGCAACGCGTTCTTCGCGGCACGGAATTACGATTCCGCGGCGGCCGCGTTCAGCGAGTACCTGCGCGTCGTCCCCAACGACCCGCCGGCCCTGGCCCGGCTGGGGGACGTTCTCACGGCAGGCGGACGCATGGACTCGGCTATGGCCGTGTACCGACAGATCATCGCCCACGCCGATTCCGCCGAGTCCCAGAGTCTGTTCAACGCCGGCGTCTCGATCTACAACGCGGCGCCGCCGTTCCCCGATACCGCCGCCCTCGGCGACGGGTGCCGCAAGGAGCGGCGAGGCGCACGGACGACGCTGACGGCCACCCAACGCCGCGCCATCGCGGTGGCTTGCGACTCGGTCACGCGGCAGGCGGTGCGCGACCGGGATGCCGCCGCGGCCGGCAACTACCAGATCGCCGCCCAGGCGTTCGAGGCCGGCCTCACCCGCAACCCCCAGAGTCGCGACGGGCTGTACAACCTCGCGAACGCCTTTCTCGCCTTGCGGGAGCCGGACAAGATGCTCCCCGTCGCCCAGCGGCTGATTCTCGTAGACCCGTTGAACCGCAACTCCGTCCGGCTTGTGGCACAGGCCTGGCAGCTCAAAAACAAGGGCGATTCGGCCCTCCGCTACGTGATTCTCGCGGATTCGTTGCTGCCGGTGGATGTCGCGGTGAGCCGGTTCACCCCGGGCGATCAAAATGCCAGCATTGCAGGGCTCATCACCAACTACCACAGCAAGCCGAGCGCGCCGTTCAAGCTGGTAGTTGAGTTTCTGAACGCGCGTGGCGAGCCGGTCGCCACGCAATCGGCGGACATTCCGGCGATCGACGCGAGCGGCAATCACCCGTTCAGCCTCGAGGCGATCGGGGCCGGGATCGAGGCGTGGCGGTACCGGAAGGAGTGACAACGTCGGAAGGACACACGCGGTGCGGAGCATGTGAAGAAGCGGTGGGGCGTTGACGATTGACGCCCCACCGGGCATTTTGACGTATTCGCGGGCGTAATTCAGGGGTAGAATGCCAGCTTCCCAAGCTGGACGTCGTGGGTTCGAATCCCATCGCCCGCTCTTCGAAATGAGCACCATGGTGCGCAGGTACGCCTACGTGTATCGCACGACCCTAGTTACGGGCCGGCGCCGGGGGCGTTCACCTAGCTGAGACGCACCACCATACTCCCAGGCGAACCACCGAGCGGCCCGTGAAAAGACGGGCCGCTTCGGTTTTCACCTCGAAGGAGGAGGCCCTATGCGTACACAGGATGCGCCAAGCACGGCGGCGCAGTCGTTCTTCATCACCCAGAATCCGGATGCTTATGCGGCCGAAGACCATGCGGTATGGTCAATCTTGTACGACCGACGCATGCAGGCGTTGCAGGCGACCGGGAGTCGGGTGTTTCTCGAGGGCGCGGAGCGCATCGGGCTGCGGCCGGACCGGGTACCGGATCTCTCGGACGTGAACCGGCGCCTCGGTGCGCGCACGGGGTGGACGGCGGTGGCGGTCTCGGGATTCTTGCCAGCCCGGGAGTTTTTCGCGAGCCTGGCGGACCGTCGCTTTCCCACCACCGTCCGGGTGCGCCCCCGTCAGCAACTCGACTATCTCCCCGAGCCGGACATTTTTCATGACGTGTTCGGCCATGTGCCGCTGCACGCCCATCGGGTATTCGCCGACTTCCTGCAACGCTTCGGTCGAGCGGCTGGTGCCGCGAAGAACGCGGAGCAGGTTGAGGCGATGGCCCGGTTGTTCTGGTTCACCGTGGAATTCGGGCTCATCCGTGAGGCCGGGGACGTCAAGGTGTATGGCAGCGGTCTCATTTCCTCCCACAGCGATGCGGCGAACGCGCTGGGGCCACGTTGCGACCGGCGTCCATTCTCGCTCGGCGCGGTGCAGGCGCAACCGTTTGAAATCGATCGACTCCAGGACGTGTTGTTCGTCATCGACTCGTTCGATCAGTTGTTCGAGGCGGTGGAGCAAGCGGAGCGGCTTCTCGAGTCGGGGCCGCATTGACCGGGGCCGCCTATCCCGGCAGATTCGAACCACGTCACATAGGAGTGTTCGATGCGTCCGCTCGCCGTCGCCCTCGCCCTCGTGGTCGTGCCCGTCCCGGCCTTGGTTGCGCAGCAACAGCCGTGGGTTCCGCCCCAACCGTCCTGCGGCCTCCAGCCAGGGCATTTTCGCATCAACAGCGCAGTCTTGAACCTCAAGCTGGCGGCCGAGCAGCCGGTGCAGCGAGATCGGATGCTGCGACAGGCCCAGGACGTGTTGACACGAGCCATTCGGGATGACAAGCAGGATAAGAACCCGGCAGCCTGGTATTACTTCGGGCGATACTACGTGGAGATCGGAGACGCGGTGGGTGCCGACACCGCGTTCGATCGAGCCGAAGCCCTTGCCCCGCAGTGCGCGGCCGATATCAGCGGTCATCGGGCAACATTTGCCGAGGACGTGCTGAATCGGGGGCTCACCGTCTGGCAGGGCGGGAGCGCGGATTCGGCCGCGGTGTTGTTGCGGCAGGCGTATGCCCTCGACCCGACTCGTCCCAAGGCCCTGTTTCAGCTCGGATCGCTCTACGTGGGACAAAACCAGCTCGATTCGGCGACCGCCGTGCTGCAGGAGGCGGCGCGCGTGGCTGGGACAGACACGACGTACGCTGATGCCAAACGCGATGCCCTCCAAACGATCGCCCGCCTGGTCTTCCGCCGCAGCCTGGCGGACGTCGCGGTGCAGAAATGGCAGCGCTCGCGCTTCAGTCGGGATTCGGTCAGCCCGTGGATTGCCAACGACTCGACGATCATGGCGAGGATGCAGCAATCTTCGGCGTCGCGACGCGCCAGAGGGGCGCGCCTCTCCGCAGCCGACCAACAGACGTTCAGCCGTGACTCGACCGTCCGGGCCGACTCGCTGGCAGCCCGTCGGGCCATCCGGGATGGCCAGCGACAACAGGCCTCCGCTGACAGCGCGGCGGCACAGCCGGCGCTCGAGCCGGCGATCACGGCCTATCGGAGCCTGGTTGCGGCGTACCCGGGCAATGCCGAGGCCACTACGACCCTGTCGGCCGTCTTCGCGCAGGCCGGACGGATGGGCGAAGCGGCCAGCGCCTTCGACGGCCTGTTTGGGAGTCCCACCGCTCTCTCGGCAACAGAGTGGTATGACTTGGGTCAGCGCCTGATGCAGGGGAAATTGTCGGGCCCCGGCACAAAGGCCTACTTGATGGCACTGCAACGGAATCCGTTCCACCGTAACGCCCTGTCCGAGCTCGCCAACGCCTACCTGGGGACGAAGGACACAGCGGGCGCCTTGGCGATGGCCCAGCGCCTGCAGGCGCTCGATCCGTTGAACAAGGCTGCGGTGCGACTGCTGGGGCAGGCCTGGGACCTGCGAGGCCGCCGGGACTCCGCCCAGAAATTCGGCACCTTGAGCGACACGCTGACTGTGGAGCTCACGGTCGCGAGTCTCGTGGTGGACAGCAGCGCGGCGACTGTCGCAGGCGTCGCATCCAACGCTGGTGGCACGCCTTCCAAGTCGCTGCGGGTCACGTTCGAGTTCCTCGACGCACAGGGCGCCGTGCAGGGGAGTCAGACGGTGGAAATCCCCGCCATCCAGCCGGGTGGCAACCAGGAGTTCACCGCACGGAGCGGCGGGCGAGGGATTGTCGGCTGGCGTTACCGGCCCACTTAGACGATATTCCGGTTGCTCAAGTTTCTGCCGGCGTTGGGTTTGCGACGCTCGGCGTGAGAAATCGCTTTAACTATCGGGCACCCGGATTGGTACGCGTATCATCGGTGGCGCCGGACACAATCGGCGCCGAATTGGGGCTCCTCCCCGGCACCGAGCTCCTGACCGTAAACGACCGTCCGCTGGAGGACTTCCTGGACTGGGAATTCCTGACCGCGGACGAGGCGTTTGTGGTGCGCGCGCGGCTGCCAACGGGCGAGGAGATCGAGTACGACATCGAGCGGCCCGAAGGGTTGCCGTTGGGGGTCGCTCTCGAGCCACCGCGGATCCGGCGCTGCGCCAACCACTGCGACTTCTGCTTCGTGGACGGCAACCCGACGGGGATGCGTCAGTCCCTGTATATCCGCGACGATGACTACCGCCTGTCGTTCCGCTACGGCAATTTCGCGACGCTCACCAACCTCAAGCCGTGGGACGAAGCGCGGATCGCGGAATACCGCCTGTCGCCGTTGTACGTGTCGGTGCACGCCACCGATCCGGTCGTGCGGCGCTGGCTGCTACGCAACCCCGAAGCGCCGGAGGTCGTCCCGCAGCTGCGCCGCTTCGCCGAGCAGGGTATCCAGTTCCATACGCAGGTCGTGCTCGTCCCCGGCGTGAACGATGGGCCACAGCTCGAGCGTACGCTCGGCGAGCTCTACGGTCTGGGGACGCCGGTGTTGTCGGTCTCGGTCGTACCGGTGGCGCTCACCGAATTCAGCAAGCACCGTCTGGTGCGGGCCCCGACGGCGGAGGAGTGTCGTGGAGCCCTAGTGGTGGTGGACCGGTGGGCTACGCGGGCCGTGACCGAACGCGGGCATCCGTGGTGCTTCGGGGCGGACGATCTCCACCTCCAGGCGGGTGTCGCCTTGCCTGCGGCCGCGTGGTACGGCGACTTCGAGCAGCGCGAGAACGGCGTCGGATCGGTGCGGTATCTGCAGACCCGGATCGCCGCCGCAGCGGGACGGTATGGCGACTGGTCGGGGAAGCGCATCGGCGTCCTCACGGGCACCGCGATGGCGCCGCTGATGCCGCAGGTCGTCGATATGCTCGCCACGGAGACCGGTGCCGCATTCGAGATCGTGTCGCTCGAGAACGGTGTCTTCGGCTCGGCGGTGACCAGCGCGGGCCTCCTCCCGGGGGCCGCGTTCCTCGCCGCCCTGCAAGACCGCCGCGACCTGGATCTCGCGTTGCTGCCGGCTGAAGCCGTAAACGACAACCTCCTGTTCATGGACGATATGGACGCGCCCGGGCTGGCCGCGCGCCTGCCGATGGAAATCCGGCTGTCGTACGATTTCGCCGATGCGCTGGCGGACCAAGAGGTGGCGGCATGAAAACCCCCACCGTGGCCATCATCGGACGGCCGAACGTCGGCAAGTCGACGCTGTTCAATCGGCTCATCGGCCGACGTGAAGCGATCGTGGACCCGCGACCAGGCGTGACGCGCGACCGGAATTTCGGCACCGCGGACTGGAACGGACGCCGCTTCTGGCTGGTGGACACGGGTGGGCTCGTCCCCGGGGCATCGGACGCGCTGAACCAGGCGATCCGGACCCAGGTAGAGGCCGCCGTCGCCGAAGGCGATGTCCTGCTGTTCGTGGTGGACGTGGAGACCGGGGTGCATCCCGCGGACTTCGAGATCGCCCAATACCTGCGAACCGCGAGACGACCAGTGCTCGTGGTGGCGAACAAGGCGGATCAGATCCCCGATGACCCGCGTCACCTCGTGTTCTACGAGCTCGGCCTGGGTGACCCGTTTGCGGTGTCGGCGGCGGTGGGGAAGAGCACCGGCGATCTACTCGACCGGATCACCGAGCTGTTGCCCGCGAGCGGCGAGGTGGAAGATGCGGAGGCTGTGCACGTCGCGGTGATCGGCCGGCCGAATGTCGGTAAGTCGAGCCTGGTGAACCGGCTGCTGGGTAAGGAACGCTTGGTCGTCGCGGCCGAGCCCGGGACCACCCGGGATTCCATCGATACGGCGCTGATGTTCGAGGGAAAGAAGATCGTCTTCATCGATACGGCGGGACTTCGCAAGCGCAGCAAGGTCGAGGACGACGTCGAGTTCTATGCGACGCTGCGGACGGCCCGGGCGATGGAGCGCGCCGATGTCTGCGTTCTCGTCGTGGACGCACAGGATGGGATGCACGTGCAGGATCTGCGGATCATCGGCGACGCGTGGGAGCGGGGCGCCGGCGTGATCGTGGCGGTGAACAAGTGGGACCTGATTGAGGAAAAGGACTCGAACACCGCCGTCCGGGGAGAACAGGAGCTGGCCGACCGGGCGCCGTTCCTAAATTTCATCCCGTTCCTGTATATCTCGGCCAAGACCGGCCAGCGCGTCACCAAACTGTTCGAGGTGATTCTCACTGTGGCGGACGAGCGTCGCAAGCGCGTCCCCACAGCAGAAGTGAATCGCGTGCTTGAAACCCTGGTGAGTCGCCAGCAGCCGCCGCAGCCGGTGGGAGAATCGGTGCGACTGTTCTACGCCTCGCAGATCGGTACCGCACCTCCCCGGTTCGCTATCGTGGCGAACCGGCCGGACGCGATCCCGGAATCGTACGCCCGCTACCTCGTGAATGGCTTTCGTGAAGCCTGGGCGTTCACCGGGGCGCCGGTGAACGTGAAGTTCCGGCGCAAGCGCCAGGCGCGGCGGTGACGGTCGTCCTGTGGTTGCTCGGGGCGTACATGCTCGGGGCCACACCTACCGCCTACCTCGCCGGGCGGCTGGCGCGTGGGATCGACCTGCGGGAGCACGGCAGCCGCAATCTCGGTGCCACGAATGTCTACCGCGTGCTCGGCTGGGCGTGGGCGATCCCGGTGGCCCTGATCGATATCGCCAAGGGCGCGGTCCCAGTGGCGTTGTTCGTTCGGTGGGCGGAGACCGAGCCGTGGCTCGCAATCGCCGTCGGGATCGCGGCGGTGTTGGGGCACATGTTTTCCCCGTACGTCGGGTTCAAGGGCGGCAAAGGGGTCGCCACGGCGGCGGGCATGTTCGTGGCGCTGGCGCCGCTGGCCGTGGTGATCGCGCTCCCTGTCTGGGGCATGTGCCTGTGGCTCACCGGATACGTGTCCCTGTCTTCGATCATCGCCGCGACCACTTTCCCGCTGGTCGTACGGGTGACGCGCCCGGACGCCGTGGCCACGCTCTGGGCGAGCGTCGCCTTGGCCGCCCTCATCGTGTTCACCCACCGGGACAACATCCGCCGTCTGGTCGCCGGAACGGAGAACCGGTTCCGTACCCGCAAGGACCTCCCGTGAGCGAGGCGCGGCACATCGCTGTCGTTGGGGCAGGGGCGTGGGGCACGACGCTCGCCGACCTGTTGGCGCGCAAGGAGCTGGCCGTCACGATCTGGGCGCGCGAGCCGGAGGTGGTCGACGGCATCAATTCGGACCACATGAACGCGATCTTCCTGCCGGACGCGCCGCTCGCCCCCAGCTTGCGCGCCACGGGCGACGTGGCGGAAGCGGTGCGGGATGCCGACGTCGTAGTCTGCGCCGCTCCCTCGCACGCCGTGCGATCCATCATGACCGCGGCGTCCCGGGCGGTGCGCGGGGCACCACTCGTCGTCAGCGTTTCCAAGGGCCTCGAGCCGGAACGCCATGAGCGACTCTCGTGCGTGCTGGTCGAGGCGTTCGGGATCGGCACCCCGGTCGCGGTACTGTCGGGACCGTCGTTTGCGGTGGAAGTCTACCAGCGGCAGCCCACCGCGGTCGTGGCGGCGGCGGGCGACCACACGGTAGCGCGTCGCGTGCAGCAGGTATTTTCCACCAACAGTTTCCGCGTGTACACCCATACCGACGTCGTGGGCGTGGAACTGGGCGGCGCCTTGAAAAACGTCATCGCCCTGGCAGCCGGAATCGCCGAAGGGCTGGGACTGGGTTACAACCCTCGCGCGGCGCTGATCACCCGCGGACTCGCCGAATTGACGCGTCTGGGTCTTGCGCTGGGCGCGGATCCGCTCACGTTTGCGGGGCTCGCCGGCCTCGGCGACCTCGTACTGACGGCCACCGGTGCGCTGTCGCGCAATCGGACGCTGGGAGTCGAATTGGGGCAGGGACGCCGTCTGGACGACCTCCTGGCATCCCGCCGGACCGTGGCGGAGGGGGTCACGACGGCCCAGACGGCGGTCACCCTGGGCGCCCAGCACGGCGTGGAGCTGCCGATCGCGGGCGAGGTGAGCGAAATCCTGTTTCGTGGCAAAGCGCCGCGCCAGGCGATCGCCGACCTGATGGACCGCGTCCCCAAAGCGGAGCAGTGGCGGTGAGCGCCCCACATCCGGTGCAGGAGTTTTTCTCGATCGGTGAGGTCTGTCAGCTCACCGATCTCAAGCCGCATGTTCTGCGGTACTGGGAAAGCCAATTCCGGTTCCTCAATCCAGCGAAGAACCGGTCTGGGAATCGCGTATACCAGCGGCGCGAGATCGAGCTGATCATGCTGGTGAAGCACCTGCTGTACACCGAGAAGTACACGATTGAAGGCGCACGCACGAAGATCGAACAGTATCGCCGTTCCGGTGAGCTCAAACCCGAGGCGCGCCGGGCGCTCGCGACAGAGACGATCAAGGACCTGCGCACCGAGCTGAAGGCTATCCTCACGGTCCTGGATGGCGCCGTACCGCCGCATGGCGGTCGCTGAGGATTCCGGCCGGATTGCGGTCCTCGTCCCGGCCTACCAGGCGGCGGCCACGATCGGGGCCGTGGTGGCCGGGTCCCGGGCGGCGGTTCCGGACGCCATCGTATACGTGATCGATGACGGCTCGACCGATTCCACCGGCGCAACGGCCACCGCAGAGGGCGCCGTGCTGATCGTCCACACGCACAACCGGGGAAAGGGAGCGGCGCTGGCCGTCGGTATCGAGCGTGCGCTCGCCGACGGCGCCGGCACCATCGCGACACTAGACGCCGATGGACAGCACCCACCCGACGTACTGCCGCGGCTGCTCGCGCCGGTGCGGGACGGCGCGGCGGATGTCCTGCTGGGGGCACGGGCACGGACGGGTGCGATGCCGTTCGGCCGACGCTGTACCAACTGGTTGTCCGCGACGCTGGCCTCGCGCATTGGTCGGCAGCCGGTGCGGGACGCACAGACGGGGTTTCGGGCGTTTTCCCGGCGGGTGGCGCTGACCGTGGGACCCCTGGTGGCATCGTATACGCGCTACGAGTATGAGGCGGCGTTCTTGCTGGCCGCGCTCCGGGCGGGGTTCTCGGTCCAGTCGATCGAGATCCCGACGATCTACGGCGGCGCGCCGAGCCACTTTCGCCATTGGGGAGACACCTGGCGTCTCGCGCGGGTGTTCGGTCGCTACCTCCTCGGAGCATCATGAACATCCTCATCAGCAACGACGACGGCATTCTCGCGCGGGGACTCACGGTGTTGGCGGATGCGTGCGGCGCGGTGGGCCAGGTCACGGTAGTGGCGCCGGACCGCGAACAGAGCGCCACGTCGCACTCACTGACGCTGCACCGGCCGATCCGCGCGACACGGCGGAGCGATGGCGCCTATCAGGTGGACGGCACCCCCACCGACTGCGTACTGCTCGCGCTCGACGCCCTCATGCCGGAAAAGCCGCAGTTTGTGTTTTCCGGGGTCAACCACGGCCCCAACATGGGCGAAGATGTGTTGTACTCGGGCACCGTGGCCGCCGCGATGGAGGGTCTCGCGGCCGGCATCCCGAGCGTCGCCATCTCCTACGGCAGCTTCGACCTCGAGCACCTGGAAAGCCATGTCGAGCAGCTGAAGCGCCTGATCGCCGGGATCACCTCCGTCGGGCAGTTCCCACCCGATACGCTCCTCAACATCAATCTGCCGGCGATTCCTGGCGATCAGGTCAAGGGCGTGAAGGTGACGAGCCTCGGCAGCCGCGTATTCCACGAGGAAATCGCCCGGATGAAGGATCCCTGGGGACGCGAGATCTACTGGATCGGCGGCGGGCACGTGACCTGGTCGGGCGGCGCTGAATCTGATTTTCGGGCCGTGCGTGACGGGTACATTTCCGTGACGCCGCTGCACGTGGACATGACCAACTACAACCTCCTCGAAGCGGTGCGCGGATGGGGCCTGGGCGGCTAGGGGCGAGCGCCGACACGTTCGGCGGGTATCGGACGCGGCTGGTCGAGCGGTTGCGCGAGCAGGGGATCCGTGACCTGAGCGTGTTGCAGGCCTTCTCCCAGACCCCGCGGCACCTCTTCGTGCCTGAGGCCGTGCGGCACCGCGCCTACGAGGACGCCGCGTTGCCCATTGGGGGAGGACAAACGATCTCACAACCGTTCACGCAGGCGCGCTACCTTGAGGCCTTGCGCCTCACCGGCCGCGAGCGGGTGCTCGAGATCGGCACCGGCTCGGGCTACCAGACGGCCCTGCTGGCGTGCCTGGCGGCGCAGGTTTTCACCGTGGAGCGGGTCCATGCCCTCGCCGAGGCCGCCCAACAGGCCCTGCGAGCGGCCGCGGTGCGCAACGTGTCGGTGCTCCTGGGCGACGGCACACTGGGCTGGAGCGCGTTCGCTCCGTACGAGGCCATCGTCGTGGCGGCAGGGGGTCCGGAAGTACCCGCGCCGTTGGTGGAGCAGCTGGTGTTAGGCGGGCGGCTGCTTATGCCGCTCGGTGGCCGCGGGGCACAGACGCTCACCCTGGTGGAGCGTACCATGGGCGAGCCGCTGCAAACGACCCTCGGCACAGCACTGTTCGTCCCATTGGTGGGGGAGCACGGATTCGATGCTTGAACGCCTCGTCGATTGGTTGTTGCGCACTATGCTCGACCTGGGGTACCCCGGGATCGTGGCCCTGATGGCCATGGAGAGCTCGATCCTCCCGGTACCGAGCGAGCTCGTGATGCCGCCGGCCGGGTATTGGGTCGCCAAGGGGCGGATGAACGTGTGGGTGGTGCTGGCCTGTGGCACGATCGGTAGCATTCTCGGGGCGCTCGCGAATTACTGGGCGGCGCAGCTACTCGGTCGTGCATTCGTGCGACGGTTCGGACGCTACGTGCTGCTCTCGGAACGTTCGTTGGAACGGGCCGAGCGATTCTTCGCGGCGCATGGGGAGATCAGCACGCTCGTTGGTCGTCTACTGCCGGTTGTCCGCCACCTGATCTCCATCCCGGCGGGTATCGCCCGCATGCCACTGCGACGGTTCATCCTGTTCACCGGGGTCGGGGCATTCGCCTGGTGCGCCGTCCTGACGTGGATCGGGTACTTTTTGGGCCGCCACGAGGACGTATTGCGCAACGAGGAGGTGCAGCGGTATGTGAGTCGGGCGCTGATGATTGTGATTCCGGTCATCGTGGTGGGGATTGGCGTGTACGTCGTCTACCACCGGCGGCGACGGGTGGTGGGGGAAAAGGGTTGAGGTGGTAGGCGCAGTCGGCCCGTTCCGTTACCGCGTGCGCGGCAGGGTGCAGGGGGTCGGTTTTCGCTGGTTCGTGATGGTCGAGGCCGGGAGATTGGGGCTGGAGGGATATGTGCGGAACCTGCCCGACGGTGCCGTGGAGGTGGTGGCGCGCGGCACTGGAGAGGCGGTGAGAGAGCTCGAGAAAGCCCTGTTCCGCGGTCCGTCAATGGCGCGCGTGGACGGTGTGGAAAAACAGGAAGTTACACACGAGATTCAGCTGCCTAATCCTTTTGATGTGAACTAGTTGGATCAAGCCACAAGCGGGGAATCGTGGACGCATCATACCAACTCCTCCAAGCGGTACGTGATGTCCCCGATTTTCCGAAGCCTGGGATCATCTTCAAGGATATTACGCCGGTTCTGCTCGATCCCCGGCTGTTCGACTTGGCGACGCGCGCCATGGCCGACCCGTTTCGGAGTGCCGGCATCACTCGGGTCGTGGCCATCGAGTCTAGGGGGTTCATGTTTGGCGCCCCGATAGCACTTCAGCTCGGTGCCGGCCTGGTCCCCGTTCGCAAACCCGGCAAGCTGCCGTCGTCCCGCGAGCGGGTGGAGTACAGCCTGGAATACGGGACGGACGCCCTGGAGATGCATTCCGACGCGATCAGCCGCGGGGATCGCGTGATGATCGTGGACGATGTGCTGGCAACGGGAGGAACGGCTGAGGCTGCAGCGCGGCTGGTGCGCACCCGCGGGGCGGAGATCGCCGGGTTCAGCTTTCTCATCGAGCTGGGGTTCCTGGATGGGCGGAGTCGGCTGGTGCCGGTTCGGGTAGAGGCACTGTTGCGGTATTGAAGTGGGACCTTGATTCAACCTCCCTAACTCCTCTAGATTACGCCGCTTACGCCCCTGTAGCTCAGACTGGATAGAGCAGCGGTTTCCTAAACCGTTGGTCGGGCGTTCGAGTCGCCCCAGGGGCACTGGGGGCGCGCAGATACGGTAGTCTCGCAGTGGTAACCGGAAAGTGGGCATCGTGGCGACATCGGTTCGCGCTGGACAAGGGGTGGCGGCTCATGCAACCGGCCTCGAGAAGTTCGCGGCGTGGGTTGGTCGAAATCGGCGGCAGGTCAGCTGGGGTCTTGGGATTCTGGTGGTTGCCGGCGGGTTGTTCGGCTGGAAACGCGTCTCGACGCGCCAAAGCGAGCGCAATGCGAGCCAGCAGCTCAACTCGGCCCGGTTCGCCCTCGAGTCAAAGAACTACGGGCTGGCAGCAAGCGAACTGGCCCGCATTCGGGAGAACTACTCTGGAACGCGATCGGCCAACGAAGCGTCGATTCTGCTTGCTCAGGTACGGTTAGCCCAGGGCCAAAGCCAGCAGGCCATCGAGCTCTTGAAGCAGGTCGCGCCGGAGGCCCATGCCGATTACCGGTCCCAGGCCTACGGACTGCTCGGGGCGGCCTATGAGAACGTTGCGCACCCCAAAGAGGCGGCAGAGGCCTACGAGGCGGCGGCCAGTCATGCCCGATTGCCGTTCCAGCAAGCTCAGTTCCTCTCCGACGCTGGCCGGGCCTGGCTCGCGGCCGGGGATACCGTACATGCGCGGGCGAACTACCAGGAGATCGTGACGAACCTTGATTCCACAACCACGGCGGTGGAAGCGAAGGTGCGCCTGGGGGAGCTGGACCGAAGGTCCAATTGAGATGGCTCTAGCTTCGTATAATAGATGTTATGTTAAGTTAACTTGTGTGTGAATGTGGATAATCGTTAGGAAGTGAGGACTCCCCGAAGTACCATGCGTGCCTGCCCCTCCAGCCACACGTCGTCGTAACGCCCGTCTTGGGTCCGCCGTGCACGAACCACGAGCGGCAAGCCGGTACGCGTCATCACAGTAACGGGAAAGTCGGCCTCACCCCAGTCGCGCAGGATGCACGCGGCCGCCACCGCGCCCGTTCCACACGCGAGTGTCTCCGCTTCAACGCCTCGCTCGTAGGTTCGCATCGCCCACACGGATCGCTTGGAAGTCGGGGCGATGAAATTGACGTTGGCGCCCGCCGAACCGAGCCCGGCGTCGAACCGTAGCGCACGGCCGCGGCCCGCCAGGTCGACTTTCTCGAGGTCATCCACAGCGACGACCAGGTGCGGCACACCGACGGTTGCGAACCCGATGCGGTGTTCGCCGGTCGCGAGGCGTAACGGAGGCGTTGTGGGTGCGCCTACGGCGAACAGGTGCAGCTCGGCACGGTCTCCCGCGCCCGGGCACCGGCTCTCGTAGGCTCCCGCGTCGGTTTCCAGCCGCATCCCCGCTGGATTCCCGAGAGCCAGGCAGGCAGCGAGCCGCGTGCTGCAAAGCGCCGCGTTGCCGCACATCGCTGCGTGCGAGCCGTCACTGTTGAAGTAGACCATGCGGACGGCCCCAGGGGTGCCCCCGGGGCTCAGGAACACGAGCCCGTCGGCGCCGATGCCGGTGCCGCGGGCGCACACCCCGTGGATATCGTCGGCGGACCAATCGGTAGGTGCCGTGAACCGCCCATCCACCATGACGAAGTCGTTTCCCGACCCCGTCATCTTGTAGACGGCCAGCCCGACTAGATGCGACCGAACCAGGCCATGAGGCGCAGCCGCGGCACGACCCAGATCGCCTCGCGAACGATCTTTCGGTTCATCTTGCTTTGCCCCACGGTGCGATCCACGAACACGATGGGCACTTCCGCCAGCTTGAACCCGTTTCGCCATGCGCGCACGCTCATCTCGATCTGGAATGCGTAACCGTTGGACCGAACTTGCGACAGGTCAAGTGCTTCCAGCACTCGTCGGTGAAAGCACTTGAACCCGCCGGTCAGGTCCCAGATTCTCAGCCCCGTCACCCACCGAGCATACACGTTTGCCCAGTAGGATAACATCAGCCGGCCGATCGGCCAGTTCACCACCGTCACTCTCCCGCCAAGATAGCGGGAACCGAGCACCAGGTCTGCGCTAGCTGCTGCCTTCAGGAACTCCGGAAGGTGCGCTGGGTCGTGGGAGAAGTCCGCGTCCATTTCGAGTACGTACTCGTAGCCCCGCTCGAGCGCCCACCGAAACCCGGTAATGTATGCGGTGCCGAGTCCCAGCTTCCCTTCGCGGTGCAAGACGTGCACGCGAGGGTTGGCTAGCGCCAACGCGTCGGCTAGGGGGCCGGTTCCGTCGGGCGAGTTATCGTCTACCACTAGGATTTCGAGGCGGGCATCCTGGGCCAGGACCTGTGGAACCAGGGTGGGCAGGTTGGACGCCTCGTTGTAGGTCGGAATGACGACCAGCACCTTTTCAGCCACCCCGACGAGCCCTCCGCGACGCCAGCCCTGCCCCTGCCCAGGCGGCGAGCAGCAACAACGAGATCCAGGTCACCATCCGTCCCCGGGCGTAGTCCCGAGAAGAGAATACCAGCTCCACGAATTTCGACCCCGCGGCTACCGGCACCGTGAGGAACGTATGGTCACCGCGCAGCACCGGGGCTGATTGCCCGTCCACGGTGGCGCGCCAGTCGGGATACCAGTTCTCGGCGATCAGGAGGTAGCTGTCCGCCGGAGGTGTGGGATCGAGTGCGATCGCGATCCGGCCGGGCGTCCATTGGGTGACGAGAGCCCGTGACGGGCTGGGCGCGGGCATTTCGAGGACCGGCAGGGGGTTCACCGGTTCGTCCCGATCGAACAGCACCAAGCGACCGAAATCCAACCGTGGGTCAATGAGCGTAGGAATGATCTGACCGGTATCGCCTTTCACCGCCCCGGGCACCACGCGGGCGTACGGCGGCACGGTATCCGCTTCGTACAGAAGCGCGGCGCGATCCGTAGCGGTCGTCACAGGACCCACGACCCGGTGAAACCCCGGCACGCTGGCCGATTCGGGGAGAATGACGTACCGCACTGCGAGCAATTGCCACATGTGGATCCTGGACAGGTACCGCCACTCATTCCGCCCGCCGAGCAGCTCGTCGTAGGCCCCGAGCTCCACGCCTGAGTAGCCCAACACGAGCGGCACCTCGTGTCGCATGAGGAGGTCGCCAGGATAGATGGCCCGCGGTGCGCCGAGGTCCAACACCCGGTACGGCTTCGGGGTGGAACGCAACTGCTGGACGATGGGATCCTCGCGGAACATCTCCTGTTCGGGACGGCTCCACTGCCAGAACCCCTTGCCGGCCCAATACAGGTCGGCCCCAACGAGGAGGATGAGGAGAGGAGCGAACGCCGTGGGTTTGACACGGCCGGCCAGGAACGCCAGCACTAGGGCCGCGACGAGTCCCAAGCCGACGGCGCTCCCCAGGGCGCCGCTCCTGATCCCTGCCTGAGCCGCGGAAGCATCGCGCTGGGTGACACGGGCGATCCCCTCGGCGATGGAGCCGAACACACCAGAAAGGGCCAGGAGCGCCACGAAGGCGGCCGCGCCGAGCGCAATCTGCATCGCCCGCTTCCCTTCCCCGCGCTCGAGGCGTTCGACGCCGAGGGCCGCCAGGCCCGACACCGTCAACGCGACGACGTAGAGCGCCATTCCGGGCGCGCGCGTTTTCTTGACGTAGGGGACAATGGCGTACCAGAGCCGATAGAATGGGGTCGCTCCCCCGAGGCTCACCAGCAGGAACAGGACGGCAATTCCGCCAAGCCACCAAACGAGCTTCCGACGGGTGCTTCCCACACCGATCGCGGCGAGGGCCAGCACTGGCAGGCCCAAGTACTCTCCGTGGAGCTTGATGGGATTTGGCCCCCAATAGGCTTCGTATTTCCCGGTGAAGCCGGCCAGGAACAACTCCGGGACATGGGCCCACGGCATCGCGTACGAGGTAGACCACGCATACCCGGCCGTTTCAGCGCGGGTGCCGTACGGGATGGAATGAAAAAACGGCAGCACCTGGATCATCGAGATGCCGAAGCCCAGCACGACCCCGCCCGCCGCACCTGCGAGGGCAAGCCACCGGTCACGCGGCGCCAGGCCCATCGGTTCCCCAAAGACGAGATACAGGGCGAAGCAGCCGGCCGTGAGGAGCGCGTACTGGGCCATTTGGTACTGCGGTGAGAGCAGGGCGAGCCCCACCGCGAGCCCCAACAGCGCGTGCCCTTCCCAGCGACGCCGCCGGATCGCGAGCACCAGGGCGATCAGCATCAACGGCAGCATCGTCGAAACGAACAGTTTCCCGTCGTGCCCCGGGCTCATCAGCGACACGACGATCCCGCTCAGCTGATACGCCGTCGCGCCCGTGACCGAGCCGAGCCAGGACACATCGAGGAGACGGAGCAGGAAATAGGCAAACAACCCGAGCAGCACGTAGTGCACGACGAACGCGAGGTCCATCGCGATGGCGGTGGGCAACACGAGACGGAGCCAGGCAGACGGGTAGAACAGGTCCCCGAAGCCGGTGAATACCGGGTGCCCCCCGAACAAGAACGGATTCCACTGCGGGAGACTCCCCGTCGAGCGCCAGTGCATCGCATCCCACCAGCGGATCGCGTACCCATCGACGTACTGGTCGCTGTACGGGCCGGCGAGGAACTGCCCGCTCCACATCGGCAGCGAGAGAATTGCGATCCAGAGACAGAGGAAGCCGAAGGCGGTCAGGTTCGGCCACTTAGGCGTGTACGACTCGGCGCGGCTCGTCTGGGTCAACGGGGTGTTCCCTTTCGCACGAGGAGAAACGGCGCAGCGGCACCCAGTTCCGTGATCGTGAGCAGGACCCGGCTGGCCAGCGCCAGGACTACCGCCAGCTTGGGTCCCAGCGGACCCGTGAGCAGCACGACGAACAGCGATTCGCGCGGACCTACGCCTCCAGGGGCGAACAGCGCCACGAGGCCTACAAGATACGAAATCGTGAACACGGTCGAGGCCTGACTCCAGGTCAGCGCGGCGTCCGGGGTGAGCCCGCGGGCGAGACAGACGAACGCCAGGCCATATGCCGCCCACGCGCACACGTTCGCGGCGAAAGCCGCGAGCATGACCCCAAGCGGGACCGGAGTCAGGGTGGGCATCGCCGCCGGCAGCACGCGCCGTAACATCCCCAATAGCCGACCTGAGGTGAGCGCGAGCACGCCGAGGACTGCCAGGGCACCGAGGATGACGGTGACGGCAACGTAGCCGGTCCCGTACGCTCGCAGCGTCGCGGGACCGAGGATTCCGACCAGCGTCACGCCACTCGCCAAGGCGAGCGCCTGGAGCACCATGGCCGCGGCCACCGACGCGGTCGCGTCCACCCCAGCCTGTTGGGCCAGCAGGGCGTTCCCCGCGATCGCCCAGACCTTCCCGGGGATATACTTGCCCAGGTTCGACACCATGCAGATCCGTGCCGCCTCCCGATACCCCAGCCGCTGTCCCATCGATACCACCACCCGCCGCCACGCTTCGACGAGCAGGGCGTACGCAGCCCACGTGATGGCTGCCGCCGCGAGGAGCCAACCGGGCTGCAGCTCCCACTGGATCGTCTGGCTCCGGAGCGCAGCCCAGTTCAGCGCGAGCTTGCGCGCCGCTAGACCGACGACGAGCAGCGCAAGCAACACCTGCGCGGCGCGCCACCACCAGCGTCGCTCAGCCATCTCGTTCCGGCTTGACGCCCGTCGCCATCACCCTCCCCTGCTCGTCTTCCACGGTCATGGGCCAATCGCACTGTCCCGCAATGCCGAGGTCGACCGTCCCATCGCGGGCCAGCCGCTTGGCCCGGACGGCCCGCCGCGCACGACGCCAATCGACGATCTGCCCCAACGTTCCCCAATACGGCGCTTCGGCCGCCAGGGACGCGAGCAAACGCCTCAAGGCGTCGGGCGCGTCCGGATAGCCGAGTGCCGCAACGAGATTGGGGTGCCACAATCCGACCCACAGGCCTTCCACTTCGCGACACGTGGCGGCGAGCGCCAGGGCGTCGGCGATCCATGCGTTGGGGTCCTCGACCCCACGGTACTTGGACAGCGCCCGATCCATCCAGATGAGCGGTACCGTTTCGAGCGCCTCAGGTCCATCGTCACACCAGGCCGGAACCGAATCGGCGACGCCGAGGCGTAGCCCGTTGCGATCGGGGAACCCGTAGGTGGCGTCGTAGCCGAACCCGGCGGCCTGCATCGCCGCCTGCGTCCGGCCGGGTCGCATGCGCAGGAAATGTTGTCGCACCCCCGCCGGCGCGCCGCCGATCAGGCGGCCCAGGCGCTCCCGCTCCTCCCCAAGACGGTCGGCGTCGACCGTGGTTCTGAAGCTGCCGTGCAGCCCGATCTCGTGCCCGGCTGTGGCAATATCGTCCAGGAGGCGCCGGGTGGAACGAGATTCAGGCGAGTAGGTCAAGTCGCCTCGCAGCCAGGTGGCCGGGGTGGGTGTGCCGCAGAGCACGAACCACGTTGCCGGAAGGCCCGCGGCATGCTCCGCCTCGAGCAGCGCGCGCACGCCTGCGAACACTGGATCGCGTCCGAAGGCCCGGGCGGCGGCAACGACCACGCTACCTGCTCGCGTCACTTCCCCGCCGCCTACAAGCTCCGCGACCCGCATGAGCATGAACACGGGCCATCCCGACACGACGTCGAGATCGTGGGTGATTGCCGCTGCCCAGCGCCGACCGTCGGGCCAGGGCGCAAGCAGCCGGACCGGTCGGCGACCCGCCACCGCCTGTACGGCCGCGCGGAGCGCGACGGCGTAGCGCTGGACGACCGGCTCTCGCTCGCGGCCGGCGCGTACCAGTGGATTCTCCGTGGAGGGCACGCGACCATGCCGATCGGTGGCCCGGACAGTCTGTTCCGCGCCAGCGCCCGCCAGGGCGGTGACGCACGTTAAGATGTCCCGGTCCACGCGGACCGCGCCGTCGGCGCGTTCGGGGACCACGTCGTCCTGCAGGAAGCGATCGAGTGGCACGGGAGTCGAGGCGTCGATCGTGAGCCGCACGACATCGGCCGCTGGATCCGAGAGGATGAGCAAGCGCGAAAGGTCCAGCAGCACATCGAGGCCGTACCGCTCCCCCGCCGAGAGGTCGGGAGGGACCGCCGGGCGGATCACGACCAATCCGGCGGCGGCGTCAGGATGCGGACGGTCTTTGCCGGCTGGCCGGCGACGACGTGCAGCGGTGGGACGTCCTGCGTCACCACCGCGTTCGCGCCGATGATGGCGCCGCGCCCGATCCGCACGCCCGGCAGCACCACGACCCCCGCACCGAGCCACGCGTCCGCCTCGATCACGATGGGCGCACGTTTCACCGGAGCGAACGAGCGGATGCGTGATGCATTGGGGTGAGAGGAAAGCACCAGCGTCACGCGGGGGGCGATGCTGACGCGATCGCCCAGGGTCAGGTTGGCGCGGTCTTCCAGCTCTTCGGCGATCAGCAGCTCGTCGGCGATATAGACGTCGCGGCCGATTTGGTACCCGCACCAGCGCAAGAGCCGTACTCGCCAGCTGGGGAAAAAGGTGTTCCGCGCCAGCCGCTTGAGCACTTTCTTGCGCAGCCGCCACAGGAATCGTCGCATCGATCACCCGAGATAGCGGTAGAGGCCCGAGCCGAGCCGCGCCACGGGCGCAGGCAGCGCCGACCACACGCGCGCCGCGAGCGCCAGGGCACCGCGGTCGCGGCGCCCCTGGTTGAGGCCGCCGGCGCTGGGCCAGTAATCATATGCCAGCGGTACGGCCTCCGCACCCCAGCGCTGCTTGAATTCGGCGAGCGACGTCTGTTCCGGTGCGGTGCGGCCGAGATCGACCGTGACCCCGGCCGCCGCGGCGCGCTGCAAGCCGGCCCAGAGGAGCACGTGCGTGGGCCGATACTCGCGCACCAGCGCGGGCTCTGACGCGCTGAACGCGTACACCCAGTCACGCGGTCCCTTGAACATCACGAAGCCCGCGGCGATCCGGCCGTCGGGGATGCGCGCAAGATAGAGATCGACCAGCCCGGCCTGCTGCAACCGGCGGCAGGAATCCAGGAAAAACCGTCGCGGCGGCGCGGGGACGCCATGGCCATGCTGCACCAGCTCCTCGAGCCGTGCCATGGCGAGCCAATCCTGCTCCGACGTCCCGTCCGACACGGTGACACCGGCCTTCTGCCCTTTCCGTATCCGCTGCTGGATACTCGTCACATGCAGACGCTTCCAGATGGCCGGCTCGCCTCCCACCGTCGAGACGCGAAACGTGGTGTATCGCGCGCTGCGCTCGAACCCGGGAGCCGGGGGCGGCGCCGCATCCGGCTGCTTCAGCTCGACACGGCTGATGCCGCGCTCGATCGCGACGTCGCGGGCAGCCGCCGCCAGTGCGCCATTCGCATCGGCCGTGGCCGCCATCGGCCCTGCTACGAAGCTGAACGGAAAGCTCACCAGTCGGCGTGGCCCGACCAGGGCCGGTACTTCGGCCAGCGCTAGGCCGCCCACCACCTGCCCCGCCGTCTCGGCGGTCAACACGTGCAGAGGGTAGCTGAAACAGCGCGCCACTTCGGTGATCCACAGTGGGTGATGGTAAAAAGTCCCGTGCTCGAGGGCCAGCTGCTCCCAGCCGGTCGGCGGCTCAGGATGCCGGGCGATCGTCAGCGAGGGCATCGTAGAGATCGAGGAATCGGCGAGCGGCAGCGGCGCTGGAATAAGTTTCCAGCGCACGGGCTCGCCCGGCTGCTGTGAGACGATCGCGCAACCCCGGATCGCCAAGCAAACGGCGAATTTTGTCGGCGAGATCGTCGGGATCGCCGTCGCGCGCCAACAGGCCCGTCACGCCATCCTGAATGACCTCCGGGATTCCACCCGCGGGCGTCCCCACCACGGCCGACCCAGCCAGCAGGGCCTCGACCAGCACGAGTCCCAGCCCCTCGGCCTGTCCTCGCGTCGGCAGCACCGTGACGGTGCTCGCGCCATACTCGGCGGGCAGGCGATCCTGCGGGACGAATTTGGACCATTCGACGCGGTCGCCGACGCCGAGGGCGCGAGCCAGCCGTTCAAGATTGGGCCGTGCCGGCCCCTCGCCGAGAATCTTCAGCCGGCATTCGGTGCCCTGTTGATGCAGCGTGGCCACGGCTCGGAGCAGAACGTCGACGCCCTTGTTCGGGACCAGGTTGCCCGCATACAGCACCCGCGGCGGACTGGTTTTGGGTGTGGTGAGGCCGCGGCCGAAGAGCTCCACGTCGACCGGCATGGGTGTGACCGAAACGGGACGACGCAGGCCATCGGTCTGGCGTTCCAGGTCGGTCGCGAGAAAGCGGGATACGGCCGTCACGGCACCGGCTCCGCGAAACACGGCACGACTGACACGCCGCAGCACGGCACTGCGCTCGAGCAGGCGGACGTCGCTGCCATGGCACGTGACGATGTACGGCACGCCGAGTCCGGAGACGAGCCAGCCCGCCGGGAACCACCAGTGCGCGTGGACGACTTGGGGGTGAAATGTGGCCGCGTGGCGGCGGATGGCGGAGCGGAAGCGCAGCAGGTAGGCCGGGACGGTCGCCAGGGTCAGGGGGGCGAGCAACGCGCGCCGACTGACGTCTCCGCGGTAGCCAACTCGTTCCAGGCTCTCCGGGGCATAACGGAAGCGATGGACCCGGAGCTGGTCCGTTTCCTCGTCTTCGAGCGCCGAAACACTATGTGGCGCGATCACCTGGACGGTCGCGCCGGACGCTGCGGCCGCGCGGGCGAGCCGGGCGACATACGCACCGGCCGGGTCTCCAGGGAAACGGGGGTAATTGTGGGCAACGACCAGAATGCGCATCGGGCGTGAATATAAGCGCCCGGGACCGGCACCGAGGCGCGGTCAGTGCGATTGTTCGCGTTCCCGCAGGCGATCGATGTCCCGCTGCAACGCGCGGATCTCCTCCCGCTGCCCCGCCACCAGCTCGCCCACGAAGCCGAACCCGAACAAAATCAGACCGGCGAGCACGAGCAACAGGATCAGGTTGAGGATCGGGCGAAACCCGATGCCGAACACGTACCGCTCGATCAATGCGTAGATCCCTACGAGCATTCCCAGCAGCACCAAGAACGCCCCCGACATCCCGAAGAACAGCATCGGCTTGCGTCCAAAGCGCAGCTGGAACCACACCGACAGGAGGTCGAGCACGCCCACCGGAATGCGCCCGATGCCGAACTTGGACTTGCCGGCGTGGCGCGGGTGGACCGGCACCGGGCGCTCGGTCAGGCGATACCCCTGCCCCGCGGCGATGACGACCATGAATCGGTGCCAATCGGGACGGGGCGGTACGACGTCCATCACTTCGCGGCGGTACGCCTTCACCGAATTCAGGTCGGTGACGCGGATGCCGAACAGCCACCGGCACAGGCCGTTGTACACCCAGGAGACGAAGCGCTTGTCGTACTGCCCTTGTTTCGTCCCCGTGACGATGTCGGCCTGCCCTTCGAGAATCGGGGTGACGAGCGGCGGAATGTCGGCCGGGAGGTACTGGAGGTCGGCGGGCCAGAAGACGAGCACCCGCCCTCCGGCAGCTTCAGTGCCGGACTTCAGGGCGTCGGCGATGCCGCGCTGGGAGCGGTGGGTGACGACGCGGAGAAACGGGTGCTGCGCGGCGAGCCGCTGCAGCACGTCGGCGGTGGTGTCCCGGCTGCCGTCGTCGATTACCACCACCTCGCAGGCGTACGCCAGCGGCAGCAGCGCTTCGCGCATCAGGCGCACCAGCTCCGGCAGGTTTTCGGCTTCGTCCTTGGCGGGAACGAGGATGCTCACTTCGGGGCGGGAGCCGGTCGCCGCCAGACTCACAGGCGCTTGCGCATGCGCGCGGGAAGGATGTTGAGCTGGTCGCGGTACTTGGCGACCGTCCGCCGCGCGATTCGCACCCCACGAGCCCCGAACAATTCGACGATCTGCTGATCGGTGAGCGGGTCTCGCGGATTCTCCTCTGCCACGAGCTTCTGAATCTGTGCTTTGATCGACCGAGCGCTCGCGTCCTCCCCGGTGCTGGTCTGGAGGCCGCTCGAGAAAAAGAACTTGAGGGGCAACAACCCGCGTGGGGTCTGGACGTACTTCTCGTTGGTCACGCGGCTCACCGTGCTCTCGTGCATGCTGATGACGTCGGCGACCTCGCGCAGCGTCAGCGGGCGCAGATACTCCACCCCCTTCTCGAAGAACTCGCGCTGCCGGTCCACAATGAAGTTCATCACCTTGATCATCGTCTGACGCCGCTGCTCGATCGCCTGGATCATCCAGTTGGCGCTGTTGAGCCGCTGGTTGATGAAGTCCTTGTTCTCCCCCTGGTATTTCTTCCGGTCGCGGGCGATGTCCTGGTAGGTCTTGGAGATCCGCAAGCGCGGCAGGCCGCCGTCGTTGAGCGTCACGTGGTATTTGTCGCCGATCTTCTCGACCGTCAGGTCCGGGATGATGTAGGTGTCGTTCGCGGCGGCGTATTGGAGCCCGGGTTTGGGATCGAGCTTGGCCAGCTCGTCGGCCACGTGCTGCACCTGGGTGGGGTCGATCCCGAAGTGCTTGCCGAGGTCGCTCCAGCGGTGTCCCTTCAGGTCATCCCAGGCGTCCTTCACCAGGCGGTAGGCGAGCGACTCGGTCTGTTTCTTGTCCTCGAGCTGCAGCAGCAGGCACTCCCGCAAATCGCGCGCACCCACGCCCGGCGGATCGAGCTTCTGGATGATGCGCAACATCTCTTCGGCCTCGGCTAGCGTGTACGGCCGGACCTGGGCCTCGACCGCGCGTTCCGAGTCGAAATCCTCCAACAACTTGTTGGCGCCGGAAACGATCTCCTCCAGGGTCGCGCCGAGGTATCCGTCCTCGGCGATGTTCCCCAGAAACTCCTCGGCGAGCAGCCGTTGGCGCGGGGTCAGATCCAGCATCTGGACCTGATCCTTCAGGTGATCCGAGAGATCCCGGGCTTCGACCGAGACGGGTTCGGTGTACTCGCGGGCCTCCGAGAGATCGCGGGCGGCGGTCATCGCATCGGCGCCGTCGTCAAGCAAGATCTCCTCCCAATTCGGCTCGTCTTCGGCCTTTTTCTCCGCCTCGATCTGCTCCTTTTCGGCGGCGGTGGACTGGGGCGTTTCGACCTCGTCCTCGGGCTCGACCAGCTCGAGGAACGGGTTGCCGAGCAGCTCCTGTTTGAGGTGCTGTTGCAGGTCGAGCAGCGGCATGTACAACAGGTCCATCGCCTGGAACAGGCGTGGATTGATGCGCAGGTCCTGCCGCATGCCCGGGATCTGCTGCAGGCCCGGCTTCACGCTGCCGCTCCCAGCCGGGCGCGCAGCCGGGCTGTCAGGGTGGGACCGAGGTAGCGCTCGGCCACGCTATCGTTGAAGACCAGCTCGCGCACGCTCCCGGCGACCTGGACCTTGCCTTCGAACATGATGTACGCGCGGTCCACGATATCGAGCGTTTGCTCCACATTGTGATCGGTAATCAGCACACCGATGCCCTGCTGGCGCAGCCCCGCGACGATGGTCTGGATATCGTGGACGGCGATGGGATCTACCCCCGCGAACGGTTCGTCGAGCAACAGAAACTTGGGCTCGGTGACGAGCGCGCGCGTGATCTCGAGCCGGCGGCGCTCGCCGCCCGAGAGTTGATAGGCCCGCTGGCCGCGCAGGTGTTTGACCCCGAGCTCGTCGAGCAGCCGCTCGAGCCGCGCGGCACGCTCCTCCGGCGTGAGCGGCAGGGTCTCGAGAATCGCGGCGACGTTTTCCTCCACGGTCAGCTTGCGGAAGATCGACGGTTCCTGCGCGAGGTACCCGAGGCCGGCGCGCGCGCGCCGGTACATCGGCTCCATCGTGATGTCTCTGCCGTCGAGCAGAATCGTGCCGCGGTCCGGCTGCACGAGGCCCGTGAACATGTAGAACGTCGTCGTCTTCCCCGCCCCGTTCGGACCGAGCAAGCCGACGATCTCTCCCTGCTCCAGCTCCACGGTCACATCGTCCACGACGCGCCGGCCCTTGTACGCCTTGACCAGACCCTGGCTCGCGATGCGACTGCCACCGGGAGTGGGGGCTTGGGGCGCCGCCCCTCCCGTTTCCGCGCGGGCGAGCGTCTCCACAGCGGCGTCGAGGAGCCGGGCAGTGATCCCCGCGCGGTTCGCCGCCATCTGCGCCCAGAGCTCGGACTCGAATGCGATCGGCGTGTCATCCCACCAGGGCTCCGCGGGGAGCGTCACGATGCGGTCCAGTGCGAGCCGCGGCAGCACCGAGGCGCGGAGGTTTTCGCGCGAGTCGTCGACGGATAGGCTCCCGGACTCGGACTGCGTGGTGCCCCGCACCCGGGCGCGTACTCGCAGGAACTCCTCCCGGTAGGCGACGGCGAGCTGACCGAAGGACGCCGCGCCGCTGGCATCGGCCACCTGGGCAAGCGCGGCGGCGGCGAGCGGCAGAGACGAGTCGCGTGCCGCGAGCAGCGTGGGGACCCGGAGATCGTCGACCGGAGCCGTCACGTGGAGTCTCGCTGGGCGGTGGTGTCGGGTGGGGCGGGCGGCCGTGGCTCGAGGTGGACGCCGTCGGCCCGGCCGCCGACTGTAACCCGATCGATGCGCGCCTGCTTCAGCTGGATGTTGATGCTCTTGCCACGCGAGTAGTTCAGCGCCGGGCCGGTGGTCGAGTCTCGGCTGGGGAGATGCGACAGGGCCCTGGCCGAGCCGCGGGCGATGATCTGATGAATGCGACTGCGTTGGGCGCCGGTCGAATCGCGCTCCTGGGCCCATCGGGCGGTGAGGGTATCGCCGGCAATGCAATCGACGGCGACGACCACGCAGCTCACGAGGCAGTCGGCGGTGTCGTTCGTGCAATCCACCTTCACGGCGGCGACCGTCGAGTCCCGCTTGGACGCGGAGAAGGCGCGACCAAAGCCTCGCCCCTCGGTGAGCACCTGATCGGGCACGTCGAGCGCCAGCGAGTCGGCCCGGATATCCTGCAACGCCGAGACGGCGTGCGGCCGCACCTTCGTTCCCCAGGCGAGCGCCTGCTGCAGTTTGCGGCGCTCGATGGCCAGATGAATCGTGTCCGCGGCGAGCGTCCAGTCGGTGCTGGTCGCCTTGCCGTCTCCGAGGGCCTTCACGAGGCGCACGTCGCGCGCTTGCAGGCCGAGCTCGATGCGCGTCCCGGTGAGGGTGTAGCTCTGCGCGCCCTTCCCCTGGACGCGCGGCGCGCCGATCAGAACGCCTATGCCGGCGATCTGGTCGAGCGCCATGGAATCGCTCTGGGCGGCGAAGTCGCTGCGGTCGATGGTCGATTTGCCCCCCGCCCACATCCGGTCGTTCCCCTTGAAACGCACGCGGTCGGCGATGATCACGTACGGTTCGGTGGTGTCCGCCGCGCCGGCGCCGCGATAGTTGATGGTGGGCCGCTGGGTGGCGTACATCTCCACCGTGTCGCGGATGCCGGGCGCCGCGCGCCAGTAGACGAGGTTCGGGCCGCGCAGCACCGAACCGTTGTTGCGGTTCACGGCGACGACGTTGTTGTGCGCCTCGAGGCGTTCGTCGAGGCGATAATAGGCTGCGAGGTTCGCGTCGAGGCTGAGCGACGTATCGCGAATCCGGACCGTGCCGAGCAGGTCGAGGCGGTTGGTGAGGGCGTTCCACACCATGCTGTCGGACGCGAGCGTCGTCGTCGTCCCCTGACAATGGGCCCGCACGCCGCCGCCGGCGTAGATGTTCTGCAAGCCCGGCCCGACTTCGACTTGGCGCCCCTCATGGCCGACCGTGTCCACGACGAGCAGACACGGGCGCCCGCGCGAGGAGTCTGCCGCCTGCGGGGCGACGGGTTGCTGCAGTGCCAGCAGCACGGCGACGAGCCTCATTGGTTCGGCAGCGTGAATTGACCGCCGGTGCCGCGCGGCCGTTTCGCGATCACGGTGCGGAAATCGGGGTCGGAGGTGAACCCGGCACCCTCGATGTGGCGGCCCGGGGCGTCGAACACGAACGGCAGGTCGGATGACACCTCGTTAGCCTCCCGGCGAAAGCGCATCACCTCGCTGCGCAGCGTACGGCCGTCGCTCGCGCCGATCACCACGACCTTGCCCCGCCCTTCCATATCCCCGGTTGCCCAGTGGTACGTCCCCTCCCGGGCCGACATCGTGGATGTTTCGCGTCCATCGGTGTCGTAGAACGTGATGCGGACGGTGCGCATTTCAGCGGCTTGGACGGGCTGGTAGAAGAACGCCGTGTCGGCCTCCACCCGAGCGCGCACGACGCCGTCGTGCGTGACGTAGTGCGTCATGTTCACCAGGACCTGGTCGGCGGTATCGGCGGCGGTGATGGTCGCGGTGGGGCGGACGCCATTGTTACATGCCAGAACTGCAAAGGCGAAGGCGTCGAGCACAAGCGTCAAGCAGAGTCGTCGAGTCATATTGCCCCCGCCCGCATGAGATCATGCAAATGCACTATCCCTACCACTTTGCGTCCCCCGTCGAGCACCGGCAGCGCCATGATCCCATGCTGTTCCATGAGGCCCACCGCCGCCGAGGCGAGCTCATCGGCCGAAGTGGTTTTCGGGGTGCGCGTCATGACGTCGCCCACCGGCACGTTCAGAAAGTCGTCGCGGCGCTCCATCAGGCGCGTCAGGTCGCCGGCCGTGAACACGCCGGCGAGCTGGCCCTGCGGGTTGACGACGGTCACGGTTCCGCGCTTCTCGGCCAGCAACACGATGCATTCGCGCATCGGACGGTCGGGGGTGAGGGTCGGCAGGTCCGTGCTGAGCATCACGTCCCGGACTCGGAGCAGCAGTTTCCGGCTCAAGGCGCCGCCCGGGTGGAGCGCCGCGAAGTCCTCGCGCCGGAACCCTTTGACCTCGAGCAGGGTGACCGCGAGCGCGTCGCCCAGGGCGAGCGCCACCGTGGTGCTGGTCGTTGGCGCGAGTGTCTCCGGACACGCCTCCTCGGCCCGGCCCGCGTCCAACACGACGGTCGCCGCGCGCGCGAGCGTCGAGTCTGGCGCGCCGGTGAGGGCCACGATCGGCACCCCGAGCCGCTTCAGCTGCTCTACCAGTCCGAACAGCTCATCCGATTCCCCGCTTTTTGACAGCAGGATCGCCACGTCGTCGCGGCCCACGATGCCGAGGTCGCCATGCAGCGAATCCACCGGATGCAGAAACGCCGCGGGCGTACCGGTGGACGTGAACGTCGCGGCGATCTTCCGGGCGATGAGCCCCGACTTTCCGACGCCGGACACGATGAGCCGACCCGAGGCCGCGGCGAGCAGTCCAATGGCCTGCCCGAACGCCGCGCCAAGCCCCTGCGCGACCTGCTGGATCGCGTCAGCCTCCAGGGCGAGCACGCGGCGACCCCGCTCAGCGAGATCCGGCTGCGCGCTGGACGGCATGGCCCCGCTCCTCCAGGTACTGGTGCACCACATCGTCCCAGACGCCGCTGGCGGTGAGGATGGTATGCGCCACCTCTCGGATGACACCGTGTCCACCCGATCGCTGCGTGACGATCGCGGCGGCCGCGGCGACTTCGGGAACGGCATTGGCGACGGCGATCGGGAGACCGACACGCACAAGCAGCGGCAGATCGGCGAGGTCATCGCCCACGAAGGCACATTCGTCCCACGCGATCCCCCGCCGCTCGAGCATTGCTTCAAACGCCATCAGTTTGCGTCCTGCGCCCGTCTCGTCTTCGATCACCTCATCGACCTTCATCTCTCTGGCCCGAATGATGGTGGCGTCCGAATGGCGGCCGCTGGCCAACACCAGCGTGAGGCCGGCGCGCCGCAACAGCCAGGCGCCGCTGCCATCCTGGGAATCGAATCGTTTGAACTCGACGGGATGATCGCCCACGCGGCCGACGTAGATCCCACCGTCGGACAGTACGCCGTCCACGTCGAAGCCGACGAGCCGGAGCCGCTTGGCTAGCGCGGAGTCAAGCACGGATGGCCGCTCCCCGTGTCCGCCGCCACACGTCGTGCGCGATGGCGACGATGCCCGGCAGCTCGTCCAACGGCACCATGTTCGGGCCATCGCTCGGCGCGTGCGCGGGATCGGGATGGGTCTCGAGGAAGAACCCATCCGCCCCCGCGGCCGCGGCGGCATACAACAGCGGCGGAATGAACTCGCGCAGGCCGCCGCTCGAACCGTCCGTTCCCTGCCCCGGCCGCTGGACCGAGTGAGTGGCATCGAAGATCACGGGAACAGCGCACGCCGCCCGCAACCGCGCGAAACTGCGCATATCCACAACGAGGTCGCCGTACCCGTAAAACGTGCCCCGCTCGGTAACCGCCACCTCCGGCGCCCCGCCGCCGCGCACTTTTTCCACGGCCCCCGCCATCTGCTCGGGCGCCATCCACTGTCCCTTCTTCACGTTCACCGGACGGCCGCATTTCCCCGCTGCGATCAGCAGATCGGTCTGGCGGCACAGGAACGCGGGGATCTGGAGTACGTCGGCGACCTCGGCCGCGGCGGCCACCTGGGCCACCTCGTGCACATCGGTGAGCACCGGGAGGCCACTGGTTGCGCGCACACGTTCGAGCGCGCGCAGTCCCTCGTCGAGTCCGGGGCCCCGCGTCGCGGCGAGGCGGGAGCGGTTCGCCTTGTCGAAAGAGGCCTTGTAGATGACGTGCAGGCCGGCGCGCGCTCCCAGGGTGACCAGCGCGTCGGCGACCCGGAGATTCAAGTCATCGGACTCGATTACACAGGGCCCCGCGATGAGAAACGGGGCGGACCCGTCGCCGAACTGAAGCATGGCTAGCGCGCGGCGCGGGCGAACGGCTCCGGCGCATCCGCCGCTACCGTCTCGGAACGCGTGGCGCGGTGCGCGAGCGCCGCGCCGATGAACCCGGCGAACAGCGGGTGTGGCCGCATCGGCCGCGACTTGAGCTCTGGGTGGAACTGGCAGCCAATGTACCAGGCGTGATCCGGCAGCTCGATCATTTCAACCAACGAGCCGTCGGGGGAGAGTCCCGAGCAGCGCATCCCGTACTCCGCGAGCACGTCGCGGTACGCGTTCGATACCTCGTAGCGGTGCCGGTGCCGCTCGCTGACTTCGCTGTCGTTGTACACCTGGGCCACGCGAGAGCCGGCGCGGAGGCGGCAGGGGTAGGCGCCGAGGCGCATGGTCCCCCCCATCTCCTGAATGCCCTCCTGCGACCGCATCAAGGCGATCACGGGGTTCTCGCACTCGGGCTCGAATTCGCTCGAGTTCGTGTTGGGGAGCCGGCAGACGTTGCGCGCGAACTCGATGATGGCCACCTGGAGTCCCAGGCAGATGCCGAAGAACGGCAGCTGGTGCTCGCGCGCCCAGCGGATCCCCTCGACCATGCCTTCCACGCCGCGCACCCCGAAGCCGCCGGGCACGAGCAGCGCATCGTAAGGGGCCAGCAGCTCGCCGGCCGTCTCCTGATCCGTGAAGCGGTCGGAGGCGATCCAGTGCACGTCCACGCCGGCCTGGTTGGCGACGCCGCCGTGGATCAGCGCCTCGTTGATGCTCTTGTAGCTGTCGGCCAGCTCGGTGTACTTCCCGACCACCGCAATGCGTACCCGGCGCTCGGGATGGAGGATCTTCTCCACCATCGCCGCCCAGGCGCGCAGGTCTGGTTCTTTGGTCTCGAGTTTGAGCCGCACGCAGACCTCTTTGTCGAGCCCCTGTTCGTGCAGCTTGAGTGGAATCTCGTAGATGGTGCGGACGTCGGGGCTCTCCACCACGCAGCCGAAGTCCACGTTGCAGAACTGGGCGATCTTGCGCTTCAACTCTTCGGACAGCGGCCGCTCGGTGCGGCACACCAGGATGTCGGGCTGGATTCCGATTTGCATCAACTCTCGGACGGAGTGCTGCGTCGGCTTGGTCTTCAGCTCGGCGGTGGCGGCGATGTACGGCACCAGCGTGAGGTGAACGAACAACGTGTTCTCGCGACCGACGTCCTGGCGGAACTGGCGAATCGCCTCGAGAAACGGCAGCGATTCGATGTCGCCGACCGTGCCGCCGATTTCGGTGATGACGACGTCATGGTCGGGCGCGAGGCGGCGTATGGCGGACTTGATCTCGTCGGTGATGTGGGGGATCACCTGCACTGTCGAGCCGAGGTATTCCCCACGGCGCTCCTTGGTGATGACTGAGAGATAGATTCGTCCCGTCGTCACATTGTTTACCTGGGAGAGTGACCGGTCGATAAACCGCTCGTAGTGCCCCAGATCGAGGTCGGTCTCGGCGCCATCGTCGGTCACGTACACCTCACCGTGCTGGAACGGCGACATGGTGCCGGGATCGACGTTGATGTAGGGATCGAACTTCTGGATCGTGACCTTCAGTCCGCGCTCGGCGAGCAGCCGTCCCATCGAGGCGGCGGCGATCCCCTTGCCGAGCGAGCTCACCACCCCGCCAGTCACGAAGATGTACTTCGTCGAGCTCACGGGCTCACCTCCCTCAGGTGTCGGACCAACGCTTGCTCGGCCCATTCCAGGTCCGCGGCCGTGTCGATGCCGGGGGCTGGCGCCTCGTCGAACAACGCCACGCCGATTGGAATACCGTGCAACAGCGGTCGCAGCTGCTCGAGACGCTCCCAGCGCTCCTCGGGTACGGGGGTGAGCCGCGCCCAGCGCTGCAAGGCGTCGCGGGTGTAGCCATACACGCCCACGTGCTGGTGATAGACGACTTCCCCACCGTTTTCCCGGTCAAACGGGATCGGGGCGCGGGAGAAATACGCTGCCCGGCCACCCGGACCGACCACAACCTTTACTCTATTCGGGTCGCCGGCGAGCCGTGGGTCGAGATACCCGGCGGCGGTACCAATCGGGTCGCCCAGACGAAGCCGATCCAGTGTCCCGAGAATTGCCGCTGCCGCGACGAGTGGCTCGTCACCCTGCACATTGAGGATGAGGTCATAGCCCGTAAACTCTTTGGTGGTAATAACTTCTGCGATTCGCTCAGTCCCGGATTCGTGCGTCACAGCCGTGAGGACTACTTCGAAACCGGCCTGGCGAACGACTGCAGCGATCTCTTCGGCGTCGGTAGCGACCACGACCCGGTCGCAGGCGTCGAGGTCAACCAAACGCCGGACTACCCTCGTGACGAGGGGTTCTCCGGCCAGGAGCCGTAGGGGCTTTCGGGGGAGTCGGCTGGAGCCCAGCCGAGCGGGAATCACGCCAAGGACTGGCACAGGCCAAGATACAAAATCTGTGCCGCGGGAACAAGTGATGGGAATTACAGTTGTGGCCGTGGTGGCTAGGCCACAGCGTGAGCCACCCTGAGGAAGTTCTCCAGTAGCCGCTTCCCGTGCTCGGTACCGATTGATTCGGGGTGAAACTGCACCCCATAAACCGGGAAATGACGGTGCTTCATGGCCATGATCTCGCCCCCCTTGCCGCGGTCTCCCGACCAGGCCGTGACGACGAGGTCGTGCGGCAGCCCAGCCCAGTCAACCACCAGCGAGTGGTAGCGCATTGCGGTGAATGGCGAGGGGATCGCGTCAAACAACTCGTCATCCTGGTGCTCTACCGGGCAGGTCTTACCGTGCATCAGCCGCTCGGCGCGCACCACGCGCCCACCGAACGCCTCGCCGATTGCCTGGTGCCCGAGACAGACGCCGAGGACAGGAACCTGGCCGGCGAGGGCTTGCACCAATGGGACGAGGATCCCGGATTTGGAAGGGACGCCCGGCCCCGGGGACAAGACGGCCGCGCTCGGCTTGAGCGCGAGCACGTCGGCCACCGCCAGCGCGTCGTTGCGGTACACCACCGGGTGCTCGCCCAGCTCGCCCAGGTACTGGACCAGGTTGTACGTGAACGAGTCGTAGTTGTCGAGCACGAAGAGCATGAATGTGAACTTAGCCTGGTCCCTGCCCGAGTGGTTCTACCTGGTCCAGCTCCGCCACCAATTGATCTCCAAAATAGTACCGCAGCTCCTCTCGCATCCCGCGGTACAGCGTCGGCCCGGTGTCGAGGCAAACCAGCTCGTTGTCCTCGACTTCGAGTGCCGGGCCCAGCACACCGGCCTCGAAGGTGAGGGGGAACAGGCCATCCACCAAGGACTTCAGCTCGTGGTGGTCAATGCCCTGCTCCAGACAAAAAGCATGCAGCAGGCAACCCCGACCCCGTCGGTTGAGGAACACACACGCGCCGTCCACAACTCTGGTGCGCCATGTTTCCCCGCCCGGTGAATCGGGTTCGGCTTCCACCTCGCCGGTGAACCACTGTGCCCGGGGAACGCCGGTGTAGGCTTCCAGACTATCCGCGTGCATCAAGATGCGATCGACGTGATAGCGGTCCACGTCCACACCGAACTGGCAGCACCAGTCGTGACAGAACTTGCATTGCAGGCAGTGGGTGAAATAGCGCCGCTGGAAGATGGCCGGGTGCACCGCGCGCAGCTCAGGGACGCCGTAGCGACTCGGGAAACCGCGCGATAGCGGCAGAGGTGTCGGGGTCATGGTGGGCGCAGCCGGAGGGCGGCGACTTTGCGCCGCCGCCCTCGCCCGAGACTCAGTCCTTGAGGACGAAGGAAATCTTCATGTCCACGCGATAGCTCGTGATTCGGTTGTTTTCGACGTCGATTTTCATGCCATTCACCCACGCACCCTTGATGTTCTGCAGCGTCTTGCCGGCACGGGCGATGCCGGACTGAACGGCGTCCTCAAAACTCTTGGGTGAGCTGGAGGTGATCTCGGTGACCTTGGCGACCGACATGGGGGTCTCCTCTCGGGTGACGGATGGATGGCTCAGGCGGTCTTCTTGAAGCGCCGATATATCACGAGAATCAACACGGCGCCGACTACTGAAGCGATCAGGCCGGCACGCTCACCTTGCTGGTAGAGGCCGAGGAGCGAGCCCAGAAAATTGGCGACCACAGATCCTGCGATGCCGAGCAGCATCGTGATGATGATTCCGCCCGGGTCCTTGCCCGGCATGAGGAGCTTCGCCAGAGCGCCGGCGACGAGGCCGATCACGATAGTCCAGAGCACGATTTCCTCCCGGTGATGTCACCGTTATAGGGTGAGCACGTAGTGACGGAACTCGAGGTCCCGACGGTATCCCAGCGCATCGTAGAGCGCTTGCGCGCTGGTGTTGGTGTGGGCCGTGTCCAGTTCGACTGTGGCGGCTCCCTCCGCCCGCGCGAACGCGTGCGCCGCCTCCATCAGCCGTCGCGCCACACCGGCGCGGCGGCAGCTCGGGTCGACGAACAGGTCGTACAGAATCCAGGTGGGGCGGCAGGCGACCGAGGAAAACAGCGGGTAGAGCTGGGTGAAGCCGCACCCCAAGATGTCTCCGTTACCCGCGGTGTGGGCCACAAACACCACGGACTCGTCCCGACCCAGACGCTCGGTGAGGAACTGTCGGGCAAGGGCGAGGTCGGGGGGCTGGTGATAGAACTGGCGGTAGGCGTCGAGCAGCGGCGCGAGCATCGGCACGTCCTTGACTCCCGCCCGGCGAATCTCGATCACGCGCCCTCGAGGCCCAATGAGATACTCATAACGTTCCGCGCGAATGTATCTCGAGGCCGCGGTCGGCGATACCGCTCGCCACTGGTCGTTCGGCTGGACGCCCGGTGGATCCCCGGTTAGGCTCCAGTGGCCACCCGACTTTGGAGGAAGGTATGCGGAGAATTCGCCTGGTGGCCGTCGCGCTGGCGGCGACGGTCGCTTTCGGAGCACCCACGGCGTGCAGCGATAGCGGATCTGGCCCCGGCAGTGGTGTCAACCTCGCGGGCAGTTACACCCTTGTCTCGCTGCTGCTGGGGGGATTGCTACCTGCCCCGGGCAGCACAGGGACTCTCGTATTCACCAGCAGCTCGTTCAACGCCGACATCACCGTCGTCTCGCCGGACACCTTGTTGCTGCCCGACACGTCGCTCGTGCTGCTCGGCACCTACTCGGCCAGGCACACGTCGAGTGGCGACTCCATCTACCTCGTGCTGCCAGGCGCGTTGGGTACGATCCCGGGAACGTTCGTCATCGGGGGCGCGCTGCAGGACACGCTCGTGCTGAACCTGGCGACGCCGCTCGGGAATCTGGGGAGCACCTGGTACAAGCCGTGACAAGGCGGCCGGGAGCGCATTAGCGGTTGGCGGTACCCTTGGCAAGTCGGATCACCGTCCGGATGTCTTCGGTCCACCCCACCGGGTCGTCGGGTGGCTCGAACGACCACACCTCCCGCGACTGACCCGAGCCGGCGCCGATGCGGACGCGAGCGCCATCACGGCTGACCTCGTAGAAGCGCCGGCTCGCGGCAGTGATCTCGATGCCGATCTTCTGGTTCTTGTAGACGAGCACGGTCTGGTTCGTTACCACGATAGAGCCGAGCCGATCCTCCCACCCGGCCGATCGGGTTCCGGCATCGTGCGTGTAGCGAAACCAGACGTTGGGGGCGCGGCGCCGAATGCCTTCCGTAGCGAATCGGCCTTCCTGCTCCGGGGTGAGGCGGCTGGTGTCGCCGGAACAGGCAAGGACGACGCCGAGCAGAACGGCGAGCGCCGGGCGCGCCAGGGTCACTTCCCTTTTTTGCTCTTCCGTTTGATGTCCGAGCCGTGCGCGCGCTTGTAGCTCTGGATGTCCTTGAAGCGTCCCTTGGCGTCGCGAACGGCGTAGAGTTTTTTCCCCGTGCTGCTGCGGTGCGTGGTGCGGCGACCCTTCCCGGCCATAGTTTCCTCCTCATGGGAACGATTCGAGCCCTTGAGACTCTCCTCACAAGCTGCAGTTGAGCCGGTCGATGCGGAAGAGCGGTGGGATCACGCTTCCTCCTCCGGACGCCGACGCCCCGGATCTTCGCCGAGCGCCTGGTCGAGGGTCGCGACGAGCTGATCGGCATCCTGTATCGTGAAGACGAGCGGCGGCTTGATCTTCAACACGTTGTGGAACGGACCGTCGGTGCTGAGCAGTACGCCGCGTTCCCGCATCCGATTCGCGACGTAGTCGGCCTCCTCCCCCGCCGGCTCCAGCGTGGTGCGATCGCGCACCAGCTCGACGCCGAGGAACAGACCGAGTCCACGCACGTCGCCGATCAGGGGGCGCCGGGTCGCGAGGTCGCGCAGCCGCGTCAGCAGGTGCAGCCCGACGCGGCGCGCATTGGCCTGGAGCCCTTCTTCCGCAATCACGTCCAGCACGGCGAGCCCAATGGCGCACGATACGGGGTTGCCGCCAAAGGTGTTGAAATACTCCATCCCGTTGGCGAAGGCGGCCGCGATGTCGGGCGTGGTGATGACGGCGCCGATGGGGTGCCCGTTGCCGATCGGCTTGCCGAGCGTCACGATGTCGGGCACGACATCCTGCGTTTCGAATGCCCAGAAGTGGGTGCCGACTCGACCAAACCCCACTTGCACCTCGTCGGCGATGCAGACGCCGCCGGCCCGGCGAACGTGGCCGTAGGCCGCGGCCAGGAAGCCGTCGGGCAAGACGATCTGTCCGGCGGAGGACAGGACGGACTCGCTCAGGAACCCGGCAAGCTGGGCGCCGCGACCGCGGATGCGGGTGACCGCCTCCGCGACGAGCGCGGCGTATCGCTCTCCGGCGCGCGGGTCGTCGGCACGGTAGCGGCCTCGATAGGTGTCTGGCAGCGGGACCTTGGTCACCCAGCCCGGTGCCCCGGCGCCTCCCGGTCCGTCGTGCTTGTAGGGACTGACATCAATGAGCGTGCTGGTGTTTCCGTGGTAGGCGCCGTCCACCACCACGAGATCCCGCCGACCGGTATAGGCGCGCGCGAGCCGTATCGCCAGCTCGTTCGCTTCGCTTCCCGAGTTGACGAAATAGCAGACCGACAGCGGGGACGGCAGCGTCGCCCAGAGTCGCTCGGCATACCGCACCACCAGCTCGTGCAGGTACCGTGTGTTGGTGTTGAGCACCGCCATCTGGCGCTGCCCGGCGCGCACCACCACCGGATGCGCATGCCCCACATGCGGGACGTTGTTCACCGCATCGAGGTAACGGCGACCGTCCCGGTCGTAGAGGTACTCCATCCAGCCGCGGACGATATCGAGCGGGCGGCGGTAGGCGATGCTGAGCGAGGGTCCCAGGTGGTGGCGGCGTTCGGCGAGTATCCGGTCAGTGGACAGCGCGGCGACCGGAAAGCGCGCGAGCGGAACGCGCGCGATCAGGTTGGGATCGGGGCTGAGGCTCTTCCAGACCGAGCGCTGACTCGGCCGGGCCACTCCGGGGAAGTCCCCCTGCTGCTCCAATAGGTCGGTGACGATCTGAAAATGCAGGTGCGGCGGCCAGCCACCGTTCACGCCCGGGTCACCCACCCTCCCGACGGGGTTTCCCGCCGGGATTGGTTGCCCCGGTTGCAGCCACGCCACTGATTCGCGGTCGAGGTGGCCATACAGCGTGAAAAACGTGAGCTGACCGTCGTCCACAACATGGCGAAGGATGACGGTCGGTCCGTAGTCGAGCGCGGCGGCGTTGTCGCGAAACGAATGCACCACGCCCCCGAGCGGCGCGAACACGTGCGCGCCGGCCGGGAGAAACAGGTCCAACCCAAGATGCACGGTGCGCGCTTCCGGCCCATCGTTGCCCTCGGTCAGGAATGCGGCGCTCGTGTATACGAACCGGGGCTCATCGTATCGTCCGATCCCCACGTGCGCGCCCGCCTCCTCGATGGCGGTCGCGATGACGCGACTGAAGGTCGGCACGTCCGCCACCGTGCGCAGATCGCCGAGCAGCGGGCTCGCGACCGAGAGGTCGAGCACGACGGCGTCACGGGTTAGATCAGGCTGCACCAGCGGACCCAGCTTGTCCTCGTGTGCCTGGAGCCACTGGATCACGGCGGGCGCGGTCGACACAGCGGGAAGGCCGCAGGCGTCCCGCAGCACGCAACGCATGATCCGCGGCGGCAGCGCCGCCAGACGCTCGAGCGCATCCCAGCTGGGCGCTTCGCTGATCGTGAGGTACGGGTTGCCCGGGGCAGCCGTGCGCTGTACGGCGGCGTTCACGACGCTCACCGCGAGCCGGGTGGGGATGAGGACGTCGAGCAGGTCGATCTCGATCTCGCTGAGTGGCCGGGTGGCGTGGTAGCCCGCCACCACCCGCGCCGCCGCGGCCAGGGGGTCGGGTTTGCCGAGCAACGCGTAGGCGGCGGCGATCGCTACGTCGCACACCACCGGGCTGTGGACCAGGTCGCCGAAGTCGATCACCCCCACCACGCGACGCGCCCAGGGATCCTCGCCCCGGACCAGCACGTTGTAGTCGTTGGCGTCGTTGTAAATCATCCCTGCCGGCAGGCTCGCCAGCGAGGGGATCAGGTCGGCCTCGTAGCGGTCCAGGATGCGCTCGACGATGGTGCGACGCCGGGCGTCGCCCACACAGGACAGGTGCTCGCGGATCCAGCCGGCCCGGGCGAGATCCCACTTGAGCTCGCGGCGTGCGGCGGCGTGATGCAAGCCATCGAGGCCGATGTCGATCTGGGCGATCACCTGCCCCAGGCTCTCGAGCAGCTCCGGCATGTGTGGGCGAACGTCGGCGAGCAGCATGCCGGGGACCCAGGTGAGCACCCGGGCGAGGTAGAGCGCGCCGTCGACCCCGGGGATTTCGACGATCTCGGTGCCATCCACCGCGGTGCACACCCGCGGGAGCGCCAGTTCCGGAACCCGATCGGCGAGCTGCCGCAGAGCCAGGGTTTGCAGCTCGAGGACGTCCCGATCCTCGCCGGCGTGGGCGATCTTGAGCACGACGCGGCTGCCGTCGGCGAGTCGCAACAGGAAGTTCTGGTCGCGCTCGGAGGGCAGCGGACGCGCCGTCCCGAGCGCGCCGAATCGCCGGAGGGCGATCGCCTCCGCTTCGTGTGGGCCGAAGTTGGGCTGCTGGAACGTGATGCTGAGCGTCACACGTCGCAGATCGCCACGGCCTCACGCAGCGAGGTCAAAGGATCTCGGGTGGGCACGAATTCGTGTGCGACGTACCCGCCAAAGCCAAAATCGGCGATCGCGCGCGCGATGGCGCGGTAATTCAGCTCCTGCGAATCGTCGATTTCGTGGCGACCGGGCACGCCCCCGGTGTGGAAGTGGCCGATGTGCGCGCTGTGCTCACGAATCGTGCGGATGACGTCGCCTTCCATGATCTGCATGTGGTAGATGTCGTACAGCAACTTCACCCGTGGTGACCCGACGCCCGCGACCACCGCGATCCCGAACGCCGTGTGGTCGCCGTGGTAGTCCTGGTGATCGACCTTGCTGTTCAGGAGCTCGACGCACACGGTGACTCCCTGCTCCTCAGCGAGCGGGGCGATCTGGCGGAGTCCCGCGATGCAGGCGGCGATCCCCTCGGCGTCGCTCGTGCCTTTGCGGTTGCCGAACATCGTAATCACGTTGGGCACGCCGGCGCGCGCGGCGAGGGGAATCGTCTGCTCGAGCTCGCGCAGCAACATCGCGTGGTTCGCCCGGTCATTGAACCCGGTGGCGATGAACTCGCGTCGCCGGGACGGATAGCCCATCGAGGGGACGAGGCCAGCGTCGCGCGCCACCGGCCACTCGTCGGGTTGGAGCAGGTCGATGGCGACGAGTCCCATCTCCCGTGCCACCTTGCAGAACTGTGGCAGCGGGATGCTCTGATAGGCCCAGCGACAAACCGACTGCTTGAGCCTCCCGGCGGGAGGCGATCCCAGTGCAATGACTTTGGCGGCCGCGGCCAGCGGCCGCTCAAGCGCTGCCAGGCCCGCGGTACCTGCCGAGGCGGCGAGCAGCTTCCGTCGAGTGATGAGGCGCATGGTGCGAACCTGGGTCGGCGATTGGGGTCTCAGGAGAACAACAGGAAAGCTGCATCGCCCCTTGCTCCGACGAAAGGAGGCACGCGACGACATGTGGCGTTCGATTCCGACGCGAAGCCGCGCGGTATTCCTGGTGCTCGGGGTGCTGTGGCTGGCCCGCCGCGCCGAAGCATCGCCAGACACATTGCTCGTCGTACGTGTGGACACGACGCAACGGCACGCGCTGCTCCACGTGCCGCCTGCCGCGTCGGCGGGGAATCCGCTGCCACTGGTGATTGCCTTTCACGGTGCCCAGGGCACAGCACAAGGATTCAGGAGCGGCACCGGCTTCAACGACGCGGCGGACATGCGCGGGGTGCTCGTCGCCTACCCCGACGCCCCGCTGGACAATTGGGCGGAGGACTGCGGCTGCAACAACGCCGATCGCCTCGGCGCGAACGACACCGGGTTCGTCCGCGCGTTGATCGATAGCATCGCCCGTATCGCCCCACTCGACCGGAAGCGGATCTACGCGGTGGGGTTCTCGCAGGGTGCGTTATTCACCATGCGGCTGGGGTGCCAGCTCGCCGAGCGGATCGCCGCGGTCGCGGGAGTGGCGGGGGCCATGTCGGCCCCACTATCGGAGCGGTGCCGTCCGATGCGACCGATCGCGACGCTGTGGGTGGTGGGCAAGAACGATTCGGTGTTTCCGTATGTGGGGTCCGGGAGTCGGCGCAGCCGGCTCCTGGGAGTCGAAGCGACGTTTCGGCATTGGCTCACGCTCGATCGATGCCAATCGTTCGCCGCGGAGCCAGCCCTCGGTGGGGCGGGGGGGGGCGTGATCGAACGACGCAGCGGTCGCGGGTGTGCGGATGGAGTTGAGGTGTCCCTCTATGCGGCGCGCGCGGGAGGACACGCTTGGCGGGTGAGCCCCGCGCTCGATACCAACCGATTGCTGCTCGATTTCTTCCTGCGCCACCGCCTGCCGGACCCGGGAGTCAACTAGCCACCGATCCGCCGGGCTTCGGCGACCAGGACCCCGTTGCTGGCGGCCATCGATCCATCGGGGAGCGTCAAAGTGTCCTCGAACCCGATGCGCGTGCCGTACCCTCGCGCGGCGGCCTCCGGGATCATGGACCAGGCCGTGTGGTCCACGCCGTGCAGGATGCACGGCAACGACAGGCCTGCCCGTGCGAGGACTGCCTCGATCGCCTTGACCGTGCGAAGCGCCGCTGCTAGGTCCTGCTCTTGCGGCTCCATCAAAACCCTCAGGCATCGCGGGGCGAGAGTGCTGGATGCAAATCGCTCGGTGGCGGCCGCGGTCGCGACCCCAACTTCGACTCCGATATCCCGCGACAACAGCAGCTCCGCGAGCGGCTCCGCTCCCTTTTCGTGGAAGTTCACGGATGCATAGTCTGGGAGATCCTTCCACTCGGCGACCAGATGGTAGCGCTTATCCGTGTCCGGCACGATCCACGCACCAGTACTCACGCCGATCGGAATGCCGGGAACGGCGGGACGCAGGGCCATTACCGCCCGGGAGACATCCGCCGCTGCAATGCTCTCGCCGCCCAACGAATCGCGCACATGGAAATGGACGGCACCGGCGCCTGCCGCCACCGCGTCGGCGGCGGCGGACGCCAGCTCCCAGGACGTCACAGGCAACGCGGGGTGCTCGTCCCGGCGGCGCGAACCGTTGAGCGCCACCTGGAGCAGAGCGGGAGAGCGATTCACGGTCTGCGTTGGACGATCAGCCTCGCTTCACCAGGCGGATCAGGAACAGCAACACCACCGCCCCCACGAACGCGGTGACCAGCAGGCCGAGCAGGCCGCCGGCGCTGATCCCGAGCAAGCCGAACAGCCATCCGCCGAGAAAGGCGCCAATGACCCCGACGATCATGTCGCCGAACAGACCAAACCCGCCGCCCTTCATGATCCGTCCGGCTAACCATCCGGCGGCGACGCCGACCAACAGAAATATGACCAGGTTCTCGACGCTCATATGCCATCTCCTCGTTGGGGAGTTCGGCTACTTGCGTTCGGCAGTATAGACCTTGTTCACGATGCGCCATGCACCGTCGAACTTCACGAGCGAAAGGTAGTCGATATAGCGCGACTGCGGATAATCCTCGACGACCTTGACGCTGGCGATGTCGCGCGTCACTTCCACGCTCGCGATGCGCAGCTCACCCGGTTCTTCCTTGCCCGCGTTCGCGGTGAATCCCTCGTACCAGGCGGCCTGGGTGAGCTGGCCAAGGTGCCCGTTCCGGTCGACGAAGAAGAGTCTGGCGTCGGGCCAAAACGCCTGTTTGAGACTCGCGACGTCGTTGAACTTCAGGCCGTGCAGGTACGCTTCGACGACGTGCCGCACAGCATGCTCATCGGCGGAGGCGGGCGCGGCCTGTGCGCCAAGGGCGGTAGCCTGAGCGGCCAGCATGGCGGCGAGAACCGCGTGTGCGAGGGGTTTCACAATGCCTCCTGTGGTGATGCATCGGCCGCGGGAACTGAAAACCGTTCACGGACCTCGGGATCGACCCGGATCGGACGCCCGGATCGTTTGTCGATCGGACACCACAACGTGCGGGCCCGCGCCAGCAGCGATCGATCGGTTGCCCGGACAATCTCCGTGTGTCGTTCAAAGGCATGTGTGGATGCGGTGCCGACCCAGGTACGAGCAATGACCTCCTCGCCCAGGCGCGCGGCTCGCTTGTAGTCGATTTCATGGCGCAGCACCACCCAGGCCACCGCGGCCTGCTGCGCAGCGGTCGCCGCGGTCCGCCAGTGCGCGACGGCGGCCTCTTGGACCCACCGCAGGTAGACGACGTTGTTCACATGCCCCAATTCGTCGATGTCGGCCGCCTGCACCGGGATGGATACCTCGAAACGCTCAGTGGTCGAATCGGGGGGCATTGAGGGACGGAGGCGCCGTCAGCGACTAGTCGAGGAGCGCCCCGGCAGCCCGCAGGTCGCCGCGCAGCTCGGGGATCGTCTCGACCTGGTCAAACCCTTGCAGCGCACGACGCACGACGTGGGCGGCCCGACGCCGGTAGCTCGGGTGGTCGCTCCAGAACGCCAGGGGCACTGACGTCACCATCTTGAGAAGGTCGCCGGGGTAGTAGTCCCCTTTTGCAAACGGATCCGCTTCGAGGACGTCGAGGGCGATCGGTACGAGATATGGAAGCCCCATACCCTGCCCGATCATGAGGCGCAGATCTTCGGTACGGTAATCCCGGATCGGAAGCTCACGCAGGCGCCGAACGGCCTTGACCAGATGACGATCAATGGTGGTGACGGCTTCGCTGTCTCCCTCCAGCTCGAGGAGGGTCTTGTCCCGTGTGGGGCGAACGTCGGGGTTCAGAGCTGTTTCACCTGGTGGCGACGGGTGGAAGGTATCACCGCGACGGCCACAGCAGGGAGTCCCCGACGTTGCGAACGGCGCGCCCATCGAGCAGCGCGGCAACCCAGTCTCGAATCGCTACGCCGTCGACCGTCAACGCATAGAACTGTGGCGTCAGCAGGATCGTATGGGCCTTGCCGGGCGCCGTGTAGCTCCTGAAGCGCGGGTTGGCCCGCCGGATCTCGGTGAGATTCATGGCGAGCAGGCCCGGGAGACTGGCATCGCGGAGGCCAAGCTGCTCGAGGAAGAAGAGTTGGGTCTTGTCCTCGGCATTGTTGTATTGCGCGAAACGCACGCCCGGCGCGTCCCGCGCGGCGACCACGTAGAAGGACTCGAACGTGAGCGCGACGGTGTCGACCAATCGGTAGGCCGGCTGACGTCGCAGCACCGCGGTCGCGCCCCACCTGGAGAGAATCGCGGGAATCGCGGGGGCGCGGTACCCGCCACCGGCGTCGCCCAGCTGAACGACGCGTGCCCGCGGATAGTGGCGCGCGATCTGGGCGGCGAAGACGGGGCTCGGGATGGCGCCAGCGCTGCCGCCTGCCACAAACACGATGTCCGGACGGTCGAAATGCTCGTGGACCCAGGCGAGCGCGCCGCCGGCATTCGCGGCCCCGTTGTGTCGAATCCGATACGTTCGCCGATTGCCACGGCCGGTACCCGAGTAGGGCCGCACACGGGCACCGAGGTGGAGATCCGCGGTGCAGTATGGGATGAATACGATGGAGTAGCCACGGATCGGATTGGCCGGATTGGCGAGGTCGAGAATGCCCGGCGCAAGCGCCGGGTCGTCGGTCGAGTCGACCTGGGGGTCAAAGGTCGGTCGTCCGTGAAGATCACAGTTTGTGCCGTTCCAGCAGGCTCCTCCACCCTGGAAGTACAGCATCAGCCGACGTGGGTCGCCCGGATGGACAAAGAACGCGAACGCGGAGTCGTGCGCGCACCCGGTGCCGCGACCGCCACTGATGCGGGTCCAGCCGATGGACTGGGCAGCGGGTGGTGACGCCGGGCTCAGCGCGATCGTCAGGAATGCGAAGTGACTCAACCACCGATGCACGGACGAATCCGATGCGCTGAGGCCTGTAGCGGTTCCCATCACGTTGGACCGGGCTCGATCCGGGTGAAACGCTCGTACAGTCTGACCGTCGCCACACCGTACCCGAAGAAGATCGGGGCGAACAGGGCAAAGACGAACGGTTGCGGAGGTCGGAATCCGGGCGTTGCCACCACGTAACACAGCAGGCCGAAGATCAGACCGCGGACCCGGAGCAACGCCGGCACGAATTGAGCGGCGAGAAAGAGAAGGATGCCTCCGATGGCCCCGGCGATCGCCCCCGAAAGAATGACGGAAAACGTCCCGCCGAAGCTGAATCCCGATGGTCGGCCTGAGGCGAGGGCCAAACCACGCATGACGAGTCGACCGCCCACCCCGAGGAAGAGCGCTCCGGTAGTTGTCCCGATGAGCAATGCGGCGAACAACGATCGCCCGCGACTCATCCGAGCCTCCCTCTAGGGACACCTCGCGCGGGCGTACGGGAACTCGATTCGTCTCGAGGTCCCCTGCACCGAACCCTCGATCCAGGCCAGGAGGGAATCCGTTCCGACTCGGCGATAGCCGACACGCTGTGGAAAGTCGTGAGCGGCATTCTCGAATACGACCACGGAATCCGACACCGCCTGAGCGGTGAACACCGCGCCAGCCTGACCCGAGGGGTGCGCGTGATATGTCAGGACTCCCGCCCGTTCGCGGACGACGACGAGCTCGAACTCCACGAGGCTGTCACCCCGCAGCGTGCGACCCACGCCCAGCATGCTCCGCCCGCGCGGCGCGGTCCAGTGTTCCTCGATGATCCGTTGTGGTGAGCTGGTTTGCCAGCATCCCTGGAGCCAGGCGATGCGCTGGACCGCGCCGGCTTGCTGAGGGCCGATCGCCAGGAGGAACGCCAAGAGGAATTGAGATACCATTCAGCGTCCGGGAGCCTCGCGGCCCACCAGGATCATGACCCCGGCAGCGATGGCGAGGATCGCCATGATCGTCCCGAGTCCCGAAAAGTAGAGACTCAAGAGCGGGATCAGCCCGGTCAGGATGAGCCAGCACCCCAACAGGAGAAATCCGATATTCTTGGTCAGTTTCATGGACCGATTCCTCGCAGTGTGTGACCAGCCGTATCGCATCTGGCCGCGTTCACCAGTTTGTCGATGAGCGCGACCATTCCCAACTCTCCGAACTCCGTGGTGGGCCGGGGCTTCCCTCCCCCCGTTACCTGGTGCGTGATACGCACGGTCGCCAGTTCCGGATTCATCGTATAGCGGATGGCGAACATGCCGCCCGGGAATCGGTCAGACGTGAATTGCAGCGTCGTCACTCCTGGTTGCGGTGTAGCGGGGCTGGGCGTCAACCTGTTCTGTTCGGCCCACGCTCGCCCCACGGCCGCGACCTCCGCACTGCAGTCAGAGAGGGTGGCCTTGAAGAACACGCCGGTGGCCATGCCATCGGCGGCGAACGTCTTCTCGTACTCACTGGGTCCGACTTGGTTCGGCAATGTGGTCGCGACTGAGACGTCGGCGATTTCCGTCGGAGGTGTTTCGCACCCGCTCAGGGCGACACCAAGGATGGTGATGGGGACGGTTGCCAGAAAGTGCTTCATCGCCCCTCGCTCTCTCGAGGGTCCCTGGAAGAACTGCCACCCCGGATTGTCGAACGCCGCGGGATAGATGTCAAGACGCGCGGGCGCTCATCTGCTTCATGTGCCGCACCGACGCGGAGACCAGCTGCTGCAGCACGGTCAGATTGACCTCGTCCAGCCGCCTGATGTGGAGGCAAGACCCAGCGACCTTGTACTTGCCGAGCCTGGCCAGCAGCGCCTTGTATCGACCGGCGCCCGCCAAGATGTACAGGGTGAGTTCTTGTTTGCGAGGGGCAAAGCCGGTGAGAAACCAGTCGGCTTGACGACCGCTCGCGTACTTGTAGTGATACGTCCCGAACCCCACGATGCGCGTGCCCCACATTTTCGGTGTGGCGCGGGTAGCCCGTTTCATGATTCGCACCACGGCCAGACAGTCCCGACGTCGCGCATCGTCACGGACGCGCTTGAGGAATGCCGTGACGCTCGCGTTGGTGCGCTTGGTCTTCAGTTCCGCCATGATCGCCCTCGCTGGTTGCGTGTGTGATACCCGGCTGGCCTCAGCGCCCGGATTGCGCCGACGTGGTCGTCAGCACCGGCACCCGGAGGTGCCGCTGGATCAACCACGTGTCGTCCGCCTGGCGAGCCCATTGGATGACGAACTTCCCATGTTGCTCGCTGGGTGGCTGTCCGGGGAACCTCAGGCGCTCGAAGTAGGAGCCCCACACGAGCGCCGAGGCGCCCCAGATCTCGATCGTGTCCGGTGTCGCGGTCGCCGAATCCACCTGGACCCCGGGGAAGGAGGCCATGAATGCGCGGATCGAGTCCCGCGTGTGGATCGGCGCGATGCCCGGCTCGAGCAGCATGCCCGTGGGGGCGTAGAAGCTCGCGACCGCATCGGCATCCACGGCCCGCGCTGCCACCATGTACCGCTGCAGCGTGGTCGCGATCGCGTCTCGCGTTGCGGCGACCGCGACGGGATCGGGGTCGCGAGGGGCGCGCCGGCACGATGGAAGAACGGCGAGGGTCGCGAACAGCACGCAACGCAGTTGAATGATCATGGCGGCTCCGCGCAGAGAATAGTGGTCTTAGCCGGCGGCCGGCCGGAACTGATACGTGGCGGCGAGCCGCGTGACGGTGCCGATGCCCCGAAAGGTGGCTCGGACCTTCAATGTCCGCTCGAACAGGGCGTTCGAGAAGGTCGACTCGCTCTGCCTGTCCTTGGTCAGCCAGTACACTTCGCGACCGTGCACGTGGAAATCATCGATCGCGGTCTTCAGTGTCATCAGGAGGCGCTTGGCCGATGGCGCCAACGGAGCGGCCAGGAACCCCACGTTCAGCGTCTTGGCGCGTTGCATCTGTCGTGTCGAGAACGGTTGGTAGGCTGCGATGGCGGCGACCTCTGCCTCGGTGCGGAGGAAGGTCTTGACTTCATAGCCAAGCGACGCGTGCAGGCGTTCTTCGATCCGCTGGGGCAGGGCGTTCAGGCCGGTGGCAGGTTTCGCGAAGATCACATTCCCGCTCGCAATGAAGGTCGCGACATCCTTCAGGCCCAGCGAGGCGAACAGCCCGCGCAGCTTCTCCATTGTGACGACGTGCCCGCCGACATTGATGGCACGCAGGAACGCAATCATGCGCCGCCGGCCGCCGTCGTCCGTGCGCGTCACGTTCGGGGGACTCCGAAGCCGCGCGCCACTGCCCGGGCTCATGGGAACGGTCAGCTGCCCGGCGTCCGGGGGTGGAGCGTGGGGATCCAGCGCCCGACCGTTTCAGTGTAGCGCTCGTAGGAAGCGCCGAACTCACGACGCAGGGTCGGCTCTTCGTACCCGATCACGAAGAGGTTGACGCACGCAAACCAGATCACCCAGTACGTGAGCAATGCGAGTGATCGGGTCAACAGCAGCTCCCCAAACACAATGGTCGTGACGCTCAAGTACATCGGATTCCGTACGTAGCGGTACAGGCCGCGCACCACGAGCTGCGTCGGAGGGTCGAGGGGGGCCAGGGTGCCGCGTCCGCTCCGCGCGAATTCCCAAATGCAGGCGGCCAAGAGCCCTGCTCCCAATCCGATGCTGATCAAGCCGATCAGGTGGAGTGGGTCGGACAGATTGAGCTGCACCTGCGACAATCCGAAGAACCTCCAAGGCACATACCCGGCGACCAAACCCGGGAGCACGATGGCCCATGCGATGCTACGGATCGCCAGCCAGACGGAACTCATACACTACGGATTACAGCCCTTGTCGAAGATGACGCGCCACCGCCCATCCGCATCTAGACGCCAGATGGAATTGAACGTGCCGATCTGTTTGCCCGCCGGATCCCACACCGATCCGCTGCTCAAGGCCAGTGTTCCCGATGCCAACACTTCCACGACTTCTGGTCTCCAGGAGAACGGGGCAGCGGCTCCTTCAAAGAGCGGTCGCCATCCCTCGAGGACGGCCCCCCTGCCCCGGAGGGGACCACTGCGGCCGAAGAAGATGGCCTCATCGGCGACAAACCCGCCGAAGGCGGCGTGGTCGCGGCTGGCCATGGTGGCGGCAAATGCCGTTTCCGCTTCCCGAACCTGCACCGCGAGCTGCTCGGTCCCTTGGCCCAAGGCGGGCCGGCATGGGGCGAGGATTGCCACGGCGAGGGCGACCGACATGAGTAGCCGCATGAGCATGCCTCCGGCGTATCCGCCTTCGGGGTCAGTTGCTTGGGTTGGGTTGTGTGGCTTCGAGGGCTTTGAGGAGATCATCGAACTTGGCCTGCACGCGAGGTTCCTTGGCCCTGGGCCAAACGGACTGCCCTTGGCGCTCAAACTGCGGGTCCGGAGCGAGCGGCGCAACCGCGCTCAGGAGCGGGGTACGGTGTGGTCGGTGAGCACGGGGAGAAACGGTACCCAGGGACCGACCTCAGGTCCGTACTGCTTGGCCATCACCCGCGCGACCTGGGCGAGGTGCCCCAGGTCGTGCACGACCCAGCTTGCCAACAACTGCCGCAGCGACACGCGCCCCAAGCTCGGGTGCTCCCCGGGGAGATCGAGCTCCCGTTCGGTGAGCCTCCAAGAACGGAGTAGTTCGAGATTCGCAGCCCGCAACCGGGCGAACTCGGACAGCAGCGACTCCAGGGACCGGTCGACGTTGCGCTGCCGGTGGCGGAACCGGTCGTACGGCTCGAAGCGGAGATCGGGTCCCTGCGCGAGGATGATGCGCGCCCGTGGGATCCAGTCGGTTTCTTCCCCGTCGATCAAATGTCCGACGATATCGAAGGGACTGAAGGTGTCGGGACCTTCCGTACCTCGGACCCACGGTTCGCCGAGGCCGTCGAGCAGCGTGCCGAGCGTGGCGGGCGTGCGTCCGAGCAGGGTGATCGACAACTCGAGATCGAATTTCATGGACCAGTCACTCAAATGGCTGACCAAGCGTAATCCGGTTTCCCTCGAGATCCAGCACGCGAAAATCCCGCAGCCCCCATGGCTGGCTGATCAGCTCACCCTGCACGTTCGCGCCCCGGGCCAGCAACTCGGCGCCGCGGGGCCGGCGCTCGCCGGTGCTGTCCACGGCGCTGTCCCCCGTGACAAGCTCGATCCGCGCCGCGCCCGATTCGACCACATTCTCACGCGTCGTGAATCCGAGCACGTCACGGTAAAACGCGATGCTCCGCCCGAGGTCGGCCACGGCGAGGATCCGACTGACCGGGGCCGTGATCACGACGACGCTCCTCGTTGCTTCAGCAGCTCCACGATCTCACCATGCCCGCGCCGGGTGGCCCACGCCAACGGCGTCGCCCACGGCGGATCGTCGGGAAGGTTTGGCCTCGCGCCGCTCGTCAGTAGCAACTCCACCATAGTCCTTTTGCCAGACCTGGCCGCCCAACCCAGTGGCGTCGAGCAGATGTCCTCGTCGCGCGCGTGGAGATCCGCACCGTGGTCGATAAACAGGGCAGCGCGTTCCACGTTCCCTTCGCTGGCGAACTGGTGGAGCGGAGTGATGAGCAGCCAGTTCGGCTTGCTTGGATTCATGCCGTGGGCGAAGAGCAGCTCGGTCAGCTTGCTCGTCTTGCCCATGCAGGAGACTCGTCGAGGCAGATCGGGCTGATACCGCAGCATGAGACGCACGAACGCCTCGTTGCCGTTCCCGGCCGCCGTGCAGAGCGCGTTGGGGTCGTCGGCCAGCGCGGGATTGCTGTTGAAGGCGGCGGAGGCGGCGTCCAGGTCGTCGTAGTAGGCCTGGAGCTCCATGTTCCGGGACGCACCGTAGGAGCGCAGCAGGTCGACCATCTTCTGATCCTTGTGCATCATGGCCATGCTGAGCGCATCGGCCGAGCTCTCGACCGGCTGATTCGGATTCGCGCCTCGCTCGAGCAGCAGTTGGGCGATCTCGTAGTGCCCGCCGGAGGCCGCTGCGTAAAGCGCGCGACCCCGGGGCGCGATGTGCTCCTCCGGGAGGTTCGGATCCGCGCCGTGCTCCAGCAGCAGGCGCACGATGTCCATGCGGCCCGTCGCGGCGGCGTTCTGGAGCGGCGCCCCGGCGCCGAGATAGTACCCCCCATGATCACCGACCCGGTTGGCGAGCGACGGATCCTCCTCGAGCAGCTGGCGCACCCGCGCGATGTCTCCGGTGTGTGCGGCCGTATTGATGTCGATATGCGCACCGCGCGTTTTGATGTGGGTCATCATGGCCGCTGGGCTGGTGGGCCAACCTGTCGGTACGTCGCGCCAGCCGCGATAGAAATAGTCCCCGTTGGTGACATGGATCGGGCGCGCGCCGTCCATGCGCCGCGCGTCGATGTTGGCGCCGCGCGCCAGCAGCTCGTCGATCACCTCGAGCTGGCGGGTCATCACCGCCCAATGAATTGGTTGACTGGACCCCTTGTCACCGGCATGCAGCAGCCCGGGATCAGCGTCGAGCAGGGTCCGTACTCGGGGCAGATCATGCTCGCGGATCGCCGCGGCCACGGGATCGCCCCGTGGTGAGGCGTTGTGCACCGTCGCGAACGTCGTCTCGAGGAGCCGCTCCATTTCGACGTACCCGCGATCTCGCGCGATGTCCAGCGGATTGTCGTTGACCCAGAGGTTCATCGGATCGGGGTCGCGCTCGAGCAGGAATGCGGCGACATCGAGACGGTTCTCCCGCACGGAGAAGTAGAGTGGCTTGCGGTAGGCGAATTGGGACCGGACGAGCGATGGATCCTGCTCCACCAGTGCCTTGACCCGGTCCAGCGTTCCCGCGACGCACGCGCAGAAGAGCTCCCAGACGTCCGTGCCTCGGCCTGGCGACCAGAACAGCGGCTCGCTGGACTTCAGCTCATCGGGCTGGATCATGTGTCCGTCATCATTCGATGGGACAGCGCTCGGCGAGGACCTGGAGGTCTCGCCATCCATAGTTGCCGCTCCCCGGGTCGGCGTCGGTCTTGATCGCTTCCAACGCGACCCACGCGTTGCAAGACGGATTGCGTGCATCGCCGAACAACCACATGGCCCTGATGCCCTGGGTGAGAAACCGTCGCGCGACGTGACCGATGAGACGGCGTCCCAGGCCGATGAGACGGCGTCCCAGGCCGAGTCGCTGGTATTCCCGGAGGAGATAGATCTTGCTCAACTGGCCGTCCGCGGGCTTTGGCTTCGCTCGATGGCCTGAGCAAGGAGCCAACGGCGCGCCAAGCCGCGACGATCACAGGCTTGATCATGGCTGGCGCCTGGCGGGGTCTTGCCTTTGACCCGAATGGTTGCGTTCGGCTGTGGCTCCTCGTACTCCACGCCGGTCAGCCGTGACTCGTAGTACGTGCGGCACTGGACGAAAAACTCATCCCGCACCGAGAGCGTTGTGTGTGGGTAGTCGGCCTGGGGGTCCAACAAACGCCAGAGATCGAGGTCGTTCAGCCAGCACAAGGCGTGACCGGTTTGGCGTTGATGCTCGCGTATCCCATTCCTCAACCGCCTGACTTCGGCGGCCAAGGCCAGGATTGTCGGATCCGAGCTGCCGCACTACTCATCAATGGCGGCATCGGAGAGCGGTTCGAGCGTCACCGGGCTACCTCGCTGGAAGTCATTGAAGCCACTCCGCCACCGCAGCCTCGTTTCTCACCATTTCGGGACCCAGCTAAGCTGCGAGTCGGGGTAGATGCAGACAAGGCGGACATCGGGCACTCCGGCTTCCCGGCGGGGTACGTTGCGAAACCCGTTCAGAGGAATCCAATGCGTCCGCTCACTCTCCTCGCCCTCACCGGTGTCCTGGCTACGGTCGCCGCCGTTCCCCGCTCGGCCGCAATCCAGGATCCCGAGGAAGCCGGCATTCGCGCCGCGCTCGAGCACTATCTCCAGGGGCATGCCACCGGCGACGGAGCGCACATGCGCATCGCTTTTCACCCCGCGGCCGAGCTGTTTTGGATTTCGGGTGACACGCTGGCCCGTCGCACGAGCGAGTCGTATGCCGCTGGGTTTACCGGTCGTCCGGCCGACGACGAGGCGCAGCGGAGCCGCCGGATCGTGAGCATCGAGCGGACGGGGAACGCCGCGATCGGCAAGATCGAGCTGGACTATCCCAGCGGTCGGATCGTGGATTACATGTCGCTGCTCAAGATCGGCAGCGAGTGGAAAATCGTAAACAAGATCTTCTATCGGTCCCCGAAGCCCGGGTCCTGAGGCGGGCGACTACCGGGAGATGGCCGTAGCTCCCGGGGGCTGAGGAGGCCTTCGAGGGCCACAAACGCCGCGTCAATCGTGAAGCGATGTCACTGACGGTGTTACTCGAACCAGCACGAGGAGAGCGATATGCAGAGGATCACCCCGTTCCTGTGGTTTGACGGCAACGCCGAAGAGGCGATGAAGTTCTACGTTTCGATCTTCAAGAATTCCAAGATCGTGAGCACGATGGCAGGGCCAGATGGGAAGGTCTTCACGGGGACGTTCCAGCTGGAGGGACAGCAGTTCATGGCGCTGAACGGCGGCCCGCAATTCAAGTTCACGGAAGCCATTTCGCTCTTCGTGAACTGCGAGACACAGGCCGAAGTGGATGAACTGTGGAACAAGCTCACCGCAGGCGGTGCCGAGAGCCAGTGCGGCTGGCTGAAGGACAAGTTCGGCCTTTCGTGGCAGATCATTCCCTCGGCGCTCGGCAGGCTGCTCGGCGACAAGGATCGCGCGAAAGCCAGCCGTGCCATGCAGGCCATGCTCCAGATGAAAAAGATCGACATCGCCAAGTTGCAGCAGGCGTTCGACGGCGCATGACCACCCGCGCGGTGCTGGCGTGGCTCAAGAAGAAGGGGACCCACGACAAAGCTGCTCCGGACAAACGGTTCCTGGCCCTGTTACCCCTCATCGAGCGGGGCGCGGAGGATAACTAGAGCCCGCCCATCAGGGCGTCTCGCGCTGTTGACGTCAGTCGCGCTTCGGCGATGACATGAGTTTGTAGATGAGCAACCCGCCGGCGCCGAGTACCACAAGGGTCGGAATCCACCCAATGAAGCTGAGAAGGAGGGCCCCGGCCAACACCACTGCCCCACCCTGGACCCAACCGAGGAGCTGGCCCTTGGTGCGAGCCTTCTCGATATCGGCCTTTGTGTAGAGCTCCAGATCGGTTCTCGTCATCGTTCACTCACCGGTAAATGCGGCCGTCTGTGGGATCGCATTCAAGCTGCGAGCGCGCTGGTGGCCGGCGCAAGCTACCTACCCAGGCCGTCGACCGGCCATGAGACCGACCTGATAGGCTTCACGCAGGCACCGGCGCAACGCCGCGTCGACGTCGGCCACGGACTCGAGTCGCAATCGATGCGCGAAACTGCGGGGGGAGAGCTGCAGGACGCTGGTCACCCGCCGATCGTCGAGGCGGTAGGTGAGGAGCAGGCCAAGGTTGAGGTAGCTCCGGTGGAGGCTGACGCTACCAAGGGATGTGCCGCTCAACAGGTTGATGCCGGTTTTGGTCGGCGCCACCTGGACAGGCCCGCACGCGCGCAGGGCGCGCATCACCGCCTGGTAGATTCTGCGGACGGTAGGCGGAGCCGCTCCGAGATGCGTCCGCAGCGGGACCACCTGGCAGGAGTGGGCCTGATTTGAATGTGCGAACCGGCGGCCACACCTGGGGCACTTCCACAAGGATCTTGGTCTCGCACTCATGGTCGTCATCCAGCGCCGTTAGCGCCCGTTTGGCGCGTCCTATCGTCGTGGTGGCCGGCACGAAAGCGGCGCCAGACATGCTCGACTGCCGCGGCGAGGCCGCCCAGTGCGACTCCACCCAGGAAGCCAAAGCCCCCACCTCGCGCCAATGCGGACGATGGACTGACGGATGTTGCCAGGGCGGCGGCGGCGGAGGCCAAAAACCACCCGAGGCCGGCCCCCACCACGCCGGCGGCGAGGATCGCGGGGATCGTGCGCGCGAGGCGTTTCACCAGCACGTAGGTGCTCAGAGGCAGCAGGGAGAGTACACCGAGCACAACCCAAGCCATTCGAGATCTCCCCGCCCTAGTCGAGCGACTTCCGGAAGCAGCGAATTTGCACGGTTTCCACGAATCCCAGCGCGCGATGTGCGGCGGCACTAGTCTCGTTGTCGAGGAGCGCGTCAGAGCCGAATTCAGAACATCCCTGGGCAACAGCCCACGATTCGGCGGCGGCTACGAGGGCACGCCCGACGCCCTGGCGACGAATGTTCGGGACGACGTACCAGCCTTCGAGGTAAGCCACACGATCGGTCAGGCAATCCTCCGCGTAGGGGCGGATCGAAAGCTCGACGAAGCCCACCGGGTCGCCGGACTCATCAACGGCCAGCAGGACCTCGAGCGGCATGCGCAGCTTGCCGGCGAAATATTGTTGCACTTCGCCGGCATGCCAGTTGGAACCGTATTCGGGCCAGAGGGCCTGCCGCATTCGCAGCCAGGCGGGTGTGTCGGCCGGTGTCGCGGAACGAACCTGAATCATGCGGCGCTGCCGCCCCCGGCTCCGTCACCCGCGGGTGTCTTCACAAGCGCAGGGTGGCGAAGATCCACGTGACGCGCGAACGCGCGGACGACGCATCTCGATTTCTGCGGTTGATCGCGGCGGCCGTGATCGGAGCGTCAATCTGTGATCCCACCGACGCGGCGAGCAGGAGCGCCAACCCGGCGTCGCGAGGTCCACAATCGGTGCGACAGACAGGGCCTTCATTTGACACCACGATCCCGAAACCAACGGCCGCCACTCCGAAGAAACCGGCGGCTTTCCCCCACTGGCCGTTGTACCCCTGCCCTCCGCCAGGGACCAGCCAGCTGAGGAACCAGGCGAGGAATGGGGATTTCCGATCGGCAGGGTCCCGGGCAAGCCGCCCTGTGATTCCGCCACCAACGAGTGGGGTGTGGCGAATGACGCCCTCCTCCAATGGCCACAAGGCAACGCCTCGAGGAAGCACACCACGGTACTCGATGGAAGCGTTGAGGTGAGGCAATGAATCCGATGGAGGTTGCGCGGCCGCCCACGTGGGGATGCAAATGAAACCCAGGGTGAGTAGGGTGACAATGCGGAGCGCCATCATTGTCGTTCGGAGAGTCACGCGCCTACCTGCTCCGTTCCCACCGCCATACCGGTCCGTCGTCGGGGTCAACGACATCACCGGTGCGGTGGAATCCGCATTTTTCGAGGACCCGCGTGGAGGCGTTGGACGCGGGAAGTGTGTGCGCTCGGACCAGCCGAACGTGCTCGTGCTGGCAGGCGAATGTGACGAGCGCAGCTGCGGCCTCGGTGGCGTAGCCGCGGCCCTCAAAGCTCGGCACGACACCGTAGGCGATCTCGACCATCCCCATCGAGTCGGGCGGGCCCTTGAATCCCGCGCTGCCAATCGCGGCACGGGTGTCGCGGTGGACCAAGAAGAACCCGTGGCGCCACGGATCCGGTCCGTGGCTGTCTCGCAGGGCGACGAGCCAGGCCGGGGATACGTCATCCGAGACGTAGAATCCTCGGAGGCCTTCGGCTGCGGCAAAGCCCGCCAGCGACTCAAACACGTCCGGTCGCTCGATCAGGGCGAGAATGTGCTCGGGAAAACACGGTACCAAGGTGAGATGATTCGTCTCTGGTGACGCAGGTTCGGTCAGGTCTTCCTCCGCGCTTTCCCTCGTTGAGCGCCCTTCCGTATCGGTACCGTCTGATCGTACTCGGCGATGAGGCGTTTCGGCGCACTCCGACGCCAGCCTTCCTCCAACACGTCCTGGAGATCGTTCAGCCGAACCCTCGCCAGCCGGATGAGAACGGTAGGATAGCCTCGGTAGTGGTCGGTGGTGAAGAACGTCGCCGGATCGGCCTGCATCCGGAAGTCGCGTTCCTCGTCACCACACTTCACGACAAGGGTCTCACCGTCCTCCCACAGGCGAGCCAGGAACTTGCCACGCACGCGAAAGCCCGGCGTGCCATAACAGGGTCCTTCTTCGACCCCTGGCAGGGCGAGGGCCACGCGGCGCACGGTCTGGACGTATGTCGGTGGTCGCTTGCTCTTCACGGGGCGCGACCGGAGTGAGACCTTGTTTGTTGCCGATTTCAATTCAGGGTCCTTCAAGCGCTGGGCCTAAGGTGCCGGGTGCGCGGACCGCAATCAAGACCGCCGCCTAGGTCCGAAACGTGGCTTCGGAATTCATTTGACCTGCGCGCTGGACGTGGACATGAATTTCAGCTCGAGGCCGTTCACGTCACGAACGCCGAACTGGCGGCCCCCATAGAACGGCTCATGCAAGCCTTCGTCGAACCGCACCTGTGGGACATCTTCACCGGCCAGCGCGGCGTGGGCGGCCCTGAGTTGTCGAGATCTGAAGAACTGATACAGGTCATCGATCCGGTCCGTATAGAACCACAGGCTGGTCCGCCCATGTCCCGACACCAGCATGATGGCGCTTTTGCCGAATTCCAGCCTGGCCCAGTCCATCTCGCCATCCTCCGGGTGGCGCCCTTCCAGCGTAAAGCCCATCGACGTGTACCAGGCGACGGTCGCGGCCATGTCGGGCACGCTGAACATCGGTTCGGTACTCTGAATCGAGTCGCGCAGGGCGGCGTCCCCCCCGTCGAAGGCCGAGGGCTCGACAGCCTTCGGCTCCTTCGCCCCGGCGGCCTTCAAACGGCGCATGGCCTCCAGATCGCCGTGGAGCATGGCGAGTTCGAGCGGGGTGCGGCCCTTGTCATCGACAGCTTCCACGTCCGCGCCGAGCTCGATCAGGAGTTCCGCCATCTCATACTGCGGAGCCTTGCGCATCAGCCCGTCGGGCGCCGCCAGGGCGAAATGCAGCGCGGTTTGCTCCTGCTCGAAGCGCGACCGGCGGCGAGACAGCGCGTCGGGGCTTGCTGCAACGAGCGCCCGGACGAGATCCATGTCGCCCAAGGCGATGGCCGAGAAGATGTGATGGCGCGCGCCGCGCTCGACCAGGAGGGCCAGCATGTCATGGCGAACGTTCAACCCATTGCCCACCGCCCAGCCGATGACGTCGCCTTTGTGGACATCACCGAACCCGTGCACATCGCCGCCGGCGTCGAGCAGGGCTCGTACCGTATTGAGATAACCGTTCGCGGCTGCGAAATGCAGGGCATACGCATTGTCGCCCTGGTCTCGTGCGTTGGGATCGGCCTCGTGCTCGAGCAGCACGCGCACGGCATCCACGTGCGCGATGGCCGCGTGGAGTACGGTGCTGCCCTCGTCGTCGCGCTCGTGAACGAGAGTCGATTCACCCTCGAGCATGGCGCGAAGCTTCGCGACGTCCCCCGCTCGGCACGCCGCGAACACCGCGTCGCGCGACCCGTGTTTCGGTACCGTTGACTCCGACATAGATACCTGCCTCGTAGCTCGCCCAGGTTAAGATAGGCCGCGAACTCCTACACGCAGCAGCCAGACGATCGCCAAGGCAATGAGCAACGCTGCTCCACCAGCGAGAAGGCCAAATACCCCGTAGGCAAACTGGCTGAACGTCTGCGCTTTCTGACCGGGGCGGACGACCGGTGTCGGGGTCAAATGCTGAGGCGCTTCGGGGCCCGGTTGCGCCAGGCGATCGTCAACGCCTCGCGAACCGCCGCCTTTTTGGCGGAGCGCAACTTCACGTTCGTCGCTCCCGAACGGCCCCACCCACCTTTCACGGGCGCGAACATCGCCGGCTGCGCTTGGACGAACAGCTCCTGTTGCTCCGGCGTAAGACTGACCATCCCCCATCCGCTGCGGGGGTACCCGAGTGTGGCAAAGATCCGGCCTCCGACCCGGAAGTCGGGGTGGCCCATGTGGGCGGCCTCGGTCGCTTCCGGCAGACTGAGGGCGATCGCTCGAAACTCTTTGGCTGTCACCGGTGTTGGCCTCCCTGCGTTCTCTCAGTCCTAACGGTTTGACGACCGGGCCGCCAGGCGCTACTAGATCTTGGCACAAGTGGCCGGGCGAGCCGGCCGCCGACCGAAATACCGGAGGAGCAAGAATGAAGGGCGCACTGATTCTGACTGTCCTCATCGCCGCGGCGTTGGCCGTAACCACTCTGTACTTCCGTGAGCGCGGCACCACTGCGCGGGCCCGCGCCGATTCCCTGGCGGGGGTCTCGGACTCCGTCACGTTCGAGGCCAGCGCCCTGCGGGCGCGGAACACCGCCCTCGCCGCCGCGCTCGACACGCAGATGACCGCGGCCTCCCGCCAGAAGGAAGCGGAGATCGATCGGCTCCGGAATACCTACGACCAGCTGGTGCAGGCGATGCAGTCGGAGATCGCCGAGGGACAGATTCAGATCACCCGTCTGGCGGACCGCCTCAGCGTGAGCCTCGTGGACCGGATCCTGTTTCCCTCAGGCGAGGCGGACATCACCCCGGCGGGCATCCGGATCCTCCAGCGCGTCGGCAATGTGTTGAAGACGACCGAGGGCAAGATCATCCGGGTGGAGGGGCACACCGATAACGTGGCGATCAGCGAGCGCCTGCAAGCCACGTTCCCTACCAACTGGGAGCTCTCCACGACCCGGGCGTCCAACGTTGTGCGGTTCCTCCAGGACAGCGTCGGCATCGACGCCGGGCGCCTTCAGGCGGTGGGGCTCTCGGAGTATCATCCGATCGCGACCAATGCGACTGTCAGAGGCCGGAGCCAAAACCGCCGCATCGAGATTGGGCTCCTCCCCGACGCGGCGGTTGTCGAGCCGTAGCCGCCATGGAGATGACGAGTGCGTTCAAAGCCGCGGAGCGATGGCTGCGACGGCTTCAGCGGAGGTCATGACCGGCGTCACTTCGAAATCGACCAGATCTCTCCATTGTGCCATCCATTGCTCCAGCAGCTCGGGGCTAGCGCACTCCATGATCTGGAAGCAACGACGCAGATCGTGGGTGACCCAGCTCGCCACGTAGTGCAACCCGTCCGGCGCCAGCCGGCCTAGATCGCGGAACCGGCGATACACAGGCACCGGATCTCCGGCGCGGAAGTTTTCGACAATCAGGTAGACCATGGTGGCTCCGCTCACATACGCTCATCCGCGGTCGGACCGTAGATCGGCGGAAGCGGCACGTCGATGAGACGGAGATACACGGTGAGCTGCCCCCGATGATGGACGAGGTGGTTGATGTGGTTGCGCACCACCGTTCCACGCGGCGCCGCAAAGAGCACCTGATCGCCGTGCTTGAGGGACCACGACACGGCGTAGTCGGAATCCTGTGACGCTGTCAGGGCTTCACGAGCTGCCCGGACATTCGTGTCGAACTCCGCCAACAGCGTCTCCGTCGTCTCGAAACTGTACTTGGGCGCGGTGGCGAGGTCGAGCGCCGTCTGACGCACGGTATTCGCGATCCACCCGGGCATCCAGGCCACCAGCTGAGCCAAGTGCCCCAGCGAAAAGGATTTCGGGTGTGGCTTCCACGGCCCTTTATCGGTTGGAACCCGCTCAAGCAGTCTGCGAGTCGTGGCCATTTCCTGGTTGAATTCCGGGAGCAGGGCTTCCGCGATGGACGTCATGGCGTTCGTTCCTGGGGCATGGGCTTCGGGCGGGAGTGGCGCGGTTGATAGATGCCGAGCTTCCCGCCTCCCGGCAGCGTGATCTGTGTAAGCAACTTTATGGGGTTGCCCGCCGAGCAGGGCGGCGTTTGCCGGATTGATCCGAGAAGTCCGGTCGGCTCGACAGCCGGAACGGCAAGGCATGCCGTGTGATGGCCATCAAGACCGAGTCGACGAGAGAATCCTGTAGAGCTGTCGTGCCAGGATCGCGTGCCTCGCGATACAGCCAGACTTCTCCATTCGCTCCTTTCAGAACGCTGAACTGCGAATCGAGACCGATGAGCGAGGTCGGGCGGCCGTCCGCATACACCGCGGGATTACTTGTGATGACGAGACGAAGGGTCGGGCTTAGCGGCGCGGCCGTGGTATCGACCATGGCGCGATCTCCGGCACCCCCGCCACACGCACAGAGGATCAGGATGCCTAGGCAACCCGGCACCCCCCGCCCTGTCACGGCTGTCTCGAGCGCCACAGCAGGCGCCCCGCCCAAATACACATGGCGCCCGCGGCCACGGTGATGAGAATGAACGACGGGTCAGTCGCGAGGTGCCGCTCCAGGGTGATCCGCCAGAGATGCGCCAGGCTCAGCAGGCCAAAGACGGCGCCGGTGATCATGATATAGGCTCTCAAAGAAGCGCCTCCCAGGGTGAGATCGTCGAAGTCAAAGACGGTGCGCGGGAACCATAGAACGTTTCAGGTAGGTTGACCAAAACGCAGCTCGAGGGTCTCGCCCGCTGGGAGGCTTGCCCATTGGGCGAGGAGCTCGCGCCGCTTCTCGCGCACGCGCCGGAGCTCGTCGTCGGTGATGGTGCAGGCGCCGTCGAGCTTGTGGTGGGCATAGTACGTGGCCGCCGCCGTCTTGAACTCCGACCCGGTCCACTCCACACCTGCCGCCCGCTCGATATCGATCGAGTAACAAAGGCGACGGGGAGGATGGACGTGGTTCTCACGGCACCACGAGTCACTCGAGTGGTGGTTTTCGCAGCTGTTCGGCCTTTTCCCGCCTCACCAGGTGCTCGGTCGCATCGAGCCGCTCTTCAAGCTCGACCAGGCGGCGGGTCATGGTCTCGAGCGTCATGGATTCCGTGTGTGGCGGCTCGGGCAGTACCGGTGGCTCCGCGGTGTGGGTCGGGTGCCGTCGAAACAGCACGATGGCGAACCACACCGCGCCCGTGACGAACCCAGTGCCAAGGGCCCACAGGACTATTTGCAGCATCTCGTGCCTCGGCTATTTCTTCGGATCGTCACCACCCGCCCATGCGATGAAGAGCCACCGGTTGCCGTCCCTGATGAAGACATCCGTATAGCGGCCAGTGACGGTCTCCCGTTCCTTCTTGTAGTTCTCACTCGCCACCTGGTAGCGGTACTGCGCCACCGCCACGTTGCCGGTGATCGTCACGGAGATCGGGAATAGTTCCTGTTCGCGGATAGTGCTATTCGTCGAGTCGTACCGTGCCCAACGGGCGAGGGATGCCCTGCCCCGTGGCATCGGCTGGTCGGATTGCCAGAAATTGAGGTTTGGGTGAACCATGGTCTCAATCCAAGACAAGTCCTTTGCCGCGGCCATCCTCCATTGCTGCTCCTCGAGCCGCCAAATCTCCTGTTGCTCTGGGCTCCAGGTTTGCGCGGCCGCGACGCCAGTGTAGGCCGTCATGGCAATCAACAGGCTCAAGGGTGCTCGCATGTCGGGGTCTCCTCGAATGGTTGGTGTATTCGGCGGTTAGGACGCCGTCTAACGGAACGTGCTGACGCCGCGAGCGCAAGATCCACGGCGCGCCGAGCGTGTGGCAGCAGGGACGCCGCCTTGGGCGCGCACCAAAGGCTCATCCAGTCGCCGGCCTAGTCGTAGCCCGCATGGGCGGGCATCCTCACGCGGAGGACGGCTTCCTGCCGAAACCGACGCTTGTACTCGGCGACAATGGTCGCGATGGCAGCGTCGGTGTCATGGGCACGGGCCGGGAGCACGAGCTCGAGTACGAAGCTCGGCTCGCGTTGTATGCGGCCGTCGGCGGCGCGCCACTGCCCCGTCGCGGACCATACGGTCAGGCCGGCGGGAAAGCGTGGAGTGATGACCTCCGTGACGAAGGCGGCCCAGGCAGAGTCTGTGACGATCAACGTGGCCGCGCTGTGGCGACCAAAGTAGAGCCGCTCCACCACAACCGGCTCCGGGGCGCCGGAGTGGATTGCGGGGGCACACGCCAGCGTGATCGCGAGGAGCGGCAGAGCCACGACGACGCGACGTGATGACTTCGCCATGGCCTAGCGATCCGGCCTTCGTTCCGGACCCGTCAATCCCTGGGCCTCCAACCAGTAATAGAACGCATCGATCCAGTGGTCGCTGCTGGTGCCTTGCTTGCGCATCCCGAAGCCATGGCCGCCGGCGCTGAACGTGTGGACCTCGGGTTTGTGCCCCGCGGTGGTGAGCGCGTCATGAAATCTGACCACGGGGTCGAGCGCCACGGCGTCATCCTGTGCCCACGCGAGAAACATGGGCGGCAGGTTCGCCGGGATGGTCGGCATCGCGCCGAACGGACCACCATAGATCAGGGCGGCGAAGTTCGGACGCGCAGCGGTGTCTTCCTGAAGCAGGGTGCCACTCGTGACCATGGCCCCGGCCGAGAATCCCAGAAATCCGACCCGGTCGGGCGAGAGGCCCCATGCCGCGGCATGCTGTCGCACCACCTTGATGGCCTGAATGCCGTCCGCGATCCCATACCGTCCAGCCGTGTCCATGTTCATGGCCGGAATGCCTTCCCCACGCTTTTCTACGATTCGGTATTTGAGCACGAACGCGGCGATGCCTCTTTCCTGCAGCCAGCGCGCGACATTGTGGCCTTCCAAATCAATTGCCAGCGCGACGAACGCGCCGCCTGGGGCGACGATGACACCGGTTCCCGTGGCCTTCGTTCGCTCCGGAAGGTATGCCGTCAATGTCGGCGTCACGACGTTGAAGACCACGGTGCCGAGCGGCGTGCTTTCTACTGCCCGTTCCGTCTGTTTCCATGCCTCGGAACCCGGAGCCACCCCGGGCCAGATGTTCACGACCTGCGCGTGACCGGAGCACACGATGAAGACCATGCCGGCCGCAGCTAACAGCATCGTTCGCCGCATATCCCCTCCTGCTCGACCACTACGGGCCGCGTCGCAATGTGACGGTGTTCGCCGGGGGTGGCTCATCTTGCGTGAGCGAGACCTCATCGCCGCTCGCCGTGAGTGTCCAGGTGCCGGTCTCGGCAGCGATCGTCAATACCACACGATTGCCGCTCTGGACATAGGTGCCATCTACGACGAGGGAATCGGTGGGCTCGCCCGGAAACGTGATCGTCCCGTTGACGCTGAGCGTGCTGTCAGCTCGAAACACCCATGTCCCGCTCGTTGTGGCGGCCACCCCCATATCGGTAAAGCCGATGAAGTCCCACGTGCCGACAAGCGATGTGCTGGGTGCCGTACCGTTCGTACCACAGGCGGCAACGAGAAGTAGCACAACGGGGGCGACGCGAGGACTCCAGCCTATCATGTGGGATCCTCTTGACAGATTCGTGTTGAGGCCACGCTAGCGACGGGTCGAGTACCGAGCTCGGTAGGTGGCAAATCAGGTTCGACCGCCGTGTTCCGAACGAAGCCCTGCTGCCGTGAATGTACCGCCTGAAGGGCGAGTCAACACATAACGCTGATGCACCCACGGGGCCCGCACGCATCTTCATCCGGCCGTTCGACGCCGCTCTCGCGCCAGGAAGACAAGCGAGGCCGCCGCGGCGACGGCCCCCGTGAGGAGCCACGACCCTGCCGTCGCCCGCACGAGCAAGGCGACGATCAAGGCCGCCGCCACCCACGGCACGACAGCGCCAGCGGGCATCAGGAACGGTTTGCCTTCGGAACCGGCGTTGAGGCGCCGCAGCCGCGCGGCAGCCACACAGCAGGCCAAGTACACGAGCAGGATGGCCACGCTCGACACCAGGGCCAGCCTCACGTACGTGCCGGTGAAGGCGATCCCACACACGATGATCGCCTGGACGGTGATCGCGACGTGTGGCGTGCGGCGTTCCGGATGGACGAACGCCAGGGATCGCGGCAGAAAGCCGTCTGCCGCCAGGGCAAACAACGTCCGCGGCGTCGACAGCATGGTCGCGGTCATGAACCCGAACGTCGAGAGGATCATCCCGATCAGGATGAGCCGGGCCCCCGCGTCGCCGGCGAACCGCTCCGCGGCTGCGGCGAACGGCGCCTGCGCCGTCTCGGGCGCGGCGAGGGCGCTTCCAAGCACGCCCTGGGCGACGAGCTGAACCGAGATGTAGAGCAGCGCCACGCCCCCGAGCGCCGCGGCGATCGCCCGCGGGACTGCGCGCGAGGGGTTCGTGACCTCGCCCGAGATCTGGAGCGCCGACTCCATCCCGAAGAACGCGAACATCAAGAGGAGACCCGTTTCGCCCACGGTGCCGAGCGGTGGCAGCGACGTGAGGGTGAGGTTCTCGGCGTTGACGTGGGGTAGGCCGAGCACTACGAACGCGAAGAGGGGGACGAGTTTCGCGAGGGTGGAGATGCCGCTCAGTCGAGAGCCCAGGGCAGCGCCGCGCACGTTGACGAGCGCGAGCGTTGCGACCAGAACGACGGGCACCACGGCGTGCGGCACCGGTCCCGCGAGGATCGGGAACAAACCCGCGAGCGAGTCGCGGAACACGGTGGCCACGGCCGCCATCGCCAGCGTGATGCCCAGCCAGAGCAGCACGCCGCAGAGATATCCCACGTAGCGGCCGAGCGCGGCCTCGACATACGCGTAGGGCCCTCCGCTCTTGGGCACGCGGCTCCCAGCCTCGGCGAAGCAGAGCGCGACCAGCGCGGTCGCCACGGCGCAGACGACGTAGGCCAGTGGCGCGGCGGGGCCGAGCCGGCCGGCCGCATGCGCGGGCAGCACGAAGATCCCCGCTCCCACCGTGATATTGAAAATGGCCGCGGCCAGCCCACGCGTGCCGATGACGCGTTGCAGTGCCGGTGTCGCAGACGGAGACACGGGAAAACTATGTCCTCATCGAGTCGGTTTGGTCGAAGGTGTTGATTCCAGAACCGAGCCGCGTCTCCCACGCGAAGTGCTCGTGGAGTCGCAGGCGGCCTCCGCGGAGGTGCTCGATGTGACAGTAGGAGCAGCCTCCGTGAACATGCCCGCTCGCTTCTGTCTGTGCATAGCGAAATCGGAGCGTCCGACCGACCAGGTTGCCAACCAGATAGCCACGCTGAATCGAGCCCCCGCTGTACCGGCCCAATACTCTGGAGCCGCGCTGCTCGAAGACGAGTCGGGTGTTGGAGCTCACGATCCCCTGTGCGGCGGTCGAGCTGACTTGGAAAGCGTGCCGTGGAGATTCATGCGCGGGTCAGGCGGCGGGTCTGGGTGCGACCCCAAGTGCCGTTCTGATCTGGTCGAGGTGATGGGCGTTGTGCGTAGCGACCTTATCGAGCTCGTCCTTCAACGTCCGCACGCCGGTCACACTATGCACGAACTCCAAGTGTCCATGTTTGGCGTAGCGCAGGCCCGCATGGTAGATGATCGCATTCCTGACCGACTCGTAGACGCGGCGGGAGAGCTCGAGCGGCACCTGAGAGTAGTCCAACCCCTTGGCCCAGGCATCGGGATCAAACACCCACAGGACCTGACGGGGCTCGCTCAGGACTCGGCGGATACGATCGAAGAACACGGTCTCGCTGTCAGCGAGGTGGTGCAGAATGAATCTGACGGACCACTTTCCCGGTCCATACGTCCGTGCAAGGTCCTGCTCGCCGAGCGTGAAGCACCGCAGCGTTTCGTCGCGTGTCGCTTCGAGGTCCTGGATGAGTTGCATCACGGAGCGCGCCGGCGCGACGACCAGTGAATCGCGCGAATTCGCCAGCCGGCAGCAGTCCGACTGAGCACCATCAGTTCCGCGCCAACGCCGTTGATTGGCCGGTCCTCGAACGTACCATTCGTCTCGGAGCTGGACGTGATCCAGGCAATGTCGCCCGCCACGACGACGCGGACGGACCCGCGCGTACTGGGAACTGCCTGGGCGAACCGGATATCGGCCGGCAGGTGATGCCGTTGGTACTCCGCACGAGTTTCGATGGTGCCGGCCTCCAATACGATCGCATCCTCCGCCAGAAGCGCGAGCGCCGCCGCGGAATCGCCCCGGACAAGCGCGTCGTGAAATTGGCGCACCACGGTTGCGGCGGCCGCGGAATCGCTCGACTGACCCTGTGGCAAGACCGTGCTCGGCCACAGGCCAATGACCACAGCGGCGGCTACCTGCATGACCAAAGAGCGCATCGAAGGCTGCCTATCGACATTCTCGTTCACCGGGATACCAACCGGGCAAGAATTGTATCGAGGTCCGCCCGGGACAGCCATTGGCCTCGCAGCATCACACCGGCGATGCGGCGACTGTTGGCCCATCCTCGCCTTGCAAGCCGGAGCCGCGCTCGCCGCCCTTGCCCCGGGGTTCCTCCGCACCCTCTGAGCGAGTTGGGCTACGGTGCGTCGTGGCCGGAGGGTGCGAGCCAGTCGTACTCCCAGGTCCACGGCATCCGGGTATCTCCGAGAATCGTCCGCGTCAACTCAGGGAAGATGCGCTCAGCCCGGACATCATTCGCGAGCATCACCAAGCAGCGCCTTCCCTGCTCCAGGCAGATGACCATGTTCCCGGTCCAGTCGTTGTGGCCCCCTTTGAACCAGGCGAGCCCACGCGCATCCCGAAATGTCACCAGACCCAGCCCCGCCGCGAGGCCGATCGTGGCGTTTCCGGGTTCGGTATCCGTCATCAGGGATGGGAATTGGTGCAACGATGTGATCGGTACCTGCGGCCGGACCAGTTCCGCGCGCGACGCGGTACTCAGCCCGTCACCGCGGACAATGCCGGCCCAGAGCCGCGCTTGATCTTCGATGTCCGTATCCATGGATCCCGCCGCACTGACACTCCCCCGCGCGTCATGCGGTTCCATGGAACCATCGAGCCGGTAACCATCGGCCAGGTTCGACGCGAAGTCCGGCCGCCACTGCATGCTCGTGTGGGTCATGCCAAAACGGTCGAACACTCGGGTTTGCATTTCTTTCCCAACGTCCAGGCCGAGGCTCTCTTCCAGGATCAGTTGGAGGATGTAGAAGCCTTCTCCAGAATACCCATAGCGCGTGCCGGGATCGTGATGAAAGCGCAGCCGGTTGTCTGGCTCCAACGACCGGAGATTGGCGAACCCGGAGGTATGCGTGAGCAGGATCCGCGGCGTCAGCGCGCGCCAGCGCTCATCACCCGCGAGATCGGCATAGTCTGCATATTCCGGCAACGGGCGCGGCAGGAGATCCGCAATGGAGGCATCGAGATTCAGCCGCCCTTCATCGACCAACTGCAGCATCATATACGCGACAGCGGTCTTCGTCAGGGACGCCCCGTACATGATGGTGTGCGGGGTCAGCGGGAGCGCGTGTTCGACACTGCGCGCACCGTATGCGGCGACGAAGCGAATCGTTCCTGCGTCGATCACCGCCAGCGCGATCCCTTGCACGTGCTCGCGCTTCATCAACGTACGGACCGCGGTATCGATGGTTGCCGTATCCGGCACATCATGGTTGCCTTGCGATGTTCCGCAGCCATCCAGCGAGAGCAGCTGAAGCAAGAGGACGACGTGTCGTGGTCTCATGAGATCGGGCTGCCTCGCAGACCCTAGCGCTGCGGGCCCGCTCGCGGTTCCGGCTTCTGCGCGAGAAGCCGTTCGGCGAAGTCCAGGCGCTCGTGCAGCTCGCTAACCTCGAGCCGCAGCGTGTTCACCTCTGCGTCGAGCGCGTCGAGTGCGTCGACCACCTCGAGCCGCTCCTGCGGCTCGCTCGCGCCGCGACGCTGCCGTAGTCGGTAGGCCCACCATCCGAATGCCACCGCGAGCGCTGCGTGCGACGCGGCATGCAGCGGCTGGGCTGGGCCGGCCGTGAACGCGATGGCGATCACGTTGACGACGCTCAGCCCGACGGCGATCGGGTACCAAATCGCGGGCTTGAAAGTCATGGCGAGATCCCTGTCGAATCTGCCTGAATCTACGCGGGCTGTCAGCTTCCTGTTTCTCGAGGATTCCCAGGATGCTCCATCGAGATGACGACTTTTCCTCTGGCGTGTCCTTTTTCCAGGTACCGGATTGCGTCAGGAACATCGCGCAATGGGTAGCTCCGGTCGATGACCGGCGTGACGCTGCCGGCTTCGAGGAGCTGTTGCAGGACGATCAAGTCCTGGTTGCTCGGACGCGCCAGAAACGGGCGCAGCTTGTGGCTCACGAACCGTGACAACACGACCACTTTGAGGACATCAGCCAGGGGTCCCAGCCATCCCCCTGTGTCCGGCCCTCCGACCATCACGAGAGTCCCCTGGGATGTCAGCGCGCGTCTGGTATCTGACAAGGAATGGTTCCCCGCGGTATCGAATATCAGGTCATAGTGCTGCCCGCTTGTGGTGAAATTCTCTTGGGTGTAATCCAAGACATGGTGAGCGCCAATCGATCGGACCATGTCCACATTTCTCGCACTGCACACGCCGGTCACGTCCGCTCCGAACGCTCGGGCAACCTGTACGGCGAAGGTCCCCACCCCGCCCGCCGCGCCGTTGATCAAGACCTTCTGGCCTCGCTCGATCCGTCCTTTGTCGCGCAGACCCTGGAGGGCAGTGATTGCCGCCACCGGCACGGCCGCCGCCTGCTCGAACGTCACGGTGGCCGGCTTCAGCACCACGGCACGTTCAGCAGCACACGCATATTCGGCAAAGGCGCCTTTGCACGTGCCGAACACCGCGTCACCTGGTTGGAACCCCGTCACGTTCTTGCCGACCGCTTCCACCTGGCCTGCCACGTCAACGCCGAGGCGGGTGAGCTTCGGCCTGCGAAGCCCGGACATGATGCGCATGACGTTGGGCGTGCCGCGCATGAAGTGCCAATCAAGTGGATTAAGGGATGCGGCATGGATGTCTAGCAACACCTCATCGTCCTTCGGGGTAGGCTTTGTGACCTCCGCGAGCTGAAGCACCTCCGGGGATCCGTACTCCGTGTATACGATCGCTCTCATTGTCATGGCGTGTCTCCAATGGGCGCGCTGATGCCAACGAGGCCGCGAAACGACCGCTTGACCCGGATACGCCACAGCCAGTAGAACATGGTCAAGAGCACGAGCACCACGGGAAGCGCGAGCAACGGACGGATCCGAATGGGCTTCGGAAACACCTGCGCCTGGCCGATAAAGAACGAAATCGCCGCGATGAACAGCGCGAAGCACATGCGCCACAGATGCCGGGCCAGCCGAAAGGCCCCTTGCAGGCGCCCCGACCGTAGCACTCGAACATCGCCGACGCTCGCCAGCAGGCCGGCCGTACCAAACATCACAAACGGGAAGGCGGGCATTCCCTTCCGTGTTCCGCCATTGGCGAACGCCTCCACCGCAAACGTGAGACTGGCGAGCGTCACCGCCACCGCGACCAGCAAGGCGCCGATATCCATCCAGCGCGATTCTGCCGCAACCGGTCGGATCGTGTGCAGCGAGGTGATCACCAGATAGGACGTAAGCAACGCCGCGGGGACGTTGATCGCGGGCGCGACGTCCCGCAGCACCGAGATGACCATCCCAAAAACCGCCGTCGTAAGCATGGCAAAGACGAACACCATTCCCGCCTTGCGATGCAGGGTTGCCCCCTTCGTTGCATACAGGGCGATATAGCCGAAACAGACGACCAGGATGCCAGAGAGGATGTGTACCACGTACGTCATGCGCATGGATACATCCTCTTACGACCGCATGGTGATCGCGGGGTCGATCCGTGCCGCGCGCAACGCCGGAATCCAGCACGCCGCGAGCCCGATCGCCGCCATCATCAGCGCCACGGCGATGAACGTGGTCGGGTCGTGCGGCGCGACACCAAACAGCAATCCCTGCATGACGCGCGCGCCGAAGAAGGCGCCGGCAATGCCCAACCCGAGGCCAATCGCCAGCAGCACGCCCCCCTCCCGCAACACCATCCGCAACACCCGACCGGGGTCGGCTCCCAGGCTCATGCGGATGCCGATCTCGATGGTGCGCGCGCTCACCGAGAACGCCAGCACACTGGCGATCCCGACCGCCGCGATGATCAGCGCCAACAGGCCGAAGGACGAGATGAGCGCTGCGTTCAGCCGGCGTGGCGAAACGCTCCGATCCTTGAACTGCGCGATGGTCATCACCTGCTCGATGGGCGCCGTCGGCGCGAGACGCCGGACGATGCGCGTGGCCGCCGGAATCAGAGAGGCGACGTTGGTGTCGGCCCGGATCACGAGCCCGCCGCTGAACGCCAGAAACTGGGTGAAGGGCATGAACACAACCGATCGGGGCTCCGCATCCAAACCGCCGTCCTGCGTATTGGCGGCGAGGCCCACGATCGTACGCCAATCGCCGCTCAGGGGGGTGAACCGCAGCACCTCCCCCGTCCACGCGATCCGCTTGCCGATCGGGTCCTCGCCCGAGAACAGCCGGTCGGCCAGGGTCCGGTTGATGATCACGACTCTGCCAGAGCCGGGCCCATCGGTCGTGGCGAACGGGCGTCCCGCGAGCAGCGGAATGCCCGCCGCGTCGAAGAACGTCGGGTCGGCCGTGCGCAGTTCGGCTTGCGGCATCGCTGCACCGGGGACGAGAGATTTGCCTTCCGCTTTGACGTCGAACTGAACGTCCGAGCGGCGCAGCGGCAGGGGAGAACCGACTCCCACCTCGATGACGCCGGGAAGCCCCGCGATCTCGCGTCGCATCAGGTCGTAGCGCTCCTTGGCCGCGGCGTCGGCCGCGGGGTTCAACAACAGCTCCGAGGAAGTGAGCAGCGGGACCTGCATCGTGAACACTTCCTCGGTCCGGAGGCCGGTATGCACGTCGGCCAGGCGCATCATGGTGCGGGTGAGCAGGCCGGCCCCCGCGAGCAGCACCACCGAGACGGCCACCTGGACCACCACCAGTCCGCGTTGGACGCGTTGCTTGGCCAGGGTTCCGCTCATCCGATGCCCGCCTGACAGGATCCAGGAAGCCACCCCGCCTTCCCTCGGCAGGGAAGCCAGGAACGAGAGCAGCAGCGCGACCGCGACCGAGAGCGCGAGGGTGAAGCCCAGGACCACGGCGTCGAGGCGGATCTCGCTGGCGCGGGGCGAGTACCGCTCGGCGAGCGACGTCAGGAGTCCGACACCGCCCACGGCGATCGCCACGCCCACGGCGCCTCCCAGGGCGGCCAAGAGGAGGTTCTCGACGAGCAGCAGCCGCCGCAGCCGCCCGACACCCGCGCCGAGCGCGGCCCGCACGGCCAGCTCGTGCTCGCGCCGCACGCCGCGTATGAGGGTCAGGTTGGCGACGTTGGCGGCGGAGATCACCAGGACGAACGCGGCGGCGCCCATCAAGAGCCACAGGGTGAGCCGCGCGCGCTCGCCGATTACTTCGTGAAAGGGGATGACGGCGACACGGTAATGGGAGCCCGGATCGTAGGCCTCCTTGAACTCGCTCCGCATCCGCGCGTAGACCACGTTCACCTCGGTCCTGGCCTGCTGCACGGTGGCGCCCGGAGCGAGCCGCGCCACCATCTCCGTCATGCGGTGACTCCGGCCCTCGACCATCATGGCGCTCACGTGGTGACTGCTGTTCACCATGTTGAGCAGCGCATCGATCCGAGACGGGAAGAACGGCGCGAGCTGGAGCACCCCGATCACCGTCACCGACCTCTTGTCGAGCGTCACCTGCCTGCCGACGATGCCGGAGTCACCGCCGAAACGTCTCATCCAGTATGTGTGCGTGAGCACCGCCACGGGTTGCGCACCAGTACCGTCGTCGCTGGGCCGCGTCACCCTGCCGAGCACGGGCGAGAGTCCCATGACCTCGAAGTAGTTGCCGGTGACCAGGCCCACGCTGATGCGGACTGCGCCGTCGTCTCCCTGCAGGATGCCGGTCCACGGGGAGTACTCCGCGATGCCGGCGAGCGCCGGCACGCCGTTGCGAAAATCGCGCACTTCGGGGACTGAGAAGGTGATGTTCTCGCCGGCCGGTCCGTCGGTGGACTGTCGCAGATAGACCAGGCGGTCGCCTTCACGATGGGGCAGCGGTTTGAGCAGCACGCCGCGCACGACGCTGAAGATGGCGGTGTTGGCACCGATGCCGAGCGCCAGGGTGATCACGACCACCGCAGTGAATGCGGGGCTCCGTCGCAGCGTGCGCAGGACGTACCTGGTGTCGGCGGCGATGTTCTCGATCCATGGCAGTCCGCGCTGATCGCGGACCGCCTCGGCGGCCTGAGTGAGACCTCCGGACGCGAGCATGGCCTGCCGGCGCGCCTCGTCCGGGGACATGCCACGCCGGATGTTCTCGGCCGTCTCCATCTCGATATGGGATTGCAGCTCATCGCGGAGATCGTCGTCCGCCCGGTATCCCGTGAAGAATCCAGCGATGCGCGCGAGAACCGCGCGAACGTATCTCATGACGCCTCCCCGCCCCGGCGCGGTGCAAGTAAGGCGGCGATCAGATCGGCGGTCTGATGCCATTCGCGGGTTTCGCGCGCCAGCTGTTTGCGCCCCGCGGCGGTGAGCGCATAGAACTTCGCACGGCGATTGTTTTCAGACGGACGCCATTCCGCGGTCACAAACCCCTCTTGTTCGAGCTTGAGGAGCGCGGGATACAGCGTGCCATAGTTGAGCTTGAGGCGGTTCTTGCTCGTCTCCTCGATGCGGCGGGCGACCCCGTAGCCGTGCAGCGGACCGAGGACCTCGAGGGTTCGGAGGATCATCAGGGCGAGCGTGCCCTGCTTCACGTCCAGTTTGTCGACCATGTACCCGTCCTCCGGGAATCCAGTCCGAGGGGAGTGGCGGGCGCTTGGAACCGCGCCACGCCGTCCTATGGGATTCCCATACGGTGAGGCCGGGCCCGTGGTTTCAGATCTGTTTCGGGTGTGGAATGCTGGTCGCTGCCTGGCGGACTGCGTCTAGCGGGGTTTCTTCTTGTCGTCGAGACTCGCGACCGTCACAGCCATGACTTTCGGTTGAAGTGGTTCGGGGCCTCCTCGGTCTCGGGCAACGACAGGGCAATGCGGCGGACGTCAGCCTGACTGGCCATAGGAGTCGTCTACGCGAGTTACTTCCAGGGCGTGGGAAGGCGGGCGAAGGCCGCGGCAAAGAGCGCCGGTGTGAGCTCGTACACAACACGCTCTTGCCCGTGCGCATCGGTCTTCGTGCCGGCCCGCACGCCGCCGATTTTCTCCACGGCCCGCTGAGAGCGGCGATTTTCCGGACCGATGACGAAGAGGACGCGCTGGACCGACCGAAACGCATGCTCCACCATGAGTCGCTTCATGTCCCCGTTGTATCGACCGCCCCAGTAGGCGCGGGCCAGGAAGGACCAACCGATCTCGACGACGCTCTGTTCCGCGTCGTAGCCATGGTAGCGTGACGAGCCGATGATTTGGCCGGTGGCCCGGTCCAGAGCCACCAGCGCGCCGCCAGACGTGAGCGCCTCCTCGAAGAACGCCCGGAACGTCTCCTCCTGGTAGCGATTGCGGTCCGGGTGCTGCTCCCAGATGAGCGGATCCGCCGCGGCCCGGAACAGCGCGTCAAAGTCGTCCGCGTGGAGTGGGCGCAGGTCCAGGAGCTCGCCGCGAAGCACGGGCTGCCGATCGAATGAAACGCTATTCACGCGTGCGGTTGTCACGCGGCAGCGTGCCTCTCCTGACCCACCCTGATCAGGTTGCCGTTGGGGTCCACGAGGGCGAACTCGCGCATCCCCCAGGGCTTGTCCTCGACGGTCGACAAGCGCGGCGTCCCGGCACCCGGTAGGCCGACCTTGGCACACTCAGCGTGTAATGCGTCGACGTCGTTCACTCGCCAGTAGCACTGCGCGTAATTCTCGAGCGGTGAAAGATCACTAAACGAAAAGAAGTGCATGCTCAGGTCTTCCCGAATCAGGATGGCGTAGCCTCCAAACTCGTGGGGCCACCATCCCGTTGTACGGAATCCGAGGCGTTCGTAGAATGCGCGCGTTTCCTGAAGATCACGGGCGGGAAGGATGGGAATGGAGGGCATGTCGCTAGCCGCCAATCTGCCGGTCGTCCCGAGTCTTGCTAAGCAAGCGCTCTGCGAAATCGAGCCGCTCCTGTGTTTCTGCTTGTTCCTGCTGGAGACTCTGGACACCACGTTCCAGTGCCTCGAGCCGGTCAGCGACGTCGCCCAAGGCCGAATCGGGACGCGTGGTCCACAGACGAGCGACCTTGATCACCGTAAAAGCCCCAATCCCCACGGTTGAGAGGAGTGCGACGAGAAACACAGCAGGGTGCATGCTGGTTAGACCTTGGGCCACCAGGCGACGAAGCCGGCCTGTGGTGCCGGTGCGCGACGCCAGGTGAGCCAGATGAACAGGGGGATGCCGAAGGCTAACGTGCCAAGCAGCGACAGCACGATGCCACCGCAAGGACAATGAGCCACATGGTCTCTGCCTCCAGTCCGGCGATGCCGCATAAGTCGTAAGGTGTGGGCGAGCGGAGGCGCCGCCCCTTGGATGATGCCTGGCGGATCGCGCCAACGCCGCGGCCACGGTACGCGACCCTGAGGTACCACGTACCGTCCGTAGTCGGGTGTGAAGATGGATCTGATGGACATGACGTTCCCTCGCCTTGTATGGCCTTCCCATACGACAGGAGAGTCCGGCGAGTTTCGACAGTTCAGCCCTTGGAGGGCTGCCTCGGACATGCGGGCGAGCAGGACGTGCGGACCGTGCTGAGGCAAAAGCGCCGAGCGCGCCTAGCGTGAGCGGATTGACAGCACCTCGACCACGGGACCGACCATACATACGCTGGCGTGATCGTCGCGACGCACCAGGTCCGCCTGCACCTGGAGGCCGTCCTGGCGAAACTGGTCGGGGAGGTTGAGCGGCAGGTAGCTGACGCCCTGGCTCACCTGGAGCGTCCAGCATCCACCTTCGATGCTCTGGAACTCCACGGTGGCATCCACCACCGCGCGCGGGTTGGAGCGCAGGGGGTCAGTTGGAGCAGAGGCTGCACAGGCGCTAGTGAGAGTGCTTGCGATGATGGTGAGAACGCTGAAGGGATGTCTCATGTCCGGGAATACCCCGCCCAAACGGTGGAAGTCACATTGGCTACCGGACGAACCATACTGTGATCCCGACTTTCAAGACCACGGACCACTCAAAGCGCTGAAACGGTTGCGTCGACACGATGCCCACGACGGCGGTCCGCCGAATCGGGAGCGGCACGACGGTCGAACTCAGCAGGATCGGATAGGGTCGGTACTCGTTCACCTCCAACCACAGCAGCCCGGCTCCGATTCCTCCACGGGCGCCGCCGACCTGCCACACCGCACGCTCACCCGCCGTGATCAGCGTGGGTTTCGCGCTCTCATCTGTCCACGACACGGTCGCGTACACCCGCGCATGGTGCACGGGGGGCGACTCAACATGCAGTTCAGCGACGGGTTGGGGAGACCGTTTACTCAGCAGCACGCCGGCGCCAACCGTCGCGAGTTGCGCCTCGTTCGTGGCGCCCATTGCTACGCTAAGGGCGCCGGCGATGAAGACGGTCCGGAGTGCCGGTCGCGCCCCGCAACGCGTCGATCTCCTCGTGCAGCACATCTGCGACTCCTTCAATGGACATGTCTGAAGTATCGATTACTCGAAGTCCGACGCTTGGTCATCTGCTCCTGCCAATGTTCACCACTTCCCCACTCCCGCTCCATGACTTCGGGCGTAGGCGCACCGATGCTGTCGAAGCAGTAGCAGCCCACGCCCGACATCCGGCGTGCCTCGAGTGCGCGCACGGCAGCGGTCTTGCCGGCCCCGGAAGCGGCGACCACGAAAAGAAGTGCGGGTGTCACCGGGAGGAGCGACGCGCTCTCGGCTTCACGTAGCGAAACTCAACAAGAAATACGCGTCGCCCGGGCCCATGTTTGGCGATCTTGAGCAGTTCTACGACCCCGGCGAAGCCCGTGCGGCGGGCAAGCACAGGGGTGACGTCGGCGAGCGACATCTCTAGCAGAGACGTCACCACGATTTCTCCTGGAGGTAGGGCGTACCTGCCCCCGACCCGAACGTGCGGCCGCTGCCAAAGCCGGACGCTACAGGTGATCTCTCCGCTGCGGATTCGCGTTCGCAAGCCTTTGACGAATTGCATGCCTGTGCCTTCACTTCGCTCTCGTACTGTCGCGATGAATGACTTCCAAGCCACCGCCCTTGTCGTGCCGATAGAGCCACACCTGCTCACGGAGCACTGTACCCCCAGCATATATGCCACCCAGTAGCACGGGATTATATCGGGCGATCTCACACCTACCCTTCCTTCGCACGCTTCGCCCATTGCCAGAGACCGGCCGTGACCTCAAGCGGTAAGCGACATCCCAGTTGGCGGGCCAGCATGACGATCTGGCCACGATGATGTCCTTCGTGTGCGACGAAGTACGCAAGGACGTGCCCAATATCGAGCGGGAGATTGCGCCACGTGTAGGAAGCGCTGAGGGGGATCGTGCCGCCGTGATCACAACCCAACTGGAGGAGGCTGACCATGCCACGGCTACTCCGGTTCAGCGCTGGTACGAGCTGCTTTGGGCCGACCCGGCGTCGATCGACCGGTTCCGGCACATTGATCCCATGCTCCTTGCCGAGCGTCCTGATCCACATGCATCGCGCGTTATGGATGTGTCCTGCGATCATCCGAACGGTCCGTCGCGGGGCACCAGGCACGATGGCTGCCCACAGCTCCGCGGGCAGATGCTCGATCAGGAAGACGGTTACTCGATTGGTCGTTCTCCACACGGGAACGAGCGTGTCTGCCAGATCGAGTCGCGACGGCATTACCGAGCCTCCACCCTGCGGAAGGTCTGCTCGAACTCGTGGAACTTCTCCGGCTAAAACAGGTTAGACCGACTGAACGATGGCGCGGCCAGCTGCTTTTGCCTCCGCCACAGTGGGCCGTTGGCGTACAGCAGCGAATCTTCGCTCGTCGCCCGAGCAATTCCCGTCGTCGGCGCCGTATCCCGATCGAACTGCCCGGGCTTGTCGCCAGTAGCGGACAGCACGGCCCGGATCACCGCCGGCTCGCGGGTGACCAGCACATGCGGCAGGCCGGGGATCGCAAGATACCGGTTGTGCTTTCCCGACCCCGTTACCCGCTCGGTGGCCCAGAAGAAGGTATCGAGGATCCGGAGGGGCTCGCGGTAGTTCCACGGATGGGGAAACGGCAGGCTCGGTCGTCCGAACCCTAATAGAGGGACTCGAGTCGGCCTCCAGTCCCCCAGGAACGGGTTCGCTCCGCGCACCGGCCGCCGATTCAACTCTGTGTCTTCCCTGGCGGCCGCGATGTGCCCGAGCGGGAAGAGCCATTCCAATGACACCGGTCAGCACGCGAACCCCCTGCACAGGAGCAGCCTAATGGATCCGCCTACGCTGCGGGCGCCGACTGATCGGCTGCTTCGCAGTTGATTGTCCACGGTACGCCGAAGCGATCGACGACCATGCCAAAACGCTCGGCCCAGAACGTTTTCTCGAGCGGCAGCACAACCCTACCGTGCTTGGCCAGTTCGTGAAAGAGACGCTCGGCGTCAGCCGTGCTCTTGATCTGCAGCGAGAGTGAGAACCCTTTTGGTTCCTCATACTGATCCGCCGCCACGTCGGCACCCATCAGCGTCTGGTCGCCGACTGTCAGGCTTCCATGCATAACCTTGTCCGCCCAGTCGGCCGGAACCTGCTCCGCCAAGGGTGACCCGGCGTAGCGGAAGATCGCCCCGAGCTGTCCGCCGAGACACTGTTCATAGAACTTGAACGCTGCCTCGCAGTCTCCCTTGAAGCTGAGATAGGGGTGCATCTGCATGGTGGTTCACCTCGGAGAGACGATGAAGGCATCGTGCTCGGCATGCACTTCAATGGCGCTAAAATCAGGGATCATGGCCTCGGCCCCGATCAGGTCCCCCGCTGGGTGGGTGGTCGTAAGGGCCAGAACCCGAGCACCCGCACTCCGCCCGGCCTTCACACCCGCCGGGGCGTCCTCCACGACCAGGCATTCCTCAGGACGGTAGCCGAGCCGAGCGGCTCCGAGTTGATAACCGTCAGGCGCGGGCTTGCCGTGCTTGACCTCTTCGCTGACTACGAGCACCGATGGCACCGGCAATCCGACAGACTCGAGTCGCAGTTGCGCGAGCGCTCGAGTACATGACGTGACAATGGCCCACCGACCGGGAGGCAGGACCGAAAGGAGCTGGTCAGCGCCTGGCACGACCCTCAGACCTTCGACATCCTGGAGCTCCGTGGCATCCAGCCATTCCACTTCTTCGTCCAAGGCCAGATGAGGAGCGGCGACCTCCAATGTGTCCATCGTTCGACGGCCGTGGGCGATCCGGAGGAGGGCGTCTGGGTCAACATGATGACGTTCTGCCCAGCGACGCCACGTGCGCTCGACGACCGCGCGGGAATCGACCAGCACACCGTCCAGGTCAAAGAGAAAGGCTTTACACCGGAGTTCCACCCTCCCCCTCCTGCAATCGGTACTGCAGCGCTCCCGAAGGACACCGCGCGACCTGCGCAGCGACGTCGGCCGCCGAAGCGAGCTCAGGCCGTATCCAGCGCTGTCGCTTGATGTCAAAAACTGCTGGGAGCCCGTGGACGCACACTCCCGACTGGATGCACACATTGGGATCGAACGTGACGGCGATTTCGGGGGTGTCGTATGTCTGCAGGCGCTTTGGCATTGAGTCCGTTGCTCCTCAGGTGCTCCCCTACCTCGTCCGAGTTACGCTGCGGCGTCCAACTTGCATTTCTCAACCAAACTGCTTGGGCTCCCCGTCAGCTGCAACTCCTCGTTCGGCGGAGCGGATCATGCCCCTTGCGTGCGAGTCGGAGGGGCGACGCCCCTGGTGAGGAACCACAGCGCCAGCGGCACTTCGAACGCCAACATCGGCAACCACATCAGCGACGAAATCGGCCCGTGGAGGAATCCCGCGAGTCGTAGGGGAAGGCCAACCACCAGGAGCACCGAGGCGCCGACGCCGAGCCAGGCCAGCGGGATGGGGATCATCCGGCCGCGCAGCAGGAGGTAGGAGAAGAGCATGCTCCCCACGGCGAAGAAGGTCGCGGTGAGGGCGACGTCGTCCCTGAGCAGGTACCCGGCGAGCGCGTGCGCCGCATCGGAGGACGGTGCGTCGGGTCCGGTGGCCGTCGCCAGCCAGAGCAGAGTCAGCGTCACGGGTATGGAGAGGCCGCCGATGATGCCCTCGGCGACGCGACACGTCAGACCAAGCATGGCGAGATCCTTGTCCTCGTCACGCGTGATGGCGTACAGCGTGACCGCTAGCACGATGGCCGAGAAACACTGGATCAGGCCGAGGAGCACCAGCACGCCCACGTCTGTCGCGTGCTCGGCGAAGCTCGCGAGTTTTGCTGCGATCCCTGCTCCAGTGGTCGCCTGGCGAAACAGAACCAGGCTGGCAATGCCGGCCACGATGTAGAGCAGAAACGCGAAACCAGCGATTCGGGCGTTCGTGGTGCGAGTCATGGTCGTCGACCCTGCGTGAAGGCTAGGCGTGGCAGATGCGGTCGGTCCTATGGGGTAACCATACGAGGGCGCATTGGGCAGGGTTTCAAGGCCCTTGATGGGCGGACCGACTGCGCCGAGGTTTCGTGGCATGCCCGATCTCTCCCCGCCCTGTGCCGAGTGCAATCGGCCTCTGGGATCCGAGGACCTGTTCTGTTCCAGGTGTGGCGCGCCGACTCCGAGTAACGTCGATCTCGACGCCACCATCGTCAATCCGACCGGGGACGAAGACTCGAACCCGCGCGACGGGGTACGCGAGTCCGCAACGCTACCCTCGGGAACCACATTTAAAGGTCAGCTGCGGCACGTGCTCGGCGCCGAATACGACCTCCTCTCCAGAATCGGCCAGGGTGGTTTCGCCCGGGTGTACAAGGCCCGGGACCGGCGGCTCGACCGGATCGTGGCCATCAAGGTGATCCGGCCCGATCTCATCGGCCGGAAGGTGTTCGTGGACAGTTTCCGGAACGAAGGCATCGCGTTGGCCAAACTCCGACACCCTGGGATCGTCCCCATCTACGACATTCGCGAACGGGGAGGGTTGATCTACTACATCATGCCGTTGGTGGAAGGGACGACCCTCGACGTGCGCATGGAACGAGTGCGACTGCCGCCCTTCGAGTCCCGGCGCATCCTCTGCGAGCTGGCCGACGCCCTGGGGGCGGCGCACCGGGCCAAGATGGTCCATCTCGACATCAAACCGGCCAACGTGTTCCTGGAGGGTACGCTCCAAAAAGTGCTGTTGATGGATTTCGGGCTCGCCAAGGCACTCACCGCACAGGTGGATGACTCGTCGGGTGGGCAGGTCGTGGGAACGCCCGAGTATATGTCACCGGAGCAGGCGCGTGGGCTATCGGAGATCGATCACCGGTCGGACATCTATTCGCTCGGTGTCCTCGGATATCGCATGCTCATGGGGCGGCCTCCGTTTAAGGGCCCGAACGCCGCGGACATTCTCGCGAAGCATATCAACGAGGCCCCGGTGCCCATGCGCAATATCAACCCCACGATTCCAAAGGATCTCGCCGACGCGATCATGCGATGCTTGCAGAAGGATCCTGGGGACCGGTTCGCAACAGCGACGGACCTCCGAGGCGCGCTCGAGTCGGTGACGTTCTTCAGCAAAGCTGGAGCGGGCGCGGGTCGGGAGAACCGGCGCCGTCTCATCGTCCTCATCACCGGTCTGGCGTTCCTCGCCGGGTTGGCGGCTGGTATGGCGCTTCGTTAGCCGACAGGCTCATGAGATCTGCGCATGTCCCTTCTCATCGCAGCCGGTGTCGCCAGCCCCCCAACGGATCGCGCATTGCCTGCGGCGCGCTGAACAGAGTTTCAATTCCCTAGTCTTACCGCGCCGACGGCTTCACGCGCTGGTCCGGCGGCGCGAGAGTCAGAGGTACCGCCGGACGTTAGCGCAGTACGCACGATACGCGTCGCCAAACTTCGCCTCCAGGTAGCGCTCCTCACGGCGAACGACACCATAATGCAACACGAGCAGCACCGGGACTATCAACACCAGCACCCACAGAGCATTGGTGAGCAGCGCCAGTCCCACATAGATGAGAGTCAGCGCGACGTATAGCGGATTGCGCGACAGGCGGAATGGCCCGGTCGCCACCAGCGCCGTGGCAGGCAATGTCGGATTGACGTTCGTTCCCGCCCGCTCCATGACGCGGCGCCCCCAGATCGCGAGCAACACACCAGACGCCAGAACCACGCCCCCCGCCCAGTAGCGAGCGTTGGATGACAGAATCGGGCGTCCGGCAATCCACTGCAGCAGAAAGCCCGCCGCGAGCGCCAGGCCGTACAGCAGGGGTGGCAAGACGAGCACGCCAGGACTGTCGGACGGAGAGTGAGCTGAGGGAGCTTCTATCATTATTTGGTTGGCGTACCCGAAGATCGGCCAGCGGCTCGCACCTCCAGGCCACGCACAATGACGTAGGCAATCAGCGCAAACACGAAGAATATCAAGAGCATCCAGGCGATGCTCTGCAAGCTGCCGATCACGGTTTGGTAGAGCTCCAGGGTCCAACGATCGCCGTTCAGGATCAGCGGGGCTTGATCATGCGGGGTTGGTTCGATGTACCGCGCAAGCGAGCCAATGCGCACGCCGCCGCCAATGCCGACGACCACAGTTGCAAACAGTAGATATCGGAGCCAGGCAGCACTGAGATCGCCCGCGACCAGTCGATCGAGAATGCGATGAAGCGGCTGACGGAAGAGGAGAGCCACCAGCACACTGACCACGATTGCCAAGCTCGAGGTGGCAAGCAAAAGCGTCAGAAACACTGGTTCCTCCAGGGTCTCACAAGAGGGGGGACGGCCTAACGGATCGCGCCTAACCTGCGGGGTGCGGCGGCCACAATCAAGGCAGTCTCCCGCCAGCCTCGTGGTGACAGGTCATAGACACCAAGCGACACCCGGTCGAACCACCCGTAGACGTCCCGATACAGAAAGTGCCTGGCCCGCGGCTCTCGGAGAGCTTGTGCAATGCGGGATGCCTTGGTAGGCCCAGATTGCTGAAGGAACCGCGCGATTTCCAGTGCGCGTTGTCGGTACGCGGTCATGATCCCCGCTCGTTTTTCCGTACCGCCCAGGTTCGGGTCACCCACCCGCCTGCTGAACTCTCCAAGCAGACGCTCCTGACGGTGCTTCGATTTGCGAGGGGTGTATGCGCCGGGGTCGAGAAGCACCTTCGCGCCGTTCGCGTGGGTCGAGTCGATTACCACCAGCCCCAATCCGAGCATCCGGAGCAACTTGATCGTGTGCTTGCCGCGCCGCTTGAACACCCCACATTCGCCAGGGATGCCGATGTACACCTTGGGAGTGAGCGATAGCCTGTCGACAGCTTGCAGGATGACGTCGAGATTGAGCGAGACCTTCAGTTCGACGACAACGGGAGCCTCGTTGCCGCGCACCGCCAGCACATCGCAGTCCTGCACCTCCCCCTTCACCTCGTAGTGCTGAGATTCCAAAAGCCGCTTGAGCGGCAGGTAAAGATCAGATTCCTTCATCCGAGCCGTCTTCTCGACTAGAGGCTTAGCGATGCCGTGAGTTTCACCGCACTCATTGGACCCCAAGCGATCTCGCGAACAGGCCAGCGATGGAGAGCAGGATGACTGCCGTGAACGCCGTCCCCATGAGCCACGTGAGCCACCGCTTCTCAGGGTGGTTGACCCAATAGACAACACCGAGAGCAAGCAAGAGCGCCTGGGGCACGACCTCGAGCAGGCCAATGATCTGATGGCGCACCGGGACGACCGTGTAGATCAAGCCTTCGATCGACCCCAGGGCTGGGCCAAAGGTGGAGACGATGCCTAGCGCGACAAGGATCCACCAGAGCACGAGCCAGCCTTGCTTCCTGGTAAAGACGACCTGGCGTAAGGGGTAGATCACCAGAGCGAACACGAGGCCCCGTATTGGCTGGAACAGGGGACCAGCCATGACGAGCGGGTCGGTAGTCTGGCGCATGAGGCCGGCCATGTCCGGTTGGGCGTAGAGGGCTGCATAGTCGAAGACAAGCAACGCGAATACGCCCATGGCGAAATATGTCACCGTGTGGACGACGATCGTCTTGATCGCGACCTGGGAGAAAGTCGGCGCTGCGCTGGCCATTACCGCAGCGTCTTGCCAGCCATCCGCAGAATGTCGTCCAGGGGATTGCCGTCGCGGTTCAGGTCGAGCAGCGCGGTGAGTCCCGGCGCGGCGCCCGCGCCGTCGGCGCCGGCCTGTCGGCCGAGCAACCTCCCCAGCAGGCTGCCGAGTCCTCCGCCCGTCGCGGAGGGCTGCGCAGGGTCGCCAGCGGCCCGCTGCTTCGACATGTAGCCAGCGACCAGCATCGCCAGCATTGGCAGCATTTTCTTGAGCAGACCCACGTCCAGCCCGGACTGCGAGGCCGCGTTCTGGGCGACCGTGCGGCTCACGTCCTTCGAGCCGAAGATCTGTCCGAGTACGTTATTGCCGCGGTTCACATCCGTGGGTCGCGACGCTAGTACGTCCTCCATCAGGCCGGCGCCCCCCAGTTGGCCGAGCAGGCCGCCGAGTCCTTCGAGGCCGCTGGGCGGTGACTGCGCCTGCTTCTTGAATCCGCCCAAGATTGCCGGGACCAGCGCCGCCGCGCCGCTCGCCGCCTGGCTTTCGCTGATACCAAGCTCCCGAGCCATCGACTGAAGGCCCCCCGTTTGGGCGAGTATGTCGGTGATCCGCATCTGCCTGCCCCCTTCCCTTAGTCCCAGTCTTGCCCAAGCACTACTACGACATCGTTCGGGTCGCGAATGGAAAAGTCGCGAACTCCATAGGGACGCGTCGCGATGGGCACGTCGATGGCGACCCCCCGTCCAATGACCTCTTCGTAAAGCGCGTTCACGTCCCTGACCCAGAAGAAGATGCGAACACCCATCGGGGCGTGCTCGCCCTTGGCTAGATGAACTGCTGCGTTATCCCGCCATACTACCGCGTACTCCGGCGTTTCGGCACCCGGATCGGACCTGAACTCCAGTATCCTCTGGTAGAAGGCGGCCGTAGCAGGAACATCAGGGACCAGGAGCACGGGAGCGCCTTGGTAGAACTGCTTTGGATTACTGGTAGGAACATCTGGCATTGCGCTCTCTCTCCCGTGCCGGTCGGCACCCGTTGGTGGGCAGCGCCTTGAAGGTTCTGAATGGCGCCAGACTAGTCCAGCTCATAGTTCAGCGTGAGAGGATGCTCAGTCCCGTGCCCAACGGCCGACGTGCCCTCGCCGCGCAGGCCCTGAAGCTCTCCTGTGCCGGAGCCAGCAATGACGACATAGGATTCCTTCGCCACGCCGTTCTCGAACATTCCAGTGCGTTGGAGCACGAAGCTCCCCGCTTTCCCTGCAAGGTGCCCAACAACCCGCTCGAGGCCGACGAACGCGGCCGAGCCGTCACTACGGTACATCATCAAGTATTCGACATGCCCCTCGCCCGCGATATCGCCGGTGAGCGTCTTGGTGACGTCGGCTCGAGTCAGCTTTGGTAGGTCCTGGCCCTCACTGTAAGGCTTCTCGTCCCAGCTTTTGATGGTGAATCGGGAGTTCGCAACGTTCTTCATCTTTCTACCTCGGCCAGGTGATCGAAAAGAGGATGTCCAGAAGCGCCAGAGTCTGTAGGTGCGAAGTGCCGCGCTGCTTAACGGATTGCGCGTAAGCTGCGGCCTGCGGCGGCCGCGCTCAAGACAAACACGTCCCTATCACCACGATCACGAACGGGCGCTCAGGTAAATGTAGAGAAATACCGAGCCTACCGCACAGACGACTGTCAGAATCGTCCACCGGCGTGCACGCCGTCGGGAACGCACTACATCCGCGCTTTTTCCAGCCATGATCCACAAAGAGAAGGTGGTGAACGCACCAAGCGCGGTAAGTGCGTACAAGGCTTCAAGAAGGTTCACCATCGGAGGGTCTAATCTACGCGCGCCGGGCAGCTTCGAAACATCGCGTGTATATACCTTGACAAGCATATGCTTAGTTGCGTATATTCAGAGTGTGGAATCTGCGTTCGCCATCATTGCGGAGCCAAACCGCCGCGCGATACTGCGCCTCCTGGTCTCGTCCCAACAGTCGGTTGGAGAGATCGAGCGTCAGCTTCGTATGCCGCAGCCAACCGTGTCAAAGCACCTGCGAGTGCTGCGTGACGCAGGTTTCGTGGAATCCACGGTGGACGCACAGCGCCGTCTCTATCGGCTGAAGCCTGAGCCACTGCAGGAAGTCGCTGCCTGGCTGGCTCCGTTTCGTCGGTTCTGGTCCGCTCACGTGGATGCGCTCGAACGCCACCTCGACCGCATGAATCAATCCCCACCAGGGAACAGGAAGAGAAGGAGAAAGCGATGACCGATCGCGAGCAGTACACACCGGGTCCGGCCAGCGGGGCGCAAATACGAAAGGACGGTGAGCAGTGGATGCTCATTCTCGTCAGAGAACTGCGGCACTCGCCGGACAAGGTCTGGCAGGCACTCACCGACCCCGCGCAGCTGCGCGAGTGGGCACCCTTCGAAGCCGATGGGAGCCTGGGTACGGTTGGAAGCACGGTGAAGCTCACCACGGTGGGAGCGCCCACGCCGTACGTTTCCGAAACAACCGTGACGCGAGCCGACGCTCCCAAGGTGCTTGAGTACACCTGGGGGGACAAAATCCGGTGGGAACTCGAAGCGGTTGGTCGCGGCACGCGCCTGACGCTGTGGACCACCATCGATCGCCGCTTCATCTCCATGGGTGCTGCGGGTTGGCACATCTGCTTCGATGTGCTGGATCGGCTTCTCACCGGTGAGCCCATTGGACGCATCGTCGGCGCCGAGGCCTTGAAGTTCGGCGGCTGGAAGCGGCTGAACGCGGAGTACGCCAAGCAGTTCGGTACCGAAACGCCCAACTGACCGCCTCAAAAAGGTCGCATTGAACTGGAACAAGTGGGTTCGGCAGATCCACCGCTGGCTGTCCATCGCCTTTACGGTGGCCGTCATCGTCGCCTTCGTCGCCTTGAGTCAGGAGAAGCCTGCAGTCTGGGTGAGCTACGTGCCGCTGCTCCCCCTCGCCTTGCTCCTGTTCACCGGGCTGTGCTTGTTCGTGCTGCCGTATGTCACCAAGTGGCGCAGCGGGCGACAAGGATGAGTGCTCGCTTCGTCGTACCCGCCGCGAAGGCGTCTGCCAGAAGCCGGCGGATCCCCGCTCTAGGAGGAGAACATGAAAAACTCGGACGCGGGCCACGGCCAGTCAGCATCGGAGCTCATCTCGCAAAGAATTGCCGAACTCGGGGACTGGCGCGGGGAAACCCTCAGCAGAATGCGCAAGCTCATCAAGGAAGCAGACCCGGACGTCGTCGAGGAATGGAAGTGGATGAATCCGGTTTGGTCGCTCGACGGCATCATCTGCACTGGCGAATCCTACAAGAAGGCCGTGAAGCTGACCTTCGCCAAGGGCGCGCTTCTGAAGGATCCCGCCCGTCTCTTCAACTCGAGCCTCGAGGGAAACGTACGCCGCGCGATTGACATCCACGAAGGAGAATCAGTTGACGCGTCCGCCTTCAAGGCGCTCGTGCGCCAGGCGGTCGCCCTCAACAGTGCGAAGTCCTAGGGGGAGTTACCAAAAACCGTCGTCTGCACGTTCACGCACGTCTTGGAGCCGGCGCTCAGCGATCTTGCGAATCAGACGCTCTGGAAGAGGCTTGTTGTAGGGAAGCTGAAGGAGGCCCGCCTTCGTCGTCTTGTGCCCTTTCAGTGCCTCGCGAAATGGCTCCAACCCCGCCGGTGTTGGCGAGAAGTTGAGGTGCGCCTTGTGCGCGGAAAAAGCGAACACGAATCGGGGCTCCACGAAGAATGGGGTTCCCCACTTGATCGTCTCCTCGGCCTCCGGCGCGACGCGCTTGAGGATCGCGTACAGGCGGCGCAAATGCGGCTGGCCCTCGCGTGGGGCAGCCCGGATATACTCGGCGATCGTAGTCGGACGCTTGTTTGCCATCTGTAGAATCACCTGCCATCGTCCCAATGCAGTTTGTGGAGCAGCCGATGACAAACGGGCGCCCCGAGCAACGCCGCCACCACGAGAAAGATGAGACCGGCGTACAAGGCGAAGAACCCCGCAAAAAGCTTCCCGCCAGGTGTTTGTGGTGCACTCACTGGCCCCATGCCGCCCAGCAACATCGCGCTATTCAGAAAGGCATCACGCCACGGAAGCCGTTCGTAGTGCTCGTAGCCCGCCATGCCGATGAGCAAGGAGCTAGCGACGATACCGCCCGCGATCGCCAGGTGACCGGCCAGGCGGCGTGCGAAATGGCGACGCGACAGTGGGGGGTGATCTCGTGGTTCGTACATGAAAGCTCACGGGCCTAATGGCGGCACTAGGCGCGAAAGGTGCGTAACCACACACCTCCACTGCGCGCCTTGGCGAATGAACATGTTCGACTCGTCAGCCATGAACCGGCCGATCGTTTCGGCGTCGTTCCCCACCATAGCGTGGTCCCAGTCCTGAACCAGACGACGCAGCTCGTGGGCGGCGTTATCGGACAGATTGAAGTCCTTCCGGAGCCTCGCCCTGACTGTGGCTGATCGTGCGGTCTAACGGATCGCGCCATAAGCTGCGGCCTGCGGCGGCCGCAGACAAGGCAGACCTCTTCCCTCAAGCACTTGTTAGGCCGGCCGACCACCTGGTCTGATACTGATTGTCGAGAGCATGGTCGCGATGACCTCCTGATCCGTACCGTTTAGGGCGACGACTTCAGCAAGGCAAACAGAAAGGCGACGACCTGGCCTGAGGACTCTTCCGCGGGCGAGAAATCGGGGCGCCGATGCCGGGGCCATTAGGTTGATCTTGAATTCCACCGCCAATACCTCGGCATCGACAGGTGCTAATGTCAGCGCGGCATATCCATTTGCACTATCGGCGATTGCGGTTGTCGCACCTGCATGCAAGTAGCCGTGTTGCTGCGACAGGTGCGTCGAAAACGGCAGTGCGATGTGCACTTGGCCCGGTTCAACGAGTTCCAATGAAGCGCCGATTGTTGCCATGAATGCTTGACGTGAGAAGCTGGCCTTGACGCGCGTGCGGAAGTCTAGATGCTGTGGTTCGGGCCTCATGAGAGGTTCAGTGAGGACCAGTGTCGTCAGCGGGCCTCGCCTCGCGACGACTCCGCATTTCACGAGCGACTGCCTCTTGAAGCGGCGCATCCATTTCGAAAGCGACCGTCGTGTGTGTTCGACGGGCCTCGTCGACAATAGCTTTGGCCGCAACGTTTGCCGAGATGCGCTTCTCGTCATATGCCAGGAGAACCTGGAATAGAGAATCCGAGATTGTATGTGGGGCTGGGTTGTGCGACGCCATCGTGCTATCCGCGCCGGATGTTTTTGGAGCAGGACGGCACGCTAGAACGAAGGCCAACATGGCTAACGCAGAACGGCGTGTGATGGGCTTCATTGCCTCGCCCCCGGGTGCTGCTGCCTAACGGATTGCGCCTAAACGGCGGCCTGCGGCGGACGCAGCCAAGATAGGTCCATTCCCTACCGAGCGGCCATCCGATTGAGCGGGGATCTTGGGTTAGTTGGGAAACAAAGTACTCAATCAGCTCAGCCTGTCCCGTCGGATCCCACCGGTTGGTGTCCGCCGCGTAGTGATGGTCTCAAGTCTGCCCACGCGATATGCTTGGTCCCATCGTCTATCGATGGGGCTTGACATCCGGCGCAGGCTGAAGCCACATTCCCATCGTCTATCGATGGGACGCCATTCGCCATGAAACACACGCCCGATCTCCTCCCCGGAACGCTCGACCTCTTGGTGCTCCGTACGCTCACGCGAGGCTCGCTACACGGCTATGGCATCGCGCAGCGAGTGAAGGAACTCTCGCAGGACGTGCTCCAGGTGGGAGAGAGCTCCCTCTATCCAGCCCTGCAGCGCCTGTTGCTTGATGGCTACGTCCGCGCGGAGTGGGGCGCTTCAGCGAACAACCGGCGAGCGCGGTACTACACACTCACTGCCGCCGGTCACCGACGCCTGGCCGCCGAGCGGAGGGAGTTTGAGCGGATCGTGGGCGCGATTCAACTGGTCCTCGCCAACGCGTAGGGAACACACCCGTGCGGATCCTTCGGCGCCTCGCGCTTTGGTTGCGGTTCCGCGCCCACGGGGCGGAGCTCGAGGAGGAGCTGTCCTTTCACCGCGAGGCCATCACTGAGGACCTCGTCGCGCACGGGACGTCGCCTGCGGACGCGCATGCCGCGGCGCGACGGGCGATGGGCAATGAGACCCTGATGCGCGAGGAAGCTCGCGGCGTCTGGCTGTGGCCATCGCTCGAAGCCATCTGGCAGGACGGGAAGGCCACGCTGCGCGGCCTCCGCGCGAGCTCCGCGTTCACCGCCGGGGTGATGCTCACCTTCGGGCTCGGCGTCGGTGCCAACGCGGCAATGTTCTCCCTCATCGACCCCCTGATGTTCCGTCCGCCTGCCCTGATGCGCGACCCGGCGTCGGTGCATCGCGTCTACCTGTACCGGGTGCGGAACGGAGTGGAGCAGGAAGCCGGCGTCGTGTACCCACGGCATGCCGACCTGGCGCGCTTTACGGCGTCGTTCTCCGACGTCGCCGCTCACAGCCTCAGGAACCTCGCGGTGGGAATCGGGCAGGACGCGCGCGAGCTGCGGATCGGCGTCGTCAGCGGATCCTTTTTCGGCTTCTTTGACGCGCCGCCCGCTGCGGGGCGGTTTGTCGGTCCGGCGGAAGACAGGCCTCCTGCCGGCGCGCCGGTCGCGGTGTTGAGCTATTCGACCTGGCAGACACGGTATGCCGGGCGCGGTGACGCGATCGGTTCCACGCTGCACATCGGTTCCGCTGTCTACACCATTATCGGCGTCGCACCGAGGGAATTCGTCGGGCTCTGGCCGCTCACACCCCCAGCCGCGTTTATCCCGCTCGCGGCATACGCGGCGAGTGCCGGCGGCACCGACTGGCCCACGAATTACGGCTGGGGCTTCGGGCTCGCCACCATCGTCCGCCGGCGCGCGGGCGTCACCATCGACGCGGCCAGCGTCGATCTCACTCAGGCGCTCAGGACCAGTTATCTCGCCCAGGGCAGTCCCGACCAGAACCCCGTCGATCGGGTTTCGAGACTCCGCCCGCGTGCGCTCGCGGGATCGATCCTGGAGGAGCGCGGGCCGGAACGCTCGAGCGTGGCGACGGTCGCGATCTGGCTTGCCGGGGTGACGATTATCGTGCTGCTCATTGCGTGTGCCAACGTGGCGAGCCTCCTGCTCGCCCGCGCCCTGGCCCGGCGCCGCGAGATCGCGGTGCGACTGGCGCTGGGCGTGAGCCAGCGGCGACTGCTCTCGCAGCTCTTCACCGAAAGCATGCTGCTTGCCGCGGCGGGGAGTCTGCTGGGAATCGTCGTCGCGACCTGGATGAGCGCCATCCTGCGAGCGTCGTTTCTCCCTGGCACCGAGCCGGCGACGGTCGTCACTGACCCACGAACACTGGGGTTCATAGGAATCGTGACACTCGCAGTGGGAGTGTTCACCGGCATTCTCCCGATGCTCCAGGCACGGCAGCTCACGCTGACCGACGACCTCAAGGCGGGCGCGCGCACCGGCACCCATCACCGGTCGCGGGCGCGCGCCGCACTGCTCGTGCTGCAGGGGGCGCTCTCCCTCGTCCTGCTGGTGGGTGCGGGGCTCTTTGTGCGGAGCCTGGGCCACGTGCGCGACGTGCGGCTCGGATTCGATGCCGACTCGGTGCTGATCGTCGAGATGGAGATGCGAGACGTGAAACTGGACAGCGCGCGCACCGTGGCACTCCGGGAACGGCTGCTAAGGGCGGCGACCACGGTGCCGGGGATCCAGCACGCGAGCCTGGAGCAGGCGGTGCCCATGGCGGGCATGTCGAGCTGGCCGATCTCCGTCCTGGGCGTGGACTCGGTGCAGCGTTTCGGGGAGTTCGAGCTGAACGCGGTGTCGCCGGACTACTTCGCGACCATGGGGACCCGGATTCTTCGGGGGCGCGGGTTTGAGCGCGGCGACGTAGCGGGCGCGGAACGGGTGTTGGTGGTCGGTGCCAGGATGGGGGCAACGCTCTGGCCGGGAGACGATGCGCTGGGCAAGTGTGTCCGGATCGGTATTCCGCCAGACACCATGCCCTGCAGACGAGTCGTCGGGGTTGCCGAGGACATCCAGGCCCGCGGTCTCGAACCCGAGACGCGCTCCTTCTATTACTGCATGCCCGCTGCGCAGTGGCGGCCGCAGGAGAACGGGCTGTTCGCGCGCACGAGGGGCGATGCCCGGCAGGCGGTCGAGCCATTGCGGCGCCGGTTGCAGGAGGAGATGCCGGGGGCCGCGTACGTGACGGCGACCCGGCTCGGCGAGATCGTAGAAGACAAGACGAGGCCCTGGGTGATGGGCGCCACGGTGTTTACCGCGTTCGGCCTCCTGGCCCTCGTGCTCGCGGCCGGGGGACTCTACAGCGTGATCGCCTACGACGTTGCACAGCGCAAGAAGGAACTGGCGGTGCGGGTGGCCCTCGGCGCCGTGACCGGGGACGTCATGCGACTTCTGGTCGGCAAGGGAGTACGGCTTGCCGTGTTCGTTGTGGTCGTCGGTGGAGCAATCGCACTCGTCGCAGGGCCGTGGATTGCCCCGCTGCTGTTCAATCAGTCGGCACGCGATCCGGTCGTGTTTGGGATGGTCGCGGGCGTGTTGCTCCTCGTGGCCGTGGTGGCGAGCGCGATTCCAGCGATGCGTGGAGCGCGCGTGGATCCGAATACGGCGTTGCGAACGGAGTAGCCGAGGAGCGGCCAGGCTTGGGCCACCTTATAGTTGACAGACGAGGGTCATTTCTACGTCGACCTTGGTCCCTTTGCTCGCAACCCCCTTGACCGTCAGCGAGTCGGAGCCGTTCGCTGTTCTGGTGCGAGTCGCCGTCCCGGGCTCATGGAACTGTGGCTGGTTGGCCCGAACGACGTAGGCCGGTGGAGTCCCATGCCGCCCGATCCGGATCCCGACCGACAGGTAGAAGCTGTTGACAGTCGTGCCGCTCTTGAGGGTATCAGCGTCAAAGTTCACCGAGGTCACCGCGATCGTGTTGGTATCATCCGGAAACATGACCGCGAATGAACTGAGGCGGTGCGGATACCCGTAATCGGCCAGACCGCACTTCGTGGACACGCCTGAGGCACGGTAGGTGCCGTTGTAGTCAGAATCAGGATCGTTCGAGATCTTCACGATCACCACGGTAGGCCGAAGCAATGTGCTGTCGGGCCTCTGTGCCTCGGCGGGCGCGACTACGCCGGTCAGGGCGACGAGGCAGACCGTCATACGTCCAAGCATTGATCGCGGCACCACCCCTCCTCCATCTTTAAGCGCTGGTTAGGCGGTATCCACCACCTCAGGAATCGCATCATACCTCTTCCCAAGTCACTTCCTGTGAGCGTTTCCCGGACTCCAGAAACTGCTTGGCGAGGTGTCGAGCGGTCGTCGTAGGAATGAGATGCCTGCTAGGTATCTCCGTGTGGCGAGACCCAAGAAAGTAGAACGCCACCATTCCGCTTGCGGTGACGTCACCGACGGTGACGAGCGCCGGCTTGTCGTGAGCGTCATCCCATTGTTGGATCTGGACGAAGCTCTGAGGTAGTCCAAGCCCCAGCATGACTTGGTGGCCATGAGCGTAGAGAGCAACGATGGATGGGCGCTGCGCGCTGCATCTGGCTGATAGCCGGTCGATCGCATCGTCGAACTCGGTCGTGGTGAGTTCGACCCGGGGCTGGGTTTCGGACCACTCCAGTATTGGCATGATAGCTGGCCGACGAGGGTGTGTGGATGCCGCCTACCGGATGGTTAGGCAGCGCCCTTCGGTGGGACTACGTCAGCGATCGCGTCGAACACGCTAATCGACGGCTGGGCGCCCGCGGCGTCGAAGATCTGCAGTCCTCGAGGCCTTCCGGTCTGACGCATTGTGGCAAGCGCTTCGCGCGATTCCCAAATGGTCTCGATCCGCCACTGGGTCGGATCGCTGGCCTCCTGCAGCAACGTGCTGCGGATGAAGCCGGGCGGGAGGGGTCATCTTACTCCTTTGTAGAGGCGCTGCCCGACGAAACGCGCTTCAGCTGCGGCGCGCTGAAGAAAGATCCATTCCCTAATCTACGCGCGCCAATCTACGCGCGCCGCCAGCTTCAAGCTCGTTAGGCAGCGGTTCAGTCAGCTCAACCCCAGGGCTTTGGAGGTTTCGGAGGCTCTGGTGGTCGCGGAATGCGTGCGGGTTCCCACGGCTCAGGCGGCTTCGGCCTGGGCGGTTTGGGAAGATCGAGTGGACGCGGTTTCGGTTTGGGCTTGGCCATGTTGTGTGTCCACTTTCGCTGCCTAGCCGATCGCGCTGAAGCTGCGGCGAGCGGAAGAAAGTTTCATTCCCTAATCTACGCCCGCCGACAGCTTCAAGCGCTGGTGAGGCAGCGGGCTCATGGATCCTTATTCAATCGCACGTTGGAAGGCCTGGCCCGGGTTGCATCCATGATGCGGGCGACTCGGGCTAGCAAGCCCGATGGCTACCTTCTCGGCTCATACCGCATTGCCACTGCCCCCGAGCCGAACTCCAGCCGGCTCATGAGCTTCAAGTCGATGTGCTTCGATAGCCCCGCGAACAACGTTGGCCCATGGCCCGCGAGCCTGGGGTGCACCACGAACTCGTACTCATCGATCAATCCCAGGTCCGCCAACGCCAGCGGGAGCTTCACGCCTCCCGTGAACAGTCCCTTCCCCGACTCCCGCTTGAGCTGTTGCACGGCCTTCCCCAGGTCCCCGCGCACGAGCTCCGCGTTCCAATCCACCCGGTCCAGGGTGCTCGACACGACGTACTTTTTTGCCGCGTCGATCGTCCGGGCGAAGGGTTCCGTCCAATCAGGCATCGCTCCCGCCCGCGCCGGCAGCCGCCACGCTGCCTCCATCATTTCGTAGGTCACCCGGCCAAAGAGGAGGGCATCGGCCTGGGCGATGTTCTCGACCGCGTGACGATGTAAGTCTTCGTCCGCCGGAATTGCACGATGATCACAGCACCCGTCCAATGTGACGTTGATGGAATACCGCAGGGGTCGCATTGCGGAAGAGTACCGTCGATGGTGTAGCGTAGCAAACTATGCTCGTCACCCCGCCGCCACAGGGTTAGGCGTCGTCTTCATTGGGTTTCGGATAGCGACGCTTCGTCTCTGCTACCGATCGGGCTACCAACGTCTCCAGGACCTTCAGATCGACGTTGGCTAGGCGCCTCATGTAGACACATACCTTCCCAGTCTTGTGCTTTCCCAGCCTAGCCAACAAGACGTCACGACCTTCGAAGTCCGGCGCGATGTAAACAACCAACTCACTTCCCCGAGCGGCAAACCCAGTGAGAGCGGAATCGCCTTCATGACCACTTGCGTACTTGTAATGGTAGCTCCCGAATCCGACGATGCTTGGCCCCCACATCCTTGGTTCTTGCTTGGTAACCCTTCGCATAAGAGCAACTAGAGTCTGCGCATCATTCCGTTGTTCCTCGTTCGCGACGGCAGCGATATGACTCGCGACACTGACTCTTGTGGGTTTGGTCTTGAGTACCGACACATGCACCTCCGAACGGCTTGTTTTCGACGCCTAACGGATCTCGCATCAGCAATGGAATGTTCTACGCTAGTTGCGGCCACCCGCCAGCTGTACGCGCTGGCTAGGGAAATAAGCCTTGGATCCTGCCTTGACAATAAAAGTTGTCACTGCTACCATCTCCTCATGCTCGACATCCAAGTCATCGATGATCCGGCGGCGGCGACGGTGGCCTTGGAGCCGACGCGAAGCCGACTCCTCTCCGAACTGGCCGCGCCCGCCTCGGCGGCGACGCTGGCTACGCGGGTCGGCTTGGCTCGGCAAAAGGTCAACTACCATCTGCACGCGCTGGAGGCGCACGGGCTGGTGCGTCTCGCCGAGGAACGCAGGTGGGGTGGGCTGACGGAACGGCTGCTCGTGGCGACGGCCGCTTCCTATGTCGTTTCGCCGAGCGCATTAGGACCGATCGCCATTGATCCCGATCGGGAAGTCGATCGGCTGTCCGCGAGCTATCTCATCGCCCTGGGCGCACGGATCGTCCGCGAGGTGGCTGACCTCGTTCGTCGTGCGAAAAAGGCGGGCAAACGCCTCGCGACCCTGGCGGTGGATACCGAGGTTCGCTTCCGGTCGCCGGCGGACCGCGCGGCGTTCAGCGCCGAACTCGCCGAGGCCATCACCAAACTCGTTTCGAAGTACCACGATGCATCGGCCCCCGGCGGCCGCGCGCATCGCCTGGTGGTCGTGGCACACCCTCTGCCGCAAAAGTCTGAACCCAAGGAGCCATTATGAGCATGAAGAAAGAAGCCTCCGGACGCCGTTCCGTTTGG
>CAZQWQ010000066.1:0-1544 GCA_964596925.1 uncultured Gemmatimonadaceae bacterium | reverse complement strand
CGACGGCCCCTCTACTGCGAACCGCGGCGACGTCAGCCACACGGCGAATGCCGAGACGAAGACAACGACCACAAAGAGCGCCCAGCGCCGCGTCCGAGCGATGGCCGCAGCGTCGACTCGCACCGAGCCGTGCACCTCTTCTGGATCGATAGCGGTCTTCACGCGAAGGAGCGCTAGTGGTTTGACCGGCAACGTTTGCCGGTTTCGATAGAGGGTCCTCTGCTTCGCCGTCGAAGGAGTGCTCCCGACCGGTCAGCGGACGGGAGGCGACAATGGCGGCGCGCGTGGAGTTGCGGGAGATCAGCAACGAGGAGGGCAATCGGCTGCTGCGGACGATCCGTCGCAGCAGCGGCTCGATCGTTACCTGGCGTCGTGCGCAGATCGTGCTGCTGGCGGCGCAGCAGATGCCGGCGGCGAGGATCGCGGAGGTCGTGTTCAGCGACCCCGACACCGTGCGCGAGGTGATTCACAACTTCAACCGCGACGGCTTCGAGGCCCTCTATCCGCGTTACCGCGGCGGCCGACCGCGCACCTTCACCCTGCCCCAGCGCCAGCAGGTCAAGCGAATCGCGCTCAGCGTCCCATCCGATCTCGGCCAGCCGTTTGCGACCTGGAGCCTGGCCAAACTGGCCGACTACCTGGTCGCCGAGGAGGTGGTCGACGACATCTCCCATGAGGGGCTCAGGCAGCTGCTGCGTGAGGAAGACGTCAGCTTTCAAGCCGTGAGGACGTGGAAGCGCTCGAACGACCCCGACTTCGAGCCCAAGAAGAACCGGCTCCTCGAGCTGTACGCGATCGCGGACGGTCTCGCCGAGCCGGGGCCCGACGACCCGAGCGTGGTCGTCTGCGTGGACGAGTTCGGGCCGCTCAACCTGCAGCCCCAGCCCGGCGGCAGGGCGTGGGCGCCACGGGCAAAGCCGCGCCGGATCCGCGCCACCTACACCCGTCCGCACGGCGTGCGTCACCTGCTCTGCGCGCTCGACATCGCCTCCGATCTGCTCTGGGGAGAGGTCAGCGAACGCAAGACGCGGGTCGAGTTCCTGGCCTTCTGCGAGCGGATCCGCGCCCGCTACCCGCTCGAGACGAGACTCGCCTTCGTGCTCGACAACTTCTCCGTCCACAAAGGCGACCAGGTCCGCGGCTGGGCGGACAAGAACAACGTCGAACTCGCCTATACGCCCCACTACGCCTCCTGGCTCAACCGGATCGAGCCCCAGTTCAAGGGGCTGCGCTACTTCTGCCTCGCCGGCACCGACCACCCCGACCACGAGACCCAGGTCCGGCTGATCGCCGACTACATCGACTGGCGCAACACCCACCGCGACAACCCCAAGCTCCGACACCTGACGCGCCGCCAACTCGCGCGCAAACAGTCACTCCCCGCCAACACGGCAAACGTTGCTTGACGGTTCACTAGTACGCTCCGCGACGAGTGATCACGGCAGGGATCGTGCGCGCGATGATCGTGATGTCGAGCCAGATCGACCAGTTCTCGAGGTAGGTGAAGTCGATCCGGCTCGAGAGCGCCTGTCCGCGCGGATCGG
>CAZQWQ010000065.1:0-1505 GCA_964596925.1 uncultured Gemmatimonadaceae bacterium | reverse complement strand
GAGGTCGGCCTGGGGTTGCTCGCGAGCGTCTTCCAGGTGGGCGGTCAGCGCGGCTTTGACCGCGGCCGGCAGCATCGTCACCCGGTCCTTGTGGCCCTTGCCGTCGCGGATGACGATCTGGTTCGTGGCGACGTCGATGTCCTTCACGCGGAGGCGACAGCACTCCAGCAGGCGCAGTCCCGCGCCCTACAGCAAGAGCGCCATGAGGCGGGGCACGCCGTCGAGCCGCTGGAGGACGGCGCGGACCTCGTCCCGCGTCAGCACCACGGGGAGGTGCAGGGGCTGCTTGGCGCGCACGACGTCGTCGAGCCATGGAAGCTCGACCCCCCGAGCACCTCGCGGTAGAGAAAGAGCAGGGCGCTCAGAGCCTGATTCTGGGTGGAGGCTGCGACCTTGCCCTGAACGGCGAGCGACGTCAGGAACGCGGTGACCTCGGGGGCGCCCATCTCGGCCGGGTGGCGCTTGCCGTGGAAGAAGATGTACCGCTTGACCCAGTGGACGTACGCCTTCTCGGTGCGGCGGCTGTAGTGGCGGGTGCGGAGGGCCTCGCGCACACGGTCGAGGAGCCGGGGCTTCGGGGCGCCGGCCGGGCCGGCTTCATGGACGGCGAGTGACGCTGTGAAGTCACCTGCGGACAGGATGGGATATGATATCTGGCTGTTCGACCGAAGAGCGATAGCCATGCTCGCAACGCCCCCCTTTGCTCTCGCGCCCCGAACATAGCCGAAGGGGTCTGAGTCCGCAAGGCGTATCCGACGGGTGACGCACGACTACCAGTCCAGCAGCGGGTTGCGAGCGAACATCTCGCTCCTGCGGGCCGGTGGCGCTATGGCAGAGGCTCGCGGTGGTTCAGCAGACGGAGGGCCCAGCCCGACGGGCCCCGCTCGAGCACGGACAGCGCCGCGTAGTCCTGGCCCAGCGCCAGGATGCGCTCGGGAGGAATGCCCAGCGCCCGGCACATGACGATACGGTTCGGACCGCCGTGCGCGACCACGAGAACGCGAGAGCCCGGGTGGCGGGCGGCAATGCCCTCGAATGCGGGCCAGGCCCTTGCCGAGACGTCCGTCAGGCTCTCTCCCCCGGGAAACTGGAATCGGCCGACGTCGGCCATCCACGCCTCGAAGGCCGTGGGGTCAAGCGCCCGGATCTCATCCGCCGTCAGGCCCTCCCAGCGCCCCATGGAGAACTCTCGGAGCTCCGGCAGCGGGACGGCCTCGATCCCGTGCGGCGCCGCCAGGATCTCGGCGGTTCGTCGCGTGCGCGCGAGGTCGCTCGAATACGCCGCGGCGAGCTTGGCGCCAGCGAGCCGCCGCCCCAGCGCCGCCGCCTCGGCTTCGCCCACCGGCGAGAGCGGTACGTCGAGATGGCCGATGAAGCGCCGCGTCTCGGCGCCCACCACGCTGCCGTGCCGGACGAGGTAGATGGTCGTCCGCACGGTTTTAGATGACGCGCAGGTGAATCAGGGCCGCGGCGGCGACCAGCGTCGCGACCTCGCCGATCTCGAC
>CAZQWQ010000064.1:0-222486 GCA_964596925.1 uncultured Gemmatimonadaceae bacterium | reverse complement strand
TGGGTGTTGGCGCCCGGAAGCTCCTCCACAAAGGCGATATAGCCTTCGGGCACCTTCTCGTAGACCGCGGTGAATTGAAGTTTCACGAAGCCTACCTCCTGTCTCTCAATGTACCACCGCCGGCTCGTGTGATGCCTAACGGATCGCGCATAAGCTGCAGCCTGTGGCGGCCGCAGACAAGACAGATTCGTTCCGCTTCAGGCGGCCGCTACGGGCTGACAGCTTCATGCGCTGGTTAGGTGGCGGCGTCACCGCCCAAGCCAAAGGATTAACGTGAGCAACACGCCGGCACCGAAAAGGGGCCCGAAGATCTCTTTGTTGTAACGAGCAAGCCATTCTGGAAGGTAGATATCGAAATTGGGGCGTCGATCGTCTGTGTAACGGGCGGCCACGGCCGTCAGGGGACACCGCCACCCGTTTACGACGATAATCCCCACCTCAACGGCGACGATCCCGATGAACAGGAGCGCCAGGTCAAACCGCCTGGCCCACGCGAGCAGCGGGATTCCAACGATGCATGCTACAAAGAATGCCCAGGCGAGCGTATGAACCGCCTTGACCAGTCGCAGACGTCCGACTGCAGTGATCATCTTGGAGCCGGAGTCACCCTTCGCCGCCACCTAACTCAAAGTAGACAGTTCAATGTAACCAGATACATCGCGCTTCTCCGCTCGGTAGCACGCCCACGACCGTGTGTCTCCGCCAGCAACCATCTGCCCCGCACCAACTTCACGACTTCCCCCTCCGCGGCATATCCAGATAGGCCGACGAAGATAGCACCGTCAGCCCCTACCCCACCCCATCCAGCGGACTCCGGACGCCGCGCCCGCCACGGTTCAGGACGTGCGTGTAGATCATCGTGGTGCTCACGTCGCGGTGGCCGAGAAGTTCCTGGATCGTTCGAATGTCGTACCCATTTTCGAGCAGGTGGGTCGCGAACGAGTGTCGCAGAGCATGGCACGTGGCCGGCCGCGAAAGCCTCGCCCGGATCGCCGCTTCGTGAACGGCACGTTGCAGCACCGACTCGTGCAGGTGGTGCCTTCGGCGGCGGCCGCTCGCGGGGTCCAAATAGAACCTCGTCGCCGGGAACACCCACTGCCACCCCCACTCGAACGCGGCATGGGGGTACTTGCGCTCGAGCGCTGACGGAAGCTCCACGCTGCCGAGCCCGCTCGCGAGATCCCGCTCGTGCTGTGCTCGCACCCGTTCGAGGTGCGCCGCGATCGGCGCATCCAGACGGCGTGGCCACAGAGTGATCCGGTCCTTGCCGCCCTTACCGTCCCGCACAGTGATTTCTCCCCGCGAATCGTCGAGGTCTTTCACCCGCAGCCGACAGCACTCCAAAAGTCGCAGGCCGGCGCCATAGAGCAAAGACGCCATCAGGTGCTCCACGCCCTTCATCTCACGCAACAGTGCCGCGACTTCTTCGCGCGACAGCACAGTGGGCAGGCGCTGCGGGCGCTTCGCGCGGACGATCTCATCCATCCATGGCAGCTCACGCCGCAGCACCTCGCGGTACAAGAAGAGCAGCGCGCTCAGCGCCTGGTTCTGCGTCGAGGCACTCACCTTTCCCGCCACCGCGAGGTGGCTCAGGAAACCCGAGATCTCCGACTCGCCCATCTCGGACGGGTGGCGCTTTCCAGAGAACAGGATGAAGCGCCGGGTCCAGCTGACGTACGCCCTCTCCGTCCGGCGACTGTAGTGACGCACGCGCAACGCCGCCCGCACCTGCCCCAGGAGCTTCACGCCCACACACTATGCTGCAAGGGCGCGAACGGTGGGATCGGATTCGTGCGGGGCTAGGTCAAATCGACGCGCATCACATCGCGTCGTTGCACTGCGAACCCGAGTTCAAGCGCGGGAAGTGGCGCGGACCCGGTCTTACTCGCGACTGATCCCGTGCCGCCGCATGATCTTGAGCAGGCTCGCATGATCGGCCAGGCCGAGCGCCTCCGCCGTGCGAGTGATGTGCCAGTCGTGCCGCTCCAGCGCAGCGATGACGATCTGGCGCTCGGCTTCTGCCTTCAATTCGTGAAACGTCTGCGGCGTGGCACCGGTGCCGACCCGATGAGCGGCGCTTTCGTCCCGTATCTCCGGCGGCACTTCGGCGATCCCGATTTCGTCCGCGTCCGACGCGATCAACATTCGCTCGAGGATGTTGCGCAGCTCGCGCACGTTGTTGCGGCGCCAGTCGTAGGTCATCAGACATTCGACGGCCGAGCTCGCCAGCGTCCTGGGACGCATGCCGAAGCGGGCGCACGTCGCGGCCAACAGGTGCCGGACCAACTCAGGGACATCGGACAGCCGCTCGCGCAGCGGCGGCACCGCCAGCACGTGCACGTTGAGCCGGTAGAGCAGATCCTCACGAAACCGGCCGGCGGCGACCTCGGCCCCGAGGTCGCGATTGGTCGCGGCGACCACCCGCGCATCCACCGCGATCGCCCGGGTCCCGCCGACGCGCGTCACCTCCCGCTGTTCGAGCACGCGCAGCAGCTTCGCCTGCGCCGGCGCCGGCAGCTCCCCGATCTCGTCGAGAAACAACGTCCCGTGGGCCGCCGCCTCGAATGCGCCTTTGCGCAGCGTGACGGCGCCGGTGAACGCGCCGCGCTCGTGCCCGAACAGCTCGCTCTCGACCAGCTCGTGGGGGAGGGCCGCGCTGTTGATGGCGACGAGCGGGCCGCGAACGCCGCTTAGCCGGTGCACCTCGCGCGCCACGATTTCCTTTCCGGACCCGCTCTCCCCGACGATCAACACGGGAGAGGGGATCGGCGCTACGCGCGCGATCGCATCCGTGAGCTTCCGCATCGCCGGGGTCGAGCCGACGAGGGGAGCGTCGCTGTCGAGATCGCGCCGTAGCGCGGCGACCTCGCGGACGAGGCGCTGGCGCTCGACGGCGTTGGCGATCTCCTGCACCACCCGCTCCATCTGCTCGGCTTTGTCGATGAAGCTCACGGCACCGAGTCGGATCGCCTGCGCGCAGCGGTCGTAGTTGCCCGTCCCGGTGTAGACGATCACGGGAACCTTGATGCCGCGTTGCTCGAGCTGCCGCAGCACCTCGAACCCATCCATCCCGGGCATTTCGAGATCGAGCAGGACGCAGTCGACCGCTTCCCGGGCCAGCAGGTCCAACGCCTCGCGGCCGTCCCCGGCGGCCAGCGTCTCGTGTCCGCCGAGCCGCTTCAAATCGTACGCGTACTGCTCGGCCAGAACCGGGGCGTCGTCCACGATCAGCACCACGCTCACGCGGGCGCTCCGGCCGCGGGCACCTCCACGATGAACCGTGAGCCCGCTCCGGGCGACGTTTCGACGCGCAGCCGGCCACTGGCATCGGTCACGAGCCGGCGCACGATCGACAGGCCGAGACCGGTGCCACCCGGCTTGGTGGAATAGAAATCCTGGAATGCGCGCTCCAGCTCCGCTTCGGTCATTCCCTTCCCCGTATCCTCGATCACTACCCGGACGGTCGACGGCTGACCCTCCTCACCCGCTGGGGCAGTGGACACCGTGACGAGACCGGGCTGGGACGCGAGACTCTCCACGGCATTGCTCACGAGGTTTTGGAGGATGCGGCGCAACGCGAGCGGATCGATGCGCGCTTCGGGCAGGGCGTCCGCCAGGTGCAAGGTGAGCTCCGCCGAACCCGCCGGCACCTGCTGCACGGCTTCTCGGGTCACGGCGTTCACGTCGCACCCTTCGGTCTCCGTCGCAGGTGAGAGCTTTGCGTAGTGGGCCGCGAGGCTCTCGAGGTAACTGAGGCTCGACGCAAGCGTGTGCCGGCGCTCGGCAAACACCTTGGGCAGCTCCGTCGGTCGGTCACGCGCGATCTGCGCGAGGTGGCGCAGTACGTTGCGGAGCGGGGCGAGACCGTTTTTCATGTCGTGGTTTACCTGTTGCGCCAGCTCACCCGTCGCCGCTTTGCGCTCGGCTTCGCGCAAGCGGGCGGCGCCACTGCGCAGCCGCTCCGTCATCTCGCCGAGCAAGCGCTCGAGCGCGCCGATCTCGTCGTTGCGGTCGCTCGCGAACACGACGTCGAGACGGTCCACGTCGATCTCGGTGGTCTTTCCTGCCAGCTCGGCGAGCGGCAGGCTGACCCGCGAGGCCAACCACCCGGCAAGGACCAGCGTGACGAGCAGCGTCGCGAGCACCGCCGCCGCGAACCAGAAATCCACGCTGCGCTGGATCTCACGCAACCCGGTGAGGGGAGCCGCGATCACGAGACGCGCCGGTACCAGTCGGGCGCTATCGGGACGTGACTGGTCCACGAACGGGATGGGAAGCTCGCTCACCACTTCGTCAGGGCGCGCGGTCGTGTCCCGCATTCGGGTGTACAGCGTATCGCCAGGCATGATGAGCGAGACGGTGAGCGAGCTGTCTCGAGCCAGCCGGGCGAGGAACCCGGAGTCCACGGCGACGCCGCCCACGACGGTGAAACGCCGGTCGCCGAGGGGCAGCGAGTCGAGTCGTGCGAGCGCGGTGAAGGACCCTTCCGCGGTGCGCGCGTCGACCAGCGCGAGCCCGTTGGGGGCCGTGGGGAGCAGCATGGGGAGCGCGGGCTCAGCACGGTCGAATTCGTTGCGGAAATGGCCGGAGCTCACGATCAGCCCCGAGTCGTCCTGGATCTGGAGCATGTCGAGCCCGGCCAGCCGCATCGCCGTGCCGGTGTAATCGAGCAGGTACGGCCGCAAAGCGGAGTCGCGCTGCACCGCGGCGAGTCGGAAGCGATTGTCCGCGACCGCCGCGGCACGCAGCCGGGCGAGCCGCGTGGCGAGCACCGTTCCCTGCCGTTCCAGGTCCCGCCCGATCAGATCGACGAGCCCGGCCACGCGGACGCGATACTGCTCGGCGATCCGCTGACGCACCGCGCGCCGCACACCGAGCCCGAAGACGATGAGCGGGATCAGCACGACCGGCGCGGTAGCCAGCAGGATGCGGGTGCGAAAGGTCATTGGATCACCGGACGCGAAGGATCCCGTCCCAGTCCACGGTGAATGCCCCCGCGCCCCGTCGCACGATGACGTGGCGGCGTGTGTCCACGAGGGGTTCGAGGCCGGCACCCGCCACGGCGAGCCAGGGCGCCCACCCCAGGAGCCTCCGGACCTCGGCACAGGGATCGAGCGCGGCGCGCGGCAGGGACACCACGTAGTGCGACAACCCACCCGCGGCCAGCGCCGCCGCAAATTCCGCCCCAGGCACCCCGAGCGCGCGTGCCGATACCAGGCCGACGGTCCCGAGTGCGACGAGCCGTTCCGCTAGATCGCGCGCGGTGCGATCGTCGTCCGCGTACGCCAGGGAGCCGCGGGAAGACCGTGGTGGCGGCGACCCTGCGAACGGTGGCGGGGTGTCCCGGCAGGCCTCGAACGCGAACCACCAGAACTGCGACGCTGCCGTCGCCGGTCGAGCGGCGACGCGCACCGCGTCGCGGGCGAGCCCCGCGCGCTGATTGTCCGAGACCCCCGGGACCCCGGCCACGCCGAGCAGGACGTACGTGCGGTCCCACGGCAGGGGGGTCGTGGTAGTCCCAGGGCGGCCGGCAGCGTAGCTCAATACTGCCGGGTCGTCGGTGACCAACAGATCGACCCCCGCGTCGAGCAGGTCTCGCGCATCGCCCGCGCCGCTCGAGCGCAGCACGAGCACGGGCAGGCCGCCGCCCCGGTTGGGCGTCACGATCACACGACCGGCGGATGTGTCCGCCGTGTACGTCCCGGTGCCCGCCGGCCAATCGCGGTCCGGCACCAACCTGGTCACCGCCAAACCGGGATCCGCAAACACCAGCGGGACGGTCGACGCGGGCTCCCGGAGCCGAACCCCGAGCACCCGGGCACCCTCGGCGGCGACCTCGAAGGCGGGCGGCCCTGCCCGCGCGCGGGCTTGCCAGGACGCGATCACGTCCGCGGCGGTCACGGTTGAGCCATCCGAGAACGCCGCGTCGTCGCGCAGCGTGAACGTCCAGCGCCTTCCGGATTCACTCGCGCTCCACGAATCCGCTAGCCCGGGTCGCGCCAGGCCGGCGCAATCGATGCGGATCAACGTCTCGTATAACTGGCGAAACACGATTCGCTCGGCGTCGCTGTATGGAATCGGTGCATGAACCGGATCGACGGCGCCGGAGACGCCAATGACCAGCGTATCCGGCACCCGCGCGGAGTCGGCGCCGGACGGCGCGCAGGCATCGAGCGCAGGCGCCGGCGTGGGCAGCGTCACGCGGGCGGCGGGATGACAGAAGGTCGTGCCGAGGCCGAGCGCCAGGGCGCTTCCCCAGCGCAAAGGCAGGCGAGGCGGCAAACGCGCGGGCTCCGAAGGGTCGGTCCAAGGATAGTGGATCGTCGGGCTGGGGGCGAGGCTGCGCGACCTCCGGTTCGCAGGCATCTTTCGGGCAGGGAACTCCACCTTCATCAGCGAGTCGCTCGATGCGCATCGGGAATACCACGAGAGTGCTACTGGCTGCGCTGTTCGTCCTGCCCACCGTCGGGTTGGCGCAGCAAAAGTCGCGGTTTGCAGATCTGTCCGAGGCCCTCAGGGCTTCCAGCGCCCTCGCCGGGGGATCGGGGCCGCGCAGCGTCAATTGGATCGACGGGGGCAAGCGGTACTCGTACACGATGCGTGCCGACTCGGGGGAAGAGATCCGGGCGCTCGATCCCGCCACGGGGCAAGACACGCTGCTCTTCACCGCGCGCGGGCGCATGTTCCCGGACACGACAGAGCCGTTTGCCTACCAGTCGTTCCAGTGGGCGCACGATTCCAAGCACCTCGTCTTTCAGACCCGCTTCCGGCAGCTCTACCGGCGCTCGGGGGTCTCCGACTACTACGTGTATGCGCTCGGGGACCATTCGCTGAAGCTCGCCGCGCGTGGCGCCCGCACTGCGGAGCTCTCGCCCGGCGGCGGGTTGCTCGGCTACGAGCGGGACGGCGACATGTTCGTCTACGACCTCATGCAACGCCGCGAGACCCGCCTCACGACCGGCGCCACCGAGACCGTCTACAACGGCCATTTCGACTGGGTCTACGAAGAGGAATTCGGCATCGCGCAGGCCTGGAATTGGTCCCCGGATGACCGGTTCATCGCGTACTGGCAGTTAGACGAGAGCCCGGAGCCCGTGATGCAGTTCTCGGACTTCAGCGGGGCCCATCCGGAATGGACGAAGATCCGGATCCCACAACCCGGGGACTCGAACCCGATGGTGCGGATCGGCGTCGCCGACGTCGCCAGCGGTCACACGACGTGGCTCGAAACGGGCGAGCTGGGCGAGTTCTACATCCCGCGCATCTACTGGACCAGCCGGCCCGATACGATCGCGGTCGTCACGCTCAATCGGCGGCAGAACGAGATGAAGCTGTTCTTCTTCGACGTCCGCACGGGTGGACGGCGCCTCGTGATGACGGAGCGGTCCGAGACGTGGATCGATGTGTACGATTTCTACGCGGGGATTCAGGACTTTCTTTCCTTTCCGGACGGCCTGAACGAGTTCTTCTGGGTGTCCGACAGGGACGGGTGGCAGCACGTCTATCGGTACGACTATTCCGGACGTCTGATCAATCAGGTGACCCGCGGTCGCTGGATCGCGACCCGGATCGAGGGGATCGACCCGCGGCGCCGGATGATCTACTACGCGTCCACCCAGGACTCGCCGCTGCAGCGCCAGCTGTACGCCGTGCGGTTCGACGGCGGCGGCACCCGGCGGCTCACCAACAATGCCGGGACCCATCGCATCGATATGTCTCCCGACACGCGCTACTACCTCGATCGCTGGGGGTCGGTGCGCCAGCCCCGTCAGGTCGAGCTGTGGGCAACCGGCGGTCGGTTGATCAAGAAGCTCGAGGACAACGCGCGGGTCACGCAGTGGCTCGCAACCCACGAGTATTCGCCGGTGGAGCTGTTCAGCTTCACGACCACCGATTCGGTCCGGCTCGACGGCTCCCTCATCAGGCCCGTGCCGTTCGACTCCACGCGCCGCTACCCCGTCGTGTTCGCGATCTACGGCGGACCGGGGTCGCAGCAGGTGTACGACGACTTTGGCACCAGCAGCTGGTCCCAGTGGCTGGCGCAGCAGGGCTACTTCGTCGTCGGACTCAACAACCGTGGGAGCAATAACTACGGCAGCGCATTCATGAAGATCGTGTACCGTCACCTGGGGAAGTGGGAGAGTCACGACTTTGCCCAGGCGGCGCGCTACCTCAGTACCCTGCCCTACGTCGACTCGCGCCGCATAGCCATCATGGGGACGAGTTACGGCGGCTACAGCGCAGTCTACACAATGGAGATGTACCCCGACGTGTTCACGGTCGGCATCGCCAACTCGCCCGGGACTGACTGGAAGCTGTACGACACGATCTATACCGAGCGGTACATGGGGTTGTTGGGCGACAACGCCGCTGGCTACGAGGAAAGCTCCGCGATTGTGCACGCGAAGCGCCTGACCGGGCGTTTGCTGTTGATTCACTCGATGATGGATGACAACGTCCATCCGCAACACACGATGCAGCTGCTGACGGCCCTGACCGACGCGGGTCGCGATGCGGAGCTACGGATTTACCCGGCCGGGCGTCACGGGGCCTACTACAATCAGGCCAGCCGCAGCCTGGGATTGCAGCTCCAGACCGATTTTCTCGAGCGGTACATGAAGGGGGACGCCGCGAGCGCGAATCCCGCGCCCTGACGCCCCCCTGAATGACGGATGGGCCCGGCGACCGATGGTCGCGGGTGTGTCGGCTAGCGGATGCGAAGGACCGCGACGCCCCATCCTTCGGGATCGTCCGGGGGATCGGCGTTCCAATCGCTGTACGCGTGCGACCCGTCCGTCTTGTAGTGGAGGACGTAGCGGCCCGCGGCCAACTGAACCGTCCCATCGAATAGGCGATTCTTGCTCGCGCCCCCGGCGGGGGACGTGGTGCGGTACGTCATCTCCCACACCGTGTCCCCGCTCGCCGCATCCTCGATCCAGCCGTAGTCGTACATTTCATCACCAACCGCCTCGCCGATCGCGTAGATCCGGACGGTGGTGGGTCGGTCGAGTGTGAAAAGGGTGTGCTTGCGTTTGTCGCTGCGAATCCGGACCAGCTGGGCGATGGCGCCGCTCGTGACGGGCTCGAACGGGCCAACCGCGCTCGCGTCCAATCGCCCACTCGACGGGAAGATGCTGATGCCCCAATAGCGGCTCTCCGCGGGCGGCGAAGCGTTCCACTTGCCGGCGGAGTGCGAGCCGTCGCTCTTGTAGTACACGAGATAGCTGCCGGCTTCGAGCCGGATCGTGCCGTCGAACAGACGGTTCTTGTCCGCTCCCCCCGCGCCCTCCGTGTCGCCGTAGGTCATGGACCACACGCGCCGGCGACTGGAGGCGTCCACGATCCAGGCGTAGTCGTCCATCTCACCGTCGGGGTTGCTGCCCTCGCCCAGGGCATAGACCCGGACGTCCATCGGCTGGCGCAACGTGAACCCTAGAGAGCGTAGTTCGTCGTCGCCGACCCCGGTGAGCGAGACAATCGTCTGCGCCGGCACTGGCTCCCACTCGAACGTCCGCACCGCGGTGCGCGCCGCGGGGGCCGCAATGCGTAGCGTCAATCCCCAGAATTTTGGGTCGTAGGGCGGCACGGCATTCCATTCGTCGGGATCGTGCGAGTCGTCGCTCACGAAGTAAGCCACGTAGCGGCCCGCCGCCAAACGGATCGTGTCCCGTACCATCCGGTTCTTGTGCGCGCCGCCGGCCGGCACGGTGCGCGCGTACTCCATCTCCCAGACGCGCTGGCGCGTGTCCGAATTCTGGATCCATCCATAGTCGTTCGCGTTGTCTCGCTGCAGCTCGCCGATGGCGTATACCTCCACGTCGGTTGGTCGGGAGAGCTCGAATCCCATTCGCTCCGACGCTCCCTGCGTGTCGGACAGCAGGGCGAGGACCACCGATCCGGTGAAGGCGCGCGTCGCGCTGTCCAGATCCCGCGCCGCGGCCGGTCGACCTTCGCCGCGAATCGCGAAGGCGAAGGCCCGGTACGACCCGTCGTCCACGTACGGGCCGCTATAGCGGACCTCGCCCCGGCGGCGTGCCTCCCGCATGCGGGAGATGAAACTGTCGACGTTGCCGGTGTGAGTAACGGAGGTCGCTACAAACGAGCCGAAGTGGGCCTCGTATACCCCCGCGGGCAGGCGGATCGTCCCTGAGAACCGGCGCAGGCCCTCGCGCGAGCGGTCGGTTTCCGCGGTACGCAGATCCCACACCACGTCTCGTGTGCGCACGTCGATGATCCAGGCGGCCGCGGGCCACGTGGACCGTTCGTCCTCATTTCCAAAGCCCCAGAAGTCGCGGCCACGCCGATCGCGCCGTGGCTCGGCACCGGTCGCCTCGAGATGGAGGGCCTGCGGTGCGGGGAGCACGAACGCCGCCGAGCTATGCTCCTGCGGCGTGAGATCGCGGATGTCCACCAGCACGGTGGACTGAGCGCGGATGGATGGCGCGGGCCAGGCAACGAGCAGCAGCGTCCCGACGACTATTCGCACCAAGATGACACGCGAGTGCATGGCGGTCCCCGATCGATGGTTTCCCGGCTTAGACAGCGGTCGCTGGTCTGGAGTTGCTGCTCCTGGGATACAACGGTGGATGGTCCAGCCAGGTTACAGGCCGACGGCCGGGCCGGCACGTCACCCGTGTTGCAGGAGCAGCTCGAGCTTCTTTCTCAACTCCGCTAGGGCTTTGGACTTGAAGGCACCTTTGGTTGCCTCGAGCACCGTGATGGTCTCGCGCACCGCGGCGTGCAGCTGCGCGCCTCTTGGGCAATTGATGAGCTGGCACGGCTCCCCCTGCGCGTCGTGGCCAGCCAGCGCCTGGCCGAGCAGCTCGAGATCGGTCAGAGATCCCATCACGTTGCGGAGCGTGAGCGCCAAAAACGCGTCCACGCCCGACGCAGCGCCTCCGCCCCTCGCTGATGTGACGTGTTGGAAATCGTCTCGCCATTTGGTGAGACGCTCCTCCGTTTGGCGCATCGCCTGGTAGCTGCGGAAGCGGGAAACCGCGGCTCCGACTCGAGTAGACAAATCCTCGAACCGGACCGGTTTCAGCAAATATGCCGTAACGGGCAGCTCGATGGCGGCGATCGCCGACCGGGTCGACGGGAATCCGGTAATGACGATGATCGGGAGTCCGCCGGCGACATCGGCCACCTGGCGGACCAGCACCAGGTCCTCATTGCCGGGCATTTCCAGATCGGTGATGAGAAGATCGTACGGGTTTGCGCGGACTCGTTCGAGCGCTCCCGAACCATCGAGCACCGTATCCACTTCGTAGCCCTCGCGGCGCAGGAGATCCGCGGTGGCATTCAGGAAGGTTTCCTCATCGTCGGCCATCAGCAGGCGACCGCGCGTCGGCATGCTACGCCCTCGGCACTTGTCGGGAGAGCGGCAGGCAGATGCGGAACTCCGCCCCGCCCCCTTCCGGATCGTGGATCTCGATGCGTCCGCCCAATGCCTGGACGGACTTTCGTACCAGCGACAACCCGAGTCCCATTCCCGCGGTGGCCAGCTCGCCCTTTGTGCTCACGAACGGCTCGAAGATTCGCTCGCGCAGGTCCGACGGTACTCCCGGCCCGCGATCCCGCACCGACAGCCAGAACGCGCCGCCCTCCATCCAGGCGCGCACGGTCACGGTCTCTCCCGGTGGCGAGGCCTCCACGGCGTTCTGCACCAGGTTGTACACCGCCTGTCGCAGCAAAGCGCTGGGAATCGGCAGGACGGTCGGCGCCCCGGCGGTGTCCACGGAGATGGTCACCAGGGAAGCCCGGTTGACCTGCTCCAGCATTCGTACGGCATCGGAGATCACCAGGACTACCGACGATTCGGCCGTGCCGTCGCCTTCGGGCCTGTAGGTCTCGTACAGCTGTCGCGTGACGCCGGCGATGCGGGCGATCTCGCGCTCGATGGCGCCGACGTAGGCATGGTAGGGATGGGTTACCGGCACGGCGTCCTTGATCAACAGAAAGGAGTTTTGGATGCCAGCCAAGGGGTTATTGATCTCGTGCGCGATGCGCGCCGCCAGGCGTCCCATGGTGCTCAGCGTGTCCATCTCGCGCATCGCGTCCTCCGCGCGCTTGAGCTCCGTGATGTCGCGACCTTCCGCGAGCAACTGGAGCACCCTCCCTTCGGCATCGACGATCGGCGTCAGAGAAAGATCGACGATGGCGCGGTTGTCTCCCCGCCCCCGGATCTGTTCCTGGTAGCGCACTGCTCGTCCCTGGGCCGCCTCGGCGCACGCCTGCCGCAACCGGTCCTGGCAGGCGGCATCCTCGCGCCACCACGGGGTGTCCCACAGGAACGCTCCGCGCACGGCCTGGTGATCCACACCGACAAACTCGAGCGATCGGCGATTCGCCTCGAGCAAGCGGCAGTCGAGGTCGAGCAGACTCTGGAACTGAAACCCACCGTCGAACACGGCGCGAAACCGACGTTCACTGCCGGCCACCGCCTGGTCCGCATGCTTGCGATCGGTGACGTCGGCGCAGATGCCGAGCAGTCGAACAGGGCGCCCCTGGGCATCACGTTCCACCACGCGCCCCCGTTCTACCATCCAATGCCAGTCCCCATCGCTGGCCCGGATCCGATACTCGATCTCAAACGATTCCGTGCTGCCCGCGAGCAGCTTTTGCAGCTCCAGAGCCACTGCGTCGCGCTGCTCCGGATGCACGAGTGCGGCCCACCGCGCCCCACCGTCGTGTGGATCGATCCCTGCGGCGTCGTAGCCGAGCCGCTTCCACAAGGAGGGGCTCCGGGTGGCTTCACCGCTCACGACGTTGAGCTCCCACAGTCCGTCGGTCGCTCCCTCGAGCGCCGCAGCAACGCTTCCGCTCGGCCAGGCGCGTCGTGGCAAGCCTGGTCTGCACCAGTCGCGTCGTGGTGGCCAGCAGCACACTCACGATCAGACCGAGACCCGCGACGACTTTTGGCAGGTCGGAGCGGAACAGCGGCATCAGCGAAGCGGACGGTCGGGCCACCACGTGCCAGCGGATGCCGTAGGCGGTGATGGCGGAGCGTCCGGCCCACGGCTCATCGCCGGTGCCTTCGGAGTCCACCGGGTTGTAGATCGCCGTCTGGTTCGCGCGGATGGATACGTCGTAGCCCGGCAGTGCGACTGCCAGCGCCGGACGGAGCAACACGTACGGTTGCAGCACGCCGAATACAGCCGAGCTGCACGGCAAGCCGTCGCATAGCGGCGCCACCACGAGCAGCCACGGCGGCTCACTCGGGCCGGGGACCACCCGGACCACCGGGTGCATCGCCCGGATTGCTCTCGATACCACTTGGTGCTCGCGATTCACGAAGGCCTGCAACGACATGAGATCGGGCGCGATCAATGCGCGCGCCGCGAACAGCTCCTGCACCGCCAGCGTCGAGTCCATCCACCCGAACCCCGCGACCGCGGGTGGATTCGGCAACAACGCATCGGTCGCGCTATCCAGGTCGAGACGAAGAGCCGGTTGCTGCCGCAGGGCGATTCCGAGCTGCTGCAGCCCCCGCACACAGCCGTCGAGCTGGCGGACGAGCTCGCGTTGCGCGACCACGGCATACTCGCGAAGCAGGCTGCCGGCGCGCTCGTGCTCCACCAGCCGCAGGGTGCGCCACAGGATGACGGTGGTCACCAACGTCGAGACGCCGACGGCTACGGGTGCCCAGTTGGGGAGCATGTCCGCACCGGGATCGCGCTGCCAAGCGATCATGACCACGCAAATGCCCATCGCCGCAAACGCGACGGCGGCATGCACCGCGATCCCCGTGACATGACTGGCCCGCAGGCCGCCCAGGACGTCCGTCGAATACGTGAAGAGAATGGTGATGCTGAGGATGGCGACCAGACTGCCCAGCGTCGCCGCTGTGATCGTTCCGGCCCGGGGCCAGCGCTGCGCGCACAAGGCGAGCAGCGCAAAGCCAACCAAGACGAGACTGAGCGCGCTGGCGACCTCGATCCGTCCCGTGGCCCAGAAATCGAGATCCGTCCCCTCGAGAGCCCTCGGGCTGACCCACAGGGAGATGTTCCAGATGTACTCGACCAGTGAGGCAGCACCGATGAGCAGCGCCACCGCCGTCCCGCCGAGTACCAGGCTCCACCGCCCCGAACCGAGCCCGTGCAGGCCTGCCGCCATCCCCAACAGTCCAAGGGCGGTCGCGACGTGGAGCGGCGGGAACGAGGCCAGGAGGCGGACCAGGAAGTCGCTGCCCGTTGCCCAGCCGGCGAGCGCGCTGATCGCGATCAGCGCCACGAACGCAGCGATCGCACTGGTCGCGCGGCGCGTGCGCTCGTCAACGAGTATGGAAGAAGTGCTCATGCGTCTCTCGGGGTCCTCGCTAGTAGGCTAAGCGACCCCTGAGCCGCTCGCAAACCCGGACGCCTCGGCCCATGGGACCGACCGACCGCGACCTACGACGACGGCGTGCGATGACGCGAGGCGACCTCGAAGATCAGGAAAACGAGAAAGCCGGAATAGAAAACGAAGAAAACCACCTTTGCGATCATGATCGACGTCACGACCGTGCTGAACCCGAGCCAGGCGGCGATGATGGCGACCATCGTGAACGCCAGCGAGCGAAACATCGTCACCTCCTGGTGGTGAGACCGTCGGTTACGCCGGCTGATGTTGTGGGCGGCGGCCGGGACGCTTGTCCGTGTCATCTTCATCCTCGTCCTTCTCGTCTTCCTCGTCTTCCTCGTCGGCCCGTTCCGCGTCATCCATTTCCTGCTCGAACTCCTTGACCTGTGCTTCGATCGCCTCGTGCGTGGCGTCGTAGCGCTGCTGCAAGATCATGACGAGGTGCTCCCGCTCGCCCGCGATCACATCCAGGTCCTCGTCGGTGAGGGCATCCCACCAATGCCGGACCGTTTCTTTCATTTCGGCCCATCGGTGGGCCATGTGGTGCCAGTTCATTAAGAGCCTCCCGACTCTTTCTCAGTCCACCAACCAGATGCGTGGAGACCTACCGCGGCGCACTGGGCCGCGAGAACAGACCCAGCACGAGCGTCACCAGGAACCCGATGAGGAACAAGAAGAACAACGGTTTCGCGATGCCGACCGACGTCGTCACGATCCCGCTGAACCCGAACACGGCGGCGATGATCGCGACAACCAGGAACCCCAGTGCCCAACGGAGCATTGATCTCTCCTATGGTTGAACCGGCGCCTCAATGCCTGTCACGCCGAGTTGCGTTGCCAGCGGTCCTTAAGCTGCTGCTCGAACTCCTTCACCTGGGCCTCGACGGCTTCGAGCGTGGCACCGTAGCGTTGCTGCAGCAGACCGACGAACTGATCGCGCTTCCCAGCAATCACGTCCAGGTCGTCGTCGGTCAGCTTGCCCCACTGCTCACGCACCTTGCCCCTGACCTCGGCCCAGCGCCCACGGACTTGGTTCCAATTCATGTGTGCCTCCATGCCGATGGTCGGCTCCGAGGCGGCGAAGGCGCACCAGCGCGCCTTCGCCCGCCAAGGCTCCTGAGATCTATGACTGCACCGGCCCTGGTTGAGGCCGAACCGTAGTTAAAAAAAAGACGAAGGCACGTTCGACCGCGGGCCCGGAAGCCCCGTCGTTCGCGCCTTCGTCTCGCGGAGGACCAAGCCCTCCGGCGACAAGGCAGGCTGTGCCTGTTCAGCGCACGCCCAGATTTTTCTTTCGATCTGACAGCGACTACAACCCACAGTTAGTTGGGTTCCCCGTGCTACGCAAGAGCCAGCTTTCAATACGGCGAAGGATGGTGACCGCGATCACCAAGACCGTGGCCGCCGCAGCGTTTTGGTGCGAGATTTGAACATGCCCGCGGCCCATGATCGACGGCTCACCTCGGAGCGCCGTAACCTGCTCGATCGGCGGGAGGGTGTCGAACAGCACGAGCGCCCCAGCGTGGATCGCCGGCGCATCAGCGAGCGACGCGCCGGGATCGAGCGCCGCCTCTCGATCCAGTCGGCGGGGGATCAGATCCACGCAGCGCTGCGTCTGCTGACCCGGGTGGTCGAAATGGGGGCCGTCACAGAGCAAGAACTCAGGACGCTGGAATCGGCGATGTTGCGACTGCGCTTCGCGCTGGACCGATTGGAGGAGTAGCAGCGCGGGCGCGCCCTTCAGGGGGTGACGATCGTTCCCATCTCCACAACCTCGAAGTTGCTCCCCTGCACCTGCTTGAGGGTGTTCAGCTTGGTGTCGCTCCAACGCGCATCGGGCACGCCGGAGATGAACCAGTCCCCGCCATTGTCCGCCACCATCATGCCGTAGGTCTTGAGTGCCTGCAGGACCACTTGGGCCGATGGCGGGAAGCCGCTGATGTCGAAACTCGCCTTGAGACGGACTCGCATTCCCATCGGGGGGCGAGCCGAGCTCGTGTCGAAGCTCGCATAGTGACGTGCCGGAAACACGTACGCGCGGCGCGTGGTGTCGACGGTAAAGCGCAGCGCGTGACGGATCACGCCCTGCTCGACCACTTCGTCGTAGCGAACCAGACCCGGAAAGATCGGCAGTCCGGCGGCATCGGCGGAGGTCCACCCGTCCGGTCGCACGGCGTTCGAGCCGAGGTCGAAGATCGCTCCGGATCCCGCCGTCCAATCGTTCGAGCCGTGGAGGGGGTACGCGGCGAACAGCTCGAACAGCGTCCAATGATCGCGGTCGATCACCAACACATGACGATCGCCGCCGGACGACGCCCCACCTTCGATCGGCGCGTCGCGCGGAATCGGGTAGGGGCCGGGATCGCTCTCATCGGCGTAGTCGAAGCTCACGTTCACGCCCGGCGTGCTCCCACTCACCACGACGTAGGGAATACCAAAAGGACCGCCGTTGTAGTTGGCGCCGAAATCGGGGTGGAGACCCTTGTTCAGGCCGATCGCGGCGATCAGCACGTCCGAGTTCTGGTCGACGGGCGCCTGATCGACGGGCGTGTTCCACGGGTTGTCGTCTGGAAACGGGCGACGACCTGCGAGGCTCACGTTCGGCCCTAGCCCGGGCGTGCCGCCCCCGCCCGGCGAGACAGGCTCCGCCCTGCACGCCGCCAGGGTCGCTCCGAAAAGAATGAGCCAGCGCACTCCGAGCATGCGAGCACATTGCGCACGGCTCGAGGCACGGGATGTGACGCCGGCCACGCCGGTCCGGGCAAGGTCACGGGCGGCTGTCCGGTTGTGGGACGGCCGGTCCCACCACCGGTCACTTTCGTTCTCCAACCGAAACCAAACCGCTTGACGCCTAGCGACTTACTGCTTCGCCGCGGTGGCACATGGCCTGCCTTGTCCGGGGATATGGACATCCCGCGCGCACCAACGAAGAACCGCCGTCGCCTGGTACAGGGCGGGATCGCCGTGGGCGCGCTGCTGCTCATCACCTTCGTACTTAGCAGTCTGAAGCCGGCTGCTCCCTCGGTGGATCGCGGGACCCTGATGATCGACTCGGTGCGCCGCGGCGAGATGATCCGGGACGTGCACGGTCCTGGAACCCTCGTGCCGGAGCACATCCGGTTCATCTCCGCCCTGGCCGGCGCCCGCGTTGAACGGGTGCTCGCGCAACCCGGCCAGACGGTGACCCCGGAGACCGTGCTGCTCGAGCTCTCCAACCCCGACGTCCAGATCCAGGCACTGCAGGCCGAGCAGCAGCTGACCGGCGCCCAAGCGCAGCTCGTCACCCTGCGCACTTCGCTCCAGGGCCAGCGGCTCACCCAGGAGGGCGTGGTCGCGACGACGCGCACCGAATACCAACGTGTCAAGCGCGAGGCCCTCGGTGCCGACTCGCTGGCGGCGCATGGTCTGATCTCCGTCAATGACGCCTCGCTCGCCCGGGATCGGGCAACCGAGCTCGAGACCCGGTTCCGGATCGAGCAGGAACGCCTTGACCTGATGAACCAGACGCTTGACTCTCAGGTCGCCGTCCAGGCGTCGCAGGTCGAGCGGCTGCGGGCGATCGCCGCATTCCAACGGAACCGCGTCCGCTCCCTCGTGGTGCGGGCCGGCGATGCCGGCGTCGTGTCCGACCTCGCGTTGCAGCTCGGCCAATGGGTGACGGAAGGGACCATACTCGCCAAAGTGGTCCAGCCCGGGAAACTCAAGGCCGTGCTCCAGATCCCGGAAACGCAGGCGAAGGATATCGCAATCGGACAGCGCGCGGCGATCGACACGCGCAACGGAATCGTGGCGGGACACGTCATCCGCAGTGATCCCAATTCACAGAACGGCACCGTGACCGTAGACGTCGCACTCGACGGCCCGCTGCCCTCGGGCGCGCGACCGGATCTGAGCGTGGACGGGACCATCGAAATCGAACGGCTGGCGGACGTGCTCTACACTGGCCGCCCGGCGTACGGACAACCCAACACCACGATCGGGATGTTCAAACTTGTCGACGGCGGCCGCTTCGCCGTGCGGGTTTCTGTTCGCGTGGGCCAGACCTCGGTCACGCGGATTGTGGTCCAGAGCGGGCTGGCAGTGGGCGACCTGGTGATTCTGTCGGACATGTCGCAGTGGGACAACGTGGAGCGCGTGAGACTCAAATAAGCATCATCGCAAGGAGAGAAAATGACGGGCAACGGTTCTTCACTCATTCAGCTGCAGGGGATCAAGAAGGTTTTCTACACGGACGAGGTGGAGACGCACGCGCTCTCCGACGTCCATCTGGAGATCAAAAAGGGCGAGTACGTCGCCATCTCCGGTCCATCGGGGTGCGGCAAGACCACGCTGCTTTCGATCCTCGGGCTGCTCGACACGCCGTCGGAAGGACAGTACGTGCTCGACGACCGGGCGGTGGCGAACCTGTCGGCCGCCGAGCGGGCGCGCGTTCGCAACCGGCAGATTGGCTTCATTTTCCAGGCCTTCAATTTGATCGGCGACCTCACCGTCTACGAAAACGTCGAGCTGCCGCTTACCTACCGCGGCCTGTCGGCCACGGAACGGAAGCAGCGCGTGCAGCAGGCGCTCGAGAAGGTGGGGATGTCGCACCGCATCAAGCATTACCCGGCGCAGCTCTCGGGCGGCCAGCAGCAGCGCGTGGCCGTGGCCCGCGCGGTCGCCGGCGATCCTGCGATCCTGCTCGCCGACGAGCCCACCGGCAATCTCGATTCCTCCAACGGTGAGGCGGTGATGGAGCTGCTGCGCGAGCTACACCGCAGCGGCGCGACGATCTGCATGGTGACACACGATCCCCGCTATGCCGCCCACGCCGATCGTTCGATCGATCTGTTCGACGGCCGCGTGGTGGAGGAGCGGACGGCGGTTAAGGCCTGACGATGGACGCCCTGCTGAGTAGGTATCAGGGGCCGGGTAACGGGTGTCGGGCGCCGCAGGACCGGCTCGGTGCTCCCGACATGGGCACCGTCGATGACACCAGACACCTGGCACCTGGCACCTCATGATCTCCCTGCGCAACATCGAGAAGTCCTATCCCCAAGGCGGCGGCGACGTCTTCGTGCTGCGGCAGATCACGCTCGACATCAAGGCGGGCGAGTTCGTCACGATCATGGGACCGTCGGGCGCGGGCAAGTCGACGTTGCTGGCCATTCTGGGAATGTTGGACGGGGCGTGGACGGGGGAATACCAGCTGCTCGAGCATGCGGTCCATGCGATCAAGCCCAAGGAGCGAGTCGCGCTCCATAAGCAGTACGTGGGGTTCGTATTCCAGCAGTACCACCTGCTCGACGACCTCACCGTCGCGGAGAACCTCGACATTCCGCTGTCGTATCGGGACGTCAAAAAGTCGGAGCGGCAGGCGATGGTGGCCGATACCCTGGACCGCTTCGGCATGGTCGCGAAGAAGGATCTGTACCCGCGGCAGCTCTCCGGCGGTCAGCAGCAGCTGGTGGCCGTGGCCAGGTCGGTGATCCACAAGCCTTCGCTGCTACTGGCCGACGAACCCACCGGCAACCTCCACTCGACCCAGGGTCAGGAGATCATGGAGTTGTTCAAGCAGCTCAACGCCGGCGGGACGACGATCGTGCAGGTGACGCACTCCGAGAAGAACGCGGCGTACGGACACCGCATCGTGCAGCTCAAGGATGGCTGGATTGTGAAGTAGGTGTCAGGTGCCAGGTGCCAGGTGCCAGGTGTCGGGGAGTGACCAACACCTGATGCCGGCCCGCACGGCCTGACACCTGACACCTGACACCTGACACCTGGAACCTGACATGGACACCCTGCTCCAAGACCTGCGTCTCGCGCTACGCCAGCTCGTCAAAAGCCCGGGGTTCAGCGCCGTCGCGGTGCTGACACTGGCGCTCGGCATCGGTGCCAACACTGCCATCTTCAGCGCGGTGAACGCGGTGCTGCTGCGGCCGCTCCCCTACCCCGAGTCGGACCGGCTGGTCGAGGTGACTTCCACAGACCTTGGGGGCGTCCGCTTCGGCGTTTCCTTCCGGGATCTCAAAGACCTCCGCGACCTGACCCGGGACTTCTCCGGCGTCGCGGCCTATGCCACCCAGCGCTACAACCTGAGCGGCGTGGGCGATCCACGGGAAGTGCAGGCGGCCTTCGTGACGGCCAATCTGTTCGAGGTGCTGCGAGTGCAGCCCGTGGTCGGTCACCCGTTCAATGCCGCGCAGGAGCGCGAGCCCCTCGCCTTGCTCGCCTATGGTCTTTGGGCGACGAGCTTCGGTGGAGACCCGAGCATCCTGAACAAAGCCATCTCACTCGACGGGAAGCGCTACACCGTGGTCGGCGTGATGCCCGCCGGATTCCATTTTCCCGACGACGACGTGCAAGTCTGGACGCCGGTTGGTGGCATGCTGGAGGAGGAACCGCGCGCGCTGACGCTCCGCGGGTTCCACGCCCTGAACGCCGTGGCCCGTCTTGCCCCGGGCGTGTCCGCCGACCAGGTCAGCCGCGAGTTGGACCTGCTGGCCAAACGCATCGCAGCCGAAACCGGCAGCGACACGGCGCCGCGCCGCATCGTGGCGAGTGGTGGCGGTCCCGGTGGCCCCACGGCGTCGCCGCTCGACAACAGCGGATTCGCCGCGGTGTCGTTGCGCGATTCCGCCATCGGCGACGTGCGGAGTCGGCTGCTCGTGTTGCTGGGCGCCGTTGGTCTGGTATTACTGATCGCCTGCGCCAATGCGGCCAACCTGCTGCTCGCCCGGTCGACGATGCGGCGCCGCGAAATGGCCATCCGGCGCGCCCTGGGCGCGGGGCGCGGTCGCATCGTGCGCCAGCTCCTCACCGAGAGCGTGTTGCTCGCCCTGGGGGCCGCCCTCCTGGGATTGGTATTCTCCACGTGGGGACTCGACGCGCTACTCGCCCTCTGGCCCAGCGCGCTGCCTCGCGTCAATGAGATCGAGCTCGACGGGACGATTCTCGCCTTCACGCTCGGCCTGGCAGTGATCACCGGCATCGGCTTCGGCCTGGCGCCCGCCCTCCGAGGGTCGGCGCCGGGAATCGAGGAAGCGCTGCGCGACGACGCCACGGGAAGCATGGGTGGGCGGCAGCGCACCCGGCTCCAAGGAACGCTGATCGTGGCCGAGCTGGCCCTGGCCCTCGTGCTGCTCGTGGGTGCGGGCCTTCTGGTGCGGAGCTTCATCGCGCTCAATCGCGTGAATCTCGGCTACGACACGCGCGACGTGCTCGCGGCCCGCGTGCGCTTGACCCCGGCACGCTATCCCGAAGGCTCGCAGCAGAAGCAGTTCTTCCGCTCGGTGCTGGCGTCGCTCACGGCACACCCGGCGGTCGCGGCGGCCAGTATGAACGTGACCCTGCCGCTCTCGGGCAGTATGCGGATCATCGCGTTCGACCCACGCCAGGTTCGGCCCGATCACCCGGAGCCGATCTTCCTCGCTCGCGCCTCGGTGATCACGCCCGACTACTTCTCCACGCTGCGCATCCCGCTGCGCCGCGGCCGGGGCTTCTCGGCGGACGACCGCGCCGGCGCGGCGCGCGTGGCGGTCGTGAGCGAGCGCTTCGCGCGCGACCTCTGGCCGGGAGAGGATCCGATCGGGAAGCAATTCCCGCTCGGGAATCCGCGCGGGCTGCCGGTGCCGGCCACCATCGTGGGCGTCATCGGCGATCTGCGCTCCGGCTCGCTCGACGAGGCGGCGGGGCGACCCGAGCTGTATGTGTCCACCGAGCAGGAGACCGGACTTCCCGAGATGTGGGTCGTGGTTCGCGCGAAGGACGGCTCGCCCTTGAAGCTGGTCGGCGCGATCCGCGACGCGGTGCGACTGGCCGACCCCGAGCAGCCGATCGGCGACATCGTCAGCCTCGAGCAGCTCATCGGCCGGCAGACGGCCGCGCGTCGTTTCAATACGACGTTGCTCGGCGTGTTCGCGTTGCTCGCCGTGGGGCTCGCGTTGATCGGGATCTACGGCGTCACCGCGTACGCCGTGACGCAGCGGACGCGCGAGCTGGGGATCCGGATGGCGTTGGGCGCCCGACCGGCGGACGTCGTGCGCCTCCTTCTGGGGGAGAGCCTGACCCGGGTGGCGGTCGGCGTGGGGCTTGGGCTCGTGGTCGCGTTCGCGGCGACCCGGGCGATCGCGACGATGTTGTTCGGCGTCGCGGCGACCGACGCGGCGACGTTCGTCGGCACGGCGCTGCTCCTCGCGGGCGTCGCGCTGCTCGCGACGTGGATCCCCGCGCGAAAAGCGACGCAGGTCGACCCGATGGTGACGCTGCGCGCTGAATAGCCGTCAGCCGTCAGTCTTTCCAGCTAAACCGGGGCTACGGATGGCTGACGGCTGACGGCTTGGGCCGAGTTCTCCATATTCCACCCATGCCCGCCGTCTCTCGCCTCCTCGTCGCCGACGACGATCCCGACGTCTTGGAGGCTCTGCGCCTGCTGCTCGTGGGCGAGGGCTGTCAGGTCGAGACCGCTGCCTCCCCCGGCGGCGTCCTCTCGGCCGTCCAGGCGCGCGATTTCGACGCCGTGCTGATGGACATGAACTACACGATGGACACGACGGGCGGGATCGAAGGGCTCGACTTGCTGTCGCGGCTGCAGCGGCTCGACGCGACGCTGCCCGTTGTGGTGATGACGGCGTGGGGCAGCATCGAAGGCGCGGTCGAGGCGATGCGCCGCGGCGCCCGCGACTACATCGAAAAGCCGTGGGACAACACGCGGCTGCTCCACCTGCTGCGCACCCAGATTGCGCTGGGACAGGCGATCCGGACGAGCGAGCGGCTGGAGAGCGAGAACATCACGTTGCGGCGCGACGGGGCCCCCGAGCTGATTGCGGCCGCCCCGGCGATGCAACCGGTGCTGCGCCTGATGGAACGGGTCGGCCCCTCGGACGCTAACGCGCTGATCACCGGTGAGCATGGCACCGGGAAGGAAGTCGTTGCGCGCTGGCTGCACGCGGCGTCGCCGCGCGCACCACGACCGATGGTGACGGTGAACCTCGGCGGCCTCGCGGAAGGCGTGTTTGAAAGCGAGCTGTTCGGCCACACCAAAGGCGCGTTCACCGACGCGAAGACCGATCGGGTGGGCCGCTTCGAGCTGGCGGACGGCGGCACGCTGTTCCTCGACGAAATCGCGAACCTCTCGCTCAGCCAACAGGCGAAGCTGCTGCGCGTGCTGCAGACGGGCGAGCTCGAGCGGGTCGGCTCCTCCAAGACGCGTCGCGTGGACGTGCGCGTGCTGTGCGCCACCAACGCCGATCCCCACGCCGAGGTGGCGGCGGGACGGTTCCGCGAGGACCTGCTGTTCCGCATCAACACGATCGAAATCCCGCTGCCGCCGCTGCGGGAGCGTCGCGAAGACATCCCGGTCCTCGCCGCCCACTTCCTGCGCGAGCACGCGACGCGCTACCGCAAGCCGGTGACGCGCTTCCACCCCGACGCGATGCGGGCTTTGCTCGCCTACACGTGGCCCGGGAACGTGCGCGAGCTTTCCCACGCCATCGAGCGCGCGGCCCTGCTCGCCGAAGGCGACACGGTGCGAACGGCAGACTTGAATCTGCGCTCACCCGGCGAAGGCGCTGGGCGGCTCGAGGATCTGAGTCTCGAGGAGGTCGAGCGCGTCCTGATCCAGAAGGCGCTCGCCCGCTTCGACGGCAACGTGAGCGCGGCCGCCAAAGCGCTCGGCCTCTCCCGCAGCGCCCTGTACCGTCGCCTCAGCCACCACAGTCTTTGACGGCTGACAACTGATCACCGACGACCGATGACTCTCTCTCACGAGCAGCGAGTCACGCGCCTCGCCCTGGCGGGTGGGCTGCCGGCGCTCGGCGTCGCGATGTGGCTCCTGTGGACCGGCGATTGGACCGCCAAGGTCCAGTGGACGCTCAGCGTGCTGCTGCTCGGGACCTGGCTCGGGTTCGCGTTTGCACTACGCGAGCGGGTGGTGCGCCCGCTGCAGACACTCTCGAACATGCTCGCCGCCCTGCGCGAGCAGGACTATTCGCTGCGCGCCCGCCGCCCCAACGCCGAGGATTCGCTCGGCCTCGCGATGCTCGAGCTGAACATCCTCACGGAAGAGATGAAGCAGCGGCGGCTCGGCGCGCTGGAAGCCACCGCGCTGCTCGAGCGGGTGATGGCCGAGATCGACGTCGCCGTGTTCGCGTTTGACGAGACCGAGGCGCTGCGGCTCGTGAACCGCAGCGGCACGCGCCTGCTGGCGCAACCGCCCGAGCGCCTGCTGGGGCGCCGCGCGGAGGACCTCGGGTTGGGGGAATGCCTGCGCGGCGATGCGCCGCGCGTGCTGGAGCTCGAATTCCCCGCCGCCCGCGGGCGTTGGGAGGTGCGGCGCGGCGGTTTTCGCCAGCGCGGCCTGCCGCACCAGTTCATCGTCCTCGCCGACGTCAGCCGCACGCTGCGTCAGGAGGAACGCCAGGCGTGGCAGCGGTTGATCCGCGTATTGGGCCATGAGATCAACAACTCCCTGACCCCGATCAAGTCGGTGGCGCAGCGGCTCCAAGCGCTCTCATTGGGGGAGGAGGCGCGGCGTGGGCTCGAGCTAATCGCCGGGCGCACCGAATCGCTCACGCGGTTTCTGGCGGGTTACGCGAGACTGGCACGCCTCCCGCCCCCGAAGCTCGGGCCGGTCGACGTCCAGGCGTGGGTGCAGCGCGTCAGCCGGCTCGAAACCCGGTTGGCGGTGGACGTGGTGCCGGGCCCCATGCGCGCCCTCCAGGCCGACGGTGACCAGCTCGATCAGCTGCTCATCAACCTGATCACGAACGCCGTGGACGCGACGCTCGGCAGCGGCGGCGCGGTGCGGGTGCGGTGGGACGTGACAGGATCCGAGCTTGAAGTGGTCGTGGAGGACGACGGCCCAGGCCTGCCGGAGACCGCGAACCTATTCGTGCCGTTTTTCACCACCAAGCCGCAAGGCACCGGGATCGGTCTCGTCCTGTCGCGCCAGATCGCGGAGGCGCACGGGGGCCGGCTCACCCTCGCCAACCGGCGCAACGGTCACGGCTGCGAGGCGCGGCTGCGGCTGCCTCTGTAGCGCCTACACGTACCGCGCCACGGCCATCAGGATCACCGCGATCGCCACGAGCGTCGCGACCAACTGGGCGCCGATCGCCATCCGTTTGGACAACGTCGCCAGCTCGGGCGACGGCCCTTGCATGGTCTGCATCACGACGCCAATGCGTCGCGCCGCCGGCAACGTCACGGTCAGCCCGATCCCCAATGCGATCAGCGCCGCGATGCCCCCGACCGTGTAGCACAGCCCCATCGGTGTGCCGATCCATACCGGATCGAAGCCGCCCGACATCCGCCAGTAGAGCCGAAACCCCGAGAGCACCGTCAGGGCGGCCACGACGAGGATGATGGGCGAGAAGCGCCGCGCCATCAAGCGCTTCATGACTTCCCCACCGGCGGGTCCCGCCGCCCGCACGCTTGGCCCGAGGAAAATGGCGACGAACAGGGCGGTCCCCACCCAGAACGCGCCCAGCGCCACATGCAGCAGGCGCAGTACGATCAGCTCGACGTCCATGGCACTCCGTTCGGTTGAAGGAGAATGCTCGCGCCCCAAGCATCGCACCCAGTCGGGTTCCCGGCCAGTTCGCCATGGTCCAGTGCCTGCGTCCGTCACGTATATTGGCCCGCCTGCTTCTTTCGTGGAGGTTTCCGTCACAGCCCAAGCGGCAACATCTGAGCGCGCCGTGGCACCGGACTTGGTGCGCGCCGTCGCCACCGTGTTGGTTGTGCTGCTCCACACGGCCGCCGTGTTGGCCAGGCATGGGCCGGGGCGAGGCGCGGCCGCCTTCTGGGCCGGGAACGTCTTCGACAGCCTCGCTCGGCCATCGGTACCGCTGTTTGTCATGCTGACCGGATGGATGCTGCTCGCGCCGGCCCGACGTGAAGAATCGATCGGACGCTTTCTCTGGCGGCGACTCGGGCGGGTCGCCCTGCCCTTGGTCGTCTGGTCGCTCATCGCGGTCGGCTGGGTGGCGGCGCGGGATCACCAGGTTGTGAATCTGACGGGATTCCCGCGCCAGCTGCTGAACGGTCCGGTGTTCTATCACCTGTGGTATGTGTACGTGCTCATCGGGCTGTACCTGGTGATCCCGATCCTGAGGCCGCTCACCGCTTCCACGTCACAGACGCTGCGCTGGTACACCCTGGGGCTGTGGTTCGTGTGGAGCTCGGTCTTGCCGCTGTGGGCGTGGTGGGGCGGACCCCGCGTAGCGATCCCGGTTGTCGTCGTGAGCACCTACGTGGGCTATCTGCTCGCGGGGATCTGGCTCGCCGGCATGCGACTCTCGACCCGGACCCGCCTCGAGCTGCTGCTGCTCATCGTGCTCACAACGGTGTGGACGATCGTCGCCACGGCGCGCCTGACCGGGGCGGACACGCTGAACCCGGGCTTGTACGGCTACGAGATGCCCAATGTGCTCGTGATGAGCGTCGGGTGGTTCGTGCTGCTCACGCAAGCCGAGCCGGCTGCGTGGGTGGAGCGACACCCGCGCTGGCTCGCCATCATCCGCGTCGTCGCCGCCTCGAGCTACGGCGTTTACCTCGTCCACCCCTTCATTCTCAACCTGCTCGACAGCGGCTTCCTGGGAGTCCGTATCACCGGCGCCTCGCTGCCGCCGTTCCTCGGCGTTCCCGTGTTGGCGCTGGGCGTGCTGGCGGTGTCGGTGGTCCTGATGGCGGGAGTCGGTCGGATTCCAGTCGTGCGGAGGCTGTTGGGCGCGTAAGCCGGGACTCAGGCTCGTTCCGCGTCGGGCAGCATCAACCCTTCCAGAAAGAACGCTCCCAGCTCGGCCCGACCGCCAAGGCCCGCCTTCTGGTAGATGACGACAGCATGCTGGCGCACTGTCCGTTCGCTGCGGCCGGTGGTCGCCGCGATCTCTTTGTGGCTGCGCCCCTTCAGGATGTGGAGCGCGATTTCCCGCTCGGTTGGGGTGAGTTTCCAGACGGCGAACTGCTGGTCGATGGCTCGTGCGAGGCCGTCGAGCGCCTTCTGAGCGCTGGCGCGCCACGCATCGCGCTCCGCGCTGCGCTCGACGAGAGAGCGCCGCATCGCGGCTGCCGCGCCCTCGGCCCGCACCCAGCCAAGCCAGAGAGCGGTCGCCGTGACGGACGCGCCGGCGGCGACCACCAGCTCGTAGATCGCATGGAACGAGAGCCAATTGCGTGGAGCGTCCAGCACCAGATCGATGGCGGCCGCCGCTGCGATGCCGAGCAGCACGAGCGCCAGCACGAGCCGCGAGCCGTGGCCTCTGTCATCTGCCGGGGGTGGCTTCTCGAGCAGGGACGACTGTCGAACGTCGGATATCATGGTGCGCGGCGACTCCCTATGTTGCGGCCGACCTCAACATGGAGGATACAGCCATGATTCCGAATCCGCTGCACCCCGCGATCGTTCACTTCCCGATCGTGTTCGCGGTGCTGCTGCCGCTCGCGGCGTTGGGAACGCTCTGGTGGATCAGCCGCGGCGCGGCGCGCCGCGCCTGGGCCCTGCCCTGCGCGCTCGCCGGAGCGCTGGCCCTCTCCGCGTTTGCCGCCGTCCGGAGCGGCCAGGCGCAGGTGGAGCGCGTCGAGCACGCTGTGGGCGAGGTTCCGCTGGAGACTCATGAGGAAGCCGCCGAGTTGTTCCTCGTCCTATCCGGTGTCCTGCTCGCGGTGACCGGCGTCGGCCTCGCTCCGGGACTCGCGGGCCGGGCCGCGCGCATCGTCGCAACGCTCGGGGCAGTCGGTCTCCTCGGTTTGGGCTATCGCGTTGGGGCCAGTGGCGGCGAGCTCGTCTATCGCCACGGCGCTGCGGGCGTGTACGCGAGCCAAGCGGGAGCCGATACCGTCGGTGGGGCCGCCGGTACCCCCGAATCGCTGAACGGCGGGCAAAAGGAAAAGGAGAAAGGAGAGGAAGGAGGGGAGTAGCCCTACCCCCGTAGGGCCGCGAACAAGCCGATCACGGCGATCACGAGGCCGAGAGCGATTTTCACCGCCGCAGCGGCGGCGCGGCCGAGCACCGCGCCCCACCCGGCGCGCACCGCGGTCGAGGTGGTCGCCGACAGCGTGTACTCAAACAGCATCGCGCCGGCGAACGAGCCGACGAACGCGCCGATCACACTCCCTATGATGGGGACGGGCACGCCGACCACAGCGCCGATGATGCCGCCGATCAGCGCGCCCCACCCCGCCCGGTTCGATCCGCCGTAGCGCTTGGTGAGCCGGAATCCGACCCACATCTCGATAATCTCACCCACGAACGCCAGCGCGAGCACGATCGCGATCGTTGCCACGCCGACCGTGCGGAAGTCCGTCAACCATCCGTACCCGATGACACCGATCACCATCACCCAGAGGCCGGGCAGCCCGAGGGGGACGAGGACCAGCCCAATGACGAAACACAGGCCCATCAATAGCGCGGCGATAACGGCCTCAACGCGTCGAATGAATCATGGCGGGTTTCTCCCCATCATGACGCGGAATGTGTCGGAGCCAGGTGATGCTCCGCAAGGAGGCTTACATTCATGAGATGAAAGCAATCCGCATCCACGCAACCGGCGGCCTCGAGGCGCTGCGGCTCGAAGACATCCCGCAACCCGTACCCGGCCCCGGTCAGGTGCTGATCAAAATCGAGGCGGCCGGCGTCAACTTCATCGACGTCTACCAGCGAACCGGCCTGTATCGCCTCGCGACCCCGTTCACGCTCGGCCAGGAGGCGGCGGGCATCGTCGTTGCGGTGGATCCAAGCGTCACCGACCTGGTGCCGGGCAGCCGCGTGGCATACACCGGCGTCCAAGGTGCCTACGCGGAGTTCGCGGCGGTACCGGCCGATCGGGTGGTGCAGCTCCCCGACGGGCTGGGCACGAAGCAGGGCGCCGCCGCGATGCTGCAGGGAATGACCGCGCACTACCTCGCCTGCTCGACCTATCCCCTGAAGCCCGACGATACGTGCGTGGTCCACGCCGCGGCCGGCGGCGTGGGGTTGCTCCTGTGCCAAGTCGCAAAGCGGCGAGGCGCGCGTGTCATCGGTACCGTGTCGACCGCCGCGAAGGAGACGCTGGCGCGTGAGGCGGGCGCCGACGAGGTCATCCGCTACACCGATCAGGATTTCGAGACTGAGGTGAAACGGCTCAACGGCGGAGCGGGCGTGCAGGTCGTGTACGACTCGGTCGGGAGGGCGACGTTCGAGAAGGGGCTGAACGTACTGGCACGGCGCGGCATGATGGTGCTGTACGGCCAATCGAGCGGTCCGGTGGCAGCGCTCGACCCGCAGCTTCTCAGTCAAAAGGGGTCGCTGTACCTGACACGACCCACGCTCCAGCACCACATCGCGACGCGACCCGAGCTGCTGGCGCGTGTGGGAGAAGTGCTGGAGTGGATCGTGTCCGGCGCCCTGCGGCTGCGCATCGGTCTCGAGCTCCCGCTGGCCCAGGTCGCCGAGGCGCACCGGCGGCTCGAGGGACGGGAGACGACGGGAAAGGTGTTGCTGCTCCCCTGAGGAACACCACGAGGGTCGGGCGGTGTTCACTTCCGATGGTACCACTCGGACTCTATCATCCAGTCTCATGCCGGATGCCATCGCGGCCCTGACGGCCGCCGTCGCCGACCGCTATACGGTCGAGCGCGAGCTGGGCCGCGGGGGGACCGCGACCGTCTATCTGGCGGAAGATCGCAAGCATCACCGGCCGGTAGCACTGAAGGTGTTGCGCCACGATGTCGGATCGCAGCTCGGCGCCGAGCGGTTCCTGCGGGAAATCACGATCGCGGCGCGCCTTTCCCATCCGCATATCCTGCCGTTCATCGATTCGGGCGAAGCCGCCGGCCTGTTGTACTACATCACGCCGTTCGTGCCGGGGGAGTCCTTGCGGCAGCGCCTCGATCGCGAGCACCAGCTCCCGGTGCGGGACGCCGTGCGCATCGCGCGCGAGGTGGCGGCGGCGCTCGACTACGCGCACCGTCAGGGCTTCATTCACCGCGACGTGAAGCCCGAGAATATCCTGCTGTCCGACGAGCACGCGGTGGTCGCCGATTTCGGCATCGCCCGGGCGATCGCCGAGGCGGGCGGCGACGTCATCACGGAGCGCGGGCTCACCGTCGGCACCCCGGCGTACATGAGTCCCGAGCAAGCGAGCGCCGACCGGGAGCTCGACGCCCGCAGCGATCTCTACAGTCTCGGATGCGTGCTGTTCGAGATGCTCGCCGGGGAGCCGCCATTCACCGGCCCCAACGCGCGCCGCATTTTGGCCCGCCAGGTGAGCGAGCGCCCGCGGCCAGTGCGCAGCGCCCGCCCCGAGACTCCGGCCGCGGTCGAGGAGGCGTTGGCCTGCGTCCTCGCCAAGAACCCGTTGGAGCGTTTCGGCACCGCGGCCGAGTTCGCCGCGGCGCTGGAAGGTCGCGGCGACCCCGCGACGCGCACCAGCCTGGGCGCCACGCGGTTTATCGCGGTCTTGCCGTTCGAGAACGCGAGCCCCGACACGGGACTCGAGTACCTGAGCGACGGCATCACCGACGAGCTGATTAGCGCTCTCACCAAGGTCCAGGGTCTGCGCGTGGCGTCGCGGACCTCCGTGTTCGCGCTCAAAGGCCGGCCCCAGGACGTGCGGGCCACCGGGGCGTTGCTCGGAGTGTCGGCGGTGCTCGAAGGAACCGTGCGACAGGCCGGTGGTCGGCTGCGCGTCACCGCGCGGCTCACCGCCACCGATGACGGGCGCCATCTCTGGTCGGAGCGCTATGACCGCAAGCCGGGCGACGTATTCGCGATCCAGGACGACATTTCCCACACCATCGTCAGCACGCTGCGCGCCAGCTTTCTCGCCGATCTGGCCGAGCCGGCGGCCAAGGTGCGCACCGCAAACCTCGAGGCGTACGCGCTGTATTTGAAGGGCCGGTTCAGCTGGAACAAGCGCACGTGGGAGGGCGCGACCGAGGCGATCGGCCATTTCGAGCAGGCCCTGGCCCTCGATCCGCGCTATGCGCAGGCATATGCGGGCCTATCCGACTCATACGCGCTCCAGGTGGATTACCGCAGCGTGCCGGTACGGGAGGGGTTCGAGCGGGCGAAGACGTACGCCGGCCGGGCGCTCGAGCTGGACCCGACGCTCGCCGAGGCCAACACGTCACTCGGCTGGGTGCTGTTCATCTATGACTGGGATTGGGACGGCGCGGCCGCGGCCTTCCGCCGCGCCATCGAACTCGATCCCGGCTACGCCACGGCGCACCAGTGGTACGCCTTCGTGGTGATGACGCAGCGCAGCATCGACCAGGCCCTGGTGGAAGGGCACACCGCGCTGGAGCTCGATTCCGCGTCGGTATCGATCCGGCGCTCGCTCGGCTGGCTGTATTACTACGCGAACCGCTACGACGATGCGCTGCGCCATCTCCGCCGAGCGATCGCGATGGATCCGACGTCGGAGGAGAACTACCGCATGCTGGGGCTCGTGTGCGCGCAGCTTGGGGCGCACGACGAAGCCGAGCGTGCGCTGAACCAGGCCGTGGCGCTGTCTCCGGAATCCGCCTACGCGGTGGCAGGGCTCGGCTATCTCCACGCCGTCAGCGGGAACCGGGCAGGTGCGGAAGCGGTGTTGCAGCAGCTCGAGACGCGGCGCCAAAAGGGGTACGTCTCGCCGGTTGCGTTTTGCAAGGTGTACGCGGGACTCGGCGACGCCGACCACGCGTTCGAGTGGCTCGAACGTGCGTACGAGGATCGCCGAGGGTGGCTCGCCTACCTGAAGGTGGAGCCGGTGCTCGACCGCCTCCGGACCGACCCTCGGTTTACCGAGCTGGTGCGGCGGATGCGGTTGTAGACGCGCTCAGCCGATCGCCCGGACCCGGTCTTGGAGCACGAGCCGCTCGAGCTTCTCGATCGGCAGCGCCAGCAGCAGATCGATGCGCCGGGCAATCAACAGAAATGCATCCCGGAACGCGGCCCGCTTCACGGCCTCATCCCCTTCGACGTTGGCGGGATCGGGCATTCCCCAATGCGCCAGGACCGGTTGACCCGGGAAGATCGGGCAGGACTCCTTGGCGCGATCGCACACGGTGATCACGAAGTCCCACGGCTCGCGCTCCAATCCGTCGACGCTGCGCGGCGAATGACCGGACCAGTCGAGACCGTGGAGGCGCATCGTCTCGATCGCGAGGGGGTTCACACGGGCCGCCGGGCGGGAGCCAGCGCTCTCCGCGTGAAATCGCCCTGCACCTTTCCAGTTCAGGATCGCCTCCGCCATCTGACTCCGGGCAGAATTGCCGGTGCAGAGAAACAGCAGCCGGAACTTGCGAGGCGAACTGATCGCGGTGTCGGCCACGCGCGGTCCGCTCACACGGGCTTCCGGGCGCGCACGAACGCTCCCATAATCCGGCCGCCGACCTCCCGCGCCAGCGACTCGGTGTCGAGCCCGGCGCCCGTGAGCGCTGCGCGCGCGTCCTCAAACTCGTACACCCGGGTGGGCTCGATCCCGATGTCGGAGAACCCCACGAGGGCGAGCAGCCGCTGGTACTCCTGCTCCTCGAGCGCGCCGGCCACACAGCCGACCCATAGCTCCATGCTGCGCCGCACGTCCGCGGGGACCTCACCGCGCACCACGACGTCCGAAACGGCAAAACGGCCGCCGGGCTTCAGCACGCGAAAGGCTTCGGCGAGCACGCGGCGTTTGTCGGCCGAGAGGTTGATGACGCAGTTCGAGATGATCACGTCCACCGAGGCATCGGGCAGCGGGATCGTCTCGATCTCCCCCTTCAGGAACTCGACGTTGGTGACGCCGGCCGCGCGCTGGTTTTCGCGCGCGAGCTCGAGCATCTCGTCGGTCATGTCGAGGCCATAGACCTTCCCGGACGGCCCCACACTGCGGGCGGAGAGCAGGACGTCGATGCCGCCCCCGGACCCGAGGTCCAGGACTGTTTCGCCCGGATGGAGCTCGGCCAGGGCAGTGGGATTACCGCAGCCGAGCGATGCGAGCACGGCGTTCTCGGGGAGCACAGCCGTCTCAGCGGAGTCGTAGAGATCCGAGCTGACCGGATCACATCCACAACCGCAGCCACCGGTCCCGCAGCCGCAGCTGCCGCGTTCACCGGCCAACACGCTTCGCGCTGCTTGCCCATATCGCTGTTTCACCGCGTCCTTGAGTTGCTCGTGGCTCATCGGTGCACCCTCCCGTTCGATTGTCTATCAAGAAAACTTGATATGTAGATGAAAAAAAATCCCGTCTAGCTGCAGCACGCCTGGGCGCAACTCCCGGCATGCTTCCCAGGTTTGACCGCCCGCAGGAATCCGGCGATCTCGTTCAGCGCTTCGGGATTGAGCGAGTAATAGATCCAGCGCCCTTCGCGGCGGTCGCTCACGATGCCGGCATCCTTGAGGGTCTTGAGATGGAACGACAACCGCGACTGTGCGGCCTCGAGCGAGTTCATCAACTCGCACACACAGCGATCCCCGTGCGAGAGCATCTCGACGATCTGGAGTCGCGTCTCATCGGAGAGCGCGTGGAACCAGTGCGCCGCCTGGCTCGCCGAGGGAAGCGTCGCTGTGGTCATGGTTGATAACATATCAACGAAATTAGATATGTCAAGCCAGGCAGAGTGCGCCTGCTTGACCATCGCGCCTCCGTGGACTAGATTGGTATTACTCAGTATTACGGAGTATGACCATGGCGCTCGCGCGCATTTCGATCACGCTGCCCCAAGACGTGGTGGCCGCCGCCGACCGTCGGGCCACCGAGCAAGACCGCTCGCGCAGCTGGGTCGTGGTCGAGGCGTTGCGGGCCTACTTGGGCAGGCCGGCGGGAGGCGCTTGGAAGGTGGCCGAGTCGAGTCCTCCACCGTATGAGGTGCGCCAGGTAGCGGAAGCGCGGCGGCGGCATCTCGAGTCCGACCTTTCGCTTCCCCCAGCCGAGCGGCTGCGCCGGGTGGAGGAGCTAGGACGGCTCGCGCGTCGCGCCAAGGGCACATCGCGGCGCCATCAGATCATCGGGTTTGACTCCTACGAGGATTTCCACGAGTGGAAGAAGGGACGCCGCGCCGGGGCGTAACGCCCCGGGCAATTGCCGCGCAGGTCTGCGCAGCGCTGAACGACGCCGGGGCGAGATACCTCGTCATCGGCGGCGTCGCCTGCGTGCTTCACGGCTACGCGCGTGCGACCTCGGACGTGGACATCCTGATCGAGGGTACCGCTGAAAACGCACAGCGCGTCCTCGACGGCCTCGCCACCGTCGGGTACGGCTTTGCCCGCGAGTGGGGCGCCGAAGAGATCCTCAAGCGGCCAATCACCGTCATCGGCGACGATCCGGCAATCGATGTGTTCACCGTCGCCTGGCGCGTGAAATACGATCAGGCGTCACCGAGGGCGCTCACGATCGACGTGGACGGGGTGCCAATCCCAGTGATTTCGATCGAGGACTTGATCGAAACAAAACGCACCGGCCGTCTTCAAGACGCCGCCGATATCGAGGTGCTGGAGGAAATCCTGCGGCTGCGCGGGTAGGACTCAACCCATGTCGCGAAGCAGCGACTTCAGGTTCAGCGACTTCGCCTGGGTCTGTATCTGATCCTGCACCTTCGGGAAGATGGTCTTCGCTTCCTCCTGAAACCGACTGAACAGCGCGCGGAGGTCGGCCGTGCTGAGCCGCCGTCCCTGGGCGTAGTACTGCTTCGCCGCATGGCCCAGGGCATAGGTCGAGGCAAACGAGACGGCGGCCCCAGCGAGGACTCCACCGGCTCCGCCGATCACGCCGCCCAGGAGGCCCCCTGCGACGCCGCGGACCAGCTTCCGCACGACCCCTTCGACTGCTTGGGCGGCCGCGCCGATCCCGAGGGCCCCAAGCATGTCCTTGATCTGGTCGGCATTGAGCTGCTGGCCGTAGTGCTGGCCGATCTGATACACGAGGCGCAGTTGGAGCGGGATGATCACGACGTTCGCCAACCGGTCGGGCAACAGCTCCACCGCACCAGTGATCATCGCCTGTCTGAGGATCTGCTGGTCGAGCTCCGTATCGGACGCCGGCTTGCCGCTCGACACGATCACCGCCGCGCCGGACAACGCGGTTGCGCCCTGCCCCATCGAAGCGACGTCGGTGGCATTCAAGCCGAGAGCGCCCCCGAGCTGCTCCAGAAAGTTCGTCTCTTCTTCATTGGCGGGTCCATCGGCGTGACACACGGCGAGCGCTGTTTCGTACGCCAGCCGGCGTGCATCGGGTCCTGAAAGTTTCGCGGCCACGTCGGCGAGTCGAACCTGCCCTGCCACTACCCGCTCGGCCACGGTATCGAGGTCGGCCATACCGAGTCGCCCCAGCACGGCCCGCACCTGAGCCTGTTCTTCCGGGCTGGACCGGCCGTCTGCGTTCGCAGCCAAAAACGCGATGGTGACGATCGGCTCGCGATCCTGCTCGTTGGTCATGCTCGATAATACCCGGCCTGCCCTCGTCCATCTACCCCTGCATCACCAGCCGCCCCAACCCCGGCCGAGTGACGGAACGATGCCGCCACTCAGCCGGTGCAAGGTGACCTAAACGCACTTCGGTTCGCCTTCTTTGGTGGCCTGAGCAATCCCCGTAGTGCCGATGAAAATGGCGCACGTCTTCGAGGTGTTCAGGTTGGTCAGGGTCGCTGTCCAGCCGTCTGCGGTCAGCGCCACCGTCGGTACGCCGTTCCCACTGGTGACAGCGAACGCCGTGCCCAGGCTGGTCGTGTACTTGATGGAATCGGCGAAATACGCCTCTTCCGCCGTCACCAGGTTACGGAGATCCGATTTCATCGAGGCGAGATAGGCCTTCTCCTTGGTGTTGGCGAACTTCGGGATCGCAATGGCGGCCAAAATGCCGATGATCACCACCACGATCAGCAGCTCAATGAGCGTGAAACCTCTGCGGTTCATCTGACGACTCCTTCAAAGTGAATGTCCCTGGGCGCTGACCGTTAGAAAAGCACGCGCCATACCAAACTCTGGGTGACCTCGTAACGCGCTGTCGCTAAAGCAGTTGGCTGACACCGGCGTGATGCCGCTCACGCATCTTTTTCATGCACGAGACACCAAAGCCCGCATTTCGCAGGGTTGGCGCAGCGACAGCCGAGAGGACAATGTTCTCCGATGAACGCGTCACTGTTCCTCGCGGTCTTGGCGACCATTGTTCGTTCCGTGGGCGTTCCGGAAACGCAAGAGGCCGTTTTTGCGGGCGGTTGCTTCTGGGGCGTGGACGCGGTGTTCCGGCACGTGCAGGGAGTGGTCGGTGTCGTCTCCGGGTATGCCGGTGGCCGCGCGGGCACAGCCCAGTACAACATGGTCAGCACGGGTACCACAGGGCATGCCGAGGCGGTCGAGATCACTTTCGATCCGCAACAGATCTCCTACGCCAGGCTGCTGGAAGTCTTTTTCACCGTGGCGCACGACCCCACCCAACTGAACCGTCAGGGCCCGGATGTCGGCACGCAGTATCGCTCGGCGATCTTTCATGTCAATGACGCCCAACGACAGACCGCCCGCGGCTTCATCGAGCGGCTCACGCGAGCCAACGCGTTTCCCGCCCCGATCGTGACCGAAGTCGTGCCGCTCGAGACCTTCTTTCCGGCCGAGGCGTACCACCAGGATTACCTGGCCCACCACCTGACCCAGCCGTACATCGTCTATAACGATCTCCCGAAGCTCGAGCGGTTGAAGGATCGGTTCCCGGCGCTGTATCGGCCGTAGGAGCCCGCGGTAGAGACTCTGGGAGCTAACTCGGGGAGGCGGCGTGTCGACGGGATTCATGGATCAGGTCAATCGGCAGTTCGACCGGGCGGCAGCGTTCACCCGGCACGAACCGACCCTGCTCGACCAGATCAAGGCCTGCAACTGCGTGTACTACGTCAGCTTCCCCGTGCGGCGCGACGACGGCACGATCGAAGTCGTCCACGCGTGGCGGGCGGAGCATAGCCAGCACAAACTGCCCACCAAAGGCGGCATCCGGTACAGCCTCGACGTGAGCGACGACGAGGTGATGGCGCTCGCCGCACTCATGACCTACAAGTGCGCGATCGTCGACGTGCCCTTCGGGGGCGCCAAGGGGGGAGTGAAAATCGACCGCCGCCAATACTCGAGCGGCGAGCTGGAGCGGATCACGCGCCGCTACACCTTCGAGCTGGTGCGCAAACGCTTCATTGGGCCCGGCGTGGACGTGCCGGCGCCCGACTTCGGCACCGGGCCGCAGGAAATGGCGTGGATCGCCGACACCTACGCGACGCTCACTGGCGGCGAGGTGGACGCCCTGGCCTGCGTCACGGCAAAGCCCCTGGCGCAAGGCGGGATCCGCGGGCGCACCGAGGCGACGGGGCGCGGCGTGTACTTCGGCATCCGCGAAGCGTGCGAGTCGGCCGAGGTCATGAAAGCGCTCAACCTGTCGCGCGGCATCTCGGGCAAGCGGGTGGTGGTCCAGGGACTCGGCAACGTGGGGTACCACGCCGCGAAATTCCTCCAGGACGCCGGCGCCGTGCTCGTGGGCCTATCGGAGTTCGAGGGCGCGATCGCGAGCCCCAAGGGGCTCGACGTGGACCAGGTCATGGCGCACCGCAAAGAGCGCCGCTCGATCCTGGGCTTCCCGGGCGCCACCGACCTGGCGCGTTCCACTGACGCGCTCGAGCTGGAGTGCGACATTCTCGTGCCCGCGGCGTTGGAGCGGCAGCTCACCGCCGACAACGGACCGCGCATCAAGGCCAAGATCGTCGCCGAGGCGGCGAACGGCCCCACCACGCTCGAAGCCGACGACGTGCTGCGACAGAAGGGCGCCCTGATTCTCCCGGACCTGTGGCTCAATGCGGGCGGCGTGATCGTCTCCTACTTCGAATGGGTCAAGAACCTCTCGCACGTCCGCTTTGGCCGGATGCAGAAGCGGTACGAGGAAGGGGCCGCCCGGCGGCTGCTCGAAGCGGTGCAGCAGTCCACCGGCAAGCAATTCACCGACAAACAGATCGGCTACTACACCGATGGGCCGGACGAGGAAGATCTCGTGAACTCAGGCCTGGAAGAGTCGACGGTGGCGGCGTACCACCAGATCCGCGAGATCCAGCAGCGCCACGGAGCGGACAAGGTGGACCTGCGCACCGCGGCGTTCATCAACGCGATCGACAAGGTGGCGCGCACGTACGAGGAGATGGGGATTTTCCCCTAAGCCACCCTCTCTGAAGAGCCGTTCGCCCTTGCTTCACGAGTTCTGGCAGGTGGCGGCATTAGGCTGGCTCCATGACGGCGAAACGGCGCGGGGTACTCGTCGCGGTAATGGTGGCGGTCGGGGGCCTGGCCACTCACTCCGCCGAGTCGCGAGCCAACCAGGCCCCGTCGTGGCTGCGAGCCGATAGCGGGCGCGATCCGCGCGCCGCTATTTTCGTCCAGCGCGGATGCACGCAATGCCACGCGATCGCCGCGCTGGGCGTAGCGGCCGAGGCCGATGTCGGCCCCGATCTCACGTTCGCGTACGCTGACGTCCTCATTCGCTACGATGTCAATCTCGAATCGTTTTTCTACAACCCCACCGGGGTGATGCGGCTGATGCTCGCTTCACACCTCCACCTCAGCACGGCGGATCGGGACTCGATGGTACACATCCTCAGAGGACTGTACCTGGAGCGTCGCGCGGACATGGATGAGGTGGTGCCCTCGTTCCCTCCCATCACGCGGGCCGGTCGCCAGTAGCGGGACCCGTCGAACCGTTGGAGCGCACCGGCCTGTGGGAGCGTGGCGAGGTGCCGGAGACGTTCTCCTTCGGCATGGTAAAGACACCGAGGGCCGGCGAGCGTCAGCTCACCGGCCCTCGTTGCTTACACCGCGCGCCTGCGACTCAGTCGCTGCTCGGCGTCGTGGCTCCCGGCTCCTCCTGCAGGATGATCAGGAACTTCGAGTTACGCCAGAACTCTTCGGGCGAGTTGATCCGCAGGGCCGGCCCCGTAAAGCGGCCGCCTTGGTCGCGCGGCGTCCCTAGGTGGCTCTGGTCCTGCCGCGACAGGATGCGGTAGCGGCCGGCTGCGTACGGCAACGGAATCTCGGTCAGCAGCCGCTTGTTGATGGGCGTGAACTGGGCCGGGTCGAGCTCGCGTGCCGACTGAAGCGTCTTGCCGGTCTTCCACAGGATCCAGAGCACCCGGGCGCCACCCTCTTCGGTGACCAGTCCCTTCTGCTTCAGCTGGTCTCTGGTGCCCACCACGAAGTACACGGTGTTCTCACGCACCGACATGTTCGCGACGGTGTCGGTGAGGGCCACGTTCTGCCCGCGCAGCGTGTCGACCGTGGCGGTGAAGAAGGCGATCTGCTCCTGTTGCGCGCTGATCGTCGCCTGCATGCTCGTGATCGTGGACTCGAGCGTCGTGCGCAGACTGTCGGAGAGATGGGTCAGATTTCGGATCTGCCGCGCGCTCGTGCGTAGCTTGGCGTCGCTTTCGTTCACGCGGGCGACGATATAGCGAACCGTCTGGATCATCGAGTCGCGTTGCGCTGCGGCAGGCGATTCGGTGGAAACTTGCAGATTGCGCACCTGCACCCGCGCCAGCTCGGCGCTGACGTCGGCCAGCGTGCGGGCCTGGAACGCCAGCTGCTGCACCACACTGTCCCGTTGCGCGGCAGCGGTATCGTACGTGGCGATCTGCTGAGAGTCCTGGACCTGCGATGACGGCTTGCACGCCCCGGCAATGAGCAGGGCGGGCAGGACGAGTCGCAGTGCCTGGGAATGAGACGGCATACAAGGACCTCCGTCCGTTAGGGCCGCGTTCTGCGGCCGGTGAGAGTTCATCGGTAGGAGGCTTGATACTGACCCGAGCGGCGTTCGTTCCACACGAGTTTCGCGACCGCGCCACGTGTGAGCCAGCGCACCGGGGCGGCGGTCGGTGACGAACCTCGACGGGGTTAGCTGCTGTCGCGCGCCTCTCCACCGTTGTTGCGCCGCAACAGCCACACGACGAAGAACACAGCGCCTGCGAGCAGCGCGACTTTCAGGATCGTGAACAGCACGCCCAACAGGCCCGCTACGAGCGGCAGCAGTAGGATCTTCCAGAGGATGACCCCGAAGATGCCCGCCGCGGCGACGCCGAGGACCGGTTTCAGCATGAGATGCTCCTGGAGAGAGGTGGCGGTGGCCCTACGTGGGGCAGCCACGCGAAGTTGCGCTATTCCTTATAGGCGGCCGGCGCGCACCGTCAGCTCCCAATGGACCGGCCGGACGGTTCCCGCCGGGCCCCAGACGCGGGCGAGATCCCGCTGGAACACGTCGATCGGGCCGCGCCCCTCGGCCTGCTCCAGGACCCGTGTGGCCGACCACGTGTCAACGTACCCGAAAAAGGCCTCGAGCGCCCACTGCCCGCTCATCTCCAGCGGCGGGACAGGGATCTGCTCGAACGGAAACGGCAGTGAGCGGTAACCGTCGTCCACGGAGCGCCGCTCAGGGGGCCAGCACCTCTCCAGCACCCCGCCATAGAACCGCTCGATCAGCGGATCGATGGCGGCGTGGACGCGAATCCTCCCGTAGGTCAGGAGGGCGACGATCGCGCCGGGGCGCGCCACGCGGCGGACCTCGGCGTAGTAGGCGGGCAGGTCGAACCAGTGCGCCGCCTGCGCCGAGACGGCCAGGTCCACCACGGCGTCGGGCAAGCCGCTGCCTTCCGCCGGCGCGCGGCGGTATTCCACCCGCGGATGCGTCCGGCCGTTCGCGATCTGGTCGGCGCTCGCGTCGGTGGCGATCACTCGCGCGAAGCGACCCGCCAGGGGCACCGACAGCTGTCCCGAGCCGCAGCCGCTGTCCCACGCAAGGTCACGTCCCGGAGCAAGGTCGGCGAGGAGCTCCACCACGGCCGCGGGATAGGTGGGCCGATGGGCAGCGTATCCGGCCGCGACCTGGGAGAAGTAGTCCATAGGCGACCTCGAGTATACAAAGAAGAGGGCGGCCGAACGCGGCCGCCCCCCTCAACTCCTGATCGATGCTTAGTTGCTCGACGCGATCTTGTGGAAGGTCGAGTTCGAGACCTCGTAGGCCTGAACTGTCGGCGTTCCCTCCACGACCTTCGTCAGGCTCTTCAGGACCTGTGGATAGGCGTCGCGGCTATAGGCGTCCGCGTTCTCTTTCCGATCCCACAGGCTGATCGCAACCGCTTCGGAGCGGTCCGCGGAAACGAATGAAATCTCGTCCTTGAAGCCGTTCTGTTTCCGAAGCAGGGGCAGGACATCCTTCTCGAGCGTCTGGGTAAACTCACCGGCCGTGTTGGCCTTCAGATGCATGGTCACATTCCGTGCGTACATTATGGAATTCCTTTGCTCTTCCGACGGTAAGCCTACATCGACCAACGGGCACTTCTAGCTGTCTTGCCTGTGTCTCTGTATCTGTGCGTCTATGCGTCTGTGCGTCTGTGCGTCTAGTTGTTAGTACATGCCGCCCATGCCGCCACCCCCGGGCATCGGTGGCATCTTGTCCTTCTCCTTCTTCTCCACCACGACGCACTCGGTCGTGAGGAGTAACCCCGCGATGGACGCGGCGTTCTGCAGCGCGGTACGCGTGACCTTGGTCGGATCGATGACGCCGGCCGCGACCAGGTCCTCGTACTCGTCGGTCTGAGCGTTGTAGCCGTACGTCATCTTGGTGGACTCCCTCACCTTCCCGACGACGATCGCGCCCTCGGCGCCCGCGTTCTGCACGATCATCCGGATCGGCTCCTCGAGGGAGCGCCGAACGATCTCGATGCCGGTCTTCTCGTCGTCGTCAATGCCCCGGACCTTGTCGAGGACCTTCTGACACCACAGCAGCGCGACACCACCACCCGTCACGATGCCCTCCTCGACCGCGGCGCGGGTCGCATGCAACGCGTCCTCGACCCGAGCCTTCTTCTCCTTCATCTCGGTTTCGGTCGCCGCGCCGACATTGATGATGGCTACACCACCTGCAAGCTTGGCGAGCCGCTCCTGCAGCTTCTCCTTGTCGTAGTCCGACGTCGACTTCTCGATCGCGGCGCGGATCTGGCCGATGCGACCCTGGATGTCGGCCTGTTTGCCCTTGCCGCCGATGAGGGTCGTGTTGTCCTTATCCACGACGATGCGCTTGACGTGGCCGAGATCGACGAGGGCGGTGTTTTCGAGCTTCAAGCCCAGCTCCTCGGAGATCACCTTGGCCCCGGTGAGGGTCGCTATGTCGGCCAACATTTCCTTGCGCCGGTCACCGAAACCGGGAGCCTTCACCGCGCACACTTTGAGCGTGCCGCGCAGCTTGTTCACCACCAGCGTCGCCAACGCCTCGCCCTCGAAGTCTTCGGCGATCAAGAGTAGCGGCTTACCCGACTGCGCCACCTTCTCGAGCACCGGCAGCAGGTCCTTCATGGCGGAGATCTTCTTGTCGTGCACCAGGACGTAGGCATCCTCGAGCGCGACTTCCATCTTTTCGGGATCGGTGATGAAGTAGGGGGAGAGGTAGCCGCGGTCGAACTGCATCCCGTCCACGGTTTCAAGCGTGGTCTCGAGACCTTTCGCCTCCTCGACTGTGATCACGCCGTCCTTGCCGACCTTCTCCATCGCATCGGCGATCTTGTCGCCGATTTCCTTGTCGCCGTTGGCGGAAATGGTGCCAATCTGGGCGATTTCCTTCCGGCCCTTGGTGGGCACGGAGATCCGCTTCAGCTCTTCCACTACAAGCTCGACTGCCTTGCTGATGCCGCGCTTCAGCGACATTGGGTTGGCGCCCGCGGTGACCGACTTCAGACCCTCGCGGAAGATCGCCTGCGCCAGCACCGTCGCGGTGGTCGTGCCGTCACCGGCGAGATCGGACGTCTTGGTCGCCACTTCCTTCACCATCTGGGCGCCCATGTTCTCGATCTCATCCTCGAGCTCGATTTCCTTGGCAACGGTGACGCCGTCCTTGGTGACGGTCGGGCTGCCGAATTTCTTGTCGATGACGACGTTGCGGCCCTTGGGACCGAGCGTGATCTTCACCGCCTCGGCCAGCTGGTCGACGCCGCGCTTCAGGCGCGAGCGGGCTTCCGTGTTGAATTCGAGATGCTTGGCAGCCATCTGTGTCTCCCGCTCAGCTGAGCTTGGCGATGACGTCGGTTTCCTTGATCAGAATGATCTCTTCGTCGTCCAGCTCGACCTGCGAGCCGGTGTACTTTCCGTAGACGACTCGGTCGCCCACTTTCAACTCCATTGGGACCCGCTGACCCTTGTCCAGTCGGCCCGGCCCAACGGCGATGACATCCCCCTGAATCGGCTTCTCTTTGGCCGTGTCCGGGATGTAGAGCCCACCCCGCATCTGCCCCTCCTCTTCAGCCGGCCGGATGGCCACGCGATCAGCGAGTGGGGAGATCTTCAGCTTGGTCTTGGTTGCGGTAGTCATTGCGCTCCGCCTCTCAGTTAACTTTTAGTAGTTGATTACTGGTCATTATAGATCACTGTACTTGACTTGTCAAGTGCACATGATAGATTGATAATCTGATTAACGCAAAATGGTTAAATGAGCCAAGACGGCCCAGGAGGCACCTGTGGATGTCCCGCTTGTCATCCGGCAGAGGTTGGAGGAGCTGGGGTTGGAGCAGCAGGATCTCGCCCGCGCCGCCCGCGTGACCGAGTCCTACATCTCTCAGATCCTGACTCGGAAAAAGGCGCCTCCGGCGCCGAGCCGCACGGACATCTATGACCGCATGGACAAGTTCTTGAAGCTTCCGAGTGGGGAGCTGGCCAAGTTGGCATCGATCCAACGGAAAGAACAACTCCTGCGGGAATTGGGAGACGAGCCCGTACCGCTGTTTCACGAAGTCCGTGAGCTGATCCTGCGCAAATGCAATCCCGACAAGGAAAAACACGTCCGCGCGATCTTCGAGAAGCAGCCCTTCGGCGAGCTCGAACGGCTCGTCACGCAAAAGCTCTTGGACGTGGTCAAGCGCGTGGCGAGAGACGAACTGGAGAATGATTACTGGCTCCGTATGGTGGCCCAACTCAGCCACCGTAGCTATGAAGAAATGCGGGTCATCGTGCTCGAGTTTCTCGATACGGATGTCTTCCATCTGTCCGCGGAGAATTGCGTCTCGTTTCTCAATCCGTTGATTGAATCCTGGGACATCGACCTCGCGACATTCGGCCTGCAGATCGTCCTGAACCACAACGTCGTCCCCGGGCAGGCGAAGCGATTCGAGTTTGTCGAGCGGGACGTGGAACAGCCCTTCGGCGCGGAGCCGGGCCTCCAGGGATTCCTCCAGGATCCTTCGCTCAGCGGCACTGCGACCGCGGAAGAAGTCGAGTTTCTCAAGCGGTTGAAGTTCACGCACAGACGGCCGACGCCCCTCTATTACTACCGGGAGCTGCAGAGCCTCAGAGACCCGCTCCATTTCGGCCAAATGGCTGGAGCAGCGCCGTGAACGATCGTCCACGCGCCCAGGAGCGCTTACCCCATGAGGCCCGGGAATACCTGGCGGACCGACTCGACGGCGCCCGGGATCTCTATCTGCTGGCCCTGGCACTGGGAGTGCGCGGGGACGGGGCCGCCCTGTTCGGTCGGATGATCCGGGAAGCCCGGATTCATTTCACCGCTGTCATTGAAGAGTGCCGCATTGCCGGTCTCGACACGAGCGCGATCGCGGTGATGCTCGGCAAGATGAACGAAGAGCTGGCGGACAGCATCAAGCCCGAGATGTGGCAACACTTGGAACGGCTCATCGCGAGGCGGGCACGAAGCTGAGCCGAGGAACCTCAAGAAGTCCAACAAGGGAGAGCGATATGGTCGGCATTACGAAACGGGACCAGATGCAGGATTTGTTGTATCAGCTGGAGCATCGGATGGGCCGCAACTACAATGATTCGTTCCGCGGGTTTGAGTGGTCGAACCCCGAGACCGCGACGGGCGCCACGTGGCTCCCGCTCGTGGATATCTTCGAGGAGACCGATGAGATCCGCCTGGTGGCGGAGGTGCCCGGCGTGAAACCAGAAGACGTGAAGATCTCGGTGGAAGGCAACCTGCTGACAATCAAGGGCACCAAGGAGCAGGTGGCTGAGGAGAAGGCGGAGAGGGTTCATCGCTATGAGCGAACCTATGGCGCCTTCGAGCGGACATTCACACTCGCCGCCTCGATCGATCCCAGCAGGATCAAGGCGACCTACGACCTCGGCGTGCTGACGATTACCCTGCCGAAGGCGGAGACGGCCAAGCCCCACCTGATCAAGGTGGAAGTCACGTCGGAGAAGGCGTCGAGGGCCTGACCCACGAAGTTGCCCGGTCCACCTTCGACAAGAAGCGTGGGCGGCACGAGGGCGGGTCTGTTAGGAGAGAAGAGGGCGGTGTTGCCGCCCTCTTCTTTTCTTCAGAAGACGACCTCGAGTCTCACACCCACAGAGTAGTTCAGTGACTCCGACAGGCCCCTGTCGACGGGTATGCGGATGATCACCCCCGGGCGAAACTGGCCGAAGGTCATCGAGCCGCCGACACCCATCTCGTGCACCGTGCGTTCGCCGATGCCTCCGCCGGATTCGGTGACCAGGGCGCGTCCGTTGAACACCATGCCGAGGCTGGCGCGCTCCGACTCGTAGCCTCCCTGGATCCCGTAGTCGAGGAACAGCTCGGAATCACCCGAGGCGTTGCCGACCGGCACTAGGTAGGTGGGGCGAAGCGCCACGCGGAGACCGTAATTGCTCGGGGAGCGATGGCGGTAGCCCACGGTCCCGCGGATGGTGAGGAGGTCTTCCGCGTAGGCTTCCCCATCCATGAAATCGCCAACGAGACCGACGAACGCGGCGAAGCCGCGTTCCAGACTCGAGATGCTGGCCACCGGGACCCGCACGCCGAACTCTCCAATGAACTTCGCAGCGGGATATGACGCGATGCCAAGGAACGGGTTGCCGATCAACAGGGCGCCAGAGGAGACGCCGTCGACTTTGGCGTTGACGAACGGCAGATCGCCCACGAGAACGAAGTTGCCGATCGACCACCGGACACCGACCTCATTGATGGTGGTGAGGGCCGAGGTCCCGCCGCCGTCGAAGGACGGGCGCAGCAGGGCCAGCGACACCCCGCGCGGCGCCAGCTCGCGCCAGGGTTGGAGAACCTGAGCCCCAACGGGCCCGACCGAGCCGCCGACGACGCCGGCGAGGATGAGTGCGAAGTGTCGCGTCATGGAACACTCCTGGAGTAGGGTGCGCTGCATGATAAGCGCGCCCAATCAAGCGGAGATCAAGTCCCGTCGTCCACGGGATGTCGCCGCAATGGCCTGCGGCCTGGGGCGCTTCTCGCGAACGTTGCTGGTCAGGCCGAGAGAGGTGGCGGCGTGCGGACGGGCGTTGCGACGGGGCGCACGGCTGGTCGCCGACGCCGAGCTCTGGGAAACCTCGGCTGGCTCGGCGCTGCTCGCCCGCAACGAAGGACGCGTGGCGCCACTGTTCCGGTTCCAGCTGTTCGCGGAGATTCGACTCCCGGCGCGGCTGCAGCTCCTGGCCCTGGGTCAGCTCGAGACCGGAGCCGCCACGGACGAGGACGGGATCCAAACGACGGTCGATCTGTTGGTGTTGCGGCATATGGTGTCGCGCGCTGGGCGGCCAGATCCAGGGCGTCGTATCCAGTTTCGACTACCGCGTTGGCGTCGTCTCGTTGCCGACGAGTCACGCAGGCTACGTGCCCACCCCAGGCCCCCGGATGCGACCGGCGGCTGGGATCGGGTTCTCACCGGGCCCGGGAATGCGATTCGGGGTGTCCGCCACCGCCGGGCCGTATCTGCGTCGCGAGCTGCAGGGCAGCCTGCCGCCGGGGAGCGCTGGCCGCCTGACCTCGCCGCCTTTCTCCCCAACGGTTATGCTGCTGCGGTGCAGGTGTCGTATCAGCTCGACGTGCAGCCCTAGCTGGTGATTCCCGTCACGGTCTGAAACCGTTTCGCAGCCCAGAGGTCCTCTGGCTCAAGTGCACGGCGAAGCCCACCTGGTCCGGAAGCAGGCACCGATGACGCAGCGATGGTCGCTTCGCCAGATCGGGCTGCTGTTCGCCCTGGCACTGCTGTACACGGCGGCCGGAAAGCTGGGGCTGCGCCTGGGGATCGTGAACCCGAGCGCGTCTCCGGTGTGGGCCCCCACGGGGATCGCGATCGCCGCGTTCGTGGTAGTCGGCATCCGTATCTGGCCCGCGATCTTCGCCGGTGCCTTCATCTATAACCTGACCACCGCGGGATCCATCGTCACCTCGCTGGGCATCGCCACGGGAAACACGCTCGAAGGCGTGGTCGGCGCGGCACTGGTGCTGCGGTGGGCCAACGGTGCCCATGCGTTCGAGCGCGGGCGAGACGTCATCCGGTTCGCCGCGCTCGCCGGACTCATCGCCACGACAATCAGCCCCAGCATCGGCGTGACGACGCTGGCGGTCAGCGGCTTTGTGCCCTGGAGCGATTTCGGTCCCATCTGGTTCACGTGGTGGCTGGGCGACGCGGCCGGGGCGTTGCTCGTGGCGCCGCCGCTGATTCTGTGGAGCGTCGAGCCGCGGGTGCCTTGGGCGCGGGCCCGCGTACTGGAGGCGGCCGGCCTGGTCACGACACTGGTGGTGCTGTGCGCGCTCGCGTTCGGTCCACTGGGCGGCCCGTCGCTGGGCTTCCTCTGCATCCCGGTGCTGATCTGGGCGGCGTTGCGTTTCGGCCCACGCGAGGCGTCCACCGCCGTCACCCTGTTGTCCGCCGTGGCCGTCGCCCAAACTGTCGGCGTCGCGTTGCAGGGCCTCGGCCCGGAAGCGGCGAACGCGCAACTGTTGCTGCTGCAAACGTTCATGGCCGTCGCGTCCGTCACCACGTTGGTGCTCGCGGCGGTGGTCGCCGAGCGAAGTCGCGGCGAGGAGCGCCTGCGGGAGCTCGCCACCACCGACCCGCTCACCGGGCTCGTGAACTACCGGGGGCTGCTCGCGATCCTGGAGGCCGAGATCAAGCGCTCGATGCGGACCGAGCGGACGTTCGCGCTGCTGTTTTTCGATCTCGACGACCTGAAGAGCATCAACGACCGCCGCGGCCATCTGGTGGGCAATCGAGCCCTGTGCCGGCTGGCCGATTCGATCAAGGTCACCTGTCGGGCGATCGATACGCTGGCGCGCTTCGGCGGAGACGAGTTCGTGGTGATCCTGCCGGAAACGGAAGAAGCCGAAGCGCTCGGGGTCGCGCAGCGCGCGCGCGCGCGGCTGGCCGCAGACGCCGAGCGGCCGGCACTGACCACCAGCGTCGGCGTGGCCGTGTTCCCGCACGACGGTGAGACAGCGGAGGACTTGCTGGGGGCCGCGGACCGGGCGTTGTATGGGATGAAGCAGGCGCGCGCCTAGAAGGGCCGATTACGACTGACCTCCGCGCCTCACTCCATGCAGCCCTCGCCGACCGCTATACGGTCGAGCGCGAACTCGGCCGCGGCGGAATGGCGATCGTTTACCTCGCGCAGGACCGGAAACATCATCGCCAGGTCGCGATCAAGGTCCTCAGGCCCGAGTTGTCCGCCACGCTCGGCGCGGAACGGTTTCTCCGCGAGATCGACACCGCCGCCCGACTGAACCATCCCCATATCCTGGCGCTGCACGACTCCGGCAAGGCCGACGACTTCCTGTACTACGTGATGCCGTATGTGGAGGGCGACTCGCTGCGGGGGCGGCTCGAGCGCGAGAAGCAGCTCTCGATCGCGGACGCACTGGCGATCACTCGTGAGGTGGCCGATGCGCTCTGCTACGCCCACAGTCACGACGTCGTGCATCGGGACATCAAGCCTGAGAACATTCTGTTTCAGGCGGGACACGCGGTCGTCAGCGATTTCGGCATTGCGCGCGCGATCAAGACGGCGGGCGGCGACCGGTTGACGGGGACGCGGGTCCGGATCGGGACCCCCGGCTACATGAGCCCGGAACAGGCGGAACCCGACGCCGAAATCGACGGCCGCAGCGATACCTACAGTCTCGCGTGCGTGCTGTACGAGATGCTCGCCGGCGAGCCGCCGTTTCTCGGCAAGTCGGCGCAGACCATCCTGGCCCGGCAACTGTTGGAGCCGGTGCCGCCACTCCGCACGGTGCGAGACAGAGTGCCGCACGAAGTGGAGCAGGCGATCATGCGGGCGCTCGCGAGGGCCCCAGCGGACCGATTCACGACCGCGGCCCAGTTCGCGGATGCGCTGCTCACCCGGGACACGGCGACCACCGATGGCGTGAGCGACGACTCCATCGCCGTTTTGCCGTTCGCAAATCTGAGCCCCGATCCGGACACCGAATACTTGAGCGACGGGATCACCGAGGAAATCATCAACGCGCTGACCCAACTTCCCGGACTGCACGTCGCATCGCGGACGTCGTCGTTCGCCTTCCGGGGCCAGGCCATCGACCTCGTGGAGGTCGGGACCAAACTGAAGGTGGCGACCGTGCTCGAGGGCAGCGTCCGGAAAGCCGGCAGCAAGCTCCGGGTCACCGCCCAGCTCATCAAGGTCGCTGACGGCTACCATCTCTGGTCGGAACGGTACGACCGCGAGATGACCGACGTGTTTGCGATCCAGGACGAAATTGGGAGGGCGATCGCCAGCCGGCTGCAGGTCGGTCTCGGGGCAACCCCGGGTCGCGCACTGGTCACCGCGGCCACGGCGAATCTCGACGCGTACCATCTCTATTTGAAGGGACGCTACTGTTGGGCCCAGCGAGGTGCCGCGCTGAAGCAAGCCGTGGAGTACTTCAGCCAGGCGCTGGTCCTCGATCCAAACTACGCGCTGGCCCACGCCGGTCTTGCCGATGCCTACACGCTCCTCACGGAATACGGCATGGTCCCGCCCAGCGTGGTCCTGCCAAAGGTGCGGGCGGCAATCCAGCGGGCTCTCGAGCTGGCTCCCGATCTCGCCGAGGCGCACTGTGCGATGGGCGAGCTGAAATTCATCTTCGACTGGGACTGGCCCGGGTCCACACGCCATCTGCGTCGGGCCATCGAATTGAATCCCCGCCACGTCGCGGCCCAGTACCGGTTGGCGCTGCATCTCAGCCTGGTCGGTGGATTGTTCGAAGAGGCGCTGGGCCACGCCCACCGCGCCGTGGAGCTCGATCCGCTGGCGTCGCTGCCGGTCGCGCAGCTCGGCGTTGTGCTGATTGTCGCCGGGCGCTACGACGAAGCGATTGCGTCACTGTTGCACGCCACGGAGCTTGGCCCGGCGATGCTGCTGCCCTATCTCCATTTGGGCGTCGTCTACAATCACCTCGGCCGGACCGAGGAAGCGATTGCGTCCCTCGAGGTGGCCGCGGCCGCGTCAGGTCGTCATCCGTCGACGCTCACGGCCTTGGCAGCCTGCTTCCACTCCTTGGGCAAGACCGCAGAAGTGCAAGCCATTCATGAGGAGCTGACCGCCCGCGCGCGCGGCGGGTACGTCCAGACCTCGGCGTTGGCGCTGGCGGCCGCCGCGGCGGGGCGCGTGGACGAGGCGTTCCAATTGCTCGAAAGGGCGTGCGAGGAGCGCGACAGCATTCTCATCTATTCAAAGCGGCATCCTGCGTTTGGCCTGCTGCAGAGCGATCCGCGAATGGGAGGGATCCACCGACGGATTGGGTTTCCCGAGTGAGGAGGCGTGCCATGCGGAGATTCGGCAACTTGGAAAGGCAGAGGCAGACCAATCACTCCATATGAGGGTAGATCACGAGATTTCAGGGTAGAGGACTAGTCAAGCTTTCGTGGCTCGTGCTCAACTGGAAGAGTAGGTCCGAAACCGCCTAACGCAGTCGAATCGTGAACCCGCCCCCGGCCTCATCCGGCGCCCAATCGGCTACGATCGCCGGTAACTGCTTCAACAGCGCGGCGACCTTCCGCTTCAGCACGGGGCCCTGCGAGGAGCCTGTCCCCTTCCCTGTGATGACGTGCACCACGAGCCCACGGCCGCGCCGCTGCCAGGTCGTGAGGAACTGCCGCACCGCAGCCTCAGCCTCTGCGGCTCGGAAGCCGTGAAGATCGAGCCGCTCTGCGATCGGGCCATCGAGTAGCGGATGTGAAGCATCGAACCGCGGATGTCTAGCCGAACGACGGCTCATTTGCGGCGAATCCTTACCGCGTCCGCCACCACCACCGCGCCGCTCGAGTCACGCCGCAAGAGCGCCACCCTATTCCACCCAGCAGGAAAATCCCAGACGCCGAGAGGCTGCCAGGTGCCTCCGTTCGACCGCTGGTCCACACGCACCGTAGCAAGCGTGGCACCACGGGCGTCGATCACGACGTACTCGGCGCGCGTTGAACGGTTCGTCCCGCCGGTCCAGCGGGCGTCCACCGCGCGACGACCGGCGCTATCCAAATGAAACGAGAACACCGCGCTATCTCCGGCGTCAGGCGCGGTGCTCGCAAAGCGGTAGCCGCCGCCATAGTAATCCGGGGTTGACACGGAGAACGCCCAGGTCGCCGGCAGCGACGCCAGCGCCGCCCCCGGCGCGTTGAACTCCGCGCTGTCGTCCACCACGAGCTCGCCGCAGTCCGCCTGAACGCGATGCAAGTACGGGATCCATGGCCAGTGCGGACCCGGATCGGTGCGGTTGTGCGGCTGGAGCTGTCCGTGCGCCACGATGTGCTGCCGGTCGCGGGGAATGTCGAGCCGGCGCGTGACGTCGCACACGAGCGCGGCCGACGCCGCGAGCTGGGTCGCGGGGAAGGAGTCCTGCGACGCGAAACCGGCGTGCTCGACACCGACCGTGAAGTGGTTGCTCTGGACGCCGTTCAGCGCGCACGCGTGCCCCCGGTTCAACGCGCAGTCGTACAGCGCCGCGATGTGAAACGCCCGCTTGGGCTCCCGCACGAGCTGCGAGATCTCGGTGCCCTCTTCGTCCACCACGTAGTGGGCGCTCACCTGGGAGACTGGGTTCACGAGCCAGCTCCAACACCCCGTGTAGCTCCCTTCGCACGTGTGAATGATCACGACGTGGACCAGGCCGGTTGAATCCGTCGGGCGATTGTTGAAGTTCGGCGAGGGACGCCATACGGCCGGCGCGTAGTCGCGGTCGAGCGGCGGCGGTGGTGGCGGCGGCGGACAGGGGCCGGCCGCAGGCGTAGAGGAGGTCGGGCCCAGCAGGCGACGATCCGCTGGCAGCACCCGGTCCACCTGCCGAGTGTACGCGGTTCGCCCTTCGGGAACCACGATCCCGCTGAACCGGACCACGACCGACGCCCAGGCCTCGGCGCGCGAGCGATCGATCGCGGCGACCGTGGCGTACGCGTCGAGCAGCGCCGCCGCCGAGCGGATGTTGGCGACGGGGTCCACTCGCGCCGCCGCGATCGGGACGCGCGCCATCGCCGCGCCGCGTCCGAGCTGCTCGCCCCGCAGCCCCATGACGCCGAACGCGGGCGGCATGCCGGGAAATTCCTCCGTCCCCCGCACCATGTGCCAGCGCGTCTCGACCCAGGCGATCGCCTTGAGGAGGGAGGGCGGCACCCGGAACTCGCTTCCGGCCGCGGCGAACGCGGAGTCGAACGGGGTCGACTGGGAGGCTACGGAACGCAGCGCAGGCGACGCCGGCACCGGGCATGGCGGCTCGGGCGGCGGTTTGCCCCCGCAAGCGACGCACGTCACCAGGAGGAGCGCGACGCCGAGCGACCGACGCTTAGTCGCGGTGACGCACATCGACGATGATGTGGGCCGATGGCGCCAACTCGGTGACGCGATAGGGGCGGCGGGCGGCGAGTCCGATGGCCCATTCGACTTGGCCCTCGAAGTCGCAGACGACCTTCATTGCCTGCACGACCGGCAGCCGCGGTGCCCAATCGCGGTTCCCAATGGTCGAGTTGCCACTGTCGTCGTGCGCCTGAGCCGGCTCGAGCCGTACCACCATGCGACCGGGACCGATGAGCGACACTTCATCACCGGAGCCGCACTGCCGGATCGGTCCCTCCGGGTACTCGATCAGGTAACCGGGAACCACGCTGTCGGCGAACTCGAACACCACGCGATCGTACCCTGAGTCCGCGGTCACCCGCACCGACCTCAGTTGTGCGATCGGAGATCCCGGCCGGGCGCGGCGTGTGGCCGCGAGCGTGCCCTGGAATGGGGGAGTCGTGTCCTCGCGCGCGACGGCGACTGCGGACGACTCTCCGACCGGTACCTGGGCTCGTTGGTCCTTGGTACACGCACCGCACAGCAGCAGAATAATCGCGCCGCGCGGGCTACCCTTCCTCATCCGATGTCTTCTGCCCCTCGATTGCCTTCAGCTCTTCGCCGATCGCTTCGAGCGCCGCCCGGTGCTGCTGATAAAACCGGATGTTCTCGTGCGGAATGCCCGCGGGCACCTTGTCGAACTTGCCGCCCTGCTGTTCGACCATCCACGCAGCCATTCCCGCCTGGAACATCGACATAATGAAGGTGACGTACTCCCGCGGCGTCATGCCGGCGCTCGTGATGGCCCGCTTCAGGCCCGGGTGCCCGTCGTACATAGCCGCCATCTGGGGGATCGTCATGCCGTCAGAGTCTTCGGACTGGTTCTCCAACGCCGCGGAATCGGCCTTGGCAACGGCGATGAAGTTGCGCGACGCCTGGGTGAACTTCACGAGCCCGGCTTCGGTGAGCCGAAAGCGGGCGAGGATCTCATCGTCGGTTTGCGCGCCCAAAGGAGAGGCGATGGCGGCGAAGGCGGCAACGGCGGCGGTAGCCACGGCGAATAGGCGGGGGATGGCGCGCATCACGACTCCCTAGTCAGGGTGAGTGGGTAGAGGCTAATGATATCGCCCCCCTCCCCCCTCGCCAGATCGCCTGGCCCGGCGCATCTTGGCCCGGTCCCGGGTGATACCGCCCTTGCCGATCGACCCTCGTAGCCAGAGGTGGTCTATGCGCTCTCTGCTCCAGCTTGCCGTTTTCGGCTCACTGCTCTCGATCGCACCGATCTCCGCGCAGGAGCGCGGCAGCGGCACCGTATCCGGCACCGTCACTCGCAAGAGCGACGGCAGCCGCCTCGCCGCCGTGTCCGTCACCGTGCGCGGCGCCGGGGCGAGCGCGGTCACCGGCACCGATGGGCGCTATGTGCTGCAGCGCGTCCCCGAAGGTGCCCAGACCCTGCTGATCCGTTGGCTCGGCTACCAGCCGCAAGAAGCCACCGTCACGGTTACGGCGGGCGGCAGCCATACGGTCGACGTGGCGCTCGAAGCGCAGCCGATCACCCTGGGCGAAATCGTGGTCGAGGGCGCCTCGCGGGCGCCGGAGCGGGTGGTCGAAGCCCCCGCGGCTGTGGCCGTCATCGATCCCGCCGCGGCCCGCAGCCTCTCGGTGACCGGGCAGGTTCCGCTCGCCCTCGGCACGGCGCCCGGGGTGGATCTCGTGCAGAGCGGCATGAACGATTTCAACCTCAACGCCCGCGGCTACAACTCGACCCTGAACCGGCGCATCCTCGTGCTGCAGGACAGCCGGGACCTCTCGATCGCCTTCCTCGGCGCACAGGAATGGAACGGCATGTCGCTCCCGTCCGAGGACCTCGGGCGGATCGAGGTGGTGCGCGGTCCCGGTTCGGCCTTGTACGGCGCGAACGCGTTCGCCGGCGTGGTCAACATCAATACGCCCGCGGCGCGCGAGGTGGTCGGCACGAAGCTCACGCTGGCCGGTGGCGAGCTGAACACGCTGCGCGCCGATCTGCGACAGGCCGGGCTCATATCGATGGGTCGGCTTGGCTACCGCGTGAACGTCGGCTACAACCGCAGCGACACCTGGACCCGGTCGCGCACGGCACGGGACTCGAGCGATTTCCGCGCCGAGTACGCCGCGGGAACGGAAGCCCCGATCACGCCGGTGGCCCCCGAAATACTGCAGCTGAGCGGCCAGGACACTCTGGCCGGACGAGTGGCGACCGGAGACCGCGACGATCTCGTCAACACGTACGGCGCCGCGCGGCTCGACTACTACGCCGACAACGGCACCGTCGGCACCATTGAAGGCGGCGCGACCCAGGTCGAGAACGAGGTGTTCGTCACCGGCATCGGCCGCGTGCAGGTGCTCAAGGGGTTCAAACCGTGGAGCCGGCTCGCCTGGGTGGCGCCGTCGTACAACCTGACGGCGTGGTATACCGGCCGCGACACGAAAGATCCACAAGTCTCGCTCGCTTCCGGTGCTCCGCTGATCGAGCATTCGGCAATCTTCCACCTCGAGGGCCAGGTCCACCACGGCTTCGCGGGCGACGCGGGACGGATCGTGGTCGGCGCCTCGTTCCGCCAGTACAACGTCAATACCGACTCGAGTCTCATGGCGGCGGCGGACGACGACCGCAGCGACACCTACTACTCGGGCTACGGCCAGATCGAGTACAAGCTGATGCCCACGCTGCGCGCGGTGGTCGCGGGGCGGTTCGACGACGGCACCATCTTCGACCCCCAGTTCTCCCCCAAGGGCGCCCTCGTGTTCAGCCCCAACGAGCGCCATTCGCTACGCGTGACGGTGAACCGGGCGTTCCAGACACCGAACTATTCGGAGCTGTACCTGCGGGCGCGGGCGGGGGCGCCCACCGCGAGCCCCGCGACGCTGGAAGGGAGCCTCGAGGGCTACTTCGCCGCGGTGCGTGGCAGCCCGTTTGGCGCCGACCCGAACCTCCCCGCGACGCCGGCGAACCTGCCCTGGAATTTCAGCGCGCTCACCCAACCGTTCGCGTTGGGGAACGCAAATCTCGACGTCGAGAAAGTCACCGGGTTCGAGGTGGGTTACAAAGGAAGCCTGACGCCCCGCATCTACGCGAGCCTCGATCTGTACCAGAACCAGCTCTCCAATTTCGTCACCGATCTGTTGCCGGGCGTGAACCCCGCCTTCCCGGTTTATCTGCTGACCGACGGCGGCACCAACATCCCGCAGACTCTCACCGACCTCGACGCCTACTTCGCCGGGCAGGGTATCCCGGCGGGCCACCCACTGCGGGCCAACATCCCGCTGCTCAGGGGCGGATACAATCAGCTGAACGGCGCGCTCGTCAACACGCGGCTGCTCGCGACGCTGCCGAACGGCACGCGGGCCATCGTGGTGTCGTACGCCAACGCCGGCAAGGTGACGGAGCGCGGCGCGGAGCTGGCCATCGGCTATCACCTGACCGACGAATTACGTCTCGAGGGGTCGTACACGTTCTTCGACTTCGACCCGCCCGAAGGCTCGCTCGCGGGCGACAAGCTGTTGCCTAACACCCCGAAGCACAAAGGAAGCCTGAACGTGCAGTACGCCGGCGCCCAAGGGCTCGACCTCGGCCTCATGCTGCGGCGCCAGACGGCGTTCAACTGGGCGGCGGGCGTGTTCAGCGGCGTGGTGGATTGGAGCCAGACGATCAACGTCAACGCGGGCTACCGGGTCGGCAACAACCTGCGCGTCCACGCCGTCGCGACGAACGTGTTCGACCAGAATCGGTTCCATATTTACGGTGGGTCGGTGGTCGGGCGCCGCGTGATCGCGGGGGTGACGGCGACGTTCTAGACGGAACAGTCGCTTCATGCGACAGTTCAGCCGAGTCGCGGCCTTTAGCCGCGATTCCAGGCGCGACCAAGTGAGCAACGGCGGGCCCGCTCGGGGCCCGCCGTTTGACTAGCTCAATGGCTATTGAAAGCTTCAGCGGCAAGGTCGTGTGGATCACGGGCGCCTCCTCAGGGATAGGACGATCCCTCGCGTTGGCGTTCAACCGTGCGGGCGCCAGGCTCATTCTCTCCTCCCGCAGCCGAGAGGCGCTCGAGGAAGTGAAACGGTCCTGTCGCCAGGACGCCGAGATCCACGTGCTCCCTTTCGACCTGGCGGACCTCGAGCAGCTTCCGGCGCACGCCGCGACTGCGCTGCGGTGTTTCGGCCACGTCGACTACATGGTCCACAATGCCGCGATCGCCCTGCGCGACCGCGCGATCCATACGGACCTGGACGTCGATCGCCGCATCATGACGACGAATTACTTCGGACCCATCGCACTCACGAAAGCGCTGCTGCCATCCATGGTGCAGCGCCGGTCAGGCCGCTTCGTCGTGGTGAGCAGTCTCTCCGGCCGCTACGGAGGACCCCAGGTCTCGTCGTACGCGGCATCGAAGCACGCGTTGCATGGCTTCTTCGAGTCGCTGCGCGCCGAGGTACATGCCGAGGGCATACGCATCACCATGATCATCCCGGGTTTCGTTCGAACCTCGATCGCCGAACGTGCACTCACCGGGGTGGGCGGCATGTATGGCAAGACGCTGCAGGTGCACGAGCGGGGCATGGACCCGGACCGGTGCGCGGCGCGGATGCTCAAGGCGATCGCGCGCGGCAAAGAAGAGGCGTTGGTGGGTGGCGTAGAAGTCTACAGCGTCTACCTGAAGCGCTTCTTTCCGAGGCTGCTTTCTATCATAGTGAGAAATCATCCGGTCAGGCTCAGGAACAGGCTGATCTACTGGATGTCAGCTGGAACCCGCGGCTCGCGCACCTAGGGATCGATCCATGCACCGGCAGCCCCCAGCTCCCGAACGCCCCCAGTCCCCAGGAGAGGAGATCGCCAACAGCATTAGCCACGGGGCTGGGCTGTTGGCGGCCCTGGTCGCGACTCCGTTCCTGGTCAGCAACGCAGCGCATAATGGAAGCGCAGCGGCGATCGTCGGCGCGAGCATCTTCGCGGTTACGCTCGCGCTGTTGTACGCGGCGTCGACCCTGTATCACGCGCTGCCGCGCAACAGGGCGAAGGACGTGTTTCGGGTGGTGGACCACGGTGCCGTTTTCCTGCTGATCGCCGGTACCTACACTCCGTTCACACTCGGCGCACTCCGGGGCCCTTGGGGCTGGACGCTGTTCGGGCTCGTCTGGGGTCTCGCCGCTCTCGGGATCCTCTTGATCGCCATGGGCGGAATCCGCTACCCACGGCTCTCGATGGGTGTCTACCTCGGCATGGGATGGCTTATGCTGATCGCGGCGCGGCCGCTGTGGCTCCGGGTGCCGCTCGCGGGTCTCCTGTGGCTCCTGGCGGGTGGGATCGCCTATACGGTAGGCGTGGCGTTTCTTGCGGACAAAAAGAGACACTACAGTCATTTCATCTGGCACCTCCTCGTCCTCGCGGGCAGCGGCTGCCACTTCATCGCCGTTCTATCCTACGCGTCGTAGCACACAACTCCGGCCCGATCCTGTAGCAGTCGGGCACCGTTGCACTCTCCCGCATCCGCAGCATTCGCGCATCAGGTGAGTTGGCCCACTTCATGCATTGGCAGGAAACGCTCACTAGATGTCTACCGCGCCGAGGTGTGAGACCGATGAACATCTATGGCTGGCCGGATGGGCTGGTGGTGGAGCTCGTCGGCGGTCCTCGCGACGGCGAGCGGCAACGCGGTCCGCACGGCAACGCGCTGCGCTGCGGCATCGGTCACTACCTGCCGTTCGTGGTGGGGCGGCCAAAACGGGCGCGACGCTATCTCTATCGCTGGATGCCGCCACTCGAGCCGGAGGTGTTCCTCGACGAGCTCGTGAGCATCGGCTTTTTCCTGGTCGATCCCTGCGGCACACCGGGGACGAGGCCGTAGGCGTTACTCGCCAATCCAGTTTTCGACTATGGTCCTCACCCCCTGCGACCGTCAGGGAGTCCTTTAGGGTCCCCCCTCTCCGTTCCGTCCTCACCCCCTGACCCCCTCTCCGTTCCGGAGAGGGGGGACGAAGGGTGAGGTTCGTTCCCCCTCTCCCGAAGGGAGAGGGGGTCAGGGGGTGAGGACAAGTCGGGAGAGGGGGAACGTTGTGCGTGACAGGTGTCCTTCACTTTGGTAGTGTAGTGAGATGGCAGACGAGCATCGACCACTCCGCCTTTCCAAATCCCGCTTTGCGGCCGGCGTGCAGTGTCACAAGCTCCTCTGGTGGAAGGTGCACGAGCCCGAGGCCGTAGAGCTCCAACCAGACAAAGTGCTCCAGGACCGCTTCGATCAAGGCAGGCAAGTTGGCGAGTTGGCTCGCAGACGATTCCCGGACGGAGTGCTGATCGATCTCCCGCACCACGCCGTGGAACAACGACTGCAACGGACGCGGGAAGCGCTGGAGCAGAAAACCCCCGTGATCTTCGAGGCGAGCTTCGTCGCCGACAATACCTACGTCGCCATCGACGTCCTCGAGCGCCAGAGCAAGGGGTTTCGTCTGATCGAGGTGAAGTCGTCCTCGTCACAGAAGGACGAGCACATCCCCGACGCCGCGGTGCAGGTCCATGTCGCCCAGCGGTCCGGAATCGATGTGCGGGTCGCCGAGATCATGCATCTGAACAAGGAGTTCCGGCATCCGGAGGTGGGTGACCTGTTCGACAGTGCGGACGTCACGACACCGGTCGATGCGATGTTGCCCGGCATCTCATCCGAGATAGAAGCGCAGCTCGACATGCTGCGCGGGCCGCTGCCCGACGTGGCGATTGGGGTGCACTGCTTCGAGCCACGGGAATGCCCGTTCTGTGACCGCTGCTGGCCGCAGTCGCCCGACCACATCATGAAGCTCTACAACGTCGGGCCCAAGAAAGCATGCGACTACATGCTGACGGGCGTCCATTCGATTCCGGACATCCCACCGACCCAGAAGCTCCCCGCCGCGGCGAAGCGGCAGATCCGCTCGATGAAGGAGAACCGGCTCATTGTGGAACCCGGGCTCGCCGCCGCGCTCGAACCGTTCCAGGGAACGCTCGGCTTCCTCGACTTCGAGACCATTTCGCGCGCGGTCCCCGTGTGGGCGGGGATGGCGCCCTGGGAGCAAGCGGCCGCGCAGTTCAGCTATCACGAAGCGCGGCCGGACGGGACGTACAGCCACGTCGGGCATCTGGCTGAGGGCTCACACGATGCGCGACCGGAGCTGGCGCGGGCGATGCTCGAGGCTACCGCGGGCGCTGAGCGGGTCGTGATGTACACGCCGTTCGAGCGAACCAGGATTCGGTCACTCCAGAAGTCGGAGCCGGATCTCGCCCCTGGGTTGAAGGAGCTCGAGGACAAGCTCATCGATCTGCATCCCGTGATCCGGGACTACGTGTACCACCCGGATTTCCATGGCAGCTTCAGCCTGAAGTACGTGCTCAACCCTCTGGTGCCCGAGCTGACCTACGACGATCTGGTGATCGTGGACGGACTGGTGGCGAGCGTCGAGATCGCCCGGCTCCTGTTCGTGGCCCAGAAGATCTCGCCCGAGGAACGCGATCGCGTCAGGAAGGACTTGCTGGACTACTGCGAACGGGATACGTGGGCGATGGTGAAGCTACTGGAGCGGCTGCGGGGGCTGGCGGGGGCGGCATGACGGTCGCGACGCGTGGAGCCGAGACGCTCAGATGAGAGCGGTGACCACACGGTTGGCCAGCAGCGCGCTGCCGTAGGCGAGTGCCAGCATGTAGCCGAACTGCAGGATCGGGTACTTCCAGCCCCCCGTCTCGCGGCGCACCACTGCGAGCGTCGAGACGCACTGCATAGCGAACGCGAAGAACACGAGCAGCGCCACCGCCCCCCCGGGCGCGAGATCGTGTCGCAGCGCCCGCTGCAGCCCGACCGACGACTCCCCCCCTTCGATCCCGTGGATCGTCCCAAGCGTGCCCACGATCACCTCGCGGGCCGCGAGCGAGGTGACGAGCCCGACGCCGATCTTCCAGTCGAAGCCCAGGGGCCGGATCGCCGGCTCGATCGCGCGGCCCACGGTGCCGGCGACGCTGTGCTCCAGGTCGGGGACCGCGCCCCCGGCCCGGGGGAGGTGCGACAGCAACCACACCCCGACTGACACCGCGAGGATCACGGTTCCGGCGCGCGTGAGAAACACCTTGCCGCGGTCGACCAGCCGGAGACCGAGCGACCGGAGCGTGGGCAGCCGGTAGGGCGGCAGCTCCAGCACAAACGGCGTCCGCTCGCTTTTCAGAATCGTGGACTTGAGGAGGCGGGCCGTGCCGACGGCGGCAGCGAAGCCGAGCAGATACAGCCCCACGAGTGCCGCGGCGCGAAGCCCAAACGCCGGCCCGAGGAGCGGCGTGTTCGGGAGGAAAGCGGCGATGATCAGCGTGTACACCGGCAGGCGGGCGGCGCAGGTCATGAACGGCGCCACGAGAATGGTCGCGAGGCGATCGCGGCGGTCCTCGATGGTACGCGTGGCGAGCACCGCCGGCACGGCGCACGCGTACGCTGAGAGCAATGGGATGAACGACTTCCCCTGGAGTCCGATCCGGGCCATCGTGCGATCCGCGATGAGCGCGGCACGCGCCAGGTAGCCGGAGTCCTCGAGGACCCCGATAAAGAGGAAGAGCACCAGGATCTGCGGCAGGAATACCACCACGGAGGCGACGCCGGCCCACGCCCCCTGGAGCAGTAGGTCGCGCAGCGCCCCGGCCGGGAGCAGGGCGCCGGCCCAGCGTCCGGCCCCGGTCAGCACCGATTCCAGCCCGTCCGAGAGCGGCGCCGCGACCGCGAACATCCCCTGGAACACGGCGAGCAGCACGGTGACGAGAATCAGCGGCCCCGCTCCAGGGTGCAGGAACAGGGCGTCGAGGCGCCGGGTCCAAATCGGCGGCGCCGGGGGGCGGTAGGCCGCTTCGTCGGCGATGCGGCCAGCCCACAGCCGGCACGCGGGGATGTTCCGAACGAGCGGCAGCTCCACGGACAGCGGTACGGCGAGGCGGCCCGCCAGAAAGGCGCGCACCGTATCGAGCCCGCGCCGCGTCTTGGCGCTCGCCAGGACCACCGGCGCGCCGAGCCGGCGGGCGAGCGCCCTCGTGTCCACGGCGCCGCCGCGGCGCTCCAGATCGTCCGCCAGGTTCAAGACCACCAGCGTCGGCAGGCCCAGCGCGAGCACCGGAGCCGCGAGCACCAGGTGGCGCCCCAGATTGGTGACGTCGAGCACGAGCAGCACGGCGTCGGGGCGCGGCACCTCGGGGCAGCGGCCGTGCAGCACATCGTCGGTCAGTCGCTCGTCCTCGGAGCGCGGTTGCAGGCTGTAACTGCCAGGGAGATCGATGACGTCCACTGTGGTTCCCGGACCGAGGGACACCCGCCCCACACGGTGCTCGACCGTGACGCCGGGGTAATTGGCAACGCGCTGCCGCAGCCCGGTGAGCTCGTTGAACAGCGTGGACTTGCCCGCATTGGGGGGACCGACGAGGGCTACGCTGACCGGCATGCGGCGGGGCCCGGGCGCGTCGGCCCGCTGTGCGAGGACGCAATCGTGACAGCCGCTCACGGTGGGGACGCGCACAGAATCAATCGGCGCGCTGTTTCGCGTCGCAGCGCCACCTCGGCGCCGTCCACGTGGAACACTCTCGGGTCGCCACCCGGCGCGGCGCGCACTGCGCGCACCCGGGCGCCCGGGAGGAAGCCGAGCTCCATCAGCCTCCCAGCGTCGTCAGGAGAAAGATCGATCTCGGCCAGGACGCCGAACTGGCCGGGGGAGAGATCCGCCAACGTGAAGACCACGGAACAACGAAACCCAAGCAGGAGCAAGCGACGTGAAAGGGACCGTGAAGGAATCCTTATCCTCACGCTCGCTTCGCGGGTTCTTCATGTGGCGAGGCGTAACTAGGCCCTATGAACGGCACCGCCGCTTCGGCCGCCGAGTCCGTCCTCGCCCTGCCGGCGGCGCTGCAAACGCCGCTCGAGGACGCCGATGCGCTGTGGGAGGCAGACCGGTGTCTGCGGTGCGGTGGGCCGACGGCCCGCGCACCCTGCACCCTCGCCTGTCCGACCGAAATCGACGTCCCCGGCTTTCTCGACGCGATCGCGCGGGGCGACCGCCAGTCGGCTGCGACGATCATCTTTTCGACCAATGCGCTGGGCGGTTCGTGCGCTCGCGTCTGTCCCGTGGAGGAGCTCTGCCAACGGGCGTGCGTTCTCGACAAGCAGGGACGCTATCCCATCTCGATCGCGCGGCTGCAGCGCTACGCCGCCGACTGGGCGCTGGCGCGGGACGCCGTTCCGCTGCAGCCTGGACCGCGCAACGGCAAGCGTGTGACCGTGATCGGTGCCGGCCCTGCGGGACTGGGTTGCGCCGCCGAGCTCGCGCGTCTGGGCTACGCGGTGACCGTCGTGGATGCCCGTTCGGAGGTCGGCGGCCTGGTGCGCTATGCCATCGCTCCGTACCGGCTGATGCGCGATCCGCTCCCCGCGGAAGCCCAGCGCCTCGCGGCGGCGGGCGTGCTGTTCCAGCTCGACCTCCCCATCGACCGTCCGGAGCGCCTGCGGGCGCTCGAACAGGAGGCGGACGCGCTGTTCCTGGGCGTCGGGTTAGGCAGCGACGCGGAGGTGCCCTACCCCGGCGACGACCTGCCAGGCGTGTGGGACTCGCTGCCGTTCATCGAGGCGCTCAAGCTCGATCACCCGCCGCGTGTGGGGGAGCGAGCGCTGGTGGTCGGCGGTGGCAACACCGCGATCGACGTCGCCCGGGAAGCGCTCCGGCTGGGCGCGCGGCAGGTGACGCTCCTCTACCGACGGTCGGAAAAGGAGATGCCGGCCTATCCGCACGAGGTGCGCGAGGCGCGCGCCGAGGGCGTGTCGTTCGAATTCCTCGCCGACCCGGTCCGGTTCATCGGGAACGGGCACGTGGACCAGGTGGAGTGCCGGCGGATGCGACTCGGGGCACCCGACGCGTCGGGCCGCTCACGGCCCGAGCCCGTGACGGGCAGCGAGTTCCTGCTCCCGGCCGACACGGTGGTCTTGGCGATCGGCCAGCAGCGTCGCACCGAGTTCTACTCCTGGATCGATGGGTTGCGGCTCGACAAAGGACTGGTGTTGACGGACCCGAGTACTGGGCAAACGAGCGTCCCGAAATACTTCGCGGGTGGCGACGCGGTGAACGGCGGTGCGACGGTGGTGCAGGCGGTGCGCGCCGGCAGCGTCGCCGCCCGCGGCATCGACCGCTACCTCTCGGGCCGAGCGGGGGCCGCGTGATCCCGGGCTTCGCGCGCTACGCGCAGGGAGGGGCCGCCCTCCACGTCAACCGGGCCTGGTGCAAGGGATGCAACCTGTGCATCGCCGCCTGTCCCAGCGGCATCCTCTCGCTCGACGCCGATCAGCGCATCGCGGTGGGCGACATCGACCGCTGCATCTTCTGCGGTCTCTGCGCGGTGCGCTGCCCCGATTTCGTGTTCGTGCTGGAGCGCACCGCCTTCCATCCGTTCGAGGCCCGCAGGTGAAGCTGATCCAGGGGAACGAGGCGTGCGCGCTGGGGGCGATGCGGGCGGGGTGCCGCTTCTTTGCCGGGTACCCGATCACGCCGGCGACCGAGATCATGGAATGGATGGCGCGGCTGTTGCCACCCGAGCGCGGTGTGTTCATCCAGATGGAAGACGAGATCGCGGCGCTGGCCGCCGTGATCGGCGCTTCCTGGGGCGGCGCCAAGGCGATGACGGCGACGTCGGGGCCCGGCTTCTCCCTGATGCAGGAGCACGTGGGCTACGCCGCGATGACCGAGACGCCCTGCGTCATCGTCGATTCGCAACGTGGCGGTCCGAGCACCGGGCTCCCGACGCTGCCCGCCCAGGGCGACGTGATGCAGGCCCGCTGGGGATCGCACGGCGACCGCGCCGCGATCGTGCTGACGGCGTCGACGGTTCGGGACGTGTACGAGGTGACGGTGGCCGCGTTCAATCTCAGCGAGACCTATCGTCTCCCCGTGGTGCTGCTGCTCGACGCGACGCTCTCGCACATGCGCGAGAACGTGGAGCTGCCGGTTCTCCCGGTCGTGAACCGGTGCCCACCATCGGGCGCGGATTTTCAGCCGTTTGCGGGAGTGGAATTCCAGGCCTTCGGCGACGGTGCGCCGTTCGTCGTGACCGGCCTCGCCCACGCCGAATCGGGGCGTCCGCGGGCCTCGGACGGGCCGAACCTGGACCGGATGCTGCGTCGCTCGATCGCCCGGATCGAGAACGCCGATGATGTCATTCGCTATCGCGGCGTCGCGCTCGAGGACGCCGAGCACCTGATTCTCGCCTACGGCATTACCGCCCGCAGCGCCGCCGGCGCGGTTCAGCTGTTGCGGCGCGACGGGACACGGGCCGGCCTGCTCGAATTGCAGACGCTGTGGCCGTTCCCCGAGCGGCTCGTCCGTGAGCTCGCCGCCCAGGTGGAGGACATCGTGGTCGCCGAGCTGAACCTGGGCCAGCTCGTGCTCCCGGTGCGCGCGGCGGTCGGCGGAGGGGCCCCGGTGCGCCACCTGGGACGCGCCGACGGGACGCTGTTCAGCCCGGAGGAGATCGCCGCGGCTGTCCGGACCGCGGGGGATCGTGAGGTGGCCCGTGCCTAGAGTTGGCAAGGACCTGCGGCAATACCTGCAATTGGAAGCGATGCCGCACGTCTGGTGCCCCGGCTGCGGCCACGGGCAGGTGGCGCGCGGGCTCGCGACCGCGCTGGACCGGCTGGCATTGCCGCTCGAGCAGCTGGTGCTCGTCGGCGGGATCGGCTGCTCGGGCCGCACGCCGTTCTACTTCAACGCCAACGCGATGCATACGACCCACGGCCGCGCGCTGGCGTTCGCCACCGGACTGAAGCTCACCCGCCCCAGGCTGACCGTGATCACCACTATGGGTGACGGCGACACGGCGGCCATCGGCGGCAACCACTTCATCCACGCGTGCCGCCGCAATATCGACCTCACGGCGATCGTCTACAACAACGGCATCTACGGGATGACGGGGGGCCAGCAGGCGCCCACGACGCCGCGCGGGGCGCGCTCGGTCACGACGCCGCTCGGTAGTCTCGAGCCCGCCTTCGACATCGTCCAGCTGGCGCTCGCCGCGGGCGCGACGTTCGTGGCACGGAGCACCACGTTCGATTTCGACGAGCTGCCGTCGCTGATCGTCGACGCCGTGCGGCACCCGGGATTCGCCGTGGTCGAAGTGCTCACGCAATGCCCCACCTATTACGGCCGGCTCAACGAGCTGGGGGACGCGGTGGCGATGCTCGACTACGAGCGGGACCTCACCACGCCCCAGCACACGATCACGAAAGAAGGATTGGCCGGCAAACGACCCCTCGGCGTGTTCCGGCGTGAGGTGGCCCCGGAGTACACGGCGCAGTACGCCGAGCTGTGCGCGCGCCAGGCGAAGCGCTCGTGAAGGGCGACCCGATTCAGGTGCGCTTCGCGGGCACGGGGGGCCAGGGGGTGATGCTGGCGGGCGTGCTCACCGCCGAGGCGGGGATGCACGACGGATTGCACGTCGTGTCGACCCAGAGCTACGGCCCAGAGGCGCGGCTGGGCGCGGCGAAATCCGAGGTGGTGCTGTCGCGCCACGAGATCGTGCTCCCGGACGTGCGCGTCCCGGACGTCGTCGTCTGCCTGTCGGTGGATGCGTATCGCAAGCACGGCCGCCCCCTCGCCTCAGGCGGCGTGCGGATCGTCGACGAGCGGGCGATCCCACCCGGTGAGGAGCCAGACCCCGACACCGTCACGCTGCCGCTCATTGCGACGGCGCGCGGACTCGGACCAGGGGGCGAGCTGACCACCAACGTCGTGGCGCTGGGCGCGTTCATCGCCCTGACCGGCGTCGTCACCGAGGCCAGCGTGCGGCGTGCGCTGCGCGACCGCATCAAGCCGGCCTTGCTGGAGCAGAACGAGCGCGCCCTCGCGGCCGGGCAGGCGCTCGGCGTCCCGGGAAAGGCCTGACCATGCACCCCCCATTCGATATGCGCCTGGTCCAGCGGGGTGCGCGCCTGCGGCGCAGCCCGTTCTTCGAGGCGACCCAGCGTTACGGCGCCACAGCCTACACGACCTACAACCACATGCTCTTCCCGATCTGCTTCGCGGACCTCGAGGAAGAGTACCGCCACCTCGTCAACGAGGTGACGCTGTGGGACGTGTCGGTGGAGCGGCAAGTGGAAATCACGGGACCCGACGCGTTCCAGTTCACCAATCTCTTGACCCCGCGGGACCTGGCGCGCTGCGCCGTGGGCCAGGGGAAGTACGTCGTTATCTCCGCTCCGGACGGCGGCATCGTCAACGATCCCGTGCTGCTGCGCCTGGGCGAGAACCATTTCTGGCTTGCCCTCGCCGACTCGGACGTGCTGCTGTGGGCCATGGGGGTGGCGCTACACGCCGGCCTGCGTGTCGAGATCCGCGAACCCGACGTCTCACCGCTTCAGATCCAGGGGCCCAAGGCCAAGCCGGTGGTGCAGGCGTTGTTCGGCGAGCGCGCGGTGCAGCTGCCCTACTATCACTTCATCGAGACCACGCTGGACGGGATCCCCGTGGTGGTCACCCGCACCGGGTGGAGCGGCGAGGTGGGCTACGAGGTGTATCTGCGCGACGGCAGCCGTGGCGACGAGCTGTGGGAGCGCATCATGGCAGCGGGGATGCCCTACAACATGCGGCCCACCGGGCCGTCCGACATCCGGCGCATCGAGGCGGGAATTCTCAACTGGGGCGCGGACATCACCCTCGAAAACAACGTGTACGAGGTGGGGCTCGAGCGACTGGTGGACGAAGGCAAGCCGGGCGACTATGTCGGCCGGGACGCCCTGCGGCGGATCAAGGCCGGCGGGGTAGACCGCAAGCTCGTTGGAGTGGAGATCGCTGGGGACCCGATCGAGTTCAACATGACCAAATGGCGCGTCTTGACCCAAGGCGCGCCCGTCGGGCACATCACCTCGGCCATCCATTCGCCCCGCCTCAAGAAGAACATCGGCTATGCGATGGTTCCGGTCGGACTTGCGAAGCCCGGCACGTCCCTCACGGTCGCCGTCCCAGCCGGGGGAGATCGCTCCGCGACCGTGGTGCCGATGCCGTTCATCGACCCGAAGAAGGAAATCCCCAAGCGGTGAAGCCGCCGATCACGAGGCTCGAGACGTCACGACTTGCGCAGCATCCAGTAGACGAGCCCGTTCAAGTCCGCGAAGCCGATCGTCAGCGCGATCTTGTTGCCGCCGTGCACCGCGGAGTCATTTCCGGGAAGGATGCGAAACCCGATTCGCAGCTTGTCCGCGAGCATGTAGCTGGTCACAGGAATCGCCCACACCAGGGCGTCCGGGCTCCCAGGCTGGCTGCCACGCCAGCGCCCGAACAGCTCGACCCCGGTTTCCAACCCCGACCAGACGGCGCTCGGTCGCTTCCAGTGGAGCACCGGCCCGATCATCCAGCGGAGCCGGTCCCGCCCGCTCGCGGGCCGACCGGTCACGTGCAATGGGGCACCGTTCACGCCGATGGCGAACGAGTTGCTGACGTGAAATGTCGGCCGGTAGCCCAGCTCGAACCCCGCGTTGAGCAAACTGCCCGAGACGTAGCTGGGCACGAGGGTCGCCACCCGGCCCCAGCCTGAGCCCCGCGGAATCGACGAGGTATTGGCGTCGAACCCTCGGCGGTAGCGGTAGCCGATGCCCGACTGATACACGACCTCGCTCAACGTCGCCACGCCGGTCCACGCATTCTCACCGACGCGTTGGCGGGCTCGTTCCACGCGCCACAACTGATGCAACATGAGGCCGACTTTGTCCGCCATGAACCGTTCGGGGTCGCGGACGAACGTCCCGAAGCTCTCAGTCACCTCGCATCCGGCGGGCGACCGCAGCCAGTGCTCGGGGCCACAATCGGGCAGTGTATCCGCCGCCTGGACGGTAGCCTGGAGCATGGAATCCGTCGCCGTACCATGCAGTAGCTCGAGCATCTCGCGAAACCCATCTCGGCAGAGGAGCCGCGCGATGTCGTCACCCGAGCGGCAGTGCTGGTTGTCGAACACCCGCGAATCGAGGTCCAGGTGAGCCTGTAGCACCGCCAGGAGCAGGATCTCACGCCGCGGCGTGGTGGAATCGATCACGACTCGGAGCTTCGGGGCGCTGCCCTGATACTCCCGCGCGTACAGCGCGCGTAGCACCATGCGCGGCAGCTCGGCGGCGCCGAGCTGGAGCTCGTGCGTTTCCACGAGCTCGAACAGCCGGCGTGCGAGACACGTCGAATCCACCGCTTGGGGCGCGCGGCACGATTCGCCCGCGATGAAGGCGAGGGCATCGTAGACGCCGACGTAGAAATCGTATTCGCGAAACGGCTGCCCGAGAAACGCAGCAAACGCGCCCAGCTGCTGTCCGACCACGACGAAGCGGCGATTGGTGACCGTGATGTTGTCACGACGGAACACGTGGGGCGCCCGGGCGAGCAGCCGTCCGAACGCCTGCATCTCGTACTGCCGGGCGGCCGGCACGGCGCCCGCGAACAGATCCACCAACGCGGAGATGCCCCCGGTGGCCGGCGGCTCGCGTTCGCGCAGCTTCGCGACGTCCGCGAGCCGGCCGCGCAGCGCGTCGGGGTCGATGAAGACCAGCAACGCGTTCGAGTCCGCCCGTTCCCGATTCTTCCAGATCGCATCGGCGTAGATGCCGGCCGCGAGATCGATGGGGTTGTTGTCGAACAACCCGCCGTCCGAAAACAGCGCGGTGTCGCGGCGCGCGGCGTCGCAGCCGGTCCCGAGACTCGGCTCGTGCCGCAGCAGGACCGGCGCGAAAGCGCCGGGAAACGCCGAGGATGCTTCGACCAACGAGAAGACGTCATCCGGGTCGATGGCGCCGTCGCAATCCGGCAACAGCAGCAGCGCACCGAGCCGGCCGCCGCCCAAGAGCTCCACGGGCGGCGCCCGGAACTGCAGCGTGGTGCCCTGCCGGCGGACTATTACGGCCGCCGCGTAGCGTTGCGTGACCGCGTCGATGCCGCGCGATATCGGGATCTCCCCCGGCGTGAGCTTGGTGATCGTGACGCCGACGGGAATGGTGCAGCCGTCCAGCGCAGTCGATGCGGGCGCGTCCCGCATCGCGGCGCGCACCGTATCGAACAGCACCCGTTGGAAGTAGCGCCGGCTGAACAGTGCTTTGGTCGAGTCGGGCTGGTTATAGCGTTCGAGCGGGAACAGCTGATCGAATCCGGTGCGCACCCAGATCTTCCAGAAGAGACTTTGCTCTGGGGCGATCGGGTCTCGGGTGCGACACCATTCGATCGCCGCCAGGAACCCGTTGATGTTGCCGGCCGAGGCCCCCGCCATGGCTTTCAACTCGTAGCGCGGCAGGTTCCAAGCGCGGCGCAGCGAATCGCGGGCCGTCAGCTTAAACAGCTCCAGCAGCCCCCAGTTTACCCCGGCCTCATAGGAGCCGAGGCTGATGCCCCCGCTGATCGTGAGCAAGGTGGAGACGTGTTGCGTGTCGCGCCGCGCCAGGGACGACTGTGCCGCCGCGTCGCGTGCGAAGAGGAATAGGAGGAGAAGGAAGAACCTCACTGCTCCGTGCCGGACGTCGACGCCACCTTCCTCGGATACAACAGCGCGGCGACCTGATCCGAGACGAGGTCGGAGAACAACAGGAAATGTCGCTCGCAGAATCGCGCCGTGAAGGCGGTGTCGTCTTGGCGGTGTAGCGTCACCACTGTGATGACCTGGCCTTCCCCGCAGTGATCGCAGGGTCCCACGACGGAGACGTCGGCAGTATGGATGCGAACCACGGGTAGGAATTGCAGCGGGTGCTGGTTTTTGGCAAGGAGAAGCCCGGCTATCCCCCTAATCTCATCAGCGCGCCCTCGTGCTCGAGCAGCCAGCGTTTGCGGTCGATTCCGCCGCCGAAACCCGTCAGCTCTCCCTTCGCCCCGACCACACGATGGCAGGGGACGACGATGGGAATCGGGTTCTGGCCGTTGGCGGCGCCGACGGCGCGAGTGGCGCGCGGGTCGCCAAGACGGCCCGCGAGCACGCCGTAGCTCGTGGTCGTGCCGTAGGGGATGGTGCGCAGCGCGTCCCACACGCGGCGCTGAAACTCCGTGCCCGATGGGTCGAGCGGGAGATCGAACGTGGTTCGGCTGCCGGCGAAGTACTCGGTCAACTGCTGCCGGGCCTGGGCAAGCACTGCGCCGGCACTCCCCTGGCCTGTGTCTTCCTGCCACCGTGCGCTGTCCTTTGGGACGCGGTCACGGCTCGGGAAGTAGATCCCAGTGATCCCCGACTCGTTGGCCGTGAGGAGCAGCTCACCGACGGGGCTTGGGAAATAGGTGAAGGTGGTGGGCATGGGGGAAACGTAGCAGGGTCCTCACCCCCTGACACAGACACGCCCCGCTCGGGCAGTCCGAGCGGGGCGTTTTGTCGTCAGGCCTAGTGATTACGACGTCTTCTGCTGCGTGTCCTTCCGAATCAGTGCGTAGCCCGCGCTGTTGAAATTGTACACGGCGAGCTCGCGGTACAGCTGGTTGGCCTTGGCGGTCTGACCAGCGCCCGCCAGGGCGACAGCGTACTGGTACTTCATGTAGGGGTCGTCGAGGGTTCCCAACGCGAAGTGAGTGACGGCTTCGCGGAAGTTGCCCTGGTACAGCGCGATGAACCCCTTCAGCTCGTGCACCGGCTCGAGCTTGCGTGGGTTCGCGTCCGGCTCCACCAGCGTGACCATCCGGTCGGTCGCCCTGCCAGCCGCGGCGTAGTCACCCTTCCGGGCGGCGAGCCACGCTTCGAAGTAGGCGACGTTCGCCTCCGTGCCCCGCTGGAACGCGGCGCTTCCGGCTTCGGCGCCCCGCTGCATCAACAACGGTGTACGCTGCGCCAGCGCTGCTTCCGCGGCGGTGAAGTCGCGGTTGTGAATCGCGATAAGCGCGATGTTCGACAGCGCGTTGACCTTCGCGCCACGAGCGTCGGGCACGCCCATCGTGTCTACTGCTGCTACGAACCGGTTGAGCTCGGCGATTGCTGCCTTGGGGTCGCCGGCGTGAAGGCTGACGTAGGCCCGGTAGGGGGCGTAGCCGGCCCGCTCATTGCCGCGGCCCAGTGCGATGGCGGAATCGTAGTCCGCGCGCGCTGCGACGTAGTTCCCCGCGAACGAGTTGACGTGCCCCCGCTGCTGCAGCAGCGACGCGTCGGTGGGATTCAGCTCGTGACCGCGGGTGTAGGCAGCACGGGCTTTGACGAGATTGTTCTGCGCCCGATATACGTCGCCCAGCAGATCGTGCATGTACGGCTCGTTGGGCGCGAGCGTCTCGGCCTGCCGCATGGACTGCAGCGACTTGGCGAAGTCTTTCGGCTCACCGTTCAAATACGAGTTACCGAGGTCCGTATGGGCGACGAGCAGGCGTGGGGCCAGGCTCACGGCCTTCTGGATGGACACCCGGGCATCCACGTTGCGGTTCAGCGTTCCCTGCACGTTGGCGAGCACGAGATACGCCCGCGGGCTCTCGGGATACTTGGCGACGAGCTGCTGCGCCAAGGCCAACTGGCCATCGACGTCGTTGTCGAAGCCCTTGCGATCGATCTGGATCAAGAGACTCTCGGCGGTCGATACTCCGGCGACGTGCCGCTCGGCGAGCGCGAGATTGGTCGTGAACTCCACCAGCGAGTTGCCCGTGTTGGCGACGTTCAGGTAGGCGAGGGCAAAGTTCGAGTCGGCGGCCACGGCTGCCTTGAAGTGGGCGTTCGCCTCGAACACGCGGCCCAGGTCGAGCTCGCGCTGGCCGATGAGGAAGTGATGTCGCGCGTCGGCCGAGGCCGTCGTGACCGGCAGATTCATGATGCTGCTGGTCACGGCGTCGAGCGCCGCTTGATCGCGCGGGTGCGATTTCGTTTGGGCAACGCAGGGCGTCAGCAACAGAAGCGTTGCTGCGGCAACTGCGAATGCGCCACGGACATGAGACAAGTGAACTCCTTGGCAATGAGAACTGGTGCAGCACCGCGCACTCGGTCGGGAAGAGCAAAGCCGAGTTGCCGCGGCGTTCTGCATGAGCGCCACTCAATTGCAATTAACTAATTGTGGTTGAGTGATGAGCATACTAGACGCATCCGATTGACTTGTCAAGTACACCGTCCTCACCCCCAGAACCGCGCCCGTTGGTCCTCACCCCTGTCCACGTCTCAGTCCTCACCCCCTGTCCACGTCTCAGTCCTCACCCCCTGACCCCCTCTCCCGAACAGTCCTCACCCCCTGGCCCCCTCTCCGTCCCGGAGAGGGGGAACGGCGTTCACCCTTCGTCCCCTCTCTCCCGAAGGGAGAGGAACCACCGGGGCAGTTCTCACCCTCTCCGCGCTGTTCTCACCTCTTGGCCCCCCGTTGGTCCTCACCCCCTGACCCCCTCTCCCTTCGGGAGAGGGGGGACTACCGGGCAAGGTCTCACCCTTTGGCCCCGTGAGGACCCTTCGGGAGAGGGGGACTAAGGGGGGACCTGACCGACCAGCTCCTCAAGAATCTCTCGAGTAAGGTTCTTGTTTCGGATGCGGATCAGGCGGTAGCCGGCGCTCTTGAGCCAGGCTGTGCGCGCGTCGTCGTAGCTCGCCCGGCTCGCTCCGTCGTGGGGATTGCCATCGAGTTCCAGGACGAGCTTGAGCACGGGGCAATAGAAATCCACGATGAACCCATGCAGGACGTGCTGGCGGCGGAACCTGAGACCGAGTAGTCGCCGATTCCGAAGCAACGACCATGCGTGCCGCTCGGCAGGGGTGGGCCCGCGGCGCAGCTGTCGCGCGAGCGCGAGCTTCTTCCCTATTGGGATGGGTCGCAAGGGATCCATGTTCCACCCTAACCAGCCCAGACCTACTCGTCGGTATCGGATCGACGCGAAGTGGTACGCATTCTCGCGACTACGGCTCACCCCGAAGTCCCCCCTCTCCCGAAGGGAGAGGGGGACAGGGGGTGAGGACTAACGAGAGAGGGGGAACTACGGGGTGAGTGAGGACCTTCGGGAGAGGGGGACCCTAAAGGATTCCCTGACGGTCGCAGGGGGTGAGGACTAGCGGGAGAGGGGGAAGCGCAGGACCTTTGCCCCTCATGGCCAACATCCCGTTCACGAACAACTACACCGACCTGTCGTCGCAGCGGGGCTTCCAGTTCAAGTTTTTCTGCGGGAAGTGCTCCAACGGCTACATGTCCACGTTCAAGCCGAACCGGCTCGGCGGGGCGGCGGCGGCCGCGAATGTCGCGGCTTCCTTACTAGGTGGGATCTTCGGCCGAGCGGCGCAAACCGCTGATACGCTGCAGTCGATGACGGCCGGCCCGCAGCACGACGCCGCGCTCGACGCGGCCGTCAAGGAAATCAGCCTGCTGTTCAAGCAGTGCACCCGCTGCGGCAAGTGGGTGTGCGAGCCGATCTGCTGGAACAAGAAGATGGGACTGTGCGAGACGTGCGCGCCGGACATGGACGAGGAGATTGCCGTGGCGCAGGCCAGCGCGGCCAAGGACCAGGTGTACGAGAAGGCGCGCGCGGTGGACTACGTGGGCAAGCGGGACCTGGCCCAGGTCGGGGCCGCCCTTTGCCCCAGTTGCGGGGCCAAGACGCAGGGCGGGAAGTTCTGCCCCGAATGCGGCGCGTCCATCAGTCCGAAGCGCAAATGTGCCAGCTGCGGCGCCGAGGCCGACGGCACCCCGAAGTTCTGCCCGGAGTGCGGCAAGCCGTACGGCTAGGCTCGGTCACCAGGGCAGCCCACCCGCTTTCGCCAGGAATCGCACCAGCGGGCCGGCGCTCTGACAGGCCTTGAGGTAGCGATCTAAGAAGCCTGGGGCGAGGACTTGCCGGTCGGTGAACTCCGTCATCACGTAGTATTCCTTGCGTTTTAGGAATTCGACGAAGGGATGCTCCGCGTCATAGCCCGCCGGCGGACGCTTCAAGGAATCGCCCAGGATCTCCATGCGGGCACTCACGACTGCTTTCCATTCCTTCGGGCGCTCCACGATGCGGTCACGCACCTGTTTCAGGGCCGGGGCGTCGGGTTGCCACAGCCCTCCCCCGCCCATCGAGTTTCCGGGTTCCAGGTGCAGATAGAAGCCCGGCGTGTGGACGTCCTTGCTGGCGGCCTGGTGGGGGAAGTGCGCGGCGGCGTGGGTCTTGTAGGGACTCTTGTCTCTGGAAAACCTCGTGTCTCGGTAAATGCGGAACATGGACCCGCCCGAGGGCCTCGCGTCCCCGTGGAAGTGCTTGCTGACCGTGCGGATGCGGGCATCGAAGTCCGCGATGAAGCGGAGCAGCGGGCGCTTCACGACCAACTCGTAGCGCGGTTTGTTCTGCTCGAACCAGTCCTTACGATTGTTGCGCTTCAAGTCCTTCAGGAAGCGAAACAGGTCCGGCTCGAAGTAGGCCGTGGCCATGGTGTGTAGCTCCTTAGCAGGGTCAGATTCTGACTTGTATACTACATTTTAGTCGCCTGAGGGCCCTGAGAATCGACACCTATGCCCCGCCCATTCCCCGACCCCGCTCGCTACGACACCATGACCTACCGCCGCTGCGGGGCGAGCGGTCTGCTCCTCCCGGCGGTGTCCCTCGGCCTGTGGCACAACTTCGGCGCGGTGGATCCGTTCGCCACCGCGCGCGCCACCGTGCGCCGAGCCTTCGACTTGGGGATCACCCACTTCGACCTCGCCAACAACTACGGCCCGCCCTACGGGTCGGCGGAGACCACCTTCGGGAAAATCCTAAGGAAAGACCTCGCGGCCCATCGCGACGAATTGATCGTGTCGACCAAGGCAGGCTGGGACATGTGGCCGGGACCCTACGGCGACAGGGGCTCCCGCAAGTACCTGCTCGCGAGCCTGGATCAGAGCCTGGCCCGGATGCGGCTCGAGTACGTCGACATTTTCTATCATCACCGGCCCGACCCGGACACCCCGCTCGAGGAGACGATGGGAGCGTTGGCGGACGCCGTGCGCGCCGGCAAGGCGCTCTATGCCGGGATCTCGGCGTACCCGCCGGACCTCACGCGTCGCGCCGCGAAGATCCTCGCAACGCTTGGGACGCGCTGCCTGATCCATCAGCCCAAGTACAGCATGCTGGTGCGCGAGATCGAGCGCGGGCTGCTCGCTACTCTCGAGGAGCTGGGCATCGGTTGCATCGTCTTCTCACCACTCGCGCAGGGGCTCCTGACCGATCGCTATTTCAAGGGAGTGCCGAAACAGTCGCGCGCCGCCAAGCCCCACGGGTTTCTCCAGCGGGAGGAGGTGACCGAGGCGGTGCGGGCAAAGGTGCTCGGCTTGAACGAGATCGCGCGCGCGCGGGGTCAGAAGCTCGCGCAAACGGCGGTGGCGTGGACGCTCCGCCAGGAGAGCGTCACCTCGGCGGTGATCGGGGCGAGCCGGCCGGCGCACGTGACGGAGGCCGTGACGGCGCTCGAGAACACGACCTTCTCGGGTGAGGAGCTAGCGGCGATCGATCGGATTCTCGCGGGGTGACTACGGCCCTCTTTCGGCACTCGCCATCTCGCGCCGCAGGTCGGCCAGCATCTGATCCCGCAGCGCACCAACGGCCTTGCCCCTGATGTTCAGGAGTCCGCCCGGCATGTTGTCGAACCGGAAGCGTCGGAAGATGAGCAAGTAGCCGCCTTCCACGATACAGGTCAGGTCGACCGCAGCCTCGAAATAGTGATTGGCGTAGATCTGCTTGGCCGCGATGAGGGTCACGCCCGGGAGCTCGGGCGGAGTGAAGACGACCTGGTGCGTGACGCTGAGAATCGGCCGGAGGCGCGGGAGCACGTCCTCCGACCAGAACAGGATCTCGCTGGCGTCGGCGAGCGTCGCGCGCGGGTACGACGCGAGGTAGCGCTGCAGCGAGGGCACGTTCTGATAGACGTACGGTGACTCGGCGAGAAGCGCGGCGAACGCGTCGCTCGCGTGCACGTTCCCGCGATCGTCGTACACCGCCATCGCCGAGTCGCCGCGCGCCCGGTAAGCCGTCACGTATTCGATGAGCCGGCGTCGCGCGTACGCACTCAGCTGCCCTGGAAGGTCGGGAGCCGCCCAGTCGATTTCCGCACGGATGCGCCGCATGTCGGTGGCCGGGAGCTTCACGACACAGTCGCCGGGCTTGCAGCGCTCCATCTCGTCCGCGTCCCGCTGGGTGATCGTCACCGCCTGGACATCCGCGGGGATTGCGGGGTCACTGAAGATGCCGAACCGGCTCCGGGTCGGGGTGCGCAGCCAACGCCGCGCATCGCGTACGCGGGCGACGTAGGCCTCGCGCACCACGGCGAGCGTGGTAATCCCGAACACCGCGATATCCCGTCTTTCCCGCGTGTCGAGCACCTTCACGACCGCCTCGCCACGGGTGAAGGCAGCGAGCTGGTCTGTAGTCAGGGCGATGCTTTCCCGGAGGAATCGGACCAGCGCGGCCGGCGGCTCTGGGCCCTGCATGAGCGCCACCCCGAGCGAGCACAAACCGATGAAGGGAATGGTCATGTCACTGCCTCCGCGGAGTGATACTATCAGTAACCCCAAACTCGGGTTCCGGTCAGAGGATGAACACCCTGTCGTCGGTACTACGTCTCGCGATCCTGTCTTTGAGTGGTCTCGGGTCGGCCGCCGTGGCCCAGGATGCGGCGCGCGTTCGCGGCGCCGTGAGCGCGTACACACGGGCGAACGACACGCGCATCGTGAGCGACCTCGCCGAGTTTCTCGCGATCCCGAACCTGGCCTCGGACTCGGTCAACATCCGGTGCAACGCGCGACATCTCGTGCAGCTGCTCGAGCGACGGGGGATCCGGGCGCAGCTGCTCGAGGCACCGGGGTCGCCGCCTGCGGTGTTCGGCGAACTGCGGACCCCGGGCGCCACGCGCACTGTGGTGTTCTACGCGCACTACGACGGGCAGCCAGTGGACACAGCACTTTGGGCCGACCCACCGTGGCAGCCGACGCTCCGGACGCGCGCGTTGAGTGATGGGGGAACCGTCATTCCGCTGCCGACCCAACCCGGGTCGGTGCAGGGCGAGTGGCGCATGTACGCGCGCTCGGCGAGCGACGACAAGAGTCCCATCATCGCGTTTCTAGCGGCGCTGGACGCGCTGCGTGCCGGTGGCATCGCGCCGAGCGTCAATCTCAAGTTCTTCTTTGAGGGTGAGGAGGAGGCCGGATCGGACCACGCGCGCGACATGCTCACGCGGCACAAGGATGTGTTGAATGCCGACCTCTGGATCTTTGGCGACGGGCCGGTGCACCAATCGCGGCGCCAGCAGGTGAGTTTTGGCGTGCGGGGCGTCATGGGTGTCGAGCTCACGCTGTACGGGCCGGCGCGGGTGCTCCACAGCGGGCACTACGGCAATTGGGCGCCGAATCCCCTGGTGGGGATGGCCCATCTCATCGCGAGCATGCGGAACAATGATGGCCGGATCCTGATAGAGGGCTTCTACGACGACGTGGTCCCGCCATCGGCTCCTGAGCGGGAGGCCATAGCCGCGGCACCGAGCGCGGACTCCGCGTTGCGCGCCGAGCTGCTGTTGGCGGGCACGGAGGCGGACAACGCGCCTCTGATGGAGCGCATCATGCTGCCGGCGCTGAACGTCAGAGGCTTGAGTGGTGGCGGCGTCGGTTCGCTTGCGACGAACGCCGTGCCCATGGTGGCGTACGCGTCCGTCGATTTTCGGCTCGTGCCGAACCAGACACCGGTGCACGTCCGGTCGCTCGTCGAGTCTCACATGCGGCGGCAGGGGTTCTTCGTCTTGGACCGCGACCCGACACAAGAAGAGCGCCGCGCGCACGCGAATATCCTCAAGGTCGTGTGGGAGGAGGGCTACCCGGCATCCCGCGCCGATATGGCGCTTCCCGTGTCGCGTGCCGTGGTGCGGGCGACCGAGATGGGCGCGGGCGAGCGGGTGATCGTCGTGCCGACGTCGGGAGGGAGCTTGCCGCTCTCTCATTTTGAAGAAGTGCTCCGCACGCCGATCATCACGGTGCCGATCGTGAACCACGACAACAATCAGCACGCTGCCAACGAGAATCTGCGGATACAGAACCTGTTCGACGGGATCCAGGTGTATGCGGGGATCATCGCGCACTTGGGACGGGTTTGGGGGGAGATGCCTTGACCGGCTTGATGGTCGCTTGAAAGGGTCTCAATACGTTGCCATGGTAAAACTCACAGGGAGGTCACCATGGCACGCCGTCCGATCGCCTATCTGCTCCTTCTCTGTTACCTCCCCGCGTGCACCGCCTGGCGCGTCGAGCGCGGGATCAGCCCGCAGCAGCTGTTCGCTAGCGCGCGCCCGGACACCGTTCGTGTGACCCGAAAGGACCGCTCGCGCGTTGTTGTCGCGCAGACCAGCCCTGCCGTGAGCGACACCGTGTCGGGAACCAACTGGGGAACGCCCATCCGCTTCGCGCTGGCGGACATTACGCAGGTCGAGACCCGGAAACACAGTGCCGCCCATACCGTCGGGGCGGTTCTGGCGGTCTCCGTGGTTGCGTTTGGCATCGCGGTGGTTGCCGCAAGTGGGATGAAGACGGGACGGGTGCAATGCATCGTAGGATGCTAGTGGTCCTCACCCCCTGCGACCGTAGGGACTCCCTTAGGGACCCCCTCTCCCCTTCGCTCCGCTCAGGGCAGGCTCTTTGGGAGAGGGGGAACGGCGTGGAGGATCTAGGACCTTGGTCGTTGTGTTTGAGACCTTGCCCTTAGTCCCCCCTCTCCGCATCGCGGAGAGGGGGTCAGGGGGTGAGGACCGGACCGGAGAGGGAGGTCGAGACCAGGGAGACTTGAGGTTCCTCGGGCGCTGCGCGCCCTCGGAATGACAGCTCGGGCTTGGTTGGAGTTGAATGAAGGTTGAGGGTCGTGCCGCGGACCAAGATCTCCGCGATGCGGAGAGGGGGAACTACAGTATCGCGCTGAGCAAGCAGGCGAAACCGGGCACGACGTCCTCGCCGTCGAGCGTCTCTTCGGCGGCGACGATCCGCTCAGTGCCGTCGTGGCGATACACGCGGGCGAGGCGGCGTTCCGGATCGATGACCCAGACCAGACGCGTGCCGGCCGAGAGCCAGTCGGCGATCTTGGCCAGTAGCTTGCCCGAACGATCGTCGGGTGAGAGGACTTCGACCACGAGATCGGGTGCCAGGTCGGGGAAGCCGACGGGTTCCGGGGTCGGGAGTCGCTCCCGGCGCACAAGGGCCACGTCGGGGGCGCGCACGGTGTCGGGCTGGCGGGCCAGCGTGAATCCCGTTTCAGCCGCGTAGACAACTCCCAGCTGATGGGTGCGGACGTAGCTCCCGAGCTCGAGCGCGACATTCATCGCGACGCGACCGTGACGTCCGCCGGCGGGCTCCCGCACGACGAGAACTCCCCGGACTAGCTCGGTGCGTTTGTCGGGGATGTTCAGGTGGAGCAACTCCTCAGCGGTCATGAGGCTGAGCATGGTCGGAACGTAGGAGGGCTCGGCAGGCATCGCAAGCAATCTGAACGCGTGCCGTCAACGGCGCGTCAACGTCCTCACCCCCTGACCCCCTCTCCGCAACGCGGAGAGGGGGAACTAAGGGTGAGGTCTCAAACACAACGACCAAAGTCCTAGATCCTCCACGCCGTTCCCCCTCTCCCGAAGAGCCTGCCCTGAGCGGAGCGAAGGGGAGAGGGGGCCTGATGGCGATGAAAATGCGCCCGCCGTACATTGAGCCCATGAGTCCCGCGGAACTGATGACCGCCGACCAGTTGCAGGCGCTGCGCATTCCCGACAAGCGCACGGAGCTGGTGAAGGGACGCCTGGTGGTTCGAGAGCCGGCCGGCTACCGACACGGCGAGGTCGCTGCGAGCCTCACGCGTATCCTCGGCACGTTCGTGCACGCACGCGGGCTCGGCAGTGTCGTGGCGGCGGAGACGGGGTTCAAGCTGTCCACCGATCCGGACACCGTGCGGGCGCCGGACGTTGCGTTCATTCACCGCGATCGTGTTCCCTCTCCCCCTCCGGCCGGTTATGCGGCGCTCGCTCCCGACCTTGCGGTGGAAGTCCTCTCACCTGACGATCGGGCGGGGGAAGTCCTGGCGAAGGTCGCGGATTGGCTCAGCGCGGGATGCCGAGTCGTGTGGGTGGTGGATCCGGTGCACCGCACGGCGCGGGTCTATCGGGCGGACGGCAGTGAATCGCTGGTCGCCGAGGCCGAGGCGCTGGACGGGGAGGACGTGTTGCCGGGGTTCTCCTGCCGGCTGGCCGAAGTCCTGTAGGAGCCTGAGGAAGGGATCGGGCAAGCGGCGCGGCAGGTGATCAAGCTGCCGTGCCGGAGGCGTGAAGCAGGTCCCTCGCGCCCCTCGCTGCGCTCGGGGACGCTCGGGATGACAAGCTGTTTGGCTACGGTGAGAAAGAAAGTGGAAGATTAGTTCCCCCTCTCCCGAAGGGAGAGGGGGCCAGGGGGTGAGGACCTTCGGGAGAGGGGGAACCGCAAGGTAGAACGAGAGGGGAAGCGGGCTAGAACTCACTTCCCCTCCCGCCGACTGCTTACGCTGCCTGCTTGACATCACCGGACGCTCCCGCGGGTGGAGTTGCTTCATTCCGCGGCAGGCCCAGCACCTGCCTGGCCGCCGTCCACTCGGCCGTCACCTCGGGATCGTCCCCGAAGCGATAGCGGGTGATGCCGTCGAGCACGTTCACCTGCCCCATCAGCTCAGCGGCGATCACATCGAGATCGGTCCGGGCGCCGATGTGATCGCGCCGGGCCGTGCGCGCGGCCTCGCTCACGGCCTCGAAGTCCGCGACCATCCGGCCCAGGTCTTCGAGCAGGGCCGGCGCCATGCCTTCCCTGACCAGCAGCTCGCGCTGGCTTTCCGCCGCGGCCATGAGGGCTTTGACGGAGGTGAGGAAGACCGTGTTGGTCGCGTTGGTGTCCGGGAGCTTGAAGCGCGCGGCCAACTCGGCCTGGTCCTTGCCGGCCACCGCTGCGACCGCGACCAGGTAGCGCACCAGCTGGAAGTGCAGCTTGCGCCGCAGCTCCACACGGCGAGCCCTCGCGCCCTTCGCGGCGAGGCGCCCCTGGTGCTGTCGCGCCGCGATGCCATCGGCGCGGGTGAGGAGATTCTCGAACTTCGTGAGCAGGGACGCATAGCCCGGCTCGGTGGCGGCATGGGCCCGGGTGAACTCCCGGACGCGCGCGGCCATTTCCAGTTTCCTGCGAACCTCGGTGTTCATACGACCCTCCCTGTCGCCGGCGTGACTGTCGGGGTGTCGCGCCCAGTTCATCGGTGGACTGCTCGACCGGCACCCCGACTGTCGGTCGACATCCGGGGCTAAGGCATCGATCGGGCCAGAACAGTGGACACCGGATTAACGGATGACAGTTGTTGGTGCGCGACGAAACGTTCAGTATTGGCCGCGTTGGTTTGGGTGTCGCCGGCGGGAAGCTGGGTGTGCGCGAGGAAGTGATGGGTTGGTGGCAACGTAGGTAGTGTCCTCCGCGGAGGACAGTCGTGGAGGACGCGAAAGCAGTACGGGACCGTGATGTGGGCATCGTGTTCGTGTCGTCGACGCCGGTGTTCGTTACGACGGTGTCGGCGTTCGTGCTGGCAGCGTCGGTGTTTGTGACGGCGGCGCCGGTGTTCGTGACGGCGGCGCCAGTGTTCGTGATGTCGGCACCGGTGTTCGTGACGGTGGCTCGGGAGACCGCCGCGGAGGAGCCGGCTTCCGAGACGGAAGCGCCTGATCCTGTGAACTTGCGTCGGGTTCCGAGATGGTAGCGCCGGATCCCGAGACGTCAGCGTCCGGTTCCGAGATGCTAGCGCCGGGCTTCGAGACGGAGGCGCCGGTCCCTGAGACTGCAGCGCCGGGCTCTGAGATGGAAACGCCAGGCTTTGAGATGGTAGCCCCGGGTCTTGAGATGGTAGCCCCGGTCTTGAGATGGTAGCGTCGGCTTCCGAGCAGTTGCCTCCGGACGCCCTTTAGGAGGGGGTCAGATATTGAAGTCGGCCCAGACCGCGCCGTGGTCCGAGGCGCTGTTACGGATGGAGTCGACGCTCGGCCAGGCCTTCGTCGCCCCACCGGTGTACTTGGCGACATCGAAGATGCCTCGTCGCTCGACACCGGCTGCCGATAAGGCGTCGCGCCGTGGCTTCGAGACCAGCAGGTGGTCGATCTGCTCGTTCTTGGTGTAGTGGTAGGTCCAGCGGTCAGCCGGGTTTGGGAACTGGAGCGCCAGCACGTCGAACAGGTTTGGCACGCCCAAGAGCGGGGCCAGCGGGGCACTGTCCGGGGTGTCGTTCAGGTCGCCGCACACGGCCACCAGGTTCGTCGCGAGGTTGTAGCGCGCCGCGAGAATCGCCTTTACCCGGATCGCTTGCCGTTCGCGCTTGGCGTTGCTTTTCGCTTGCGGCCCGTAGCCCTTCGACTTGAAGTGGTTCAGCAGAAACCAGAGGGATTTGCCGCCCGAGAGCTCGATGCGGGCTTCGAGGCAATCGCGAGAGATCACTTCTCCCTGTGCGTCCCGGTCATCGACGTGGCTGCGCATGTCGGTGATCTGCAGGCGGCTGAAGAGTCCCACGTCGATTCCCCGGTCGTCGTTGCCATCGACCAGCATGATGTGATCGAAGCGTTTGCTGTCCATCTCCTGACTGTTGAACCGTTTCAGCGCCGGGCGACTCTCGGCTTCGATCACGCATTGGACGTCGGCATTGATGGCCTTCAAGACCTTGGCCGTGTTGGCGCTTGACTCCGGTGGGATATCGTCCGGCTTGAGCTGCAGCCAACCATCCCAGGATGCCCTGCCGTCCGCCTGGACCTTCGTCTTCGCCGAGTTGAACAGTTTGCCACGTGCCTCAACCACCGTGACATAGGCCTTGAGGTCGTTCCAGAGCGACAGAATGACCGGTTTGTCATAGGTGGCCTTGTCGAGCTCGGCTTGGAGTGCCCGCAGTTTCGCGAGTGCGGCGTCTCCTTTGGCGTGGTCGCGGAAGTTCAGCAGCTTGGGGCGCTCGAAAAGATTCTCGACGTTGAAGGTGGCGATGCGAAATATGGCGGTCCTCCGCGAGGGGACCGTGAAGAGTATGAAGATGCAGGTTCTGGCGCGCCGGAGATCCTACGGCCTCAGACAGCTCTCCTGATCCAGAGCGCGAAAAACGCTACGCTGCAGCGACTTACAAAACGTACACGAACCGCGAGATCGTGTTGTCCGTCTGTCGGGAGTCGTCGCTCTGGATGTCGGAGTCGGTCCGAGTTTGTTCGGTCCCAGGTCACTCCTCAACGATCAGCACTGGAGGTGGCCGATGACACGCGAAGAGTTTCGAGCCAAGTGGAGCGCTCGGCGCGCCGAGTGGGAGAAGCTGGGCGTTTTGGTTTGCGGTGCGAACATCTGCGAGGAGTTCATCGCGGACTTCGAGAACGTACTGACCTCGCACGACGAGGCCGTGCTGAACACCAACCAAGCCGCGGCAATGACCGGCTACAGCCGGGCGCAGCTACTGCACCTGTACAAGCAAGGCAAGCTGCGGGGACACAAGAACGGGAAGCACGTGTTCTTCCGGGCGGGGGATCTGCCGAGGAAGCCGAGGGGAGGGCGGGTTGCGGTCGCGCCGAGCTCGACGGTGGTTGCCGAGGAGACGCGGGCGGGTGCACGGCGCCTTGCGGTGAAGTTGGGAATGAGCCAACCTGAGCGTCATTGACGTCCGCTTCCAGGGAAGAGGCGCTCCGTTCCCAGGACTGGAACGGAGCGCTTCTCTGTCGTTCCCGTAGCGAGGGCTCCTTCGTGACTGCACGCGCCACGGTCGAGATTCATTTCGCGGACTTCTTCGAGGTCGATCCGGCGACGATCGACGAGCACGGCGCGTTCAACATTTCCCTTATCAACGATCTCCCTCTCTTCATCGATCCTTTCCTGTTGTTCAACAGCGACCGTGCTGATTATCGCGCGTTACACGATTCGATGATCGGCTATCTCCGGTTCTTGCGGGACAAATCCCTCGAAGGCGGCATCAGAGAGGGACTGCTACGAGCGTGGTTTACCTTCCCCGAGGTCAAACAGAACTGGCTCGGCTACTCGCAGGAAGGCAATGCTGGAAGCGGCCTTGGAATGGATTTCGCGCGCTCGTTGAACGAGAATTTGAATTCGGTGTTCACAAACTTTGGTACCGAGCAGATCACCAAGGGAAGCCATCTAGAGAAGCTCTGCCTGATCGAGGCCGGCGTAGGTCGCGACAACATTAGCGATTTCACAACCAACCTGATAAAGGAGTATCTCCTCGGATACACGCAAACGTACGCGCAGAGGTATTTGCCGCCTGAACTGAAGCGTGCTGTGGTGGTCCCGAAGGTTCGCTTCAACTACGGGACGGAAACCTGGGAACCTGTTCGGTTTGAGCTGCCCTACCATCCGTTCCACAACAACTACGTAATCCTCACCCCGAAGGACATCCTCACGAAGGATGACACCTGGATTAGCCGTCCCGATCTGTTTGATAGGTTCGAGAACATCATCGCCTCGCTGCCGAACGACCAGCTGCGTGATCAGGTCAACAACTATTTCCTAAGGGTCTTGCCTGAGAAGGCAAAGGAGGAAGAGCGTCTAAAGGCCGTGGCCCGGGCTATCCGGGAGTTCCCCGAAGTGATCGAATACTACATCCGGGAGAGGGAAGACCACGGCGAGGAGGCGGAAGCACAAAGCTCGACTCGCGTGCGGATGACGGAGGCTCAGTTCGTAAGAGATCTTCGACGGTTCGTGAGCCTTCTGTCTACCGTCACCGCTTTCTACCAGGTCCTTGGCAGGACCTATGCCGAAGCGAAGCGACGAGTGCTGTTCCTGAAGGACGTCATCGAGAACAAGGGAGGCCACCGCATTTTCTACGGACCCTCTGGCCCGATTCGGTCGGAGACCGACCTGCACGTTCTCTTTCGCCTGACCTGGTACGGAACGGTTTCCGACGTATCGCGCGAAGTTAACGACGGGCGTGGACCAGCTGACTTCAAGATCTCAAGAGGCGCGTTCGACAAGGCCATCGTGGAGTTCAAGCTAGCATCAAATAGAAAGCTTAGGCGAAACCTGCAGAGGCAGGTCGACATCTACAGGAAGGCCAGCGATGCTGCTAGTGGTCTGTCGGTAATCGTGTACTTCTCGGAGGGTGAACTGGCGCGGGTCGAGAGGATCTTAGAGGAGCTAGGACTCGCCGGGTCACCTCACGTGGTCCTCATAGACGCTCGGATGGATAACAAGCCCGCTGGGTCGTATGCCTAGTCACCCCCGTGGCTTACTTGTGCATGACTTAGGGGGTCATCGTGACAGCCGACAAACAGCCGCGCTTGAAGAAGTCATTCGTTGCGTACACTTATGCGAAGACTAGCCGAAATTGGATGGCTCTCTCGCCCACGATCAAGATCTTGAATATCGCAGTTCCGTTCGAGGAGGGTGTGAAACTTGTGCTGGCCTTGGACCAATGCGTCCGCAGGATGAACTCCTACAGCCGGAGCACGATAGCAGGGAAGAAATCTGCACTGACGGTCGCCGTTCACTTCAACTCTGGTCGGATTACAGTTCACGAGGGACTCTTGTGAAGTGACACCCTTCTGACATCGTGATGCCAACCGATCTCGAAAAGCGGTTCAACGAAGCGATGCTCAACGTCTATCCCGAGCGAAGGCCGAGGCTGGCTACAACGCCACTCGGTTTCTTGGCATGGTCTCCGAAATGGGCGGGTACGAGACTGCGCGTACGCTCATTCATGCGCCCGCAGTATCCGAGGGATACACTGCGCTTTGGGAACGTGAACGGCTCGACCTTACGGTCGAAGCGGTTATCCTCCAGCCCGAATGGCGGGACCTCTTCTCAGAACTCGAACGCGAGATTGCTCGCCGACGCCTCGCCGAGTACGGCTACAACTTCGGTCCGGCTGGCAGGTAGTTAACATGCGAGAGGCCTAACATATGCCGCGACGCCGCCAGCCCCGAGGAACGAAGGGCAGCCTCAAGTGGATCCAGGATCTGGTCAACCTGCACCCTGAAGTTCTTGACGAAGCGATCGAGGGCGGCCCAGTGGAATGGCGCTCCCCCCTCGCCGATGATGATTACGCGGAGTACTGGGACCAAGCATTCCTCGACCGGCTAGGCGTCACCCTTCGTGCCCGGCCCCTCGACAAATTCTGGCCCCGGAGCGGCCCTCGGTGGGATGCTCTCGGACTCGTCCTAGGCGAGCGAGTGGTTCTGCTGGAAGCGAAGGCCCATCTAGATGAAGTCGAATCTGTAACTCGCGCCCAGGCGGAAAGCCGGTCGATGATTCAAGCTGCCTTCGCGGAGGTAGGTCTGAAGTGGCAGGTCGCCAACATCGGCAGCTGGCTCACCACCTACTATCAGTATGCGAACCGTTTAGCCCATACCTTCCTGCTCAATGAGCTCAATGGAGTTCCCACAACGCTTGTCTTCGTCCACTTCATTGGGGCAGCAGAGGTGGAAGGCCCAGCCACTAAGGCCGAGTGGCAAGTGAAGCTAGGACAGATGCACGTTGCGCTAGGAATCCACAATCGTTTGCCGCCGTATGTCCGAAATGTCCTCGTCGACATCGCCGGTGAAGCACCCGTCGCCGCATAACCCTTGCACGTATTGAGAGCTCCGCCATGCAAACCCACGGGAGCAGGTCACATGATCATCTTGCGCCATGAGGAACTCCAAGCAGAAATCGACGCCGGCCGCCTTGTCTCACAAGCCGACCAAGAACGCATCCAGGCCGCAAGCTATGACTTGCGAGTTGGGACCATTTTTCGTGACGGCGAGATCGTCAATGCAGATCACGTTGAACGAGATCGCGCTTTCCAAATCCAGCCGGGTGAACTGGTAAGCATCTTCACCTTGGAGGAAGTGAACCTACCGGCCAACATTGCTGGCTTTGCATTTGCCATGAACCGCTTGTCCTCTCAGGGACTCCTTGTGCTCAACCCGGGACACGTTGACCCCGGATACAGGGGGCCACTGACGGTGAAGGCCCTCAACCTACGAAAGACCCCAATCACCGTGTCTCGACGTGACCCGATCTTCACGATCATCTTCTTTGACATCGGCGGGCATACAACTCACCCATATCCAGGGAATCAGCCGAACAGAAGGACGCGCGAGACAGATTTCAACGCCTTGGAGCAAGAGCGAACTCCAAAGTCGATTGCCGACTTGCTCCGCGCGTCGAAGGACCTTCCCACGGTCTCCCGAGATCAGATGGATAGGGCGATTCGTGAGCATTGGATGTCGCGCCTCATTCTCTTCTTTACAGCGGTAGCCGCAATTACCGGTCTAATCCTCATTTACCTCGCCATCACACCTCCTCGGGGGCAGCCTGCTCAATCGTCTACCCCCCAGAGCCCGGCTAGTCCGGCAGTCACGCAGGCACCAGATTCCAAATAATGCCGGAGACTCTCGACGGTCGTTCCTGAATTGTTAGTGCGGAGGAGATCGTGGCTGATTGGGACTCTCGTTTCATGAATCTCGCTCGACACATCGCCACATGGAGCAAGGATAGAAGCAGGCAGGTGGGTTGCGTGATCGTAGGTCCAGATAACGAAATCAGGGCCTACGGATTCAACGGCTTCCCCCGAGGTGTCGACGACGACACAGAAGGTCGGCACGCCAGGCCGGCGAAATACAAGTGGACGGAACATGCTGAAAGGAATGCGATCTACAACGCCGCTCGCATCGGCACTCCCCTTCAGGGCTGCCGGATGTACTTGCCATGGTTCCCCTGTATGGACTGCGCACGTGCACTGGTTCAGTCAGGGATCGTGGAACTAATCTGCTTTAAGCCTGACCTCTTAGATCCGAAGTGGGGCGGAGATTTCGCCGATGTGCCCCTACTTCTTGAGGAAGCGGATGTCAAGGTCAGGTGGTGGGAGCCGTCGGCGAATGAGGGTTAGGAACTAGTACGGAGGCAGTATGATCGAAACCATACTGCATCCGGCTGGCCACCATCCAACTTCTCGGACTGATTCGCGAGCTCCGACGCCCTCGCGACCAACCGGGTGCGATGGCCCAAGAGGTACCATCTGACTGGAGGCCAGGCCAAGACCTCCGTAACGATTGGGGGGCGACAACAGCCGCACATGACCTTAACCGCATCGCAGCTGGAAGAATGGGTACTCTCGATCATCGACCGCGTAAGGCGCCAGCACCCGATTGAGGACGCCCGCGTCGAACTTAAGACTGAGTGGCCGGACCCAGTCAAGGCTGCCCGACGAATTGCCGGCCACGCGAATGCCTCCGGCGGCGAAGGAATCCTTTGGGTAATTGGCGCTGACGAGAAGAAGGGCGCAGTGGATGGCGCGAAGCAGGAGGAATTGACCGAGTGGTGGCCCAGAGTCCGGTCGCTGTTCGACGGTATGGCACCTACGCTCATCTCGCTTGCCGTACCAGCTGGTGGAGCTACCGTCGTCGGTCTGCTATTCGAAACTGAGCGCTTGCCGTTCGTGGTTCGCAACCCCGACGGCGGTGCGATAACGTTCGAAGTGCCTTGGCGGGACGGGACGGGGATCAGGTCCGCGCGCCGCGAAGACCTGATTCGACTACTGGTGCCGCGCCTACAGGTCCCCGAATTCGAACTACTCAGCGGGCTGTTGACTGCGGACGACGCGACGGGATGGTGGGCTCTTCGGTTGGACCTCTATGTGGTTCCCGCGGGCAGCGGTCGGATCGTATTACCATTCCATAAGTGTCGCGCCGTCATGAGCATTCCCGACTACGTGGCGAACCACCCGCTGCAGGTTCAGCTCGAGCCATCTCATACCGGGGCGCTCGGTTCGTCCGAAGGGGTGGTGCACTCTCTCACCATTGGGAGCACACAGTCAGAGGCTGTAATCGACGGTGCTGGGAAGCTGGAGGTCAAGGCCTTCTTCGCGTTGACGATCCCACCAAAAGAGCCTCCGCTCACCGCATTGGTGAAGCTTGTCATCCAGCCGATCAATGTGGCGACCCCGGCCGTAATCGAAACGACCCTCACGCGGTCGCCCGACGCGACGATCAAGCAACCCAAGTGGTCCTGTTGACTCTTCAGTAGACCTCGCGAGCCTGAGAGTGCGCATTGGACTACTCTAAGGATAGGATCGCCGCGGTTCAAGCTATCGTAGCGAGCATCTTCGCGTCGCAAAAGGCTCTTCAGGCATTGGCTCCGGAGTACCACTGGACCGGCCTGGGGAACCTGCTCGGAGATTTCGGTGAGCTCGTAGCCACAGACCACTACGGCTTGACGAAAGCGGCACCTGGATCAGGGGACTATGATGGCCGAACGCCGGATGGCAAGAGCGTTCAGATAAAGACCAACTACTCCGCAGATCAAATCGGATTCCGGGGCGATGCGGACCTCATGCTCGTTATTGGCGTAAAGCCTGACGGTTCCTGGGAGCAGATCTACTTCGGCGGTTTCGCGAGTGTGAAGGCAGCCGCTAGGTACTCGGCACGCGACAACAAGCACATGATCGCCGTGTCCAAGCTGAAGGCGCTGCAAGCGCTCTCGTCGCCCTCCCAAGGCTCAATTCGACCTAAAGGCGGCGGGCCCTAGTGCCTCCAGCTTGGATACAATTACCGAGGCGAACTCCGCTCCGGACCCCACATAGCCTCGGGAGAGTCGAGCAATCTCCGGGCGACGGGTTGCCAGTGCCTCGAGCGCCTGCCTTGCGCGGGCAATCGTGAGTCGTTTGCCGCGCGCCAGAGCGAGCGTTCCAGCAGCGATGGCGAATGAATCGATGTGGATACCGGTTTGGCCTGAGGTCAGTATTGCTGCATCGAAAAGCTCAGACTCGCATCCGTCATTCGTTAGCTGCACACCCAGACTGGTGGCTGTGAAGTCCACAATATGATTCGCAGCCCAATCCTGGATCGATGTCGCACCTTGAAGAGAGTCGCACGCGACACGCAGGGCGGCGGTAGGTCGGTAGTAGTACTCGAAGTGTCGGGGGACTCCTTGCTTGTCCGTCTTTTCGAGGAGTCCGACATCGGTTAGCGCCTCAAGTCGCGAAGAGATCCGATGCCAGACCGTCGACGAAGGTTTGGAGCGACGAGCCTGTTGCGACGGCATGAGAGTGCCTAGATCCTCTTTTAAAGAGCGAAGCGCTCTAAGCGCGGTGTTGCTCATGCCGTTTCTGTTCTTGTTGAGCTCGTCCTGAACTGCCCCGGCTAGCGACAACATCATTTGCATCGCATCCGCTTTCACAATCTCTTCCCGGCCGGCAAGAACAGGGAGCAAGCGGATAAGCACATCACCATCTGCTTGAGTCATGAGCCACAGGAAGACGACGCGCTCAGCTCCGATGATGTAGGGATTCCTCATACCTCGATGCGCATCTCCTGAGTCCACCTTCTCGCACAAGGATCTGAGCGTCCGTCCGACGGCCGTAAGGCCAAGCCGTTTGTTGGCAGCCCCAAGGATTACCGCCCAGTCGATGAGATGAGAGACGCCGCTCTTGTTTGTGACTTGTTCCCTGTCGGTCGTGACTGCGCCGACCTTCGACCTAGTTCGAGTATCTGCAATTGCGAGGTCCTGGAACCAGATCCGTACCGGGCCGCTCGAGCGTTCATCAACAACCCGATCGATACCGCGGTCCGCGCCGAGGTGTACGCGGAGGTGCTTATACCGTGCCTTCGGGTGGGGGGGCTTTGACGTACCGTCGGGGAAGCTCACGTGGGAGAGCTCTTTTTCAGCGAGATAGCGTCCAACATCCTGCAGCTGGCCAGCAGGAACTGGGACCAATTGAGTCAAGTCCTCGGCGAGTCTCCTCGCGAGCCTTTGGCGATTGCCGGAGCCCGTTGCAAGAAGATCCAAGAGCACCTTGAGATGTCCAAGACGCAACATGAATTCGTCTAAGCCTGTTGCGATCCGGCCCTCGAGCCTAATCACGCCTCGTAACCGCCATGTGCTGTCACTCTAGCTCGGACCCTCACAACGCACGCTCGTGAAAGCGCCTTTCCACCGCTGGCGCACGAAAAGAAAGCGTCTCCCTGTTCCAACACGCGGATTAGTCCATCCAGGGTAGCGGCGTTGCCGTCGATCTTGATCTCCTCGGGCAGTTGAGACTTGACGCTCTTCAACGCAATATCGATGTCTGGCTTCGCCGTGAGCTGATGCACCAAGAGAGTCTCCACTTGCGACATCAACCGTGAGTCAACTGCCGCAGGCTGCTGAGAAGTCAGGGCCATCGACAGGCCGTAGTTACGCCCTTCCTTCGCGAACTTGACGAGTGCCTCGCCGGATAGTGTTTGCTCGTCGCTTGGAGCAAGCACTTGGGCCTCGTCGACCAAGAGCCACGTACGCGGTAGGCTTCCCTCAACTACGTCGGTCAGGTGTTGCCGTTCCTCTGGAGAAAGCCCTTGATCTAAGTCCAATCTCTTGCGGGCAAATGAGGCGTCGCGTCGTTCGCGGAGTATTCTGCGGGCAAGAATTGCAGTAATGACTCGTTTCACGGCGTCCGGCGCTCGGGCCAACATCAACACCGTAACGCGCCCATCCTGAAGCAGGTGGCTAAGGGAAGTCGGAGCACCTCTAAACAGTTCGGTCCCTGCTTGGGCGCCTAGGCGCTGACGGATGCTCCGAATCGTGGCCTCGACATACGCGCGTTCGATGTCCGGATCTTCATCAAGACATTCCAATAGCTCAGAAAATGAGTACACGGGAATTGGAACTCGTTGCTGACCACTGTCGTCCGTCCACCCTGAGAGGGAGACTTTGCGGACCAGCTCGTCTATGAGCATCCCTCTCGGTTCTGAAACAAGATCGAGCTCAAACAAAGTAGCCCAGTCATCTGCGGTGAGATCGCTCGGCGCGATGCGCAGGACTTTCGTGCCTGTCAGATCGATTGCAGGATTCTGGTAGCCAGCCGGTACCCACACATCCACCGCAACGGCCACAGCTTCAAGACCAGCGCGGTGCATCCTCTCGAATTGCCTTTGAAGCTCCGGACTCCTGGATTCTCGCAACGGCAGAGCGCTCGACCAAAAGATGTCCAAGACGTCGAACAACAGAGCCGCCCGGCGCGAACCACCTTTGCCGATCGCGGTCGCATTGGGTCCGCAACCTAGGCCTTCCAGAAGTACGCCTAAGGAATACGATTTTCCTGTTCCACGCTTCCCTAGTATGGCTACCACTTGTTCGGCGGTAATGTCGAGTTTGAGAAGACGACGGGGCCCCGACTCGGCAATTGTCCCGACTAGAACCCAGCTCTCACCTCTGCCTCCCGCATCCCCGACTACAAGGTCCCCCGCAGGGCCTGGAATGTCCGGACGTAGTTTGTAAGCTGGCATGGCGTCAGATTCCCAGTGCGTCCACGGTTTCCTCGCCGATCAGCCGATGGTCGCCCTTCATTGCATAGAAGGCAGCGTCGTCCAGTCGTTGAACGATGTCGCGCGGTTTGCTGTTCTCCTGTGCTCGCTGAAAGTATTCCACGAAGCGGTCGAGAGCTCTTGGAGTAAACGGGAAGGTTTCCCATGAGTAGCCAGCCGACCCTCTGGTATCCTTCCCTGCATCGGTGTCGAGCAAGGAGCGATCGACAAAGGAATCTCGAAGATTCATCAAGAATGTCTTGACATCGTCTGGGCCGAGAGTCTTCAACTCATAAACCCGCTTGCTGAGCCTACTCTCGATCTGAGGTTCAAATAGCGCCGCCGGTAGCTCGTCTGCCTTGCCGCTCACGGTGTAGACGAAGCCGAAGAATCGGTTTTCTTGGTCGAATATCATCTTGTTGACGTTCACCCAGTGACGCTCGACCTCCAAGACATTGCTAACAGCCTCCAACTTGCTGGCCTCATCGACAAGGAATACGAGTTGTTTGCCCTCGACTTTGCCGATGAGATGACCCAAAGCCGCGAGGACGTAGTAGTACTCCTTACTGTCGGTGATTTGACCGCCCAGTCCGAGCTGAACGCCCGTCTTGCCCACGTCTGCACCACGGAGGAAGTTCCACGCCGCCACGGCAATGTCCGGGGGTGCTTGCCCAGGAATGGCTACAAAGAATTTGTGAAAAGCCTGACGAATCCCCACGGGGATCCCAATTCCCTCAAGGTCCGAGACCAAATCATTGCCTTGCCGCATGTACTTGAAGCACATATCGATGGTCGACTGCAGCCCGATGCCGTCTAGCAGATCCTTGTGCACAACGCCAAAGCGGGACGTCTTCGCGATGTCCCCGATCTCGACGTAAACCACGCGCGACGGATACTCGGCCGGGCGCTCACCCAGCCAGTACTCGAGGTGCCGCAACGTATGTGTCTTGCCTACGCCCCAATCCCCCCACAAGAGCAGCTTGATGGTCTCACCTGTCGCGAAGGCCTTGTCGATTGCAAACTGGATTTCCGCCTGAACATCTTGATGGCAGAACATCTGCTGCTTGTCGATCAGGGGGTCCGGCTTAAAGCTTCGCCTACCCGCGCGCAGATGGAACCAAGTTCCTAGTGTTCTCATTGCCTGCATCTCCTAAGAGAAGGGCTTGACGCGGCTCTACCTTCGAGCTCCTAAGATAGGTCGTTTGAGAATCCGAGCGGACTCGTCGGACATCAACTCGACTGCAAAGGCAAAGAGGTCGCGGACGAGAAGGCCCGCCGCGTCCGATTCCCTTCCAGATCGAATCTCCACCGCAAGCTCCCTATGTTCCTTGTCGCCTTCGGGGGTGAAGTTCGGCGAGCCGAGCATGGCAATCCTGAAACCGTTGCATTCCAGTAGGTAGAGCTTGGCGTGAAGCGAGTCCAGGTATACGATCTCGGCGCGAGGTATCTGGGAAATCAGATTCACAGCTTCGAGGTGTGACGCCTTATCGGGGCTACGCGTCAGAACTGTGAGGCGAGCTCCCGACGCCCGGACGGTTGAGAGCAGGCGAGCGAAAGGGGGAAAATCGCGCTTCTCCCGCCCGACAATCCATGGACTAACAACGAACGCTCGAAGCAGTGACCCCTCATGCGCTCTCGCTGCATCCGCAAAGCGAGTAAGTGGCTGCGATCGAATCACCGTGGCGAGTGTCATTCACGCAGCACAGAGGAGATTGTTTGCAATGATGTAGCAGCCCGATGTGGCCGTTTCCAAATCAACGAGTCCTTCCACCTTGATGGGCAGTACGATCTGGATCGACGCGTGATGCTGGTGTTCAGTTACAAGAGAAAGCTCGACCTCAATTGGCCAGTAGCGGGGCCTGTAATCAAGTGCGTATGGCGTGCCTAGTTCGGCGAGAACCACCAAAGACAGCCATCGCAACTGCGTCAACTCGATCGGGAGCTTGAAGAGCTTCTCCTCACCCCCCGTTTGCCACAAGGCGAGCAAGGCGCGGTAAACCCCTTCCGCAGTTGCCGTCAGAGGCTTCGAAGGCTTCCCGGAAACGTTCCTTAGCCAAGACCAACCCAAAGGACCCGGTTCCATTTCGCATGGTCCCCCAACTAGCAGCGAACCGGTCTCATTAATCGATCTTGTGGTCAGAGAGCCTACTCGAATCACGTGAGAATTCGCGCCCTCGATTTCAGCGGTCGCTCGTAGGTGCTCGAGAAGCAATGAGATTCGGGCTCCAGAACGGGCCTCACCAGCGCCGCCGTAGGCTTCAACGGAGGGCCACTCCCCAGTCATCCTTCCTATCGAGGTTCTATCTCTGAGTGCCAAGAGATCGCGCGCCGTGCGTAACCCACCAGAAGTGGCCACCTGGCTCTCTGCCCCGAGAATCAGGTCGCCAGCATCTGTGCACACCCAAACCGCAGGACTACCTAGTGGGTCGATGGGCTTGACCGACGCGAGTCGCACGAAGCCCAGTTTCCCGGCAACGATCCCGAGCACGCTCGCGCCGCTTCGAAGCGACGACGCCAACGTCGGACCTTCTGTACCAATGAGGACGACTTCAGAAGCGATGGCTGGCATAGGGGAGCCGGATACTTTCGATCGGTACGCCGGGGGCGACGTCAGTTGAGGCGTGCCCGAGGTACAAGAGATGGCCAAACAATACTTCCACATGCTGGAGCTTGAACAGCAGACTCTTGGGTACTAGCCGAGCCGCTTCCTCTAGAGTGAGGTGCCGCTCCCTGACAAGCGCCTGCAAGACCGTTGCTACTCCCGCCGACACGTCGGGGTCAAGCTCCCTCCAGAAGATCGATTGGTAGGCACTCATCGCCCGGCCGACGGTGTTCAATCGCCGTAACTGTCCTTCCCCTATCCAATGCAGCACGTAGCCATCTATGAGGTCACTTGTCGCCGGCTCCAGTCCCTCCATGCGCGCCGCGATTGAGTGTTTGAGATGTGGAATCGTGAGGAGGCGATTCGGGTTGGTAAGGGCAGCCCTCGCCTGGCCCCGCAACTCAGCCTCGAACGACCCGAAAGCGTCCTGGGATTCCGCCCTCGCGACGAACTTGCCAATCTTCCGCTCAACAGGAAGAGAATCCGCCCGCTTCTGCGATACCTTCGCGACGGCAACCGGATACGGTAGTCTTGCCTGTGATCTACTCACGAGGGAGAGGGCAATTGCTCGAGAGCCGCCTTGCACTCTCGGGGCTGCAAGGGAAGTCGCGGCTCGCCGTTAGCCATATCGTACAGTCCGAAGAGCAATTGACTGAGAACCTCCATCAAGTAACGAGGCGTAATCCCGCTCTTCGAAGAAGACTCCACGTGGCTCATGATTAGCTGGAAGGACTCCTGCGTGAACGGAAAGAGTTTGCTCGGCTCGTTGTCGCTCACTCTGAAAGCAGCTAGAAGATCTGATACGAACTGGACTGACTCTTCCTTTGTAAGGAACGGCAAACTCAACATCGGGAATGATGAGGCGCGAGACCTCAAAGCTTGGGGTATCAACGCTGCTACGGCTGATTGTTGAGCGACTGAGAAGGACAGCACAAGGTGCAGCCCTGCGGTGCACTTATTGAACAATGAAACGAATCCTTGGGACAAGGATTCCCGGCGGCGAGGAGTGAGATCGGCTGTCCTCTGATACTCATCTATCATCCATACGACAGCCCGTCCCTTGTCGGTCGCGTGAACCAGGCGAATCAGCTCAGCGAGCACTTCAACAATGCGGCCGTCCTCTTCAATGCGGCTATTGATACCGTAGGACTTGAGAACCCTGAGGTTTGGCACGCCCGCCTGAGCTAGAAACCAGTCTTTCGCAATCGAAGCCTCCGTCGCGCCCCCCGAGGCAAGAAGCTTGAGCGCTTGGCGTAGGTCTCGTGCGCCGGCGCCACCTCCAGAGACCTGACCCCTCGCCGCTTTGCGGCCGATCTCCATGAGGAGGTCCTCGGGAAACGTTTCAGCAAACCGTTGGAAGAGACCGCTGAGCCCCTCGAGGTCGGGAGGTAGCTCGGTATAGATCGGGATTAGGCGCTTGGGGTCGGAGCGAAGGCATCTACCTTCGATGTGGCGCAGTGTGTGTGACTTCCCCGCCCCAAAATCCGCCCACATCAATTCAACAGTTGAATGCGGCAGGCCTGCAATTATCCCAAGCCGGCGATCGATTTCGTGCTTCAGCTCACTGCGATCGGCCCACACTTGCGAGAAGGCCTCGTCGACGACCACTCGAAAGGGCCACTCCCGGAAGCCAAAGGCCTGAGCGTGATCGGTCACCGAAGTCCCCATTCCTCCGAGGGAAGAGATTGCTGTTCCATCGGGAATGGCCCGACGTCACAACCGCCTACCGGCGCGGATTACCGGCTGTGGTTAGCAGCCTTGATTCTACGGGCTACAACTTGCTCCATACCGAGCTGACACGTCCAGATTGTCAGTACCCGATATCCAAGTCGCCTGAGCGCGCCAGCCGCCCGCTTGTCGCGGCGCCGATTGCCAGCAATCTTCGCAGCCCAAAAGGCAAGGTTGGTTGAAGGGAGCTTCGCTCGAGGGCAATCGGCGTGTCCGTGCCAGAAGCATCCGTGCAGGAACACAGCCGCGTCCGCACCGGTAAGCAGAATGTCGGGAGTGCCAGGAAGCCCTTTCGTCCGCGTACTGTATCGCACCCGAATTTTCCGCAACAGCGCCTGAAGCCTTCGTTCCGCACCTGTGTTCCTGGAACGAACCGCCCGCATAATTGCGGATCTCTTGGTACGAGAAAAGACATCCAATGGAGGGCCTGTCCTGCTATAGCGCGTGGTCCTTCACATAGCGCGCCAAGCGCGACGCGAGATTCGGCGGAAGGGCGTTTCCAATCATCGCAGCCACCGGATACCGTCCCAGCTCGGCATCAAACCTGTACCAAATCGGGAAGGATTGAAGACGCGCCGCTTCAACTAGTGACATCGCCCTGTTGTATCGAGGGTGCAAGAATCGACCCTTGCTTGGGTTGATGCACCCACCGGTGATCGTCGGGGCTGGCTGATCCCATTGCATGCGACCGTACACATCGGTGAAGCCAGGATCGCCTTTGTGACACTCAAGAACCAATTCGCCCGGAATGCCTTTTCTGCTTCCTCCATTCTTAGGCACAGCTGTGATCCTGGTCTTGACGTCGGCGCTGTAGGTGGGTCGGAGTCGTCGCAGAGCTTTGGCAGCCTCGGGAAGGTGCGGAAGTCTTCCGATCGCCTCACGCACCGTCCCGCCCTTACGACGCGGGATCTCCCCCAAGTTCGGTCTCGCCTCTTTACGCCAACCGATCATCACCAACCTGCGACGTCGTTGAGGGACGTCGAACTCGTGCGCATTCAGCACGTCCCATTCCACCTTGTATCGACATCCACGCAAGACAGCGAGGAGGCGCTTGAAACGCCAATCGGTCTCGAGGCCTGGAACATTCTCCATTAATACTGCTTGTGGCCGGACCTCGCGGACGAGTCGGGCGAACTGAAGGACGAGGTCGTTCCGCTCGTCACCCACAGCTTTGGTTCCGTTGCGTCTGCGAATGCGTGAAAAGCCTTGACATGGAGGGCATCCCACGATCAAGTCAACCCCACCCTTGCGCAGTTTACCTACGCGTAGGATTTCCTGACCAGTTACATCGTTGATGTCGCGTTGGATGACCGAGGTCTTGCTGTGATTCGCGCGATAGGTCTTGGCAGACCCCTCGTCCTTTTCCACCGCCACGCGGATGTCGAACCCCGCCCGACGGAGACCCAATGACATGCCGCCGCAGCCTCCGAAGAGATCTATGGCGGTTGGTTTGGTTTGCTTGGATTCGTCGCGCCGCCTGCCGGGTCGGCGTGTTGTCAAGCACTGCCTCGCGAGGCTGATGGTGGTATCCCGTAATATGTTGCGACACCGCCTGTTCCGGCAATACGTGCAGCTCTCTGGCGAATACGATGTTCGATCGCCACTGGCGGCAAGAGTAAGGTCAGCACGGTGCGACGCGAATCCGACCTGGGGAGGCACGTCGAAGTGCGAGCGGAGGTGCTCGCATTGGCCAGCCCAGATTCCAGGAAGGTGTCAGATTTCGTCTAACGCTGCCTGAACTGATTGCAGAATGCTTGCGGCAATGGCCCCCAGCCCAGCTCGCGCGCCAGGTTTCTCAGTATCGCTGGCCACGACGACCTCCATGTGAGTCATCACGTGTATTCCGGAAAACGCACCGGTCGTCGGCACCCAATCGAAGGTTGTGGCGAAGCCAAATATCCCCGCGAGATTGTTGTACTCCAGGATCTGTCGCGCCGTTGCCGGAAGGTACCGCGCATTCTTAGCTATTCGAGTGACCTCCTGCGCCGCTTCCTCGCTGGTGAGACCCCTAACGAGTTCGTCCGCGTTAAGCGCGACTGCCTTTCCTGGAGACGCGAAGCCAAGCGTTGCGAAGCCAACTCCGTCAACCTGTGGCCTTCGCGAACCTCCGGCAAGATCATGGCGAGGGGTTTTCCTTGTGCCGCCGCCTGTTCGAGTGTAGCGGCGTGGGCGCTCCCCCGTTTGCTTACGTAAATCTCGGGGTCGATGTGAAGAAGGCGTTCCGGCGCGGGAGGATTGCCAAGCCCGCGGGGAGTCTGTGGCACATGCTCAGGAGACTCTGGGCGACGGAGCGCAAGGATTTGTGTCGAAGGATGTCGCCGCGGCGGGCGGGTGGCGGGACGAGGCGACGCTTCGGGCGGTGGTAGAGTTCGATCGGCCACGGATCCAGCCCCCAGCCGTACTCACACAGTTACTAACACAAGGCCGTAGAAAGGCGAAGCGCGACGCGCCATATCATCGCCTCGCGCTTCGAGTTGCCCCTCCTGGGCTCGAACCAGGACTCTCCTGATCCAGAGGGGCCCAAATAACCTGCTGAATACCAGCAACTTGCAGCATTCAACGCAAGCTCGTTTCACCCGCTGTTGGGATTCACGCAATTGTGTGCGAGAAATTGCTCAAGTCTATTCGCTCTCTTGCGAGTGAACGTCGGACAGGACGAGAGTTGTCGAGGACGATGAGACTACTCATCCGTTCGCCAGTGAGATCCTGCCTACCGAGGGGCCCTAATGGCTTCGAGGTTCCTCCAGAAGGCGCGACAACGACTACACGTACCCTGCCCCTAGAAGGTCGAACCGCTCAACTCATGCCACGACCGCCTCCACATCGTGGAACATGGCAGCCGGCTCACTCTCGCCCGCCTGGATTGGCGCCGTTCGATCAATCGCCGCGAATCGCACCACTGCAATCAGCGCACCAACGCCAGCGAGCGGGGCACCCAGTGCGGCACCCACTGCACCGACCGCAGCAGCCACAATCGTAAAGACGAACTTGTAGTAGACCGACCGCAGCGCGCGCTCGACCGCGCGATTGTAACCGTTGACCATCTGATCCAGTTCCTGCATTGCTCGGCTCGCCCCGATCCCTCGCTCGATGACGTCCTCTTGCCAGTCGTACAGCCGACGCCGCTTAGCTTGGAAGTCGGGATCGGTGGCCAGTTCTAGAGCGCGATTTAGCAGCTCCTCTGCCTTTTGCGAATCCCGCGGAATGATTGGGAATGCAGTGCGACGGCGAAGTAGCAAGCCCAACTCGGCTCGCGAGGTGCTCCCCGGGGAGACCTCAAGCAAGTAGTCCGCTCTAAAGTCGCTCCGGGATTGGTACGCCATCACTGTCACCACATGCGTCACGCCTGCGGGCAACCTCGTCTGGCGATCGTTCGCAAGGATTCGTCGCGTTAACTGGTACGGTAGCCGCTGTCGCACTTCCTCTAGCATCATGTCCGCGTCGGCGCGAACGGCGCGGATCCGCTCCAGTCTCTGCTTGAACAATTCCCGCATGTGCTCATCCCAAGGGACCCTAAGGACTCGGTCATCGAGCAGCGTCAGCATTCGGTCGAGTAGTTCCGGGTCCCACCCACGCCCCCGCCAACGCATACGTTCGGCTTCCCCCACAGGCACAGGAATAACGAGGCGATCGTAGAGCAGTAGTTCCGGGATGAAGGCACCCGGCTGCGTGTGATCGATAACGGAGAACGTGCCCCAGCGCTCGCGAGTCATGGCTACCCCACTTGGTTGATCGACAGTATCCGGGTTCCGCGATGCCGGAGGTCCCTGATGGAGAACTCTCTGGCCGTGATCGGCTCACAAACCGAAGCATTGAGCGAACCGAATTGCGCGTCGGTGTTGAAGGCATCGAGCTCGGTCGCTTGAGTGAACTCGGCTTTTGCTGCTTCGAACTGGCCCAGATTCAGGAAGTCGTTCCCAAGGCTGCTGTGTCCCCTCTCACCTGGCCAGTGTAGTCCTCAGATTCTGCACCATCGTTTCCAGCCTCGCAGGAACGTTCCGGTTCGGGCTCAGTTTGACCTGCAGCCAGGCGAGCGGCGACGGCGGAGTCCAGACCTGTTGGACCGTCAGCCGAGTGGAGCCGCTAGCGAACTCGAGGCAGAAAAGCGCGCGGTGTCGCGGATGTCGCAAGAGCGCCAGTTGGTGTCGCAGGATTGCCCTATCCGTCCTATCGTGCCCCTACCACCTTCCGTCTAGATGCGGATCCTCCAAAGACTCCTCGGCGTGAGCGCGTCCAATCAGGGGCAGTGCTTCGTACGCGTGGCATTTGTGCTGGCCGTCAAATTGTACCTCGCTTCAACGCTCGGCGCCCAGGGCAGTACACCTCCCATTCGCGAAATCCGGGGCCTCGATTTCCGGCCCAACGGCGTGTGGCGCCCCCTCGGACGCCAGGTGCGCACGCGACGTGCCCAGCTGCTGGCGCAGGGCGCCTTTGCCGCCCTGAACGCGCCCATCAGACTTGGAGCGCCCGTGGCGACGGCCGCAGCGGTGGCCGGGGTCCTCAACGTGCCGGTCATCGCATTCCACCACCAGGACATCCCGTCGTATTTTACCGCGCAAGACTACCTTGGGGTGCTATTCGGGACAGTCCCTCCCATGGGCCGACCCTACACATTCCGCAGTTACTTTCTCCAGCTCTCCTCGGGATTGCTCGACATTCAAGGCGACGTCTACGGTCCGGTGACGCTCTCAAAGAATGAGGTCGTGTACGCCGGCCTGCCGCCGTGTTTCGGCAACCCGTACGGCACATCCAATTGCAACGGCATCTTCGACAATGGAAGCTCGCCCCCGCCGATCTTCTGGATGCATACCGCGCTGCGCGAGGCGATCCGGAACGTCGATAGCATCGTCAACTTCGTCCCGTACGCCGATACTAGCGGGTACGTGCCCTTGGTCGTGTTTATCCAGCCGGCCCAGGACGGCGCGAGACTGCGAACTGATCCCAGGAAAGCAGTCCCGTAGGCGGTCAGGAACACACCCTAGATGCGCTGATCCCGTTCTTCGGACAATCTGAGGTAATCTCGAAACTCAAAGATGCGATTGCGGCGCAGCCCCGTGACCTCGCGCAGGATCTCGGCGTGCTGAAACGCGTCGACCAACGCCAGAGCCGCGGGCTGGGAGAGGTCCAACACCTTCTCTACCACTTTCACGCTCACCAGGGGGTGCGTGAACAGTCTGTCCAGCAGCCGCAAGCCGTTGCCAGAGCGTCGGCCCAATTGTCCCGGGATGGCGTCACGCAAACGCTCCCGCAACCGGACGATTTCGCGGGCCGTGTCGGTCGCCTCCCTGGCTACGGTCGCCACTCCCTCCAGGAAAAACGCCAGCCACCCTTCCCAGTCACCAAAATCGCGGACCGCCTGGAGGCGTTCGTAATATTCCTCCCGGTTCTGTTTGAAGTAGATGGACAGGTATAGGAGCGGCTCGTGGAGGATACCGTACTGACACAGAAGGAACGTGACCAGCAATCGCCCCATCCTCCCGTTCCCGTCCAGGAAGGGATGGATCGTCTCGAATTGGGCGTGGGCCAGACCGACGTTGACCAGCACCGGATACGAGGCCTGATCGTGAAGCGACCGCTCGAAGGCGCCCAGCACGCGGGCGAGCTCCGAGACTGGTGGCGGCACAAATCGCGCGGTCATTGGTGAGGGCCCGCCGACCCAGTTCTGGGAGCGCCGAAACTCACCCGGCGTCTTGGTCGGATCGCCGCCGCGCACGCCGCGCATCAGGCGCCCGTGGATCTCCCGGATCAGACGCAACGAGAGTGGAAGGGACGACACGCGCCGCAGCCCGTAGCGCAGCGCGGATACGTAGTTGGAAACCTCCTGCACGTCGATGCGGCGCTCGCCCCTGGCCCGCATCGCTTCATACTCGAGCACGTCCATGAGCGAAGCCTGGGTCCCTCGTACGCCCCGCCCGCTTCACCGGAGACATGCTTCGGGCCAGGAACCGCCTTTTGCTCGACATAGGAAACGTTATGCTAGTCCAGTAGCTAAATAACGTTTCGTCAACAACGGTATTTAGTAAGATCCGCTAAATAAGGTTGGATTCCACACACCCATGCAACGATTCCCCTCCTGGGCTCGACGCGTCCGGCGGCACCCAGCCCGATCTGTTGCTGGCCTTTATCGAGCCGTTTTTGAAGGGCGAGACGCCGAAAGGGTTTTTGCTAAGGATTCCAGCGCGCGTTGAGAACTGCGAAATGCGCTGTCAGCTATCGGCTTTCAGCTATCGGCTTTGAGGTGGCGCCGCGAGCGGTCGGTTGACCACGTTTATCTGAAAGGTGCGAGGGAGATAGTTCAGGTTTACAAACTGCACGTCAGCCGGTCCGGCCGTCGTGGCTTTGACATAGAAGCGTGCGGTGATGGCGGAGTCAGCGGCCACGGAAATCGAGCTGATTGGTTGCGCCCCGTTACTGAAGGTCAGGCCCCCGCTGATCTGCATCGCGAATGTCGTCCGGGCCACGACGGAGTGCGGCACGGACAGCGAGTCGAGAGCCAGGAGCTGGATGGGGGCGGAGTCGCCGACGACCAGGAGACTCCGCCAATTCAGGACCTGCACGCGACCGTCCGTCACCGTCACTACGCCTGAGTCAGACTGGTAGCCCGTGGCGGCGAGGAGCATCGTGTCGACGCCGATCGTCCGGCCCTCAATCGAGTACGGTACCGACGACGCGCCGGCGGGAAGCACCGCGCTCGGCGACGAGACCGTGCGGCTGCCGAGGTGCGTGACGCTCACCACGGCGGCGCCAGAAACGGTGTTGCCAGGCCGGGCGATGATCGCCGAGAGCCGCTGTCCCACGCCCACAGTCATGGCCGGGCCCGTGCCTGGCGCGCCCGCTAGCAGCCACGGTAGCCGCGCAACGATAGAGACCGTGTCGCCTGCGAACGGAGTCGGTACGGGGCGCTGATCCAGGACGCCGAGTCGCAGCGTACCGGGCGCCGTGAACTCCAGTGTCGTCGGTGGACTCTCCGCTGCGCCGGCCTGGATCGTCGCACTCGTCGGCGCGATCCCCGAGTCGAGCGGAACCAGTGTCGCATCCAGCCTCTGGTCCGGGAGACGCGCACCCAGAGGGCTGAGGGCCGAGACAATGGCGGCATAGCCAATACCGCCGACGAAGACCGTATCCGGGACCTGCAGCGACAGGTGTCCCTGTCCCACGGCGATCGGCCCTGATGTGTCGGCCCGGAATCCCCGCGCGGTGGCCACGATCCTGGTCGTGCCTGGAAAATCCCCGCCCACGCCGGTGAACAAGGTGTAGTTGGCGCCCTGGATCATGATTGAATCAGGAATGCGAAGCACGCCCGGAACAGTGGTCGACAACCAGACCGTTCGTGGGTGGTCCATGATCCAAGGATGTGTAATGCGGAATCGACCGTCCTCGAACCGTTGCCCTGTGGCAGCCGGGCCGTACTGGTTGCCATCAGCGTTGACCACGTGAAGCGACGAGTCGAGCCCCACGATGACGGTGACGAACTTGGGCGGGTAGAGGGCGGCCGAGTCGCGGACGGTGACCGTGGCGACGCCGGTGTCGACGGCTGGGAACACAAACCAAGTCACGGCCACATACAGTGGGACCCGGATTGACGTGTCAGCCACCACGGTGGTGTCGTTGGAAGTCGCGAGCAGGAGCAGCTCCCCCGTGGGCGGGTGCGGATTCCCCAGGGAGTCCCCTACGAGCGCAACAGCAGCTACACCCAGAGTCGTGCCCCGCATGGTGTCGGGGAGCAGAATCCTCGGCGTGGTTACGGTGATGATGGCGGTGTCAGGCTCGTGCCCCGCGGCCGCCGCGATGATGGTATCCGTGCCGGGGAGCAGGGCGTTCATGGTAAGGCCCGCGGTGAACCCGGTGCCGGTGAACCCGGTGAGAGTCAGCGAGCTCGGCAGGGTCACGGTGGCCGGGTGTCGCTGCGTGAGCGTCACCACGATCGAGTCTGGTGGAAACGCGGGCCCGACGGTGACGATCCAACCGCTGGCGCTCTGGCCGGCACCAAGCATTTGCCTCCCGCCTTGCACGAACCTCAGCTTCGGTCCGGCGAGGACTCGCCAGACCATCGAATCCGGAGCGTAGTCGACCGCTGTGGCACGAATGACGGCGGTCCCCGTATCCAGCGCGTGTGCCGAGAACACCGTCATGCTCGGGCCGCCGGGCGGCGCGATCACGAAAGTGTCGGGAGTCTGGAACAGATCAATGATGGTCGAATCGGACGAGCGAATTGCGACCCTGAGCGTGTCGGCAATCGGGCGTGGGGTCCCGAATGAATCGAGCGTCATGATGCCGAAGCGGACGTTGTCGGTGCCCTTGAGGGCGAGCGGAACGGGGTCCAGCGGGTCGACGACGGCGAGTCGCGACGGCACCACGTGGATGTGGACGGAGTCGGACACCATGAGCGGAGCCTCCCCGATGAGGAGCGTGCGACCGGGGCGGCGGCCGTGAGCCCTGAACGTTCCTCCGCCGCCGACGTACAGCACGCTGTCTGGGGCGGTGGCGATACCCGTATCGATGATCCGAAGATGCACCCAGGGCGACACGGCGGCATTGTCGGCGGAGACGTAGAAGGTGTCCGACAGTTGGTGCATCCCGACGGTGAGCGTGTCGTGCGAATGCCCGACCGCGAGGTTCCACAGGGACAGCTTCGGGTACGGCAGAACAGTGACGTGCGCGCTGTCGGTAAGACCGGTGGCATGGGTCGCGACGATGGTCGTCGTGCCGACGCCGTCAAACGAAACGAACCCGCTCGAATCCACTGCCGCGATCGTCGCATCGACTGAGGTCCACACGACCGATTGAGCGGGTATCAGGTTGTGACGCGCGTCCAGCACGGATGCGGTCACGGCCCGGCCTCGATCGAGGAACCCGCCCAGCGGGCTCGGGGTGATTGTCACCTGGGCCGGTCGCTGCAGCACGACGATGAGCACCGAGTCGGTGGTGCCCCTGCGTTCGGCAACCACGACGTAAGTCTCGCCCGGAAGCTGCGCGATCGCCCGCACCGCGTGCGCTTCCTCGTCGTACCATGTCCAGATGACGTTCGACCGGCTGACGGCGGTGTAACGGCCGAACCTAGCCCCGGTCGCACTCTGTGAGGTGACCCCGATGCGGAGCTCGTCGCTCAGAGCCCAGGCCGTATCGGCATGGATGGCCAGCGTCGTGGTCGTGATCGGAGGCAACACCGTGACGCTGATGGTGTCGGTGTGTGTGCCTGCGCTCGCGACGACCCGACCGTTGCCGGCGCCGGTGGCCACCACGCGCGCGGTCCGTCCGCCGGGCACCACCGTGGCGACGCCGGCAGCGAGCGCACGCCACTCGATGATCGCCTCGAGTATCACGTCACCAGTCGCGTCGCGCGCCTCGGCTTGCACGAGCGCCGAGTCACCGATATCGAGGTAGACGCTGTCCCGTGAGGTGTTCACGGCGACAACGCGGCGATCGGGGAACACCGCTGAGTCCCCGCACGCCCATGCGAGGACGCAGACCGCCTGCACAAGAAACCTTTTCCCGTGACGCTTGGACACCATACAAGAATACGCCATCACGGCGTCGTGGATATCCAAGGACGGCCTGCAAATACCGAGCCCTCCTCTCCTGCCAACGGTGAAGGGGGAGCGCCGAGGCGCTATGACTCCCTCGGCGCTTCGTCATTTCGGAAATAGGGAACGAAAGGGCCACCAGCATCTGCCGAGCGGCCCTTGGCTCTACTTTTGGTACACGCGCACGTAATCCACGCGCATCGTCTGCGGGAAGACCGTCGTCGAATCAGGATGCCGGGCTAGTAGCCCTAAAGAAGACATCAGCCATCAGCCATCAGCCATGAGCCTTGAACGACAAAGGCCGGGACGAGCCTGGCCTTTGGTGCGGCGAAACGGAGCCGCGGAGACCCGCAAGTAACAGCGGCGTGCGACATGGCATCGCTCAGCTCACGTCCGTCGCCGGCTAGTCGAGCGGGATTCGATCCTTGTTCTGGGCGAGCCACTGGGCGAACGTCTGCAGCTCCGGGTTCAGCGACCGGGATAGTTCCAGATTCCGTGCGCCGCAGTACTCCTTCTCGAAGTCGCGCTTGAACTGGAACATGTTGCCTGTATCGTCGGCGCCCGGGAACCCGAAACTCCGATAGACGTCGGGCGAGACCTCGTTGTAGCGCACCTCCTGCCCCAACGCCTTGGTAAGCGCGGCCGCCATCTGTGCGCCGGTCAGGTGCTCACCGGCGACGCCCACGGTCTTCCCGATGAACTCGCGGTCCCGCTTGAAGAGGCCGTAGGCGCACTTGCCGATGTCCTCGGAGGCGATGCCCGGGAGCTTCCTGTCACCCATGGGGAACGTGATCGCCAGCTTGCCGTCGGGACCCTTCTTGGGGCCCGCGCCGACGTAGATCATGTTCTCCCAATAGAACGATGTCAGCAGAAACGTCGTCGGTACGCCGAGCTCGGTGAACGCGGCGTTGGCGTCGGCCTTGGCGTCGAAGTGCGCGACCTTGTACTTGCCCTGCAGGGTAGGCATGCGGTTGTCGGTGAGGGGCACGAATTTGCGCGTGTCCTCGAAGGTGGACCAAATGGCGTGCTGGAGGCGGGCGTGCTGCGCCGCCTGAGCCAAAGCCCGACCCTCGGCGGTTTCCCTCTCACCCGAGAAGTGACTCCAGAAGAACGTGACACAGTAGGCGGCGTAGGCACCCGCGAACGCCCGCTTCAGACTCTCGAGATTGTCGACGTTGGCCGCGACGACCTCCGCACCCAGTGTCGCGAGCGCGCGCGCCTTCTCGGAGTTCACATCACGCGTCAGGGCGCGCGCCGTGAAGGGACCGGTTGTGTCCCGCATGATGGCGCGAACCAGTCCGCCGCCCTGGGCTCCCGTTGCGCCGACCACGGCGATGATCCTCTTCTCAGGCATTGCGATTGCTCCTCTAGAAGACGCAAGTGGAGAGGCACCTATGTCTGTAGACAACCACAGACGGACAGACCAGGTTCCCCACGACGATTTGACAGCAGGGAGGGCATGGCTCAAGACGCGATGACGATTGTTGCAGGGCGCTCAAAGGGTGATCGGGCGTCTTGTTCCCCACCGCCCGACCCCCTACAATTGCAATTGCTCACGCCCGTTCACCCACCCGAACGAAGGAGGTGATCCATTGTCTAGTCCTAGAGATGTGCGCAACCTGGTATGGGCAAGCGATCGCCTGATCGGTAGCTGATCCAGGACCGAACCGCGATCTGCGCCTCCGATCGATTGCCGTAGGCGATCGTACCGGGTTGCGCACACGGTTGAGCCGCGTCGTCGACTGTTCGGTGTCGGCGGCGCGGCTCTTTTTTTGGACCCTCCTGCGATCGCCGCCGAAGCAGCGAGGCGTGCGGGCGCTGAAGACGCCAGTCCTCATCATCACAGGCGACGCCGACGTGGCGACCCTCGAGCATTCGGTCGCGATGTTCCGGCTGCTGGGTGGCGGCGGCATGGGCGATATGGGCCAACCCCTGCCCGCCTCGCGGTTCGCTGTCCTGCCGGCGTCGTCCCACACCGCCGTCATCACCCAGACCGAGCTGCTGCTTGGCTTTATCGAGCCGTTTTTGAAGGGCGAGACGCCAAAGAGTTTTTTCCAGGATTCCAGCGCGCGATGATGCGAAATGCGCTATCGGCTGTCGGCTATCAGCTATCGGCTTTGAAAAACAAGGGTAGTGCTGAATTGGCAATCCGCGGAATTCCTGCGAAGAAGTTGCTGATGTTTCGCGACGAGGCTCGCGACTAAAGGTTCTTTAGGTAGGACAGGAGGAACTTCTCGACCGGGATCCCGTCGCCGCCCACCAACAGTTTGCGGACCGCCTTGAACGCCTCCCCAAATGCAGTGAGACCGGGCTGGGGGTCGCGGGTGCGACCGCTCTTGACCTCGATGGCGGTGAGCGCGCGGCCGACCCGCAACACGAAGTCGACTTCCTGGTTGCCCTCGCGCCAGTAGAAGAGCTCGCATTCACCAGCGGCTGCGGCGTTGGCGAGGTGCGCGCCGACGGCGGATTCGACGAGCCGCCCCCAGAACTCTCGGTCCGCGCGTGCCTCGTCGAAAGACAACTGCGACTGCGCGCTCATCAGTGCGGTGTTCAGCACCTGCAGCTTGGGGCTTGAACCCCTCTGGCGCACGGCGCGACCGGAGTACTTGGCGAGCCCCGTGAGCAGGCCAGCGCCGTCGAGCAACTCGAGGTAGTGCGCCAGCGTGGTGGTATTGCCAGCGTCGTGCAGCTGGCCGAGCATCTTGGTGTAGGACAACACCTGCCCCGAGTACCGGCAGCCCAGTTCGAACAGCCGGCGCAGCAAAGCGGGCTTGTCCACGCGGGTGAGGAGCAGCACATCGCGTGCGATCGTGGTCTCGACCAAAGCGTCGAGGATGTAGCGCTGCCAGCGCGCCGGCTCACCCGTGAGGGGCGCGGCGCCCGGATAGCCCCCGAAGTAGATGTACTCCTCCAGCGAGAAGTCGAACGCGGTTCGCATCTCCGTCAATGACCAGTGCGGCAGATGCAACACCTCGAAGCGGCCCGCGAGGCTTTCCGTGAGCCCCCGTTGCACAAGGAGGGGCGCCGAGCCAAGCAGGACGACCTTGAGCGGGCGCCGCTCGCGCGTGTCCTCGTCCCACAGCCGCTTGACTGACTCGGACCAGTTGACGGCCTTCTGCACCTCGTCGAGCACGAGAATCCCGCCAGCGGGACCGGCGGTCAGGCGGGCGGCCTCCCACTGTTGGGCGATCCAGTCCGCGCCGCGCAGGGTCGGCTCGTCGGCGCTGGCATAGCGGACCGGCACCTGAGCAGCCTCGGTAACCTGCTGGACGAGGGTGGTCTTGCCCACCTGCCGGGCGCCGGCGACGAGCTGGATGAACCGCCGCGGCTCGGCAAGCCGGCGGCCGAGTTCGGCTGCCTGGGGGCGGCGAAACGGCTTCTCTGGACTGCTCATTGCGTTGAGTAAGTTTACTCAGTAAGATGAGTAACGCAAGGTTATCCCGGTCTGCAGAGACGGTGGGCGCCTTTCGCTGTGCGCATTGGAGGGCTCGGTGCCGAAGCCAAAGCTACAGCCGAGCGGCGATGCCGACGATCGGCCTGAGGTCCAGCAGCTTTTCGCCAACCTTCGGGCGTCGCTTCCCAAGTTGGAGAAGCTGCTCCGCGACTGCCAGAGCCACTGGGGCTACGAGGATGGCATCTATCGGTTCTACCACCACAGCTTCAAGGTCTACGCGTTGCAGGAGACGACGTCGGCGATCGTGGCCGCCCTCCGGGCGCTTGCGCCCGAGCGAAACATCAACGAGGCGTTCCTGGCCATCGTGAGGGACGGCACCGGGAAGACCTTCGAGCGCGAGCACAACCGGCGATGGCTCGAGGTCACGCGGCCCATCGTCGAGGCGTTCTGCCACGCGCAGTACTTCCTAGAGATGGCCGTCCGCTACGGGAAGCAGCTGAAGGAGCCGCCGCGGCAGCTCCCGAGCGGTTGGGCGGCGTTCCTGTACTTCTACAACCTGAGGTAGCCCATCGCGCTGTTCCGGCTGCTGGGCGGCGGGGGCATGGGTGACATGGGCGAGCCTCTGCCGGCGTCGCGGCCTCGCCGTCCTGCCGGCAACGTCTCACACTGCCGTCATCACCCAGCCCGAGCTGCTGCTGGGCTTTATCGAGCCGTTTTGGAGGGGGAGACGCCGAGGAGTTTCTTCCAGGATTCGAGCGCGCGATAGAACGGCGAAGGGCGGTATCGGCTGTCGGCTATTGGCTGTCGGCTGAAGGCACGGAGGGAACGTTGCGGCGAAAGGCACCGCGGTGTTCTCTCAAGTACTGCACTATGCGCTCGGCTATGACTCCCGGTCTATGTACGGTACGGTACTAGGCCGGTGCGAGCCGTTTCCTGGTAGCCAGGACCCTGCCCACCTGTCTCGGCGACGCCCCCATGCCAAGATCGACCGCAGCATCAAGTCGATCGTTACCGTCGGATCCCCAGATTCCATCTTCGCAACCCGCGACTGACTCGAGCCGATCAGCTCAGCGACTCTGGTCTGAGACAGATTGCGCCGCATGCGGAGTTCACGGAGGCAGCGTGCGAGCGCAAGCTTCATTTCAACGAACGCCCCCTCCTCCTTGCTCAGACCCAGAAACTCTTCGACACCACCCACTTTCCACCCTCGAGCCTCCAAGCGTGCCTTCTTTGCCTTGTTCATCCTGTCCTCCTATGCTCCTGACCGTGACGCAGCGTCGTAGCGCTTCAGCCGCTGCCGGCAGGCTTCCTTTTGTCCCTGGGTGCCATGACTTACGAAAGATAGTATGTCAGAACTGACATATACGCAGTCGTCCTAGCCGCCTTCGGCGAGCCGGTGGCACCGCCGGCAGAGAACGATCGGCCGCGGAGGTTTGCCTGTTTCGCCTGTGCTCCAGTCGTGATGTCGACTGAGACCACGTCGCCTCCCGCACCAGCTGCACGCGCCCAGTCCGCGGCGCCCATGTCGATTGCGGACGTTTCTCTTCCAGTGCTGAAGGGGGTCGGGCGCCGACACCTTGACTCGGTGCTGCCCGCACACTGCGTAATCCCCCACCTTGGCGGTGGCCTCTTTGCCGCAGGCGATGCACGTCTTCCCCGTCGCGAGAGACGCGTCGCGGATCAGGCGGGTGCGGTTGGGTAAGGTGCCCATGATGGTGATAGGTCGAACGTACCGTCACCGGCGAAAGGTGCATATAGCAAAAAAACGCGCACAACTCAGCGGCGGATGCGGTCGACCTGGCACGACAAAGCTGATAGCTGATAGCTGATAGCTGATAGCTGATGGCTTACTTTTGGTACACGCGCACGTAATCCACGCGCATCGTCTGCGGGAAGACGGTCGTCGAATCCGGATTGCCGGGCCAATAGCCACCGACGGCGACGTTGAGAATGATGAAGAAGGGATGGTCGAACACCCAGGGCGCTGGCAGATCGCTCGGCAGGACGGTCCTGAACAGGGTGCTGTCGACGAACCATTGAATCGAGTTCGCCTGCCACTCGATCGCAAAGACGTGATAGTCATCGGCAAACGCGCCCGTGCTCAGGGTGTAGGCGCCGCCGATGCCATTGGCCCCGGAGTAGTTGGGGCCGTGCACAGTGCCGTGCGCGGTGGCGGGCTCCCTCCCGATGTTCTCCATGATGTCGATCTCACCGCACGCGGGCCAGCCGACAAGCGAGATGTTGTCGCCCAGCATCCAGAACGCGGGCCACAGCCCCTGCCCGCGCGGGATCTGAATGCGCGCCTCGACTCTGGCGTAGCGCCACGCGGCCAGGCCCTGAGTCTTGAGACGCGCCGAGGTGTATGCCTGGTTGCCGAACGGCTCTTCACGCGCTTCGATCACGAGAAAGCCGTTTTCGAGCCGGGCGTTCTCGACCCGATCGGTATAGAACTCGAGCTCGGCATTCCCCCAGCCATGGCCCCCCGTCTCCCGCACCCAGTGGGTCGTGTCGAGCACTGCGCCGTCGAACTCGTCGTGCCACACCAGCTGCCACGACGGCGGCGGTGGGGGTGGGGGTGGGGGTGGGCCCCCGCCGGTGCCCTGTTGGTCGCCGCTGCACGCGAGGGTGGAGCCAATAACGACGAGGGTAATGATCAACGCTCTCATCGGAGCAACATAACTTCCTAGAAAAGGCGCCGTCAGCCGTCAGCGATCAGCCTTGAAAACAGCGTCAACGACAAAGGCCGGGACGAACCCGGCCTTCGGTGCGGCGAAACGGTTGCCGCAGTGGTCTCTCAAGTGCGCTAACCATACAGGGACCTGGTTGCCGAGTCAAGCACAACGGTGGGTACTGGTGGTGGGATTCGAACCCACAAGGGCGTGAGCCCGGTGGCTTGAGAGACCACTGCGTTTACCAGTTTCGCCACACCAGCACCGCTTCCGGCTGCGAACCCTGGCAACCACAAAGGCAAGACGCGTGACCTCACAAGTGCTGCCGACCGCACCCCACGATAGGGCATAGTACGGGGATCCCAGTGATCGAAGAACTGCGGACGGTGGCGAAATCACGCAATCAACAAGGCCGCAGCGCAACGCTGCGGCCTTCAATGCCCTGCCTGGAATCGACGCGTCCGGGATTCCCCCACCCTCACCGCGCCAGTGTCGTCCTCAGATTCTGCACCATCGTATCCAGCCTCGCAGGAACATTCCGGTGCCGACGCAGTTTGACCCGCAGCCAGGCGAACCATGACGGCGGGGTCCAGACTTGTTGCACGTTCAGCCGAGTGGAGCCGCCGGCGAACTCGAGGCGGAAGAAGGTTTGCCAGTGGCGGCGGCCGATGCGCTCGACCCAGCCGAACACGGTGGGCGGGTTGAAGTCCACCACTTCGAGCTCGGTGTCGCGCGTGTCGAACAGCACGCGGAAGCGGCTGCCTTTGTGAAGCGGCCCGGACGCCTCTACCGCGCGCGCCGCGGGGAGCCATTGGGCCATGCGGTAGGGATCGGTGAGCACTGCGAACACCTTGTCGATCGGCGCGGGGATGGTGCTCGAGAGTGTGTAGGTGATCGATTTCATGTGGTACCGAAGCTACGGTCTGGCGCTCTGGTCGCCAAGCGTGCCTGGCCTTCGGGGGTTGATGGCAGTGGCTGGTGCGTCTAAGTTCACCCTCCGCACGGGGCTGTAGCTCAGCTGGGAGAGCGCCTGGATCGCACCCAGGAGGCCAGGGGTTCGAGCCCCCTCAGCTCCATACTGCAAGCTGTCGGCTGTCGGCCATCTGTCGGCTTGAACCCAGGGTCGGCATCGACTGCCGAGAGGTAACTCGAAGGGCAATCACTAATGTCCGGAGCCCGTTCCAGAGGCGGTGGGCCGGACCTGGCGTCGGACAAAGCCGAGTGCCGATAGCTGACGGCCGACAGCCGACTGCCGATGGCCGATAGCGCAGTCGCCGTTCACTGCCCCTTGGTGTAACTGGCAACACGCCTGACTCTGGACCTGGGAAGGGCGATCTGGGTCCACCCAGCCAACCGGTCAAGGGGCCCGTCGTTTCGGCATTTCTTGAGCACCCGCCACCAACTCAGTTGAGACAGTGGGTCCCAATCTGGGTCCCTTCCGCAGAACAGCCCCTCGATGCCGCAAGAACACCCTAACGGCACCAGCCCATTGGCGGCATTTTCACGGTGTTCGAGCTCAACAAACGGCGTTAGCCTGACGAGGCTGGGTTGGGCCGGTCAGTCTAATGCCAGTTAGACGGGACCAAACGAGATGGCTGAAGCCTTGACTAACGACGCGCGCGCCGACGAGGGCGCTGCGCGTCGCGTACCTCAGGAACTTGAGCGTCGCGGCTCGGACCCTAGCTGGTGCGTCTCGGCGTTCAACGGGGGGACAACTACCTTGACACCTATCGCCGCAGCAACGCAGTGACCATCGGGAGGAATCCATGGGAAAGGTTATTGGTTCAAGACTGACGCTCATCGCAGCCGCGATCCTTGCCGTCGTCGCGGTCTTTCTCTTCATCGTTGTTCCTCCTAGGACCCGGGACACGGTACGAGTGGTCAATCCACCGTCGATCATTGCGTCCCTTCCTCACTGGGTAGCGGAGGAGCGCGGGTTCTACAGAGACGCTGGAATCGAGGTCAAAGCGATTGCTGTGAGTAGCAGCGCTGTCATGGCCCAGGCGATCACCAGCCGAGACGCAGATGTGTTGCCTGCGGTCTCACTGGTGGATGTTCTGGCCAACCAAGGTCAAGCGGTCGATCGTCCATTGATCTTTTCCCACAGTCGAATGGTTATGGACCCGCCGTTTGAGTCGATTCTCGTACCGACCGGGAGCAACATGGCGACTCTTAAAGACCTCGCTGGAAAGAGGGTCGCTGTCTACCCGGGAGCGACCTCAACTGAGGCGGTGAAGCTCCTCCTGCGAGAGAATGGTGTGGAACCGAGCTCGGTTGTCTTCCGGCAACTCCCACCGCCCGAGCACATCACAGCGCTGGAGAGGGGGGACGTCGATGCGTCTCACCTCTACGAGCCCCTGCGGACGCAGGCACTGCGCGGCAAGCTGTGTCGAGAGCTAGTGCGATCAGTCTATGCGTCTCTGAACGAGCCTTCAGCAATTGGCGTGAGCGCGCTCTCGTCGCGTTTTGCGATGGAGCGACCCAAAGCCGCGCAGCGCTACCTCGAGGCTTGGGATCGTTCGATCCTCTTCATTCGCGAGCATCCCGACGAAGCGCGCGCAATCTTGGCGCAGCGCTTGAAGCTCTCGCCGGACGTGGCCAGGTCGGCGACTTGGGTTGACGCAACGCTGCATGGGGAGCTGGACATGGACGCGCTGTCTCGGACGGTAGCCACAGTTAAAAAGATGGGTCTGGTCCCAGACGGCGTCGACGCTGACCTCTCAAGCTTGGTCTACGCGAGCAAATGATGCAGCTCATCGACCTAGGTTACAAGTTCGAGGCATCGGCCGTTCTGTTGCGGGGGCAGCACAGGTTCCAGCCCGGCGAGGTGGTGCACCTCACCGGTAAGAACGGGTCTGGAAAGACCACCATCCTGAAGATCCTTGCCGGGCTCTTGGATGATTACACCGGCACTTGCGAATTCCCGGCGAATTGGTCAGCTCGCTATGTGCCGACAAGCATCACGTCTTCGCTTTTTCTTCCTTGGTACACTGTGCGAAGGAACATCGACTTTCTCGTGGAGGAGGCACCTGGTCGCTCAAAGTCTCATGAACTGGGCCAGAGGTTTCTGAACTCTACCTTCGATCGCCTGCTCGACCAACCTGCCTACACTCTTTCGGCTGGTGAATCCGCAGTGATCGCAATCGCCTGTGCGGTGGCCACGGACCCATACGCGATTCTCCTTGACGAAACACTGTCATACGCAGCTCCAGCGCTCGCACAGGAGGTGGCGCAGGTGCTAGAGGCCTTCGTCTCCGGCGGTCGCCTCCTTCTTGTGGTTGGGCATCACGAGCTCCCGTTCGCACGGGGGGTGCGTACTGTGTGCATGGTGGAGTTCGATGACGAAGCTGCTTAGCCCGCGTAGCTGGTGGGTGTTCCCTCTCTGCGCTGTACTCGGTTGGGAGGTTCTGGCGCAAGGAGGTTTTCTCCACGGACGTTGGCCGTCTCTCTTCTCTGTAGTAGCGGAACTGACCCGCGACTGGCAGAACATTCTCGGGGCCACTGCTAGAACTGCATGGCAGGTCTTCCAGGCGGCTGTCATTGGCATCGCCGTGGGCGTGCCACTCGGAGTATTGCTCGCAGAGAGCAAGTGGAAAATAGGCGGGCTCTACGGATCCTTGGCGGGTCTAAAGGCCGTACCGGTTACAGTGCTCATTCCGGTGTTCCTGAGTCTCTTTGGTCTTGAGAAGTTTATTGTCCCTCTTGTCGCGCTTCCTTTAGCATTGAACTTCTGCGTGAACACAGCGCAGGCCATCGCTCAAGCGAGTCAAAGCCGATTGCGGTTGCTGCGGTCGTGGTCTGTTTCATACAGAACGTATGCACGGCACGTACTTCCGTTCGAGTGTCTCGACGCGATGCTGCAGACGGCACGTGTGATGCTACCATTTGCGGTCGCTGTCCACATTGCCTTGGACTACTTCCTATGCATACCTAACGGCCTTGGATGCTATGTGTATCAGGCATACTCGTATCATGAGCACGCCCGCATGTACGCGGGGGTTCTGGTGGTGGGAATCATCGGTCTGTGTCTCGGCACGACCATTGACGTCGCGAGCAGGAGGCTCCTGAAATGGAAACGCGACATGTAGAGATCGAGCGCTTCGCTCGCAAAGCCGCAGGATACAAGAAGGCTCTCGAGCTAGCGCCCAACGCTCGAGGTATTGAGCTTGGGGCGGTCGTGGCGATGGTCCTAGGCGCGTGTAAGAAGAAGGGCTGGCGGCCAGAACAAACACGCGTAGTGGACCTGATGGCGGGCACCGGGGTGCTATCAGTGGCGCTGAAGGCAGCAGGCTTTGAGAAGACTAAAGCCATAGAGGCTTGCGCGGAAATGCTTCCGGACGGTTCTTCCGGCGTGGAGTTCGTGGACGGGCGATCGTTCGCGAATATCAGAGGCGCGCTTGAAGAACTCCGGCCGCAAGTGATTGTGTCACTGGCGGGGTTTCACCACTTGATCGAGCGTACCGGCATGAGAGTTGATCGCCTGCGCAGTGTCGCCACCCAAGCGATGTTGGCAGGAGCGTGTGTCGATGCACTGGTTCCTGGCGGGCTTGTATTAGTTGTAGATATCGCAGAGGATGACGACTTCGGCCAGCTCGGCATCCACAGTCTGAACGATTGGGATGGATATGCCTTCAAATCACTGAAATGCGGGGGAAATGAACTCCGAGACGATTTGATCGCAACGACCACCATTGTGGAGTACGAAGCAGCGTTGAAGGCCCGATTCGGGGAGCTGTCGTTGGATGGAACCCTGAAGTGGTTTCGAGAATTCGTCGATCCCGAGACGACCGTTGGGCACGACGATGTGGCGATCAGTGTTCCGTTGCTACAGCTACTCAGGTGGAGGTACGGGGATGCTCTGCGTGTCGCGCGGTTCCGATGTCCGTGGGTGTTCGAGACAGAGACGCAGGCGACACAATTCGTACTGCAGAAGTTCGGCTTCTATGTGGACAGACGTGCAGTGGAGGTGAAAGCGGACTCCGTTGTGGAAGGGATGAAGAGGTACTTGGCTTTCAGAGGGAGCGATGAGAAGCCCTGTGCTCTGGCGTGGAGCTTGGGCGCCTGGATGGTGAAAGCCCCAGAGTCGGGATCAGCTGCGAGTTTAGTACCGACGATGACAGTGTTGCTGCTGATCTTCAGTGCCATCATGTTAGTCCGGACCGGCGTAAACGCGACTATAGGAGCGGACACTGGCGTGGATACGGTGTTGTCGAGTTCGATGTGGCTTGTGGTCGGCATTACAGCCGGCATGTTGGTCGATGTTGTGAAGGGCAAGTTGGATAGGTGAGGACAATCCGGTGACCGGGCCCCGTCACACGCATGGAGATTCCGGAGCTCGACCCGAAAGAGGAGTCGGAATGCCGAAGCTGCGGGCAGACGACGTGTCCGTCTAACAACGGAATGCAGCGGCCGGCGCTTCGCGCCGCCGCTGATGCCGGGCGTTACGCGTCCGCTACTTTCTACTAGGTAGGGCCACAGTTTTCGCACATGGCTGAACCGGCCACGCCGGCATCTTTTTCGGATTGGCACGCCGCCGCTCTGGAGTTCGCTGTAGCATGCAATCAGAGCTCCAAGGTGAAGTACAACTCAGCGCCAGACCATATCGTCAGAGGCGCCATCTTCGTCTTGAGCCATGATGCTGTCATCACGCATCGTGCCATTGGTCTCTTGGTTGATAGAGGCTGGTCGAGTTCGGGCGCGTCCCTAGTTCGCACGCTGTTCGACATCAGCGTGTCCGTGCTGGCAATCCTCAATAGCGCCGATCCGAAGCTCGCTGCGTTCAAGTACTTCTATTCCAATTACCGCGAAACAGCACGTGACGAGTCCTATGAGCCTGAATTCAGGCGTGAGATGCGTGATGTGATCCGGTCCCGGATCAAGTCCCTCGCCAAACGGGACCGATCGCCTGCACTGGAGTTCCTGAAGCTGAAGGACAGGCCCTACTGGTTCGCTGACGAATGGCACTCGCCTTCGGAGGTGATCCGGAAGTTCGGACTGCCGGGCATGGATTGGACATACAAGCAGTTTTCAGCTGCTGCTCACGGCGGGTTCTTTGGTCTGCGGCTCTTTCGTGATCGCTCCGATGACTTCGACATCAACCCACGCCTGCCAGTCGGCACGCACGGAGATCTCGTTCTTGCTGCCTCTACGAGACTACTTCTCGAGCTATGCCGGGTGCGGATCACGTCTGAGAACCTCCCGTTGGCCCGTCAGTGCTACGATCTGACCCGCGCGTTCAATGCGTTCGGTCGCAACTCCCCTGAGGCGGACGTCTGATATCAACTTTGAAGTGCAACGTTCTCCCCGATAGCGAGTGCGGCGCCTCTTCTATCGGAGTGTTGGCTCCATGCGTCGCGAGGCTGTTCAGGACAAACGATGGTTGAAACGATGGCGGCCGTTCGAAAAACAGGAAGCGCGACACGACGTGTCGTCGCATCGCGCCACGAGTTGCCCCTCCTGGGCTCGAACCAGGACTCTCCTGATCCCATACCACTTCGGCTTTCACCGCCGCTCGAGTCGCTGAGCGTTCGTGGTCTGGACTGTGCCTTCACCTTCGCCCTCACGCGGTCAGGTGGCTCCCACCCAGTCTCTACACCTTCCCCTCTCGGGGCTTGGCTCGGCGTTGCCAGTACAGGGTTCGCCGACTTCGAGAGCATTCACGCGCGCCATTTCTTGCGCGGTGTCCAGCGGTGCACCGTAAGGGTGCGGCCAGAGTCAGGCGTGTTGCCAGTTACACCAAGGGGCAATGCCAGACTTCTGCATCTGCAAGTCCGGTGCGGAAATTCTACTTAGGTCCTACTCGGGTTGCAACGTGGTTGCGGAGCGCCCGCGCTGGCAACGACGGAGTGACCGGGGCATGCTGGCTCTCACTCCCATCCTCTTGTACGACAACATAGCCCACAGAAAAACACCATGATATAGGAGAGTACACGGTGCATGGCCTTGCGAGCGTATCGCTGTCGCCCTCCGTGCTATCCTCACGGGCCTCACGGGCACGAGCAGCGCCCGGGACACCCTCCCATAGGCTGGTGGTCACCGGCGGCCACGAGAACCACCGTCTGCAATACGAAACCAGGAGGAGTTGTCGCTAGGCCTCACAAATCGCTGGATGCGGATTCCCAGGGGTCTCGGGGCGGCGTTCCCCGAAGTACGGGGTCGAGTTGATCGGCGTAGGCGGCGGCCCAATCAAGCCACTCGACGAGCCGGGCCCGTCCATTCTCCGGTATAGCACTGTCAGCTGCGGCACGAGCTGCCTGCACATACTCTCGTATCCTCTGGCTGTGGGCACGGGCCGCGATGTCCTCCTCGAGGAGCCTGATCTTTCTCTCCTGCTTCATGCGCAGGAGCTGTGCCTGCGCCTCTAGGCGGCGTCGTTCCTCCCATTCTAGATGGAGCTCTTCTTGCCGCTTCCGCTCGATCTTCTTGGCCTCTGCGGTCTGCACCAGACCAACAATGAAGCGGTTCAAGGCCGTCTCGAGGCGCTGCCTCTGTGTGTCGCGCCAAGTGCGACGAGAGTTGCCGAAGTCCTCATCGGTCAGGTGGAGCAGGAGGTCACCTGTAGCGATGTACTCGTATTGAAGCGGAGGCGTCAACAAGAAGCGACGCGGATTGCTCTTCCATCGTTCATACTCGGGTCGGTCAACACGTCGAATCCTCTCCTCGAGGCGGAACCCGATCTCCTCATCTGACACACGGACGCTGGTTCTGCGCCCGGGGTCCGCAACGCACTTGACCGGGTACCCTCGCTCCTCCAGAGCCGGAACGAGAGCGGCGAGAATTGGCAAAGCGCGATCGAGTGAAGCCCGGGTCACGCGGACGTCCAAGACCAGCTTGGCCTCCGGCACTAGAATCCCACGTTGATCAGCCCTAGCCCGCCGAAGCGATCGCGCGGTGCGCTCCACGAGAGGGTGGGCGTTGTCGAGAGTGGGCGGGACTTGGATGGCACGCTCTGGCTTTCGCTCAAGAGCCTCCTCCGCCAGAACTGCATCCGACCTCGGTCTTGTAGACTCTAGACCTCCTCTGATGACCACTTCACGTTCGCCTGTAGTGGCCGTCGCTAGTAAAGGGCGAAGAGGCACGCGGCGAGACTCTCTCCCGACTGCCTTCTTCTGCCAGTGTCCGCGCGCAGGAAGGGGGACGTGCATGCGAATGCACATCTTGGCGAGTCCCCGGTCGGAGATGCCGAACCGTTTGGCGATGGTACGGACGGGTTCGGTCCAGACCATCTCGTGCAGTTGTTCGCGTGTGAGCGTGATAGAAGGCGTAGTCATCTAGACCCTGGCGCATAGAGGCCAAGAAAATATGCACGAATGAGATCTCGAGGCCATCTGCTTGACGGCCGCCATAGTCTCTTCCCGGGACATATAGATGAACGCCGGTCCCTGACCTGAAGGGCACCGGCGTTCATCTTGTTTCAGGGGCTCGTCGCTCAGGCTGCTTCCTTTTCCCCCTCTCCTCCGGCCGGAAGTTGCAGCTGCTTTGGCGCTGACAGCGTCCCGATTATGCCGCTGACGTCACCCCACATGCCGACGATCGCGCCCATGATCTGCTCATGCCGCTGTCGGCGGCGTGCCCAGTGCATTTCAATGGCCCTGCGCTCCTTATCAAGATCGTCGATCATCCCGATAATCGGGTCCAGCACGGCCTCCACCCGCTGGCGGAACTCAGTCCCAGAGACGTAAGCGAGCAGCGCTGATTGTTTCCCGGCCTGTCCCTCGGCGACGATGCGTGCGCGATCGATCTCCAGCAGTTCGTGCCGGAGCGCGCCGGCGAGCGGCAGGGCCGCGACTGGCGCCGCAACCCACACACCCCCGCACTGCCCGAACACGGTGGCCACTTCCTTCGGCAACGTTGCGCTGACGAGCACCGCGATCTCGGCGCGGGCGGCGCGTTGGTCGTCCCGGAGCTTAGGAATCCAGTTGTCTGAGAAACTTTTCGCGTTCTTCCGTTCCCAGATGATCGTGCCGCACACCTGACCACCTTGGTCAACGACCCGTTGGAGAATGTCCGCGCCGCGCTGCCCCGTGGCGATTGCCTCGAACTGGTCGACCGGGAACGTTTGGCGCAGCTGCGCTTCCAGATCTGCCTCAGCCACTTCGCCCTGCCTCTGCTGCGACCCCTGCCGCAACTTGCGCGTCGCGTCCTCCAGCTGGTGCCGGGTGTCTTCCAGCTGCCTGTCTTTCTCGAGATCCTTGAGACGGTGCTGATCCTCGATACGTTTGGCCGCCTCCTCTTCGATGGCCCTGGTGCGCTCCGCCAACTGGCGCTCGACATCTAGCGCCTGTGCCTTCTCGCGAGCCTCCACTTCCCGCGTCCGCTTCCGCAGTGCCAGTTCGGCCTCCTGCATGGCCGTGATCGCCTGGTGTTGTTCGGCGACCTGTTCACGAAGCGCTTGGACCTCCACGGACTGGTCCGCCAATGCTTTCTTCGTTGCTCGCGTGATGGCATCAGCGATCCGCCGCTCGACCTCCTTCTCACTCCGACGCGCACGTTTCTCGTACTCGGCCTCGAGGCGCTGCGCCACTTGCGCCTCAATCGGCCCCACAAGCACCTCGTTTAGGGGGAACTGATGCCCGCACTTGGGACAAGCCATAGTGGGTCCAGTGCCCTGCACCTGCGTGTCCATATTGCTGCCCGTCACTTTCCGCCGCGGCCGCGTAATAAGAGCCGTGCCGGCGACCGCTGGACCGGCACGCCCGTGGTCCTCGTCCGCTAGGGCGTCGGGTCCGGAAGGTTCCCCGTCTTCAGAATTTCGCAGAAGGCCTCTGGCGTCATATTGGCGATTGGCGATTGCGAAGCGACATCGCCCACGAGCTCCGCCGCAACCTGCGCCTTCCGCTCGAGCGCCTCGGCAATCGCCTGCTCAACGGTTCCCTCGGCGATGAGGCGGATGTAGGTCACGGGGTTCCGCTGTCCGATGCGATGGTTTCGGTCTTGGCTCTGCGCGTAAAGATCGTAGCGCCACGTGAGCGTCTCGTAGATCGTGTACGTGGCGGCCGTAAGCGTGAAGCCCGTGCCTGCAGCGGCGGGATTCGCCACAAGCACGTGCAAGCTGGGGTCGGACTGGAATCGGTCTACGAGCGCCTGGCGGTCCGAGACCGGCGTCTCGCCGTACAGACTCGCCGCGCCGTAGTCGGCGTACCGGGCTGCGAGCGCTTCGATAGTCCGCACGTAGTAGGACCAAACGATTACCTTGCGACCGTTGGCGCCTGCCAGCTCCTCGATGATGCGGTCCAGCTCCGCGAACTTCCCGGGTGTCCGCCTCTCTTCAGGGAACACGAGAGTAGGATTGCTGGCGATCTGCGAGAGGCGGAGCAGCCGCGCCATCGCGGTGGGCACGAACGCCGCGAACTCCTCCTTTGTCATCCCGAGCACTTCATGAGCGAGCTCGTCCCTAAGCGCGTCGTATAGCCTGCGCTGCCACGAGGGCAGCTCAACCACCACGTCCACGAACGTCTTGTCGGGAAGGTCGAGGCACTCCTCTTTCGTGCGGCGTAGGAGGTACGGCGCTGCCATCGCGGCGAGCCCATTGCGCTGTGTCGACGTTGTGTCGTGGCGACTGTAGGTAGCCTCAAACAGTCCGAACGGACCCAGGAGCTGGCTTCCAGCGACAAGGGACAGTTGTGGGTAGAAGTCGGCTGGCGTGTTGGTGACCGGGGTGCCGGTGAGAAGCCAGCGATATTCGGTCAGGGGCGCGAGAAGGTGGGCGGCCGTGCTGTTCAGCGAGCGGTAGTTTTTCACGTAGTGAGACTCGTCCAAGACGAGTACTGCCTTGCGGCGGGTCATGAGCGCCCGGATCGCCAGGATCTCGTTCCGCGCCATCTCGTAGTTGACGATCACGACGTGAGCTGTCGTCGTCCCCAGCAGGCGACGCCGCGCTTTTGGTCCACCCTGGGCGACGACATAGTCGAGGTGTGGCGTGAACCTCTGCAGCTCCGCAGCCCAACTCAACTTGAGGGAGTTCGGGCAGAGCACGATCAGCGTGTCCACCTTCCCCTGCACGAGCAGCTGGTCGAACGCCTCGGCCGCGACGCGCGTCTTTCCGAGCCCCTGCTCGAACGCCAGCAGACCAGCCCTGCGGTTGAGCAGGAACTTGATGCCCTCTGCCTGGTGGTTGAGCAAAGGTGGGATCGCCACAGAGGTGGTGCTCACCCCGTCTCCCAACTCTTGTGTTTCTCGAGCCGCTGCTGGAAGTCAGCGAGGCCCGTCTCGAAAGTTTTCACCTCCTCATGAGTGAGTTGCTTGATTTCGGACAACGGAACGTTCTCCAGCGCCTTCGTGAACCCGCGCAACTCGATCCGGAAGGGCGCCAGCCCCAGGAGGCGCGATTCCAAGAGGCGCGCAGCTCTCTTCAGTTTCTCGAGGTCGTCCTCGTCCAGCAAACCCGCGTCCTTCTCAATCTGCCGCTCGATCTGGCCGTACAGCACATCGATCCGACCTTTAACCCCCGCCGTGCCAGCTTTAACTTGGTTCGCCAGTTCGTGCCCGGCGCCCGGTTCGAGCGTTAGGAGCCGCTGCCATTTCTCGGGGTCATCATAAAACTCCCCGATGAAACGCGCGTCGCGGTACTCCTTGAACACTTTGTTTCGCACCATCTGGAAGACCTGGTCGCGCAGCTCGTCATGTTCGTGCTTGTCGAGTGCCTTCACCTTCGGCCCGAAGCCCGAGGCCCGGCTGATCTCTTCCAGGATGCTGAATTTCTCGCGCGCTTGGGTCCTCGCATCGGGGGCGTCGAGGTGTTCGACGTACGCGAGCGCGAACTCGTAGGCGTCTTTCAGCCTGCTCACCCACGAGACACTTTTCCCCATGTGCTCGGCGAGCTGGCTCATGGTCAAGAGCGGCTTGTGACCGTGACGGTCGGTCACGGTTTCCCAGATGAACTTCGCCTCGATGTAACGCCCCCACTGCCGGACGCCCATCCCCCGCACGTGGATGCGAGCGAGCAGGATCGCCCGATGCTCCTCGGAGAACTCGGGCGGGAGCACCTTGGCGACTACATATCGAAAGCGCTCGGCATCGGCCTTACCCTGATACTTGAGCGCGAGCTCGCGGAGGATCGTCACCCGCGTGGCGCCCTCCAAGACGAGGTGCTTCTTCGAGCCCGGTCGTTTCCAAACGTAGATGGGGTCGAGCTGGCCGAGGTCGGCGAGATTCCTTGCCAGCGGGTCGTAGCCCTTGGTACGCCGGATGCGCTCCTCGAGCTGGTGCTCGTCCAGCTCGGTCAGGTCCTCCTCCACGCCCAAGGCGCCATCCTCTGCAAGGGTCTGCTGCAGCCGAGGGTTGCCGTGCCAGAGCATCACGTCATCGGATACGTCGAGCTTGACCTCAGGGAGCATGTACTCCCGGTTGCCAATGCGTTCGGGATAGAGCCTCGGCGGCGGTTCGTGGTCGAGGAGCTCCTCGGGATTGTCCTTAGCCATTTTTCCATCCCTTTCCTTGCTCGTTCACAGAACGAGTGGCGGCAGGTTCACTAGCACTGGCGGAGCCGTGGGGACCTGTTGGTTGGCGACCGGGCGAAGAGCCCGGATTAGGCCGGACTCGACCCTGTCGAGCAGCCGCTGGTCCGCGATCGGTGCTGCGCTGAAGGACATTGGGAACGCATGCCGGGCTGAGCGTATCAGTTGCTTCGCGCGCAGGTCGTCCAGGTGGTCCGTGAGGCGCTCCCGCAGACGAGTAGACTTCCCAACGTAGAGCACCGGATAAGCACCGTACTCTGGCGCGAAGGCGTGGAGCATGTAGATGCCGCGAACGCGCGGAGGAACGCGAGCGACCTCCCGGGGCGAAAGGAGTAGGGGCCCAACCCACTCCACGACGCGGAGCTCTGTCGATACCTCGGAACCATCTAGTGCAACCCAACTGTTGCCGCGACAGTAGCTTAGGCAAGTGCCCCCTTGCATTCGTGTGCCCCCCTGCATTAGGATTGCAGTCGTTCGTGTGAAACGCAGGGACGGAGCGAGTGGGATTCGAACCCACGAACCCGGGGAGACGCCCGGACCGCCGGAGTGATAATCCGGTGCAATCAGCCAGCTCTGCCACCGCTCCCGAGCTTCAACTAGCCGGCCATGGTTCGTCTGCCCAGGCCGGCTAGTTTTTTCTCTTCACGGCCCTGCATCCGAGATATGCTTGCCCAGGCAAATCCGTGCAACACAAGTCAACAGAGATCAAGATAGATGCTCGGTAGACGCAGTCAAGGGCTCAGCGGATGTCGCGCATGCCAGCGGGGACCACTTGCTCCACTGAGTGACGGCTATCATATTGATATATAGAGAGTTGCATCGAACGCTGGCACGGTGTCGTGTGGCGGATACTGCATGGAGGTGGCCGTTGGTGAATGGGGCAGGACCGGCAGTGGTCAGGTACTACGAGCGATGCAATTCGGTTTCTGTTCGGAAGCCGACATGTATTGATCTTTTCTCTGGCGCCGGCGGACTCGCCCAAGGGTTTCACCAAGCCGGGTTCTCCGTCCTATCAGGCAACGACTTCAGCCGCGCCGCGAGCGAAACGTTCCGCTACAACTTTCTCGAAGCTTCGTTCTTTGAATGCCCGATCTCCGACCTAACCGGCGCTGAACTGCTCGCGGACGCCCGGCTGCAGCCCGGCGACCTCGACTGCCTGATCGGGGGGCCACCCTGCCAGTCGTTCTCCTACAACAACCACGAGCGGTCGCGCCGCAAGGCGCGCGCGCGGCTGTTCCGCGACTACCTTCGCATCGTCCACACGTTGGAGCCTAAGTGCCTCGTCATGGAGAATGTGCCGGGCATCCTGACGGTCGGCGGCGGCGCTGTCCTGGACGAGATCTACGAGTCGCTCGGTGAGTTGGGCTACGAGTGTGATGCTCGCGTCCTCTACTCCGAGGACTTCGGCGTGCCGCAACAGCGTCGCCGCGTCTTCTTTGTAGCCACTCGCCTCGGGTGGGAGGACCGACTTTTTCCGCGCGGTCGCTTCGGACCGGCGCCCAAGCCACCTGCCAGCGCGAACCCGTACGTGCACCGCTGGGAGCGTGAACCCGACGAACGGTTCCGTCGCCCGCCCGCCGTGTGGGCGGCGATCGGCGACCTGCCAACGCTCGGCAACGCGGAGGGGGAGGAGGTCGCCGGCTACACTCGAGCGCCGCGGACACCGTACCAAGAGATGATGCGCGGGGACCAGGACGAACTCTTCAACCACGTCGCACCCGGCCTAGGCGCCGCCATGCTCAAGCGCATCAGGCACGTGCCTGAAGGCGGCAACTGGCGCGACATCCCGCGAAGTCTGCTGCCCGCGGGCATGCGGCGCGCCCGAGAGAGCGACCACACGAAGCGCTACGGCCGGCTCTGCAAGCGCGGGCTGTGCTGCACCATCCTCACGAAGTCCGACCCCCACTGGGGCAGTTACGTCCACCCCGTGAGCGACAGAACGCTCACCGTGCGGGAGGCTGCGCGTCTCCAGTCGTTCCCCGACCACTTCCGGTTCCTTGGCTACAGGAAGCACCAGTTCATGCAGGTCGGTAACGCTGTGCCACCCTTGATGGCGGCCGCCGTGGCGCGGGCAGTCCGAGGGCACATCAAAAGGAATGGCCGACAGGCTCACGCCCGCGCAGCGTAGCTACTGCATGTCCCGCATACGCGGCTTCAACACGAGCCTCGAGGTCGTGGTGCGCCGCGAACTGCGGCGCCTCGGGCTACGCTTTACAACCAATGTGATGTCACTTCCCGGCCGACCCGACATCCTCTTTACCGCCTCCCGGCTCGTCGTTTTTGTCGACGGCGACTTCTGGCACGGGTTCCGCTACCCGGCATGGCGGTCCAGGCTATCTGCGTTCTGGCGCGCCAAAATCGAACGGAACCGTGCACGGGACCTTCGAAACTTTGCCCGGCTGCGGCGGGGAGGGTGGCGTGTGCTCCGCATCTGGGAGCACCAAGTGAATGGCGACCTCGAGGCTTGTGTTCAACGGATCGAGGGTGCGGTGCGCAACAAGACCAGGTAAGCGGTCACAATGACGGGGGCCAAACGGACAAGCGCGTGGATTTCGGGCCACGGTTCTCTAGCAGATTGATCGGGCTAGGGGACGACGCTTCGGCAACACGCCGCAAGGGGCGCGCCGGTGCGCGAGATCCCTGGACATTCATTGGGCCAACCTGAGTTGGCGAGAGCCCAGCACGACCTCTTCGATCGTCTCAGGATCGGGCTGCTGATAGCACCGTAGCAGCGTGCTCGTGTCCTTCCAGCCGCCTGCGTAGGCGACGTCTTTGAGGCTGAGGTGCTTGCGCTTGCTTGCCCAAGCGCGCCGGAAGGGATGCCATACGCCGCCCCTGAGGGGCTCCAGCTCAGCCAGCCGCTCGGCTTGGTGCAGCCACATGGCCGCGACGTGACGCGTGACTGGATGGGACGGATCGTCCGGAGCAGGAAAAAGGAAGGCATCACCGAGATTCGGGCGCCGCCGCCGGGCGGCTTCCAATGCCTCCCGTACTCGAGGCGTGACCGGCGTCGTCCATTCCTGACCGATCTTGTCGTGCTCCGCGCGCCAGCGGATCGTGCCGTGGGTCCCTGCGTCCAGAGCCCAGTCGCTCCATCGGAGCGCGAGGATGGCGCCGATGCGGCGGCCGGTGCCCTCCGCGAGCACGAGCAACTCGGTCAGGTACGAGCGGGTCGGGTGCCGGCCCGCGTCCAGCATCGTGACGCGGTCGGCCACAGCCAGGAGTCGCTCGAAGCGCTCGGTGTCCGCGACGGGGCGCCGCGGGTTCTTCTCGACGGGGAGGACGAGGCCGCGGGTGGGATCTGTTTCGAGGTGGAACCCGCCCGTCGTCGTGCGGTAGTTTGCGCCGAACCGGCACACTTGCCGCAGCAGCTTGAGCGAGTGAGCAATCGTCCGCGGGCGCACGAGCCGACGCTTGGTGGGTTCGGACACCCGCCGGCCTCGACCATCAATTTCGCCCAACTGACGCGCGGAAATAAACGCGTTCCACTCGCGCAGTCCGAATTTCGATAACACAAACCCGCCACCTAGAAATGCACGCCAAAGCGCGAGGCCTCGTCGGGCTTCTTCGCGGCTCGCCGGGCGTTCTTGGTCCACTACCTCGCGTTCGAACACGGCGAACAGCTGTCCTACCGTCGTCTGAGCCGCTGGCCCAACGCCCTGGATCAATCGGTTCGATAGCTCCAGCGCCTGCCGTTTCGCCTGCGTCACATGCTCCGGAATCAGGGTGCCCGCCGCATCGCGCAGCCGGAAGCCCAGGGCGCGCTTCCGCCGGCCGTGGAGAGCGCGGTCGTAGACGTACAGATAGACGGGCCCGCCGTGGACCCGCTCGCGCGCGGTCACGTGGGCCCCTAGCGGCCCCACTGTGCAACTCCAGAGTTTGCTCGATCGCAGGTTGGTCACAGCGAGTTCACCGTGTTGGTCCAAACCCGAAAAAACTGAGCGGGTGAATTCTGGCACAAGTAATTCTCTACTTGCGCCCGGCGAGAACCTGAGCGGCGAGGGCCTCGACTGCCTCGGTTGGTGCACGAGCGCTGGGACGGCGGGGCAAGTCCGCTCGCCGGATTCGGATCTCCCCGTCCCTTCCGGGCGGACGGCGATCGGGCAGGCGTCCCTCCCGTACCAGCTCCCGAAGTCGTTCCGTGCTGTAGCCGGACTCGATGCTCGCCTCCCCGACCGTCAACTCGGCAAGCCACCAGGCCCGAAAGTCGTGGTCGAGCTCCTCGGCGATCCGATCGCAGGTTGTGGCCGCCTCCGCAGCGCCATGCCGCCGCATGAAAGCGGCGCGACCCCGGAGCTTCTCGACGAGCTCGCGGACGAAGGCGTCCGGGTTCATACGTCCGCCCCGGGGCCATCGCCCGCCATGTTCGCATCGGTCCCGTCCTCGCGAGAGTCGAGATCCCGCGAATGACCGTCCGGAGCGTCCGCAGCGTCCATGCGGACGCTCTGGACGGTCTGGACGCTCTGCTCCGGCCCAAGATGAATCGTGATTAGTCTGCTGCGGTCCCTGGTTCCGGCGCGACCAAATTCGACAACGACGCCGACCGCCCGCAGAAGGGGCTGGGTGCGGTGGATCCAGTTCGTGAGCCGCATTACCGTGTTGGGCCACCTCGTTCCCATGGTGCTGAACGGCGGCCGCCTGCTGAGATGCTCCAGCAGGCTCGTCACAGTCCCCTGCCACGGCCCTGCGGCGGCCAGCTCCCGTACCGCCTCGGCGACCGGGTCGCTTTCGATGACCAGCTCGGTCGCAGTCTGCTGGTTGCGCTGATAGGCGGCCAAGAATTCGCCGGGATGCACGCCAAGGGCTGGCTCGGCGGCGGTGGCCCAGCGCGCAAAATCGACCAATCTCGGGGGCGTTACGAGCTGCACTTTCGCAATGTTGTGCAATGCCATGCTCGCGGCGCGGTAGAGGGCCCCCAGAATGCGGGGGAGGGCTTCCTCGAACTCGCGCCAAAACGTCTCTTCGTCACGCCGCTCACCATCGGGCACCGGCGGCAGGTTAAGAATGACAGCCCGGTCGCGCAGGTCGTGCCGAACCGCGAGCTCACCGATCCCATTCAGCACGATGGGCCGTTCGGCGACGAGGAATACCTGGTCTTGATCGGAATAGAGCTTGCGCGTCGCGAAGCCCGAGCCGGTCGCCAGACGGCAGAGCGCATCAGAGAGATCTGCTGGCAGAACGGACACGTTGTCGAACATGGACACCCAGCTGGCGCGCGCCCCGATCATGAGGTCTTGTTCGGTTCGAGGCAGCGAGCGGAGCGGGGCGATGGATGGGTCGACGATCCTTCGCACGATGCGGCTCAACGTACTTTTCGCCGACCCTTGCTGACCCTGTAGCACGAGGATCGGGTAGGGGCCCTTGGGGCGAAGGGCCATCACGAGCCAGCCCAGCAACACCGCGCACCCGTCGTCGTCCGGTAGGTTGACGAAGGGCCGCAATTCCGAGAGGGCCCCGTCGCGGCTGGGTTGTGGGAGCGCTGCAATCCCCTCGGGGCGTTGGAACCGCACGGGGGGGTTGGAGATCACCCGCCACCCGTCCCCGGTGATCTCGACGGTTTCCCCGCAGTCATGTGTCAAGTCGATGTAGATCGCCTTGTCCGCGCCGGCGACGCGGACGAACACCGGGTACTCAGGCCCGTCGAACAGCGCTCGAGCTTCGAGTTCGCGGATCACCCCATCGAGGGAAGGGGGGCTCGGCGGTTTGCCCTCCCGCCGATAGAACTGGTGGGAGAGCCAAAGAGCGAATCCCGCGCTGTGGATCGGAAACGCGGCCCCGTGCCCGGCCGCGGCTAGTATGGCATAGGCCTCCTGGCTCGGCGTGTGGAACAACTCCACGGCCTCGGCGAGCTCCATGAGACTCTCTGCCTGCGGCTGGCTGGGGGTTGGTGCATGATCCTCTAAGCCGGCCGGGGCGACCGGCGTGCCGCCCTGTGGCACGTTGTCTTGGTTTTCCTCAGGTCGCTCGCTCGGTCGACGCCCTCGTGTCTTCCTGCGGCCCGCATGCGACACCGTCCCATCGGAGGTATCCGGCTGCTGTGGGCCGGCCATTTCGCGTTTTTCGATGCTCGCGATGACCCGGAGTACTTCGTCTTCGGGCAGCGCCGGCTGGAAGTGTTTTTGGTTGTCGGCGAGGCAGCGCGAGCGAAGCTCGTCGCCGCGGCACCCCTTTCGTAGCAACCGACCCACCCAACGCGCCATCGTATCATTGCGCTGTCCTTCGGTCACGCCTTCCGCCACGATTGCTTCGACGCTTGATGTTCGCGCTCCTCCTCTAGGTTTTCCCCCTACTTTTTTTCTTCCTTTCTTCCGCAGTGCGGCCAAGGCCTTCGGGGGGAGCTGCGCAGGCTTGGTCTTCCATCCGATGAAATCCCGGTCCCACTCGTACGACCGTCCGGAGGCGTGTAAGGAAGGCGGCGCCACGACGAATCCCCCGTCACCGCGGATGTCGATTCCATTGCCGCCAACGAAGTTGGAAACTTCGGTCTGGTCGTCCGGATAGGCGTAGTAGAGGTGGCGACCGCCACCACCTGTCAGCGCCACGATCTGCGTTGGGCAATCGAACAGGAGGTCGTCTACTGAGCCTCCACGCTTGGGATCCTCGTCGACGACGATGATGCCGCTGCGTTTACCAGTAGCAATTCCGATGTTCGCATTCGGCCACTTGGACCACCAGCTCTCGATCTGCTCAGCTTCACTGGTTGCATCGTCGACCCATTCCTTGATGCGCGGATGTTTGCCGGGGCTCCCGCACTTGGGACTCCCGCACGAACAGATACCGCTCTCGATGCAGTGAACGGGCAAGATCTTGAGGGCCTTTTTGGCGTAGTTGAGCGCCGCGTCCCGAAGCGGGTTTGATGTCGGAGCCATAACGATGATCACCAGTACATGAGGGTTCGCGCACGAGGCCAAGCGTTCTTTCTCGGCCGCGGCGGACTTACGTATCGGTGTAAGTCCGGCTATTCGTGCGGAACGCTAGGAGTGCCTGGCAGAAAACCGTGCGGGTCTCACGTACCGATGTAACTTTTGACGGATGCCTCAGAATCCTGGCTGGCTGACGCGGGATGAGCTGCGACGCATCCTCCGGAGCGCAGGCTTCCGGATTTCGAACGCTCAACTCGAGCGCTGGCACAAGTCGGGGTTGATTGATCGCCCTCAGAAGGAATACCTCGGCCGCGGCCGAGGTACGGTCTCGCGCTACCCCCCTTTCGCACCGACCCAAACCTTGGCAGTGGCCTTTCTCCGTCGCCACTGTCGAGACCTTGAGCTGGTCGGCTGGTATCTGTGGTGTCTAGGGTTTCCGCGCACAGCCCTGGCGCGGGCGTACCTGAGGAGACATTTGAAGCGGTTGCTCGAGGAGACGGAGGAGTCGTTCGCTGCCCTCGAACGAAGTGACCCCAAGAACCCGTTCGACCGCGCACGAAAGGCCCGCCTACCGTCACATCTTCAAGGGATTCGACGGGTGGTGGGGACAGACTTCATGCCAGTGCTCGTGCGGTTGTGGGCCGAGTTGGACGTTGGCAAGACGGACGCGCTCTATGGGCTTAGGTCTGAAGACGTGCGGCGCCTCCTGGGTCTGGCCAGACATTTCGGATTGCCCACAAGTTCCCGCGTTGCCTCAAACCGGAAGGAGCTCGTCGGCGCCCTCTCCATCCTTACCACTGTAGCAAGTCGGCACGCGGGCGAGATCAGCATCCCGGCGACAGTTAGGGCGTTGGAGCTTACGAAAGATCAGGGACTAGAGCAGATACGAGACGAGGTGCAGACGTTGATCCCAGTTGCGTTGGCTTCGTCAGGGAAGGCTCTCCTGGAGATCCTCGTGCCGCCGCACTTGTACATCGCTTACTTCCAGGCGCGTTGCGTGAGCCGCACCCTAGCCCCGAGAGTGCACAAGTCGCTGAGCGAAGCCGCCCGGGTCGGGGCTATCCCGCTACCCCGACCTCCGCTGCTCGCTCGCGCCGCCTTGGCGGCGCGCAACAGAGGTCACGACCAACGCACGCGAAGCGAACGTTCACTATTCCCGCTTTCGGGGCGTCCTTGACTGCACAGGTTGGGTGAAGGGACGGAAGAAATCGGCGAGGCTGGTCGACATGGCGGCCAGGATCGCCGCCAACATCTCGACTGTGATGCCGCTCTCTCCCCGTTCGATTCTCCCGATATAGGTGCGGTGTACGCCGGCGCGGTGCGCCAGCGCTTCCTGAGATGGGACCCCGGCTGCCTGGCGAAGGCGGCGGAGGCGTTCGCCGATCGCACGACGGAGCGACGGCTGCTTGTGGTAGGCCATGCCGCCACCACCGTACAGACGACGCATAGAAGTGGCGACAGCATAGAAGTAGCTGCATATTGCGCCGTCTGTGCGCTCCCTCGCGATCTATTGTGCGGACATCGGGTCCATCCAAAGGGGTAACTTCGCTTGGGCGCGAGGCGAGCGACGCGCCAGAATTAAGATCACGGATACTGGTAAGGACATTGCTGGGCTCGCAGAGCGGATTGTCCTCGACTTCGATGCGGGTCACCCGGTCGCCCTCGGCTTCGAATGTCCTTTGTTTCTGCCAGTCCGAAACGATCCGGACAGGCTCACATGCTGCCGGGAAGGCGAGGGCGATCGCCCTTGGTCTGCGGGCGCAGGTGCTCAAGTCCTCGTTACGGGACTAGCCGAGACGATCTGGATTCTCAGAACTATTCGGCGTCCCGGAATCCGGCCGTTTCTTGGCTGGGGGGCCTTCTACAAGGCGGGCGCCGGGGTCTTCTTTTGGGAGGCTTTTGTCACCGGTGAAGCCAAGAGTGGTAGTCACATTGGCGACGCCAAGGTCGGGGTCAGGGCGTTTGCGGAGCAGCTGCCTTCCGAGGTTGTGAGCTTGAGTAAGGAAGAGGATGTGCATTCGCTCATTGGCGCCGCTCTTCTTCGAACGGAATGGAGCACCGATCTATCGCTGCTCAAGACACCCTGCGTAGTCATCGCGGCCTAGCTTTGTCGCCCTTGCGCTCAAGCCTCCGGGGTCATCTTTTTTCCCGTGTCGGTCAAGATCACTGTGGCGTGGGGGGAGCGGCGGTCTAGCAAAGATGTTCCGGTCTCCAACGAGGGTCTTCAGCCGGTGGTCGCTGAAAAGGAGAGCTATCCCGACGCGAGAAGCGCCGAGGCCGGGTTCGGCCGCAGCGCCTTGCTCGAACCGGTCCCCGTATTCATCTGCCGGGACGCTCAAGACGCGACTAAGCCTTGTGTGTACTGTCAGCACTGCCACAAACCACGGCAGCGCCTCATGAACGACCACATGCCATCGCTGCGCGGTGTAGCATGCTGGGCGTACCAGGCCCACCGCGCCCGAGCCTCCCTGAGCATTCTTGGCGCCCGCCGATAGGGAGACGCCGCAAGCTGAAGCGCCCAACACGCTTCGAGACTGGGTCCCAGTGTGGGTCTGTCTCGGGGCGAGAAAACCCTGCCGGAATCACTCAGAGGCAGGATTTCCATCCACTTCGTCGCCGCGAAGAGGGAAGGATCACATACCTAGGGGTCGACAGTGCTCGGCTCTGGATCAGGAGAGTCCTGGTTCGAGCCCAGGAGGGGCAACTCGAAGCCCGACGGTGCGATACGCGCTGTCGGGCTGTGTGCTCCCCGCCCGCCCAGGGTAGATTATGGATTCATTCGTTCACCAGCGCTGCGCAGCTTACTCGCTGTCCGTTAGGGGCGTCCCAACCTCCCATCCATGCCCGAACTTCTCGACCGTTTACAGACCTGGTATCACCTGCATCGTGACAGCGACTGGGAGCACGACGCCAGCGTAACCATTGAGACGCTCGACAACCCTGGCTGGAGCGTTCGAATCCAACTTCCCAGTACGAGTCTTGAGGGGCGCTCGTTCGCTGAGATCGCCGATCTTGATCCGGAATCTGATTGGATCCGCTGCTGGCTTGAGGACGGTTCCTTTCACGGCGTAGGTGGTCCGCGCCAGCTCAAGCGCATCCTCACCACCTTCTTGGACTGGGCAGAGGAGTAGGGCCGGGGTCAAAACGCGCCTCCAACAAGCGCCTGAAGCTGGCGTCGCGTAGATTAGGGAATGAAAGTGCCCAGACGGAGCCACGCGAAACTCGGAACTCGTGGCCGACACATCGATGCAGTCCTCTCTCACTGCCGCATCGATGCAAACGCGGTTCACGCCTACTACGACGATTCTCAAGGCTTCGTCGTCTACGCGGAGGGCGGGGCGCTAAAAACGGTGCGCTACGCATTCCCAAGCCTCGCGGAGGCGTACGAAGCAGCGTCGCGGGGCTTCGCGCTTCGTCGCTACAAGGGTTTGCCTGACGCACCGGCGCTGTCCACACGGGGATAGCGCTGACGGACACATAAGAAAGAGGGCGGACTAGCTAGCCCGCCCCCCTCCTCCGAACCGACCAGTCGCCCTTGGACAGACCGGAGCTACGAGCGGCCAAACAGACCAGTCGGCCTTAGTTGCGAGCGGCGATCTTGTGGAAGGTCGAGTTGGCAACCTCGTAGGCCTGAACCTCAGGCGTTCCCTCCACCACGGTCGCCAGGTCCTTGAGTACTTGGGGATAGGTGTCGCGGCCATAGGCGTCCGCGTTCTCTTTCCGATCCCACAAACTGATGGCGACGGCATTCTTGCCGTTGGGATTGAGGAACGTGAGCTCGTCCGCGAAGCCCTTCTGTTTCCGAAGTCGGGGCAGGATGTCTTTCTCGATCGTCCGGGTGAACTCAGGGCCCGCATTGGTCTTGAGATGTATGGAAACTTCTCGCGCGTACATATCCAAACCTCCTGGGGCAGTGATGGTTCAACCGAGTAGAGTGAACACCCATCAGTTCAGTAGCCTGCAACATGCTGTAGTGTACTATACTTGTCAAGTGCATCGCCGATTTTGCCAGGCAGGCAGGAAGTAGTTAACTTCACTTGTCAATGGTACGGGAATAACGTTCCTTCGCCTATGCCTATCTACGAGTACCGCTGCACCAAGTGCCGGAAGCGCTTCAGTAACGAGCAATCGATCAGCGAGCACGGCAAGCGGCGCCCTGCCTGCCCGAAATGCAAATCTCGGGCGCTGGAGCAGGTGTACTCGGCGTTCTTCGTCAAGACGGGGCGCAAGAGCTAGCGGGGCGTTGTTCGAGGATCCGCTGCTTGAATCTCGGTCAGTTGGGCGGCGCAGGCGAGATCGCGCTGTTCCAACCCCAATTCCTCCAGCCGGTGCCGAATTAGAAACGGGACGTCCACGGGATTCCTCCTGGGGCGAACAACCATGGCGCCTTCGAGCGGACGTTCACGCTGGCCGCCTCGATCGATTCCAACAAGATCAAGGCGACCACGCCGCATGTTGAAGGAGCACACCACCGATTATGGATGGCACGGTCACACATATCGCCACGCGCGAGTGCCTCATCACGCAACCCCATCCGGCGCTAGAGTGCGCAATCGTCACGGCCCGGCGGCGGTGTCAGCAGGACACCGACACGGCCATGCGCCGGCAGCGTGAGGACGAGCTGCGGCAGCGGACGGCCACCGCCGAGGTGGAGACCAAGACGTGAACGCAAGGGAAGAACTTCAGGTAGAGATGGCGAAGACCCTGGGGACGAGGCCCAAGTCCTCGGCCAAGCCGCGCCCCAAGAGCGCGCCCGAGGATCCTGATGCGCTCCCGGCGCGAGGCCCGGGCGCATAGGTTCGCCGGAGGAGGTGGACATGACTACGGCAGAGCTCGCCGAGGCCGTGGTGCGGCAAGCGCTGCGGTCCGTGAAGGACCATTTTAGAGCGGTACCCGCCGCCCGACTTAGTGCTACGTTTCTAGGATGCCGAGAGACATTGACGTAGTGGGAGTCTGGCACGGAACGCTGTACCACGTCGCGTCGGTGAGCAGCACCGCCAGCGTGGTGATTGTCGCCTGCGGTCCTGCGGGCAGGCACACGACGCACCCGAAGAGCGGCCACCGGCACACCAAGGACCCGAGCTCGGGCACGATCACCTGGAACGAGCGGCAGGTTCCCCTCTCCGACGTCACACTCGCTCAGCCCTTGCACGTCATCACGTTCTCGGGCGCCAAGCCACCCGCGTGGGCGAAACCGTATGCGAGCGGTTCGTTGCATGACAGCTTCACCTTCCAGGCGCAGGCGGACGGCCAGGTACGACTCGCCCTCGTGGGGATGAGGGAAGCGGATGAGGCGGTCATCCTCGTGACCAAGCAGGCCGCGACCGCAACTCGGCTGTTTCGCGGGTGCGCGCCGCACGTGCTCATGTGGACGGTGTCATCCGCTCGCTGATGCGGGTGAAATCCCAGTGAAAGCCTAGTCCGAAAACGGCACCTCCACGGTCATTCCGTCCTTGGCAGCCACTACCTCAGGAAAGACTTCCCGAGCCTCGCTGACCAGCTCGTCGGCACTAATCGAGTAGCGCGCCGAGAGGTGGTTGAGCACCAGGCGCCGCACCTTGGCGGCGAGCGCCACCTGCGCCGCCTCACGCGCCGTGGAGTGATTGGTTTCGACCGCCCGCTCTTTATCCTCCTCGCCGAACGTCGCCTCGTGCACCAGGAGATCCGCCCCCTGCGCCGCATCGATCACCGTGGCCACGGGACGGGTGTCGCCGGTCAAGACAACTTTGCGGCCGGGACGCTTGGGACCAACGACGCTGTCGGCTGTCAGCTGTCGGCCGTCGGCTAGTTCAATCGTCTCGCCGCGCTGCAGCTTGCCCCAGAGCGGACCTTCGGGGATTCCCAGCGCTCGCGCCTTCTCCGGATCGAACCTGCCGTAGCGCTCGTTCTCCACCAGCGCGTAGCCGACAGAGCCTCCCCCGTGTTCCGTGGCGAAAACGTTGAGGACATACCCTTCCCTCTTCCCCCCTCCCCCTTCCCCTATGATGTCCCCCGGCTTCACCTCCTCGATCGCGACGTCGAACGGCACCCGCTCGACGCCAAGCGTCAGGGCGACTTTCAATACCTGCTTCGCCCCCTTGGGCCCCCACAGCCGCATCGGCTCCTCGCGCCCCTGCAACCCCAGGGTGCGCATCAGCCCGATCACGCCGAGGAAGTGGTCGGCGTGGAAGTGGGTGAAGAAGATGTCGCGCAGGGCGAAGCTGACGCCAAAGCGCATCATCTGGCGCTGAGTGCCTTCGCCGCAATCGAACAATAGAGTTTCGCCTTCGCGGACTAAGGCCATGCCGGAGACGTTTCGCTCTACGGTTGGCCTGGCGGCCGACGTGCCGAGGAAGGTGACGCCGAGCATGGGGGGAGAATATAGAACGATGTGCGGTGTGCGGGTGGAGCGGACGCGGGGGCGCTCGGGCGGGGACGTTTCGCGCCTGCGAGCTGAAAGACAGATCCTTCGCGCCTGCGGCGCTCAGGGCAGGCTCCCTTGGCGTATTGTGGTGCTAAAAGCAGGTCCTTCGCTCGCCGTCTTCAGGAAAAGAAGAGAGAAAGGAAGGGAACGGGCGCAATCAAAGGTGGACGCATCGCGGAAGACCAGTCTGGTCGAAGCTCGCAATCCTACTTGGGAAGATTTGGCTGAGAGCTTTCACCCCCCTCTCCTAAAAAGAGCCGCGCCTGTCATCCTGAGCGAAGCGCGCGGAACGCGCGCGTAGCGAAGGACCTGCTTTTCGGGGAAAAATCTGCCCGCCCCACTCGGCCACAGCACTCACGAACCGTCAGAACACCTTTACCGTCAGATACCGCCCCGGCCGTTCCCTCAAATCATTCAAAAGGTTGGTCACAGACTCAAGGGTTTTGCGCAGATCTTCGTAGAGCAAGGTATCCGTCGCCAGTTTGCCGAGCGTTCCTTCCCCCCGGTTGATCCGCGCCATCAGGTCGTTCAGCGTCGTGGTGGACCGAGCCAGTTGGCTCGTGAGCTGCTGCAGATTGGACGTCAGGGTATCGAGGCGGATGCCGGTCTGCTGCATGTTCGCCTTGCCGAGCAGGGTGTCGATGCGCGACATCACCCGGTGCAGCGAGGCCAGGGTCTCGGTGCTCTGCTGCACCAACGGCCCCTTGGACGCCTCGGTGAGCGCGATCATGCCGCGCTGCGTGGCGATCAGGGTGTTATGAATGTCCATGGCGAGCTGCTCGGAGACGAGACCGGTGGCGTTGCCGATGAGCTCGTTGGCGCGCGTCGCGATCCCCGCCGCGATATCGGTGAGCTCCTGCGTCCGCGTCCCCACAATCAGCGAGGTGGCCGGCAGCAGCGGGTCGGTCTCGGCGCCGGGGGAGTAGACGATCGACTTGGTGCCGAAGAAATCGATCGACGCGACGGTCGCGGTGGCGCTGGTGCGCGGCTGCACCTTTGGATCGCCCGACAACTCGAGCGTAACCGTCACCCGCCCCACCCGCTCGAGGTTCACCTTCGACACCCGCCCGACCTTGACGCCGGAGATGAGCACCGGGTCGCCCTCCTTCAACCCCAAGACACCGGTGAACACGACACGCGCGTAGGTGCCCCGGTGACCGATCGAACGACCGCTGAACCAGAACAGCCCGACGACGAACAACACCAGGCCGGCGAGCACCAGCGCGCCGACGCCGACTTCCTGCTTGTAGGTGAGGTCCATTCAGTCCTTCCTGCCTTGGAGCACGGCCATCTCGAGGTCGCGCTCGAGGAACTGTTGCACCGCGGGGTCGTTCGACGCCAGGATCTCCTCGGCGGTCCCCACGGCGCGGATCTTCGACTGCCACAACAGCGCGATGCGGTCGGCCACCCGGAACGAGCCGCGCACGTCGTGCGTCACCACGACGCTGGTCACGCCCAGCTCCTGCTGCAGCCGCTCGATCAGCGTGTCGATCACGTCGGAGTTTACTGGGTCGAGCCCCGACGTCGGCTCGTCGTACAAGAGATACGTCGGCTTGCCGGCGATGGCACGCGCGATGCCGACCCGCTTGCGCATCCCGCCCGACAGCTCGGACGGCATCTTTTTCGCCACCTCGGGCTGCAGATTCACGAGCCGCAAGCACTCGCGCACCCGCTCGGAGCAGAACATGAAGTCGCGGTACTGCTCCTCGTTGGTGACGCCGAGGCGGATGTTCTCGAATACGTCCATCGAATCGAACAACGCCCCGTTTTGAAACACGTAGCCGATGTGGGTGCGCAGCTCAGCCAGCTCCTTGCGCTTCAAGTTCGGCACCGACAGGCCGTCCACCAGCACTTGCCCCGAGTCGGGACGGATCAGCCCGATGATGTGTTTCAGTAGGACGCTCTTCCCCACCCCGGAGGGACCGAGCAGCGCCACCGTCTCGCCGCGCTTGACGGTGAAGTCCACCTGGTCCAGCACCACGTGGTCCAGAAAACGTTTCGAGACGCCCTTGAGCTCGATCATCGGCCGGAGAGCAGCACCTGGGCGAGCAGCATGTCCAGGAGCAAGATGGTCACCGACGCCGCGACCACTGCCTGCGTGGTCGAGCGGCCCACCCCCTCGGCGCCCTGCTTGGTGTTGAAGCCGAGGTAGCAGGGGATGGTGGTGATCGCGATCGAGAAGAAGAACGCCTTGATCACGGAATACCACAGGTCGAAGGGCCGGAAGAAGTAGCGCGCGCCATACGTGAACTCGGCGTTGGTGATACCGAGCGACGACTTGGCGGCGAGCCAGCCCACCAGGAACCCCGTCGCGTTGGCGAACAACACCAGTGCCGGAATCACGAGGATGCCGGCGATACAGCGCGGGATCAGGAGATGGGTCACCGGGCTGCGGCCCAGGCTCTCCAAGGCGTCGATCTGCTCCGTGACCCGCATAGTGCCCAACTCGGCGGCGAAGCGGGCGCCGATGCGGCCGGCGAGGATCAGCCCGGTGAGCACGGGCCCGAGCTCGAGGATCACTGTCTCGGCGATCAGCCCGCCCGCGATGTAGAGCGGGTAGGCGTTGTTGAACTGGTAGCCGGTCTGCAGCGACGTCACGCCGCCCGCGAACCCGGCGATCAGCAGCACGATGAACATGCTGCCGTAACCGATCAGGTTCGCCTGCTCGAAGGTGCGCGGCAGCCAGATGCGCCACTCGGGGAGGCCGCGCGCCATGTCGACCATCATGAACGCGAATCGCCCCGCATGCCCCGCGGCCGTCAGACTCCAACGGCCGATGGGCCGGCGCAGGTCAACGGCGCGCTCGATGACGGAGATGCGCATGGTCGTGTATCTTGGTGAGGCAAGCCGGGTTAGTCTACCCCCTCCTAGCCGTCAAGCCTCGGAGGACCGGAAAATACCACGCACCACGCACCACGCACCGGCTCTCAAGCCGGTCCTCGTCCGAACCTTCCAGACGCGCCTGCTCTCCTGGTTCTCCAGACACGCCCGCTCCCTTCCCTGGCGCCGCACGCGCGATCCCTACCGGGTGCTCGTGAGCGAGTTCATGCTGCAACAGACGCAAGTGAGCCGCGTGACGGAGTACTATCCGCGCTTCCTCAAGCGATTCTCAAGTATGGAACGACTGGCGCAGGCCACGCCCCGCGCCGTGCGGGAAGCATGGGATGGGCTGGGATACTACGCGCGGGCGCGGAATCTCCATCAGCTGGCAAAGCAGGTGTCAGGTGCCGGGGGGCAGGTTCCCGACACCCCGGAGGAGCTCGTGAAGCTCCCGGGAGTGGGACGATATACGGCGGGGGCCGTAGCGTGCTTCGCGTACGAGAAGCCGGTGGCGGCGGTGGATACGAACGTGGCGCGGGTGATACGAAGGGCGTTTTTGGGAGAGAAGGCGGAAGCAAATCGGGTATGGGAGATCGCGCAGCGGCTGGTTCCAAAGGAAGGGAAACGGGCGTGGAGGTTCAATCAGGGGATAATGGAGCTAGGGGCGGTGATATGTGTGGCACGGAAGCCGAGGTGTGGAGAGTGCCCTGTAAGAGCGATGTGCAGAACAGGCAAACCTGGACGCGTAGACGCGTAACTGCTAGACGCAGCAGACGCACAGACGCACAGGGGAAAACAGTTTGAGTCGTTAGGTATTCCTGCCCTCTACGACCTGTTCACCACTGTGCGTCTAGGCGTCTAGTCGTTGCATGTTCTAATCGCTAGCCCCTGAGAACTGTTCCTGCTATCAACGCGATCAGTCCCATTCCTCCCGCAATCGATGCCGTCACGACTTGCCTTTTGCGCAGCGACGCGAAGCTTTCCGGCAGCTCGCCGCGCGCATCGAGCTCGAGTCGTCCCAGGCGCGCCGCCGTCGGGACGGACACGGTGAGGGCGACCAGGGCGCCCAAGAGTCCTGCCAGCATCATCAGCATCAACCATCCGGGGACGCCGCCCGGAGTCATGAAGCGCATACTGAGTGCGAGCCCCGACACAAGGACCGCCACGGCCCCGGGACCGACGAGGATGCGCTGCACGGCACTTGTCAGGCGATACGCGGCGAGCCGCTGATCGGGCGCGAATCCTTTGGCGGTTACGCCCGCAATCATGGTGGCGAGACCGCCGCCGAGCCAGAGTGTGAAGCCGAGGATATGGAGGAGGAGCCAAACGCCGCGCATGGAAGACCTCGTCTAGTCGGTGACCGTCAAGATCGCCTGTCGACCCGCATATCCCGCTTCTATTTCGTGGAAGTACTCTATTTTGTCTTCGCCATTCTTCCAGCACCAGAACACATCCCGCCCATCGATTTGTCCATAGAAATCCACTAAGCCCTGCTCGAATCCCTTGAACACGCAGCCCACTTCCTCGAGCTCGGCCTGGTAGCGACTGATGTCGGCGGCGATCGATTCGATCTGGCGACTCAGCTCGAGCTGCTCGGGCGACTCGCCCCAGTCGGGCTTCGCCTTGACGGCGACGAGCTCGTAGCGGTTCACGAGGTCGCGCCAGCGAGGATAGAGGGCGGTGATGTCGGACACGATGCGGCGCACGAGAGGAAGAGTGCGGTTGGCTTCAACTATAGTGAAATACTTGTGGGGCATAACTGACAATCTAGAGACGCTGAGAAGGTCAGACGACCGTCTATGCGTCTGTTCGCACTAGGCAATGACAATCCCTACTATCTCCTCGGGGTGTGGGATAAATCCAACCACCCTCCGACTCTCATCGATCACCACGATCGTCGATCGAACATGATGATCCGCCGCATCGAGCTGCTTCGACAGCTCGTACCCCGCGAGCTCGGTCGAGGGCGTCACGACGGGCGTATCGGTGCGCATGTGATCCTGCGCCGAGCATTCTGTCGGATCGTGACCCATCGCAACGCATTGCGTGACGATGTCGCGGTCCGAGACGGTGCCGAGGTAGTGGCGCCCCTTGGGACCGTCGATCACCGGCACGACCGAGATGTTCCGGGAGCGCATCAGCGCGGACACCTCGGCGGAGGTGGCGCCGGCGGCCGCGACAATCGGATCGGGGATCATGACGGCGGAGGCTAGCATGCCGATAACCTAATCGCTTTCTTCGTCGCTTCGTAACCAGCCTCGATGTACCGCTTCGCGTTGCCGACCGCGAACGTCGCCTCGCGCTCCGCCACCGCCCGCACCACGACGAGCCGCGCCGCCCCCGCCGCCCCCGCCGCCCCCGCCGCCCCCTTGGGCCAATCGGCGACGGCGTGCTCGACCTGCGCAGCCATCAGGATGCGCTCCGAGGACCCGTGAGCGCGGATCAGGGCCGGCGGAAAACGGGACGGCCGGGTGGATGGGGGCGGCAGCTCATCGAAGCCCGGCCCGGTGTGCACCGCGACCACGAGGTCAGCGGGAATGGCCCTGGCGGTCTCGAGCGGCAGCACGGCGCGCAGGCCGCCATCGGCGAGCCGCCGGCCGTTCAGAACGGCGGCCGGAAAGTAGACCGGCAGCGCGCACGAGGCGTACAGCACGTCGTGCAGCGGGGTCGTCATGTCGTGGCCCGCCCCGAACAGTACTAATGCGCCAGAATCGAGGTCCGTGGCCGTCACCGTCAGGGGAGTTTTCAGCTGGTCGAACCGCGTCGCGGGAACGAGCTCGGCGATGAGGGCGCGCAGCGGCTCGGGCTTGATCAGATGGTCGGCGAAGACGCCCTTGAGAATAGCAATTGGATCGATCGCCGCGATGTTGCGGCGCGACGGGACAAGGAGCTGCGCCGTGAGCGTGGCGTCGCTCGTCCCTGCGGCGAGAGCGGCCGCGATCACCGCGCCGAATGACGTGGCGACGAAGTGAAAGGGCGTGAGACCGGCCTCGACGAGGGCGCGGTAGGCGCCGACGTGGGCAGCCGCTTTTGCTCCTCCCCCGCCAAGTACCGCTAGAACTCTCACGGTTCGCTCCGAAAGGACATAGGAAATAGACGGCTAGGCAGACGCCTAGACGCCTACTCCCCTTTTCCCTGGTCATACCGTCGGTCCATCACTCTCGTCGCCCGTCGCTGCGCCGCCCTGTCGTAGCGCCGCTTCTCGTCCGCCGTCTTCGGCACCACCGGCGGCACGGCCGAAGGCCGACCGTTTTCGCCCAGCGCCACGTATGTCACGTAGCACGAATTGGTATGTCGCTGCTCGCCCGAGATCACGTTTTCGGAGACGATTTTCACGCCCACCTCCATCGAGGTGCGGCCGGCGAAGTTGACGCGGGCCAGCGCCGTGATCAGCTCGCCCACGTGGATCGGCTCGCGGAAATCGACTTTGTCGACCGACACGGTGACGCACTGCTTGCGCGAGTGGCGGATAGCGCACACGGCACCGACCCGGTCCACGAGCGAAAGGATGACGCCGCCGAATACGTTCCCCATGATGTTGGCGTGCTGCGGCATCATGAGCTCTGACATCACCGTCTCGGAATCGTTGGGATTGCGTGGCTGCATCAGTAATCCACCGGTCTGAGGTAGAACTCCCCGATCGCCGTCTGCGACAGCACCGCGACGGTGGGCAGGCGGCGCTTCCAGTGCGTGGATTCGAGCCGTTGGTTGACCGCGGCGACGACGCGGGCGTCGAAGCCGCGCGCTACCAGCTCTTCGGGGCCGTAGCCGCGGATCAGGAGGTAGAGAATCGGGTCGGCCTGCTCGTAGGTGAAGCCATAGTCCCGCTCAGTCTGTTGGCCCGGGACGAGGTCAGCGGTGGCGGGCTTGGAGAGGATCACCTCGGGCACGCCGACGTGACGCGCCAGCGCCCACACTTGTGTCTTGAAGAGATCGCCGAGCGGGTTCACGGGCGGCGCATCGTCAGCGTGCCAGGTGAAATAGCCCAGCAGCCGCTCGGACTTGTTGCCGGTGCCGAGTGGCAGCGCGTGGTGCTTCGCGGACAGATCGAACAGCACGATCATGCGCTCGCGCGCCATCACGTTGCCGGCCCGTTTGGGATCGGTGTCGCCGACGGCCGCCAGGTACCCGTCCACCGCGGGCGTGATATCCACGGTGAGCGACGTGATGCCGAGTGCGTCGATCACGAGCTGCGCATGGGACAGGCTCTCGGGGCTCGAGGTGCGGTACGGCATACGCACACCGATCACGTTCTCCTTCCCGAGCGCCTCGGCGGCAAGAAACGCCGTCAGCGCCGAATCGACGCCGCCCGAAATGCCCACGATTCCCTTCTGGAATCCGCGCCGGCGCACCACTTCGTCCTTAAGGAAGCTGACGAGCCACTGCTTCACCAGCGTGCAATTCATGGCGAGGGGGTCGGGCTCGCCGGCCGCGCGACGGAAGACGTGGACCTTGGGGGAAGGGGGATGGGGGAAGGGGGACGGGTGCTTACCATCCCGCGGAGGATCGAACTTCACCTTCGCAACAGTCTTCCCTCTTCCCCCTTCCCCCTTCCCCAGTCCTTTCGTGAGGATCGGGAGGGCACTCTGGAGATCGGCCAGGAGCGGGGCATCGGCACGCGCGTGGGTCACCTGGTCAAGGTCGAGCTCGGCGGTAACCAAAGCTTCTTCGAACAGGGGCCCGCGCACCAAGAGGCTTCCCATCGGGTCGATCACCACAGACGCTCCGGGGAAGCCCTTGCCGCCCTCGAACCCCACCAGGTTCGCGAGCGCCACGAACACGCCGTGCTCTTCGGCGATGCCCCGTACGACTCGCTCCCAGCGCACCATGCTGGCAGGGAGCCGGGTCCCTTCTTCGTTCACGCCGGTACCGCGCGCCGGCGACGCACTCGGCACGATGATCAGCTGCGCCCCTTCGAGCGCCGCGATCGTCCCGGCGAGCGAATGCCAGGCGTCCTCGCAGATGAGAATCGCGGCGCGGCCGCCCCAGCCGGTGTCGAACGACCGCACCCCGTCCTGGCCGCGGTCCACGAATCGCTCTTCGTCGAACACCCCATAGGTCGGCAGGAACACCTTGCGGTGCACGTGGCGCACCTCGGGCTTCTTGCCGCCGAGGGTCGCGTAGAGACAGGAATTGTAGAAGTGATTTTGAAACCGTTCGTAGAACCCGATCGCCACGTCGATTGGTCGGCGCCCCCCCCCGGGGGCGGCCTCGTACACCCGATCGAGATCTTGCAGGAGGGTCCCCGTCGTGACCGCGACCTCCTTCACCCCACCTTCCACGAAGTAGCCCGACGTCGCTGTCTCCGGGAACACCACGAGATCAGGCCGCACGTCGAGCCCAGCCGCCTCGCCTAGGACGGCGCCGATGCGGCCCAGATTGGCGGCGTACTCACCTTTCGCGGGCCGGAATTGGGAGATGGCGAGACTCAGCATCGAGTGAAAGATACTGCGCGAAATGGTACGTGGTGCGTTGTGCGTTGTATTTTCCAGTGGTTCCTAGGCAGACGGCTACGAAAGCGCTTACCAGAGGAGAACCGACATTGAATGGCATCGAGAAGCGATGGGGTACCCTCATTCTCTTGGCACTTTTCTCCCTCCTGGCCGCGAGTGTGGCGCTGGGGTGGACGGTTGGGATCGATCGCGCGGCAACCAGCGCGGCGATCGCGAACCGCACTTCGCTATTGAGTGAGGTCGCGGTGAACATCACGGCGCTCGGGAGCGCGCCGGTCGTGGTGCTGATCGCCGGGCTCGCGGCGGCGTACAGCATCGCCGTGCGACGGCCGCGCGTCGTGCTGGCCCTGCTCGCGACGCCGCTCGCCTTTGGCGTCAACGAGGTCATGAAGCTGCTGATGCGCCAGGCGCGTCCCATGGAGGCGATTGTCGCGCTGCCGCCGTCGTATGGGTTCCCGAGCGGCCATTCCGTCGCCTCGAGCGTGCTGTTTCTCACCCTGGCGCTCGTCGGCGCCGCCCAGAGCCCCAACCCTGGCGTGCGCCGACTGCTGGCGGGCGCCGGGATCGGCATCGCCCTGCTCGTCGCCTGGAGCCGCGTGTACCTCGGGGTGCATTACCTCACAGATGTGGTGGGAGGGCTACTACTGGGATCAGCGGGGGCAGTGGCGGCGTCGAAGTTTGCGAAGGGGAGCGAGGTCTCAGCCCTTGCCGTCTGAACGCGCCATCAAGCTGAACACGCCTGCTACGGCCAACACCCCAATGGAAATGAGCACCACCTTCGGCTGAGCCATTGCTGTTCCCACGAGAAGGGTCCCGTACACCGCCACGAATCCGAGCGGCAACAGGGGATAGAACGGCACGCGGAACGGCGCGTCGGGCGTGCGGCGGCGCAGCACCAGCAGACTCAGCACCGCGATCGAGTCGACCACGAGTATCAGGGTGATCGACAGCGCCAAGAGCGCGTTGAACGATCCCTTGACCGCGAGCGCCATCGCCGCCACGCCCACGAACGTCATGGCGGCCCACGGGGTGCCGCCGCGATTCACGCGCGCCAGGATCCCGGGCGCGAGTCCTTCGCGCGCCAGGCCGAAGATCACGCGCGGCGTGACGAAGATGTTGCCGTTGAGCGAGGCCAGCACGACGAGCAGCGCTATGCTTGCGAACACGGTCCCGGCGCCGCGGCCGAACAGCGCCGCCATCACGTCGGCGGCCACGAGATTCGATCCCGCGATACGGTCGAACGGCAGGACGTGGATGTAGGCGAGGTTCAGCAGCAGGTAGAGCACCGTCACGGCCGCGATCCCACCGAGAAAGATCCGGGGAAGATTTCTCTCAGGTGCCACGACCTCCTCGGCGATTTTCCCGCCGTCGAGGTAGCCGTAATAGGTCCAGATTACGGCCTGGAACGCGACCGCGATCGCGGCGACGAGCGCGGTCCCCTGCGGCGCGGTCGGCAGCGGGCTGTGCCATCCGGCGCCGTCGCCCTTCGCCAGCGCCGCCACGATCACGACGACCAGCGCCGCGAGCTTGGCCGCGGTCGAGATGTTCTGCACCCAGCGGCCCGACGCGACGCCCGTGAGGTTGATCAGCGTGAACAGGCCGATGAGCGCCACCCCGAGCCCGCTCGCCCAGCTCTCGGGAGCGCCGATCAGCCTGCCGAGGTACTCGCCACAGACCACCCCGATGGCGGCGATCGCCGCGGTGTAGATCGCGATCCCCTCCACCCAGCCGACCACGAACCCGGTGCGGGGGCCGAACGCGTCGCGGGCGTACACGTACTTGCCGCCCGCCCGCGGAAAGCGCGTGGCGAGCTCCGCGAAGATCATGCTGCCGAGGAAGGCGATGACGCCGCCCAGCAGCCAGGCGAGGAGGGTGAGGCCGGGGCGGCCGAGTTGGGCGGCGACGGGGCCCGGCGTGCGGAAGATTCCCGAGCCCACCATGATCCCCATGACCATGGCGAGTCCATCCCACACGCGCAGCGACCGTTTGAGCTCCGGCATCGGGCCCAAACGGTCGCTGCAATCGCGCTATGTCGCTAGTACTAGGGGCGCCGGCGCGTCGAGTTGGAGGGTTTCGCGCTCGAGGTGCGTGTCGAGCCCTCGGAGCTGCGCGGCGTAGCCTTGGAGCGTGGCGGCGGATCGCTGCGCGGCGTGGCCTTGGAGCGCGGCGGGGGATCGCGGCGCGGCGCGGCCTCGGAGCGCGGCCGGGATTCGCGACGCGGCGCGGCCTCAGGCGGCCGCTCGCGCTTGGCGGGCGGCGGAGTCCAGCGGCGCTCTCCCACTGGTCTGGGCCGCGGTTGGATGGCGATGCCGCGGCCGTTCTCTCCCGCGATGATCGGTGGCTGATCGAACGCCCCGGGATTATTGCGGGGAACTCGGTCGCGCGGCAGCACGAACGGGGGTTGTGGTACCGGCCGCTTGAACACGATGCCGCCGCCACCGCTGCGCCCTCGCGCGTATCCGTGGCGCCGGTAACTGTAGCAGAACGGATCGGCGAAGCACGAGTAGCCGAACGGCCGGTAGCCGTAGGGCCGGTAATAGAACGGATCGTAGTAGTTGAACGGGTCGTAGTAGTACGAATCGCAGCCGTAGGGATCCCAGAACGGATCGTAGTATCCGCAGCGGTAGCGCGACCCGAAGGCAAACCCGATGCCGTACCCGGGTCGGTGACGGTAGTAGGACGACGCGTACACGCGGCGGCCGTCCTGTTCAATGGTGTAGGAGGTGACGTCGTAGTCGAAGTGCGCCGAGTCCGCCATTTCGCTGACGATATCGAGCAGGCCCGCCTCGGGGTCGTCCAGCACGCGATCGTTTGCCAGTGCGCGGTAGTCCCAATGGTCGCCGCGCACGAAGCGGTCATAGCGGAACGGATCCGCCGAGCGGGCCGCGAGCACGGTACCGGTGCCGGAGCGATCGTCCACGAAGAACGTCTCGCGGCCGCCGCGGCCGCGCAGTTCGAATTCCCGGCCGCCGCGCACGAAGTCGTCGTCGCTTGGATCGAGCGGGAACAGCACCCGGATGCGTCCGTCCGCGTCCACCCGCAGCACGACGACGTAACCGTCCTCTGCAAGGCGCAGCCGCACTTTGGCGTTGTCGCCGCGCTCGTAATACGAATTAAGGGAAACGCGAATTGGCGGCTCGTCCGAGCGGTCCTGGAGGACGGCGGGCGATGCGGTGACGGCGAGTGCGGCTAACACGATGGAGATCATGGATCCTCCTCCTACAGCAATACTACTCTGACAATGCTCGGGCGGGATCGCCCTCCTCTAGTACAAGAATCGAGCCGAGGAACGTGAACCTGGCCCCTCGGCTCGAACGTCCCATTCCGGGGACAGTTGCACGGTTTGACTCGATTTGGCTACCGGTTGGGACGATGCCCCTCGTGCGTGGAATCGCCGGGTGCCTGGCGCTTATGCATCCGTGGTCCCATGTGCTCCATCGCGTCCATCCACCCTTCCACGCGACCGCGTTGCGCGTCGTTGAGCACCGCCTTGGCCTGAGCGGTGGCGCGCAGCATCGCGAAGTGGGCGTTGCCCATCGCGTTGTGGGCCGCCTGGAAATGCTGGCGTAGCGCCGTCGTATCGAGGGCACTTGCCTGGAGCACCTGATGCAGCGCGTCCATGTGCGTCTTGGCGTCGGCTTCGGCTGCATCCTGGGTGGTCTTCGCGGCGTCGCGCAGTGCGGTGAGGCGGGTGATCTGTTGAGCGGTGAGCTGGAGCTGGTCCTTTTTCATCAAGAGATGCTCGGGGTTATATCCCATGCCGCGCATCATCGGCCCTGCCATATGCGACATATGCCCCATCATTGGGCCATGCCGCTCCATCATCCTGCCCTGCATCATCCCGGGGCCCATCTGGTGGCCCATCGGCATGGGCTTCTTGGTGCTGTCGGGCTGCTGGGCCGCAAGCGGCGCGGCGACTGCCAAGGCCAACAGCGTGCGAATGACCTTCATACGGGCAAACTCCTCGTGACGTGGATTCGGTCTGGTGTGAATCGCTCCGACACCTATACGCCCGACCGGGTCCTAGCGTTGTAGATCGGGTTTCCCAGCATCCGGGACGAAGAGAGACTGACCGAATCTCGACTTCCCGAACTCACCGATCCGCCGCTGCGTCTCCGGCGCCACGAGCCAGTCCGCCAGGGCGCATGCGCCCGCGACGTTCACCCGCGGAGCGTTACGGGGGCTCACTTCCATCACGTGGTAGACGTTGTAGAGCAACGGGTCACCCTCGACCAGTGGAAGGAGCTGCAGCCGGTCGCGCCAGGCGAGATAGGTGGCTCGATCGGTGATGGTGTAGGCGCGCTTTTCGTCTGCCATCTGGAGGGTCGCGGCCATCCCCTGCCCCGACTCGAGGTACCACGGCGTCCCGCCTCCGGCCGGGGGCTCGATCTCGGCAAGGTGCCACAGTCGCCGTTCGAGCTGATGGGTGCCCGACTGATCGCCGCGCGAGAGGAACACCCCGCGGCCGGCGCCGAGGCGGCGGATTGCCGCGAGCGCGTCGTTTAACCCGCGCAGCCCAGCCGGATCGGTGGCCGGACCGACGAACAGGAAATCGTTGTGCATCACGAGGCGCCGGTTCACGAGGAAGCCCGAATCGGCGAGCACGCGCTCCGCGTCGGGCGCGTGAGCGAGCACCACGTCGGCGTCGCCGCGGCGGCCCAGTGCCAGCGCCTGGCCGCTGCCGACGGCGATCACCTTCACCCGGTAGCCCGAGCGTCGCTCGAACTCCGGCAAGATCGAGTCGAGCAGCCCGGCGTCTCGGGTGCTGGTGGTGGTGGCGAGGAGGATTTCGCGGGACTGGCCGGCGACAGCTTGGGGTGCCGCCGCTAGTACGAACTGGGCAAGCAGCGCCCACACCGGTCCGCGCACAACCGTGTTGCTAGAACCGAAGCGCGTACTGCACCTTCACCAGCAGCTGATTGGACTCGAACGCGAGACGATTGTTGTCATGCCGCAGCATGTTGTGGTTGAAGACGACGAACACGTCGCCCAACGGATTGAAGGTCCAGCGCAGCCTCGTGTTCGTGCCGAAGTTGCGGCTTTCATTGTCGTATTGCAGGAAGCTCGAGATCTGAAAGTCGGGGGAGTACTTGTACTCGATCCGGCCGGCGACCAGCTCGGTCGTGAAATCCCCCTGCGGCAGTTTGACGGTGTTCCGCTCCTGGCTCAGCTCAAACGCGAAGGAGGATGACGGCTTCACGACCACTTTCAGCTCGAAAGTGTTCAGCGTGCCCTGGTAGAAATCGCCGTAGCTAAAGGCGACTAGACCGCTGATCATGCGCTTCTCCGCCAACGCCGCTTCGAAGCGATTCTGAGTCCAGCGATACGTGCCCGGCGGGATCAATATGCCATCGGCGATATCGAACGAATCGGTCAATTGTTCGCCTTCAGGCAGGATAGTAAACGAGATCCTGTCACCGCTCTCGGTCCGCCAGTCGATCGGCTTCAACGTCCAGAGATAGCTCTCCCACTGGTTATCCAGATCGGTCACCAGAAAGAAGTTTGCTTCGTAGATCATCTGTCGGACCAGCGGCCACTCCGGTCGTGGCTTGAAGTCCCCGCCGACCGTCAGGATCCTGCCGGTGCGTGGCACGAAACCGAGGGAGGGTTGAAACGCGTCGCCGATGCGCGTGTAGGCCGCCGAGAGGTCCCACAAGTCGTTGGGGTATTCGATCCGGGCGCCATAGGCGACCTTGTCGCCTTGCAAGTCAGCCCGATTGTTCGCCAGGCCCCACACACCGACGAGCAGGTTCTTTTCATCCCCGAAGTTCGAAGTCCGGTAGGTGAAATCGGCGCCGGCCATCCAGCTATCGGCGTTGCCGAGCTGATCGCCGAAGGTGGCGAGCACACCCACCGACGACTCCTCCAGCACGTTTTGTTTGATGCGCACGGCCCCCATCGTGGCCGCAGCCAGGAGACTGTCCACCGCTCCGGTGCGCACGGCCAGGGCGCCCACGTTGGTATTGCCGATCCGGCCGTTCACTTTGCCGCCGAACGTGATGGGGATCTGCTGCAAGTCTTCCTCCTCGCCGGACACGCCGATACGCCGCGTGAACAAGGGCATGAGGAGGTCCTCGTCCAATCCCAATCCGAATTCGAAGATATCCGACCCTTCGAGGAAGAACGGCCGCTTCTCCGGGAAGAACACATCGAAGCGCGTCAGATTGGTCTGCCGGGCATCCACCTCGGTCTCGCCGAAATCCGTGTTGACCGTCGCCGAGGCCAGCAGGTTCGATCCGATCTTCTTGGTCACGTCGAGACTGAAGTCACCGGTATACTCTCGGGATTCGTCCGGCGAGGGTCGGCTGGCACTGCCGACGGTTGCGGGCCGGATGCTCAAGCCAAACCCAAAATCGAACGCCGGCAGATTGGTGAGCAATCCGGCGTGATTGGTCTGGTAGATCTCATAGTCGCGGCTCGCGCCGGCCCAGCGACTGGTTTCCTGCAACCGCTGAACGCGGCGTTGCACGTTGAATCCCCAGCCGTTCAGCCCTTTCTTGAAGCTGAGGCTGCGGATCGGGATCCGGATTTCGGCGCTCCACCCGCGGCTGTCGCGCGCCGTCCGGGCTTCCCACACGGCATCCCAGTCGCTGTTGACGTCTTCACCCTGCGCGATCACCAAGCCGTCGAACCGCGCCCCGTTCGGATTGACCGCAAAGACGTAGCCCGAGCGTCCGTCCTGAAACGCATCCAGCACGATCACCACGTGATCTTCGAACTCGAGCTCGGCGTCGCGCGCCTTGGAATAGGCGACGATGCCCGTAGGGTTGGGGTCACGCGACAGCACTCCGATGACGAGCTCGCCCGAGTTGGCCAGCACCTTGACGACCGTCTGCCCCGCGGGCGCGCCGCCCTCCTCCGGCTCGATCGTGACGAGATTCACAATGGAGTCGGCCGTCTGCCACGCCGGTTCGTCGAGCTTTCCGTCCAGCTCGAACGCCGAAGTCGGTAGCGCACTGGCGCGCAGCGTGAGGGCGGCGCCCTCCGCCGGGGCGGGTGCCGGCTCATCCTCGCCGGCCGCGGGTGTCGAATCTTCCGCGGCGGCGGAGTCCGGTGGCTCGTCCGCCGCGGCGGGCGTTGCCGGAGTCGCGGCAGCCGGCACCGGTGGAGTGGGCTCCGGATCTGCGTTCGCTGCGGCGGGCACCGGTGCCGCGTCGCCGCTCGTGACCTCAAAGGGCGCACTCCTGGCCCGCGGGAGGCCCGTCGCGGCCGCTGAGAGGATGTAACCGGTGGCCGCGTTGTCGATACTGAGGGTGGAGAACGTGGCTACTCCGGCCACCGCGTTGACCGTTCTCGTGCCGGCAAGGGCGGCTTCGCTATCACCCGTCCCCGGAGCGATCGACAGCGTCACCCTCCCTGTGAAGCTCGTGGCCGTCTGACCCGATGCGTCCCGCGCCGTCACCTGCACGGCCGGACGGATGGTCGCTTCTTCCGCCGCGGCACTCGGCTGCACGGTGAACACGAGCTCGACTGCGGCACCGGGGGGAGTGGCGGGAGTGGCGGGCGCTGGTGAGACGTTCGACGGAGTGGGCGCTGGTGAAACGACGGCCGGGGTGGGGGCTGGCGGAACGTCGGCCGGAGGGGGCGCCGGTTGAACGTTTGCCACGGCGGGCGCCGGTTCCGCAGCGCCGCCCGTGATATCAAACGGCGCACTTGTTCCTGTGAGGCCCGCCGCAGCCGCCGACAGGATGTAGCCGGTCCCGCCGTTGTCGATACTGAGGTTCGTGAATGTGGCGACGCCGGCTATGGCCGTGACCGTGGTCGTACCGGACAGTACGGCCCCGCCGCGACCGGTCCCGGGGGTGATCGACAGCGTCACCTTGCGCGTGAATCTCCGGGCCGTCCGACCGGAGCGCTCACGCGCCGTCACCTGCACGGCAGGACGGATCGTTGTTTTCTCCGCCACCGTGGTGGGTTGCACCGTGAACACCAGCTCGATACCGGCGACGTCGGGGAGGACGTCGAACGGAGCGCTCGTGCCCCCCGCGACATCCGGGGCACGGGCCGAGAGCATGTACCCAACGCCTTCATCATCGATGGCGAGGTTGGGGAACGTGGCGACGCCGTCCACGGCCGTCACCGTCTTGATCCCGAACAGCGCCGCGCCGGGGGCACCCGTCCCCGACGTGATTGCGATGGTCACCCGCCCGTTGAAGCTCGTCGCCGGTTGGCCCGCGGAATCCCGCGCCTCTACCTCCACCGCCGGACTGATGATCGCCTGGGCCGTCGTGGTGCTCGGGTGCACGCTGAACACGAGCTGGGTCGCCGGGCCCTGCGCCCGCGCGCTGCCCACAACGAAACAGGAGATCGTGAGACCGAGACAGGTTCGGAGAGTGCCTGGTGACCGCATGCGTAACGCCCTGTTAGAACGAGAACATGATGCCGACCTCAGGAGCGAAGTCGACCGCGTTGGTGGTGAGACCCAGGGCGTTGTTGAGCTTGAGGATAGCGTGCGGACTGATAAACCACTGGATCTCGTTGAGCAATGACACCTCGTCGAGCTGATTGCCTTCGATGCCGGCGACGACGCGCCACGACGGCGAGAGACGTCGCAGCCACTCGATGGCGTACTCGCCGGTATCGAATTGCTTACCAGCGTATTCCGCCGCCGCGCGCACCGTCAACGTGCCCCATCCGAATCCCCTCACCAGGCCGATGCCGGCGAAGAACTCCCACTCCTGGGTCCCGATGATGTGCTTGGACTTTTGCAGCGGGAACACGGTGCCGAAGTAGGTGAAAAACTCGGGACGCGATTCGGTCTCACGCTGAAAGCGCCAGCGGATCTGGCCCTCCACGTCTCCCAGTCCCGATTCCCGCACCCGGGACGGCACGGTGGCGGTATCGCTGGGCGATTTCTGGAGCTCGGCCGAGATGACGGCTCCCTCGAACTCGAGGGCAAGATCGGGAGTGACGCCATACCCAAAAAACAGAATCCCCTCGGACGCGTGGTAGCGCCCGCGGAAATCCGTGGCAAGGCCGTACCCCAGCTCGCTCGGCTTGTACTCCTGGTTTCGGTCCGAGTAATACTCGAAGAACGGGTACACGAGCAGCTCGCCCTGACGGACGTAGGTGCCCAACAACGACGTGCGGACGCCGGTGCCGCGGTCGCGCAGGTATGCCGGCAGCTCCTGGGCGGCCGGGCGACCGAACGGAAGGACGGCCACGGCGAAAGCGAGACCGAGGCTCGCGGCGAGCGTCGGTCGCGTCATGTCGCTAATTCCCTCCCGCAGTCGTGAAGGTCGATTCGACATAGGTGGTATTCCCCTCGCTCGTCATGGTGCCGATGGACAGCACGTATTCCATCCCCGGAACGAGAAATCCGTCCGGAACGGCAAACGAAGTCGCGGATCCCGGCAGTTTCGCCGAAACGCTGACTTCTAGCGAATCCTGTTCGATCGCGATGACATACGCGGCCAGATTCCGCGCCGCGGTCCATGCAATGACCAGGCCCTTGACCGGCACGTCTTCGGCTTCGGCGGCGGGACGAACCCCCGCGGCCGTGGCCGGCAGCGTGTGGCGCAACGTGGCGGTGCCGTGGAATTTCACGCCGGCAGCGGTCGATGCATCGAAGGTGTATGCACCCTCAGGGTACGACGCCTTGATGCTGGCGACATCCCCGCGCTCCGGAGACTCGAAGCGGAACTGCCTGAGTCCCAAGGTGGAGGCGTCGGGTGACTTGATATCGACGACCGTCCGGCCGTCCGGGGCCACCACGGTGAGCTGCACCAGTCCGTCATCCCCGCCCTTCACATCGAACACCACTTCGACGTCCTTGTCGGTGGCGTTCTGCTCGAAAAAGACAGCCGCGATGGCGAACGGCTCGGCCGGTGCGTATCGGTCGCCGGCCGAAACCAACACGAAGCCCGAGGCGCCCAACACGAGGGCCACCCCGGCCAGCATCTGTATGCGCGTGTGCATCATGACTCCAAGGAGGGCGTGACTGCTAGGATTTCGCCAGCTTGTAGATGGCATTCAACAGGAAGACTCCCACGCCGATCAATCCCGCGTCGACCGCGGTGGCCGGGGTGTCGAATCGGCCGGCGTCGAACATCTCCTTCGCCTGCAGCACCACGAAGGCCACCACGGCCGTTGTCCCGGCTCGCATGGCCACCGCACCCCATCCAGCGGGAACGTCGCTCATTTGATTCTCCTCTATGGTTTCCGTACGACCGCTTCAGCGGGTGCCTTAGTCAGGAAACGCGCGGGGCTCAACACGACCTGATCAAACCCGACGCCTTCCATGCCCGCCTGCAACCGTACGGTAACCTCGCCGCCGGTCCGGAAGTAGATCAAGGGCTCCGCCGATTCGCACCCCACCCAGGCCCAGCCTTGCCGCGTCGGCCCTTGCGCCGTGAGGTAACTCCCCGTGCGAGGACGGAACACCTCCCGGTTTGCCTTGTCGACCGCATCCGAGAATTGCACCCAGAGCATGTTCGCCTGCGACTCGCCCTTGGGGGCTCCTACCTTCATGTGAATCCAGCAGCGATAGGGAACGCCGCGCTGCACCCTCACCTTGAAGGTCACATGGGGGTCGTCCTCCGGTGGCGGATCCAGATGACCGCCGCCGTTGGGTGTGCCGGCCAGTTTGCCCCCGGGTGACGCCGGATCATTCCAAAAATCGAACTCAGAGAGCGCGCTCCCGGGAAGGTCCGACGCGTAGACCACCACATCGGGCGCGGGGCTCTGCGGCCCCTTCATGAACGCCGAGAGGGCGAGCACGGAAAGGGCAATTGTGGCGAGCGCTTTGGTCATCGGACGTCTCCTCATCACAGTCAGAATGTTACCATCGCGTTCAGCCGCAACCGTTTCTGGTAGACCCGCGTGGGAGTCGACAGGTGCGGCCGATAGTAATACAAGGTGGCGTTCAGGAAAAAGCCGGCGATCGGGACGGCATCCACTGCCACTGTGTGGATCTCGTAGTTGGTCCCGAGCGTAGTATTGTCATGCGAGAAGGCGGCCAACACCGCGTCGGTCTCCGTCATCCCATACCCGTAGCGATAGCGGATGTCTCCCTGGCGCGCACTGCGGCCCACATACGCGTCGACGCCGTAGCCCGTGTTCTGGTCGCTCGCCCCACCATTGTGGACGTAGTCCCCCACCAGGCGCAGCGGGTAGCGCTCCCCGAGCCCCGAGTAGTCCAGGGCGAGGATGAGGTCGAGCATATCGAAGTCCGACAGGTACGCCGCACCACCCGGGGCCAGACGGTTGCTCCGAATGTCACCGGCGCCGGCCGTGCTGAGACTGCGGATGCGGTAGTCGTAGTAGGCCGCGGAGCCCGAGACTTTCCACTTGGTACCGGCCGGGACAGCGACCGTGAGCTGACCGCCCGCCATGTCGCTGCTCAGGTTGTTCGCCTGCTGGTCCACGATGAAATACAGGCCAGTCAGTGTGCCCGTGACCTTCGCGGCGTCGCCCAGCATGACTTTTCCAGCCACGCCCTGCGGATTCACGTCGCCGTCCCAGACGAGCTCGGTGTACTGCAATGGATTGAAGAATTTCCCGCCGTAGGCGGCCCAGTGGCGGTGGGTGGTCTCGACCGAAGCGACGTCCAGACTCACCGCGAAGTCATTGAGCCACGAGCTGAGCGTGACGTCGGTCGAATTGGGATCGTCCGGATCACCAGTGGCGATCCGTGCCCGCACGGTGATGTCGTCCCGCACGGGGTATGTGATACCCGCGCGGAACCGTACGACCTCTCGGCCCAGGGACAACGAGCCGTTGCCGGTCGTCGTGTATTCGTAGCGCACCCGGAAATCGCCGTTGAAGCGAAGCCGGGGCGGGTCTTGCGCTTCACCCGTCGCGACCGTGACGACCGGGAGGAATGCCAGCAAACCGAGGACTCTGCGCATGGTGCTCTCCTTACGGGTGTGTCTGCGGTCGCACAGCAGGCCGCGGTCGGGTGACCGACGCGCGGCCTGCGAGCAGGACTTCCGTTCTCAGGTCCCGACCGAGGCGGGCTGCATCGGCTTCCCAAACCGCAGGTACAGGGAGGGGACGATGAACAGGTTGAGCAGCGTCGACGTTACCAGCCCGCCCAGGATCACGACCGCCATCGGGTGCTCAATCTCGTGCCCCGGAATGCTGCCCGAGATCACCAGCGGCACGATGGCCAGCCCAGTGGCGAGCGTCGTCATCAGGATCGGTGACAGCCGCTCTCGCGCCCCCCGCAGCACCAGGGCCGGTCCGAATGTTTCCCCTTCAAACCGCTCGAGATGCTGGAAGTGATTGATCATCATGATGCCGTTGCGCGCGGCGATGCCCAGGATCGTGAGGAACCCCACCAGGGCGCCAAGTGAGAGCACGCCATCACCCAGGTACGCCGCCAGCACGCCGCCCACCAGCGCCGACGGCAGGGTCAGGAAGGAGAGGATGCCGAGGCGCCAGCTCTTGAACGACGTCTCCAAGAGGAAGAGAATGCCGATTGCCGCGACGATCGACAGGAGCATGAGACCTTTGCTGGCCGCCTGACGCTCCTGCCACTCGCCCTGCAGCTCCGCATGGTAGCCGAGTGGAAGCGGGACTCCCGCCAGGGCGACTTCGACGTCGGCCGCGACGGAGCCGAGATCCCGCCCTTCTACGTCGGCCTTCACGTCGATGCGCCGCGCGCCGTTCTCGCGTTGCACCATGTTGGGCGTCGGCTTGACCGTCACGCTGGCGACGTCCGCCAGACGTACGTGACCGCCTCCGGGCGTATCGATGAGCATGTTGCGAACGCTGGTGATGTTCTCCCGCGCCGAGGGAACGCTCCACACCTGCACGTCGTACACCCAGCCGTCCCGGTGAATGTCGCTCACTTCGTGGCCCGACATGATCTCGTTCGCCGACCGTAACACATCCCCCGGCTTGAGTCCGTAGCGCTGGGCGGCGTCGAGGTCGACCTTGACCTCCACAAAGGGCACCATGGTCTGGAGCCCGACATGCAGGTCGGCAATCCCCTCGATGTCCTTCAGGGCGGCTTCCACCGATTCCGCCGATGCGCGGAGCACATTCAGGTCGGGGCCATAGAGACGCACGACGAGGGCATGCCCTGCTCCCGTCAGCACCTCCCGGATGCGCTCCTTCAGATAGGTCTGCACATCGCGCTGCACGCCAGGGTACCCCTCGACCGTCTCCTGAATGGCGGCGAGCGTGGCGTCGTAATCGACGCTGGGATCGACGCTGATCCAGTTCTCGGTGAAGTTCACGCCATAGGGTTCGTCCCCGGCCAGGGCGCGCCCGATGTGCGCCCCGAAGTTGCGCACGCCCGGGATGGCACGCAGCTCTTTGCTCGACTGGACCGTGATCCGGTACATCTCCGGATGCGAAGTGCCAGGCTTGGTCACCCAGTGCATCAGGAAGTCGCGCTCCTTGAACGACGGCAGCAGGGACTGCCCGAGGCGCGGCGCCACGATGACGCCGGCCAGCGCGATCACGGCTACCGTGACGTACGCGCCACGGGGTACCTGAACGATCCGCGCCAACAGCGCCTGGTAGCGGTTCTGGAGCCACCGCGCCGCCGGCGACCCGTGCTCCTTTAGTGGTGCATTGCGCAGCAGGATCAGGCCCATCGCCGGGGTGACCGTCAAGGCGACCAGCAGGGAGGCCAGCACCGCGAGCCCGTACGAGATGGCCAGCGGGCGGAAGAACGCACCGGACAGGCCCTGCATGAAGAACACCGGGAGCAGGGCCACCACGTCGATCAGCGTGGCGTAGATGATGGCGCTGCGCACCTCGAGCGAGCCCTCGAGAATGATCCGGGCGGTGGACTTGGTGCTGCCCTCCTTGCGGTGCTGGCGCAAGCGTCGCGTGATGTTCTCGATGTCGATGATCGCGTCGTCCACGACGACCCCGACTGCGATCACGAACCCGGCCAGCACCATCGTGTTGATCGTCGCGCCGCGCAAATACAGCACGATCGCTCCGGCCAACAGCGACAGTGGGATCGCCACGACGCTGATCAAAGCCGGACGCCAGTCGAACAAGAAGAACGCGAGCACCACGATCACCAGGAAGCAGGCGATCAGCAGAGCCTTGTTGAGATTGTGGATCGACAGCTCGATGTACGTGGCCGGCCGGAAGATCCTGGAGTCGATCTCGATCCCAGGCAGACCGGGCGCCAGCTCCGCGAGCGCCGCGTCGATCCCTCGCGTCACCTCGAGCGTGTTGGCCCACGGGAGCTTCTCGACGATCAACATGAGGCCGGGACCGTCGTTGATGACGGCGTCCCCCACCAACGGCCACGTATCCCACACGATGTTGGCCACATCCCCGATGCGCACCGTCCGGCCGTTGACCGTCTGGATCGGCACGCGGGCCACGTCCTCCGGCTCCAAAACCGGCTGGACGTGCAGCATCGAGAGCCGCTGATTGGGGGTGTCGATGAACCCCTCGGTCTGCGTCTTCGCCGATGCCGAGTACGGTACGAGCCCGAAGTCGAGGGTTTCGGAGGTGACTTCGTGGATGCGGTTCATCGACACGCCGTGTTGGCGCGCCCGCTCCGGATCGACCTGCACGGTGAACATCTTGATCCGCTCGCCCCACATCGGCACGTTGGCGACACCGGGCACCTGGAGCAAGCGGAACTTGATCGTCCAGTAGGCGATCATCGACAGATCCATCATGTCGTACTGTGACGAAGACACCCCGATCTTCATCACCCGGCTGGTCGCCGAGAGCGGCTGGAGCATCACGGGAGCCGCCGTGGCCGAGGATGGCAGGTTGGCGATCGCCAGATTGAGCCGCTCCTGGACCAACTGGCGTGCGTAAAGGATGTCGGTGCCGCGTTTGAACTGCAGCACGATCTGGGAGAGCCCGTTCACCGACCTGGACCGCACCACGTCGAGCTCCGGCGTGCCCATGAGCACCAACTCCATCGGGTTGGTGATCTGGTCCTCGATCTCGGCGGAGGACATCCCCTGGCCTTCGGTCTGAACTTCCACCCGGGGCGGCGCGAACTCCGGAAAGACGTCCACCGGCATGTGGCGCAGCCGCGCGATTCCGAAGAACATCAATGCCACAGCTCCGGCGATCACGAGGTACCGGAACTTGAGGCTCGACGACACGATCCATTGCATCATTGGAGGCAGTCTCCCTCAGCAGTCAGTGGCCCAGCTCAGCCGTCAGTGGCCAATCTCGAATTCAGCTCCGAACAGCTCCTGCCCGCCCTGTGTAACCACCTGCGTGCCGACCGGCGGACCGTCCGTGAGCACCGCCTGGTCGCCCTCGATGTAGTCCACAGTGATGCGATGGCGGACGTAGACGAGGTTGGCGGGGCTGGTGTACACCCAGGTTACGCCCTTCGCGTCGTACAACACCGCTGCGTAGGGGACGACAGGACGCCGCGCCCCGGACCGGGTGAGCTGCGGAGTCAGCACGGTGACCGTCTTGATGTCGAGCCGCTCCGCGGCCCGCTGCGTCAGCGTGATGCGACTGACTTCCTGCCCCTCGACATGCTCGACCGTGGCCGGCTTTATTTTGGCCGTCGGGGCGGAATTCTGATGACACGCCGCCAACACGAGCCCGGCTGCCACCAGGGGCACCATCAAACTGCGATTGCAGTGCTGCATGATCTCCTCCTCTTTCGTTGTCGTGTCGTCGGTTCCGGAACGAACGGCTCAGCTGGGTCCGCCTGCGTCGATCTGCCGGCGGCGATTCCGGTACACCAGCAGGATGATCACCGCGAGTACTACGGGTCCCCCGATGGCATAGGGCAGCACGCCGCCGGGATTGAGCTTGGTAAACGGCGTCACCGTCACGTGAATGCCCGAGCTCGCCACCGGTTGGCTGGTGACGTCGGCACCGGCCGGCGACGGTATGGCGACCATGTACACCATGAAATCGCCGTCGAGAATGGCATTGATCCGCCAGGACAGCGTGTCGGATTGGCCCGGGGCGAGCCCGTCGTGGTACTGCGTCCGTTGTGGTGACCAGTCCTCGGGATCGACCACGTCTCCCTGTTTGTTCAGGTTGATGATGTTCATCGCCACGATCAGTGCGGGAGACGGCGTCGTCCCATGGTTGGTAAGGACCGTCTGGTACAGAATCGTGGATCCGGCCTGCACCGTCTTTGCGCCAACGTCGATCGAGACGCCGAGCCAGGACTGCTCCGACGGCGTCACGGCCTGGGCGCCCAGTGGCGTCGCACGCCACATACTCGTGATGAGGGAAGCAAGCAGGAGCATGCCGAGGGCGCCGCTCCGCGCGAATCGGGAGCGGGGCTCTCTGCCGGGCTCGAGCCGGAGACCTCCGCCGGCGTACCAGAACAGCGGCACGAAGCTGGCTGCGAATATCACGGGCGACAGCAGGAAATCCCGCATTTCCTCGATCGTCCGATTGTTCACGAGGATGCTCGCCAGGAAGTGCCGCTGAGCCGCCAGCGGGTCAATCTTTTGCATCATCAGCCCCATAAAGCCACCTTGGGCATGCCCTGACAGCTGGGTTGGGAGTAGGAACAACAGGAAGAGGACCAGACTCATGAACATGCTGGTCTTGTTGTTTTGGCACCAAAAACTCACGAACATCCCGAGTGCGGCGAACCCCAAACTCAAGCAGGTCCCGAGCACGGCCCCCCACCGCACGGCTGGCCAGAACACCTCGTCCCCCTGGGCGAGCACGCGCATGTAGGTGATGGCGATCAACATGGCGACCGGCCACGGCGAAACGGCGGCGAAGAACTTCCCGATCACCATCTGCCGGCGACTCGCCGGAGTCAGCAGCAGCGCCTCGAGGGTCGCGCGATCCCGCTCGCCGCTCAGGCTGTCCGCCGCGATGATCAGGACCATGAACACGCCGACGATCGTGACGAGCTTGACCAGCTCGAAGACCATCTCCTTCGGCGGCATGAAGTTCTGCACGCTGCCTTTGGCCGTCATGTACGTGTAGACGCTCACCAGGATCGTATAGCCGATGATGAGATTGAGCGCCTTCCCGCCGATCCAGAGATCGCGGAGTTCCTTCTTGAAGACGATCCACCAGGTGTTGGGGCTCATGGCTTCGACCCAGATGCGATGGTGGCCGCCGGTTTCCAAGCGGTCCAGCGACGCCATGCGGCTTGCAGGCGGGCGGCCACGCCCGCTTCGAGCCGGAGATAGCGGTGCCCGTACAGGAACAGCACTCCCAGAACGAGCAGCGGGAAGGCCACCGGCAGTGTGAGCTGGTACGCCACCTCGGCCGGCCGAGCGCCAAACATCATGACGTTCCCCAGGAAGCTGGCCGCGGCGTCCCACGGGTTGACCCACAAATACACGGCCGCGCGCCTGAGCTCGGCCGCGGTGGCCGTTCGGCCGGGTCGCGTCAGCTCGGTGGGAATGAGCATCAGAAGAAACAGACCAAGGCTCACGAACATGGCGCCCTTGTTGGTGTTGCTCCAAATGCTGACGAGCATCCCAAGGCCGGCCACGGCGGGGATCAACAGGGTCCCCAGCACGGTGCCCCACAGCAACGCCTGCCCGAACACTGGATCGCCCTTGGAGAGCACGGCCCAGTAGGGAATGCTGACCGCGAGGGCGACGGGCCATGGGGAAGCGGCGGCGAGCAGCTTGCCGAGCAACAGCTGGCGGCGACTCACCGGTGTCAACAGCAGGGCCTCGAGCGTGCCACGCTCCCGCTCGCCACAGATGCTGTCCGCACCGATCAACAAGCCGATGAACAACGCCACCGCGATGGAGGCCTTGACCATCTCCGCCACCATCTCCTGGCGGGGCAGCAGCTGCACCTCGGCGTTGCTGGCGAGCAGAAACGAATAGAGCCCCAGCATCACGCTGTAGACGAGGATCAGGTGCAGCGCTTTGCCGCCGATCCAGAGGTCGCGGAGATCCCTCATGAACACGACCCACCAGGCGGACTTCACTTGATCCCCTCTGACGTCAGGTGCAGGAACACGTCCTGGAGCCGGCCACCCTGAGGCTCGAAGCTCAGCACCGTGATGTCGGCGCGAATCAGGGTTTCCAGGATCCGGTTGTTGACCGAGTGTTCCGCTTCGGACAGGCCGTTCAGCTCCACCCGCAGCCAGCCCGCCGTGCCGGCAGCCGGGGCCACGTTCTTGACCGCCGGTATCGTTTCCAGGGCACGGACCGAAGCCTCGACCGACTGTGTTGGAACCCGAACCCGGACGACGTCCTTCTCGGCGTGTCCAATGACATCGGCCACGTGTCCCGACGCCACGACTTCGCCGGCGCTGAGAATGACCACGTCATCGCAGACCTGTTCCACTTCCGCCAACAGGTGGCTGCACAGGACCACGCCGGCCTTGCGCTCCCGGGCAATCCGCCGGACCAGCTCCCGCAGCTCCTGTTGGCCACGAGGATCCAAGCCGAGGGTCGGTTCATCGAGGAAGACGACCGCGGGATCGTTGACGAGCGCGCGCGCCAGTCCCAGTCGCTGCCGCATGCCGTGACTGTAGGATCCGACGAGCGATTTGGTTCTCCGCTCCAGGCCCACTTCTTCCAGCAGCTTCAGACCTTGCGTCCGGGCGTCCTTCGCGGAGCGCCCATACAGCTGCCCGAAAAACGTCACGTACTCCATGGCGGTCATCTGCTTGGGCAGCCCAAAGGTCTCCGGCAGCACGCCGATCCGCTGCCGGATGCGCTCCGGGAATTCGTGACCGATGCCGTCGACCGAGAACCGGCCGGAATCGGGCTGCAGAATCGTCGTGAGCATCCGGATCGATGTGGTCTTGCCCGCGCCATTCGGCCCAAGAAAGCCCAGCAGCCGTCCGGCCTTGAGCGAGAATGACAGCCCGCGCACGGCGGGTCGAGGACCGTACGTCTTCCGTAGGTCCGAGGCGACCAGGACGTCGGGAACGTCGGCATCAGCCATAGGTACGATCCTCTCGACAAGCTGATCGATCTGGAGTTGGGGACTCAAGCTTCCGCCTTGAGTTCACGCGAAACCCGTCGGGCAGCCTCGGCGAAACCGATACCCGTCTTGCGCCCATAGCGCAGGTACACGGCGGGTACGACGTACAGCGTGAACAGCGTCGCCGTCAGGAGCCCGCCGAGGATCACCACGGCGATCGCGTGCACGATCTCGAGCCCGGCGATCTCTCCGAGCACCACCAGGGGCAGCATGGCCGCCGCCGTGGTCACGACCGTCACCACGATCGGCGCGAATCGCTCCTGGGTGCCGCGCAAGACGAGCCCCGGCCCGAACTGCTCGCCTTCGTGTTTCTCGAGATGCTGATAGCGCCGGATCAATAGGATCCCGTGGCGCACCGCAATGGCGAAGACGCCGAGGAATCCCATGAGCGAACCGAGCGAGAGCACGCCGCCGTCGAGCAGCGCGCCGAATACGCCGCCCACCAGCGCCACCGGCAGGGAGAGGAAGAACACACACGCGAGACTCCAGTTCCGGAACGCGGCTTGGAGCAGGAGGAGGATCCCGATGGCGACGGCCAGCGCAAAGCTCAGCATGCGCTCCTCAGCGGCCTCCCGCTCGGCCGACTCGCCGAGCACGGCCGGATAGTACTCGACCGGGAACTTGATCTTATCGAGGCGATTCTCGACGGCATCAACGACGGTGCTGAGATTGCGCCCGCGCACGTCGGCGACGACATCGATGCGATTCTGGAGGGCCTCATGGTAGATGACCGTAGGCGTCGAAGCGATGCGCACGTCGGCTACTTCCCCAAGGCGCACGTGACCGCCGCGAGGGGTATCGAGCAGGAGATTGCCAATGTCACTCACGCTGTTGCGCAACCCAGGAGTCCCCCACACGACGACGTCGTACATCTTCTGTTCCTCGAAGAGGAACCCGACGTTCAGGCCAGCGTACATGGTGGCCGCCGCCCGCCGCACGTCCCCCGGCTTGAGCCCGTAGGGTTCTGCTTTGGCGAGGTCGACCTGGATTTGCACCTGCGGTTGCTCGACATACCCGTCCACGCGCAGGTCCACGAGGCCCTCGACGTCCGACAGCGCCTGCCGCACTTCCTCCGCTTTGGCGATGAGCACGTCGCGCCGCTTGCCGTACACACGCACGACGACCGATTGGCTGGTGCCTGCCAGGACTTCTCGGATTCTGTCGGTGAGGTAGCTCTGCACGGTGCGCGCGAGACCCGGATACCCGTCGACCGCCTCTTGAACGGCGGCCACCGTCGCGGCGTAATCGGCCTTTGGATCAATGCTCACCCACAGCTGGCTGGAGTTCACATCGACCACTTGATCGCCCGTCACGGCGCGACCCACATGAACGTAAGCGCCGCTGACCCCGGAAATGGACCGCACCTCACGGCTAGCCAACGTCATCATCCGGGCCATAGCCGGATGGGACGTGCCGGGTGCGCCGACCCAGTCGATCCGCAGATGCCGTTCCTGGAACGTTGGAAGCAGCGACTGTCCGAGGAATTGCCAGACCACGAGACCGGCCGCCACCACGACAGCGGACGCAACCAACGCGGTGCGCGGCGCATTGAGGGTCCGCGCCAGCACCACGTCGTAGCCACGCTGCAGCCACGCGATGAGCGGCGAGGCGCGCCGCTCGAGCGGTGTGTTCCGTAGAAGAAATAGCCCGAGCACCGGGGTGACCGTCATTGCGACCAGCATGGCGGCCAGCAACGAGAGGGCAAACGAGAGGGCGAGCGGCTTGAAGAACGCGCCGGACACACCCTCCATCAGGAAGACCGGCACAACTGCCAACAGGAGGATCACCGTGGCGTAGAGCATCGGGCCGCGCATCTCGAGCGCTGCCTCGACGGTGATCCTGACCGCGGACTCCTCCCCCCCCGTCTCACGACGCCGCCGCAGCCGCTGCAGCATCGCATCGACGCTCAGGATGGCCTCGTCCACGACGACCGCGAGGGCGATCACGAGTCCCGCCAGGACCATCGTGTTGAGGGTGGCGCCGGTGAGCCCGACCAGCGCGGTCGCGGTCACGAGTGCCAACGGGATCGTCATGAGACTTATCCATGCAGCGCGCCAGTCGTATAGCAGCGCAACGAGGAGCAATACGACGAGCACGGCGGCGACCACGAGCGCCTTGGCGAGGTTGCTGAACGCCAGCTCGATGAAGCTCGCCGCCCGGAACACGGAGATGTCCAGCTCCACACCGGGAAGGCCGGGCTGCAGCTCGGCCAGCGCCGCCTGCACCCCGCGCGTCACCTCCAACGTATTCGCCCCCGGGAGCTTCTCGATGACGAGCAGGAGACCGGGACCGTCGGCAAGGAGCGCGTCCCCGATGAGCGGCGGATGCCCTTCTACCACGGTGGCCACGTCCCCGAGACGCAGCGTCGACGCACCCTGGACCATCACCTTGGCCAGGTCCTGCGGCGTGGAAAGGGGCAATACATGACGGACCTCGAGCCGTTGCTGGGGACCGTCGATCCATCCTCCCGAGCCTGGGAAGGAGGCCTCGAGGAAGGTCAATGGGGAGATCCACAATGCGTTGCCGGCGGTCTGGATGATCTGGCTCTGGGTTACGCCGCGCGCGCGCAGCCGCTCCGGATCGATTTGGACTTGCAGCTGCCGATCCCGATCACCCCAGACCGCCACGTTGGACACGCCGGGGACGCCCAACAACCTGGGCTTGATGGTCCACCGGGTGAGGACGGAGAGATCAATCAGGGACACGTCCTTCGACGACAGGCCGATCATCGCGACTCGGCTCGTGGCCGACATCGGTTGGATCATGACCGGAGGCTTGGACGCGTTGGGCAGTGCATAGGCCAACGTCAGGCGCTCTTGCACCATCTGCCGCGCCCGCATGAGATCTGTCCCGGTCTGGAAAATCATGACGACGGACGACAGTCCGGGAACCGACCTGGAACGCATTGTTTGCAGCCACGGCACGCCCGCAACCATCTCCTCCACGTTCAGCGTGACGAGGTCTTCCACCTCGTTGGCCGAGAGACCCAGGGCTTCGGTCTGAATCTCGACGGAGGGCGGCGCGAATTCGGGAAGGACGTCGACCGGCATGTTGCGAACTCGCCCGACGCCGACGACCATGATCACCGCAGCGGCGGCAACCACCAGGACCCGGAGCTTCAAGCTCTGTTCAATTATCCGACGCATCATGGCTGAACCTCTGTGTGGAGTCTGTGGCCAACCTCAAACGCACCCGGTCTCCTCCGCCCTTCCCTCACTCACGCGCTCACTCGGCCGGCGGCGTGTGCGCGTACACGGTCTTGCTGCGCTGATACGCGTTCCGTTCCATCTCGAGTGCTCCCGCGCGTATCTCGGCCAACCCCGCGGCGTTAAGCTGCTCGACCCTCGTCAGCTCCAGCGTCTCTTTCGTTTTCTCGCCCGCGCCGCGCCAACCGACGCGGACGTTGCCCACGGCGCGCGCGTAATACTTGAGCTGCTGGGCGCCCACTTCGCCCGCGCTGGTTTCGGCGATCACGATCACATCCTCGTAGCATGCGGCGGGGACGCAGGTCTTCTGCGCCACTTGATCCACTTGCCCGCGATCGGTCCAGTTGACGGCGGGAGCCCACCCCTCGGCATAGCTTGGGGTCCCGACCTGCGGCTGGGCGTGCATCATGATCCCCGCGCTGGCACCCTCGAGTCCATGGAGCCAGGCTGGTGCGGCGACGAACTTGCCGCCGTCGTACTCTTCCGGGTACTCGCCCATGCGCCACACGGTGCCAGTCGAGTCTTGCGCAAAGAACGCGATCTCCGCCTCCACCAATTCACCATCGCTGTAGTCCAGATCCCACGTGACCACCGAGCGAACGCCGCCGACCATTTTCGTCAGGTCAGTCACGTTGATCACCACGCGATGCGGAACGGCCGTGCCGTCGTCCTCGATGGTAGTCCCCTCGTAGACGAACCGCGTTCCCGGTTTCAGGGGCATCCACTGATTGTCGATCTGATGCGAGCGCACGAACCGTCCGACATCGAAGGGCTCGAGCGGTTGCTGGGTGACACCACCGCCGGGCTTGGTGTCCTGCGCGGCACACGCGATGACCAACCCGACGCTCCACAGGGTCACCAATGAGGACCCGAACGCTCTACGGGCGAAGACGCTCATCTCACCTCGGTGTAGTTGGTATGTCGAAGACCACCGCAGGAGCATGAAGCAAAATCCGGGCTCCGCGCCTCCCTCGAGTCTCTGCCCCGACACCGGGCGAGCGGCAACTGCCGTCACACGGGCACTTTCGGCACGGGAGACGTGGAGTGCCCGATGCCCGCGAACGGTGGCACCTTATGCGGGGGTTAGAGGTGCATATAACTTTCGGTAACAGCGTCTATTGCTGGGCCTCCGCAGCACTTGCCACCAAGGCACCACAGCCAGGCGGCGCTGTCCCAGCCTCAGCGTGGCCGGTATTTTGCTCATTCTGCCAGGGATGGCGTTGCGATGAGGGTTCAGACCCTGCACGGGCTATGGGGCGCCGGTATTACAGCGGCCGGGAGCGGGAGGCTGGCGGACGCCACTTACGCCCCCCGCATCCGCGCCGAGCGCTTGATCGCGACCAGCCGGCTCGTGCTGGCGCTGTTCTCTCTCTTGGCCGTCTGGCTTGATCCCCACACGTCCGCCACCCACGCGCAGCAGACCTACGTTCTGCTGCTCGCGTACGTGGGTTACGCGCTTATCGTGGCCACGATCGCCTGGCTGGCGCACGGCCGTCTCGTCCGGCTGGGCCTCGTCACCCATGCGCTGGATCTGCTGCTCTTTTCCTTCCTGACCTACCTGACGGAGGGTCCGACCAGCCCCTTCTTCATTTATTTCACCTTCGCCATCGTGGCCGCCACGCTGCGCTGGCAATGGCGCGGCGCCCTGTGGACCGCGGCGGTCGCCCTCGTCACGTTCAACGGCATCGGCATCTTCGCCGCCGAGGTGATGAACAACCCGGCGTTCGAGGAGAACCGATTCGTCATCCGGAGCCTCTATTTGGCGGTGATGGCCGGATTGCTCGGGTACCTCGGCGCGTACGAAGAGCGGCGGCGGCGCGAAATGTCCGAGCTCGCCGCCTGGCCGCCTCATCGAGTCAGGGGGTCGGAGCTGCCACAGCCGGAGGTACTCGAAAGCACCGCGCGGGTCCTCGGTGCACGACGGGTCCTGCTCGCATGGGAAGAGACGGATGAGCCGTGGCTGCGCCTCGCCATCTGGAGCAACGGTGAGTTCCGCTCGTGGCGCGAGGCGCCCGAGGCGTTCCAGCCACTCGTGGCCGAGCTGCTCGCCGACCTGACCTTCCTCGCAAAGGACGTTCATACGCCGGACCCGACCGTCCTGCACACCTCGTCACACATCCCGCGCGGCTGGCGTGCCGCGCCGATCAACGCCGAGCTGGTGAGACGGTTCGAAATGACGACGGTGCTGTGCCTTCCGCTTCGGGGGGAATGTCTGGAGGGGCACCTCTTTGCGCTGGACAAGCCCCACATGACGGGAGACGATCTGCTACTGGGGGAGGTCGTCGCGCACGAAGTCGCCTCCTCGATGGATCAATCCCTGTTGTCCCGGCGCGTGCGCGAGGCAGCGGTGGCCGATGAACGCATGCGCCTGTCGCGCGACCTGCACGACGGCGTGCTGCAGTCGCTGACCGGCGCCGCCCTGCAGCTCGAGACCGTGCAGCGACTGTGGGACTCGGAGCCCGAGGCCGCCCGTGAGCGGTTGGCGGCGATCCAGCGCCTCATCGTTGACGAGCAACGCAACCTCCGCGGCTTCATTCGCCTCTCGAAGCTCGCGCCGTTCGGTCTCGCGGCGGGGAGCGCGGGTCTGAACAGCACCCTGCGCCACCTCGTCACGCGGCTGGAGGGCCTGTGGGGGTTGCGCGTGGAGCTGCATCTGGAGCGTCACGACGACCCCTCGTTCGACAGCCTGGCCTACGACATCTGTTTCATCGTCCAGGAAGCCCTCGTCAACGCCGCGCGGCACGCCGCGGCGTCCGAAGTCCGGGTGGCCGTCGGGCGGGAAAACGGCAACATCCACGTCGCCGTGACGGACAACGGCGGCGGGTTCCCGTTCGAGGGTGACTACGACCACGCCAGACTCGACGCGCTACAGCTCGGTCCGGTCATGCTGAAGGAGCGGGTCAAGTCGCTGGGCGGAACGCTCGCCGTCCGTTCCAGCCCGGCCGGCGCCTGTCTCGATATCCGTCTGCCGTTGCCCCATCAGGACGGATAGCGTGACCATTCGCCTCGTGCTCGCCGACGATCACCCCATCGTGCTCGACGGCCTGGAGAACTTGTTCAGCCTCGAGCCCGATTTCCGTGTGCTGGCGCATTGCGTGAATGGCGAGGAGTGTGTGGAGGCGGTGCGTCGCTACCAACCGGACGTGCTGATCCTCGACATCCGCATGCCCGTCAAGGACGGCCTCGGGGTCCTGCGCGACCTACATCGGGAAAAGCTGCCCACCAAAGTGGTCCTCCTCGCTGGAGCGCTGGAGGAAGAGGAGGTGCTGGAGGCGCTCCGCCTCGGTGTCCGCGGCATGGTGCTCAAGGAGCTGGCGCCACAGATGGTCATCCAGTGCGTCCGCAAGGTTCACGCGGGCGAGCGGTGGCTCGAAAAGCAGGCCTTCGGCCGCGCGCTGGAAACGCTGCTACGACGCGAAGGCGGCGAGCGGGAGGCAGGCGGCGTGCTCACCCCGCGCGAGATCGAGATGGTGGGCATGGTGGCCCGTGGGTTTCGCAACAGGGAAATGTCGGAGCGGATGGGCATCAGCGAAGGGACCGTCAAAATCCACCTGCACAACATCTATCGCAAACTGAAGGTGGAAAACCGCGTGGAGTTGATCCTCTACGCGCAGGCCAAACACCTCGTATGAGCGGACTACTGGATGCCATCACAGGAGTCCCCAACGCCAGCGAGCCCGTTCCCGGCCTGGTGACGGGCGGCCAGCCGATGGCGCCGCACCTCGCGGCGCTGCGCCAGGCGGGGTGCCGCGTGGTGCTCGATTGCCGCGACCCGATGGAGCCGCGGCCGTTGCGCGAGCCGGAGGACGTCACCGCCGCCGGACTCGAGTACCTCTGCATCCCCGTGGGACACTCGCGCGGCGACGACGCGACGCTCACACAGATCCGCGACGCCCTCAAAGCGAACGTCGGGACGAAGCCGATTCTATTTCACTGCGCCAGCGGCAACCGCATCGGTGCGGCGTTGATTCCATACCTGATGCTGGATCAGGGATTCGCGGAGGAGGACGCGGTGACTACCGCGATGAGAGCGGGGATGAGGAATGCGGAACTCATGGAATGGGCGTTAGACTACGTAAGACGCAATAGAGGGTAGACGCTTAGGGTTTCGGTTCCTCTTTCCCTCCTGCCTGGCGATGCCAGTACATCCTCATCTCACTGATCTTCCCCTCCCTCGTCTCGCAGAAGATCGCGCCACGGGCGTCGACCCATTCGCCCGTGCGGCGCCGGCGGAAGGTGCAGCGGAACTCGGTGGCGAACCACGGCCCCACCTCGAAGATTTCCCCTGACCGAAACGAGGTGTCGGCCTGGGTGACGGGGAGGTCCTGCCAATACGCTCGGACGGCGGCGATCCCTACATCTTTGTGGCTGAAGGGGGTCTCGAGAAACACGGCGTCCGGGGTAAATACCGAGCAGATGCGCTCGATGTCCGCCTTTTCCCACCCTTCGCCGAAGGCGTCGATGAGCTGCCGGTAAGCCGGATTCATGGCGGCCAATATATCGACATCCGGAACGGATGGTGGCAACGTACGTACAACGGGATGTCCCGTCGGGCCGTCCCATTCACTCAGATGGGGAGGAATCAAGCCATGCTGAAGCGTATCCTGACCTCGGCCGCCGCGCTGGTGCTCTTCGCGCTGCCGCTCTCCGCGCAGGCAGCGCAGCCCGCGGGCGACAAGGTCACCCTCACCGGAACCGTGGTCGACGTGAACTGCTACGTCACGCATCAGGCCCAGGGCGCGGCTCACAAAGCGTGCGCCGTCGCGTGCGCCAACAAGGGCGTCGGCCTGGCGATTCTCACGACGGATGGCACTGTCTACATGCCCGTGAGCTCGAAGCCCGCCGATGCGCAGAATTCGCGCTTGGTGCAATTCGCCGAAGGCAAAGTGAAGGTCACCGGCACGCACCGGATGGTGAGCGGCCTGCACACCATCGAGATCGAGTCGATCGAAGCCGCGAGCTGAAATGCGCCGCACGCTGGGCGCCGTCCTGGCATGTTTGACGGCATTCGCCTGCCGGCCCACGGCGCCCAGCGGTCTCACCCTGCTCTTCTACAACCGGTCCCCGGCCGCCGCCCTCGGCGGCCGCTCGTGGGCGCCGGACCCCGATCACAGCCGGATCGTCGTGTTCGACGCGCGCCTGCGCCCGATCGCGAGCCTGACGGGTCCACAGCTCGCCTTGCCGATGGCGGTCGCCACGTTGGGCGACCACTTGCTGGTCAGCGAACAGACCGGCGAGGGGCTGATCCTCGATACGACGGGCACTGTGGTACGCGAATGGGAGAGCCCGTTCCCCGTGGCGTTGTATGCAGCGGCAGGCGATCGAGTGATCGCCGCGCGCTCCCCCTACCGCGTGCCGCAGCTCGTCGCCGAGCCCTCGACCGCTCCGCTGCTTCAAGTGCTCGACACGTTGGGACGGCCGCTCGATGGCCTCGCCACGATCCACGTCCCGCCGACGCCATTCCTCACCCAGATCACCAATGCCGGCGCGGTGACCGCGGATGCAAGGGGTGACGCGATCTACTACGCGCCGCTCGCCCGCGACCAGATCGTGAAATACGACCGGAGCGGCGCGCGCCGCTGGACCACTACGCGCGGCATCTACCCGCACGAGAGCGACCCCGTGTTTCTTCCCGCGAGCGGACGAGACCTGCAACTGGACGCCGCGCTCGTGAACATCGCGCTCGTCCTGGGACCCGACGGACGGCTCTACGTGCTCGGCGCCGACGACTCCGCCGCGACCGCGATGCGCGTCGACGTCCTCGACACGGCAACGGGGACGATTCTCACGACCCGCAAGCTCGCCCCGGGGGAAACCGCGGTAGCCGTGGACGCCCGCGGCCGGCTCGTCACCTTCGATGCCACGACGCTCGCCGCCGGGAGTTGGGAAACGAATGAGCGTGAGCCGTTCGCGCCGGCGTTCGCGTTGCCCGATTCGAGCGGCGATACCGTCACCCTCGCCCGCTTCGCGGGGCTCGTCACGCTGGTCAATTTTTGGGCATCCTGGTGCGACCCGTGCCGCGAGGAATTCCCGCACATGAGCGCGCTGTACCGCACGCTCGACCGTCGCGACTTCGCGATCGTCGCGATCTCGGACGACGTCGACCGCGGCAAGATGCTTGCCTTCGTGCGGGAGTTCCGGCCGCCGTTTCCGATCCTGGTCGGCGGCGGCCGGATGAAGCAGGTCTACCGGTACCGCGGTCTTCCCTATTCGCTGCTGCTCGACCGGCGGGGTCGCGTCATCAAACGGATCTTCGGCTTCGGCGGCGCCCCGGAATTCCAGCGTCTGTCGGCGACTATTGCTAAGGAGATAGCCGGCCGATAGGCTTGAACCCGTGCAAGAGCCGGAGCTTTCCCTCTCTCGCTTTCCGTGTCCGGTCATCATCGATACCGATCCGGGGATTGACGATGCGCTCGCCCTGCTCCTGGCTATCCGGTCGCCCGAGCTGGACGTGCGGGGCATCGCGGTTTCCTACGGCAACACCGTCGTGGAGCACGCGCACCGCAACTGTGTTGAGATCCTGCGGCGCGCCGGCCGGCGCCTGCCGCTCGGCGTGAGCGCGCGCCGGCCGCTCAAGCGCGCGCTCACGGTGGCGCTCGAGACACACGGGGAATCGGGATTGGGGGAGGCGACGCTCCCGCCCGCCGGCGTGATTCTCGACTTCGTGAAGCCACTTGACCGGTTGCTCGCCGAGCAGGACGAGCCGGTCACACTCGTGACGCTGGGCCCCGTGACCGGCCTGGCGCTCGCGCTGCGCCGCGAGCCGCGGCTGGTCCGCGCCAAGGTGGCTCGGCATCTCGCGATGATCGGCAACCTCAAGGCCGTGGGCAACACGACGAAATACTCCGAATTCAACGCCTGGTGCGATCCCGAGGCGCTCGCCGAAGTCCTGCGCGCCGAGCTGCCCACGGAGCTGGTCGGCCTCGACGTCACGCGCAAACTGGTCTTGAAAGGCGCGGATATCGACCGGCTGGGCCGAGTCGACGACGATATGGCGCGATGGCTGCATGGGGCGCTTCGGTTTTACCTCGCGTTTCACCGCAAATACGACGATCTGGACGGCTGCGTGATCAACGACGTTCTGCCCATCGCGGAGCTGATCGCACCCGGAACGCTCACCTTCGAGCCGCTGCAGCTCACGATAGACCTCGACGACGGGGAGTCGCGCGGCCGTACCCGCATCGCCGCCGACGGAGCGCCGGCGCGCATGGCGACCGCCGTGCAGCACGAGGTCGCACACCGCCTGCTGGTGGATCGCGTGCTGCCGGCTACGGCACTCGCGGGCGCATCGCGGTGACCTCGGCCGCCGGTGCGATGCCCGGCAAGGTCGCCGTGATCGGCGCCGGGGCGATCGGTGGCGGCTGGGCGGCGCTATGCGCATCCGCCGGATGGCCGGTGAGCATCTTCGACACCAACGCGCGGGCCATCGAACACGCGACGGAAGACATCCCGCGACGCGCGCAGGCGCTGATCGCCCTGGGTCGCGCGTCCGCCGGGATCGTCGAGCGCGGGCTGTTCGAGCTGCAGCAGGCGAAGAGCCTGCTGCAGGCGGTGCGCGGCGCCGAGTGGGTGATCGAAGCGATTCACGAGGACCTCGGCGCCAAACAGCGGCTGCTCGAGTCGATCGAGCAGGTAGCCGGACCCGACGCGATCGTCACCAGTTCTTCGAGTGGCCTCGCGCCCAGCGACCTGTTCGGCCGCCTGATGCAGGGCGGCCGCTGTCTCGTGGCGCACCCCCTCAACCCGCCGGAGCTGTTGCCCCTCGTCGAGCTGGTACCCAGCGAGGAAACCACGCCGGAATCGATCGAACGCGCCAAAGGATTCCTGCGCGCGCTGGGCCGCATGCCGATCGTGCTGCACAAGGCGGTGCCGGGGTATGTCGTCGGGCGCATCGCGGCCGCAGTCTGGCGGGAGTGTATCGACCTCGTGCTCAACGATGTGATCGATGTCGCCGACCTGGATCGCGCCGTGTCGCTCGGTCCCGCGCTTGGCTGGGCCGCCGCCGGACCGCACCTCACCTATCACCTGGGGGCGGGCGAGGGCGGTGTCCACATGTTTCTCCAACACCTCCTCACCAGCTTCGAGGCGTGGTGGAGCCACCTCGCATCCTGGGACAAACTCGATCCCGAGCAGCAGCGCGCGTTGATCGCGGCGATCGAGAAGGAGTATTCGGGGAAGATCGAGATGCTGCGGTTTACTAGAGATCGACGGCTGGCGGCGATCCTGAAGGCATTGGAGCAAGCGAGAACGACTTGACGACGGTTTCGCTCGACGGTTCTGCTAGACGCCTTTGCTTGCAGGTTTCGCTCGCACCATCAACACCGGCACCATCGTGATATGCCGTAACTGGCTGGCGACACTCCCTCGCACGACGTCGTCCAGTCCTCGATGCCCATGCGTCGCCATTGCGATGAGATCGCACCGCTCACGTTCGGCCGCTTCGGCGATTTCCCGCGCCGGCTCGCCGGCCGCGAGCACCGCGTCGCAGTCGTAACCCTCCGCCCGGAGCGCCAGGCTGACGTGCTCCAGGTAGGCACGGTCATCCTTCATCTCCTCCGACTCCCGGAGCTCGAGTTGGTGGATATTGCGCGCCGCCCAGCCGTCCGCGACGTGGACCAGCACGAGCGACGCCCTGCACTCGCGCGCCAGGGGCCGGACGTACCCCAGGATCGTTTCGTCGGTGGGGGAGTTTTCCAACGGGACGAGGATCCGCTTGAACATCAGGCGATCCAGCCCCGGATGGTCTGCACCAAGAGCCAGACGTTCAGCGACGCGATCACGAGCGCGACGGTGTAGGCGAGCACCTTCAACCATCCGGAGTTCACGAATTCACCCATCTTCGCCCGCTCGGAGGTGAACCGGACGAGCGGGAACACCGCGAAAGAGAGCTGGAGGCTCAAGATCACCTGGCTCAATATGAGGAGCTGCGCGGTGCCGTGCTCGCCGAAAAAGATAGCCGTGAGCGCGGCAGGCACAATCGCGATCGCCCGGGTGATGAGCCGCCGCAGCCAGGGTCGGATGCGGATGTTGAGAAACCCCTCCATCACGATCTGGCCGGCCAGCGTTCCAGTGAGTGTCGAGTTCTGGCCCGAGGCGAGCAGGGCGAGCGCGAATACGGCGCTCGCGCCAGCGACGCCGAGCAGCGGGGTGAGCAATTGATACGCGTCCTGGATCTCCGCCACCTCGGTGTGCCCCGCGCGGTGGAACGTCGCGGCCGCGACGATCAGGATCGCGGCGTTGATGAACAACGCGAATGACAGCGCGATGGTCGAGTCGAGAAACGCGTAGCGCACCGCCGTGCGCCTGCCCGCCGACGTTTCGTCGTACGCTCGGGTCTGCACGATCGAGGAGTGGAGGTACAAGTTGTGCGGCATCACGGTGGCGCCGAGGATGCCGATCGCAATATAGAGCTGGTCGGGGTTAGTGAGGATCGACGGACTCGGCACGAACCCCGCGGCGACACCCGCCAGCTCGGGGCGCGAGATGATGATCTCGAAGAGAAAGCAGCCGGCGATCGTCGCGATCAGCGTCACCACCAGCGCTTCGACGAGGCGGAAGCCCTTGTTTTGAAGATAGAGCACCAGCAGCACGTCGAGCGCAGTGATTCCGATCCCCCACGGCAGTGGGATCCCAAACAGCAGATTCAGCCCGATCGCCGATCCGATCACCTCCGCCAGGTCGCACGCGGCGATCGCGATCTCGCACAGGACCCACAGCCCCAGCGATACCGGCCGGGAGTAGTGGTCGCGGCACGCCTGCGCGAGGTCCCGACCCGTCACGATCCCGAGTTTCGCGGCAAGCCCCTGCAGCAGGATCGCCATCAGGTTGGAGATGAGGATGACGCTGAGGAGGGTGTAGCCGAACCGCGACCCGCCGGCGAGATCCGTGGCCCAGTTGCCGGGGTCCATGTAGCCCACGGCCACGAGGTAGCCCGGCCCCGCGAATGCCAGCGCCTTGCGCCACCAGCCCGCATACTGGACGGGGACGGTGCGATAGACTTCAACGAGGCTCGGAGCGAAGCGCGGGAGCCGCCATCCCGCTTCGGCCGCCGGCGCCTTCGGCGGACTGCCGCCGAGCGCGTCGTCTCCGAGGGGGTCAGACACGGTAGGGCGCTCTCACGGATTGCGTTCCTTAGAAGTAGGTGGCCAGGCCGAACTGAAACCCGGCCCGCCGGGCGAGCGCGTTGCCCTGCAGATCACGAATCCACTCGTGGCGGTAGTTCCCTTTCAGAACGGTGCCCGCGACGGGTCGGAAGCTGACGCCGATGACGAGCGCGCTCACGTCGTCGCCGATCGCGTCACCGGTGCTGCTGAACGTGCCACGATTGTAATCCACGCGCTCGACCCGCAGCACCCCGTTCAACACGGCGTCCGGGAGCCCACGGATCCGCGGCCGGAACAACGGAGCCACCGCGTCGAGATGGAAGCCCCACTGCCGTTCACCGAACACCTCTCGGAGGTCGCTCGGCACGTCAATCCAGGCGAACGCCATTTCACCGCGGAGGCTCACCGGCCCCAGGTCGGTGGTGAGATCGAGCGCCGCCAGGTGAACATCCCGCCGCTCGTCGATCTGCACCCCTTCCGATCGGTAGGTGTTGTAGGGTCCGCCATAGTACGAGACTCCGAGCTCCCCGCCGGAGTGGCGCCGGAACCCGATTCGCCCCGAGACGTTCGGCCGTCCGTTGTTGTCCTCCGCCACCAGGCTGTGGCTCTTCCCGCTCGCCAGGCGCGTGCGGCCGTGCTCGTTGAGGACGATCCCCTCGCCCAATCCGTTCGTGAGGTAGACATCGTAGGTGATCGTGACGGCGCGCGGGAACAGCCTGCCATGGGCGCCGAAGCCGACCTCCGAAAGCGTCGCCGGGATGATCTCGGTAGACACCAGTGGGCGGTCCACGACGTCCCAGCGCGGTGAGTCGTGATTGACGTTAAAGGCGCCGATCGGCGGGAGGATGATCCCGCCGCGCAACACGAAGGACGGGTTCACCTGGAAGTCGAGGAGCGCCGTCTCGAGATTGATCTCCTCCGTGCCGTGCTCGAATTCGAGCTCGGAGATGAAGCGAATGCGCGAGCCGATGGACGAAAAGAGGAAGATGTTGAAGCGCCGGAGCTCCGTCGAGAAGCCGTCCGAGATGCCGTCCTCGCGGAAGTAGTTCGTGTTCCCCTCGAGATACCCGCCGACTGCGGTGCGGCCCACCGAGGCGAGAAACGGCCGATTGTACAGGCCGCCCTGCACCGGGACGCTGTCGATCCGAGCCCGTATGCGAGGGGGAGCCGTGTCGGGGGTCTCCTGGGCGGCGAGCGGGACAGCCACCAGGGCGAGGCACGCGAGGCCTAGCAGGAGTTTTCTCACGGCTGCACCTCCTCCACCGGTGTCAGCGCGATGTACAAGTTGCCACCCTGCGTCTCGACCGGGAAACGGATCAGGGGGAAGAGCGTCGGGCCCTTGAGGATCCCGCCAGCGTTGGTGTACTCGCTCCCGTGACACGGGCAAACGAGGCGTCCCCCGGCGGGTTCGACCTGACAGCCACGGTGCATACAGCGGGTAAGCACCGCCGTGAACCTGCCGTCGGCATGCTGGTACAGATAGATCGGCATAGGGAGATTGGGTGCGTCGACCAGCGCGAACGGTCCGGCGCCGAACTCGGCCAGGCTGACGACGAGGCGGCCATTCTCGAGTCCGCTGCCCACGTATTGAAACTTCGCGCAGGCGCCCGCCACCAGCGGGAGGGCACCCACCACGCCGACCGATACCTGTTCGACAAATTCGCGGCGGGAGACCATCAGAGCGACTCCAGGAAACGGATCACGAGCGCCCGCTCCGTAGGGGTGAGCGCGCTGAACGCAGCGCGACTGGGCGCGCCTTCGCCACCGTGGAACCCGATCGCATCCAGCAGGCTCTTGGCGCGACCGTCGTGCAAAAGGTGCACGCGCCCGCCTTGCGACGCCGCGGCAAGGCCGATCCCCCACAGCGGAGCAGTACGCCACTCCGACGTGAGCGCGATTCCCTCCGTGTACCCGTCGTCCAGTTCCGGTCCCATGTCGTGGAGCAGGAGGTCGGTGTACGGATGGAACTCGACGCGATTCAACGGCGCGATCGCCGTGGTTCCGGTGCGGAGCGTGGGGGTGTGGCAGCTAGCGCAGCCGACCTGGGCGAAGAGCGCCTCGCCGGCCTGCACCTGTTGACTGCCCTGATCGCGACGCGGCGGCGGCTTCAGTGTCTTGAGGTAAAACACCACGGCGCCCACCGTGCTCGACGAGATCTCCGGGTCGGGCACGTCGTCGCTGGCAAAGTTGCCCACCTGCCGGTTGAACAGGTCCGTCGGAATCAGATCGGTCGTCAGCCCCATGTCTTCGTGATAGGCGCTGACGGCCTGGTGCAGCAAATTGACGCTCACCCCTTTTTTCCCAAACCGCCCGATGTACTTCCCCGCAATCAGCAAACCGCGGGTAGGCCCTCCGTCGGCGACCACCGCCTCGAGCGACGTGACCTCGGCCAAAAGGTCGTTCTCGTCGAGGAGCTGGACCCGGCCGGAAATCCCGTCACCATTGGCATCAGCGGAGTCGGCGAGCCTCAGCAACGTCGTGTCATCTACCGCCTCGAGCAGGCCCATGCCCGTGACGGCGGGAGCGGTAAAGACTGATACGCCCGTGGCACCGTTCGGCACGACTTCGGCGATGTAGCCCGGCACCGCGCGATTCTGGATCTGCGGGCCCCCAAGTGCCCGCATCGGATCGAACCCGCCAACCCCCATGCGGCCGAATCGGGTGAGGTTGAAGACCGGATGCCCCTTGCCATCGCCAGCGTGACACGCCCCGCACGCGGTGGCGACGAACAGTGGCCCCGCCCCCTGCGCGGCACTGACCACCCGATTGAACTGTTCGTCCCCCTTGGCAAAGGTCGCGAGCTGCGCACCGTTCAGGCCGTCGATGGGCCCATCGAGCACTTCCTCGTCTCTGGGCGTCGAGGGTAACAGTGCGTCACAGGCGGAGAGTCCGAGGACGAGCGCGACCCCCACGAACAGGCGGAGGCTCATAAGGACAACTCCCGGCACCACAACACCTGCGCCAGCTCGCGGCCGACGATGCGTGCCGTGCCAGTCGAGTTTAGGTAGACAGTGGTTGGGCCATTGAAAGGTTGACGGTCGGTTATCGTCACCCGCACGCCGGGCACCAGGCCCTGCTCGGCGAAATAGCGCAAGCGCGCGGGCTCCTGCGTTCCGACCTGCCGCAGCTCGAGCTCGGCGCCGACCTCGGCGTCGGCGAGGGAGGACAGCTCGGTTTCCTCGATGTCGCCCGTGGCGGTGGGGATCGGATCCCCGTGGGGATCGTAGCGGGGGTCGCCGAGCGTCGCGGCCATCCGCTCGATGAGATCGTCGGACACCGCGTGCTCGAGCCGCTCCGCCTCGTTGTGGACGTTGTCCCAGTCGTAGCCGAGATTGCGCGTGAGATAAAGCTCGAGCACACGGTGTCGCCGGATCATCTTCAGGGCTGCGCGACGTCCCTGGCTGGTCAACTGCACCCCGCGGTAAGGGACGTGCTCGATCAGGCCCATTTCCGAGAGCCGCTTGACCATGCCGCTCACCGACGGTGCGCTCAGCGTCAACAATCCGGCGATGTCGCTCGTGGTCGCAAAGCCGCCCTGACTCGACAGCCGGTAAATGGCCTTGAGATAGTCCTCGACTGACCGAGTGAGCGCGGGCTCTTGAACGCTTGCGGGCAAATAGACCCCCAGAGAATCCACAACGGATGCGAATGACGGTCCTCATGCCATTTATTCGTAGCGGCTTAACTCAATGGCAATTGGAGACATTAGTGTAGTCTAATATGAGTATATTCACAAGCTAATATGGTGATTAGTAGAAACTATTGCCGGACAACGGCTTCTGACACCAAGCGGGCGTCTAGAGGCGAAATCCGCACGAAAAGTGGGCTTGGAGTGAACTAGAAACGGACGGACCGGTCAGGGCGGATAGCCGAGTAGCTGCAGAAATGGCGTGAGGATCCGCTCCGTCATGCCCCAGATGACGTCTTCACCGAGATCATAGGCGGGGAACACGCGCTCGACGCCACCCACCACCAGCTTCACGTCGCGCCGCACACTCGGGTCCACAATGCGGGCCAGAGGCACCCAGAACGCCCGCTCCACCTCGACGGTGGCCACCAGCGTCCGGCGGCGCGCGGGCAGGGCGAACACAAACGGCCGGACCCGCACCGGCGGCAGCGTCGGCGTGCGTGGATAGAGGTCGTCCAGCACCCCGAGGCGCTCCGCGTCGCTGAGCTCGACCCCGGTTTCCTCCCGGGTCTCGCGGATCGCGGTGGCGAGCAGATCACCGTCTTCCGGATCGTGACGGCCTCCGGGAAACGCTACCTGGCCAGACCATGGATCGCCGACGCGTGCCGCGCGCTTGATGAACAGCGCTTCTAGACCGCCCGTTTGCTCGACCAGGATCAGCGCCACGGCGGCAGGACGCGCTTCAGGCGCGGTGATTTCCTGGGCGGTGTGACGCGCCAGGGCTCGCCGCGCCCGCTCGAGCGTCATCGGAGCAGGTGCCGGGAGAACCAGTCCAGGGTCGCTTCGAGCAGCCGATCGAAGGCCTCGGTGGAGCTGCTCCACGGGTGCTTGATTCCGAAGGTGTGCCCGGCGCGATCGAGGATCAGCGCAGTCGCGCCTGGCGCTCTGGAGCTGAGCTCATGCGCATCGCTCAACGGAACCGTTTCGTCCGCGCTCCCATGGGCGATGAGCCACGGCACGCCCACGTCCCCGGCGGCTCGCAGCACGTCAAGTGACGTCTGGTTCTGTTCGAGGTCATCCAAGATGTCGGGATACAGCGGCAACACGTCACCGGTGCGCTGGTTCACCACGTCGAGCCTCCCCGTGCGGCGCCAGTTGGTGATCTGATCATCCCGCCACAGCCGCCCGAAGCGAGCCACCGACGCCCAGGTCACGAGCGCCTGGATCGCGCGATCCCGCGCTGCCCGCAGGATCGCGACTCCTCCACCCATGCTGTGCCCGAGCAACCCAACGGCTGACGGCTGCAAGCCGAGCGCGCCCGAACCGAGCGCCTGGAGGATGATGTCGAGATCGGCCAGCTGGGCGGAGTAGGTATTCCGCCCGAAGCGCTCCGGCTCGTCGAACCTCTCCCCATCGTCGCCGACACCGGCGCCGGAAAAATTGAACGACACGGCCGCGAACCCGGCTCGCGCCAGGCGGTCCGCGGTGACCGGGAAGTAGCCCCAATCCTTGAAACCCTTGAAGCCGTGGCAGATGACGACGGCCGGCCGCGCGCGCTCCGCCGTACGGACGTCTCCACGCAGCGCGCCACCGTCGGCCCCGGTGAGCCGAAAACTGGTTTTGATTGGACTCGCCACCCTTGACCGTCCTTCGCCCGGGTCGGAGAATCTAGCGTGCACACCCATGGACTGACGTCTTGTGGTAATGGGCAGGGGGTTCCGCAATGATGTCGTTGCTCCTGGCCGCACCTTGGATCGCGGTCCTATGGATCGTCGTGCGCCGCTACGCATCCCGTGGCCCGCAGTTGGTCGGCTATGCGCCCCGGCCGACGGGCCCCACCTTGTCAGTCATCATTCCCGCCCGGAACGAAGCGCCCAACATCGAGCGCTGCGTACGTTCGGTCCTCGCGGCGGCCTATGCCCCGATCGAGATCATCGTGGTGGACGACCGCTCGAGCGACGATACGGCCGGGATTGTCGAGCGCCTGGCGGCCGCGCCGGAAGCCGGGGGGAGAGTGCGTCTCGTGCGGGGCGAGGAGTTGCCGCCCGGCTGGTTCGGGAAGCAGTGGGCGTTGGTGCAGGGCTACCGCGTCGCCACGGGGGATCTGGTTTTGTTCGCAGACGCCGACACGAAGCACGAGCCCGAATTGATACCTCGCGCCGTGACGGCGCTCCGGACCGAGCACGTGGACCTCGTTACCGTCCTCCCACGTCAGGAGATGGAGACGTTTTGGGAGCGGCTGATCCAGCCGCACGTGTTCTTCGCGCTGCAGGCGCGCGTCGGCAACCTGCGTCATCTCAATCGCACGCGCACGGAGTGGAACGCTATCGCGAACGGGCAATTCATCCTCACGACGCACGTCGCCTACGACGCTGTAGGCACCCATGCCGCGGTCCGAGACTCGGTCGCTGATGACGTCATGCTCGCCCAGGCGTACGTGCGTGGCGGCCGGGACATCTTCCTGGTGCACGCAATGGAGTACATGGCGACGCGGATGTACCGCTCGCTCAAGGAGATCATCGGCGGGTGGTCGAAAAACCTGGCGCTCGGCGCGCCTTTGATGACGCCGCCGATCGCGATCCTCCGGCGACTGATCCCTTACCTCACGTGGCTTCCGGTGTTGGCCTGGATTGGCCCGCCGCTCGCCTGGCTGGTGTGGCGCTGGGACTTCACGGTCATCGCGATGGCCGCCTCCCTCGGGACCTGGCTCGAGATCTACCGACGCGAACAGGCGCCGTGGTGGTACGCGCTGTTGTATCCCGTGGGGGCGGGTATGGTGGCGTACATCATGCTGCGGTCGGCGTGGCGCGGCGGCAGGAGAGTAGAGTGGCGCGGGCGTCTCTATAAGGTCTAATGGGTTTCCCTGCGAGTCCGGCGCGCCAGGAACCCGGCACTGCGGCTCGGGTATCGACCCGCCAATGCGCCCCACGCCTGTCGTCTGCCTGCTAGTTGCTGCGACCGTTCGCCTACCGTCACTCGCGGCGCAGTCGCGCAGCGGGACGGTAACGGCTGGAATCGTATACGCCGCCCCCTTGGGCGCGCTCGGCACCTACCTGGCGCCGGCGTGGGGCGTCGATGGGACCCTGGCCTGGCGCTATCCCACGCGCGCACTCGGCCTGCGCGTCGACGCCATGTTCCTCGCCTCTCCGTTTCGCGCCGCCGACCGGCGTGACACGACACCCACTCTGCCGGTAAGCGTGCTTTTGAACTCCGGCGGCTCCCGCTTCCTTCTCTCTGTTGGTCCGCAGCTCATGCTGGGGCGCGGCGCCACGCGCGTAACGGCGCACGCCGCCGCCGGCGTCGTATTGGCCTCCACCGTCATGTCGCTCGCCGGCCTCGGAACCGACGACCGTTACACCCGCCGTAAGCGCTTCACCGACCTCGCGCCCGCGCTTCAAACTGGCGCCGGCGTGTCGCTACGACTCGCGCGGGGCATCACAGTCGACGGCGCGGTAGCGCATGCCATCCTCGGACCCACCAGCTACGGGCTCGACGGACACATTCGGGTTGGGAGCATCTCCGGGCCCTACTGGCAGCCGCGCAAGCGCTGGTCGCAAATCCTGTCCGCTCGACTCGGCGTGGTGCTGGGAAAACCCTGAGGGGCCTCAGAGCTCCCGCATAGTACGCGCGGCGAGCAGCACCCCCACCACGAGACTCGCCGCCGCGGCGGTCAGGTGGAGAGCCTGCGCCCAGCGTTCGCCACGCCGCGACGCGAAGCGGATCACCGTCGCCAACGCGGCCGACACCGCGAGCATGCCGAGTATCGTCCCCACGCCGAAGGCGCTGAAGTAGGCGACCTGGGTGCCGCGCGTCGGTGCCGCCGCAACGAGCAACACGAGGATAGCGGCGCTCCCCGCGAGCCCGTGCAGCAGGCCGAAACCGAGCGACCGCCGCGCGTCGGCCCCCGGATGCCCGTGCGCGTGCGACTGCCCCGCGGCATGGCTGTGCAGGTGGAGGTGCGCCCCCTCCCCGGGCCTATGACTATGCGCGTGCATGTGCCAGCGGCCGCGCGCATAACGGAAGATCACGGACCCCCCGAGCCCGATCAGCAACACCCCGACAGCGACGTCTGCGACGGGCCAGAGGGACGCGGGGAAACGCACATCGGCCACGATGATCGCCAACACCACTACGCCGACGCTAGCGGTGTGCCCCAGCGCCCAGGCGAGCCCCAACCGGCAGGCCGCGAACACCGACCCCTGGCGCGTGGCCAAGGTCGAAACGGCGGCTAGGTGGTCGGGCTCGAACGCATGCCGAAACCCGAGCAGGAGCCCGATACCCAGGACGGTGGGCAGTGTCGGCGCCATATGAGGCAACAATATACGGGCCTGTTCACTCTGCAACCTTAATGCCTTCTTTATCTATCCAAACCTACGAACCGGCTGACTAGGCCTCGGAGTGCCGACTCTGACGACGGACAAGACGACGGCGGCAACGGACGCGGAAACGGCGGACGTAGCGCTCGCGCAGAGCGGCGACGGCCGCGCCTTCGAACGGCTGTACCGCGGCCACGTGTCCCGCATCCACAGTCTGATCCGCCGGATGCTCGACGGCGACGAGGCGGATGACGTCACGCAGGATGTGTTCGTCCGCGCCTGGGAGAAACTGCACACGTACCGTGGCGAGGCGGCGTTCGGGACGTGGCTGCACCGGCTCGCGGTGAATGTGGTGCTGGCGCGTCGCAAGAGTCTCGGCATCGAGCGAGGTCGACGCTACGCGGACGACTCGCCGCTCGAAACGGTGGCGGCGCGCAACGAGCGGCCGGAGCACACGGTGGATTTCGAGGAGGCCCTCGCCCGGCTCCCCGATGGCTCGCGCCAGGTGTTCCTGTTGCACGACGTGGAAGGGTACCGCCACGAGGAAATCGCGAAGCTGTTGGGTATCGTCGCGGGGACATCGAAGTCGCAGCTGCATCACGCACGGATGGCGTTACGCAAGCACCTGGATCGGTAGGAGCTGGGAGACGCGAGTGCTGGAGGACGAAGGAGGAATGATCATGAACGACCCGTGGACTGATCGACTGTCCGAATACGTGGACGGCGAACTGGGGGAGCGCGAGCGTGCCGAGCTCGCGGCGCACCTCAACGACTGCTCCGAGTGCGCGGCGACTCTCACCGAGCTGCGGCAGGTCGTGACGCGCGCGGGCGCGCTCGAAGACCGCCCGCCGACGACCGACCTCTGGCCCGGTATCGCCGGGCGGATTGGCCTGTCGACCGACGAGTTCACCGTGCGGCGACAAACCCGGGAACGTCGTTTCTCCTTCAGCGTGCCTCAGCTGATCGCAGCCAGTATCGTCCTGGTCGCTGCGTCCGCGGGAGTTGTGTTTTGGCTGGTCGGCGGCCCACGGCCGGAGCCGGTTGCTCGACCGACCCGGGTCGCTCCGGCGACACCGCAGCTCGCCACATGGATGCCGAAGGTGGAGAAGAGCTCTGACATCGCGGTCATGGAGCTGCGTTCGGCCCTCGCCGATGGCAAGCGCACCGGCCGGCTCGACTCTCTGACGGTGGCGAGCCTGGAACACAGTCTCGCGGTGATCGATTCGGCGATCGCACAGGCGACGCGGGCGCTCGAGTCCGATCCCGGTAGTGCGTATCTGAACCATCACCTCGCCGACACGTATCGGCGCAAATTCGACTTCCTGCGGCAGGCGAATCGCATCGCCTCCGCGCGGACATAGAGGAGAGGAGCCTTCATGCTGCCCGTACTGGCAGCCGTCGCGACCCTGGCGCTGTTCCAGGGCGAAACCGATACCACGTTCGCGGTCCGACAGGGCCAGCGGCTTGCGGTCACGGACTTCGGCGGCGTGGTTGCCGTGAAGACCTGGCGGCAGCATTCCGTGCGCGTGAGGGCGAGCCACTCGAGCCGAGCGCAGATCATGATCTCGACCGAAGGGTCCGTCGTCAGCGTCAACGCCTCCGGCCGGTACGGTCCCGCCCTGGTAGACTATGAGATTCTCGTGCCCGTCTGGCTCCCGTTGTCCATCTCAGGGTCCCCTGGGGCCGAGGTCACGATCGAAGGGACCCAGGCGGCGGTCTCGGTTGAAACCGTGGAGGGGTCGGTCCGCGTCGTGGGCGGGAACGGGGACATTTCGCTCCGCACCGTGGAGGGCGAAATCACACTCGAAGGCGCGCGCGGACACATCGAGCTGAACAGCGTCGACGGCAGCATCGAGGCGCGGGACGTTAGCGGCGACATCACGATCGAGACGGTCGACGGCAGTATCACCATGCTCGGGATCGAATCGGGAAACGTGGATGCCAGCACCGTTGACGGGAGCATCGAGTACGACGGCACGATTCGGGACGCCGGCCGCTACCGCCTCACGACGCACGACGGCAGTGTCACGGTGTCAGTGCAGGAGCGGGCCAACGTAACGGTGTCGGTCGCCACATTCAGCGGCAGCTTCGACTCGTGCTTCCCCCTCACGCTGAAGAACAAGACGAAGCACCGCTTCACCTTTACGCTCGGCTCGGGCAGCGCGCGACTGGAGCTCGAGTCGTTCGACGGCAGCATCAACCTGTGCCGGCCCGGGCAGGTACACCAACCAGAGCATGAGGAGTAAGCAATGCGCACACCTGCATACGGCATTCTCGCGTTGCTCGCGGCGGCCCTGCTCGGGGCCACGCCGGCCGCGGCCCAAGACTTTCACTGGACCGGGACGCTGGCCCCAGGGAAGCGGCTCGAGATCAAGGGCGTGAGCGGCGACATCCGTGCGACGCTCGCGAGCGGTAATCAAATTGAAGTTACCGCCCGCAAGACGGGCCGGCGTAGCGATCCGGACGACGTGCGGATCGAGGTCGTCCCCTTCGAAGACGGCGTGACGATCTGCGCGGTCTATCCCACGGGGCGGAACGCGCGCCGTGAGAACAGCTGCGAGTCGGGACGCCACTGGAACTCGAGCACCGACAACAACGATGTCAACGTGAACTTCACGGTCAGCGTTCCAGCGGGCATCGTCTTCGCCGGCCAGACGGTGAACGGCGAGTTGGACGCCGAGGGCCTGCGCGGCGACGTGGAAGCCAGCACCGTGAACGGCAGCGTGCGCGTCTCGACCAGCGGACTCGCCGAGGCGAGCACCGTGAATGGGTCGGTCAGCGCGACGCTTGGGCGGTCCGACTGGGTGGGCGAGGCCGAATTCACTACGGTCAACGGCGGCATCACCCTGACGCTGCCTGCGGGCGTCAATACGGAAGTCCATGCCGAAACGGTGAACGGCGATCTCGACACGGACTTTCCGCTCACCGTGACCGGCCGCTTTGGTCCGCGCCGCCTGCGCGGTACCATCGGCAACGGCGGGCGCACCTTGAATCTCACCACGGTCAACGGAAGCATCCGGATCCGCAAAGCCTAGTAGCAGGCGACGGGCGCTGAACGGCGGGGGTGGCACGACGACGTGCCGCCCCCGCTTCGCGTTGTCGCCCTGTGAAGTAATCCGATCCTCTCCGCAAAACTCCGGTACCGGGCTTTCGCACGGAGATTCACATCTTGGGGCCCTTCGAACCGAGGGGCCCGTGGTGCTTCGGGAACTTCTCACCCGCACCGAGCAGATCTCTGATCTCCGCGACCTGTTTCGCGTGCTCGGCTACCAGTCGGCGTGGGAGACCGTTCCACCCGGGCCCTGGCTCGGTTCCGACGAGGTTGCCGGCGCCGGGATCACCGCAGCGGCCTTGGTTGCCCGTCACGAAGCGTTTCGGGTCGTGGCGCTCGCCGCCGGTGAGCCGGAACAAGCCGTTCGAGCCGCCGCACGGCGGCTTGCCGCGGAAGCCGAACGTGGACTCGCGTGTGCGCTGGGTGGGACCCCGCCCCGGCTCGCCCTCGGTGCCTGGCGCGCCACCGTTGCCGGCGACCTGGGCGTTAGACTCACGTCAGTGGCCCTGCAGCACCCGAGCGCGGTCGGTCTCGCCACCCTCGAGCGGCTGTCGCCGCGACCCGGTGAATCCGCCCTGGCCCTGTCGCTGCGCGTCGGGGAGGCGCTGGCGAGCGAGGCCGTCACGGCCCGCTTCTTCCGCGCATTCCGATCCACCCTGGAGCGCTTCGCCGGGGGACTCACTGCCTCCTGGAATCGCGCCGAACGGCACGCGCTCGCGCTCACCGTGCTGACGCGCGTGCTGTTTCTCTATTTCGTGCAGGAGAAGGGCTGGCTGGACGGCGACCGGCGCTACCTGCCGCGGCTCCTCGACCACGCCCTGGCCCGCCGGCGGCACTTCCATCGCGCCGCTCTGCATCCGCTCTGCTTCGGCGCCCTCAATCGGGCCGTGGCCAACCGGTCGCCCGCGGTGCGGGCGCTGGGCCGCCTGCCGTTTCTCAATGGCGGCTTGTTCGAGCCTACGACCCTCGAGCGCCGCATCGGGCCGGTCGTGTGGAGCAATGCCTACTGGCGCGATGCATTCGACGAATTGTTCGAGCGGTTCCACTTCTCCGTGCGCGAGGGAGATGCGGACGCTCGCGTCGCCCCCGACATGTTGGGACGGGTGTTCGAGGGCGTGATGGATCCGAGTGAGCGTCGGACCAGCGGCAGCTATTACACGCCCGCGGCACTGGTGCGAGAGATGGTCCGCGCGGCACTCGCCGCGGTGCTGGTGCACCGGTCGGGAGTCACACGCGCCGACGCCGAGCGTTGGGTGTACATGGGCGAACCGCCTCCAAACCCGCCCGACCTCCGCCGGCTCTCCGTGCTCGATCCCGCGGCGGGCTCGGGTGCTTTCCTGCTGGGAGCCCTGGAGGAGATCACGCGATTGCGCGTGGGCACAGGGGAGCGCGACACGCCGGCGCTCAGGCGGGAAATCATCGCGCAGTCGCTGTACGGCGTGGACCTGTCGCCCACGGCGGTCCGGCTCGCGGAGCTGCGGTTGTGGCTCACCCTGCTCGCCGATGACGGCGCGACCGACGCTACCGCGGTGGCTCCGCTGCCCAACCTCGACGGCCACCTGCGCCAGGGTGATGCGCTGCTCGATCCGTACACCGTGGCGGCTACACTCGCGGGCAACCGGGCCCAGGCCGGGGCCGCGGCGCGCGAGTCCGCATCGCTCACCGAGCGCCGTCGCCGCCTGTTCTTCTTGTCAGGACGAGCGAAACTCGAGGCCGCGCGCGAGCTCGCACGAGCCGAAGGGGAGCTTGCCGGGGCGCTCTACACGCGGGCGCACGCCGCCCTGGAGCGACAGATCCACGAGCTACTGCTGGCGGCCAAGAGCCGCGATTTGTTCGGTCGCAGGCTCGGTCTCCGACCCGGCCAGCGCGCGTGGCTGCGCCGCTTGCGACTGGCGCGGGCCGAGCTGCGAGGCGCCTTGCGCCGGTTGAAGCGGGACGGCGGCGCCCCGTTTTTCAGTGTTGAATCGCATTTCGGCGATCTGTTGCAGACGGGTGGGTTCGACGTCGTCCTCGGGAACCCGCCGTGGGTGCGCGGCGAGCGGCTTCCCGCGCGCGTGCGCGAGACACTGGCGTACCGATATGCCACGTGGCGTCCGGGAGCGGGCCGGTTCGCTCACACGCCCGACCTATCGGTGGCGTTCTGTGAGCGCGCCTTCGAGCTGGTTGCTCCGGGCGGAGTGGTCGCCCTGCTCGTCCCCAGCAAACTCGCGACATCTGGCTACGCCGAGCTACTGCGACGGCGCCTCGCGGACGCGACGCAGCTGGAGCACGTCGCGCCACTCGACGACACTTCGGCAGGTGAGGCATTCGGCGCCGCGGTCTATCCGATGGTGTTGGTCGCCGCGCGTCGCGACCCCGAGGCGGGTGCAGCCGTCTCGCTAACGCTGGGACCGGCGCAGGCAGCGGGGCGACTGTCGCAGCGCTCCCTCCAGGCACAGGGGCCCTGGGTGCTCGTCCCCGACGCGGGTGTCGTGGCGCGCCGCCTGCTACGAGACTACCAGCCGCTCGGCGAACGATGGACCCCCCGGTTGGGTGTGAAGACGGGCGCCGATGAGATCTTCGTCGTGGACGACCCGATCCCAGGGACTCGGCCCGTGGTCCGGGGCCGGGACATCGGCCGCTGGCGCGCGGCGCCGCGCGCGTTTGTGCTCTGGACTCACGACGCCGCCGGCCGACCGTTCGAACGTCTCCCGGGTCCGCTCGCGGAGCGGCTCCTGCCCCACGCTGCTCGCCTGCGACGACGGACGGACTACCGTAACGGGCCTCTCTGGCAGCTGTTCCGGACCGGACTCGGGATCGCCCCGTACCGGGTGCTGTGGGCCGACTTGGCGCGGGAGCTCACCGCCGTCGTACCGCCGCCTGACATCGTCCCCCTCAACACCGTGTACGGCCTCGCCACACGAACCGTCGACGACGCGCACGCGCTCGCCGCGATCCTCAACACGCGCTGGTGCACCGCCCTGGCCCGCCTCGCCGCGGATCCGGCGCGCGGCGGATTCCGTCGCTTCAACGCGCGCGTGGTAGCAGGGTTGCCGTTGCCCACAACCGACGAGCACGCCTGGGGCGTGCTGGTCGAGCACGGCCGACGAAAGGAGCCCGCCGATGCGCTCACCGCCGAGTTGCTCCGTCTCGATGCGAACGATCGCCGCGTGCTCGAGCGTCTGGTCCCGGATCCTCGCTGAGTCGTTGCGGGCACCCGATGAGCCGCTCGCGTTCCTCGTCGCGCCGGGGCCCGAGACGCCGCCGGCGCTCGTTTGTCGGGCCGCGGCGCGCGCCCTGCTCGACCTCCCGCCGCTACCGCCGCGCACGCCGCCGTGGCTCGCGGCGCACCAGGTCCCCGCCTGCGAACGCTTGCTCGCAATCCTGGCGCGCTATGGTGGGGCCGTCCTGGCCGACGCGGTGGGACTGGGGAAGTCGTTCGTCGCCCTGGCAGCAGCACAAGCGCAGGGCACGTCCTGCACGCTCGTCGTCCCCGCCGTGCTGGTTCTTCAGTGGCGGGCGCTGCTCAAACGGATCGGGTACCCCGCTGGCATCATCACACACGAGGCTCTGAGCAGCGGCGTCCACCGCTTCAGACACTCCGCCGCCCCTGCCGGGACCGCCTGCCCCGCCCCCTTGTTGATCGTCGACGAGGCGCATCGTTTCCGGAACCCCCTCACCCGGCGCTATCGCGCCCTCGCGCGGCTCGCGATCGGGACGCGCGCCCTGCTGGTGACGGCGACGCCAGTGCACAACCGACCCGCCGATCTGCTGCATCTGCTTCGCTTGTTCCTGCGCGACGATGCTTTCGTGGCCCTGGGGGTGCCGTCGTTGTCCAGGGCGACGCACGAAGCCGATCCCGGACCGTCGGTCGCCGCCGCGGTCGCGCGGCTCGTCGTCGCCCGCTCCCGAAAGCGAATCGCCACCGCGTGGCCCGGACTTCGTTTCCCGGCGCGTGGAGCGGCGCACACCATCCACGCCGCGCCGGCGGAGCGGGGGCGCCTGGACGAGCTCACCGACGGTATCTCGCGGCTCGAGCCGCCGGGAAGTGCCGCGGCGCTGTTTCGACTCACGCTGCTTCGGCGCCTCGCGTCGAGCGTGCCGGCGCTGCGGGAAACGCTGCGACGCTACGAGGCGTTCTCGACCGTGGCCCTAGATGCCGCTACCGCGCGACGGCGTCTCACCCGTCGCGATTTCCGACGGATGTTTCCGATGGCCGACGAGGCCGACCTGCAGTTGGCATTCCTGCCGCTCTTGCTCGAGGCGACGGATGACGCGCGAGCCGACGCGAGTGACCTGGACCTGGTGCGCTGGCTACTCGTGCGCACCGGCACGGGACCCGACCCCAAGGCTGAAGCGCTCGCCCAACTCCTCGCCGCTGATCCGGCGAAAACGATCGTCTTTACCGATGCGGCGGCGACGGTCCGGCACCTCCGCCTTCGGTTGTGCGGCATGTTCCGGGTCGGCGCGGTCGCCGGGACCGCGGCGTGGCTGGGACGCGATCGGGCGCTGCGGCACGAGGTGCTGGAAGCCTTCGCTCCCCGCGCGCTTGGCGTGGTACCGCCGCACGCCACTTCTGCCGTCGATGTGCTGCTCGCCACAGACCTTCTGGGCGAAGGCCTCAACCTGCAGGATGCCGAGCGGGTGATTCACTACGACCTCCCCTGGAGTCCCGCCCGGCTCGCCCAGCGCGTGGGGCGGATCGACCGCTTGGCGTCACCCCACGATCACGTGACGACCGCGACGTTTCTGCCGCCCGAGCCGCTTGCCGGCGCGCTGGCCGTCGAGCGGCGCCTCGCGCTCAAGGTGCGGGCACAGATCGCGGCCGGCGCGGCAGAGGTGGAGACGGTTCGCGGCCGCGCGGATGTCGACGCGCCGCTCGACTGGTGCGATCGGTTGCAGTGTCTCGCGGCCACCGGCGCGGCGGTCGCAGCGGCGGCTGCGGTTACGACCGTGGCGGGCGAGGGCTCCGCGTACGTCCTCATCGTTCGGTTCGGGGACCTGGTCGAAGCAATCGTGGTGGAACGGGGCGTCGCCCAAGCGGACGCCACGCGTGCTACGGCTTTGCTCGAGGGAGCGGCCGTCGCGACGACACTCCCGCACGACGCGACCGCGCTCGGCGATGCCCTCCGGATGGCGGCTCCCCTCATTCGCGACCGGCTGGCGGGGATCGCTGCCGCGCGCTGGCGCGCTGCCGATCGGGACCGCGTGGGTCGCCGTCTCATTCCCTGGGCGCTCGCCGCTGCCCGGCGTGCGGCCAGGGACGGAGACGCCCATCGACTGGCACGGCTCGACGCGCTCGTGGCACGGCTAACCGGCGGCCTCACCGCGGGGGAAGAGCTGCTGCTCGAGGATCTGCTCGCTCGCCGCGGCGCGCTCGAGGTCCGCCACCTGCTCGCTTGGCACGAACACCTCCCTTCCCCCACCCCCACGAGCGACCCGCCGACACCTGAGTTGGTCGCGGCCGTGGTGCTCAAGTAGCACGGCAGGGGTTACCTTTCGTCGCTCAAGCCGCCGTCGACCCCGCGCTCCACCGACCGTATGAGGGAAGGAAACCTGCCATGACCCTACGCATCTACGGGCTCACTGCCAGTCTGCTCGGCTTGATCGCCACTGCGGTGCCGTCGGTACACGCCCAGGCCGGCGCCGGAGCTATCGCTCCAGGGGACAACCTCGTCGTCGACGGCCTGCCATCGATTCCCGCCACGCTCGCCGCGGATGTCCGGCGCTACACCGAATCCCGAGGCGCTGGACTTGTCGACTGGCATCCCGTTCGCCGCGAGCTGCTCATCGCCACCCGTTTTGGCAACACCACCCAGCTGCATCAGGTGAAGGCCCCCGGCGGCGATCGGCGGCAGGTCACGTTCTTCGACGAGCCTGTAGGCGGCGGCACCTTCGAACCCAAGACGGGCCGCTACATCCTCTTCGGTCGGGACGTGGGCGGAAACGAATTCAATCAGCTCTACCGTTACGACGCGGCGGACGGGAAAGTCATCCTGCTCACCGACGGTGGACGCTCGCAAAACGGCGGCACCACCTGGAGCACGGCCGGCGACCGGATCGCCTACGGCACGACCCGGCGCAACGGAGCCGACCGCGACATCCACGTGATGGACCCGGCGACACCGGCGTCCGACCGCGAGCTGATGCAGGTCACGGGCGGCGGGTGGGGCGTCACCGACTGGTCCCCGGACGACCGCCAGCTGATCGTCATCGAGTACCGCTCGGTGAACCTGAGCTACCTCTGGTTGGTGGACGTGGCCACGGGACAGAAGTCGCCGCTCACACCACAGGGCACCGATACTGTTTCCTACAGCGGCGCGGCATTCGCGCCCGACGCCCGTGGCATCTACTTCGCGACCGATAAAGGAAGCGAGTTCCAACGACTCGCCTACATGGACCTCGCCACCAAGGCCGTCACCCCACTCACCACCGATCTCAACTGGGACGTCGAGAGCTTCGACGTGTCCCCGGATGGCCGGCGGGTCGCCTTCGCTACGAACGAGGCTGGGGTCTCGAAGCTGTACCTGCTCGACACGCAGACTCGCACCTCCCGCCCGGTGCCAGGCATTCCGATCGGCCTGATCGGCGGACTCCAGTGGCACAAGAACGGAATCGACCTCGGCTTCACCCTCAGCTCGGCGCGCTCTACGGCGGACGTGTACTCCCTCGACGTCCAGGCGGGCCAAGTCACCCGCTGGACCGAGAGCGAGCTGGGCGGCCTCGTCCCATCCGAGCTCTCGGAGCCAACGCTGGTTCGGTGGAAGAGTTTCGATGGGCGCGAGATCACCGGGTTCTATTACCGCCCTCCCGCTCGCTTCACAGGGAAGCGCCCGGTGATCATCAACATCCACGGTGGTCCGGAGGGCCAGTCGCGCCCCGGATTCCTCGGGCGGACCAACTACTACCTGAACGAGCTGGGCATCGCGGTGATTTACCCCAACGTCCGGGGTTCGACGGGCTACGGCAAGACGTTCGTCAAGCTCGACAACGGGATGAAGCGTGAGGACTCGGTGAAGGACATCGGTGCCTTGCTCGACTGGATCGCCCAGCAGCCCGACCTCGACGCGAGCAAAGTGATGGTCACGGGCGGGAGCTATGGCGGCTACATGACGCTCGCCGTGGCCACCAACTACAACGATCGCATCGCGTGCGCGCTGGACGTGGTCGGGGTCTCGAACTTCAACACCTTCCTCAAGAACACGGAGAGCTACCGGCGCGACCTGCGGCGCGCCGAATACGGAGACGAGCGCGATCCCGCGATCGCCGAGTTCTTCGAGCGGATCGCGCCGCTCAACAACGCGGGGCGCATCGCCAAACCGCTATTCGTGGTGCAGGGCGGGAACGACCCGCGTGTCCCGCACACCGAGTCGGAGCAGATGGTCGCGCGGGTGAAGCAGAACGGCACCTCCGTCTGGTACTTGATGGCCAGGGACGAGGGCCACGGATTCCGCAAGAAAAACAACGTGGACTTCCAGTTTTACGCGACCGTGATGTTCGTGCGCCGATTCCTGCTCGGCGAGGGCGCGTTGGGAATGGCGCCCTAGTCGAGACCGATGGGCGGGAGGCACCGCCGCGAGTCCCGAGCGGCGGGTGCCCCCGCCGAAGGCGTGGGTTGTCCGGATTCGGGGTTTGGGGACACTTTTAACGTCCGATGAAACACCCCACTCTGCCCTTCCGGGTCTACATCGAACGCCTCCGCGTTCTGTACGGCCGCCCCAAACGACCCATCCCGAGCGGTCCCTTCGAATGGATCATCTGGGAGCACGTGGCCGCGGTGCCGGACGACGAGTTGCGCGCCGTCGCGTTCCGGACGTTGCGCCAGAAGATCGGCACCACCCCTCAAGCGATCCTCCGGACACCCAAACCCAAGATGCTCGAGCTGCTGGAGCAGGGAGGCCCGAACGCCGGCGCCCGCCTGGCTCGACTGCGGGATGCCGCCGAGTTGATGATCGAGATCGGGCTGGCGCGGGTGCGCACCTTGGTGCGGGAGTCGCCCGCGGAGGCGAAGAGGCTCCTCAAACGCTTCAAGGGCATCGGCGAGTCGGGAGCGGATCGCGTCCTGTTGTTCTGCCGCACGCAGGCGACGCTCGCGCCCGAGTCTCTCGGTTTACGCGTGCTCCAGCGTCTCGGGTACGGCAAGCCCGGCAGCGCCGCGGCCGCCTACCGGCAGATCAGCGAGGCGCTCGATCCCGAGCTGCCGCGTGACTACAACTGGCTGATCCAGGCGCACCAGCTGTTGCGCCGCCACGGCCAGGAAGTGTGCCGGACGACGCCGCGCTGCGACGCCTGCCCGCTTGCGCCCGATTGCGCTTGGTTCAGGCGCACGGGCGGCCGGTAGCTGGCGGCGTGCCGCTTTCCACGTACCTCTTTGATCTCGACGGGACCCTGATCGATTCGATCGAACTGATCCTGCGTTCCTATCGACATACGATGTTGACGCACCGCGGGGTCGAGCCTCCCGACGACGTGTGGATGGAAGGACTCGGGACGCCGCTCTGGGTGCAGTTTCGCCGTTGGACGGAGGACGAAACGGAGATCCGCTCGATGGTGGAGACGTATCGCGAATACAACCTCGCTCACCATGACGACCTGGTGCGCCCCTATGACGGCGTCGTGGCGCAGGTGCGCGCCCTGCACGGCGGCGGCAAGACACTCGGCCTGGTCACGAGCAAGATGCGCGGCGGCGCGCTCAAGGGGCTGCGGCTCGCGGAGATCGAGGATGCGTTCGACGTGGTGATTGGCTCCGATGACGTGACCCACCCCAAGCCGCACCCCGAACCGGTGCTAATCGCCCTGCAGCGCCTGGCGCGGCCGGCAGCGGAAACCGTGTTCATTGGAGACTCACGCCACGACTTGGAGTGCGGCCGCGCCGCGGGAGTGAAGACGGCCGCGGTTCTCTGGGGCCCATTCGACCGGGCGCACCTCGCCGATCTCGAGCCGGACTACTGGTTGGACCGGCCCGAGGACCTGTCGACGCTAGCGTAAGGGAGCTTCCATTGCCTTTCGTCACTTTCGATCTCGAGCGCTGGCAAAGCACCTGGGAAAACCGGGTTCGCTTCAATCTGTCGGAGTCGGGCGTCCATCCGCTCAGTATCCGCGAGCTGCTCGCGCTGGCCGGGGCGCCGACCGACCCGTTGTTGGACGTCCGGCTGGGCTACAGTCAGTCGAACGGCACCGACACGCTGCGCCAGCGTGTCGCGACCCTATACCCCGGTGCGTCGCCCGACCAGGTCCTGGTGACCACGGGGAGCGCCGAGGCGAACTACGTCGCCGCCCTCCGGTTGATCGAGCCGGGGGACAAGGTCGCGATGATGCTGCCCAACTATCTCCAGCTCTGGGGGCACGTCCAGAACCTCGGCGCGGTGGTGCGCGGTTTCCGGCTGCACCAGGATCGTGGCTGGGCGCCCGACGTGGGCGAGATCCGGGCCGCCATCGCACCAGGAACGAAGCTGGTCGTGGTGACGAACCCCCACAATCCGACCGGCCATATCCTCGCGGACGCCATGCGTCGCGCGATCGTCGAGCGAGCGGCCGAGGTGGGTGCGTGGCTGCTGGCCGACGAGGTCTACACTGGCGCCGAGCGCGACGGGCCCACGACGCCCACGTTTTGGGGAAGCAGCGAGCGGCTGATCTGTGTTTCGGGGCTGTCCAAAGCGTACGGACTCCCGGGACTGCGCATCGGGTGGCTCGTGGCCCCACCGGACTTCGTAGCCGGCGCGTGGGCACACCACGACTACACCACGATCGGTCCGTCCGGCGCCACCGACCACCTCGCGAGCCTGGCGCTCCAGCCGACGGTGCGCGAGCGCCTGCTGGCGCGCACGCGAGGGATTCTCCGCGAGAACTACCCGGTGCTCGAGACGTGGCTGCGCCGATTCGGCGACACCTTTTCCTGGATCGCACCGCAAGCTGGCGCGATTTGCTTCGCCCGCTATCGGCCGAAGCTGAACGGCGCGGAGCTGGTGGAACGCGTCCGCGCGGCGCAGAACGTCTTGCTGGTGCCGGGGGAGCACTTCGGGATGCCCGGCTACCTCCGGTTCGGTTTCGGCAACGAGGCGGCGGAGCTCGGCCCTGCGTTGGCCGCCGCGGAGGCCGGGTTGCGGCCGGCGTTCGGGGACTGAGCGGAACCCGTGGTGGAGGCCCTTAGGCTATGAAGACCGTTGCACGCGAAACGTCGGTCATCCGCGCGCCGCACGACGGTAGTGAAGTAGGGGTGTACACGCTCGCGACGCCCGAGGACGTACGGGCGTCGCTCGACGCCAACGTCGCGGCCACGAAGCCGTGCCGCGACCTGCCCGCCTACGAGCGCGCTCAGGCCCTGCGCGCCACCGCCGACGGGATGACGGCCGAGCGCCAGGAGCTGTCGCGCACGCTGGCGCTCGAGGCGGGCAAACCAATCTCCCAGGCGCGGGTCGAGGTGGATCGCGCGATCGCGGTGTTTCGCGATGCGGCCGAAGAGGCGACGCGCATCAGCGGCGAGGTGCTCCCCACCGATGGCGTACCCCTGGGCAAAGGACGGATCGCACTCACACGACGCTTTCCGCTGTCGCCGATCGTGGGGATCACGCCGTTCAACTTCCCGGTGCTCCTCACAGCCCACAAGATCGCGCCCGCCATGGCGTGCGGCGCCACCATCACGGTCAAACCGCCGCCGCAGGACCCGCTCGCCACACTGCGCGTGATGGAGATCGTGAAGGCGTCAGGGTACCCCGAAGGGGGCGTCAACCTCGTCCCGTGCCATGTGGAAGTCGCCCAGATCCTGATCGACGATCCGCGGGTTCGTCTGATCAGCTTCACCGGGAGCGCCGCTGCGGGATGGGCCATCCGGGCCAAGGCCGGCTCGAAGCGCGTCGCGCTCGAGCTCGGCGGCAACGCCGGGGTGATCATCGAGCCGGACGCCGATCTCACCTGGGCGGCGGCGCGCTGTGCCACGGGCGGCTTCACCTATGCCGGGCAGTCGTGCATCTCGACGCAACGCATCTATGTGCACCAGGACGCGTATCGGCGGTTTCTCGATCTGTTCCTCCCGAAGGTCGCGGCCCTCAGGGTGGGCGATGTGTTGGACGAAAAAACCGACGTGGGACCGATGATCAACCAGGAGGCGGCACAGCGTGTGGAAGGCTGGATCGCGGAGGCGAAGGCAGGCGGCGCCGAGGTCGCGCTGGGCGGGACGCGGCACGGGGCGTTTCTCGACCCGGCGGTGTTGCTCAACACCACGGCGGCGATGAAGGTGAACTGCGAGGAGGTGTTCGCGCCGCTCGTGACGGTGACCCCGTACCAGCGGCTCGATGAGGCGATCGAAGCAGTGAACAGCTCGCCGTTCGGGCTCCAGGCGGGTGTGTTCACGCGCGACGTGCAAACGCTGTTCCGGCTGCACGCCGAGCTCGATGTAGGCGGCGTGAACGGCAACGACATCCCCGGCTATCGGGTCGACCGGCTGCCTTACGGGGGGGCCAAGGCGTCTGGGCTGGGTCGCGAAGGAGTGCGCTACGCGATCGAGGAGATGACCGAGCTGCGAGTTCTGACCATCAAGCTGGACTGACGGCCTACCTCAGCAGGGCGTGCAGCACGATGTAGCACAACCCGGCGATCCCGGCAGACGCCGGGATCGTGAGCACCCACGCCCACACGATTCGCCCCGCAATGCCCCACCGCACGGCCGAGACACGATGCGCGACGCCGACCCCGGTGATGGCGCCCGTAATGGTGTGCGTCGTGCTGACCGGGATGCCGAAGTACGATGAGATGAACAACGTGATCGCGCCGCTCGTTTCAGCGCAGAACCCGCCGAACGGCCGCAACTTGGTAATGCGCTGGCCCATCGTTTTCACGATCCGCCACCCACCCGCCATTGTCCCCAAAGCGATCGCGGCGTGCGCCGCCAGGATCACCCATACCGGAATAGTGTCCGCCGTGGTCAGGTGAAACGCCCGGATGGGGAAATCCACAAACAGCGCCTGGCTCGTTACCAGCAGCGCCACGACGATGCCCATGGTCTTCTGGGCGTCGTTCGTGCCGTGCCCGAGGGAATATGCGGCGGCCGAGGCGAGCTGCAGCAGTCGAAAGGTCTTGTCCACCTTCCGAGGCAGCGAGCGCCGCAGCAACCACGACAGGGCGACCGTGAGCAGGAGCGCGATCGTCAGGCCGAGCAGCGGCGCGACCACGATGAAGACGAGCGTCTTGATCCATCCGCTGAAAATGATCGCCGCGATACCGGCTTTGGCGACCGCAGCGCCGGCATAGCCGCCCACGAGCGCATGTGACGACGAGGTGGGAAGCCCCCAATACCATGTCAGCAGGTCCCAGATGATCGCCCCGAGCAGCCCCGTGAGGATCACGATCGGATCGACCACACTCAGGTCGATCATCCCCTTGCCGATCGTCTTGGCGATGGCCGTTCCGAACACGAAGGCGGCGACAAAATTCCAGAAGGCGGCCCAGCCCACGGCGGCGAACGGCGAGAGGACCCGCGTCGAGACGACGGTGGCGATTGAATTCGCCGCGTCGTGAAAGCCGTTGATGAAATCGAATGTGAGCGCGACCAGGACGATCGCGAGCACGAGCCAGACGGAACCCTCCATCAACCGTGCTTCAGGGTGATGGACTCGATGACGTTGGCAACGTCCTCGGCCTCGTCCAGGGTGCGCTCGAGGTTGTCGTAGATCTCCTTCCACTTCACCAGCTCGATGGCGTCCTTCTCCTTCTCGAACAATTGACCCAATGATTCGTGGTAGATCGCGTCACCCTCTTCCTCGAGGCTCTTCGCCTCCAGGCAGTACTTCATTACGTCGGCACCCTTCTTCAGCCGGCTCACCGCCTCGCCCAACACGGCCGTCATTCGGCTGATCACTTCAGCGAGTCGGATCACGCCCGACGGTGCCGCCGCGAGATGAAAGATCTGCGCGCGGCGCGCCGTGCCGTCGATCACGTCGATCACGTCGTCCAGGCCCGAGGCCAGCTGGTGGATGTCCTCACGGTCGAGCGGCGTGATGAAGGTGCGGTCCAGGCGGTTGACGACTTCGTGGGTCAGCTGATCGCACTCGTGCTCCAATCGCTTGATGGCCTCGACGATTGGCGTGCGCCGCTCCGCGGGAGCGTCGAACAGCTCCCGCAGACGCCCGGCGGCTTCGGTGGTGCGTGTGGCAACTTCGACGAAGAGGTCAAAGAACTCCTCTTCACGTGGCATGAGGCGGAAGGCCAAAGGGACCTCGGGGTGGAAGCCAGTGAAGCGACGGCCCATAACATAGCGGGCCCTGCGGACGGCCACTAGGTTAGGAGCGCCCCCAGGGCGGCGTGCCGGTGTCTCGCATCAGGAGCGATCCGCGATGGCGACCACGCAGCAACCACAGACGGAATTCGTCAAGGCGATCTCCCGGCTCGACGCGACCGCGCTCGTCGTCGGCTCGATGATCGGCTCGGGCATCTTCATCGTCTCCGCCGATATCCTGCGGCAGGTGCACGCGCCGGGGTTACTGCTGCTCGTGTGGGTGATCTCCGGGATCGTGACCCTGATGGGTGCGCTGACCTACGGCGAGCTGGCGGCCATGTTCCCCCACGCCGGCGGCCAGTACGTCTACCTGCGGGAAGGGATCTCCCCGCTGTTCGGCTACCTCTACGGCTGGACACTTTTCACGGTCATCCAGACCGGCACGATCGCGGCGGTGGCCGTCGCGTTCGCGCGTTTCACCGCGGTCTTCTTCCCTACCCTTTCCCCCGACGTGTTTCTGGGGACGACGATCAACCTCGGCAGCGGCCCGATTCAAGTGGGCTTGTCGCCGCAACGCCTCCTCGCCATCGCGTCGGTGATCCTGTTGACGTGGATCAACGTTCGCGGCGTGAAAACCGCGGCGGTCATTCAGACGACGCTGACCACCGTGAAAGTCGCCACGCTCGCCGGGCTGATCCTGCTGGGCCTTACCATCGGTCGGAACGCCGAGGCGATCGCGGCCAATTTCGGGGCGAACTTCCTGCCGGCGGGAAGCCTCACGGCGGCGATGTGGCCGGTGATCGGCGCCGCGATGGTCGGATCCTTGTTCTCCATGGACGCCTGGAACAACGTCGGCTTCGCCGGGGGGGAGATCAAGAATCCCAAGAAGGACATTCCGATCGCCATGGCCGCCGGCACGCTCACCGTCACGCTGCTCTACTGCTTCGCCAATGTATCGTACCTGATGGTGTTGCCGCACGACGCGATCGCCAACGCACCGCAAGACCGGGTGGGTACGGCGGCGCTGCAGGCGATGTTCGGCGACGTCGGGCTGTACGTGATGGCCGCCGCGATCATGATCTCGACGTTTGGCTGCAACAACGGCTTGATTCTCTCCGGGGCGCGTGTCTACTACGCCATGGCCCGGGACAACCTGTTCTTCAAGTCCAGCGGAACGCTGCATCCCCAATACAAGACACCGACCACGGCCCTCGTCATCCAGGCGGTGTGGACGAGCGTACTCTGTCTCTCGGGGACCTACGGCGAGTTGCTGAACTATGTGATCTTTGCGGCCCTGCTGTTCTACATGATCGCGGCAATCGGAATCTTCATGCTGCGCGCCAAGCGCCCTGATGCTGACCGCCCGGTGAAGGCGGTGGGCTACCCCGTGCTTCCCGCGTTGTACATCGTCGCTACCGGCGCACTCTGCGTGAATCTGCTGTTCCAGCAGACACGCTATGCTGGGCTGGGGCTGATCATTGTCGCACTCGGCGTGCCGGTCTACTTCGTCTGGCGAAGGGTGGTCCGAGTCGGAACGTAGGCTACTCGACATACTAGTGTAATTAGCTGTGCCACAATGACTTGTGGCGCGGTTGCGAGGTAGTGGCAGGGGTCTATATTGAAGCGTACCCGAAGAAACACCGAACATTCGGAGACGCGCTCATGCCACCCCATTACCCGCAACCATCCCCACTCCAGTCGTTCCCCCCCGCGCAACCCGGCAGCCGGTGCCCCGATTGTGGCGGCCTCATTGCGGCGCAGTCAGGCTGCGTGTTGTGTCCGCAATGTGGCTGGTCGCGATGCGGCTGAGCCTTCCCGTACTCGACGAGCGGTTGCGCGGCACCAAGTTCGTCACGCTGCAACCGAAGTCCGTGCTCAACTCCCCCGAGCAGACCGGGATGGACTTTTGGTCGCTCAACCCGTACGTCGGCTGCGAGTTCGGGTGCAGCTATTGCTACGCACGTTACGCGCATCGGTACGTGGTGCAGCGCGCCCACGACGCGGGAACGCTCTCCGACGCCGAGCTCGCCGAGTTCCAGGGTCCGCACGGCTGGGAGGCCTTCGAGCAACGGATCTTCGTCAAGCAGCAGATTCTGGCGGCGCTCGATTCAGACTTGCGCCGGTTCTTCCGGCGTGGCCCGCAACAACCGGCTGATACCATCGTCATCGGCACGGCGACCGACCCGTATCAGCCCGCCGAACGGCGTTTCCGGCTGACCCGCGCGGTGCTCGCGCGGTTGGCGCAATGCGAGGGATTGTCGATCGGACTCATCACAAAAAGCTCCCTCGTGGCGCGAGACGCCGATCTCTTCGCGCAGATCCAGCGGAACAACGATCTCGAGGTGCACGTTTCGTTGATCACCCTGGACGTGGCGCTGATTCGCGCGCTCGAGGCGCGCTCCCCGATACCGGCGGTGCGACTGCGCGCGCTGAAACGTCTAACCGACGCCGGTGTGAACGCGGGACTCATCGTGGCACCAGTATTGCCGGGCATCACGGACGATGTTCCCCGACTCGACGCGCTGTTTCACGCGGCCCGCGTCGCCGGCGCCCGGTTCCTGACCGCGAGCCCCCTGCGGCTCTACCCCGGGATCCGCGATCGCTTTCTCCCGGTGCTCGATCAGCGCTTCCCGGCATTGGCGGATCGGTATCGCCAGGCCTACGCCGGTCGCGGGGCCGCCCCGCGAGACTACGCGCGGGCGCTGAGCCGCCGCATCAGGAAACTCCAGGTGAAATGGGGGTTCCCGGTGTGGCGTATATCGGATCGCTACGAGAAACGGCGGCCGGGACCGCAGCGGGAGCTGCCGTTCTAGGGACCCACCCTGACTTTGATTTCGACGCCCAGCGCTCCCCCCCGCAAATTCGTCCAGGTCGCGCTGATCGCGTTGTTGTTGGGCGTCCATTCCGCCAAGAGATCGCCGGGCGTGCTCTCGCCGGAAGCCTGCTCGTCGATCTTCGTGAATCCCGCACCGGGGGTGATAGCGGGAACATTCTTGTTCACCCCAAACACACCGTAGGCCACGTTGGTGACATTGCCAAACGGTGCTAGCGTGACGGCCAGGCCGTTGCCGACATTGGCGCGGTTCGAGCCGGTCTGCACGATGGCGCCGGTGCCGTTCACCCCGCCCGTTTCCACCCCATCCCACTGCGAAATGATCCACTGGCAGTTGGAGACGTTGGCGCTGAAGCTAATAGTGATCGGGCCGCTGCCGGGTGATGCGCTCATAGCGCGGAAGATCGTCATGCGCCGAAGGGGGAGGCCAAGGGTGTCGAAGTCGACGCTGGCCACCTGCTCCCAGGCGGACATACCGCCGCCGGAGATCGTGGGCGAGATCGCGCCGGTGGATCGGTGACTCAGTACCGCGACCGTGACGAGGGTATTGGGTCCGGGCGCGATGGCGGCGGTCGCATAGATCTTCTGGTTGACCGTATGGTTGCCGAACGTGAGCAGCGTATGAGAGATCCCCCCCGCTGGCGGTGGCGTCACCGTCACGGTCGCGGTCTGTGCGATGGGCGTTCCGCCGGCGGTGGCGGAGACGGTCTTCATCTCCACAACCGTGGAACCGAGCGTCCCGGTCGCCACGCCGCTCGAATTGGTCGGCCCGGCGGGCTGGAGCAACGAGTTGCCGGTCCCCGTCGCCGCGAGCACCACGTTCGAGCCGCTCACCGGGTTGCCGAACACATCGCGCACAGTGACGGCAATCGCAGAGGGCGCGCTCCCCGCGGTGATCGAGATGGGGTTGGCGCTCAGGGAGGATACGCCGGGGTCCGCCGGGCCGGCGTTCACCGTCACGATTGGCTGCTGGCCCAGCGTTACGCCGTCGGCCTCGGCAATCACCGTCCTCGGCCCGGCGACGGTGGAGGTGAGGCTTCCTATCGCGACGCCGTTGACGTCGGTCGGGCCGGCAGGCTGGGTGATGGTGTTGCCGCTTCCCGTGGCCGTCAGCGTCACCGTCGCGCCGCTCACCGGGTTGCCGGAGTAGTCGTGGACCGTCACCGCAATGATCGAGATCCCCGTCCCCGCCGCGATCGCGGTGGGTGTAGCCGCCACCGCGGATTGCGCCGCCGATACGGTGTTGTTGATCGCCACCGCGAGTCCCGACGAAGCACGCAGGTGACCTGCCGCGTCCCTGGCGATCGCGCTGAGCGTGTAGCTCCCGTCCGGCACGGCGTGGGAATCCCACGACTGCGTGAACTTGGTGGTCGGCGATTCTGTGGTGACTTCCGGCCCGAGGTCTTGCCAGTTCAACTGGAACTGCACGCCGACGACAGCCCGATCGTCGACCGCCGTGGCGGTGAGATTCACGGTCCCGATGAGGGTGGTGCCGGCTGGTGGCGATTGGAGCGACACGATCGGAGGTCCCACATCACTCAAAGCCTCGGCGTGATTCGCCTTCCAATTGGCCACAGCGCTATTCCAATACGCGAGCCCCGCGGCGCCGGTGAGCAATGTGTAACAACTGGGCAGGGATTCCGGGAAGGGTCCGGCACCCAACCAGATCATCACGTTGTTGGCGCAGCCGTGGACCTTGCCGGCCGGCGGACCCAAGGTGTGGGTACCCAGGGTGCTGCGGCTGTCCACTCGATAGACGTTGTTGTACAGTGACACCATCGGTCCGCCAGGCGACCACTTGAAAAACCCGCCGTGGCCGGGGCCGTCGAAGCCCTGATCCATGTCTTGAAGCCAGAACAGCGAGTTCCTCACGACCACCAGGTTCTCGCTGCCATCCTGTGTCGTGGTGAACGGCCTCGCGCTGATGCCCACGTAACAACCCTCGAAGAACGAGCTGTCGATGAGGCCGCCGTTCAGCCAATCGTTCTGCACGCAATCGTCGCGTATGTACTTGAAGTGTACCCCCCGGATGGTCCAGGCCGTCGAGTTGTTTTCCAGCGTGACGCCGTCACCGTAGTCAAACTCTCGAATATCCTCCAGGGTGAAACTCGGAATGCTCCTCACCTGAAGGGCGTAGGTGTCGTGCATCGTGTTCCAGTCGGTGGACGGCGGTAGCTGCCCGATCGTCGCGCCGCCACGCAAGCAAACACCTGACCCACCGCCGAGGACAACCGGATTTCCTGCCCCGGTGAGGAATTGCGCGCTCGATGCATCAACCTTGGTATTGTTGGCCAGAGAGGTGTTGAAGTAGGCGGTCGTCCGCAAACCGCTCAGCGTGATCGTCGGGCCTGCTCGGACCAGACACGGTGTCGGGGCGGTGACCGTGATCGCGGCGCTGCCGATCTGTCCCTCGCTCGTCGCGGAGACGGTCGCCGACCCTGCGCCGACCGCCATGACCAAGCCGTTCCGATTCACCGCCGCGACCGTCCCGTCACTCTCCGTCCATGTCACGACGCGGTTCGTGAGCGGATTCCCGGCGGCGTCCTTGGGCGTTGCCGTGAGCTGCACCGTCATGCCGGTTTGCACAGCGGCCGCCGCTGGGGTCAAGGCGACTGAAGCCACCGGCACCGGCGTCACGGTCACCGAGGCGGCTTGACTGATCGCGACGCCGTTGGCCGTCGCCGTGATCGTCTTTGGCTCCGCCACAATCGAGCGCAGAGTGCCAACAGCCCGTCCAGCGGTGTCGGTCGGGGCGGCCGGCTGTGTCAGCGTATTTCCCGACCCCGTGGCCGACAGTACGACGCTCGCGCCGGCTACAGGGGAACCGCTCGCATTTCTCGCCGTGACGGTGATCGTCGAGGCGCTGGACCCGTCGCTCACGATGGTCGTCGGGACGGCGCTCACACCGGACAGGCCGCTGGACACGGGGCGTCCATGGCACGAGCCGGTGCCGGAGTCGGTGAACGTCCCTCCCGCGACCTGGATGAACTCCCACGAATAGGCGGCGGAACCCAGGCTGAGCTTCAACACTCCCCACGTGGTCCCGTTGAACCGTTCGCTGTTGGGCAGCGGCGGCCCCTGGTCGTCGTAGTGACCGACGCCGCCCGTCCCCACCACGAACTCCCGGATACCGGTGGTGGGATCCGCTGCGCCACTCGGTGTCTGGGGCGCGAACCGCTCGTAGTTGTGCTCGTGGCCCGAGATGACGATCTCGGCCCCGGCGTCGTACAATGCCTGCCAGAGTGGTTCCGTCGAGGTGGCGCTCCCATGCTGAGTGCCCGAGCTGAACCGCGGATGGTGCCAGTAGGCGACGGTGCACTGCTTGGTGCTCGCGGCAAGATCGGCTCGGAGCCACTGCTCCTGAGAAGAACCGGCACTCATGCTGATGTTGCTGTTCAGCGAAATGATGTGCCACGCACCGATATCGTAACTGTAATATCCGGCGCCGCTGGCGCCGGCGAGTGCACCGTAGTACCCGAAGTAGCCGGTCGCCCCCGATGTGTGGTACTCGTGGTTGCCGGGGGCCGGGCGCGTCCGCGCCTTGTGCCGACCCCAGGAAGAGTCATAGCACTGGCTGAAATTGCTCGCCGACCCATCGGGATACGCGTTGTCTCCGGCGGTGAAGACGGTCCCCGGAATGCTGTCAAGCAGCGTGGCCGTCGTCTCGTCACCGCTCGAGGAGCAGTCGGCGATGTCGCCCGCGCCGACCAAGATGACAGGCGGCGGGGGCGTCACGGTGATGGACGAGGAGCCGCTCTTTCCCTCACTCGTGGCCGTGATACTCGCCGAGCCCGCGGCAAGGCCCGTGACGAGGCCGGTCGCGGACACGCCGGCCACCGCTGCGTTGCCACTCTGCCACGCGATCGCTCGCCCGGTCAGGGCATTCCCCGCTGAGTCCAACGGCGTGGCCGTAAGCTGCACCGTTGCTCCAACCACAACGCTTGTCGCGGCCGGAGTCACCTGGACGCTGGACACCGGCAAGATCGTCCCCGAGGCCTTGATCTCGACACCCAGCGCCCCGCCGCTCAGGGTGGTCCAGTTCGCGTCGATCCCGTTGTCGTTTGTCGCCAATTCAGCAAAGAGATCGCCGGGAGTGTTCTCACCGGAGGCCTGCTCGTCGATCTTGGTGAATCCAGCACCTGGCGTGACGGCAAGAACATTCTTGTTCACGCCAAACACGCCGTAGGCCACGTTGAGGGAGCTTCCAAACGCGCCAAGGGTGACGGCCAGGCCATTGCCGGCATTGGCGCGGTTCGAGCCGGCCTGCACGATGGCGCCGGCGCCGTTCACCCCGCTCGTTTCCACCCCAGCCCACTGCGACACGATCCACTGGCAGTTGGAGACGTTGGCGCTGAAGCTGATGGTGATCGGGCCGCTTGCGGGCGCGGGGTTCATGGCGCGGAAGATGGTCAGCCGCCTGTGAGGCAGACTGACGGGGTCGAAATCGACACTCGCCACCACGATCCAGCTCGTCATGCCGCCCCCCGACAGCGTGGGGCCGATGGCGGTCGAGCTGCGGTGGCTCAGAACGGCCACCGTGATGAGCGCATTGCCCACGGGGGATATCGAGGCCGTGGAATAGACTCTCTGATTGGCCGCGTTGTTGCCGGAGGTGAGCCGCGTGTGGGTAATTCCCGCCGGGCCTTGCGCTGCGACGATCAGCGGAGCGGGCTCTGTGAGCGGCAGAAAGGTCGGTGGCCGGTCACAGGTCGCCAGCGCTCCGACCACCGCGACGCCGAGAATCCTCAAGCCGATGCGGTGGACCGACGTACGTGTCATGTCGGAGGGACTAGGGTCCCAGCCTCGCCTTGATTTCGACGCCCAGCGCTCCACCCCGCAGATTGGTCCAAGTCGCATTGATCGCGCTACGGTTCACGGCCCATTCGGCTAGCAGATCGCCGGGCGTGTTCTCCCCGGAGGGTTGTTCGTCGATCTTTGTGAATCCCGCGCCCGGCGTGATGGCAGGGACATTCTTGTTCACGCCAAACACGCCGTAGGCCGCGTTGTTGGCATTCCCAAACGCCCCAAGTGTGACGGTCAGCCCGCTGCCGGCGTTGGCGCGGTTCAAGCCGGACTGCACGATGGCGCCGGCGCCGTTCACCCCGCCCGTTTCCACCCCATCCCACTGCGAAATGATCCACTGGCAGTTGGAGACGTTGGCGCTGAAGCTAACAGTGATCGGGCCGCTGCCGGGGGAGGCGCTCAGGGCCCGGAAGATCGTCAGCCGGCGAAGGGGGAAGCCAAGCGTGTCGAAATCGACGCTCGCCACTTGCGTCCAGGCCGACATACCGCCGCCGGAGATCGTGGGAGAGATCGCACCAGAGGATCGGTGGCTGAGCACCGCGATCGTGACGAGGGCATTCGGTCCAGGCGCGATGCCGGCGGTCGTGTAAATCTTCTGGTTGACCGCATTGGTGCCCGAGGTGAGCAGGGTGTGGGTGATCGTCCCAGACCCCGCGGGCGTCACCGTCACCGTCGCGATCTGTGTGATCGCCATCCCGCCGGCTGTGGCGGAAATGGTCTTCGTTTCCGCAACAGTGGAACCGAACGTCCCAGTCGCCACGCCGCTCGAATTGGTCGGCCCGGCGGGTTGGGTCAGCGTGTTCCCGGTGCCCGAAGCCGCGAGCACCACGGTCGAGCCGCTCGTCAAGTTGCCGTGCTGATCGCGCACGGTGACCGTGATGGTAGAGCTGCCACTACCGGCCGTGATACTCGTGGGACTGGCTCCCACGGTCGACGTGCCTGCGCTGGGCGCGCCGGCCGTGACGGTCACACTCGGTTGCTGGTTGAGCGTGACGCCGCCCGCGACCGCCGTGATCGTCCTCGGGCCGGCGCTCGTGCTGCTCACGGTTCCCGTGGTGACACCACCGACATCGGTTGGGCTGGCCGGTTGGGTGATGACGTCGCCGCCCACCGTCGACGACAGGGTCGCCGTGACCCCGCTCATCGCGTTGCCGAGGCCGTCCTTGACGGTCACCGTGATAGTCGCGCCGCCGCCGGCGGTGAAGGAAGTCGGGTTAGCGCTCACGGTGGAGAGCGACGCCGACGGGGTAGGTGGCGTGATGTCAAACGCGCTCGATGCGGCATTGGGGACGTCCGACGAGCTCGCCACCAGCGTGTACCCGGTTCCGGCGTTGTTGATGGCCAGGTTGGAAAAGGTCGCGACTCCGCCGACCGCTGCCTGGGTGAGCGTGCCGGACAGAGTGCCAAACGCTGGGTTCGTGCCAATCGCCATGACCACGTTGGCGGACGAGTTGACCCGATTGCCGTGTTGATCCCGAATCTCCACCACGACCGCCGGCGTGATCGGCGCATTGGCTCCGGTATTGCTCGGCTGCGTGGTGAAGGCGAGGGTCGCGGCGGCGGCCGGGGTGACGGTGATGGTAGCCGTCTGATTGATCGCGACACCGTTGATGGTCGCCGACACCACTTTGTCCTGGGCTAGCGTAGAGCTCAGCGTGCCCGTCGTCTGGCCGGACCCGTTGGTCGTACCGGAAGGTTGCGTCAGGTTGTTCGATCCACCCGTGGCGGCGAGCACGACGGAGGCGCCACTGATCGGGTTCCCGCTGCCGTCCTTGGCCGTGACGGTGATCGTAGAGGTGCCACTCCCTGCCATGATCTGAGTGGGCGCGGCAGCGACCGTGGATTGCGAGGCGGACACCGGAGGGGGACCGCCCGCGCCAGCCCTGATTTCGATACCCAGCAGTGCCGCGTTCTTGGCCGTGGTCAGGCTCGCCTGGATCGTATTCAGGTTCGTCGCCCACTGCGCTTCGAGCAGCGTGTTCTCGCTGGGCGTGACCTCGGCGATTTCCGTGAAGCCGCTCCCGGGCGTGATCGCGGGGGCATTGAGCCTCGCGCCGACCGCGCCATACGCGACGTTGTTGGCATTGGCGAATGCGGCGAGCGGCACCGAGAGGGCGGACACGGCGTCGCCGCGGGCCGAGCCCGTCTGCCCAATGGCGCCCGCTCCGTTCACGCCGCTCTGATCGACTCCGGTCCACTGCGACACGATCCAATCCACGTTGGATACGCTACCGACGAATGTGATGGTGATCGGCCCGCTGCCAGGCGTTGCGCTCAGGGCGCGGAACACGGACAAGCGCCCCAACGAGCCGCTGACCGGGTCGTAATCGACGCTCGCCACCTGCGTCCAGCTCGTCATCCCGCCCCCCGACAGCGAGGGGCTGTTGGCGGCCGGGGTTCGGTGGTTTCGCACCGCGACCGTGATGAGGGCGTTTGGCGCCGGGGAAATGGACGCGGTCGTGTAGTTGTTCAGGTTCGTCGCGTGACTGCCCGCCGTCAGCAGCGCGTGGGTGATGGTCCCCACGGATCCAGGGGGAAATACGGTCACCGTCGCGGTTTGTGTGATCGCCGTGCCGTCGATCGTGGCCGAGACCGTTTTGGTTTCGGCGACGGTCGAGCCGAGCGATCCCGTTGCCACACCACTCGCGTTCGTCATCCCGGTGGGTTGGGTCAGCGTGTTTCCGCTCCCGGTTGCCGCGAGAATCACGGTGGCGCCGCTGATCGGATTTCCCAGGGCATCCTTGGCGGTGACCGTGATGGTCGAGGACCCGCCTCCGGCGAAGATCGATGTTGGAGAGGCGGTGAGCGTCGACTGCGAGGCCGACAATGGTCCAGCTGTCACCGTCACGGCCGCGGTCTGAGTAATCGCCGTGCCGTTGCCGGTGGCCGAGACCATCTTCTGCCCCGCGACCGTCGAGCTGAGTGTCCCCGTAGCCACGCCGCTGGCGTTGGTCGTGCCTGAAGGCTGGGTGAGCGTGTTGCCGGAGCCCGTGGCCGAGAGGACGACCGTCACGCCGCTCATGGGATTGCCGCTCCCATCCTTGACAGTCACCGTGATAGTCGACGTGGCGTTCCCAGCCACGATGGACGCGGGTGAAGCCGAGACGGTGGACTGCGATGCGGACACTCCGCCGCCGCCCGGCGGGCCGTGGCAGGAACCACTCCCCGTATCAGTGAAAGTCTGGCCGGCAACAGGGATGAATTGCCACGTGTAGGTCCCGGCATTCAACGTCAGTTCCAGCACGCCCGACGTCGCCCCGTTGCGTACCTCGCTGTTCGGGAGCGGTGTGAAGTTCGGGTAGAAACTCGCGCCGCCGGTCCCCACAACGAACTCGCGGATCCCCGCGGCCGGATCGGACTGCCCAGTGGGAGTCTGCGGTGCGAAGCGTTCGTAATTGTGCTCGTGGCCCGCAATCACGAGCTCGGCGCCGGCATCGTACAACGCCTGCCAGAAGGGCTGCGTCGACGTGTTGCTGCCGTGCTGGGTCCCCGAGCTGAACCGTGCATGGTGCCAGTACGCGACCGTGCATTGTTTTGTGCTGGCAGCAAGATCGGCGCGGAGCCAAATCAACTGGGGAGAGTTTGTGGTCCTGTCGACGTTGCTGTTCAGCGAGACGACGTGCCAGTCACCGATGTCGTAGCTGTAGTAGCCGCGCCCGGCCGGCCCGGCGTTGGCTCCAAAGTAGGCGAAGTAGTCGGCTGCATCGACGACGTGGTAGTCGTGATTGCCCGGACTGGGGAAGGTCCGCGCCTTGTGGCGGCCCCATGACGGTTCATAGCACTGGCTGAAATTCGTTGCGTTCCCGTCCGGATAGGCGTTGTCTCCCGCGGTGAAGACGGTGCCCGAGATGTTGTCCAGAAGGGTCGCCGTCGCCTCATCACGGCTCGAGCCGCAGACGGCGATGTCGCCTGCGCCCACCAGGACCACTGAGGCCGCGGACGACACCGGCGTCGGCATGTTGGTCGCCGTCTCCCGCGTCAAACCGGTTACGCGGCCCCGATCCTCGGTGCACATCGCCAAGGCGCCGAGCAGCGCGCAGCCGATGATCCGGAACCTGGTACCGCGGCGTGTTTTCCTCTGCCTGATCATGTTTCTCGGCGGGCCTCCCCTCCACAGAAACGTGTCGGCGAGTGTTGCGGAGGGACATCCATCGGCGGAATGAGAAACGGCCTAGATCTGCCTGGACCAACCGAGCTAGATGGACCCCACACCCTTCGACTAACGCAAAGGGTATACGGCGCAGTGGCGCAGGGCTAGGAGCGGCTCAACCGAAATATGGAACACCTAGACGTCACACCGGACCACCGACGGCCCAGCGCTCGGCGAGCGCGCGGATCGTCGCCGGCGCATTCCCTTCCGCACGGTTGTTGACGATGACGAGCGCTTCAATGCGGCGCCGCACCGCCTCGGCCATCAACCGTAGCAGGTCGCGTCGCAGCTCCGGCTGTTCCTCTCGCACCCGGTCGTATGGCTCGAACTGCCGCACCGCGTCCTCGTACTTCCGCCCCGGCTTCAGCAACGCGCGCGCGATGGTGAACCCAGCCGGGAACGTCCAGGGGAGGTCGAGCTGTTGCCCGATCGATGGCATTTCGGTCCACGAGTTGAACACGTGCGCGACCCGGTGACGCCGCAACACGACGCCGTGCAAGTCGTGGAGCAGCTCCGGATTGCGCAACTCGACGGCGTAGCGGAAATCAGCCGGGAGCTGCTCCAGGAACCCGTTCAGCTCTTCGGCCCACACGCCGACGTCGGGCAGGTCCTTGCCGCGCATCGCCTGGAACTCGAATACAAAGCAACCGGAGTGATCGCGGAATGCCCGCGCGTGTGGCAACAGCACGGCGTCCTTGAAGAGCTGGGCGTTGAGGAAGTCGGGGTTGCGTTGGCCGGCGAAGTTGCCCCAGCGCCGATCCTGGTTGAAGCGCCGCGCGGTGATCCGATCCCAGACCTTGCTGACGCACGGGAAACCGGGTGGCAGCGACTGCGCGTACGCCGCAAGCGTCTGCTCGCCGGTCGGCTCGTAGAACGCGCTGTCGATCCCCACCGTGCGGAACAGCGGGTAACGTCCGTATTCCTCAAGCCGCTTTGCCGGCTGAGCCCCGCGGTAGTCGCGGTGATACACGTCCCCGGCCCAGCCGTCGTAGGTCCAGGTCGAGGTGCCGAGGCGGATGTTCGGCGGGAGCGCCGCCGCCAAGTCGCTGAGCGCTGGTCGCGGTGGCGGGAGGGCCTCCGGTCCATCGAACAGGGAGGGCTGCGACACGACAGGAACCTAATCGGAAGCACCCGGTACGAAACCTGAAGCCGCGCTCCGTGATCCTGAGGACCGGCTGTGACCTCGCGGGGTTGCGGCTAGTTTGCGGCCCGAACCTCGAACATGCGGCACCACCGACGCGTCGTCACCCTCGCCGCCTTGCTGATGGCGGCTGCGTTTCTGCTCGCTCAGGGCGACCAGGCGGTTGGCGCGCACCCGTGTCCGACGCATGGCGAGCATCATGCCCCCGCCACGGGCGAATCGAACGCCCACCTCGCCCATCAGGCCGACTCACCCCGCACCCCCATCCCCAGCGCAGTCTGTACCTGTCTCGGGGCATGCCAGTTAGGCGCTTCGATTGCATTGGGCGCGCGGCCTATCGGGCTGCAGTCCGCACCGAGGCCGTCGCACCACGTAGTCGCCACACCACCGGTTTCGGCGCCGAGACTGCACTTCGCTCACATCCTGCCCTACGCCACGGCCCCTCCCGTCCTCAGCTGATCCGATAACCCGACAATTCATCGCGACTGACCGCCTTTCTGGGCGAGCGGTCGCGCACCGGGGCACTCGACAGGTGAGGGACTGTTCACATGCTGTTACAAAAGAGAGATCGATTCGCGCGAGTCGTTTGGATCGCGCTATTGGGAGTGCTCGCGCAGCCGCTTGCGGCACAGCAAGCGGGCGAGCTGCGAGGGCTCGTGAAGGATCAAGACAATGCGCCGGTGACCGCGGTGACGGTCCTCGTCGAGGGCACACGCAGTGTCGCGCAGACCGGGCAGGATGGCCGGTTCGTGCTTCGTGGTCTGCCCGCGGGAAGGTACCAGCTGCGCACCGCTCGGATCGGCTATCAGCCCGCCGCCGTTTCGGTCGAGCTGCCGACCGGTGGCGCCACGGAAGTGGTGATTGTCGTCCAGCGCGCTTCGATCGAGCTGCGCGGCGTCACCGTGATCGGCACTCGCGAGGAGCTGAGCGAGACCCGCGCGCAGCTGCGCCTCATCCCGGGCGGCATGTCGCTCGTCGAGCCGGAGCAGATCCGTTCCACCCGCCAGGCAAACTTTCACGATGTGTTGCGCCTCACCCCGGGGGTATTCGTGCAGCCCCGCTTCGGCGCCGCCGACGAGAGCCAGCTTTCGATCCGCGGCTCGGGCCTGCGCAACAATTTCCATCTGCGGGGCGTCAACCTGCTCGTGAACGGAATGGCGTACCGCAACGCGGATGGCTTCACCGACTTCGAATCACTCGAGCTGCTCACCGCTGAGGCCATTCAGGTCTACAAGGGCGGCAACGCCCTCCGGTATGGGGGCTCGACACTGGGCGGCGCGATCAACCTGGAAACGAAGACCGGATACACCGCGTCGCCCCTCAATGGGTTCGCCGAAGGCGGTGCGAACGGGTTTTTCAAGGGGCAGCTCGCTTCCGGCGGTACGCGGGGCGGGTTCGACTATTACGCGAGCTACGCGCGCACCTCGCTCGACGGGTATCGAGACTGGTCCGACCAGCGCCGCGACCGGGTGAACGCCCACGTGGGCTACGTCCTCTCACCGCGCCTCGACGCGCGCGCCTTCTACTTCTTCGCACGCGTGCGGGAGCACCTCCCCGGTGCCCTCACGCGGGCCCAGTTCGATTCGGCTCCACGCCAGGCAGTCGCCAGCAACGTCGCCAACCGTTGGGGCCGGGATTACGATTTGCACCACCTCGGGATCCAGCTGCGGAGTCAGCTCGCGCCGCGGCAGCAGCTCGAGATCGCGCCCTACTTCCAGTATCGCGACATCGACCACCCGATTTTCCGGGTCATCGCCCAGGTGAGCCGCGATTTCGGAGCGGAGCTGCGCTACGAGAACACCAATCTGCTCGCCGGTCGCGAGCATCGGTTCACGCTCGGCCTCCAACCAGCCTACGAGAACCTCGACAACCGCCAGTACGCCAACGTCGCGGGACAACACGGGCCGCTCGCCAAGGACCAGAAAGAGAAAGTGAAGGGCGTCGCGCTGTACCTCGAGGACGTCCTGGCGATCACGCCGCGCTTCTCCGCCGTCCTCGGGCTGCGCTACGACAATTCCACGCGCTCCGCCAGCGACCACTTCCTCTCCGATGGCGACCAGTCCGACTCGCGGACGTTTCGCGCCCTGATGCCCAAGGTTGGGGCGCTGTATCGCCTCGCGAGCGGCGAGCTGTTCGCCAACGCCAGCCGCTCGTTCGAGCTGCCACTGCTCCTCGAGCTCAACAGCCTCACGGTGCCCGGATTCGTCGACCTCCGCGGTCAGGCCGCCTGGCAATTCGAGATCGGTGGTCGAGGACGGTCCGGTCGGCTTTCCTGGGACGTGGCGGCCTACGACATCGAGCTCCGGGACGAGATCCTCAACATCAACGTGCAGCCGTTCCCCGGCGCACCGTTCACGGTGCCGACCTACCGCAACGCGGATCGCACGCGTCACACGGGCCTCGAGGCGGGGATCGGCCTCGCGCTCGACCCCGTATCGTTGCGGGTGGCCTTCACCACCGCGCGCTTCACGTTCCGGCGCGACTCGAGCTTCGCGGGCAATGACCTCCCCGGCGCTCCACGCCACATGTTGCAGGCGGATCTCACGTGGCGGCACCACAGCGGTCTCAGCGTGACGCCGACGTTCGAGTGGGTGCCGACGTCCTACTATCTCAACAGCGCGAATACGGTGAAGAACGACGCCTGGGCGTCCCTCGGCCTGCGGGTGGAATGGCTCGCCCCACGGATGGGGCTCACCGCGTTCGCCGCGGTCCAGAACCTTACCGAAGCGCGCTACTCGGGCTCGACGCAGGTCGACAACGGAGCCGGGCAGTTCTTCGAGCCGGCGGACGGCCGTTCGATTTACGCCGGGTTTCGGTGGCAGCGATGAGGTGGACCCTGGCCGCAGCGGCCGCGAGCGCGGTCGCCGCATGCGGGGGCGCGGGTCCCGAGATCACCGACCTTGCGCCTCCAGTCGGGACGGCCCAGTCCGCTGACCCGGACCTCGCCATGGATCCCGCGACCGGCGACCTGCTGCTTAGTTGGGTCGGCGGCGACTCGAGCGGGTGGCACGTATACGTCGCCCGCTCGACCGACCGCGGCGCGGCGTGGTCGGCGCCAGTTCGCGTCACCGACCAGGAGCACGACGTCCACCCGCATGGCGAGTCGTCGCCGCGCCTCGTGGCGGGGCCGGGCGGCGTGCTCGCGGCCGCCTGGACGAACAGCGTTCCGGCCCCTGGTCGCCGCTGGCCGGGGAGCAACATCAGGTTCGCGCGCTCGACCGACGGTGGCCGCACCTGGGGGGCGGCGATCACGCTCAACGACGACAGCGCACGTGGCCCGGCGGGCCACATCTTCCACGGCGCGGCGTGGGCCGCCGACTCGACGCTCCTGGTCGCTTGGATGGACGAGCGCGGCGGCGTGACACCGATGGACGCCGAGGCCTCCGAGCACACCGGCCACCATCCTGAGGCGAGTGAAGAACCGGACGCGACGGTCTATCTCGCTCAGTCGACGGACCTCGGGCGGAACTGGTCGCCGAACCGGCCGCTGTGGAGGGCGGCATGTCCTTGCTGTCGCATCTCGCTGGTGCGCGGCCCGGACGGTGCGGTGGTCGCCGGGTGGCGCCAGCACTTCGCCGGCAACGTGCGCGACGTCGTTGTCGCGCCGGTCGGATTTGAGCCAGTGCCGGCCGGCTCGCGGGTGCACGTTGACGACTGGGTCTATCCGGGCTGCCCGCACACCGGGCCCGGCGTGGCCGTCGACGCCGGCGGCTCGGCGCACGTCACCTGGTATACGGGGAAGCCGGGAGCAGCCGGAGTGTTCTATGCAAAGCGCTCCGGCGCCGGAGAATTCGGGTCACCAACGCCGCTGGTCCGCGCCGTAACGTTGCCGACCGCCCACCCACGGCTGGCCGCGCTGCCGGACGGTGGAGCCGTGGTCGCCTGGGACGTAACCGGTGATGGCCGGTCGGTGTTGATGATCGCCCGACTGGCCGCCGACGGGGACATCGTCTGGAAGAAGGAAGTGCCGCGGTCCGGAAAGGCCGATCATCCGGAAGTCGTTGTCTACGACGACGGCACGGCCGTCGTGGCGTGGACAGACCTGGCGGCCTCGCCCGAGGGAAGTCGGCTGCGGGCCGTGCGCGCCGGCGCGAACCAGAACTGAGCCTGGACGCGGCCCCCCCAAGCAGTGAAGGCCACTTCACCACCAGATCCATTCATCTTGTTCACAGAAATTCTTCAGGCACCGCGGGACCTGTTGCGATAGGTTGACCGCGTGGCGAATGCCCGGCTCGGGCGCGCCATATCAACCATGCATGAAGGGAAGGACCCGCCATGAGAACCACTAACGCCCTCCTTCGGCCGTGGCTGGCCGCCACGTCGCTGCTGCTCGCAGCGGGTTGTGGCAGCGATGCGCTCGCGCCATTTCAACCGCAGATCAACAATGCTCCGGATAATTTCCAGTTCCAGGCGACGGGGCTGACCAATGTCACCACGACGGTCCAGTACACGTGGTCGAACACCGGCACCGCGGCAACCGTGAACCACTCGAGCACTGTGACAGGCGGCTCGGCGACGCTGACCATCAGGGACGCGAACGGCATCGAGGTATATTCCGGCGCACTCGTTGCGAGCGCAAACCCCACGACTAGTACTGGAGTCACCGGCAACTGGACGGTGCGCGTCGATCTGGTCAACACTACTGGGACGCTCAACTTCCGGGTGCAGAAAGTCTAGCTCACGAGGGCGATCGAGGGCCCTGGTGATGGCGACCTTCGCTATGCCGGAGTTTTGGCGGTGACCGGTCGCCATGGTAGCCCGCGCCGCTGCGCGTAACGATCCAGCCGGTCCAGTGCCGTCACCGTGAGGGTGACCGCCCCGTACGACTCTTCTACCCGCCCGCGCATCACGTACGGCCCGGTCCCGAACAGCAGCGACACGACCTTTCGGTAGACATCAGGAAAAATCACCGTCTCGATCAGCCCGTGCCCGTCGTCGAAGGTGACGAATTCCATCGGCTCGTCCTTGATCGTGTGGACCGGTTTCCCCGTGGTGAGCATGCCGACGCACGTCACCAATTTCCCCACGTGCGTCCCGAGTGCCGTCGCCGGCGCCGGGTGAATGGCACGAATCGTCTCGGCATACAATGCCATCGGATGGCACGAGGCGAGGTAGCCGAGCACGGTGTACTCGTCTCGCAGCTGCCGGTCGGCGTCGTACTCGGCGAGCGGGGGAAGTTGAAGGGGAGTCGCCTCATCGAGTCCGAGCGCACCCTGCGTCGCGACACCGCGCCGCGGATCGGCGTCCACCTGCCACATCATCTGCGGCCGCGTCAGTCCCTGCGCGATCCCGTCACACGCGCCGGCCTGAACGAGCACGCGGAGGTCCCCGGGCGCGAGCCCGGCGCGCCGCCGCAAATCGTCGAGCGAGCGATACGGCCCGCCGCGCTGCCGCTCGACCGTGAGCGTCGCCAATCCGGAGGCCGAGAGCCCCTTCAACGCCATGAGTCCGATGCGGAGCGAACGGTCGTGGCCCGTGTAGCGCACCGCGCTCGCGTTCACGTCCGGCGGCAGGATCGCGAGCCCCATGCGCTGTGCCTCGGCGATGTAGGCGAAGGGGGCATAGTAGCCCCCCTCGTTGGAGAGCACGCCGGCGATGAACTCCGCCGGGTAATGAGCCCGCAAGTACCCCGACTGCAGCGCCACCTGGATGTAGGACGCCGAGTGGCCCTTGCAGAAGGAATAGCCCGAGAAGGAGAGGATCATCGACCAGACGTCGTCGATCACCGTCGGCGCCACCCCTCGCGCGCTCGCCCCACCGCGGAATTGCTCCTCGTACGCGCGCAGCTCTTTCATCGGGCGCTTTTTGGTAAGCGCTTTGCGCACGCCATCGGCTTCCGACACGTCCATCCCCGCGAGCGCGACACACACGTTCACCACGTCTTCCTGGTACACCATCACGCCGAACGTCTCGGCGAGCACGTCGCGCAGCACCGGATGTGGCGGCTCGTAGGGCGCGCCATGCAGGCGCGCGAGGTACGTATTGATGTAGCGGTTCGAGGCGGGACGGATGATGCTCGTGTTCAAGACCAGGAGGTCGAATGTGTCGGACCGACTCTTCTGGCACAGCAGTCGCGAAGCGGGCGATTCCGTGTAGAAAACGCCCATCGTGTTACCGGTGCGGAATACGTCCTTGGTCGCCTCGTCGTCCGCCGGATGGCTCGTGGTATAGTCGATCGTCACGCCCTCGTTCTGGCGCACCGCCGCGATCGCGTCCCGGATCACGGCGAGCGAGCGGTTGCCCAGAAGATCGATCTTCACGAGTCCGGCGTCCTCGGTGCCGTCCTTCTCGAACTGG
>CAZQWQ010000063.1:0-3345 GCA_964596925.1 uncultured Gemmatimonadaceae bacterium | reverse complement strand
CATGTACGATATACGTTCGCGCCGGTCCGCTCCATTCGCTTGTTAGACGGCGCACCTCGCGGTAGCGTAGCCTCCATGACCAAGACAGGCGAGAAGCTCCTTGAAGACGCTTTGAAGCTAGGCTTGCCGGAGCGAGCGGAGTTGGCCGCGGAATTACTCGCGAGCTTGGACGGAGCGCCCGATGACAATGCCGAAGTGGCATGGGCTGCCGAGATTGAACGTCTGGCGGCGCGCGCTCGCAGTCGGACGCAGAAAATGACGCTATTTCGGCCTATCCGCTGCTCGGGGTCAGTGCCCTCAGGAACCATCCGCTAAGACTGCGGCTCTAACGGGCAGTCAGCGGATTGCGGGTGGCCAATGACGGAAACCTGCTGAAATCACGGTCCGCAGTCCAGAGCTCCCGCACGCCATGCGTCAGGCAGAGCGCCGCGACTCGTGCATCGTGGACCTGCGGGCCGACAATTCGGCCCGCAGAGAGGAGTCGACGCAGCTCCGGCCAGTGCGTCACGCCCTCAGCAATCAGGACTACGCTCGGCGACTCCAACCACGCGTCGATCTGGTCGACGGCCGATGCGCAGGCCGTTGGAGGAGCGAAGATTCGCGGGTGCGTGACGATCGCGTAGAACTCGTGAAGGCACGGCCAGGGCAAAGCCCATGGCGCACGCCCTTGCGCGCAATCGCGCACGCACCGTGCCGCGGGCTCATGCCACTCTGAATCCCGCCTATGTGCGTACACCAAGAGATTTGCATCGATCGCGATCACCCTCCGCGTCCCTTGTACGCTTCGTCTCGCACGCGCGCCCAGTCGGCACCTCGAAACTCAGGTTGAAGTCCCTTGCCTTTGAAGCTCGCGTCACGCAGGGCGAAAGCCTTGGCGCGTTTGCGCCGCGACAGCACCTCACGAAGGCCGCTCTCGATCAATGACCGAAGGGTGATTTTTTCGGCTGCCGCGACCTTCTTGGCTTCGTCGAGCAAAGGATCCGAGATCTCGATGGTTGTCTTCATATGGGTAGCCATACCATAGGACCCATATAGCTTGCAACGCCGTTTGGCCGCCCGGCCTACAGAAAACCGGTTGCTTCGTGAGTTCCGGTTAACATAACCTCCATGGTCGGATTCCGAAAATGACGCTATTTCGGCCTATCCGCCCGGAGCGCGATTCGAGGGACGTTCCGACAGGAGAACGCGTGAGACTCAAATACTTGCTCGTCATTGCGGCTGCAGTCTCGCTCCTGCATGGTTCGGTTTCCCGTTCGCAAGCCGGTCCGAGCAGTAGCGATTGGTTGTGGATCGCGCCGCTCATCACGACAGGCGCCATCGGCATTGGGTACGTCCTGGTCGGGTTGCGTACCTCGGCCGAAGAGCAGGCGCCGCCCAAGCCGGCCGGAGCGAGGCCTCCGCGCGGCATGCCGCTGGTCGCCCCGGTGTCATCGCAAGGCTCCGACTCCAGGGCACGCGTGAGCTGGGATCCGCACACTTGCTCGCGCGGCGGGGAATTCGCGCTGGTCTGCTGGTAGGGTGCATCCGCCGATACCGCAGCAGCGGATCGTCCAGCGGTTCAGATCGATCTGGCTCTCGTCGTCGTCATCCCGGTCGGCCGATACTGCAGAGGGTTGTTTCCGACCCGACCCCCGATGCGCTCAGACGATCGCGGCGGCCGTGCTGGCTGGGGTCGGGTCCGAAACAACCCTCTGCAATTTTCGGCCTACCGCTGCCTCGAGACCGGCTTCTGATCCCGTTCGTCGCTCAATCCCGTCTGCCGGAGCTCCCTGCTCCCCCGTGCCGCTCAGGAGGGGGGTGGCGCCGCAGACACGGACGCTGCCGCCTCGACGAGGCGATTGAGCCGCGCATGGAACTCCGCCGCATCGGCGTAGCGGGCGCCGTGGATCACGCGCGTCGCCCCTGCGTCGGCGTAGCGGTGCAGGAGGTCGGTGGCTGCAGGCACGTCGTCGAGCGGGAGGGCAGTCATCACGGCGACCGGAGGCGGTGCCACGCCGGCGGCGGCCGCCTGCTCGTGCAGCGCGTCCACCTGGGGCCGAAGCCGATCCGGGGCGAGCCCCATCGGAAGCCAGCCCCCGCCGTGCCCAAGCGCGCGGCGAAAGGCGTGTGGCGGGCTGCCGCCGACGAACAGCGGCGGTCGCTTCGGCCGGGGACGGAAGAGGAACGGTTGTCCGTTCGCCTCGACCACGTCGGCGGCAAAGCAGCGATCGAGGAACTCGAGCGTCTCGTCGGTGAGGGCGCCACGCCGCCGCCGCTCGACGCCCAGCGCGCGGAACTCGGGCTCCATCCATCCGACGCCGACGCCGAGGAGGAGCCGTTCGGCCGACAACTCCTGGACCGTCGCGATCCATTTGGCGGTCGGCAGCGCCGGCCGGTACGGCAGGACGAGCACCCCGGTGGCGAGCCCTACGCGCGTCGTCACGCCGGCGAGGAACGCGAGCGTCGCGAGTGGGTCGAGATACCGGCCGTCCGAGCCCTCCGCGTCGTCGGGCGGGATGGCGACGTGATCGACCACCCAGAGGTCTGCGATCACCGGTGCCTCGTCGACAGCTCGCGCACACGAGACCAGTGTCTCCCGGGTGGACTGCGGACCCATATTCCGGATGACGACGCCGATCTGCATTTTGCGGACGGTGAGCCGGCGGGGTGGCTGAGTCAACGAAGCATCGACTTCTCGGGCGGCTGCGCTTGCGCCGGGCGGGAATCGCCTGGGAGAATGACCTCGGCGTCGAAAGGGAGGATTTCTCATGGCGAATCCGACACGGTCGAGCAGCTGCTTCTGCGGCGCGGTGCAGGTCGAGATCACCGGCGACCCGACGGTCATGGCCTACTGCCATTGTGGCTCGTGCCGGGGCTGGCTCGGTGCGCCGATCCACGCGGCGAGCCTGTGGCCGGCCGCGAACGTGCGCGTAGTGAAGGGCGCCGACAAGCTCGGGCTGTTCAAGAAGACGGAGGCCAGCCATCGGCAGTTCTGCACGGGCTGCGGGAGCCCCGTCCTCGTCGGTCACCCAGCGATCGGACTCGTCGACGTCCCCGCGGGTTCGATCTCGGGATTTGCGTTCAAGCCGACCGTGCACGTCCACTACGGCGAGAAGGTGCTGGCGGTGCGCGACGGTCTCCCGAAGTTCAAGGACTTCCCGAAGGACTTCGGGGGCTCGGGCGACACGCTCGCGGAGTGAAAATGACGCTATTTCGGCCTATCCGGTGTGCCGTGCAAAGACGGCGATCTCCAGTGGGTGAGAGTCCCACCCGGCAACTGGTCGTTCCAGCCGGAAGCAGTCGGGGCGGTGAGAGGAGGTAACGAGTTTCGCTGAAACACTCCGATGAAGGGTCGCTAGAGGCGAC
>CAZQWQ010000062.1:0-1549 GCA_964596925.1 uncultured Gemmatimonadaceae bacterium | reverse complement strand
ATTCCTCGACCGTCACGGAGATGCTGAGCGGCAAGACGTTCCCGGCGCTGTCGAAAGCCTGAGGACGAACGTGTTGGTGCCCTCGGACTCCGCAAGTGATGGTGCTGTCCGTGCCGATCGGCGTGCCGAACGGGCCTACTCCACTGTTGACGAAGAGTTCTGACTTCCAGAACATCACCGGCTTCATTGTCGGCAAGGAGTACGAGGAGGGTGGGATCGCGCGAGACGGCGCCAAGCTCGTGATGGCCGTCGCCTGTGCGGAGGTGCCGAAGTTCACCGTCGTAATCGGCGGATCGTTCGGCGCAGGTAACTATGCGATGTGCGGGCGCGCCTCTGGGAGGACGGCATCATCGACCCGCTCGACACGCGACGCGTGCTCGCGCTCCGGCCGGCCGCCGCCGCGAATGCACCGGTGCCCGAGACCACGTTCGGCGTCTTCCGAATGTAGAAGCTCCCTCGTGCGGGGGAGGTCGCAAGCCTGAGTTGAGTGGCCTGTAAGACTGCGTCTCAGCAGCCGTCAAGGAAAGGAGCACTCGTGCGTCACATCGCTCGCCGGCCTTCGCCGGCAATGGTCGTTGCGTGCCTCGCGCTACTCGTCGCTCTCACCGGAACGAGTGTTGCGGCAGCCTCGCAACTCGTTCCGCGGAACAGCGTCGGCACAGCGCAGATACGCGACAACGCAGTGGCTAGAACCAAGATCCGCAACAACGCGATCAACTCGACCAAGGTCGCGAACCGATCGCTGCTCGCGGTCGACTTCGCAGCCGGCCAGCTGCCAGCAGGTCCCGCTGGTCCAGGCGGGCCGACGGGTGCGGCCGGCCCGACCGGCCCGACCGGCCCTCCAGGCGTGAGCGGCTACCAGATTCTCACCGCGTCGAACAGCGTCGTGTCGCGGCTCGACAACTCTGTCACGATCCCGTGTCCGGCCGGGAAGAGGGTCTTCGGCGGTGGAAGCTTCAACAACACCACCGACGCCGCCGACGGACCCTTCATTTTTAGGAGCATCCCTTCGGCCGACGGGACGAGTTGGCAAGTGTCGACCGCCCGCGCGGCACCCGGCAGCGGGACGATGACCGGGTACGCGGTCTGCGGAACGGTGAACTGACGCCTGCCGACAGAGCGGAGCCGCCAGCTCGGCGGCTCCGCTCACCGTAGTCTTGCGTGCGTGCTCATGCGCCTTCTGATCTGGAACGTCGTCGACTCGGAGACGTCGTTCGGCGAGCTCCGGGAGTCACTCCCCAAGCTCGAGCCGCCGAGCGAATGGATCTGGAACGAGGCGACCGAGCGCTTCGGCGTCATCGCATTCGGAGAGGAGCTACCCGAGGCGCTCGGGTGGATTCAGGACCTGATCGGCACCGACGCCGACGTCTACGAGGAGTTCGACATCGTCGTCTAGCCGAGGACGTTGTCGGCCCAGGCGTCGAGTTCCTCGCGCTCCTCGACGGTAAGGCCTCGAAGCGGGGCGCGCACGTCCTCTCGCACCGCAACGCCCTGCAGCCCAAGGAGCCGCTTGAGCGCAGCCTGACGCGGGAAGCGCTCGACGAACGCG
>CAZQWQ010000061.1:0-70408 GCA_964596925.1 uncultured Gemmatimonadaceae bacterium | reverse complement strand
GAGCGAACGGGGTGCCCCAGGGCGACTCGCGATTCACTCGGCCGCGACCTGGCGCCTCCGCTCAAGCCACGCGTAGAGAGAGGGCAACACCAACAGCGTCAAGAGGGTGCTGGTCACCAAGCCCCCAATGACCACCGTGGCGAGCGGGCGCTGCACCTCCGCGCCGGTGCCGTGGGAGATTGCCACCGGGACAAAGCCGATGCTGGCCGCCAACGCGGTCATGAGGAACGGGCGAAGCCTGATTCGCGCTCCCTGGAACGCGGCATCCTCCGGCGTCGCGCCGGCGGCCCGCACCTGCTGCAATGTGGTGAGCAAGACGAGGCCGTTGAGGACGGAGACTCCGAAGAGGGCAATGAAGCCGATCAAGGCCGACACACTAAGATGGAGTCCGCGCATCCAGAGTCCCAGCACGCCCCCGACGGCGGCGAAGGGCAGGTTCACGAGGACCAATGCCGCGAGCCTCCAGGACTGGAGCGAGGCCGCGAGCAGAAACGCGATGAGGGCGATCGAGATCGGGACGACGAAGCGCAGGCGGGCCATGGCCCGCGCCTGGTTTTCGAATTCGCCACCATAAGTGAGGAACATGCCGCTGGGGAGCGCGACGCGCGCGGCCACCGCGCGCCGCACATCGGTTACGAAGCTGCCCAGGTCGCGCCCGGTCACGTTGGCTTGGACCAGCACGAACCGTTGCGTGCGCTCACGACTCACCTGCACCGGCCCGGATTCGAGCCGGATGTCGGCGAGCTGGGCGAGCGGGATGCGGGCGCCGCGCGGCGTCGGAACGGCGATCGCTCCGATTGCCTCAGGGGAGGTCCGCAACTCGGCCGGGTATTGCACCGTGACATCGATCGAGTAGTTGCCCTCGAGGAGCTGTGCGACGGGGCGGCCGCCGACCGCCGTTTCCAATGCCTCTTGCACCTCGCTGACGGGGATGCCGAAACGCGCCATGGCCCCGCGATCGAGGCGGACGTTCAGATAGCCCTGACCTTCCGTCGCCTCGACCCGCACCTGGGTGGCGCCCGGCACGCCGCTCATCACGCGCCCGATTGCTTCAGCGATCTCAAGATTGCGGCGTTGATCGTCGCCGAACACCTTGACCGCGAGATCGGCGCGTACGCCGGAAATCAGCTCGTCGAGCCGCATCTGCATCGGCTGGGTGAAGTTGAAAACGAGGCCCGGCACGCGCTCGTTCAACCGGAGCTCGATCTCTTCCAGCAGGTCCTCTTTCGATACGGCCGGTCTCCACTCGTGGCGCGGCTTCAGCATGACGAACACGTCGGCCTTGTTGATGCCCATGGGATCGTTTCCGATCTCCGGCCGGCCGACGCGACTCACGACGGTCGTCACCTCGGGCGACTCACCGATCACCCGCTCCATCTCCTGTTGCATCGCCACCGACTGCGTCAAGGACACGCTCGGATCACGCACCGCCTCCACGAGAATGGATCCCTCGTCCAGTTCGGGCAGGAACTCCGTGCCGAGCCGCGGCACGAGCAGCAAGCTCCCGAGGAACAGGGCGGCGGCAAAGGTGGTCGTCCGGCCCGGCCGGGCGAGCGACCAACGAAGCACGGGTGTGTAGGCGCGATCGAGCCATTCGGCCAGCCGGACGGCAAACGCCGACTCCGCTCGGCCGGCGCGGAACACCAACATCGACGCCGCGGGAACGAAGGCCAGGGCGAGCAACAGACTCCCGAACACGGCGAGCGCCACCGTGATGGCCATGGGGCGGAACATGCGCGCCTCGAGCCCCTGCAGCGACAGAATCGGTACATACACGAGCATGATGATCAGCACGCCGAAGGCGATCGGCCGCGCCACCTCTGCGGCGGCCTCCCGGAGGCGGGCGGCAAGGGCGGTGACGCCCCGGGCGGAGCGACCGGCCTCCTCGTCCGAGTGCAGGGTTCGCACAAACTGCTCTGCCATCACGACCGATCCGTCCACGATCATCCCAAAATCAATCGCCCCAAGGCTCATCAGGTTCGCCGAAAGTCCGAGCCAGCGCATCCCCAGGAACGCGAACAGCATCGACAGCGGAATTGTGGCGGCCACGATCAGCGCCGCCCGCACGTTGCCGAGGAATACGAGCAGGATGGCGATGACCAGGAAACCACCCTCAAGCAGGTTGATGCTCACCGTTCGCAAGGTCCCGGCGACCAGATCCGTCTGGTCGTAGTAGGACTCCACCCGAACCCCCTCGGGCAGCGCCCGGTTGATCTCGACGACCCTGTCGCGAACCCGACGGACGACCTGCCGGCCGTTCTCGCCGCGGAGCATGATGACGATTCCGGTGACCGCCTCGCCCCGGCCGTCGCGAGACACGGCGCCCTGACGGATCTCATGCCCCCAGCGAACGTCCGCGACGTCGCCGATCAGGATGGGCACGCCGCGGGCGTCGGCGCGGATGACCGTGCGGGCAAGGTCCTCCAGGCTCGTCGCTTGGCCGAGGCCGCGCAGGATGTATTGCTCTTCGCGGTGCTCCAGGTAGCCACCTGCCGCGATCGCGCTATTGGCGTTCACCGCCTCCACCGCGTCGTGCAGGGTCAGACCGTAACTCGCGAGACGCTCAGGCCGGATGATCACCTGAGCCTGGCGCACAAATCCGCCGAATGCGTTGACCTCCGTCACCCCCGGGACCGAACGGAGCTGCGGGCGGACGATCCGGTCATGGATGGTCCGGAGCTCGCTAAGATCCTGCGCCGACCCCGTGACTGCGTACATGTAGATCTCGCTGTTCGCGGCCGAGAGCGGGCCGAGCGTGGCCCGAGCGCCCGGTGGGAGCCCTTCCTGGGCGGCTTGCAGCCGTTGCGAAATCAGCGATCGAGCGAAGTACAGGTCGACGCCGTCCTCGAACACCACCGTGATGCTGGCGAACGCGTACTTGCTGAGCGAACGGACCTGCACCACCCGTGGGAGGCCGTTCAATTCCACTTCTATGGGGAACGTGACCAACCGTTCCACCTCCACGGGCGACAGGCCTGGCACGTCCACGAGGACCGAGACCTGGATATCCGTGAGATCTGGGAAGGCGTCCACGCGGATCGTTCGCAATGCCCAAACACCACCGACGAGCAGCGCGAGCACGAGAATCAGGACCGTGATTCTGCGGTTGATTGCCCAGGCGACGAGTCCGTTGATCATGGCGGCTCCTAGTGCTCGTCTTCGGCGAGCGCGGCCTTCGACAGCTCGGACTTGAGCGTGAACGCGCCACGCACAGCCACCCGCTCGCCTGACGCGACACCCCGGCGGACCATCACCCGGCCTCCTGTTGCCGCTGCCGATCCGGGTGGCACCAGTGAGGCTACCTCAACCGCCCGGCGCTCGAACGTGCGCGGCGAGACCTCGACAAACACGTAGCGGGCGTCGCCGTCCGTGACCAGCGCGGCATCGGGAATCGTCACCACAAGGCTCATTGCGCCTGGTTCGCCTGGCGTTCCTCGTATTCCGAACCGCACCGTCGCAAACATGCCCGGCCGCAGACGCCGGGAGCGGTTCGGCACGTGAATGACGGCACCTAGCGTACGAGTCGTTGGATCGAGCTCGTCGTGCAGCCGCTCGACGTGACCGGCGAATCGAAGGTCGGGGTAGGCGCCAATCGCGACGGACGCTGCCTGACCTACCCGCACGAGCGGCAGCGCGCGCTCCGGCACCTGGGCAACGACGTCCACCACCGACAGATCCGCGACGCGAAACAGCGTCGCACCAGCCTCCACCGCGGCGCCAGGGAGCGTGTGCGCCTCGACGATGCTCCCGTCGAACGGCGCGGCGAGGGTGAGGTAGTCCATGGGCTCCCCGCCGCTCTCCAAGCCACCGATCTCGTCCTGCGCGACGCCGAGCAACACAAGCCGTCGCCGGGTCGCGCGCAAGACCGCCACTGCGCCCGCCTCGTCCGCGGTACCCTGAAGTTGCGCGGCGCGACGCACGGCGAGCAGAAAGTCGGTCTGAGCTGTATGGAACGCGGGGCTGGAGAGGCGGGCCAGAGGCTGTCCGGCGCGCACGTGGTCGCCCTCGACGGCCGCCAGCTGCTCGATCCGGCCCGCGGCACGAGTCGTCACCAATGCGACTCGCCGGGGGTCGAACTCGATCTGCCCTGGGGCCTCCAACGTTTGTTCGGGTGTCTCGGCTCGCGCCGCCTCCACTTCGATGCCCGCCGCGTTGTAAGCCGCTTCCGAAAGCGAGACCACGGGGAGGGAGTCAACGCGGTGTGCTTCGGAACCCTGTTCGGCGGCTCGAGCCGGATCACCACCGCTCGACCCGCACCCAGCGACCAACGCCAACATGACCACTCGGGCGGCCTTCATGGCGCACCTCCCTGGAGAACGGCGAAAGCATCCGCCGCTTCGGTCAGCGTCTGCAAACGAGTGATTTCTGCACGGGACAGCGCGCGCTCGAAGTCGAGGAGCTCGAGCAGCGACAGCCCGCCGCTGCGGTACGCGGCCAACGCCGCCTCCCGTTCGTCCCGAGCTCCTTGCAGCGCCGCTGCGTCGTACACGGCGAGTCGACGACGAGCCGTTTCGTAGCGGTCGCGCGCCGCGCCGAGTTCGGCCCTGGCCCGCGCCACCTCGGCCAGCCGCGTCGCGTGCGCCGCGTCCAGGTCCCTGGCCGCCGCCTCGACCTGGCCGCCTGCGGCGGGAGCCGTGAACGGCAACGCGAAGCTCAAGGCAATGGAGGGCCCGACGTCGAATCCCCCAGCCTCGGTGGCGAAGCGGCGCGCCCCGAGGGTGGCGCCGACCCAGGGCCGTCGTTCCGCGCCTGCCAGCCGTCGCGCGGCCGCCGCCCGATCGACCGCGACCGTGGCGAGAAGCGCCGGCGCCGAGGCGGCAACCAGCGAATCGAGGTCCGGCGCCTCGCCGAGAGGGCGGCGGAACGGATCAGTTAGCTCGATCGCGACCGCCGAGTCCAGGAGCGCCTCCACCGTCGCCGACAGGTCGACATCTGCCAGCGCGACCAAGGCGCGCCGGTGGGAGCCGACCTCCGTCACCGCCCCCGCGAGATCGCTCTGGACGCGCAACCGCTCGGTCCGGAGGCGAATGACGTCCACGTACCGGGCCTCTCCAACCGCGAAACGCGCTTGCAGTGCTTCCTCAGCGGCGCTCAGGAGCGAGTCCTCCGCTGCCAGGCGACCGCCGATCGCCAGAGTTCCGACGAGTCGGATCAACAACTGATCGGCACGGGCGAGCAGTCGACGCTCGACGAGTCGCAGGAGCAGGACGGCCTCATCGGTCTCCCGTTCGGCGACGGCGCGACGCAGCGGGCGCCTGCCGGCAGTGAAGAGATCCCAACTCACGGAGGTCCCCGCCGACTGCGCATCGGCCAAATTGCCGCCGGGGACCTCGTCCACCTCCACCGTGACGGTGGCGGGAGCGGCCGCGCCGGCCGCACGAGTGCGCGCTCGCGCTGCGTCAACGGACGCGCGACGCGCCATCAATTCCGGGCTGCTGGCTAGCACCAGGCGACGAAACCGCGCGGCAGGTGTCGAATCCATCGGCGCGAGCACTTGCGCGTCGCAACGGGAGGTAGGCGAGAGCCACACTAACGCGGACAGCCCGAGAAGCCAGGCCATCCTCGCGATGATGTGACGCAATGCACACAATGAAATGGCAGTCACCGCTTGAGTCTCCCTGTCCAAAAGGCCCACGCAGCTCGCAGTCCGTTGGACCGCGCGCCCGTTGCGCATCGAAGTGTGACTAGAATGCCAGGAGCCGTCGGCGCCGGAGACGCCGACGGAGAGAGCTAGGCGATTGGAGGGCGCAACGGTGGTGGAACGAGGCCGCTGCCACCCCCCTGGTCCAGCGCGACCAGTGGAGCCTTCACGACCAACGGTGCGAGTTGCAGAGTCTGGTCCTTGGGGAGGCCCCCGAAGTGGCCGTGCACGCAGTGGCACACATGAGCCGCGTGATCGGGGGGCGACGTGGGCGCGCGGGAGGGGGATGCAGGCGCAGTCCCATCTGGGGACGGGGTGGTGAGTGAAGTATCAAGAAACCAGACCACTCCCCGGCCGTCTCGATCACACGCGTCCGCGATCAACGGCTCGGCGACGAACAATCCGAGCGTGAGAAGTCCCAAAACGGCCGCCGGGCGGCGAAGGGTAGATCGAAACATCAGTACGCAAAGTAGCGTCGCCCCGGGCGCCTTTCCAGCCACCAGCAGCCCAGGGCGAAAGAACCGTCACGGCGGGCCCGCGGCCGATATTGGCGAGAGCCTCCTGAAGTGCCGCTTTTTTGGGGGCCGCGCCTGACAGTGAGCCAGCTCGAGTCTACGCAAAGACGTTCGCGGCGCTTCATGACATGCGTGACGTGCACCGATCGAGTACGGAGGATCGCACGGGCCCATTGACGCGAGGATTTGGCACCGAGAGTGTTGCACCATGATCCTCTCGGCTACCATCACTTGCCCGATCTGCGGACATCAGAAGACCGAAACGATGCCAACGAATGCTTGCGTTCACTTCTATGAATGCTCCGGGTGCGGCTCGGTCCTCCGGCCCAAGTCGGGGGATTGCTGCGTTTTCTGCTCGTACGGTTCGAACCGATGTCCGCCCTGTCAGAATGAGGGGGCATGACTACGCTGGTGGCGTCGTAGTATATTGGGAGCGCGCATGAAACTCTCTCTCGTCAGATTCGTCGCTACGCTGCTGCTGAGCGGCCAGATGTTGTCGGCTGGCTTGCCGCTGTTGTGTGACCAAGTCCAGCGAGCCACGGCGGCGAACTGCGACCAGCAGATGGCGTCTCACCTGTCCGGGCCGGTCGTCGATACGACGTTCCACGACATCCCGTGCGCCAATTCAGCGTTCTGCGCGACCACCGTGACAGCCGTTGTTGCGCTTGGAGCCGTTTCCGTCGCTGTGGGAGAATCCCACTTTGTCGGCTTCGGCATTTCGACGTTGGCCCCGGCGGACCCGAACCCGCCGCTCTCTCCTCCCCCCCAGGCCTAGCCTCTCCCAAGAGTAGTGTGCCCTGACGCGCCGTCCGCTGTGCGGCGCGGGCTCCGGCGCGTACCGCCGGAAATCGATTGGGGAGGAGAGGTATGCAATTTCGACAACTATTGCTGGCCACGAGCGCGCTGCTTATCGCGGGCGCCAGGCCTGCGCTCGGACAGGGCTCGCTGGTGCCCGTGACTGGGGATTCGGTTCTACAGTCCCTGCTTGCCGAGGCGCTCGCGCGCAACCCGACCGTGGCACAGCGACAGGCGGCCGTTCGAGCGGCGGACCTTCGGGTCCGGCCGGCCGGCACGCTGCCCGACCCGATGTTGTCGGTCGGCGTGATGAACCTGGTGCTGCCCGGCTTCGAGTTCAATCGGAGCGACTTCACAGAGGTCGATGTCGAGCTGAGCCAGGAGATTCCCTGGCCTGGCTCGCTTGGGGCTCGCTCAGGAGTCATGCGGGCCGCCGCGGCCGGCGCCCGTGCGGAAGACGGCACCGTCCGCCGCGAGGTGACCACCACGCTGGCAACGGCCTACTACCGACTACGATACGCGGTGACCGCGATGGAGACGCTGCGGCGCCAGCGAGAGCTTCTCGAAGCGGCCGTCCAGATCAGCACGACCCGCTACGCGACGGGGACTGCACCCCAGAGCGATCCACTCCAGGCGAAGCTGGCACGCGACCGCCTGCAGTCGGAGGCGTTCGCGTTGGAGAGCGAGCGCGTCGCCGCGCTCGCCGCAGTGAATGTGCTGCGGAACCGGCCACCCCGGGACTCGGTGGCGATTGTGCCGATCGACCCCGCCACGGTACGTGTCGCAGCCGCGCCACTCCCCACTGACTCGCTCGATGCCATCACCTTCGCAGCCCACCCCAGCCTCGCCGCCCGGCGCGCCGCAGTGGACGAGGCCACGCGCGCAATTCAGGTTGAGCGTCTCGGCGCCCGCCCTGACTTCACCCTGACGCTCCGATACGGTTACCGGCCTCGAGCGTTCAACGTCAATTTGCCGGACTTCTTCTCCGCCTTCGTAGGCGTGCGTCTACCGGTGTGGGCCTGGCGGAAGCAGAATCGGCTCGCCGACGCCGCCCGGGCGGATTCGACTGGAGCCGCCGCAGGGCTGCGCAACGCGGAGCTCCAGCTCAGCCGCGAGGTCACAGAAACCGCTGCGCGCATCCAGGCGACACACCAGCGCCTGGTACTCCTGGTGGACGGCGTCCTGCCCACCGCGCGCGGGACCGTCGAATCAGTCCTCCGGAGCTATCAGGTTGGTCGCGCCGAGTTCCTGACGCTGCTGTCGGTCGAAGATGCGCGCTACCGGGCCGAGCTGGAGGCGGCCGCGGTGGCCGCCGACTACCTGACCCACCTCGTGATGCTGCGGCAGTTGGCCGCGGAGGAGTCCCAGCCGTGAAACAGACCATTGTCGGGCTGCTCATCGCCGTCACGATGCTGACGGGATGCAGGAAAGCGGCCGCACCGGATGCAGCAATGGCGGGCATGCAGGGAATGCCCGGCATGCCTGGAATGCCGGCTGCCGGAGCCGACACGGCGGGGGTCCCGCTGGATCGCGCTGCGGCCGCGAGGCTCGGCATCACGTTTGCTCGGGCCGCCGAGCGACCCGTGCGGTCTTCCGTGCGGGCGGTCGGGATCCTGAAGTATGCCGAGCCGAACCTCGTGTACGTCAACGCCCGCGTCGGTGGCTGGGTGGAGCGCCTGTACGCGGATTACGTTGGCAAGCGAGTCGAGCGGGGGGGGCCACTGCTGGCACTCTACTCTCCCGATCTGGTGAGTGCCCAGGAGGAATACCTGCTCGCGCGGCGTCTGAAGGACGACACGCTCGCCGCGGGCGCTCGGCGCCGGCTCGAGCTGTGGGACATCTCAGACGACCAGATCGACAGCCTGGAGAGCCGCGGGACAGTGCAGCGCACGCTGTTGCTGCGCGCGCCGCGGGGCGGTGAGATCGTCGAGAAAGGCGTCATCGAGGGGCAAGCCGTGCAGGCGGGGATGAACCTGTTTCAGATCGCCGATCGCCGCGTGCTCTGGGTGGACCTGTCGATCTTCGAGCAAGACGCGTCCGCGGTGCGCGTCGGCACGCCTGCCGCGATCGAGGTGGACGCCGTGCCCGGCCGGACGTTCCGGGGGCGCGTGACCTTCATCCATCCTGGGCTGAACGAAAGGACGCGCACGCTCACCGCACGCGTCCAGGTGGAGAACGCGAGCGGCGAGCTGCGGCCCGGAATGTACGCCGCCGCCTTGCTCGCGCCGTCCGTTCGGCGCACGGTCAGCGTCCCAATCACGGCCGTGCTTCCCACGGGCACCAGCGACATCGTGTTCGTCAACCGCGGCGACGGCCGCTTCCTGCCACGCGAAGTGAAGGTTGGCCTGCGCGGCGACTCACTGGTCGAGATCGTGCGAGGCCTGAAGGCTGGAGATGAGGTGGTCGCCTCTGCCACCTTCCTGCTCGACTCGGAGTCCAACCTCGCCGCCGCGATTCAGGGGATCATGCTCCAGATGGGCATGGGGCTGAACATGGGCGGCATGCAGATGCCAATGCCGGACCGAGAGCGCCGCCCATGATTGAAAAGCTCATCGCCTGGTCCATCAAGCGCCGCGAGCTCGTGGCGCTCGCAGCGATTTTCGTCTTCGTCGCGGGCGTGATGTTGTTGCGCACGATGCCCGTTGACGCGATCCCCGACCTCTCCGACACCCAGGTGATCGTCTACACCGACTATGCCGGTCAGGCGCCGCAGGTCGTCGAGGACCAGGTCACCTATCCACTGCTGACGACCTTTCTCGCGGTTCCACAGGTGAAGGTCGTGCGCGGGCAGTCGATGTTCAGCTCGTCATTCGTGTACGTGATCTTCGAGGACGGGACCGGTCTCTATTGGGCCCGCTCGCGCGTGCTCGAATACCTGAACGCGATTCAAAGTCGGCTTCCCGCAGGCGCGAAGACACGACTCGGCCCCGACGCAACCGGCGTGGGCTGGGTCTACCAGTATGCCCTCGAGGGCCCCGGGTACCCGCCCGACCGGCTCCGCTCGATCCAGGACTTCCAGGTGCGCTACGCCTTGCAGTCGGTGCGGGGCGTCGCGGAGGTAGCGAGTCTGGGTGGTTTCGTGCGGCAGTACCAGGTGTTGCTCGACCCGGCCCGGCTCCTCGCCTACGGCGTGACGTCGCGTGAGGTCATCGCCGCCGTGCGCGGGGCGAACCAGGACGTGGGGGCGCGCACGGTCGAAATCGCGGGGTCGGACTACGCGATCCGCGGGCTCGGCTATTTCCGCGGCGCCGCGGACATCGGGAAGGTCGCGGTCGGCGTGGGGACAGATGGGCGCCCCGTGCGGGTCGGCGACGTGGCCCGGGTGACGATTGGGCCGGACCTGCGGCTCGGCATCGCCGAGCGGGATGGACGAGGGGAGGCGGTGGGCGGGGTGGTGGTGATGCGCTATGGCGAGAACGCGCTCAGAGTGATCGACGGCGTGAAGCAGCGGATTGTGGAGATCGCCCCGTCGCTGCCCCCTGGGGTGCGCATCGTGCCGACCTACGACCGGTCGGATTTGATCCACCGTTCGATCAAGAACCTGTGGCGCACGCTGCTCGAGGAATCCCTGATCGTGGCGCTCGTGTGCGCGGTGTTCCTGCTGCATGCGCGCAGCGCGCTCGTGGCGATCGCGACGCTCCCGCTCGGCATCCTCATCGCACTCGCCGCGACCCGGTGGCTCGGGATTAATGGGAACATCATGAGCCTGGGCGGGATCGCGATCGCGATCGGCGCGATGATCGACGCCGCGATCGTCATGATCGAGAACCTGCACAAGCACATTGAGCACGAGCCCGACCGACCGCACTGGGAGCGCGTTTTCGCGGCCGCCCGCGAGGTGGGACCCGCATTGTTCATGTCGCTCCTCATCATCACCTTGTCATTCCTCCCGGTGTTCACGCTCGAGGACCAGGAAGGGCGCCTGTTTCGGCCCCTCGCGCTCACCAAGACCTTCGCGATGGCGGCGGCCGCGCTCCTCTCGGTGACGCTGGTTCCCGTGCTCATGGGTTGGTTCGTGAAGGGGAAGATCCGCGCGGAGGCGGAGAACCCACTCAACCGGTGGGCGATCCGGCTGTATCGGCCGGTGCTCCAGTGGGCGCTGCGCGTCCGCTGGCTGGTGTTGGGCGGCGCGGTCGCGATCCTCGCGGTGACGCTCGTTCCCCTCTCGCGGCTCGGCAGCGAGTTCATGCCGCCGTTGAACGAGGGCTCGCTGATGTACATGCCCAACACGCTGCCGGCCTTGTCGCTCACCACGCAGCGGCGTTTGCTGCAAGTCGAGGACAGCATCCTCATGACCTTCCCGGAGGTCGAGTCGGTTTGGGGGAAGGCGGGCCGTGCGAACACGGCCACCGACTGGGCGCCGATGTCCATGGTCGAGACCGTGGTCAACTTGAAGCCCGAGTCGGAGTGGCGGCCGGGGATGACCCAAGAGCGGCTGATCGCGGAGATGGACCAGCGACTCCGCCTCACGGGCGCCGTCAACACGTGGACGATGCCAATCAAGAACCGCACCGACATGCTCTCGACCGGAGTCCGCACGACGCTCGCGGTCAAGATTTTCGGCCCGGACCTCCAGACGATCCAGCGGATCGGCCAGGAGATCGAGCGCGCGCTCGCGCCCCTACCCGGGACCGGGTCGGTGTTCGCCGAGCGGTCGTTCGGCGGGCGCTACCTCGACATCCGGCCGGACGCGGACGCGCTGGCCCGCTACGGGCTTAGCACCGGGGACGCCCAGGAAGTGATCAGCCTCGCGCTCGGCGGAGAGGAGATCACGACGACCGTGGAGGGTCGCGAGCGCTACCCGGTGCAGGTGCGCTATGCCCGCGACTTCCGGGATGATCCATCTACGATCAGCCGGCTCCTGGTCGGCGGCGGTGACGGCCCGCAGGTGCCGCTCGGACAGGTGGCCGACATTCAGTTCAGCCCCGGTCCCCCGATGATCCGGAGCGAGGGGGGGTACCTATACGACCAGGTCTCGATCGATGTGCGGGGGCGAGACGTGGGGAGCTACGTGCGCGACGCCCAGACCCTCGTGGCGCGCGAGGTCGAGCTGCCGACAGGCTATTGGCTGCGCTGGAGCGGCCAGTACGAGGCGCTCGAGCGTGTGAAGGCCCGACTGCAAGTGGTCGTGCCGCTCACCCTGGGCATCATCGCACTGCTGCTCTATATCACGTTCGGAACGGTCGCCGAGGCCGCGATCGTCATGCTGTCGCTGCCGTTCGCGCTGGTGGGCGGCGTGTGGATCATGTGGCTGCTCGATTACAGCCTTTCCATCGCGGTCGCGGTGGGGTTCATCGCCTTGGCAGGGGTCGCCGCAGAGACCGGTGTCGTGATGTTGATCTATCTGGATCACGCCTGGGCGGCGGTTACGCAGGGTGGACGGCGTCCCACACTGGCGGAGCTCATCGGCGCCATCGAGCACGGGGCGGTCAACCGCGTGCGGCCCAAGCTCATGACCGTCCTCGCGATCATGCTCGGGCTCGTGCCGGTGCTGTGGAGTCACGGTGCGGGGGCGAGCGTGATGAAGCGAATTGCCGCGCCGATGGTGGGCGGGATGGTGACGTCCACGATCCTGACGCTCGTCGTGATTCCGGTCGCTTACTACCTCTGGCGGCGGAGACAGGTCACCTAACTACGAGGGGAGAAACCATGCGCTTACGATACTGGATCGGCGGGCTCGCTCTGGCAGGTGTACTGGCCTGCGGGGAAAAGAAGCCCGAGCAGCAGGGCGCCATGCCCGGCATGGGAGGCACGGCCGGGATGCAGGGCATGATAATGAAGAGCGACTCGCTGATGCCCGCGATGCGCGCGCACCTCGACTCGGTCGGCGGGATGCCCGGAGCTTCCTTGCCGGGTATGCGCGCGCCGCACGACGCGATGACGTCGCAGATGCTCGACGCCATGGGCGGTGACATGGCGATGATGGGTATGCAACCTGACTCGACGTGGGCCGCCTTGGCTGACTCGGTCAAGCGCGACCTCGCCGATCTGCCGTCGTGGTCGGGACAGACCCTCACGACGCGCGTCCAAGCGCACATCGGGCGGGTGCGCAGGCTACTCGACATGCATGCGACCATGATGCAGCGATGAGCCACGACGCCCTTGCATCTTATCTCAAGGAGGGGCGAGTTCGTGGCGATTGACCCCCTGACTAGTTGCCCGCAGCTTTTGGGCGCCATGGAACCCTCGGCACCCTCAATCCTCGCCCATTGGGAAGGCTTCTACGTAATCGTCGGCTCCTCGGCTGCCGCGCTGACGGGCCTCATGTTCGTCGTGATCACGCTGATCGCCGACTCCAAGCAGCCGCCCACGTTGAAGGAAATCAACACGTTCGCGACACCCGCGGTCGTCCATTTCTCGGGCGTCTTACTGATTTCCGCGGTCATGAGCGCTCCGTGGCCAAACGGTCGGATAGTCACCTACGCGCTCGGCCTCAGCGCCATCGCGGGGATCGTGTACATGATCATTGTGCTCCGGCGCCTGCGCCAACCAACGAATTACCAGAAGCAGTTAGATGATTGGATCTGGCATGTGGTCTTGCCGTTCCTCGCCTACATCGCCTTGCTCGTCGCACACATGGCGCTCAGGCAGGACCACCACTGGGCGCTCTATGCGATCGGTGCGGTGGCGTTGCTACTGCTCTTCGTCGGCATTCATAACGCGTGGGACACCGTCACCTACATCATCGTGTCCCAGCGGAAGAAATCCTGAGACACGCTTCGCCTGGCTCAGCGACCCGTCCGTCGCTCCAGTTCATCGGGGTATCGAGCTCCTTGCACCGTGATCTCCGAAGCGGCCCGTTCAATCTCCCGGAGATCGTCGGAGGTCAACTCGACGGCAACCGCTCCGATGTTCTCGTCCAGGCGCTCCAACTTTCGAGTGCCTGGGATTGGAACAATCCATGGCTGCTGCGCCAGGAGCCAAGCGAGCGCGATCTGGGCCGGTGTCGCCTGCTTCCGCTTCGCGGTCCTGGCAAGCAGATCAACCAAGGCCTGATTTGCCTGTCGATTCTCCGGCGTAAAGCGTGGGAGGGTATTGCGGAAGTCTGAGCGGTCGAAGGTCGTGTGCTCGTCGATTTTCCCTGTGAGGAAGCCTCTTCCAAGAGGACTGAAGGGAACGAAGCCGATTCCCAGTTCCTCGAGGGTCGGCAGTAGCTCCTCTTCAGGACGTCTCCACCACAGCGAGTATTCGCTCTGGAGTGCCGTGATGGGCTGAACGGCGTGCGCACGACGGATGGTTTGCACTCCCGCCTCAGAAAGCCCGAAGTGCTTGACTTTCCCTTCCTCAATCAAGCTCTTCACCGCGCCCGCCACGTCCTCGATGGGCACGTCCGTGTCCACGCGATGTTGATAGAACAGATCTAGGCAATCGACCTTGAGGCGCTTGAGCGCGGCCTCGGCAACCAGCTTGATGTGCTCGGGCCGACTATCCTGGCCCTGTTGCTCCCCCTTGGGGCCAAGTTTGAAACCAAACTTGGTGGCGATCGCCACCTGAGCGCGGAAGGGAGCAAGCGCTTCGCCCACCAGTGCTTCGTTTGTGAACGGGCCGTACGCTTCAGCGGTGTCGAAGAATGTGACGCCGCGCTCGACGGCCGACCGAATCAGCGAGATCATCTCCTGCTTGTCGCCAGCCGGACCGTAGCCATAGCTCATTCCCATGCAGCCGAGCCCGAGCGCCGAGACCTCCAGGTTGCTGTTGCCAAGTTTGCGCTTTTGCATTAGGTGTGCAGCACCTTGAACGCGTGCGTCCACTCGTTGCGCAGAAAGCCGGGGATGCACCAGAGGATGCAGAGCGGCTCGATCGCCCGCGCGGCCTCGACACTGCCCAAATCGAGCGTCTCCCACCCAAACTGATCGAGCATCCCGCCAACCGACTGCTTCGCCGCGGCATCGTTCCCGCAGATAAACATCGTGGGGCGGCCGCCGGCGTATTGCGGGTTGACCATGCGCGCGTTGCCGACGGAGCTGAAGGCCTTCACGAGGCGCACCTCGGGGTTCGCCTGCTGGAGGCGTTCCATCAGCGACTCGTCGAGCGACGTGAAGAACTTGAGGACCCCGTTCACCAGGGGAGCGGCCGCAATTGGGTTGGTCGTGTCCAACATGACCTTGCCGGCGAGCGCTCGGCTACCCGCCAGGCGTAGCACGTCGAGCGCAGCGTCACCCTTCACCGCGAGCACGAGGACCTCGCCAAATGCCGCGGCCTCGGCGAACGAGCCGATCTTCGCACCCGGGTGCTTCGATTGCCACTCGGCGAGCTTCTCTACAGCCCTGGTGCCGAGGATGACGGCATGGCCGTGTTTCAGGAACCCGGCGCCGAGTGTTTTGGCGGCGTCGCCGGAACCGAGGATGCCGATATTCATGATAGGCGCTCACTGTCAAGGATTCCCATTTATGGAGTACCGGATCCAACAGCTCCCCGCTAAGTTAGGGGGCCGCCACCGTAGCTCAGTGGTAGAGCTCTCGATTCGTAATCCCGCCCGGCCAGCGCCCACCAGCGCTGGCCGTTGTGTTTTCAACCAGTTAGGCGACGCGGGCGACGGCCAGCGACGAGGAGCAACGAAGGACTTGGCACCACCGTTGGCACCACGATCTTGCAGCGGGGGCGGGCCCAGCCGCTCAGCCCCCACACGCCGCTTTGTAAGCACCCTCGAAGATCATGACCCAGGCCTGGCGGTAGCCGCCTTGGACCATCTTGGCGACGTCGCCGAGCGCTTCCCAGTTGCTTTGCTTGAGCTCGACGCGGGTCCGGTCGTCGCCCAGAGCGGTGAAGCGGACCTCGACCGTGCTGAAGCCCGGGTTCTGCTCGGTCGGGTGGGGGATGTGGAAGTCCATATTCAGGTAGCGGTACGGGTCGTACGTCTTGATCGTGCCCCACAGTTGCTCGAGGTCGTCGGAGCCGACCTCGACGATCCGTCCGCCCTCCTTCGCGTCGACGCGCAACGCCTTCACGGTCTGACCGCGCATCACCGAGGTTGCGAACTTGTTCGTGGGCCACCAGCTGCCCATGTCCAGGAACACGGTGAATGCCTTCTTCTGGTTACAGGGGACCTCGATGGTCTTCACGAGGGGCTCGAGCATTCTCATTCTCCTTTAGGGTCGTCCTTCATGCGTCGGGCGATCTCGGCGCTGTACGCGTTTAGGACGTCGGACCAGAAGCTCTCTAGGTACCGCCGCAACTCGTCCAGACCGTCGCGCCGCACCGAGTACAGGCGGCGGTTGCCGCGCGGCTCGACGCGCACCAGCCTCGCCCCCTCCAGCACCTTTAGGTGCTGCGACACGGCGGGCCGGCTCACTGGCTGACGGGCCGCCAGCTCGCCCACGGTCCGCGGCGCAGCGCGCAGCGACTCGAGGATCTTCCGGCGGGTCGGATCGGCCAGGGCGATGAGGACTCCTGCGTAACTCATAGCTTACGGTAAGCCATAACTTACCTACCAGCCGTATGAAGTCAAGCAGTACGGGGCTGGGAACCCCCAAGGGCAGTTGATTCGATCCGAGCGGGCCGCGCGCTCGCCTTCCCGGCGCCTGAGCACGCGCCGGCGCGAATCCCGGAGGTCAGCCAGCCCCAGCTCGCGAGCGGATGTCGGCGAGGAACCGCTCGCGGTGCTCCGTCATCTCCCGGATCGTCGAGGGCGGCGCCGCAGTCTGGTAGTGACGGGTGCCCCACACGATCATCTCGACCAGCACGGGCGCGAGGGCAAGCCCCTTTGTGGTAAGTCGGTAGACCAACCGCCGCGCGTCAGCCGTATCACGGCCCTTCTCGATGACGCCTTCGACCACCAGGCGCCGCAGACGGTCCGCCAGGACGTTCGTCGCGATCCCCTCCCCGCCCGCGAGGAAGTCCTTGTACGCGGTGCGCCCCTTGAACAATAGGTCGCGTACGATGAGGAGCGACCATCGGTCGCCAAGGACCTCCAGCGTGGCGTTTAACGGGCAGTCGGAACGCCGCTTGGATACGACCCTCTTCTTCATGGCGGAAGCCTAATCCCATTGACTTGCAGCTGGCAAGCGAATCGATACATTGCTTGCACAACGCAAGCTATCGGGGGGGGATCATGAGGAAGCACGTCTTGGCGGTACTTGCCTACGTCCTCGCGACGTTCGCGACGCAGGCCGTCTCGCATTTCGGCGTGAACGCAGACCACTACGCCGCCGTCACCTATCTCCGGGCGCAGCCTGTCTTCGTCCTCGGGATCCTCTCTATGCTGATCCAGGGGAGTATCATGGCATATCTGTACGCGCAGCTGCCTGGGGCCGGACGTTCGATCGGCCATGCGGTATTCTTCGCCTTGCTGGTCGGCGGCATTCTTGTCAGCTACGAGGCGCTGGCTGAAGCGGGGAAGTACAGTGTGCCAGCGGTAGGGTCGTGGATCGCGGTCGAGGTGGGGGCGGGCTTTGTGCAGTTCACGCTATACGGCTCGTTGCTGGGTTGGGTGCATCGCGCCCGGGTGCTGCAGAGAGGGTAGGCATTTGGCGGCGGGACTCGATGGTGCGCCGGGTCTACGGCCACCTCTGCCGGGTCTGCCGCCGTTCCGAAGCGGTGGAGTACCGCGTCGAGCGGCACGTCGCTAAGTTAGGGCCGCCGCCACCGTAGCTCAGTGGTAGAGCTCTCGATTCGTAATCGAGCGGTCGTCGGTTCAAGTCCGACCGGTGGCTCTGGAATCGGTCCTTCAGGCCGAAAAAGATCCGTTGACCTCAGTAGACGGAATGGCACGGGCCAGATTCGTGAACGTCCCCTGCTCGGCGATTTCCTTCGCGGCTTGCAGGAACCCGGTCCACGCGGCCCTCGCCAGCGCGCCGCCAACGCTGATCCGCCGCACCCCCACCTGCGCCAACTCGGCCACCGTAGTGAAATCGCTCGTGACCATCACATTGACCGGTTTTGGGGCGACCGCCTGGACCACCGCCGCAATGTCCGCCCTGGCGCGGATGCCGGGCGCGAACAGGCAGTCCGCTCCGGCGTCGGCATAGGCGACGAGGCGTCGTATCGTTGCGCCGAGGTCGGGGCGTCCGACCACGAAGCCCTCGGAGCGCGCCGTGAGCAACATGCCGGTGCCGCTGTCATCGAGCGCCCGGCGCGCGGCCTTGATGCGCTCGACCGCCAATGGGAAATCGAACAGGGGGTTCGCCACCGCGCCGCTCGAGTCCTCGATCGAGAGTCCGGCGACGCCAGTCGTGGTGGCGGCGGCGACGTTACTGCCGACCTCATCCGGGTCGATCGCAAATCCACCCTCGAAGTCCGCGTTGACCGGGATCTCGACGGCCTGCGCGATCGAGCGAATGTGGGCCAAAGCCTCTTCCAGCGACACCCGGTTGTCTTGCCGGCCCAGTGTCCAAGCGAATCCGGAGCTAGTGGTCGCGAGCGCCGGAAACCCCAGCTGTTGGAGCAGGCGGGCGCTGCCGCGGTCCCAGGGGTTGGGGATCACGAAGCAGCCGGACTCGTGCAGATCCCGAAACACCCGGCAACGGGCGGCAGCCTGCGTCATCGCAGTCCTCCCAATCCAGTCGTCGGTTGAGGACGTGGGAAAGGAATCGGCAATTCGCCCTATTCTGAGCCCTCCCCGCCCACGGCGCCAGCAGAGACCGCTACGCGGCGCGCGCAGCTTCGCGTCCTCGGGGCCCTGGCCGTGATCGTGCTGTTGCTCTCCGGAAAAGGCGTGTACGGCCTGCTGGCTTACACCGTCTCCCAGCGGTCGCGCGAGATCGGAGTGCGGCTGGCGCTGGGCACGGAGCCGGCTGGTGTTGCGCGCAATGACGTTGGCGGGGTCGCTCGTGCCCGCGTTGCGCGCCGTGCGCCTGAACCCCATCCTCGTACTGAGGACGGTATAGGGGGGGTCGGGCTTTGCTGCTTTCGATCCTCGTCGCCGATGAACCGCGCGGCGGCTTCCGTGTCTCATAACCTGCCCACTTGCGGGATCTCCGGTCGCTGGCATCTTCTCCCCGCCCCTCTTGGGCGAGCGGTTCCCCTCCAGTCCGGAGCAGCGCATGGACGTCACGAGTCTCTTGATACAGGCGATTAGCGGTGCAGTTGGCGGCAACGTGGGCAGCCTACTCAACAAAGCCAGAAGCCTCGGCCCTGTCCTCAACACCATCTTGGGGGCTGTGGGGGGGGTTGGCGGTGGCCAACTGCTTGGCGGCTCGCTCACCAGCTTGCTGGGGAACGCCACGGTCGGGAATATCGGCGCCTCGGGCCTCGTAGGACTGCTTCTTCCCCTAATCGTCGGGCTGTTCAAGAAGAAAGCGGCCTGACATCTGCTGCTGAAACGCGTCGTGAGGAGGCGCCGGGCTTCTGTCCGGCGCCTCTCTGGGCTTTTCTCCTCGACGTTTCACCTGCCCGACTCTTCGCGATGCCATTCCTGCAGATCACCTGGCCGGCCGCTTGGCAACCAACAACGCCATGCGATGCTCGATAAACGAAGCGACCGCGAGCACCCCCACTCCAACCAGCCCGAGCCCGGCGTCCACCAGTACGATCCATCCGGTCGCACCGACCGTCTCGACCGCCGAAAACCCCAACGTGTGGCGATTCAATAGGTTCTCGAACAGCGGCCGGCCGCGGAAAATGTTGTCGGTGATGCTGTGCTCGATGACCAGGGTGACGAAAAGCACCACGGTGGCGACCACCCGCCAGCCACCGCCCAAGGTCCAGAGGGCGAGCCAGGCCACCCACACGACTGTCTCGATGACGGCGTTCACGGCGATCCGTCCCGCCGGCACATCCAGCCGCAGCAGTCCCACATCCCGTTTCACGTTGAAGGCGATGAGATGCTCGACAAAAAACGTCACGGGCAGGACGAGGACGCCCAGGACTTGCCGGCCGGACCGGACCAGCGCGAGCCACGCCACGAGCCCCACGACTTCCACCACGGTGAACACCACCAGGCCGAACAGTCGGATCATTGGCATCGCTCAGTCCTTGTTTGCCCACGTCGCGGTGTGGAAGTGCTCCGAGCGCGGCGCCAGTTTGCCCGTGCCGGCCGAGTACGCTTTCCAGTTCACTGCCGGGAAGTCGTTCGGGATCTGTTGCATGGTGATGCAGCCCTGCACGGGACAGACCTCCGCGCACAGGTTACAGCCCACGCACGCCGCCTCGATGATCTCGACCGCCAGCCCCCCATTGCCCCGCGGGTGCCGCTGGATCGCCTGGTGCGCGCCGTCCTCGCACGCCGTCCAACAGAGCTCGCACCGGATGCACGTGTCCTGATCGATCGCCGCGACGAGGTGGTAGTTGAGGTCGAGGTCTTCCCACTTCACCACCTTCGGCACGGCCCGGCCACGCACCTCGTCGAGCGTACGGTGCCCTCGCTCGTCCATCCAGGTCGCGAGGCCGTCCACGAGATCCTCGATGATGCGGAAGCCGTAGTGCATCACCGCCGTGCACACCTGCACCGTCCCGGCACCCAGCGTGACGAACTCGGCGCCATCCTTCCAGGTCGCGACCCCGCCGATTCCCGATATCGGGATCCGGACACTCGGGTCTCCCGCGACGGCCGAGACCAAATGCAGCGCGATCGGCTTCACGGCGGGACCGCAGTACCCCCCGTGACTCGACTTCCCGGCCACGGAAGGCAGGGGAGAAAACGTGTCGAGATCGACGCCGACGATCGAGTTGATGGTGTTGATCAACGACAGCGCGTCCGCCCCACCCTTGACCGCGGCGCGGGCGATGTAGGTGACGTCCGTGACGTTGGGTGTGAGCTTCACGATCACCGGGATCGTCGCCACCTCCTTCACCCATTCGACGATTTGGCAGGTGTAGTCGGGCACTTGGCCGACCGCGCTCCCCATGCCGCGCTCGCTCATGCCGTGCGGGCAACCAAAATTCAGCTCGATGCCGTCCGCCCCGGTGTCCTGGGTGCGTTTGACCATTTCGTGCCACGCTTCGCGCTTCGATTCCACCATCAACGACGCGATGATGGCGTGGCCGGGGAAGTTACGCTTGACCTCGGCGATCTCCCTGAGGTTGTCCTCGATCGGCCGGTCGCTGATCAGCTCGATGTTGTTGAACCCCATCATCCGCGTCGATCCGAGATCCACGGACCCATAGCGAGAGAACACGTTGATGATCGGCTCACCGATGGTCTTCCACACCGCGCCGCCCCAGCCGAGGTCGAAGGCGCGCGCGACCTGCCCGTAGGTATTGGTCGGCGGCCCGGACGCGAGCCAGAAGGGATTAGGGCACTGGATGCCCGCGAAGTTCGTGCTGAGATCAGCCATATGCCACGCTCCGTTCTTCAACTCCTCGACAATCGTTCATGAATCGTCGCGGCGGCCTGCTTTCCCTCGGCCGCCGCGTTGACGATCTCGGCGCCGCCGCTCGCGTAGTCCCCCCCCACGAGCACCTTCGGGTGACCGGCAGGCACCGTGAACTCGTCGCGCACCGCCTGGCCGAGCGCCGTGATCACCATGTCGCAGTCGATGACCTCGAGGCCATGCGGGGTTGCGACCTCCAGGCCCTCGACTCGGCTGCTGCCCAGGATGCGCGTGGGCGTGCAGTCAAAGCGGAACTGACACCCATCCACTTTGGCCAGCTCGTATTCGTACAGGAAACACGGCATGTCCGCTTCGCCCCGGCGGTAGACGATCGTCGAGCGCTCGGCGCCGAGGCGCTTGGCCTGAGTCACGGCATCGATGGCGGTGTTGCCGGCGCCGATAACGGCGACCCGCCGTCCCACACGCGTCTCGCGGTACGGATGGGTCTTCAGGTGCTCGATGAAGGTCAGGGCGTCCACCACGCCAGGCAGATCCTCGCCCGGGATGCCGAGGGCCTTGGTGAGGCCCAGCCCGATGCCGACGAACACCGCGTCGTAGTCCGCTACGAGCCGCTCGAACGGCAGGTCGCGGCCGACAGTCACGCCGGTCCTGAGCTCGACGCCCAGATCGAGGATGTCCTGAACTTCGGCGAGCGCCACGGCGGGAGTCATCTTGTATTCGGCGATGCCGTAGGTATTGAGCCCGCCGGGTTGTGGCTTCGCCTCGAACACCGTCACCGCGTAGCCCCAGCGGCGCAGGTCGCGGGCGCAGGAGAGCCCCGCGGGGCCTGCGCCGACGATCGCCACTTTCTTGCCGTTCGACGCCCCCGCTTGAAACAGCCGGATCTCGCGGTCGAGGACGTAGTCGGTGGCGTGGCGCTGCAACAGCGCGATCTTGATCGGCTGCTCGTCCCGCGCGTTCAGGACGCAGGCGCCCTCGCACAACACTTCCACCGGACAGGCGCGGGCGCACGAGTGCCCGAATGGATTCGCATCGAGGATGACCCGCGCCGAACCGCGCAGGTTGCCGGTGGCGATCTTCTTGATGAACGCGGGTACGTCGATGTGCGTCGGGCAGGCGATCGTGCACGGCGCGTCGTAGCAGAACAGGCACTTGTGCGCTTCGAGCAGCGCGTAGTCGGCCGTCAGCGGAGGCGCGATGTCGGCGAAGTTCCGCTCGAGCTGGTCGTCCGAAAGCGTAGTGGCGGCTTCAGGCGGCATGGGCTGCGACGGATGACTGACGCCTGACGACCTTCATCCCCAGTAGATAGACGCCCGCCGCGATCCCAAACCCCACGAACCAGGCCCAATTGTAGAGCGTCGCAAACAGCGGCGTGGCCGTTGTCCCGCTCAGGGCCGCGATGAACCCGGGCAGATTGGGCAGCACCCCGATCGCCAGTGCCGCCATCGCGATCCAGTTCACGCCGCCTTGGTATTCGTAGGCTCCGCCTCGGGCGTACAGGTCGTCCACCACGAGGTGCCCGCGCCGCACGATGAAATAGTCCGCGATCATGATGCCGGCGACCGGTCCCAGCAGGGCACCGTACCCGATCAGCCAGGTGAAAATGTAGGCCGCGGCGTCGTTGTAGAGTCGCCAGGGGAGCATCACGATGCCGATCACCGCGGTGATCATCGCGCCCATCTTGAACGAGATGCGACTGGGCGCCAGGTTCGAGAATCCGTTGGCCGGCGCCACGATGTTGGCGGCAATGTTGGTGGTCAGCGTGGCCACGGTCAGGCCGGCCATCGACAGGATGATCATCAGCGGGCCGCCGATGCGCGCCAGCAGCGCCACCGGATCCGCGATCCGCTCTCCGAAAATCACCGCGGTGGCATTGGTGACCGCGGCGCCGATGAAGGCGAACAGCGCCATGGTGCCGGGCAACCCCACCGCCTGGCCCACCACCTGGTCCTTCTGGCTCTTGGCAAACCGGGAAAAGTCGGGGATCGACAACGCCATCGTTCCCCAGAACGCAACCGCCGAGGTCAGCCCCGCGCCGAACAATCCGGTGAGTCCGCCCGTGCCCTCAGCGGCAACGTTGGGCGGGTTCTGGAGCATGGGTCCGATCCCACCAGAGCGCGCCCACGCCCAGACCAGCAGGGCGACGCCGACCACCAGCAGGAATGGGCTCCCCCAGGTTTCGAGGAACTTGATGGAGTCCATGCCGCGCAACACGATCCAGACGTTCATGCCCCAGAACAGCATGAAACACAGGAACTCGCCGGTGCCGAGCCCGACGAACTCCGGCAGCATGCGCGGCAGCGTCGCGATGCCGGGCCACATCACCTCGAGCAGCTTGAAGATCGCCCACCCGCCGATCCACGTCTGGATGCCGAACCAGCCGCAGGCGACGAGGGCGCGGAGCAGGGCAGGGACGTTGGCGCCGAACACGCCGAACGATGCCCGGGCCATGACCGGGAACGGGATACCGTAGCGCGTGCCGGCGTGCGAATTGAGCGCGATCGGGAGCAGTACGACCACGTTGCCGAGCACCACCGCCCCGACCGCCGCCTGCCACGTCCACCCGCGGTCCACGAGACTCGAGGCAAGCGTATAGGTGGGGATGCAGATCGCCATCCCGATCCACAGCGCGGCGATGTGCCACCAGTTCCACGTCCGCCGTTCCGCGGGGACCGGGAGCAAGTCGGCGTTCGCGAGGCGGGGATCCGCGCTCAATGCGTCGCTTCCCGCTCGAGAAACCGCCCCCTGCCGAGCGTCCCCACGAACTCCCCATCCTTCGCTTGGATCGCCCCGCGCACGGTGACGACGCTCGGGCGACCGAGTCGTTCCCAGCCCTCGTAGGCGTTGTAATCGACCTTCGAATGACTCCCGTGCTTGCCGAACGTGCCGCGGTAGGCGGGATCGTAGACCACCAGATCCGCGTCGCTGCCCGCCTGAATGGTTCCTTTGCGTGGGTACAACCCGAACAATCGCGCGGCTTGGGTGCTGCACGCATCGACCATGGTCTGCAGCGACATCCGCTCCATCGCGACGCCATATGTGTGGACCAGGTCCACGCGCTCCTGCACGCTCGGGATCCCGTTCGGAATCCTCGTGAACCCGTCCTTCCCCATGTCCTTCTGCCCCCGAAAACTGAACGGCGCGTGATCGGTGGCGATGGTGCTGATGGCGCGGGACTTCACGCCGTTCCACAGCACCTCCTGGTTCGCCTTGGCTCGCAGTGGGGGGGACATCACGTACTTCGCCCCTTCGAAACCGTCCCGCTCGGCGTAGGTCTCGTCCAGCAGAAAGTGTGGAATAACCGATTCGATCCAGACGTTCACCCCTCGATAGCGGGCCGCCAGCGCTTCCCGCACGGCAGCGTCGCACGAGGTGTGGACCGTGTAGACATGGGTGCCGAGCAGCTCCGCGAAGGTGCACAGGTGATGCACGCCGTCCGCTTCCACGGTGGGGGGACGGGACGGTCCGTGCCACTCGGGGCCGGTTTTCCCGGCTGCGAGCAGTGTCTTCTGCAGCGCGTCGATCGCGTCGGCGTTCTCACAGTGCGCCGTGACGATCACGCCCAGCTCTTTTGCCAGCTTCATCGTCGCGAACAGGTGCTCGTCTGAGAGATTGAGGGCGCCTTTGTACGCGAGGAACACTTTGAACGAGGCCACGCCGCTCGCCACGATCTTGCGGAACTGGTCCCGGATGTGCGCTTCGAAGCGGACCACGGACATATGGAATGTGTAGTCCACCGCCGCGAGACCGTGCGCCTTGGAGCGCCACAGCTCGAAGGCGTCGAACGGCTCGTCGGTCGGTCCCGGACAGATCATTTCGATCAGCGTCGTCGTCCCGCCTGCCAGCGCCGCTTGGCTGGCCGACGCATAGTCGTCGACCGCGTACGTGCCCATGAACGGCAAGTAGATGTGCACGTGGGGGTCGATGAACCCGGGGAAGACGTACTTCCCGGCGGCGTCCACGACCTCCGTCGCGGGCGGCAGCGTCTTCGGGTCGATCGCCGGCGCGATGCGGGTGATCGTCTCACCCTCGCAATAGATGTCGGCCTGGTAGTCGTCGGTGGCAGTGATGATGCGGCCGCCGCGGATCAGGAGCGGCATGCGGGCGCCAGCACTGGCGGAGGTTGCGGTGTGCCCAGTCGCAGCCTGGCAGAGCCGGCTTGGCTCACGGCAGCTGCCTCACCATGTCCTCGTAGGTGTCGGGCCGACGGTCGCGATAGAACTGCCAGGTCCGTCGCACTTCCTCGATGACGTCGAGGTTCATCTCGGCCGTCACCAACTCGTCCTTGCTCTCACTACCGGTCGCCAGGAAGTTGCCGCGGGGATCCACGAAATAGCTCGTGCCGTAGAATTGGCCGATGTTCCAGGGGGCTTCGGTGCCGACCCGATTGATGCACCCCATGAAATAGCCGTTGGCGACGGCGTGCGCGGGCTGCTCGAGCTTCCAGAGGTATTGCGACAAGCCCTTCACCGTCGCCGAGGGGTTGAACACGATCTCGGCGCCGTGCAGCCCCAACAGCCGGGCGCCTTCAGGGAAGTGGCGATCGTAGCAGATGTACACGCCGATGGTCGCGTAGCGGGTCTTGAAGACGGGATACCCGAGGTTCCCCGGCTTGAAAAAGAACTTCTCCCAGAATCCAGACGTATGAGGAATGTGGTTCTTGCGGTACTTGCCGAGGTAGCTGCCGTCGGCGTCGATCACGGCGGCGCTGTTATAGTAGACGCCGGCCATTTCCCGCTCGTAGATCGGCACGATGATGACCATCGCGTGTTTCTTGGCCAGGCCTTGCATCAGCTCGATCGTCGGCCCGGGGATCGGCTCGGCGATGTCGCACCACTTCGCGTCCTGGGAGGGACAGAAATACGGCCCGTTGAACACTTCCTGGAGGCACAGGATCTGGACGCCCTTCTTGCCGGCTGCTTCGATGAACGGGAGGTGCTTCTCGAGCATCGCGTCGCGGATCACGGTGACCGACGCGGCCGGGTCGTTGATCGGGTTGGACATCTGGATGAGGCCACCCACCACGGTCCGTGGCATGTCGCACCACCTCCGGAATCGAGACTACGCTGTCGCTGCGGCGGCCTAACTGGTTGACGTGGCGGAAGGTAGGGCGCGGTCGGCGCTTGTCAAACGTCCCAATCGTGTCTGCGGAGACTGGCGGCGGGATCACCCCATGCCGGTCGGGTTGTACCCCTTCGCCTTGAGTGTCTGGAGCACCCCCGATTTCTCCACCGCTCGCACGTACGCCTCGTCGGGCTCGATCAACTTCTTTTCGACCAGCTCGACCAACGCGTCGTTGAGGGTGATCATCCCCAGCTTGCGGCTGGTCTGGATGATCGAGGTGATCTGAAACACCTTCGCCTCGCGGATCAGATTCGAGATCGCTGGCGTGGAGAGCAAGACTTCCCGTGCCGCGATGCGCCCGCCTCCGATCTTTTTGCACAGCGTCTGGGAGATGACCCCGCGGAGCGAGTCCGAGAGCATCACCCGGATCTGCGGCTGCCGGTCGGCGGGGAACTGGTCGATGATCCGGTCCACCGTGGAGGCGGCGGTGGTGGTGTGCAGGGTGCCGAACACGAGGTGCCCGGTCTCCGCCGTCTCGATCGCGATCGCGATCGTTTCGAGGTCGCGCAGCTCTCCTACCAGCACTATGTCCGGATCTTCGCGCAGCGCCGCTCGCAGCGCGGTCCTGAAGCTCTCGGTATGCAGGTGCACCTGGCGCTGGGTGATGAGGCAGCGTTTGTTGTCGTGCACGAATTCGATCGGATCTTCGATCGTAATGATGTGGTCGGTGCGCTCGCGGTTGATGAGGTCGATCAGCGCGCACAGGGTGGTGGACTTCCCCGAGCCCGTGGGGCCGGTGATCAGGACCAGGCCCTTCTTGAGAAAGCAGAGCTGCTGGATTTCCTTCGACAGGCCCATTTCTTCGACGGTCACCACTTTGGCGGGGATCACCCGGAACACCGCCACCGGGCCCTTGCGGTCGCGCCCGGCGTTCACGCGGAAGCGCGCCAGACCGGCGATTTCGTAGGCGAAATCCGCGTCGCCCGCCTCGTTCCATTCGCCGCGGTTGCGCTCCGGCATGATGGCGAGCAGCAGCAGGGCGAGCTGATCGGCAGTCACCGGAGCGCCGGCCTGTCGTTGAATCTCGCCGTCGGTGCGGAAGATGGGCGGTTCTCCCACGCGAAGGTGCAGGTCGGAGGACCCTGACTTGACGAGCGTCCTGAGCAGCACGCCGAGTCGCGCCTCGGCGGCCCGGTACTGGTCGTCGGCGAACTCCCCCGGCAATCCGCCTTGCGGGGTGGGCTCGGGCGTCGCTACCGGGCTCTCGATCAGCGGCGCGGCGGCGATCGCGGACGGTCGTGGGGGGCGCGGTGGGGGCCCGACCGACTTGGCCGGCTTGGGCGTCGGCGCGACCACGCGGCGCGGTCCGGTGGGTGTGGGCTCCGGCTCGGGCGTTGCTCGCGCGGGGCGCGCCGCCGGCGAGATTACGGCGGTCAGCCGCCCGGATTCCGGCACGATGTGGATGCGCACCAGCCCCCGGTCCGCCACGTAGTCGAACTCGGTATCGGCGTGCCGGTCGATCTTGTCGGCCGAGTCCGACGGCGCGACTTCCGCGAGCAGCGCGTAGATGTGCGCGTCGGTGAGGGGCTGTTTGCTCACCTTTCGCGGCTTTCCGTCTTTCACCATGGTGACGGGCTCGTCGGGGAGCAGGTACAGTTGATCGCCCTGCTCGCGGAGCAGGACGTCAACGAACGGATCGAGGCGCGCCACCGATCAGTCCTGAGGGCGCGCGAACAGCACATGCGCGCGGTTCACGTAGTGGGTGCTCTCGTCGGTAGTGATGGCAAAAAACGGCTCCGGGGCGGCATTGAGGTAATCGAGTGGCCGGGACTGGTCTTCGGGGAGCTCCACCGTCGCAGATCCGGCCAGCGTGACGCCGTTGTCGAGGACCAGCTCGAGCCGCAGCTCCTTGGCGGCCGATAGCCGGTCCGGGTCGGTGATCGGGGCGCGGTCCACGGCCAAGGCGATCGTCTGCCGTTTGGCGACGAGCAACACCGCCTTGTCGTCGGCGGCGCGGAACGGAAAAAAGGCGTCCCGGCGGTTCAGCATCTCGAGCGGCGTCTCCGCGCCGTCATGATGCGGCACGCGGGCACCGACGTAGATGGTCCCGGCGCGCGGTCGCCCGTGCGTCAGCGTGAGCCGGGCGGGCAGGGTGGTGCTGGGTAGCTGGAAAGCGGACATCGCGCGCTAGGCTCGTGCGCCACGCGTTAGCGCGTGTGGCATTGCACCGAGACCGGCGGCGTGCGGCCGCACGCGATGCTCTCGTCCATGCCGGAGGCGATCGGGCCGCAGGCTGTGGTCTGGGCGCCTTCTCTCGCAACCTGCTCCGTGACCCCGACGGCGCTCGCGCAATTCGTCCTCCCCTTGTAGGTCATACAGACGTCACACGTAGTGGAGGCCTTGGCTGTGGTCAGGTAGAAGAAGAGCGCCGCCACGGCGGCGATTACCGCCAGGGTGAGGAGGGTGGAACGTTTCACGAGTTCCTCGCGTTCTCCGACGGGTGGACGGCTGGTCCGTCCCCAAGCTAACATCCGGCATGGCAGAAGCGAAAAGGCGAGCCGTCAGCTCCGAGGCCTGGCGCGAAGCGCGGGCCCTGATTTGGGCCCATCGCCACCGGTTGGCGCTGGGCCTGGGTCTGCTTGTAGTCAACCGGCTGACAGGGCTCGTCCTGCCCGCCTCGTCCAAGTTTCTGATCGACCACGTGATCGGGGAACGGCGGGTGGAGCTGCTGGGCTGGATCGCCGTGGCGGTCGGCGCCGCCACCCTGCTGCAAGCGGCGACGTCGTTCGCGTTGTCGCAGGTGCTGGGCGTCGCGGCCCAGCGGGCCATCACCGACATGCGGCGCAGCGTCCAGGAGTACGTGCTGCGCCTGCCGACCAGTTATTTCGATTCCACCAAGACGGGCGTGCTGATCTCGCGCGTGATGAGCGACGCCGAGGGAATCCGCAACCTGGTCGGGACGGGGCTGGTGCAGCTCGTGGGCGGCCTGATCACGGCCGTGATCGCCCTGGGCGTGCTGTTCTATCTCAACTGGCGCCTCACGGCGGTGTCGATCCTCGTGCTTGGCCTGTTCGGCGGCGGGATGGCGTACGCCTTCACCAAACTGCGCCCGTTGTTCCGCGAGCGCTCCAAGATCAATGCCGAGGTGACCGGCCGGCTGGCCGAGTCGTTGGGGGGAATCCGTATCGTCAAGGCGTACCATGCGGAGCGCGCGGAGCGTCTGGTGTTCACCCGCGGGGTGAACAAGATGTTCCGCAACATCGCCGCGACGATGACCGGGATTTCCGCGGTTGGCGCGTTTTCCGTCCTGGTCATCGGCATGATCGGGGTGCTCATGATTCTCGTGGGAGGACGCGCGATCATCGCCGGGTCGATGACGCTCGGCGATCTGGTGATGTACATCTTCTTCACGGGACTGATGGCCGCCCCGGTGGTCCAGATCGCGTCCATCGGCACGCAAATCACCGAGGCATTCGCCGGGATGGACCGCATCCGCGAAGTCCGCGCCCAGCTCACCGAGGATGCGGGGGACGAGACCCGCCCGCCGCTCGACGAGGTGCGCGGCGAGGTCGAATTCGAGAACGTCACGTTCGCCTACAAGCCCGGCGTCGACGTCCTGAAACGCGTGTCGTTCCGCGCCCCGGCTGGATCCACGACCGCGCTCGTCGGCTCATCGGGGTCGGGGAAGAGCACGCTGATCGGTCTGGTGATGGCGTTTCACCGGCCCCAGGCGGGCCGGGTGCTCATCGACGGGCGCGACCTGGCGACGATCCCGTTGCGCGACTATCGCACGCAGCTCGGCGTGGTGTTACAGGACAATTTCCTGTTCGACGGGTCCATCGCGGAAAACATCCGCTTCGCCCGGCCGCACGCGACGCAGGCCGAGGTCCAGGCGGTGGCGACTATCGCCCATTGTGACGAGTTCATCCGGGAATTCGAGCAGGGCTATGACACGATCGTGGGCGAGCGCGGCGTGAAGCTGTCGGGCGGCCAGCGCCAGCGCGTGGCGATCGCCCGGGCGATTCTCGCCGACCCGCGCATCCTGATCCTCGACGAGGCCACCTCGAGTCTCGACTCGGAGAGCGAAGCACTGATCCAGGACGGGCTGCGCAGCCTGCGCCGCGGCCGGACGACGTTCGTGATCGCGCACCGGCTCTCCACCATTCAAAGCGCGGATCAGATTCTCGTGCTGGAGCATGGGGAGATCGTCGAGCGGGGCAGCCACGAGACCCTGCTGGCCGCGAACGGACGCTACCGCCAGCTGTACGACAAGCAGTACCGCTTCGAGCGTGACCAGTTCATCAATCCGGGGGAGGACTTTACTCCAGACCCCGAACGGGAGCCCGCTTCGGCCCCTGCCGAAGTGCCGCCGACGAGGTTGTGAAAACACAGACGACTACTGTTTTAGCGGCAACGTCGCTTTCGGGAGGAGTCCAAAGCTCTGGCGCGTCGCCTAGGCGGCGACGTGAGCGGTCTGTTCGGACGGTTGGGGCTTCGACTGCTCGGCGGCGAGGAGCGCCAGGTTGCGCTCGATGCGGGCGCGAAGCTCGGGATGCCCGTCGCGCAGCGCGGCCAGGGCCTCGTGGTAGGTGTCGCGGGCGGCGGCGACGTTGCCGCTGGCGAGCTCGAAGTTCGCGAGCGAGAGCAACGCTTCAACGGCGATCGCGGGCTCGCCAGCGCGCAGCGCCACTTCGACGCTCGAGCGACAGGTGTCCCGGGCAGCGGTGAGCTCGTTGCGATGGTGGTGCAGCATGCCGAGGCGCCGCAGGCCGACGGCTTGCGCGGCCCAAGCGCCGCACCACGCTGCTTCCGCGACGGCAGCCATGCATAAGTCCATAGCCTCTTGGATTCTGCCGGCCCGCTCGTGCTGCCGGGCCTCCAGCAGGAGCTCGGCGGTGCGAAGCACACCCTCGATGTTGCGTCCACCACTATTCCGTGCGCTCACTTGGGTCTCTCCCTGCTCCCTATCCTACCGTGTCCCCTAAAACCGCCTTGGCCCCTAATATCCCCCGCAAGCCTAGTGCCAGTCTGTAGTGCAGGCCCAGGGCCGGTGTGTGGCGTAGGGCACAGTGTTGATGTGCGACGCGTCGGGAATTCACCTTCCAAACCACTCCGGGCACCATCGCACACCACCGGCACTAACTAGCTTCCTATCCAAACAGTTACGACACAGGCCACGTGCGGAATTCGGTGCTCGGCGTCCGCCGTAGTTCGTTGGAACTAGTGCATTTAGGGGACAGTCTGACACTCACAACCAAACGGTCGTGCCGCGCTCCCGCCGCACGAAGTGTCTCGCCGCCACCTCGCCGCCCACACTCAACGCAAAATGGTCGGCTCACTTCGTTCGAACGTCAGTGCGGTGTTGGGAGTCTTGAAGCTTGATGCGCGAAGCGCCGAGGATTTACAGTCCCCGGCGCTTTGCGTGGAGTGAGGCGTGGCGCCGTCGCGCTGCCCCTATGTCGGTTACTCATGCCGGGAGAGGCATGCGGGGAGGGCGCTTCCCGGTCCAGCTGTTTCGCCCTTCCCGCCGCCTCATATGTCCCGGCGCTACTGAAATCGGGGGGAGGGTGCCGAGTGGCCGTGCACTGCCCTCGGCCGCCGGCGCGACATCCTGAAGACGCCGCCTTTGCCGGCTAAATCCCTCCCCTATGTCCGCTGCCGCCGACTATAGCAACTACTGGGCCACGCGCTCCGGAACTGCTGTGGATTCGTGGAACTGGGCCTGCTCAGTGGAGTTAGTCAACGCCGTGGTGGATGACTGACCACCGGCGATGACCTGCGTAACGTCGTCGAAATACCCCACTCCGACGAACTCCTGATGCTTCACCGCCTCATATCCCTGTCCCTGGGCGGCGAACTCCTGGGTCTGGAGGTCGGCGTAGGCGGCCATGCCCCGCTCGCGGTAGGCACGAGCCAAGTCATAGGTCGCCATGTTCAGGGCGTGGAACCCCGAGAGCGTCACGAATTGGAATTTGTATCCCAAGGCCCCGAGGTCCTTCTGGAAGGACGCGCACTGGGCCTCCGAGAGGTGTTTGCGCCAGTTGAACGAAGGCGAGCAATTGTAGGCCAGCAGCTTGCCGGGGAACTTGGCGTGGATCGCCTCGGCGAACTGCTTTGCCTCGGCCACGTCGGGTTTGGACGTTTCGAACCAGAGCAGGTCGGCATAGGGCCCGTAGGCGAGCGCGCGGTGAATCGCCGCCTCGACGCCGTCGCGCACGCCAAAGAAGCCCTCGTGAGTGCGCTCGCCGGTGCAGAACGTCCGGTCGTACTCGTCCACGTCGCTCGTGAGCAGTGAGGCACTGTTGGCGTCGGTGCGGGCGATGAGCAGCGTGTCCACGCCGCACACATCGGCCGCCAGACGGGCCGCGACGAGCTTGGCGATGAACTCGCTCGTGGGCACGAGCACCTTGCCGCCCAGGTGGCCGCATTTCTTGACCGACGAGAGCTGGTCTTCGTAGTGGACGGCCGCGACACCCTCGGCGATCATCGCTTTCATCAGCTCGAACGCGTTGAGCGTGCCGCCGAACCCGGCTTCGGCATCGGCGACAAACGGCGCGTACCAGTCGATCGATTCGTCCCCGCGGGCGTGATGGATCTCGTCGGCACGGCGCAGGGCGCGCTGCAGCCGGCGCACCAGAGCGGGCACGCTGTCGGCAGGATAGAGGCTCTGATCGGGGTACATCTGGCCTGCGGTGTTGGCGTCGGCGGCGACCTGCCAGCCGCTCACGTAGATCGCCTTGAGGCCGGCCTGGACCTCCTGCACGGCCTGGTTGCCGGTGACCGCGGACAGCGCCGGCACGTATGGCTCCTCGTGCATCAGGCGCCACAGTTTTGCCGCCCCCACCTCGGCCAGCGTGTAGACAATGTCGAGCGAGCCCTTGAGCCGCCACACGTCCTCGGCGGTGTACGGCCGCGTGATCCCGGCCCATCGCGGGCTGGTGCTCCACCGCCGCTCCAGCTCCGATACGAATTCCTTCTTCATGCGTCCCCTCCCAGGGCCGTTAGTCGATGTAGTCGTACGCCACGGTCGTCAAAAACTCCGGGAAGTCCGTCCCCGTCATCATCTGGTCGAAGAGTTTCGACGCGAGATCGAACTTCCCGGAGTCGTATCGAGCCGGCCCAAGCTGCTCGCGCAGCTTGCCCAGCTCGTCCACCATCGTGTGCCGCACCAGGTCCGCGGTGACCCGTCGGCCGTCCGCCAGCCTGGCGCCGTGAGTCACCCACTGCCACACCTGCGTGCGGGAAATCTCCGCCGTCGCCGCGTCCTCCATCAGATTGTAGATCGGGACACAGCCCAAGCCATGCAGCCACGCTTCGAGATACTGAATGCCGACGTCGAGGTTGGTGCGCAATCCCTGAACGGTGATTTCCCCGTCCGGGACGGCCAGCAGATCGGCGGCGGTGACGCGCACGTCGTTGCGCGTCACCTGGAGTTGGTGGGAGGCCGCCATCTGGGCATCGAAGACCCCTCTGGCCACCGGCACCAGCCCTGGATGCGCAACCCAGGTGCCGTCGTGCCCGGCATTGACCTCCCGTAGCTTGTCCTGCGTAACCTTTGCGAGGGCGGCAGAGTTAGCCGCCGGATCGTTCTTGATGGGGATCTGCGCCGCCATGCCGCCCATCGCGTGGATGTGGCGGCGGTGGCAGGTGTGGATCAGCAGATCGACGTATGCCTTGAGAAAGGCCCGATCCATCGTCACGGCCGCCCGGTCGGGCAGCACGAACCGGCGATCGTGGCGGAACTTCTTGATGAAGCTGAAGATGTAGTCCCAGCGCCCGCAATTGAGGCCCGCGGAATGCTCGCGCAGCTCCCACAGGATCTCGTGCATCTCGAAGGCGGCGAGGATCGTCTCGATGAGGACCGTCGCCCGGATCGTCCCGCGCGGAATACCGACATGCTCCTGGGCGAGGACAAAGACGTCATTCCAGAGTCGGGCCTCGAGATGGCTCTCCAGCTTGGGCAGGTAGAAATAGGGTCCCGTGCCCTTGCGGAGCAGCGCCTCGACGTTGTGGAAGAAGAACAACGCGAAGTCGAACAGCGACGCCGACACCAGCCGGCCGTCCACTCGCACGTGCTTCTCGTCGAGGTGCCAGCCGCGCGGCCGGACCATCAGGGTCGCGATGGAGTCGCCCAGTGCGTAGCGCTTGCCCTCCGGACTGTCGTAGCTGATCGTCCCACGTACGGCGTCGATCAGGTTGGCCTGGCCGTCGAGGGTGTTGCGCCAGGTGGGCGCGTGCGAGTCTTCGAAATCGGCCATGAACACCCGCGCCCCGGAGTTCAGGGCGTTGATGATCATCTTGCGATCGACCGGGCCGGTGATCTCGACGCGGCGATCCAGCAAATCCTTGGGAATCGGGGCGACGGTCCAGTACGCTTCCCGCGTATCGCGTGTCGCGGGCAGGAAGTCAGGGTACTCGCCGTCCATGATGCGATGCTGGCGTGCGGTCCGAGCGGCCAGCAGCTCGCGACGCCGATCCTCGAAGGCGCGCGCGAGACGTGCCACCAACGCCAGGGCATCGGTCGTCAGCACGCGGGCCGCCGTTTCATCCACGGGGCCGAAGAGCTCGAGGCCGGCCACGCCGGATACGGCCCCGGGCGGCACGGTGGCTGGCAACGTCGATGCGCTGGTCATGGGCGATGGGTGTCTGGTTGGCAATTGTCGTGCCTCATCCCGGGCCGACCATGACCGCGCGACCAGGGCCGAAGTTCGGGGCTCATTGCCGTAGGACTATGCGAGACGGCCATGGCGAAATGCCTATCTCACGATACTCTTTATGTGGCGCTGACGCCACAGTAGGTCGCCCCTCGCTGATTCACTTCGCCTGGCGCGGCTCCGGACTGGACGCTGACAGCGACGGGACAGCGGGATATCGATCCCGCCGTAGAATCCGGAGACTCGTGCTGGGAACGCGTTTCCTATGATCCGTGGTACTGCACTGCTGTGGCTCACGGCGCTCGCCGTCCCCCTGCTCGCCTCGGTGGGCCCACCGCGCGCCGAGCGGGTCGGCGCCACCGTGTTCGCCATTAGAGCGGGCCGTCTCGTGGACGTGCGGCGCGGCGTACTCGTGCCGCAGGTCGTCGTCCTGGTGGAAGGCGATCGGATCGCCGCGGTGGGAGATGCGGTGGGTGTCCGGATTCCCCCGGAGGCGGAGGTGGTCGATCTGGGCGACGCCACTCTGCTCCCTGGCCTGATCGACACTCACGTGCACCTGACGCTGGGCGGAGCGGCCGACAGCAACGCGCGAGCAACGCTGCTCGCTGGGTTCACGACCGTCCAGGATCTTGGCGCCCTCGGGTACGCGAATATTGCCTTGCGCGACGCCGTGAATCGCGGCGACATGGTTGGGCCGCGGATCGTGTCGGCCGGACTATGGCTGGGCGTGAGCGGCGGGACGTGCGACTTCAGCGGTATCGGCGTACGCGGTCCCGATGCCTTCGCGCGTCGGGTGCGGGAAGACATCGCGCGTGGCGCGGACGTGATCAAGCTGTGCGTCACGGGGTGGGTGGATGACGCGTTCGCGAACCCGCATCGGTACGAGGTTTCCGACAGCGAGCTGGTTGCCACCATCCAAGAGGCGCACTCGGGCGGGAAGCGGGTGATTCGTCATGCACGATGGGCGGATCGTCCATTGGGAAGGGGTGTTGGGCCGCTAGCCGCCGTTCGGGTGTCGCTCCCGCTCCGCACACGTAGCGAACGGGCCATGCCGGTGTGGCGGGTGTGATGCATGACCAGACCCCCAAGTCCCGTGATTACATCGACGTAGCCCATGTCAAGTCGAGCAGGGTCAAAGGCATAGCTCTTGCCCTGCTAGGGCTTGGGATTCCTGGCAATGGCACGGGGGGAGCAACACATGGCAGGTCGGCGCAGCGGAGGCGATCGACGGACGTTCGGTCGTCGCGAGGGCTCGGATCGGCGAGTTCAGGTCGTTCCGGTGGCCCTCGAACGTCGCAGCGGGCTGGACCGCCGTATGGAGCTCGACCGGCGGGCCGGCCTGGACCGACGCATTATCGCCGAACGTCGCCAGAACGTCCGCCCGCCGTCGCGAGAGCAGTCACAAGTGTAGGGCATCCCCGATACGGGATGATGGGCGCCAAACCCTCCTCGAAGTTCGGGGAGGGTTTCCATTTGATGCCGATTGGCCGTCCCGGTCCGGCATAGTAGCTTCCGTTCCATGTCGGCCCTCACGATCGTCGCCTTGGTTTTCGCGGTGCTGGCCGCGTTGCTCGTCATCCTCTCGATCGCGGTCTTCCGGAAACGGAGGATCTTGGGGGGGATCGGGGCGCTGCTGGTGGGCCTCTTGTGCCTCAGTTTGGGCGCGCTCGCCGCCGCCGTGGGGATCGGTGTGCAGGGGTACCGGGCGCTGACCCACGAGGAGGTGGCGGCGACGGTGCGCACGGAGCCGGTGGGCCCGGGGCACTTCCGAGCCACGGTGTTGCTCCCCGATGGTCGCACGGGGCAGTTCAACATCCTGGGCGACGCGTTCTATGTGGACGCGCACATTCTCAAGTGGAAGCCGATCGTCAACGTACTGGGCTTGCACACCGGCTACGTGCTGGATCGGGTGGGCGGGCGCTACAACGCGGTGCAGGATGAGCAGCAGCGCCCGCATACGGTGTTTCCCCTGGGTCCGGCGCGAGCCGTGGACGTGTTCGCGTTCGTGCGGCGCCACCCGCGCATCCTCGCCCCGCTGGTGGACGCGGAGTACGGCTCGGGTACGTTCGTCGGCGCCGAGCGTCCGGCGTCGTTCGAAGTGCGCGTGTCCACGACGGGCCTGTTGATCCGTCCCCTCGCTGATTCGACCACGCGGGCGCCCTAGCGGTCGGGTCCGACCAAGCGTTCGCGCATGGTGCTCCTGAAGCTGCTGCAATCCTTGTTCAAGGCCCTTCACAGCGAAGGGACCCCCGGTCAGGTGGCGGCCGGCATCGCGCTGGGCTCGATTCTCGGGCTCACGCCGCTCTTCAATCTGCACAACCTCGCTATCGCGGGGCTGATCCTGCTCTTCAACGTGTCGGTCCCCGGGGCGCTGCTCGGCTGGGCGATGTTCGTACCGCTCGGCTTTGCGCTCGACCCGCTGTTCGAGGCGTTGGGCCGACAGTTGCTGCTCGAAACGCCGGCGTTGGTGCCGCTCTGGACCAGTCTGGCCAACATCCCGGTCATCCCGCTGACGAACTTCAACAACACGGTGGTGCTCGGCAGCCTCGTCTTCTCGCTGCTGGCGTTCGTGCCGATCTGGCTTGGCGGTCGCTGGGCGGTGCGGCGCTACCGCGAGACGATTGGCCAGCGGGTGCAGCAGTCGGCCTGGTATCGCGCGCTCACGGCATCGCGCCTGTACGGCGTGTACCGCCTGTTCCGGCCGGATAGGTGATGTGAAAGTCGCGATCTTCCGGTGGCGGGCCGTCGTCCCGCTCGTGCTGTTCCTGGCCCTGATCGTCGCGACCTGGCTGCTGTTCGCCGACCGGGTGGGCCGACTGGCGGTAGAACGGAGCGGAACCGCGGTGCTGGGTGCGCGGGTGGACGTGCGCGCGTTCGATATTTCGCTACTGCGCGGCAACGTCACGATCTCGGGCTTCGTGGCGGCGAGCCCCTTCGACTCGCTCGAGAACCTGTTCGAAGCGGATCAGCTGGTCGCCGACCTGGACCTCCTGCCGCTGTTCGAGAAGAAGGTTGTGATCGACCGGCTTGCGGCGACGGGATTGCGATTCGGCACGACCCGCACCACGAGCGGGTTCGTGCCGTCGGACGGCTCGGGTCCCACCTCGCAGGTCCTGGCCAACGCGCGATCGTGGGCCGCCCAGCCGGCGCTCCAGGTGCCGGTGCTACAGCTCGCAACCGGGAAGCTGAGCATCGACAGCCTGGATCCGCGGCGACTGCAAACGGTGCTGGCCGCGGAATCGCTCGCTGCGCGGGCCGACTCGAGCGCCAAGGCCTGGGGCGACGCGCTCGGGAGCCTCGACGTCCAGGTCACGGCGGACTCCGCGGCCGCGTTCGCGCGCCGGCTCCAAGCCGCGAAACCCACCGACCTCGGGCTGATCAATGAGGCCCGCAAAATGGTCGATCGGGTGAAACAGACGCGTGACCGCCTCACCACGCTGGAGCGCGGTGTGCGTGCCGGCGTGGGCTCGCTCGATGGGGGGCTCGCCGCGCTCACCTCGGCGCGGCAGCAAGACTACGCATTCGCGCGGAGCCTCGTGAAGCTGCCGCCGATCGATGTCAGTGCCATCGGCTGGGTGCTGTTTGGCCCCGCAGCGGTGCACCGGTTCCAGCGAGCGCTGTACTACACGCAGTTGGGGCGTGCCTACATGCCACCGGGGTTGTTGCCGCGAGAACAGTCCGGGCCGAAACGCACGCGCCGGTCAGGCGTCAGGGTGGAGTTCCCGCGCGAGGGCCGGTTGCCCGGGTTCCTGCTGCGCGATGCGGAGCTGTCGTTCCAGCTGGGTGCTGATTCTGCCGGGCCGCGTCGCTATGCCGGGCGGTTGCGGGGACTCACGAGCGCCCCGGCGCTGTACGGCCGGCCCACGACGCTCGAGGCCAGTGCGCCATCCGTGGCGATCGACGCCCAATTCGACCACGTCCGGGCCCCGCCGCGTGATATCGCGGGCGGTCGCGTGCGCGACGTGACGTTGCCGACAATCCGGCTGCCGTCCCTCCCGATCCGCCTCGCCCCCGGCCGGGGCGACGTCTCGCTTGGCTTCGCGCTGTACGGCGACTCGATTCGCGGGCGCTGGCACGTGACGGCGCCCGCCGCCAGCTGGCAGCGCGACAGCGGAACGGCCGGCGGCCAGGCGGCCGATCTGGTGTGGCGCGTCCTGTCGGGCATCGGGCAGCTCGAGCTGACGGCCGAGCTCAGCGGCACCATCGGCCAACCGGCGCTGCATGTTCGCTCGAATCTCGACCAGGCCGTGTCCGATCAGCTGCGGGCGATGGTGGGCGAGGAGGTGGCGGCGGCTGAGGCCCGCGTACGGGCCATGGTGGACCGGTTCGCAGACGAGCAAGTCGCGCCGGTCCGGGCGCAGGTCGCGCGTGTGAGCGCGGAGGTGACCGAGCGGCTGCAACAACAGCGACAAGCGCTCGACACGGCGCAGCAGCAGATCGAGCAACAGATACGGCGACTTACGCGGGGGCTGAGACTGCCGTGATAGGCGCTGCCTGACTCCAAACCCCGGCTCGCCGACAGGCATCCCACCAATGTGCCGGCGCTCGCCGTGAACGAGGTCGTCCGCCGCGCGCAAGCCGGCGACGAAGCCGCGTTCGAGGCGCTCTATCGCGAGCATGCGGGGCGCGTGTTCGCACTGTGTCTCAGGTTGAGCGGCGATCGCGGGCGGGCCACCGAGCTCACGCAGGACGTGTTCGTGCGCTGCTGGGAGCAGCTCCGCTCGTTTCGCGGCGAGAGCGCCTTCGGATCCTGGCTGTACCGGCTCGCGGTCAATGTCGTATGGTCCACGAACCGCGGCGACCGGCGGCGTGAGTCGCGGGTGCGGCCGGTGGAGGATCCCGGTGCCCTCGAGCCGCGGCGCGAGGCGGCGCCCCCGGGGCTACGCCTCGATCTCGAGCGCGCCATCGCGACCCTACCGGATGGGGCGCGGGAGGTATTCGTGCTGTTCGACATCGAAGGGTACCGGCACGAGGAAATCGCCCGGATGACCGGCATTGCGGTCGGCACATCGAAGGCGCAGCTGTTCCGGGCGCGACGGCTGTTGCGGGAGAGACTGGAGCGATGATGGACCACGAGCGGGACGAGGACCTCAACCTCGAGCTGCGCGATGCCATTGGGCGGCTGCCGCGGAGCGTCGAGCCCCCGGAGGATCTGTGGCCCGGAATTCGGGACCAGATCCGCGACGGTGGGCTGCGGCGCGGGCGGCCGGCGGTGCTGGTCCGCTGGCTGCCGCTGGCCCTCGCGGCGGTGCTCGTCCTCGCCGTCGCGTGGTGGCTCGTGGGTGGGGAGCGCGGGACGTCCGAAATATGGGAAGTCGAGCGCGTGGCCGGCGCCCCGCGAGTGGGCGACGCGACGCTCGACGCGACCGGATCACTCCAGGTCGGTCAGTGGATCGAGACCGACGATTCCTCGCGCGCCATCATCACCGTGGGCGACATCGGACACGTGGACGTGAGGCCGGGGACACGCGTGCGCCTGGTCCGTGCCAGTACCACCGATCATCGCCTGGCCCTGGCGTTCGGCTCGATCCACGCCAAGGTGACGGCGCCGCCGCGGATCTTCTTTGTCGAGACCCCTGCCGGGACGGCCACGGACCTGGGGTGTGAGTACACGCTCGAAACCGACTCGAGCGGACGCGGCCTGATCCACGTGACCGGCGGGTACGTCGAATTCGCGTCGCGCAATCGCCGCTCGGTTGTGCCGCTGGCCGCGTTCGCCGTCACGCGTCCCGATGAGGGACCAGGAATGCCGTATGCCGAGGACGCGCCGGAGGCGCTGCGACGGGCGCTCACCGCGTTCGATTTCGAGCGGGGCGGAACTGGGGCGGCCCGGGCGGCACTCGCGGCTGCGCGCTCCGAGGACGCCCTGTCTATCTGGCACCTGCTGGGACGAGTGGATCCCGCGCTGCGAGGCGAAGTGTACGACCGGCTCGCCACGCTCGTCCCCCCTCCGGCCGGCGTGTCGCGCGAGCGCGCGCTCGCCCTGCATGCCGGTAGCCTCGAGCGCTACTGGGACACGATCCGGCGGATCCATTTCCGGCGCGTCATCCTGCGGGGCCTCCGCGACCTGGATGCGCGAACCGGCGTGGCGAAATAGACAGCCCTAGAACCCCGGGGTCAGGTTCAGCTGCCAGTACCAGCCCTTATCGGGGCGCATAAACGGCTTCACGTAATTCAGCTCGGCTATGGCGAATCCGAACAGGTTCATGCGCAGGGCCGCGCCGGCGCTCGCCACGGCCTGCCGCCGAACCTGGAACAGCGAATGCTGGTCGCTCTCGGTCCAGGCGAGCCCCGCATCCGCGAACAGCACGGCCTCGATCGGGAACGCCCCGTAGTAGCCGCCGCCCAGCCCCAGCACACCGAACAAGGGGAATCGGGCCTCCGCGTTGCCGACGATGGTGCGACTGCCGACCAGGCGGTCAAACACGGGGCATCCCGCATTCGGGTTCGTCGGGCACTCGGCGGCGCTGAACGACCCGATGTTGTAGCCGCGCACGACGCCGGGATACCCGAGGAACAGCGGGGACAGTCGCGGATCTTCGGCGTCCGGTCCGTACCGACCGGCGTGGAGCACGCGCGCCGCGAGCGTCAGTTTTCGCGCCGGCATCACGTACCGGCGATAGTCGACGACACCTTCCATCATCGTCAGCGAGCCGATGGACGGCGACACCTCGAGTCGGTAGCGCTGCCCGAGCAGCGGGCCAGTCGCACCGAAATAGGAGTTGTCGTACACCAGCGCGACCGTGCCCGTGGCGAACGTGATCGGGTCGCCGGAGGGGAAGCGTTCCGTCGATTCGTCCAGCAGCGCCCCAGTCTGCGCGTCGAAGATCCGGGTTCGCAGCTCCTCGTCGAAAGAGATGTGCCGGCCGCCCAAAGCCACCTCTACCCGTTGCACCCGGCTGAACGGATAGGCGACGAAGCCGGTCAGCGACCGATTGGTCTGCCGCGCCAGGAATGCCTCCTCGATGTAGACCTGCTGGCCACCGATCACCCCGAACCCTGCCTGGTACCCCCCCGTGAGGTAGGGCACCTGCTGCGCCGCAATTCCCCAGTTCCAGCGACTCGCCTGGTTCTGGTACGCGACGATCGCCGCAATGTCGCGGAACGATCCCGAAACTTGTAAACCGGTCGCGAGTGTTCGGTTGCCGAGCATATCGCCCCACACCAGGGTTGCTCCGCCACCCACGAAGGCGCCGTACTGGTTGGCGCCGATGGCCAGCGAGGGTTGTGAGACGTACTCGAGCGACAGGCGAGGGCGGTACCCGGCAGCCGCCGCCGGCTCGGCTTCGGGCGGCAGTCCGGTGCGAAAGTCGCTCAACAACGGGACCAGCTCGCCCGGGCGGCGGTCGAGGGGCGGCAGGGTCGCTCCGCTCACGCCCGCGAGAGTCGGTGGAGCGCGGCCCGCGAGTACGCGCTCGTCGTCCACCGCGAAGAGCTTGTATCCACCCGAGTCGTACGCGGTGAACACCAGGCGGCCAGACGTATGCGCGACCGAAATCACCGGGCTCCCGGCGGTAATGCCGCTCGCGCCGACGAACAGATTGGTCACTTGTGTGGAGGTTCCCGCGGCGACGTCCAGGCGGAACACATTGCTGATGCCGCCCCGATCGGACACGTAGTACAGGCTGCGCCCGTCCGGACTCCATTCCGGGTTGATGTGCTTCGCCCCGTCGAACGCGGGGAGGGGACGGATGGCTCCCGAGGAAACCGTGAAGAGCGCCAGCCGGTAGCTCCCCGGCTGCAGGGTGACGAGGTCGGTGGTGAATCGGTCGGTGACGAAGGCCAGCGACTGGCCGTCGGGCGACCAGGCCGGTTGCAGGTCAGCGTACGCGTCGTTGGTGAGCCGCCGCAGATCGCCGTCCGCGACGTCGTAGACGTACAGATCGGTCCACCCGCCGACGAGCGCGGAGAAGGCGATCAGCCGCCCGTCGGGTGACCAGCTCGGATTGAAGATCTGGCCGAGCGACGGGAAGGGGACTTCCTTGATCACCTCGCCGCTGGCGACGTCGAGAATGGACAGGACCGGACGTCCGTGGGCCACGGCCCCGAAGGCAAGGCGCTGCCCCGCGGCGTCCCACGCGCCCGATGAGCTGATGAATCCCACGCTCTCATAGTGGGGATCGACGGCCGTCTTGATCAGCTTGCGCTGAATCCGACCGGTCGCGACGTCGGCCAGGTACATCTCGATCGCAAACAAGCCCCGCTCGGAGAAATAGGCGACGCGGTTGCCGTCGGGACTGAGCGCCGGCGCCAGGTTGAGCTGCGCCTGATCGCGCTCCGCGGCGATGCGGCGGCCGAATTGATCGGGCGACCCGGTCGCCTGCTGGATCGGGGTGTAGGTGGCACGGATCGCTTCCTGCCACTGGCGGGAGAGCGAGTCCAGTTTCAGTCCCGTCAGCTTCTCGAGCGCCAGGTGCGTATCCCCGGAACGGCTTGCTTCACGCAGCAGGGTGCCGACCAGCGGGTCGCCGAAGCGGCCGGTCAGGTAGGCCCAAAACGCCTGGCCCCACCGGTACGGGAAATACCGAGGGTCGTCGAGCTGACGGATGCTCGGGATGCGGTTGCGGCGCACCGCGTCGCGCAGCCACATGGTGGTATGCGGGTCGGTGGGCCCGATCGAGAGATACTCCGCCATGCCTTCGATGAACCAAAGCGGCAGGCGAGCCACGCCGGGGAGCGAGCCGCCGGCGCCGCGCCCGCTCCCGGAGATGTCGTACTGGAACGCGTGTACCAGCTCGTGCCCGATGACGTGATCGGTTTCGTCCAGCGGGCCGGCGAGGGGCAGGACGATGCGGCGCTTGAGCGATTCGGTGACGCCGCCCGTGGATTCGTCGAGCTCACCCGAGATGGTGTTCGTCTGCTCGAAGTGGGGGTGGCTGGCGTACAACACGAGGGGCTGCGCGCCGCGCAGCTCGTGGTGCAGAATGGTCGAGAGGCGCGCGTACCAGCGCTCCGCGAGCCGCGCCGCCTGTTGGGCCGCCGCGCGCTCCTCGGCGTAGTAGTAGACCTGAAAGTGGGCGGTGCGCAGCACCTCGAACTTGAAGTTCTCGTACTGGACCTTGTTGCGGCCGAAGTACTGACCCTGCACGACGGCGGGGATCACGAGCCCCAGCGCGGTCGCGAGCGTGATGATGCGGCGGATGCTCACGGGTTCCTCTCTCTCGGGCGCCGCGGGCGGCGGCGCGGTCGCCTCATTGATACCGCTGGACCCCTCGCCAGTTCACGGCTCGAGCGCGTCTCGTGAGAGAGCAACCGGCGCTGAGCGGCCGAAGTTCCAAGGTTCCAACCCGGCGGGTGTGAGCGGCATCACAGGGGTGACACCAACTCATTCCTGGAGGTCACATGCAGCAGACAATTAGGCGCGCACTGGCCATTGCCGCAATCGCGGCGGTCGGCTTCGCCGCCCCGGTGCTGGCCGGTCCGCCCTGGATCTCGATCGAACTGCCGGCCAATCCCCACGATGCCTCAACCCGTGGCGCGTTCTTGCTGGTGCACGCGTTCCATCACGGTACCCCCGTCGCGTTCCCCATTACGGGGACCGCGGAAGGGATCGTGAACGGCGAGCGGCGCACGGTACAGCTGGAGTTCACCAAGACCTCGCGCGCCGGCGTGTACGGGTTGCGCAAGATGTGGCCGGGGGAAGGTACCTGGACGCTCGTGATCAGCGTGAACCAGGGCGACGCAAACCGCGAAGACAAGGCGACCGCAGTCGTGGAGCTGGATAGCAGCGGCGACGTCGTCTCAGTGAAGGTCCCGACACGCCAGCAGGGGCAGTGGACGATCCCCGCGGGCGTCTCGATGGCGGACATCGATGCGGGGCTGCGGGCGCGCGCTGGAGGCCTCGCGCGGCGGAACTAGTGCAAGATGGCAAGTTGCCAGGAAAATGAACGAGCCGAGTGGGCGAACCCGCTCGGCTCGTTCGGGCAACCAACCAACTGCGGTGACCCGTCAAGTATGCTGAGATTACATGCGCCCTTGCACCTGGGCAAGTGTCGGTGATCGAACGGTGGGTGCTGGTGGTGGGAGTCGAACCCACGCGGGCTCTCGCCCAGTGACTTGACGGGTCACCGCGTCTACCAGTTTCGCCACACCAGCACCACATCAGCTGCGAACCCTGGTATCTAGGAAGAGAAGCGACGCGGGACCCGACAGGCGCTGCCGCACCGCGGTGCCCACTCTAGGTAGCCAGCTCGAATTACGAGTATCGAAATGCCCCGGCGGGCATCATTTTCACGCGCATGACTTCCTACCCCCGCCGGCTCGGTCACTTCTCCGCCACGATGGCCGTCAATGGCGGCGGGATTTTTCGTACTCCGGCCCATGTGGTGGCGAGCTCCATCGGTGCGAATCCGAAGAATGCGTTGATCGGGAGCGCGCTCATCCTGCTGGGAGTGCCGGTTTATCTCTTCTGGAGAACGAGACGGGTAGACGCTGAGACAGCGAGGGAGACGCCGAGCCGCTGAGCCGCCAAGTGGTCATGAGGCATTAGGGGCGAGGAAGGGCCTACATCCTGGCACCTCATACCCACTCGGCGGCTGCGCGGCTCGGCGTCTCCCTTGACGTCTAGGCGTTTCAGCATCTCTCAGGTATTCTTCCTAGGGTAGGAACACTCGTTCCGGGAGCGATTTGTGAAGCGACACCGGTTGTTCATGAAGGCGCTGGCGGCGGGCTGGCTCCTGGTTGCCTGCGGCGGGGATTCCTCCGGGCCGGGCGCCACAACCACGGCCACGGCGAACGATCCGACAGGGGACTTCTTCGGGGCCGGCGCGACGCAGCTCGATATGACCAGCATGACGATCACGCGGGACACCGGTGGGATCGACGTCGTGCTGAACTTCACGGCCGCCGTTTTCTCGCCGGTGAGCGGCAACGCGGCCGCGGTCTTCGGCCAGGTGGACTTCGACGTCGATCAGGACACATCGACCGGCCTGGGTTCGCTCGTGGACGTGTTCCGGCCCACCGGCGTGTCGACGGTATTGGGGGTCGACTACGCCCTCGATCTGTTCACGTACAATGCCGATTCGACGGTGAATATCCTGGACACCCTCGGCGCGATCCGGGGGCAGGTCAAGCCGGTGTTCAACGGCACGCGGATCTCGGTCCGGATTCGCCGCAGTCTCTTTGGCGGCGACGATGCGTTCGTGAATGCCGCGGTGATCATCGGCACGAACGCCGAACCCACCGACATCACGCCGAATGACGGCCATCTCAGGGTGGGAGGGACGGGACCGGTGGCACCGTACCGGCCCGGCGCGCCGGCACGGCCCGCTGCGTCGATCCGGAGGACGTGGGCACCACAGTAGGGATTGTGTGTTGAGACAACAGAGCGACACCAGGACCTGCACGACTAGACGCGTAGACGCACAGTGGTGAACAGAGATCGGTAACAGGACTACCTGTTTCCTCCAACTGTTCTCCACTGTGCGTCTGCTGCGTCTAGCAGTACCGGTTCTGGTCTCTTCAACCTAGATACTCTTCTCTGTACATCCCGATCAGCTCAAAGAAGTAACTGAGCGCCAGCGGTCCGATCAGCAGTCCCAGGATGCCGAAGTACGGCACGCCCGCCAGGGCGCCGAGCAGGGTCACGATCGGGTGGATGTTGGCCCAACGGCGGAAGACGATCGGTCGGACGATGTAGTCCACGTTCCCGACGGCGAGGATCCCCCACAGCGCGAGCGCGATGGCCCAGCCGTACTGCCCCCCGATCGCCAGCGCGATCACGCCGGGCCCCCACACGAGGGCGCTGCCGACGACCGGCAGGATCGCGAGCACGACGGTGACGACGCCCCAGAAGAGCGCATTGGCGAGGCCCGCCGCCCAGAAGCCGAGCCCCACCATGACCCCCTGGATCACCGCAACGAGCCCGGTGCCGACCACGGTCGAGACGGTCACGTTGCGGAACCGCTGCCGCAAGAGCTCGGCGTTCTCGGTGGAAAACGGAATGTAGGGGCGGACGGCCTGCCAGGTTTCGCCAGGGCGGAGGAGCAGATAGTAGAGGCCGAACAGCGAAATCGTCAGATTCAGCGCGAGACGCGTGGCGGTGCCGATCAGGCCGAACGCCGAGGTGCCAATCCACCCCACCAGCTTGCCACCCAGACCGGCGAGCTGCGCGCCGATGTCGAAATTGCGGAAACGCAGTTCCGAGAGCCGGCCGAGCAGCGGGCTCTGCACCACCCCGCCGGCGATTTCCTGCGCCTGGGCCACGATCAACCCTGCGAACGAGACCCCCGGCACGACGATGAGAAACAGGGCCAGCAGCACCACGATGGCGGCCGCGAAGCGGGAGCTGGTGTGGCGGGTCAGCCACCGGTGCACCGGCTCGAACATGACGTACAACACGGGGATGCCCACGAGTCCCGTGGCAAACGGGACGAAGGCAACTACTAATGCGATCCCGAGGATGAGGAGGACCAGCGCGGCGCGTTGGTGGTTGGTGTCGAGGAACGGCATGGACGAAAGGATAGGCCCGCTGGGGGCAGACCGCTAGACCGACCCGGTGTATCATTGAGCCAACGCATTTTTCCTGAGGTGACTATGCGCCCGTCGTCGATTCTTGGTCTTGTCGCTGCTCTCGTCGTCCCCTGCGTCGCCCCCGTCCCCATGGTCGCGCAGGACCACGCGCATCCCAGCGCGGAGCGGCTCGGTCACGTTGTGTTTCCCGTTTCCTGCAACGCCGAAGCGCGGCAGGGGTTCGAGCGCGCCATGGCGCTGCTCCATTCCTTCTGGTGGGAGGAAGGAGAGCGCGCGTTCCAGGCGGTGGCCGCCGCCGACTCGACGTGCGCGATGGCGTATTGGGGACTCGCGCTCGTGCGGTGGCGCAATCCGATCGCCGGCGGCCCCGGCGCGGCCGATCTGCAGGCCGGGCAGGACGCGGCCCGGCGCGCCGCGGTGCTGGGCGGGCGCACGGCGCGCGAGCGCGACTTCATCGAAGCGGTGGGCGCGTTGTACGGCGACGCGGGCACCGTGCCCAACATCGCACGGCTGCGCCGCTATACGGCCGCGATGGAGCGGGTGCATACGCGCAACGCACGCGACCCCGAAGCGGGGATCTTCTTCGCGATCGCGCTGACGGCCTCCGCTCCGGCGGGCGACAGCACGTTCGCGCAACAGCGGCGAGCCGCGGCGATCCTGAACCCGCTGTTCCGAAAGCACCCCGACCATCCCGGGCTCGCGCACTACCTGATTCACGCCAATGACACACCGCAGCTTGCGGAGCTGGGGCTGGAGGCGGCGCGACGCTATGCCGCGATCGCGCCTACGGCACCACACGCCCAGCACATGCCCTCGCACATCTTCGTCCGCCTCGGTCTGTGGGACGAAACGGTGCGCTCCAACCGGGCGTCGTATCGCGCCGTCGCCGCTGCCGGGGGCGAAGCGAAACGCGGCCTCACCGCCGATCAGCTGCACGCGATGGACTACATGGTCTACGCCTACCTGCAGCGTGGGCAGGACTCGGTAGCGGCGGCGGTGGTGGCGGAGGCGCAGGCGGACACGGGCGGGTCCCCGGCGCAGGCGATGGTCGCGGCCTACAACCGCAACGCCATGGTGGCGCGGCTGGCGCTCGAGCGGGGGCGGTGGGAGGAGGCGGCGCGCCTGTCGTTCCGGCCGTCGCCCGGGACGCCGGCCGCCGAGATGGTCACGCGCTTCGCCAGGGGAGTCGGCGCGGTGCGGGCCGGCGACACCGCACTGGCGCGCGCCGAAATCGCGGCGCTGGCGGCGATCGAAGCCGAGCTCGTGCGGCGTGGGGATCCGTACTGGCCGAGGGTGACGCGGGTCAAACAACACGCGCTCGCCGCATGGCTCGCGGTCGCCGCGGGCGACACGGCGGGGGCGCTACAGGTGGCGCGCCTCGCGGCCGACTCCGAAGACGTTGTGGGCAAACACGCGGTGACGCCGGGTGAAGTTGTGCCGGCGCGGGAGTTGGAGGCCGACCTGCTGCTCTCGCTCGGCCGGCCTACCGAGGCGCGACGGGCATACGCGCACGTGCTGGCGCTCGAGCCGCACCGGGGCCGGAGCGTATTCGGCGCCGCGCGCGCGGCGGAGCTCGCGGGCGACCGTGCGGCCGCGGCCGTCGGGTACCGCGAGTATCTCAAGATGATGGAAACGGCGGACGGGGACCGGGCCGAGCTGGCCGTCGCGCGGGCGTTCGTGGGGCAGGGAAGCCACTAGGCGGTCCAGCCAGGGCCGGAGCCGGGCGGTGGCGGTCCGCCCGGCGGGACGCGAGATTCTCGTCCGTCCCGACCTTCCCGGTCCTCGCAGGAGGTGCGCCGTGGTCAGTATTACGTCGTTGTGGCTGCCGATTCTCGTGTCGGCGGTGGCGGTGTTCGTGGCGAGCTCGATCATGCACATGGTGTTGACGTACCATCGCGCCGATTACCACGCGCTGCCCAACGAGGAGCGCGTGCTCGACGCCCTGCGCGGCGCGAACCTGACGCCCGGCATCTACTTCTATCCCTACTCGGCGAGCATGAAGGAGATGGGGACGCCCGCGATGATGGAGAAGTTCAAGCGGGGGCCAGTAGGGATGCTGACCGCGCTGCCCGCGGGACCGCCGACGATGCCGAAGCATCTCATGCAGTGGTTCGCGTTCTGCTTGGTCATCGGCGTCTTCGCGGCGTACGTGGCGAGCCGTGCGCTGGTCCCGGGCGCGCCGTACCTGACCGTGTTTCGGATAGTCGGCACGGTCGCGTTTCTGGGCTACGCCGGGGCCGAAGCGGCGAACGCGATCTGGCGGGGTCAGCCGTGGGGCACGACGCTGCGAAACTACTTCGACGGGCTCGTCTACGGGCTCCTCACCGCCGGCGTCTTTGGGTGGCTGTGGCCGAACCTGTAGGAGGTGCCGTGATGCGCCCGTTGTTCTCTCTTGGCGTGACCACGCTGGTTCACGGGTTCTACGCGATGGTCTGGGTGGCCTTGGTGCTCGATGTGGGCTCGCCGAGCTTCAACCTGTCGATGCCGCAGTGGAGCGCCACGCAGGCCGTGGTGTGGATCGCGCTACTGTTCACGGCCGCCGCCGCCTTGGGTGTCGTGGTGCACACGATCGCGCGGGGCGTGTTCCACCGGACCAAGGAGCGCTGGGCCATGGAAGTGCTGGTCAGTCCAACGGTCCAGCAGCGCTTCACCGCCTTCGGCGACGTGGAGACGTTCCCCGGCGGCCCCAGCTACGCCGAGACCCTCAAGGCGGAGGGACCCGATCGGATCCGCAAGGCGGGCGGCTTCATGGACGCCCTCGAGTACCAGCTGCTTGGCCGGGCGCCCGACGTGTGGCGGGGCATCCAGTCCTACCGCGACCAGTACCGCCTCGCGCGCGGCTTCATTCTGACCTCGGCGGCGTTTGCTCCCCTTCTGCCGCTGTGGGCACCGGTGGCGGCGCTGGACGGCCTGGGCGCGATTGGCCCGCTGCCGATCGTGCGCACCCAGCTGTTCCTGCTGAGCGTGTTGGCGTCCGCCGTGTGTTACATCGCGTTTCGCGAGCGTACGTTCCGGTACTCCGCTGCGAAGCTGCTCGCCTATGCCACGGTCGAGGGAGAACGGAAGAAAGGAAGCACCCGGTGACGCGCGGCGCCCGCCTGGGGTTCACGCTCGTCGAGATTATCGTCGTGGTGGTCATCATCGGCCTGCTCGCCACGATCGTCATCCCGAAGTTCTCCTCGTCGCGCGAGCGAGCGCTGGTCACGGCGATGAAGTCCGATTTGCGCAATCTGTTGACGGTGCAGGAGGGCTGGTTGGCGGACAGCGGCAGCTACGCCACGAGCTTCCCAACGACCATCTAGCGTACGTCCACCGGGGTCACCGGGCCGACGATCGCGCTCACGGCGAACGGCTGGACGGCTTCCGTGGGCCACATGTCGACGGCGAAGACCTGCGCGATCTTCGTCGGAACGACGTCGCTGGCGCCCGCCACCAAGGAGGGCGTGCCGACCTGTACCTGATCCGCCTCGGGTGCGCGGTGAAGGGGGGCGACGTCCTGCCGAAGAAGTAGGGCCGTGCATCACAGAACCGAGCCACCGGCGCTCCGCATCTTGCCCTCCCTCGCCGGGAGGGTTCTGTGGAATGGAACATCGTTGGTCTCAACTTCCTGTACGCCGCCCTGGGCGTGGCGCTCATGTACCTGTCGTACCGCCTGTTCGATCTGCTCACCCCCGCCGTCAACTTCGCCGCCGAGCTCAAACGGGGTAACGCCGCCGTTGCCATCTTCATCGGGGCGCTGTTCGTCTCGATCGCCATCATCATCGGCGGGGCGCTCAACTGAGGCGCCGCGTCGGTGTGGTACTCGGGCTGGTCCTGGCATGTGCCACGCGGCTCGAGGGCCAGCAGGGCGGCGTGGCGCACCGCGACCGATTTGACCCGCATTTTCGCAAGTACACCAAGCGGTTCTTCGGCCCGGCGTTCGACTGGCGGCACTTCAAGGCGCAGGGGCTGGCCGAGAGCGGCCTCGACGCGGCGGCGCGGAGCCGTTCCGGGGCGCGAGGCATCATGCAGCTCATGCCATCCACGTTGGAGCTGATTCGATCCCGCGCGCCGGAACTCGAGTCGGTCGACGATCCCGAGCTGAACATTGCCGCAGGCATCAAGCACGATCGTGCGCTGTGGGGGATGTGGGAACGGGCCGCCACGCCGCTCGATCGCCGCCGCTTCATGTTCGCGAGCTACAACGCCGGCCTTATGACGATCCTGCGGGCGCGGCGCGTGGCGCGTCGCAGGCGCCTCGACCCGACCGTATGGGCCAGTATCGAAACAGTGTCGGCGCGCGTGTGGCAGTGGCGCCAGCGCCAGACGATCCTGTATCTGCGGAAGATCGAGCGATTCTTCGAACGGCTGGATGAACAAGGGAGGCTCGGGCCGTCACGGCCCAACGGCGCCAAGGTATCAACCAGGCCCATCACCGGCGGCGTCTCGAGAAACGGCGGCGCGGGGCGACGTTGAGGTCCGGCATGGTACCGCTCAGGGCCACGAGGCGGCGGGCGACAGTGCGGGCGATAAGCGCCTCGAGGCCGGCTCGGACCAGGGCGGTTTCTTCTTCAATACCGGTAAGGCGGCGAGCGCGGTCGATCAACGCGTCGTCCAGAATAACTGTAGTGGGCATATCCATATATATGTATGATGCATCTAATACATCAACGAACTTTCAAACTCAGCTCCGTCGGCCATACCAGCCCGCAAGAGGTAGATTGCTGGGCGAGGCGGAGCTAGCTTCTCGTGTGGCGATCCTCGGTCGCAGTCCGGTAGGGCTAGGAAGTGTCAGTCCTGTCTACTGGTATCTGAGGGCCGCTGTGCGTCTGTGAGTCTTGCACCTGTTGGCTGTTCACGGGGTGGGGCTGTGGGTGGTGGTAACGGGACTTCCTCGGATCGCAGTCCGGTTGGCGTGCGAGCAGTCGGTCCTGATTGCTTATATCTGAAGACCGCTGTGCGTCTGTGCGTCTTGCACCTGTTGGCTGTTCACGGGGTGGGGTTGTGGGTGGTGGTAACGGGACCGCCCAAAGAGTGAGTCGCAGGAGTTGTTTGTCCTGATCACTGGCAACCTGACAACCGCTGTGCGTCTGTGCGTCTTGTAACTGTTGGCTGTTCACGGGGTGTGGGAGTGGGTTGTGGTAACGGGACGTAGCGCAGTCCGGTAGCGCACCTGAATGGGGTTCAGGGGGTCGCGGGTTCAAATCCCGCCGTCCCGACTGAGTGAAGATCAAGCTCTGCAGCGACTTCTGCTGTAGGGCTTCTTCTTTGCTGCGCCCCGTGCTGTGAGTAATGCTGTGAGTTCTTCCCCGTCCTCAAGCCGCATGCGCGCGCAAGTACTCGAGACTGCCCGGCAGGTCGCGAATGAGACGCAGCAGCACGTCCATCGCGGCCGACTGCACGTTCCGACCGGCTTCCCAACGAGAGAGCGTGTTGCCCCCCAGCCGAAGGATCTGCGCCAATTCAGCCTGAGTCAGCCCGTGCTGTTCACGGATCGCCCGGATGTCGTCTGCCGAGAGGAGGCCGTACTTCGCGCGGTACGAATCGATACCTCGGCGCTCCAACTCGCGGGCCACCGCGAGGCTGAACAGGCCCTCGCCGCACTTCGGGCACCGCAGATGCGGCAGGTCCGGGACGGCCACCTGCTCGCCGTTCACGGACACGGACAGCTTGCCCCGCACGCTGCGCATGATCGTGCCGCAGGTCGGACAGGCGTCGTCAGGCAACTCGCGACCGCGCTGTGGCTTTGGCGCGCTATGCTTCCTAGCCTTCGCCTTGGTCGTCATCGCCAAGCTCCTCGTGAAATGAGATCACCACGCAGTCCGCCCGAAGCACGACCTTCACGTAGAGCACGATTTCGGCGATTCGGGGCTTGAAGACGTATAGCCACTCGTCCGATTCGCGCGAAACCAGCCGTCCGGCACATTCGCCGGCGGTAAGGTTCTCCAGGATTTGGTGCGCATCCTCGACGCTGATGCCGAGAGGCAGCGCTCGCAATTCCTCGAACGCCTTCTCCGTGAACTGCACTTTCCGCGCGGCCGCGAGCCGGTGAATGCGCGCCAGCGCGCGTGGCAGCCATCGTGGCATCCCGGGTGGGCTCCCTCATCATATGGTGAATCTATGCATATGGTGAACTGGGCACAAATCCGCCGCGTCCGGTCTAACGGTGCCGAGCCGGCTTCAACAGGCCGTCAACGGTTCTCGGCAGACCTCATCAATGAAGGCATCGATCCAGGGCGGGTGCCGGCTGGCAGATCGAAAACCGGCCGCGTGTCGGGCATGCTACATCCCGTGCTGTTTCCTGATCCGCTCGCGGGTCTCGGCCGTTACTGCCCAGCCCTGTTCGGCGATCCCAAACGAAACCTGCTCGAAATACTCCTCGCGGCGTAGCTCGCGGTCCCAGGCGGCGAGGATCTTCGCGCGATGCCAGCCGCCGCCAAACCGATCGGCGACCTGTTCGACTCCCGACTCGCTCGGGTGCAGACGGCCGAGTCGCGACAGTGAGCTATTGGCGCCGCCGCTCGCCTGCGGCTCGCGGCTTTCCGCTCAAATCCCGCCGTCCCGACTAGACTTAGCAGCTTCTGCAGTACCCGCTGGCAATAGTTACTGGTAATAGTTCCGCAGTTCGTTAAGCAGTGCTCCTGGTACAGAGAGAGTATGAACGGGAGCCCTGCTTCGCCTATCGGACCAGCCGATCTGCTGCAGCTGTGGCAGCAGCGCGCGGACTATCTCCAAAAGTTCGGTGATCCCAACAGCGCACAACTCTGGCACACCGCAGCGGTGGAGCTGGAGCGCTCGCTCGCGGCGTTCGGCGCCGAAACCCTCACGCTCGACCAAGCAGCACCGCGTCGGGTTACTCGCCGGACTACATCCGCAAGCAGATCGCCAGCGGTGATCTACTCAACGCAGGGCGTAAAAACGTCCCGCGTGTTCGCCGCGCGGACCTCAAGGCGAAGCCGCAGAGCGGGGCCGCGATCGTCCACCTCGGCCAGCTGAGCAGCAGCATACCAAGCAGGTCACTCCCATTATCAATCCTTCTCCGAAGTGTCGGTGAACATCGCAAATTCAGCGGCCGGTACCTACACCGGGCAGGTCACCGCAACGATTGTGTTGCAGTAGGCCACTCCAACCTGGGCTGGCAGTCTCTCGATGCGGAGGGCTCCCAGCCTCTTGGCGCGGATGGCACCGGAGTGCCCGGCGGGCATTAGACCCCATCACCGCGAGAGCGGCACTCGACGAACGTGGCCAGCCGACCGACCTCAACATCGCGGCTGCGCGTCCGTCTCCCGCTCGGGAGGGTTCAACTCTCTCTCTCTCGCCGCTTTGCAAATGCAAACGGTCGCTCCTACCTTTTGTCGAAATGAAGAAGCCTCGCTGCTTCGTCGCGATGGCATTTGGACGTGACGATACCAACGCGCTCTACGAGCGAAAGATCCTTCCGGTGCTGGGGCGTAATCACATTACGCCGGTCATCATCGATCGTCGCGAGAGCCTTGAAGACGTAAACAAGCAGATCATAGAGCAGTTAGGTGCTGCGGACCTCTGCATTGCGGATCTGACGTACGAGCGGCCCTCTGTGTACTTCGAGGCAGGGTTCGCCCAGCGTGCTGGGCCGGTCATCTACACGGCACGGAGCGACCACATCGCGCCACGGAGTTCATCTGACGGTCGCGTCCATTTCGATCTGACGATGAAGCCCCTAATCAAGTGGGATAGTCCGTCAGACAGGACATTCGCGAAGCGCCTCGAGAAGCGACTGCGGGCAGCATTTCTGAACGATTGGAAACGGCAGCAGCGCGCGAGCGATGAACTGGTCACAGCGCGCCACACTTTTAGCAAGCTGTCCGTGACGGATCGTGTAAGGTTATTACGACGAATTGCGAAGAACGTCTTGAAGCAGCAAGGGTTCGGACGCTGGACGTATGAGAAGTCGCGCGACCCCGCGTACGGCCACTTGATCTGGGACGATGCGACTGGGTTCTCGGTCGGAAGGCGGCTACGAGGCAAACACTTGACGTTGGTGAAGGTGAAAGCGCTGGACTCTCTCACGAAGCGCCAGATCGGGTTCCTCTACCCGGAACTGTACCAAATGGAATTACAAATGAAGCTCAGCGACGTGATTGAGGGTGGCGTCCGGCCTGCCAGCTTCACTGTTCATTGCCTTGTGATCGCGTTGCAACCAATAAGCACCGCCCGCTTGGAGTCAGTGCTGAACAACCTACCGGCGGGCGAGCACCCTGGTCAGTACGTGGTAACCGCGAAGCTCGAAGACCGCTCAACGGACGACAGGCGAAGCATCCCCACTGTCGCGACGCTTGACTGCATCGCACCAGTGAAGTCAGAAGCGGAGTTTCGTGCTGTGTTGAGGACGCTGATTCCGACGCTGCTGACCGGATCGCATCCCGGGGTCGCCCGAGAGCGTATTACCAGCTAATAGATTCGTGTCCGAATAGAGTCCGTCGGCATTTCACAAGTGAGTTCCTTTCTTAGCTGAATCTAACAATCCCAACTGACTCAGCGCTGTTTCAACCGCTTCCGTGGCCTCTGACACTGAGCAACAAAAGACTTCTCCAAATGGAGCTTCTTTGTCTAGACGCTCTGCTAGGATTTCATGTGAGAGCAATTCAACCTGCTCAGCACACTCCGTGTAGAAAGCGGTGCTTAAGTGCCACACTCCTACTGTCCGTTCGTAACGCCGATACAATCCTATACGTTTTGCAAGAGTCCTGATTTTTCTAGTGACTGATCCCTTTTCGCTGCCGGAAAGTTCGCTGAGGAGATTAGTCATATTCTCTAGATGAGACTCAGCGAGTGCCATATCTCTCTCTAGGGGTAACGCGTTTCCCCCCGGACAACCTATACCACTTACCACATGTTGAGGAACATGCCCCCCGATGTTGACTAAGCGTCCTCCACAAATCTGGCAAGTGACCTTTCGTTCCAGCCACATGTCATTAACATCACTAAGCCGATCGACAACGTTGTTAATGGTCATGCCAACTTTCACGCGCTGCGCTTTGGCATTCTCAAAAATGTATACAGCCCCGTGGAGGTAGCGAAATTCGATCATTCAAAGTCTACTTAACGCGACGCCCTTGAACTGCGGGCGCGACACACGGCGGCGGCGCGGCAGCGGGGTGGGGTTCCGATCATGAGCAGGTGACATCTTGGGACCCCTTCACTCAGGGCAGATGTGGGCGCCTAACAGTGAATCAGACGGCGGGTAATCCACAACGCGCCTATCTTACTCGCAGAATATGTTTGCCGTAATGCTTGCCGTTCCATATCGTCCGATGCGTGCCAATGCGGTCCTCTGGTGCGTGTAAGTGCCGATAAAACAACGACCCCGCATGGGGGTCATTGAATTCAAATCCCGCCGTCCCGACTCGAGTTAGCAGGTCTTCCAGTCCGTTGGTAATAGTTGCTGGTAATAGTTTCGACCCGGCAAGGCGCTCCTCTAGGGGGCGCCTTTCCTACTTACTGGGCATGGCCACGGCGCAGCACGACCATGCCCGCATTCCCGGCGACCTGCCCGCCCTGTGGCGGCAGCGCGCCGACTTCCTCAACCTAGGTTGGCGCGGGCCGCATGATGCGCGTCCGCTCATCCTTCCGCGTCATGCCCCGAGCGTACCTGCCGTCGCGGACCTTAGGGACGAAGCGGTGCCGAGGTGTACGTCGGGGTAAGCTCCCCCGTCAAGTTGACACCGCATAGCTGGACGAATCGGCAGCAGTGAGCCTCGGCAGATAGGTCAGCGGCGGGACCCGGCCGAGGCTGTCGTGCGGCCGCCGCGTGTTGTAGTTGGTCAGAAAATCGGTCGTGAGGTCGCGCACTTCCGCCAGGGACTCGAAGACAAAGGCGTCGAGGATCTCGTGGCGGTAGGTGCGGTTGAAGCGTTCCACAAAGGCGTTCTGGGACGGCTTCCCCGGTTGGATGTACTGCATCGTGATGCCCCGCGCTTGGCTCCAGGTCGTGAGCGCACCCGAGGTAAACTCCGGACCGTTGTCACACCGAATCGCCCGCGGCGTGCCGTGTTGCGCGATAAGATCCTCCAGCAAGGCGATGACGCGCACGCTCGGCAGCGAGGGACTCACTTCAATGGCCAGCGCTTCCCGATTCCCTTCGTCGATCACGTTCACCGTGCGAAACCGGCGACCGTCGTACAGCGTGTCGGTCATGAAATCGATCGCCCATGACTGGTTGAGCCCCAGAGGCGCCACGAGCGGTTGCCGGATCCGTGTCGGGATCCGCTTCCGCGTGCGCCGCGGCAGATTGAGCCGCAGCGCACAGTACACCCGATGCACCCGCTTGTGATTCCACCACGCCCCATCGAGGCGCAGCTGGTCGAAACACTTCCAGAATCCCCACCGGCCGTTGTGCTCGACGACCGCCTGCAGCGCCCGAATTACCTCGCCGTCGCGCAGTGCGCGCGCCGGCGGGGGCTCGTAGTAGGCCGTCCGCGACAATCGCACCGCCTGGCACGCCTGAGTCACGGTTAGCCCGTGCTCGTCCACCAAGAGGGCGATCGCCGCCCGCTTCGCGGACGGCCCTACAGTTTTCGGCTGAGTACATCCTTGATCGCGGCGTTCTCCAGCGCGAGCTCCGCGTACATCCGCTTCAACTTCGTATTCTCGGCCTCGAGTTCCTTCAGCCGCGCCAACTCACTGACCGTGGCCCCGCCGTACTTCGAGCGCCACTTGAAGAACGTGGCCCGGCTGACGCCGACCTTCCGGAGCACGTCGGCCACCGGCACGCCGGACTCCACTTCCTTCAACACCGCTACGATCTGGGGCTCCGTAAATCGGGACTTGCGCATGTCGCCTCCACATTTGGCGCCACCGAAAGTCCAGCTTACATCGTCAACCTGCTAGGGGAGCTTACCTCGGCAGCCTCACTTAGAAGGGCACCCCGCAAGAGGTGCCCTTCTCATTCCCACCACCTTGGAGGGCTCCACCCAGCTAGGGCGACCGTTGGGTGGTGGCGTGTTCGGAGAGCGCTCCTACCTTAAATGCTTGTGTTCGAACGTCTGATGGCGTCGCGCGCGCGTCCCCTCGTGGAGATCGCCCTCGGGTTCGCGTCCGCCGTCGTTGTGGCCGCGGACGCTGATGCCCTCGGCGCGGCGCCAACCGCGAGCGCGGCCTTCGCCGGCGCGTGGTTGCAAGTCCTGGGCCTCGCCACGGTGGCCGTGGGCATTCATCAACTACGCGACAAGTTTCAGCAGCGGGGCGTAATCGCCGAGGCGTTCGCGGCGGTGCGCGAGCAGCTACGCCGTCACTTGGGTAAACCCGTGCCCATTACTGGCGAGGGCCATCTAGTCATAGGACCGGGATCCTATGCCATCACCGGCAGTGGTATCACCGCGACGCACAGGGCAGCGCCCGGCGCGCCCGTTGAGCGGCGACTCGACATCCTCGAAACAGAGGTCGAGCGGTTGCGCGACCAGAACGGTCAGGACCTGACCGAGGTACGCACGGGGCTCGCACGAGTCGATGCCGCGGTGGTCCGCGAACGAGCCGAGCGAACGAGCGCCGACACCGCTCTCGGCGATGCGGTACAGGAACTCGGGGCCGGCGGGCTAAACCTCCAGACCGTCGGGTTGTGCTGGCTGGTCGGAGGAGCGCTACTCGGCACGCTGCCCGAGCAGAGCGCGGGCGTCATCGGTGCGTTCCTCAGACTGCTCGCCGGCGGTTGAGCGGGGCGCTTGTTCTGGTGCCGGGCGCCGCACTCCGTATCTTCTTGGATAGAATCCCCCTCCACAGGACAAGAGCCCATGCGCGGATTCCTTCTTACTGTTGCCCTCGCCTGCCTGATCGCGCCCGTGACGCTCCGCGCGCAGGAACCGACCGGGCAGGGGCACCAGTTCCAGCTCGCCGCCGGCAACGACGAGTGGACCACCACGGGGTTCAAGCTGGCCGTGGGCGACCTCGTCGTCGTGTTCGTGGCCGGGAGCATCAGGGTCAACGCCGTCACGGGCGAGGTCGACGCCTACGGCCGCTACGCGAACACGGGCCGCGAGACGTCCGGGGGCATCGGGACCGTCGAGGGAAAGGTCGGGGCGGGGAATCCGTACCCGGTGGGAGCGCGCTTCGCGTTCCAGGCCGATCAGGCGGGGACGCTGAAGCTCCGCGTCCACGATGTGAACTACTCGGATAACTCGGGGTCGTTCACCGTTACCGTGGTCCGCATCCCGGCGGCCGCGGTGCCACCCGTGGTGATCTACACGCCGGAAGAGTAGTCCACTTCATTCGGAAGTAACTGGTAGGCTGGGGAGATGACCGACAACAGAGTGGCGTATCTGGACTACGTTTTCTCGACCTGGTCGAACGCGCTGCGGCCTAGTCGTGGCAGACCCTGCTGTCAGGTCCTAGCCTCCTTGGAGAACCGTCGACATGAATCATCCCGTCAGCGCTTGATGCCATAGTCCGCTTCGGCCAGAGGAACGACCATGACGACTGAGTCATTCGACTTCGGACGCGGTTTGGCCATTCTCACAAGCAGTTCTGCTGAGCGCAGTGCCCTCGTTGCTCTAGTGGCACAGCTCCCGCCTGCCCAGCGCGCCACTTGTCCGAAATGCGGTTCGACATCGGTCCAAGTCGTGAATGTTGAGAAGAAGAACCTCGGAGCAGCCGTGCTCACTGAATGGATGCTTGACAGCACGGCAGCCGGTGTGGCCGCTGGATCTAAGATGGTCCCCTCCAACGCATGCGTTGCCTGCGGGTTCCAATGGCTCCCTGGGTCGCTTCCTGAGGCACTAGCCCGGTTGCTATCAGGTCAACTCGGCGAAGACAACCGCAAGAAGGTGCTTGCTCAGGTGCGGCGCCGAGAACAAGAGCAACAGGTAGAACGGAAACATGCCCGCCGCAACGGATGGATTTTCGCCGGTGTGATAGCGGCCCTCCTTGGTGGAGCTTGGGTCTATTCCGCCTACCTCTCACCTCAAGCCCGTGAGCGCGCTCAGGATCTCCAGCGAACCGATGTCTGGGTGAAGTGCGTGCTCGCACAGCAGCCACGAAATGCCTCGACTTGCGGATTAGTGCCGCGAGCCAGTCTAAACGCATGGTTCGAGCACGGACATATGGATGTGCTCGCCGACTGGCCGGTTCGGGCGAGACTTGAGAGTCTGACCATTCAGTAGCAGTTGCAGTCCCCCAACTGTTCCCGGACGGGGGGACAGCGGGGGACACGCACGACCCCGCTGGTGTCCGGCGCCCCATCTCGTCATGTTAGTCCCCATCGGCCAACGGCAGAGGAACATGAACGTTGAAGCGATCCTGACAACCGTTCTTGCTTCGAGCGCCAGCGCATCCGTCGTAATCCTCCTCTCCAAGAGCCTCCTCAAGCTGTGGCTGGACAAAGATCTTGAAGCCTACCGCTCTAAGTTGGCGGCGGAGTCGGCGCGCGAAATAGAACAACTACGCGGCCAGCTTGCACGCGTGGCGGTCGAACACGAGGTTCGCTTCACTCGGCTGCATACCAAGCGAACCTACGTCATCGCCACAGTGTACGCGGAAGTGGAACGCCTTCATTCGTCGTTACTGCGCTGGAATGAACGCCAGACTGTGGCCACCGACAAGGCGGCGGTCGCAGCCCGGTTCAAACAAGAGGCCACTACGGCGCTGGAGCGATTGGAGAAGTTCTACTATCCTCGCGCCATTTGGCTCGAGCGCGGCATGTGCGAAGGGCTGCACGGCCTGATAAAAGCGTTGGGTCTGCTGGTCGTGATGCTGCAGGACGAGGCTGATGGCGTCGAATCAGTTGAATCTCAAGGAAAGGTGGGCAGCAGCCGCCACCTTGCCAACGATCTGCTACAGGTTGTTGAACTAGTGCGCGCTGCCCTTGATACCAGGTTTCGATCAATCTTGGATCTGGCCGACCAAGGGACACGTGCCACGACGTGAGTGACAACAGAGTGGCATACCGCGACTACTGGATCGAAGCGACCCCGATGAAACTACAGGCGACCGGGGAGTGGGCGCTTGCAGGCCAGATCTCCCGCGACATCGACGGCGGGCGGCGGGTTCAACTCTTCAGTGCGAAGAACACTGTTGCGACGCGTGAGTTGGCTATAGCTGGGACCCTGCAATTGGGACAGGACATCATCGACGGGAAGGCGCCGGGCCGCGCGGTGCTGTTCTAAGGGCGACCTTTGGACAACGGAAGGGGACGGACTGTCGATGGATACAGGCTTCTCCGTCGCGTGGTTCGTGAAGGCCACGTGGGACTGGGTCCTCAAGCGCGGGCCGTCGCGGGCGGACCGCCAGGCGGCCGAGGTCCGGGTCGCAGACCACGCGGTGGCACTAGGCCGCCAACTGAGCGCGAGTTTCGAGGACTGGCGGGCGGGCCCCCAAACCTTGGAGGAGCGCGCGAAGTGGGCCGTCAAGCTCGTCCGCGGCTTCCCGGCTACAGACGCTTCACTCGCGGCAATGCTCGAGGCGCGGGCACGTGCGAGCAGCAAGGTGTGCCGGGCAGCGGAAAAGGCGCGCAAGGAGTACTACGCCATCGCCGACGTGGTCAACCCGCTCGTACCTGCCGTGATTAACCCGGAGATAAAGCGCTTTTGGGAAGTGCCGGAGGTGGCGGCAGCCGACGGACAGCTCAGGCGAGCTTGGGCACACATGCGCCCATGCTTGGCCGCGTTAAGTTCGGCGCGCGCCGTCAACGACTAGGCCATACAATGAGAAAATCTGTCTGCGGACTGACCCTTGTTCTGAGCGTGATCGGCTGCAATTCCGACAAGAGGATCGCGAGCCGGTTGCTGAAGCAGTACTACGAGTGCGTGACGATCGCCGGTCCGGTTGCGACTGACGTAGGGGAGGGGAATCCTCGCTTGGAGGCATGCCTCATGAGCAAAGGGTGGCCGCAAGACACGGCCAACGCGATTTCTCGGAGTGTCTACTACAACGAGGTACTGGTCGCCGGCTTCACTGAAACCGCGAAGCACGGACGGGCTGCTGGTGACTCTGTCATGGAAGCCGTATCCGCAGAACAGCTCCGGCGCGCAAAGATCGAATCCATGCAGTCTGGGTTGAGAGACTTGATTATGATGGAAGAGCAGTACTTCTCCGAGCATGTGAGGTACACGTCGATCGTCGGTTGCCCGCCGCCGTCCTCTGGCGCGCATTACTGCATGGCGGAGAAGAACGTTCTCGGCGCCATTGTGCTAACCGCTGATGGGTGGACGGCCACGATGACGCGTTCCGATCTCCCGGGCGTCACGTGCGCCATTTTCATCGGGTCAACCCCGCTTTCTCCCGCCATGAGGGAGGGGGTGGCGACTTGCCAAGGAGAAGAGTCAGACTCGTTGTGAAGGCTCAGTGAAAAAAGCAATGACAACGAGCGGCCCTACCGGTAGTACAAGTCTGAATTGCAACCAAGCACTGCGGACTCTTGTTCGGGGGCACAATGGTTGAAGGGGACGGCTACAGGTACGACGTGGCCATTTCGTTTCTTGGCGACGACCTCACGTTAGCCGAGGAACTAGCGAATCTCTTGCGGGATCGCATGAGTGTGTTCCTGTTCACCGAGCGGCAGGGGGACGTAGCGGGATCGGACGGCATGGACAAGCTGTCCTCTGTCTTCGGCATGGAGGCCAGACTGGCCGTTGTCCTGTATCGCCCTGGCTGGGGCGACACACCTTGGACCAGGGTGGAGGAAACGGCTATCAAGAACAGGGGGTTAGAGCAGGGGTGGGACTTCTTGCTCGTGATCCCGCTGGACGCTAGCCCGACGGTCCCTCCCTGGGTTCCTCGAACCCAAATCTGGCTCTCCTACGCCCGGCATGGGCTGTCTGTCGCAGTTGCAGTCTTGGAGCGGAAACTTGAGGAGGTCGGAGGTGCTGCGAAGCCCGTCACCGCCGAGAGCCGCGCGCGCGAGTACGCCCGCCATGCCGAGTGGCAAACAGAACGAGAACGCCAAAGGCACTCGCAAGCCGGTGTTGATGCCGCGAAGGCGCACGCGACAGAGTTGTTCGGGGAGCTAGAGCGGGCTGTTTCTCAGGGAGCGGCAAGCGGCGACATCGCATTCACGCAACAGGCCAATTCGGCGCGATTCTGGACTCAGTCCCCCGACCGGGAAGGCACTACGGTCACTCTCTATTGGTCGCAACAGTGGGCAAATGTATTGGACCAATCGGGTCTGCGCGTTCGGCTTTGGAGAGGGTTCGCCTCTGCCGCCGAAGAGCGAATAGTCCACTTTGAGGAGCCGAGAGAACTCGAGAGTCACGAGTTTGATTTTGAGTACGGCGAATCTGGTCAATGGATTTGGCAGCACCGCGGCACGAGCCGGTACTATGACACGACGCAGCTCGCTACGTTCTGTATCGGCCTCCTAGTTGACCGTATCATCAAACAGTAAGGTGGGACTGCCCACTAAGAGACCACTCGCTGGTGGAACTCCCCTTGTGGAGCCCACACTGCGGATGGAAGGCATATTCCTTGTGACTATTGGTCACCAATAGTCTCGAGCAGGAACTCCCCGATTTCTTCCTGGATCCCCAGGGCCGAATACATGAGAATCCAGTGAATCGCCAACGACAGTCGAGCGATGAGTGGATTCTGAATTCCAGGGCTAGAAGGAATGGGGTTCAGGGGGTCGCGGGTTCAAATCCCGCCGTCCCGACTGGTCAAAGAATCAGCCCTGCAACGAGTTCCGTTGTGGGGCTTTTTCTTCGCGCTGCCCCGTGCTGTGAGTAATGCTCTGAGTTGACGGCCTTGGCCGTCATCCTGAGGGCGCGTAGCGCCCGAAGGATCTATCCCTGTCTAGAGCAGCTTCCGAAACTCCTCGACCGTGAGCCCTGCATCCCGGACGATGCCGCCCATTGTGTACGCGTTGACGGGATTGTGGCGCGGGATCGTCAGGATACGCACCCCGTCGGTCATCACGATGTGCTTCCCCTGTCGGACGACTCCGAATCCCGCCTTCTCAAGTGCCCGCACTGCGTCCAGGTGGTTGACGCCCGGGACCTTCGGCACCGCTCAGCCCGCGACGTCGACTTCGCGGACGACCGTGCCGCGCAGCAAATCTTCACGGGCGGCAAGATACTCGCCGATGGCGTCCCGGATGTTCTCCAACGCCTCTTCCTCCGTCGCTCCCTGCGACCAACAGCCGGGGAGCCCTGGAACCGAGACGCTGAAGCCTTCATCCGTCTTCTGTAGCGCGATCTTGTACTTCATCGGACACCTCCCGCTTCAATATACCACGGCACATCCACCCGGCTTCAGCAGCTCACAATCCGCTGCGTCGGATGCAACCTACCCGATTCACCGTCGCGGCATCGGGCTGCTGATACGAACGGAGCAGCGTCTCCTCGTTCTTCCAGCCCCGGCTGGCCAGCGGCTGCGGACGCTTGCCTCCGCAAGTACGCCTCGCGGTGCGCAACGCGATTGGCGCCTCCACCACCGCGCGATACGCGGCATGGTACAGCTCGCCCGCTTCTCCCGCCGGATCGTACCCCAGCTCCCGCAGCTGGGCATTCCGACGCTTCCGGCCTAGTCCGGCATTAAAGTGTTCCTCGGCCAACGCGCGGAGCTCGTCTGCTCGGATCACCTGATGGAATTCGGGAGTGGAGCGAAGCACCGCCCCCATGGACTGCATGTTCGCAATAGCGTGTTCGCGCGTGAGCACGGTTTTCACGAACCCGCGACCGCGGTCCCAGGCGACGGCAGCCACAGCGCCGCAGGGCAAGAGACACAACGCATCGTTGCCGATTTGCCCGCCGTACGGCACCCCGCGCTCCAGCTCGGCCAACAGCACCGCTCGCTGCCCGTCGGCGTCCAACGCGCCCAGGGACGCCCGTTCGGCAAACCGGATCAGGGCGTGATCCGTAATCACAAATCGCGACGCCATGGCGTCCTCACACGATGGGGGGTGTGTGAGACGCGGCGGATGACCATCCACCCACCGCGCCTCACCGCGTAGGTCTGGGGAGTGGGACCTACGCTGCCTTGACGTCTCCCGGCGTGACGTTCCCCCTCTCCGGAACGGAGAGGGGGTCAGGGGGTGAGGACGCGTGCGACCGGCGCGGCCCGAACACGCTCCGCGCGCTCGTCCACGCGCCCATCAACTCCTCGTTATCCCCGAACCGGTACCGCACCAGCCCGTCCAGCAATCGGACCTGCTCGGAGATCTCGCTGAACACGGCCCCGAGATCGGTGCTCGCGCCCACATGCTCGCGCTGCCCCGCCCGCGTCGCTTCCAGCGTCTGCTCGAACTCGGCGATCGCCGCGGTCAGGTCGTCCAGCAGCTGCTCCGCCATGCCACGGCCCATGAGCAGCGCCTTCTGCGCCGCCGCCTTCTCGAGCATCCCGCGCGCGACGCCGAGGAATGCCAGATTAGCGCCGCGCGTGCGCGGCAGCCGAAACTGCGCGCCCAGCTCCGCGTTCTCCCGGGCGGCGACCCGGCCGACCGCGGTCAAATAGCGCAGCAGCTTGCTTTGCAGCGCGCGCCGCACCTCGGCGCGATGCTCCGTCGCCGCGCGCGACGCCACCACGCCCGCCCGCTGCTGCCCGACCAGCGCCTCGGCCCGCCGCACCAGCTCCTCGAGCCGAGCGAACGCCGCCTGCTCCGGCACTCCGTCCGTCCGATGGGCCCGGAGGAAATCCCGAACCCGCACGGCCATCTCCAGCCGCCTTCGCAATTGCGCTTTCACCTGAGCCTCCTCCTCTCCCCATTGTTCGGCACGGTGTCGGAGGCGTGCCGTCCGCGATGGACTGCTCCCGACGGCCGGCGTCGTAGGCGAAATCCGGGCCACGAGGTTCGCGCGCCGTTTTTCGTGGGGCTCCCGAAACCTCCGGTGAGCGGTACCTTCGCCGGACTGTATGACGACGCGCACCACGCCGGACGCCTACACCCCGCGACCCGAGCACCACTTTACCTTCGGCCTCTGGACCGTGGGCAATCCCGGCCGCGACCCGTTCGGCGAGCCGGTGCGGCCGGCGCTCGCGCCCGCGCACATCGTCCGGAAGCTCGCCGCGCTCGGCGCCTACGGGGTCAACCTCCATGACGAGGACCTGGTGCCGCGGGACGCCCGGGCCGCCGAGCGGGACCGGATTGTCCGCGAGTTCCAGCACGTGCTCGCCGAAACGGGGCTCGTGGTGCCGATGGCGACGACCAATCTCTTCTCCGACCCCGCCTTCAAGGACGGCGCGTTCACGAGCAGCGACTCCCGGGTCCGCGCCTACGCGCTGCAGAAGACCATGACCGCGATCGACCTCGGCGTCGAGCTCGGCGCGACCACGTACGTCTGCTGGGGCGGGCGGGAAGGCGTCGAGACCAACGCGGCCAAAGATCCGCGCTCGGCGCTCGCCTGGTACCGGGACGCCATCAACTACCTGTGCGAGTACGTGCGCTCGCAGGGCTACGACTTGCGGTTGGCCCTCGAAGCCAAGCCGAACGAGCCGCGCGGCGACATTTTCCTGCCCACCACGGGCCATATGCTGGCCTTCATCGCCACACTCGAACACCCCGACATGGTCGGCGTCAACCCCGAAGTCGCGCACGAGCGGATGGCCGGGCTGGATTTCACGCACGCCGTGGCGCAGGCGCTCGTGGCCGAGAAGCTGTTTCACATCGACCTCAACGCGCAGCAGGCGGGGCGCTTCGACCAGGACCTGCGGTTCGGCAGTGACGACGTGAAGGGCGCCTTTTTTCTCGTCAAGCTGCTTGAGGACGCGCGGTGGCCCGGGATGCGCCACTTCGACAGCCATGCGTATCGGACGGAAGACGAGCAGGGCGTATGGGATTTCGCCGCCGGCAGCATGCGCACGTACCTGATCCTGAAGGAAAAGGTCGCGCGCTTCAACGCCGATGCCGAGATTCAGGCGTTGCTGCGCGAGCTGCGGCAGCGCGGGGGGGCGGGGGGGGAGAGCGAGCGTCCCGTGTTCAGTCCCGAAGGCGTGCGGGCGTTGCGCGGGCGGACGTTCGATCTCGCGGCGCTGCGGGAGACCGGCTACGCCTACGAGCGCCTCGATCAGTTGACCATGGAGCTGTTGTTGGGCGTGCGCTAGTGCCCGAACCGCTGTTTCTGGGTCTCGATGTCGGCACGAGCGCCGTCAAGGCCATTCTCGTGAGCGCGGCGGGAGCGGTCGAAGCCACGTCGTCTGCGCCCCTGGCGCTCGACACGCCACAGCCCGGCTGGGCCGAGCAGGAGCCCGAACACTGGTGGCGGGCGAGCTGCGACGCGATCCGCGGCGTCCTGTCGCAACGCCCCCCCCCCGGGGCGCCCGTCGCCGCCATTGGCGTCTCGGGGCAGATGCATTCCTCCGTCTTCCTCGACGGCAGGGGAGCCGTCATCCGTCCCGCGCTCCTGTGGTGCGACGGCAGAACCACGGCGGAATGCCGGGAGATCCTCGCGCGCGCGGGCGGCGAGGACCGGTTGCGCGCGTGGGTCTCGAACCCCGCGCTCGAGGGGTTCACCTTGCCGAAGGTCCTCTGGCTCAGGAATCACGAGCCGGCGGCCTTCGCGCGCCTCGCCACGGTCCTCTTGGCCAAGGATTTCGTGCGACTCCGCCTGACGAACGCGCTGGCGACCGAGCCGTCGGATGCGGCCGGAACGCTCATGTTCGATCCCGTCCACCTGCGCTGGAGTGGTGACATCCTGGAGGCCGTGGGATTGCCCGTGTCGCTCCTGCCGCCGGTGGGCGGATCGGCGGAGGTGCTGGGGCGGGTGAGCGCGGAGGCCGGCGCGCTCACCGGGCTCGTGCCCGGCACCCCGGTGGTGGGTGGCGGGGCGGACAACGCCTGCGGCGCGGCGGGTGTGGGCGTCGTCGCCGAGGGGGAGGTGGTCGTGAGCTGGGGCACGTCGGGAACGGTCCTCGCCCCCAGCGCCGAGCCGCGTGTGGATCCGGGAATGCGGGCGCACACCTTCTGTCACGTCGCGCCCGGGACGTGGTACGTCATGGGCGTCGTCCTCTCGGCGGGGGGCGCGTTCGCGTGGTTTCGGGATCAGGTCGCCCGCGAGCTCGCCGACACGGATCAGCGTGACGCGAGACTCGTCGAGGAAGCAGCTGGCGTGCCTCCCGGCGCCGGGGGTGTGACCTTCCTGCCGTACCTGCAGGGGGAGCGCACACCGCATCGGGACGCGTCGCTCCGGGCGGCCTTCGTAGGCCTGAGTCTGGCCCATTCGCGGGCGTGCCTGACGCGCGCGGTGCTCGAGGGGGTCGCGTTCGCCCTGCGCGACTCGCTCGTCATTCTCCAGGAGCTGGGGATGGTGCCGGACTACCTGCTGCTCACGGGCGGTGGTGCCCGGAGCCCGTTCATCCGTCGTTTGTTGGCGGACGTTTTCGGCCTGCCGGTGACGACCGTTCAGCGGGAAGAGGGGCCGGCCTACGGCGCCGCGCTCCTGGCGGCGGTGGGGGCCGGGGCGTTCCCCGATCTGCACGCGGCCGCCGAGCGGACGCTCGAGCGGGCCCCGCTGCTCGATCCCGACCCGAGCGCGCACCGGGAGTACCTGCGGCACTACGAGCGTTTCCGGAAGCGGTTTGCGTCAGCCGCGGGGCCGACGTAATAGCCTGCGCCCGTGACGAGCCGGACCACGGCTTGGCATCTACGCCGGCCTCTGGCAGCAGCAGTCGGGCGGATTCCTCGGATTCGCCGCCTGATCTTGGGTCCCGCCCGCTGCTGCGGGCGAGACCCAGGGTGTCGTTCTACTGAGCGAGGAAGTCCGTGGCGAACTGCGTCACGGCGGGCGAGCCCAGGATGTTGAGGTGCGTCGTATTCGGAATGATGGCGAAGCGGTTGGGTGAGCGGAGCGATCCATCGAACCCGGCGTCGCGCTGTCCGCCGCCGAGGAGCTTGTAGAACGCGATCATGTGCTCGAGCATGATCGAGTCGGCGTCGCCGAAGATCAGCAGCGTCGGTGCCTTGATCGCCGCGATGTCTCTGGACCAGTCGTGCGCCGCCAGGTTCATCTCGCCGGTCTTTCGCATCATGCGCACCCAGTCGACGTCGGGATAGAGCGTCGCGAGGGGCGAGCCGGCGATCTGGCCGCCGATCATCTCAGCCTGGGCCGGCATCTGCTTGAAGGCCTCGCGGACCTCGGGATAGTCACCGCCCTCGGTCCGGAACGCGATCGAGATCGCGACCAGCTTGGCGACCTTCTCGGGGTGGCGGATCGTCAGTTGAAGCGCCACGCCGCCGCCGAGCGAATAGCCCATGACGTCGGCCTTGCTGATGCCGATGTGGTCGAGGAGCGCCGCGACATCGTCGGCCATGAGCTCACAGCTCCAAGGCGTGTCGGCATCGCTGCTGAGGCCATGGCCGCGCATGTGGATGGCGATCACCTGATGGTGCTTGCTCATTTCGGCCAGCGGCACGCCGAACATTTCGGAGGGACTGACGCCGCCGTGCAGTAGGACGAGCGGCGCGCCCTCGCCATGGATTTCGTAGTAGAGTTCGACGCCGTTAACGGCGGCGCGGCCGGTGGTGTTCGCGGTGCCCATGGTCGGTCCTTCCGTCTGTGCGATCGCGTTGGTGGAGAGGGTCAGGGCCGCCGCAGCGGCGAGGGTCAGAAGCGTACGTCTCGGCATTGTCGTCTCCTTTCGCATTCTCATGGCAAAGCGATCCCGTCCGGCGGGAAACCCGCCGCTGAGGTCCAGGGATTGCGGGCTAGTCGACGGCTCAGCCCGGTCGCCGGGCGATGAGCCGGGTCAGTGTGAGCCGGGACTATCGGACGACCGACCGCGAGATCCACGTCTCTGTTACTGTCCCGAGCCCTCACCGAGGGCGACGAGAAGCTCGTCCAGCTGATCGAACGTCTCGACCAGTGCATCGGCTGAGCCCGTGCCGGCAGCGTCGAGTGCTTCCTTCGAAGGATAGCTCTCGCGCAGGACCACCAGCGTCTTGCTGCCCTTTTCCTCGAAGGTCACCGTGGTGACAGGCCCGCCCTCGCCACCTTCCTCATTGGTCCACGCGAGGCGCGAATACGGCTTCACTTCGACATACGTGCCGAAAAACGCGGCAGGCTCGGGGCCACCGTGGTCGAATACCAATCGGTACTTGCCTCCGACACGAGCATCCACCTCGCAGGACAGCAGGGTCATTCCCATCGACTTGGGCACCCACCAACGCTTGAGCAGTTCGGCCTT
>CAZQWQ010000060.1:0-2365 GCA_964596925.1 uncultured Gemmatimonadaceae bacterium | reverse complement strand
GTAGGCACACGAACATGCTCTCACTCGAGCCGCTCAAAGTTCTCGCCGAGGTCCAAGCGCAAGCACGCGCACGCGACGAACATCTAAATGGAGTGCAGCTCCTATTAGACAAATACCCAGGCGAATGGTGGACTCGCGGTGGAGTAAACGATTCAACGGAATCATTCGATTCTGAACGTGCTTCCTTTGAGTACGTTTCGTACAGCCTTGGACAGCTCGTCTGGGCTAACCCTCGCTGGCGCGTCACGACTCGCCGTCCGCGTGCGCAACAGATGGTTGCCGAAGCGATGCACTGGTTCATCAACCGGTGGAGCGTCGATAGCGACCTGAAAACAACGCTCGAGGATCTCGCGATGGACTTCTGCTTCGGCTGGGCGGTTGCTCACGTCTCGCCGCAGCCAACACCGGAGACTTATGAGAGTGAGGACCCGGTGTTATTCCCTCAGTTGTCTCGCATCTCGCCCTTTGACTTCGGCATGGATCACCGGACGCCCGCATCGCGTAGGACGCGCATGCAATGGCACCGCTACATGATCGACAAGGACGACGCGATCGTTCGTGCGCTCGACGACAAGCGGCGCCCGAAAGGGCAACGCGAAGGCTGGGACCTCGAGGCGATTCGCGGGCTCAACGAGACGACGGCTCTCGACTCGCGCATGCGCTCGAAGGCCTGGGCGCGGGCGCAGGGAGCTGGCTGGGATGAGCCTGACCGCGAGCAGGTTGAAGTGCTCGAGGTCTACTTCCCGCAGATGCGGCTAGATGGCGAGCCTGGACCGGAAGAAGGCTTCAACGGCGTCCTCGCGACCTACGGTGTCGGCCAGGGGTCTGACACGGGCGCCGTGGTGATTCGGCCGCCGCGCCCGGCCTTTGTGCCGCGCTGGGGGCCGTACACGATGATCGGCGCCTACATCGTGCCTGACAGCCCGTTCCCGTTGTCGCTGCTCGCGGCGTGCGGTGGGCACATCGAGCAGGCGAGCAGGTTGGCGCGGGCTGTTGACCGCCAGGTGGAGGCGTACAAGCGCCTCGGCATCACGGATGACCCGACGCTCGTGAAGCTCATTCGGGACGGCAAGAACGACCACATCTACACGCACCCGTTGCCTTCGCCGCGCGACCACTTCCACGAGCTCGAGATTGGCGGAACGACCGTGGCGAACATCACGGCCGAGCAGCGCGGGGTGGCGAAGCGTGACAGGGCCATGGGCTTCGCGGAGAACCAGCGCGGCCAGACGACCGGCGACACGGCGACGGATGTGACCTACGCGAACGAGGCCGCGATGAGCCGTCAGGGCTACGTCAAGGGGCGCTTCCAGGACGGCATCAGGCGGGCCGGCAAGACCGTGGCCTGGTACGCCTACCACCTCGACCAAGTTGTCCTGCCGCTGGGCGCTGAGGCCGCAGATGCGCTCGGTCTTGGCGAGGACGAGGAGGCTTGGTTCGAGGGCGGCAGCCACGAGGACGGCAGCGGCACGACGTTCGACGACCTTGGGCTCGAGATTGAGCCCGGGAGCATGGAGCGGCCGAGCGAGCAGGCGATGGCGCGGCAGGGCGAAGTGCTCGTGAACGTGCTTCAGCTACTCCCGGCGATTGCTCAGGCTGGGCAGATCGGCGGCGACGTGAAGGGTCTGCTTGACGCGATCGGGCAGGCTGGCGGCATCGAGAAGCTGTCCAAGTTCTTCCCGGGCATCGAGAGCGCCGACCTGAGCGTGATCCAGCCACAGGAGGCGGAGCCGCGCATGGGGCGGGACATCGGGCTCGCGGGCATCATGAAGAGCCTGAACCGTGGGGCGCAGCAGCAGGGCCAAGGCCAAGGCAACGTGGCCGGCAAGGCTCGTGGCGCTCCGCAGGCGCAGGCGTTCGCGGCAGGCGCCTGACGGCATGGGGACTTGCCCCCCCCTCCAGGTAGACCGGTGCCCGTACTTGTCCTGCGCCGGCTCGTTCCGGGGCGCACCCTGGCGAGCTGAAGCCCCGAGGGGCCTTGAGGCGCCACATCCCCGCGCGCTCTGGCGCCGGCCGGGGGGTGGTAGGAGCAGGCCGGCGTACCGGCCGAATCCAGCAGCAACGTTCCGGGCAGCCTGAGGCACGGCCCAGCGTCTCGCAGTACTTCGGAGATCAGCCGGAATCGCCCTTGGCAACCGTCAGGGCACAAGTAGAGTCCTGGGGTGGCTGCGGAGTCAAGGGCTGACCTTCACCTGACTGGTGAGTACGCCGCGTACCTCCGCTCGGAGCACTGGAGGAACCTCAAGCAGGGCCAGGAAGTTCAACTTCGGCTCACACGGATCCGTGAAGCGCAGGTAGGCTAGGCGGCATGGAACAGGGGATCCCCATCTGGTGGAAGCCGTGAACGAAGCCGAACTCCTGTCCC
>CAZQWQ010000059.1:0-7305 GCA_964596925.1 uncultured Gemmatimonadaceae bacterium | reverse complement strand
CCTGAAGGCGCATCCGAACGAAGTTCACCTGACCGTGGCAGTCGTGCGCTACGAGATGAAGGGCCGCAAGAAGCTTCGATGCAGGGTCTCTACCGCCGCTCTGGACAAACCAGACGCCGCGCACGCCGTCGAGGCCCGTCTGGAGAGCGGGCTCTCCGTCGCCGCCCCCCGTGGTGAGGCCGTTGCCGGCGATCGACGTGCGCGAGCCATCGGCTCCGACGCGGAAGACCCGGTGGAGGCTGCGATCGGCGGCCACGAGGTTTCCCTGGGGGTCCACGGTCAGGTTGCCGAGCCCCGAAAAACCGCTCGCGTGGACCTCGACCCCGCGCGCGGGAGTCCAGCGCTTGATCTCGCTGCTCACCGAGAAGTAGACGAGCCGAAACTTCGCCGACGAAGTGTGGATGAACGTCGGCCGCGAAGAGCCGTCGAGTCATGATGTGAAGCTTGTCGCCCACAGCCAGGACAGAATCGGCCACGCGTTCCTCCTTGCCGCCGCTTTGTGGGGCGCGCCGCCGAGCAGCGTACTACGCCGCGAACGATCCATTCCGGCGAATGCGCCCGATGTCCGAGGGGAGTCGAAGTGAGAATGCAGCGCCGTCGCGCGTCCGCTCGAGCGACGGGTTGAGCCGCAATCAAGCCGTGGGCAATGCGCTGCCCCAGCTAGCGAGCACCACCGGGCGCGGCGAAATCGACCTCCTCGGCTGTGGCTGTGCCGCTCGTGCGACCCGGGTACCTCAGCCAGGTCATTGCGATATTGAGCTCGTGGATGACGTTTGCAGCCTCGATCCTCGCTCCGTTCTCGAGCTCGATCGTGCCGGTCGTGTGCGCGTCTTTGATTAGGGTCAGGTCATAGCCGCGCTCGAGTGCGCCATACGCCGTGGCGCGAATGCACCAGTTGGTCGCAGCTCCAGCCAACGCAATGTGAGTCGCGCCGAACTTGGCCAGCCGCTCTTCAAGCGCCGTCTGCTCGAACGACGAGTTGAACCGCTTGTGGATCAATGGCTCGCCGTCTGCGGGCGCAAGTTCCGGCACCCATTGCCACTCGGGACTCCCGTAGACCAAATCCTTGTCCGCGTGCTGCACCCAGATCACGGGCACGCCCTCCGCCCGCGCCCGCTCGACAGCGCGCGCAACATTCCTGATGACTCGGGGGGCATCCAACGACTCGCTCATCACGCCGACCTGCACATCGACGACCAGCAGCGCTCCCTGATTGCCCGCGCGCACAGTCGCCATAATGCCTCCGGACGGATGATGAGTTCCCCGACGGTTTGCGGCTCAGCTGCCTGGCGCAGCGAGCCATGATGCCACGACCGGAGGCCTGGCGCGTGAAGACCTTGGGGCGCCCGGCCGACGGCTGACCGGTGCCAGGTCAGCTTCAGCGGATTGTTAGGCGGCGGCACCTCGAAAGGGTGATGCATACTCTGCCGAGCACAGGAGGCGGAGATGACCGGAGGACGCGTTGTAGCGAGGTATTTCGAGGCGCTGGAAAGCGGTGACCCGAGCGTGATTCCCGAACTCTTTTGCACCGATTGCCGCGTCTTCAGGCCCGAACTCGCCGAGCCCTTGATGGGCGTCGAAGCGATCAAGACGGTCGTGACGAGAGCTCATCAGTTCTTCGACAAGTTCACGGCCACGATCCTGGACTCGATTGAGAATGAAACCATGGTCGCGGTGCGCGTGAGGCACGAGGCTGTGTATCGGCGCGAATGGCGCACCCGCATCGGGACCTTCGACCTTGCTGGCAGGCCGACGTCCTGGGAGGCGATGGCCTTGTTTCGGCTTCGCGAAGGCAAGATCGAAGAAGAGCGCGTCTTTCGGGACGAGCTCGGCATGCTGCTTGCCGTTGGAGCGCTCAAGCCCGCCCGATGACCCGCGCAGCCGCCCAACAGTTTGCGGCTCACCTGCGGCCGCGCGTGAAGCAACCCTGCTTGTGCGCCGGCCGCGAACGCGCCGCTGACTAGGCGGCGGGCTTGGACTTCGCTGCGAGAGAGACAACGAGACCGAGGATCGTGAGGCCCCACATGACGCCGATGATAATGGTGAGAGGGCGCTGCGAGACATTCCCTTCGGCTGGCTGACCGAAGCTCGCGATGTGAGACCAGAAGCTCATGTAGAACATGGCCGAGGTAAAGCCCCATGCGCCCGCCAGTAAAACCGGACCTCGAGGGCCATGTCGAAGTGTCGAAACCGAGCCGACGAAGAGAAGGCTGGCAGCGATGAAGTCGACCAGCCAGAACGGCCACCACTGCCAGTCGCCCCAGTTGCGAGCGATCTCAGCGATCGCGAGAAACAATCCGAATGCAAGGGCGAGTTGGGCAGAAGCGCGTTGCAAGTGGATCCTCCCGCCGCCTCTAACGCTCCGGTTCAGCGGCGGCGCGAAGCGCCGTCCGCTGCAACCGGTTGTTAGCTGGCCCGACGCTACTTCCCGTCCCCGATGTTCAGCCGCTTGATGCCGAAGAACCCGCCCAGGAGCAAGTCGCCGTCTTCGAGGATGGTGACGATGCCGCCCCACCCATCCCACAGCCGGCTGTCGTCGGGGAATTCCCAGCGGGCCTTGACCTCGCCGGTGGTCCAGTCGATGCCGATGTACTCGTAGTTGCCGCCGGTCTTGGTGCCCGCGTAGATCATGTTGCTCTTGGCGGAGATCACCGGCACTAACTGGTCGGTGTTGTCGATGTCCTTGAGCAACCAAGCCTTCTCAAACTGGTCCTTGCCCGGGTTCCAGGTGAACTTCTGCAGGCCCATCGGTGCGGGGCGCGTGACGCCCGAGACCATCCCGTTGCCGAAGACGTTGCCCTTCGCCGGCTTGGGGTACGTGCCGTTCATCATCGTCGCGCCATAGCCCAGCACCTCGGCCGAGACCTCGATGGTGAGCGTGCTGATGTCGATGCGGGTCTGGTCGGCGATCCGCGCGGACTTGGTGCCTGGCTTCTGCTTGAAGCCCGCCGGAATCTGGTCGCGCCAGAACGCCACGAGGTTGGCGCCCTTCTCATCCGCGTCGGAGATGAGCACCAGCTTGTCGGGGTCATCGCCGAAGCCCATCAGCGTGGGCGTCGTGCCCGACCCGCGGGAAATCGAGCCCGTCAGGGCCATCGCCTTTTCCGGGTCCGACGCGGCGTTGTAATCAGCGGACCACGCCCCGTCCTTTTCATCCTGCGACAGCTTCTCGCCCTTCCACACCAGCTTGAGCATCCGCTTGGAGGTGACGACGTAGATGCCGTTGTGTTCGTCGATAGCGATGCTGTTCTCCACGAACTCGCCCGGCAGCGCTAGGTAGGCCTTGACATTGAGGTCGCGGTCGAGAACGACGACTAACCCCGAGCCGGCGGCCACAATGTAGCCGTCGTAAGTGATGGCGAAGCCGACGAACCGCGTCACGCCCTTGGCGATGTCGGCGGGCAGGAAGTCCGTCACCTTGACGCTCTTGACCGCGCGCAGCGGCTCGCGGAGCTTGCCGTCATCGGTGCTCTTGAGCACGTTGACGCCGCCGTAGACGCTGTAGTGGAAGCCGTCTTTGTCGATGGCGTTGTAGGCGCCGTTAAACATCGATTGGAAGTTGAACCCAAGGTCCGTGTCCATCCGCTCGGAGAGTGCGAGGATTGCCGCGTCATCCTTGGCGCGCCGCGCCGTGTTCGCCTCGGCCAGCACCGCTTGAATCTTTTCGGGTGACGCCTTCTTCGCGAGATCCTCCAAGCCGGGGTAGGGCATGAAGGAAATGTGCTCGAAGGACTCGCCCGTGGCGAGGATCTTCTCGATCCCGTTGAAGCCGCTGGCAATCAGAACGGTGTCGTTCCCGATCTTCTTGATCGTCGGGTTCGACGTGAAGACCGTCGGCAGCGTCTTGACCTGCTCTGCGGTGAGTTTCCCGCCCTTGGTCGGCCCCGCATGGAGCACGGCATCGGTCTGCGCCGTGTTGAAGTGCGAGGTCGGATAGACGCTGTCGGTCAGCCACGGATTTCGGGAGGGCATGTTCGGCGGTTTCGTCTCCTGGGCTGCGACCGGCAGCGCGATGGTGAGCGCGCCCACGCAAGCGAGCGCGGCGGCGATGAGGGTTCGTGTGCGGGTGGTTTTCATCGGGGTCTCCATTTGGCTTAGTGCGTGAAGGGACGTTTCATGGCCGGCTAACTCATATTCGGTTGCAGCCCCGCGCTGCCTTGCCGCGCCATTCTCTTCGCGAAAAGGCGGCAGCGCAACGCATTCTGGAGTCTTCCTGGCTTTTTCCGGCAGCGCGGAGCGTTCCCGTGCGTCCGCTTCGCAGCCTAATCGCGGCTTTTTCGCCGGGGAAACGCTGCATGCGAAGGCCCGATATCCGAGCCGGGACACTCAAACCCGCGGCAGCACCTCTTCCGCAAATAGCCGCACGCTCTCCCAGCCCAGCTCGGGCGGAGTGCCACCGCAAAGCGGGTAGAGCACGAACACCGCGTAGGGGCCCTGCTCTTTGGCGCGCGCGACGCACTCATCAGGGGTCAGCACGCGGTACTTGCCTTCGGCGCGCAGCGCTTCGACGCTCTTCGCGGCGGAGTGCACGCTCGAGGCCTGCTGATTTGCGGGCTGCCAGCTCGCGTAGGTGCTCGCCTCGTACAACAAGTATTGCCCCAGCTCGCGCCACGCCTTATCAGGGTCGCGCGCGACCCAGATCATTTCGCCGTTGCCGGGAGGCATTACGATTGGCTTTTGCCCGAGGCGCGCGCACTCGCTCAGGTAGAGCTGGATCATCTCGCGGTCGTTACTGGCGGGCTGGTACGGCAAGCCGAAGCGCGCAGCGCGGCGGGCGCCGGCGAGGCTTTGGCCGCCGGCGTTGATGGGCGGGTGCGGTTCCGTGCAGCCGCGCGGCGTGACGCGCACGGAGCGCCCGCGCCACTCGAACGGCTCGCCGGTCCACGCCTTCAGTAACACCTCGATGCATTCGTCGAGCAGCTTGCCGCGTTCGGCGAAGTTCTTGCCGAAGCTCGCGTACTCCTCCGGCCGATAGCCCATGCCGAGCGTCGTACTCACGCGGCCGCCGCTCGCGAGATCGAGCACCGCCAGATCCTCGGCGAGCTTCACGGGGTCGTAGAGCGTCGCGAGCAGCGCGGAGATTGTTATGCGCAGGCGCTTGGTGCGCGCCGCCAGCGCGGCGGCCAGCACAATCGGCGCGGAGAGGAAGCCGTCGTCGACGGCGTGGTGCTCGGAGATCGAGATGGCGTCGAAGCCGCGCGCGTCGGTGTACTCGGCCATCTCGAGCGCGGCGGCGTAGAGCGCGGCGTGAGTGGTCGGCGAGAACGGCGCTTTCCGGAGGTCGAAGCGCAGCAGCGAGATGGCCATCTGTTATTGGCCCTCTGCGTCTGCGTACGCGGGCGTGCGCTCCGCGGGCAACTCCTGAAGCACGTGGAAGCGCACCTGCCCGCGCGCGACGAGCTTGCCGTCCGAGCTGCGCGTTATCTCCACCTGCCAGACGTGCGCGCTGCGGCCCTTGTGTACGGGCGTGCCCACGCACGCGAGTTCTCCGGTGCTGTGGGAGCGATAGAACTCGGTGGAGTTCGCGACGCCGAGCACGCCGCGCTGGCCCGCCGCGAGCGCCGCGACTCCCGCGCCATAACTAGCGACCGCCTCGACGATCGAGCAGTACACGCCGCCGTGCAGCACGCCGTACGGCTGATGATGCTGCGGGCCGGCGTCGAGCGTCGCGAGCACGCGCTCGGGCGTGACGCTCGCGAAGCGCAGGCCGAGCGCCTGGCTCCAGTTGTCATTAGGCGCGGCGCCCTGCGCGGCGATCTCGGCGCTGAGCTTCTTCGCGGACAATGGCGCTCTCCTGCGTGGCAATGGCTTCGTATCCTACGCCGCCTCGCACTCGTGGCGCCGGTGCCGTACAAGGCTCAACTGCGAACTCGAGCACATCCCGCGCGCGAACACACTCGGAGAATCAACCCATGGAAACCCACGATCTTCACGCCGCGCTTCGTACGCTCGGCGAACTCCGCATCGGCGAAGCCACCACCGAGGCGGAAGCCGCCGCGTCGATGCGAATGCTCACCTCGTTCAACCGCTGCGCGATCGGCCTCGTGCGCTTCTCAGGCCAGACACCCTGGGAGCGCCACCAGGACGACGAGTTCCTGCACGTCCTCGAAGGCGAGGTCGAGCTGACCCTGCTGCCCGCGAGCGGCGCAGCGCAGCACAGCACGCTGCGTGCGGGCTCGGTGTGCGTGGTGCCGAAGGGGCTCTGGCATCGCCAACACGCGGTCGCGACGACGGCGCTGATGTTCGCGACGTCCGAGGAAGGCAACGAGACCTCGGACGCAGCGGACCCACGCTGACTCCGCTTTGTGCTCAGCCCCCTCGCACGTACGTCTGGTGCAGATCGACCGGCTTCGCGCTCGGCTTGCGCAGACGGACATTCAGGACCTCGACGAACAGCGAGAAAGCCATCGCGAAGTAGATGTAGCCCTTCGCGACGTGCTGGCCGAAGCCGTCCGCCACGAGCACGACGCCGATCAGCAGCAGGAACGAGAGCGCGAGCATCTTCATCGTGGGATGCCGCTCGATGAACGCGCTGATCGATGCGGCGAACACGAGCATCACGCCCACAGCGATCACCACCGCAACGATCATGATCGAGATCTCGCTCGCCATGCCAACGGCCGTAATCACCGAGTCGAGCGAGAACACGAGGTCGAGCAGCACGATCTGCGCGAGGATCGCGCCGAAGCTCGCGGCGGCTCTCGGGCCGCCGCCGGCTTGTTCGGCCCCCTCCAGTTTGTCGTGAATCTCCCAGGTCGCCTTCGCGACGAGAAAGAGGCCGCCGAGCAGCAGGATCACATCGCGTCCCGTGAAGCCGTGTTCGAGCACCGCGAACAGCGGCTTCGTCAGGCCCATCACCCATGTGATCGCGAGCAAGAGCGCGATGCGCATGCCCATCGCGAGAAGCAAGCCGATGCGGCGCGCCGAGGCCTGTCGCTCCGGCGGCAGCTTCCCGACCAGGATCGAGATGAACACGATGTTGTCGATGCCGAGCACGATCTCGAGGCTGGTGAGCGTCAGCAGCGCGATCAGGGATAGGGATTCTCGACCCACATTCTATCCAGGAAGGGGTTTGCATCAACGTCGTCTGCGTACCAGAGGTTTCTTCTGAACCCCGGAAGAAATGTCGGAGGAAGGTCATCCACTCCCGAGGCCCCCCGGGGAGCCTCGGGAGTGGATCGAGAAGCACGATCTCAAGTGGATTTGCTGGGAGAAGTGCACGGAATCCCCGGACCGGCCAGGCCGGCGTCCCCGTCACCCGGATTGTTCATCCTCGAAAGGCGGATCGAGATCAGGCTGCGGGTG
>CAZQWQ010000058.1:0-2479 GCA_964596925.1 uncultured Gemmatimonadaceae bacterium | reverse complement strand
GGGCGGTTGGTCCCCGAACTTCTCCCTGCCGCCAGGCCACGCCGCATGCCCAACGACGCCGAGGTGACCAGAGGTAACTTGCCGACAGACGCTTACATATGCGCCAGCCGGAGTTGACAGTCCAGCGCGCTGTCAACCACTATCCGTCCCGTGTCGATCAAGCTGGACTATAGAGTCGCGCGCAAGGTCCTGCTCGAGGCTTCAGCGCTTGCCGATCAAGGCCGGGCCTCATCGCGCTGGAAAGAGCACATTGAACGCCTGTCCGATGCCTGCAGGAGCGCACCGAAGACTCACATCGCTTTCATCGGTACGGCTCTGCTCGCTCGCTCGACGGACCAGCGAATCGACGTCCATTCACTCCATGCCCGTGCGAAGTCGGCGGGCGCGTACTCTGCAAGGAGCCTAGCCAAGGACGTCCTCGTTCCGCTCTCACGGGAGCTGCGGGTACACCTCGGCGTGACCGGCCGTGAACCGCTGAACAACCAGCCGTACTTTCACAACGACGTCGTGAGCAGACAGATGAACGTGAAGGGCAACGCGAGGGTGGCCCTCAATTTGGTATGCGACCTGCTCGATGAGCTCTCGGCCATCCAAGACCGTGGCGAACTGAACGCTGCGTTGGCGGCATTCATCGAGGTTCGGCGTCAGTATTGGGCGACGGCGCAAGACTACTTCGCACCGGAGACGACGTTCGCATTCGCCGACTTGCTGAAATGGATGGGTCTGCGCGGATTTGAGTGGGCCTTTTTTGGTGAGTGGCTGACCGGAATCCATTGATCGACAGTGATCGACACTGCAAACCCGGCCACCACCATGACGGCCGGGGCAGTGGCTTATCTGATTGATATCGTTGTCCGTGCTCTGTTCTCCGTTCTTCTCTCGTCAATCGCACGACGGGTCGGCTTGTGGGAATGTGGGAATCTCGCGTTCTGTGCGAGATTTCCAAGCCCCTGTGGAAACCGTTCTGTGGTTTCCATGGGGACGACATTTCCACAGCCGTCTTCGCCGTTGCCCGAGGGCGAGCTCGCCATCGAGGGGATACCGTGCGTTGCCGGCGTGCCGATCGTCATTCCTCACGCCTCCTACGGGGTCGTTGTTGAGCCGCCGGCCTGCGCAAGCGGCTCACCGGGGGATTCAGGAGGACGAGGAGGGGTGAGTTAGCCTGCACGGATGCAGTCTCCCAGGACGTTACGTGCTCTGTTCTCGCTACCTGGCTTCATCGCCTCTGCTCGCCTCAAGGGCGTCTTCGGCGACCGCTTCGCCCGCGTCGTTGTTCTTCGACGCCGAAAAAAACGGCTCGGTGCTCGTGCTGCGGCCATCGGTGCCGCGGCCGCTACGACCAGCGCACCGTCCGCGTCCGCGACATCGGGGCCGCCGACTGGCGGCTCTACCTCGAATTCGCGCGCTGGCGCGTGTGGTGCCCGCGGTGCCGCAACGTGTTCGTAGAGCAGCTCGACTGGCTGGCCACAAATCCGCGCTATACGCAGCGCTTCGCGCTGCACGTCGGTCTCCTCTGTCGCGACATGCCCAACACGGCGGTCGCCGCGATCGAGCAGCTGCACCACAGCACGGTGAAGGACCTCGACAAGCGCTACATGCAGCAGCAACTGGCCCGCGCGGGCACGCCCGCGCCGAGGGCGATTGGCGTGGACGAGATCGCCATTCGCAAAGGGCATACGTATCGCATTGTCGTCAGCGACCTGGAGCGGGCGCGGCCGATCTGGTTCGGCGGGCAGGGGCGTCGCGAAGAGGACTTCGACCAGTTCTTTGCCGCGCTGGGCGCGAAGAAGACCGGCCGTCTCCAGCTCGCGGTGATGGACATGTGGCGTCCGTTCCGCAACTCGCTCGCGCGCAACGCGCCTCAGGCCCGCATCGTCTTCGACAAATTCCACATCCTGCGCCACCTGGCTGACGCCCTCGACGAGGTCCGCCGCAGCGAGTACCGACGCCTCGCCGGCCAGGACCGCACGTTCATCAAGGGCCAGCGATACACGCTGCTCTCCCGCTGGGACAACCTCTCCCGCGACGGTCGCCGCAGCCTGAAGAAGCTCCTCGCGGCGAACCGGCGGCTGAACACGGCGTACGTGCTCAAGGAGCAGTTCGGCCAGCTCTGGGAGTACCAACGCGAAGGCTGGGCGCGGGCGTTCTTCGAGCGTTGGCGCGAATCGCTCAAGTGGCAACGACTGAAGCCCTACGAGAAGTTCGCAGCGATGATCGAGCGCCATTGGGACGGCATCGCCGCCTACTGCAGGCCGGAGAACAAGGTCAGCTTGGGCGTGGTCGAGGGGCTCAACAATAAGATCCGCGTGCTCCAGCGACGCGCGTATGGCTATCGGGACGAAGAGTATCTGAAGCTCAAGATCATCGCCGCGTTCCTGCCCCCGCAACCCCGACGCGCCTCCCGAGGCCCACTGTGATCCGCGTAGACCCATTTTTTCTAGGTCTATACCGGAGACATAGGTAACAGATTATTCCGGCC
>CAZQWQ010000057.1:0-2101 GCA_964596925.1 uncultured Gemmatimonadaceae bacterium | reverse complement strand
CGTGCAAATACAGGAACACGGCGGCGCACGGCCCCGCTGCCGTGTTGGCGGCGCGTGTCATGCGGCGGCTGTCAGCGGCCGGGCACGTTTGATCCGCTCGCGTTCGCGAGGCGAGTGCATCGCTTCCCAAAGGTCGCTGCGCCGCTGCACGTTCAGCCAGAAATCCGGGCTGTTGCCGAACACACGGGCGAGGATGAGGGCCGTCGCAGCGGTCACCGTGCGACGCTCGTTGCACAGTTCGTTGACGTGCTTGCGCTGCACGCCCATCGCTTCGGCCAGCGCGCCTTGCGTCAGGCCCATCGGCTCCATGAACTCTTCGATCAGAATTTCGCCGACGCTCGCCGGCTTGCGCTTCGTCATCAACATGGCTCACCTCACCGATAACTATGGTCGTCCAGATAGACGCATGTCGCTTCACCTCGGCCGCCATCCCACTGGAAGACGAGCCGCCATTGTTTGTTGACACGGATCGAATGGAAACCTGCCAGATTGCCGTGCAGCTTTTCGAAATGATTGCTGGGCGGCACACGCAAGTCTTGATCCGTCGTCGCGTCGTCGATCATCTGGATTTTACGGAATAAGCGGCTTTCGAGATCGGATGGGATTTTCTTCGATCGAACGTCGCCGACGAAGAAATCGCGCAACCAGTCATCTCGAAAGCTCACGATCATTCCGCAGCTCCATTGCGTGTCAATGTACCACCCCTAGGTACAAATTACAAGCCCTGCTGCGCACCAAGACATTCAGAAGAAACGCGTACGCAACTGCATCCTCTTTGTAATCACGGCGGAATCTGCGGCCCGGCGCGGGGCTCGGGCACCATGGTGCAACGTCTGCAGGACGCGCCCTAGTTCGTGGCAAGGCGCAGCTCGCGGGCCTTCTCGCGTGCGTCGGCCAGCTCCGTGGGCAAGTTCACGGCGGTTGCGAAGTACATCTCGTCAGGCGTCTTGCCCCGGAACGCGGCATGGGGCATCTGAGCGTTGTGCTCCTGGACGAAGAACGCGACCAGACTGCGGACGCGTTCGATGGAGTCCAGCGAGTTGAGGTAGAGCCATTGATGCTTGAGGGAGCGCCACCATGCCTCGATCATCGAGTTGGACTCGGTCACCTCGACTTGGGCCAGGACGCGGCGAAGACACGCGGCCAGGAGGGCGGCGTCGACGGCGGCATTGACGTTCTCGACGCCCGAGTCGGCCATGACCGTGACCGTTGGCCGTGCGCCGGTGGGATCGAGGTGTAGGCTGGCCTGGACGAGCACCTCGCAGGTTGCCGTGGGATCGAGGCGCGCACCGATGGTCCAGGCCAGGATCTTGCGCGAGAAGTTGTCGATGACCGCATGGATGTAGGCCTTGCTTCCGTCGAGCAACTTGAGGATGGACACATCGATGTGCCAGATCTGGTTCGGAGCAGTGGCGCGGATTCCGACGGTGGGTTTGTCTGGGTGAACGCGAAAGCGAGGGCGACGCCAGTCGCGCTCGCGAATGAGCCGTGCCCAGGTGGCGGTCGAGGCGAAGACCTTGCCGATGCGCTGAGCGTAGAGAGCCAAGGTGCGCACGGGCATGTGGCGGTACTCGGGAGCGAGCACCATGTCCTTGATGGCGGCGATCTCGGAGGCGGCGAGTCGGCTGGGCATGGTTCGCGGACACGGCGAGCGATCGTCGAGACCGCAAACGATGGGGACACGCCGCCACGCGTGGTAGCGCGAAGCCGACAAGCCCACAATACGCAGGGCCAGATGGAGGGGCATGGCGGCCTAGACGCTGGCGATGGCGCGCAGGATGCTGGCCTTGGTTGTTCCCTCGGGGAGCCGCTCGTCCGTGAGACGGAAACCGGAGGCTCGCAGGAGCGCGAGCAGAAGCCGAACGGTCGCGGCCAGGATCCGCGTTCGCTTTTCCAGCTTCTCGATGGCGATCAGGAGCTGCTGGCGGTCATGGCCGAACGCTTCGAGGCTGACGACGGAGCGCAGGCCACGACGCTTCCAACTGGAGATGGTCGAGCGCGGAACGTGCACTCTGTGGTCGAGCGAACGAGCGCCGGTGCGGTAGACATGCTCTCTGAGGCGGTGGTCGTACACGCGGCGCTGCGGGGCTGCTGAAAGCGA
>CAZQWQ010000056.1:0-2599 GCA_964596925.1 uncultured Gemmatimonadaceae bacterium | reverse complement strand
CATGTCGCGCTATCTCGTCGACCAGCTCGCCACCCGGGCGAACATCCGCGTGCTCTTCGGGACGGAGGTGACGGCCGCGCACGGCGACACCTCGCTCGAGGCGATCGACGTCCGCGACGCCGCGACCGGCGAGACGGCCCGAGTCGAGTCGGGTGGGTTGTTCATCTTCATCGCCGCGGACGCCGAGACGGGGTGGCTCCCGCCCGAGATCGCACTGGATCCGAAGGGCTACGTGCTCACCGGCTCAGAGGTTCGTGCCGCCGGGCGGTGGCAGCTCGACCGCGATCCGTACCTCCTGGAGACGAGCGTCCCGGGCATCTTCGCCTGCGGCGATGTCCGACCCAGTCCCGTAAAGCGGGTCGCGGCAGCGGTCGGCGAGGGCAGTATGGCCATCGCCTTCGTACACCAGTACCTGAGAGACGCCGAAGCCCGTTCCGACCCCGCATGAGCGGCTGGCCGAACGTCGCGGGTAAGCAACGATCCGCTGAACACAGCTCTGTAGACTCGCGCCGTGCCCGAGGCGCCGCTCGAAGACTCCGGCTCTGGCCTCGCACCCGCCGGCGACGGCTGGTTCGTCGTGAACGTGCGGGACGCCGCGTGGTTGACGTCGGAGAATGGCGAGAAGCAGCCCTCCGGCTCGGAATGCTCCTTCGAAAGCAGGAGTTTCGAGTTCCCGCAGGTTGGCATCAGACTCCACGTCCTGGAGCCGGGCGAGCCGAACGGCCTCTACCACTCCGAGTCGCAACAGGAGGCGTTCCTCGTGTTGTCCGGGGAGTGCACGTTGCTCGTCGAGGGCCTCGAGCGGCACCTCCGACAGTGGGACTTCTTCCACAGTCCGGCGGGAACCGAGCACATCTTCGTGGGTGCGGGCGACGGCCCGTGCGTGATCCTGATGGCCGGTTCACGGTCGGGAGACTGGCATGTGCGCTACCCGGTGTCGGAGCTCGCGGCGCGCTACGGCGCGAGCGCAGACGAGGAGACGTCCGACCCGGACCAGGCGTACGTGGGATTCGAGCCGTCACGGCGGGAGCGGCCCTCGTACTGGGACCGCCTCCCCTGGGCGTAGCCCCGAGTTCAGGTTCGACCGGATGAGCGCGCCGGAGTGCGATATCCGGCGCGAAGAAGCCTAGGTTCCTGGGATCTCGGGAAGGGTCTGGCCGCCATCGACGACCAGGCTTTGACCGGTGACGAAGGAGGCGCCGGCGCTTGCGAGGTAGATGGCGGCGTGGCCGATATCGCTGAGTTCGCCGAGCCGGCCGGCGGGTATGACCTGCTTCATCTGGTCGAGTACTTCTTGGCCGAGTGCAGCTAGACCTTCGGTTCGGATGCTGCCGGGCAGGATGGCGTTGACCGTAATCCCGAAGGCGGCCAGTTCAACCGCCGCTGTGCGCACGAAACCGAGCTGGCCCGCCTTGGTTGCGGCGTACACGCTGAAACCGGGGAAGCCGGTTACAGGACCGGTGATCGAGGACGTCACGATGATGCGTCCACGGCCTGACGACTTGAGTTGGCCGAGGAATGCCTGGACAGAGAAGATCGTGCCCTTGAGGTTGGTCGCCAGGACTTCCTCGACGAGCTCTGCACTGAGGTCGCCAATGGCCGCGTCTGGATAGATGCCAGCATTGGCGCAGAGGACGTCGAGTCCGCCCAGCTGTTGCTCGACCTGGTCGGCAAGGCTCGCGCATTGACCCGGGTCGGCGACATCACAGATGAACGTGTCAACCGGTGCGCCTGTCCCATTGAGTTCAGCCTGGGCCGCGGCCAGCCGTGCCTCGTTGCGTCCGGCGATGGCTACGCGGGCGCCAGCCCGAGTAAAGGCATGCGCGATGCCAAGGCCGATGCCTTGGCTGCCGCCGGTTACCAGGACACGGACATCGGGCCAACTCTCCATGGGGCACCTTTCCAGAATCGTTCGCATCACTTGGTCTTACGGCCGGGGTCAGGTCTTCCATGTTCCACACTCCGAGACACCAAGCTAATCGCCCTGGTCTGAGAGCCAGCGCTCGACCGCGGCGACGACCTTCGATGCTTGCTCTAACGCATCATCTGCGCGCTCGCTGGAGACACTGTCATCCCCGTAGTCTGCGACGCTCCGCTGCTCGAACAGCGATCGCAGGGCGCGACCGATCTCCTCCTCGACCCCCTCCCGCTTCACGACGAGGCTTATGAACGCCGCGATGACACCCGAGTGCCTCGAACGACTCTCGCCAAGGGCGAGCAGCGCCTCCGACGCCGCGTAGAACGCGGCGTAATACGCTCGCGAAACGGCCTGGGCATCGAAGCCGCCGTCTGCCAGAAGACGTGCCGCTTCCAGTTCCTCGTGGCTGCGCGCAAGCCGGCGCTCATCGTCTCCCGTCACCCGACCGCCAGCCCTTCCGCCTGTGCGCGAATCAAGACGGGGCGCCCGCGGTGTAAGTCCGCTTCGCCGACCGGCAAGGCTGAGATGACCGTGTCGTTCTCGAATGAATGTCGCCACAGAACCTCGTCCATCCGCTGCTGCTCGCCCCACGTCGACTCGACGTGGTCGAGAACGACGAGGAGATCGATGTCCGACTCGGGATGGGCGTCGCCGCGCGCCCACGACCCGAAAAGTAGAACG
>CAZQWQ010000055.1:0-1839 GCA_964596925.1 uncultured Gemmatimonadaceae bacterium | reverse complement strand
AATCAGGCGGCGATCCTCTCTTGTTCGACTCCGTTTTTGAACACGACTCCTTCGATCACTTGAGCCAATCTCTGCGTTCCGTTCAGACGTCGCCAAGACTTCTCGGCGCCGCGGCATAGCTGGAACACCATCACGAGCGCGGTCTCGCGTGACAAGCATCCGCGCGTCTTGCTCGTGCGAAGCTCGACAGTTGCGAATGTCGATTCAATGGGGTTCGTCGTGCGCAGATGCCTCCAGTGCTCCGCCGGAAAGTCGTAGAACGCGAGCAGCTCGGCACGGTCCTTGACCAGGCACGCTACGGCGTTGGGATACTTGGCGTCGTACGTGGCGACGAAAGCGTCGAAGGCCTTGACGGCTTGCTCGCAGCTCTCGGCCATCCAGATTTCTTGCAGCGCCGCCTTCGCCTTGCCATGCAGGCTCTTGGGAAGCTTGTTGAGCACGTTGCCCGTCTTGTGAAACCAGCACCGCTGCATGCGCGTCGTCGGGTAGACCTTGCGCAACGCCTTCCAGAATCCGAGCGCTCCGTCGCCCACCGCAAGCTTCGGCGCGAGCTCCAGGCCTCGACTCTTCACGTTCGTGAGTAGCTCGCGCCAGCTCTGCTCGCTCTCGCGATAGCCGTCCTGGATGGCGATGAGCTCCTTGCGCCCGTCTGCCATCGCGCCCATGAGCACCAGGATGCACTGACGCTCTTCCATGCGTGCTTCCAGGTACACGCCGTCGGCCCAAACGTAAACGTAGTGCTTGCCCTCGAGTGAAGAGCACTTCCACGCCTCGTAGTCTTCGGTCCAGCCTTTCTTTAACCGGCAGATTGTCGCCGGCGACAACCCCGGCGCATCCGGTCCGAGGATCGCTTGCAGTGCGTCCTGGAAGTCGCCCGTCGAGACGCCTTTCAGATACAGATAGGGCAGGAACTCCTCGAGGCTACGGCTGCGTCGCAAGTAGCGCGGGACGATGCTCGAGGAGAAGCGGATGCAATCTCCCTCGCCGCTCGCTGTCCGATCACGGACGCGTGGGACCCGCACCTCCACCGCACCGATGCCTGTCTGAACTTCGCGCTCGGGCAGATAACCGTTGCGCACGACGCGGCGCTGGCCATCCTCGTCGCGCAACCCGCGGTAGCGCGCGACGAACTCCTCGACCTCGGCCTCCACAGCCTTGGCCAGGAGCTCGCGAGCACCGCTGCGCACGATCTCTGTGAGCACATCCGCGACGCGCTCCTCTGGCGGCGCGAGTGAAACAACGTTACTCTTCTTCATGGCGTATCCGTTCCTCCTTCGTGGGGTGGTGGCTCTCGCGAACCACCAGGATACGCCACCTTTTTCACTCACCCGAAACACAACTTCCGATCATAACTCATTGTCGGCGCGGAGTATTCATTGGAAACCGGAGTGGTGACATTCTTCGATGGCGTTGCGGAGCATGGCTGACGTGCGCATGCACTCGCTGGAAACGACGGCGGTTGCCAGACGACGTGCCTTCGCGCCGCTCGTCCGCTACGGGAGTACAGTCGATGGCAGAGTGGGACGTCATAATCGTTGGTGCCGGCTCTGCCGGAGCGGCGCTCGCGTATAGGCTGTCTGAGGATTCGAGCCGGCGCGTTCTTCTCTTGGAGGCGGGGCCGAATCACACGTCTGCGGAGACCCCCGACTCGATCCGCGGTAAGAGCATATACGCGGCGATCGGTGAACCGGGGCGGATCTGGCCGGCGCTTACCGCGGTGTGTGCCGACGGCCAGGCGCCTACGCTGTATCTACGCGGAAGAGGAGTGGGCGGCAGCTCGGCGGTGAACGCGCAGTTTGCTATTCGTGGACTGCCCAGCGACTACGATCGTTGGGCCGC
>CAZQWQ010000054.1:0-5584 GCA_964596925.1 uncultured Gemmatimonadaceae bacterium | reverse complement strand
GCGCATGAAGCCGCGCGCGGCTGACCAAGCACGTTAGGCTTCTTCAAGCCTACGCCAGATGTTCACCATTTTTCACGCCTTCAAGCTGGCTGGAGCCGCATTGGGGGCCATGATTGGTGGCAGCGTCGGGTATCAGACATTCGGTTGGCTCGGTGCCGTCATCGGCCTTCCACTTGGCCTTCTTGTTGGCTCGTTCGTCGGCAACCTTCCTTGGGTTGTGTGCTGGGCTTGGTTGCGTTACGACCTCAAGCGGTCCAGTATCGCAAAGCTCAAGAACCGCCTGCATCCCGAGTATTCCATTTCGCACCTCCTTATCGCCGAGTTAGTATTACGAGGCGAGCCCCTGGGGCAGTTTCGCGAATATGTCGCGGGGCTTCTTCGTTCCAATAATCCTCTTGAACGGCATTGCGGTGAGGGAACAGCAGGTATGTGGTTTCCGGACTTGCTCGTGAATTCCTCGTCGTCATCATCTGCAGAAGACCCGACAGCCAATGACCTCCCCGGCCGGTCATCCACGTCATGGGAAGGCTAGCTTCTCGGCTCATACCGCATCGCGACCGCGCCCGAGCCGAACTCCAGGCGACTCACAAGCTTCAAGTCGACATACTTCGATAGACCTGCGAACAACGTGGGCCCATGGCCTGCTAGCCTGGGGTGCACCACGAACTCGTACTCATCGATCAACCCCAGCTCCGTCAACGCCAGCGCGAGCTTCACGCTTCCCACGAACAGTCCCTTGCCCGACTCCCGCTTGAGCTGCTGAACGGCCTCGCCCAGATCCCCGCGCACGAGCTCCGCGTTCCAGTCGACTTGGTCCAGGGTGCTCGACACGACGTACTTCTTTGCCGCGTCGATCGTCCGGGCGAAGGGTTCCATCCAGGGTTCCATCCAATCAGGCCTCACTCCCGTCTGCGCCGGCTGCCGCCACGCTTCCTCCATCATTTCGTATGTCACCCGGCCGAAGAGGAGAGCATCGGCCCGGTCGATGATCTCGGCCGCGTGACGATGCAAGTCTTCGTCCGCGGGTATTGCAGGATGATCGCAGCACCCGTCCAATGTGACGTTGATGGAATACCGAAGGGGTCGCATTACATCCTCCTGAAGCGGGCTAACTATAATTGGGCGGCGGATGGCGATTCATGATCTCCTTCCGCGCTGCTACTTCAGGTCGAAGAAGAGAAACTCGCTGCTCGTGAGGCCGCTTATCTGTATGATCTCGGTCTGCTCGATTGACACGCCGTCACCTGGCCCGAGCGTTTCTCCAGCGACCACAACGGTGCCGTGGATCACATGCAGCCACGCCCCTCGTTCCGCACCGAAGCGGTGCTCGAGGCTCTTGCCCGCATCGAGTTTGCCCACGTAGACGTCGGCATCGGCGCGTATGTCGATGGCGGCGCCGCGCGGTCGCCCCGAAAACAGCAACGTGAGAGCGTTCGGCGGCGCATCGTTACCGAGCCGTCTGTCGGCGTAGCGCGGCGCGCCGCCGGTGTGATCCGGAAGCAGCCATACTTGAAGAAAGTGCACACGCGCGTCGCTGGATGGATTGAATTCGCTGTGGAGCACGCCGCTCCCAGCGCTCATGTACTGAACATCACCGGCCTGGATGACGCGACCCGTGCCCATCGAATCCTTGTGCTCGAGGCAGCCTTCGAGAACGTAGCTCAAGATCTCGGCATCGCGGTGTCCGTGTTCTCCAAAGCGTTGGCCAGGCTCGACCACATCGTCGTTGAGAACGCGAAGCGACCGAAAACCCATGTAAGCGGGATCGTGGTACTCGCCGAACGAGAATGTGTGGCGACTGTCGAGCCATCGAGTCTTGGTTCGGCCGCGCGCTTCAGCGGGTCGTTTGACGATCTTCATCCTCGAAATCCTTCCGTTGGGTGCCTTCACACCAAACATCCACAGCCCATCTCCCAGAGCCGCCCGTCCGCTCCGAAAACCGGTTGCTGGGCGTGCGCACTCGGCGCTTCGTTCGCATATCCGCCGTACTTGCCGGCCGGCGACCAATCGGGACTGACCAGCGGCAGCGATGGGGCGAATGCGGCGTACCTGCCGGCACCATAGACGACTCTTCCATCGCAGACCGTAAGTAGCGACTCGATGCGACGAATATCCTGATGCTCACACGAGAAGTAGTCTTCACTCAGCACAGCGAAGTCGGCGAGCTGGCCGACAGCCAGCCGCCCTTTTGTTCCGTGCTCCCCGCTGAACCAGGCGCTGCCCTCCGTGTAGAGGCGCAGGGCATCCTCGCGTGAGAGGCGGTTCTCTTCCGTCGTCACCTCCGTGCCGCCGACCGTCCGCCCTGTGGTGAGCCAGTAGAGACAAGTCCAAGGGTGGTAGCTGGCCACGCGCGTTCCGTCGGTGCCGGCGCCAACCGGTAATCCGGCCGCGAGCATCGCCTTTACCGGAGGGCACGCGCGTGCCGCTTCACGGCCATAGCGGCGGATGAAGTACTCGCCTTGGTACGCCATCCGATGCTGGATCGCGATGCCTCCCCCAAGCGCGCGCGTCCGATCGATGTTCGTGCGCGAGATCGTCTCGGCGTGATCGAAGAACCAGCGAAGGCCATCGAACGGAACGTCGCGGTCGACGCGCTCGAACACGTCGAGAAAGCGCTCGATGGTCTCGTTGTAGGTTGCATGAATGCGAAACGGCCATCGCGCCGCGACGAGCGCGCGAATCACGGCCTCGAGCTCGCCCTCCATCATGGGTCGCAGGTCGGGGCGCGGCTGCAGGAAGTTCTCGAAGTCCGCGGCGCTCCAGACGAGATTCTCGCCGGCGCCGGCCACTCGCAGCATGTCATCGCCCGCTCCGGGCCGGGTCATGCCGATCCAGCGGACGTAGTCATCGAGCTCGTTGCCGGGCTTCTGTGCGAATAGGCTGTAAGCGATACGCAGCGTGAGCTGCTGGTCCGCGGCAAGCTTGCGAATGACCGCGTAGTCCTCGGGAAAGTTTTGCCACCCGCCGCCGGCGTCACCGACGCTCGTCACACCGAAACGGTTCAGCTCGCGCATGAAGTAGCGGGACGAGTTCAGCTGATCGTCGAACGACAGCTTCGGCGCGCGCCCGATCGTCGAGTAGAGAATGAACGCATTGGGCTCGGCGATGAGCAGCCCCGTCGGCTCGCCGCGTGCGTCGCGCGCGATCAGGCCGCCCGGCGGATTCGGTGTGGACGAGTCGAAGCCAGACGCACGCAGCGCGGCGCGATTGAGCATCGCACTGTCGTACAAGTGCAGCACCACCACCGGGGTGTCGGGCGCGGCTTTGTTGAGCTCTTCGAGAGTCGGCATTCTGCGTTCGGCGAACTGCCACTCGTTCCAGCCGCCGATTACCCGCACCCAGTGGGGCGGCGGCGTGTGGTGAGCCTGTTCCTTGAGTTGTCGCAGGGCATCCGCCAGCGAGGGCACGCCGTCCCAGCGAAGTTCGAGGTTGTAGTACAGCCCCGCGCGGATGAAGTGCAGGTGAGAGTCGTTGAGCCCGGGAACGACACGGCGGCCTTCAAGGTCGACCACCTGAGTGCGCGGGCCACGTGCCGCTGTGGCGGCATCGTCAATGCCGACGATGCGGCCGCCTTTGACGGCAAGGCTTCGCGCTTCCGGCCGCGACGGATCGAGCGTGGTGATCCGGCCGTTCTCGACGATCAGGTCCGGGGTTTCGTTCGCGCTCATTCTCGCTTTTCCTCCGCTCTGGGATGGAGCCATGGGTGAACCACTCGCGTGACAACTGGCATGACCACCCAGGTGAGCAGCACGACCATGCACATCGCGAAGGCGAAGCTGCTGGCAAGCAGCGGCCAGCCACGCACGACTTCCCCCACCGACAGCGATAGCGCGACGCTTGTCGGATAGACGCCGAGGAACGTCGTGACCGCCATCTTCCAACGCGGCGGCAGGGGCTGGCCGGTGCGAAACCATGCTTCCAAGCCGCTGAGCTGTCGATACTCCGGCTCGCCTTCAGTGAGCGGCGCGACGCGCGCTTGCCAGGCCGCGAACAGCGCCGACCGGTAGAACGCCTCGCGTTCGGACTCGTCGGCGAACGTGCGAAGAATCCCATACTCACGAATCCCCGAGTTCGGTGGGGGCACGAGCATGTGAACACCGAGCACCCCGCTGTGCTCCAGCGATGCCCGGATGAAGTCCCGCAGGGCCTGCTGGAACTCCGCCTCACAGCCGGGATTCACTCGACGGGTGATCGCAACGTGAATGGCCATGACTCGAAGTCGGTTCGCTCTGCGCGGTGGAACCTCGCTTCAGTGATTGGCCTTGCCCCCGATCTTCTGCGGCGACTTCGCCGACTGTGATGCTTTGTGCACCATCGTGTAGGCGTACTCGATGCCGCTCCCGTACGCGCCTGCGTGCTGTTTCAGAATCGTCATCAGGGCGTCGTAGTGTTCGCGGTCCTTCCAGTCGCGCTGGAATTCGAGTGCGGCTGCGATTGTGGTCAGGCGCGTGGCGCCCGCCTGCACCATCCGCGACAGCGCCGCATCGTGTGCCGCCACGGAGGTGGCTCCGCAGCAGTCCTCGACGACGTAAATGTTGTACCCGGCGCCGAGCATCTCGATCGTGGGCCATGTCACGCAGACTTCCGTCCACAGCCCGGTCATGAGGATGTTCTTGCGGCCGGTTGCCTCGATCGCCTTGCGGAAGCCCGTATCGTCCCACGAGTTCATCGACGTTCGCTCGATGACTGCTTGCCCCGGGAAGACGTCGAGCAGCTGCGGCCACACATAGCCCGAGAAGCCCTCGGTCTCGACGGCCGTGAGAACCGTCGGCACGCGGTATTCCTTGGCGACCTTCCCGAGCAGCGCAACGTTGTTGATCAAAGCCGCGCGGTCGATGTTGGCTACCCCAAACGTCATCTGAGGCTGGAAATCGATGAACACAACGGCGGCGTCATCTGGACGATACAGCTTGTGATACTGACTCATGGCTTGGGTCTCCTTACTGGCTTGTTGGTCGTGCCTGTGTCGACGGTGCTTTGTTGCACATTCGGCGCCCCTCTGTCTTTCGCTTTTCTGCTGCGCGCCGCGCGCAGGCTTCCGGGGGTCACGCCTGCGTGGCGGCGAAAGGCAACGTTGAGGCAGGCTTGGCTCGAAAACCCCACTTCAAGGGCGATCATGGTGAGGGACAAGTCTGTGTCACGGATCAAGTCCATGGCACGCTCGACGCGGCTCTTGACCACGTAGTCGTGTGGGGTGATACCGAGCCACCGGTCAAACAAACGAGCGAAACACGATGGGCTCCAGCCGGTCAGCTCGGCGAGCCGCCGAACTGATAGGTCCGAGTCAAGATGCTCATGGACGAAACCAAGCACTCGCCGTAACCGCGCCTCCTCATCAGGGGGCAGCACAGGAGGGTGAAGCGCGTTTTCCGAATCCACAGTCGATCTCCTTGACCACCCCATTCAGCGACGTTTCTTTAGCAGAGCGTCCCCGCGGCTGGCCGCCCAACGTCTGCCATCAGCGGCAGGAACCAGCGGACGAAGGCCGCTGGTGACTGTCCGCTGCATGGCACGGTTGGGCGTCATTGGTGCCAGCCTTTCAGAGTGACTCACGTGGCCAAAGACGCGGCACTGCATGCAGCAG
>CAZQWQ010000053.1:0-1522 GCA_964596925.1 uncultured Gemmatimonadaceae bacterium | reverse complement strand
CTGCCCACGATCGAAGCCATGGCGGCGCAGTTCGCGGGCCGGCTCAAGGTCGGCAAGATGAACGTCGAGGACAACCCCGACGTGCCTTTCAAGTACAGCGTCACCACGCTGCCGACGCTGCTGGTCTTGAAGAACGGCCTGGTCGCCGAACAGCGCATCGGCCTGATCTCCAAGGACAAGCTGATCCAGCTCCTCGAGCCGCTGCTGTAAGCTTCTCCGCACCCAATGCCGCAGCACGGCGGCTGCCCGATCATCGTTTGCCCGCCGGCGCGATCCGGCGCAGCTCGTCGAAGAAGTTCTGGATCAGGACCACGTGGTCGCGCTTGGCCGCGGTCTGGTCGTCTGCGGCCTTCAGCACCGCAAGGCGTTGGTCGTGCGGGTGCAGATCGAACGTGCGGGTGTCTGCCGTCAGGGGCAAAACACGCTCCGAGGACCACGCCCGGGGTTTCTCCGCGCGGAACGAGTTCCCCTCCACGACGTACGTGGCCATCCAAAGAGCGGCGGCTGCCGGTCCGTCACCGACGCGCCGGCCAGACCTTCAAAGGACAATGCCGAGCCGCCAGAACGAAGTCCCGATCGGTCGTGAGCAGGGTCAGCCCGTGCCTTATGCAAAGCTGTGCGAGCAAGGCATCGACGGTGCCGATTTGCAGGCCGGCGCGGCGACAGCGGTTGCGGAGTTGGGCCGCCTCGATGTGGTCTTGCCGATCCGGCGGAAGTAGCGGGAGATCGTCGAAGTGGTCGAGGATCGACTGGCGGGAGCGTGGCCCGGCGAAGCCCTGCAGGAGCTCCTGTAGGACCAGCCCGGTCGTGAAGATCATGTCCCCGCCTTGCAGGGCGTCGCGAAGCGCCCTCACCTCGGGCGAGGATGGAAGCTGGTCACGGCGCAGGGCCAGGGACCACACGCTGGTGTCGACGAACAAATTCAACGACGGGACCGCTCAGCCTTGTAGTCGAACGAGTTGTCCCATTCGAGCCTGCCCATGAGCGCGGTCAGTCTCTTTTGGCTGCGGCGAGCGATGAATTCCTCGAGCGCGCGAGTCACGGTTGCTTTCTTGGTTCTTTCGCCGCTGACCTGGAGCGCCCGCTCGATGAGTCGGGGATCCAGGGCCAGGTTGGTTGCCATGTGTGCCTCCTTGCACAAGAGTCTACACAGCAGGGCTGCCGGTCACAACCGCGGCGATCCTCAGCGACCCGCGTCCCGCGGATCTTCTGCCAGCGTCAGTCGATCTCGATCAAGCTGTCGCGCCGCGAAGGGGAGTTGGGCGACAGTGGCTCCGGCTCGGAAGCAGGCAGGGTCGGCGGAGCCGTAGCGTCTGGTGCCAGCGTGGCACGCGGCGGCGCCGTTTCGGCGCTCAGCAACTCGCGTGCGGCGGCCGAAACTTCGGTGTGCGTCGGCACGCTGCCGCGCGCGTGGAGCCGCACCCACTGCCGCAGGACGCCGTCCACGTAGACGTAGCGCTTCTTGAGCATGCGGATCGCATCGACGCCGACGAGCCACTGGAGGTAGTCGCGCACGGCGCCG
>CAZQWQ010000052.1:0-2354 GCA_964596925.1 uncultured Gemmatimonadaceae bacterium | reverse complement strand
ATACTACCTCACCCCGGCGGAGATCGTGACGACGCTCACGCGCGTGTTCTGCGACATCCGCCGGCATCCCGAGACCATCCGTTCATATCTAGCGCCCTTCTGCTAGCTAGAATGTCTCGTTATTTATGCGCGGATGTATAGGGCCGTACCGACTGGTGAGCGATTCTGGACTCCGAGCGAGAACGCTGGCTGCAACGGCTGCCGCTACGCTGATCGTCACTTCGCTACTGGTCAGCTCGTGCGGTGACGAAAGCACCAGTGGATCGCCGTCCGACGGCCCAGTCCTGGGCGAAGGTGTTGCGTGCGACGTGACGTTCGGCGTGACGAACGACGTCGACTTCCGCAGCGTGCAGCTCGACGTGGACTATCACCGCGCTCCCGGTGGCTTCGTTGGGGAAGCTGCCAGCGTGCGATGCTCACGACTGGTGCGCAGTGCGTATCTCGTTGCGACGAACCAATGTGATCCAGAGCGGGGGTGCCGGGCCGGCCGCAACCGCACGCTCCGGCTCGGTCTCGTCATTGGCCAGGGAGTGATCGACGCGCCGGCTGGTATCGCGAAGTGTCGGTTCGAGGGGAAGGCCGCGCTTCGTGCTGGAGACTTACGAGTCGATCTGAGGGAATTCGGAGTTACAGAACCACGTCAATCTCGACCCGTTGCTGCGGTCACGGGAATCGAGTGTTCAGAGACGGATGGAACCGTCACGACATCGACGACGAGCACGACCCTTTCAGATTGTGGCGAAGGCGGATGCGAGGCCGGGGAGTTCTGTCTTGACGGCCTGTGTGTACCAACCAGCCGATACGAGATCGACTTTACCCTGACCGATGCCGTCGAGTTCGGCGCGCTGCAACTACTGATCGCTTACAACTGGCGAGCGGGAAGCATCGTCGGTGAGAACGTGGCGACGCAGTGCCACGCTAACCCATCGCTTCATGGGTTGGCGGGCTTCAACGACTGGGTTCCGGACGGCGGAGGCGTTCCAGTGCCGTCGCACGAGAGTTTTGCCGATGCGCAGTTCGCGGCTGCGATTGTCACAGGCGCGTCGGGCGAGCGCGGTCCAGTAAAGCTCTTTACGTGCTTGTTCCAGAGCTTCGGTGCGATTCCATCAGCGGATGAGTTCCGCGTTTGGGTGGTGGATGCGGCGGACATCACGCTCAACCCGATCGTACCACCGCCGACCGTTGCTGTGTCCGAGGTCCGCCCCCTCGTTCCCTGAGCTCCTCCACGAACGGCATTGTCAGACGGTCGGTTGGACCGCCGATCAGCAGCCGAATCGCGGGCATCAGCGGGCTGGTCACGAGCGTGAAAATCCGCGTGCGCCAACGAAAACGTGCATCACTCGCTCGTTTGGTCGGAGTCCTCAATCGCGCTTCTAAGCCGGGGGTCGCAGGTTGTTCGCCCTTCGCTGGCTCAGGGCTCACCCTGCCTGGCGCGCCAGTCCCTCTGCAACTTGGCGAGACTCGGCTGTCGCGGTGCACGGGAGCCGAGGCGGCACATCAGTCTTCGTAAACCTCACGGCGGTGACCAATCTTTACGACAACGACGAGGTCGGGAGGCTCGATTCCTGTAGATCACGCGCCAGTCCGCAACACGGAGCCGCCGGACGCCTTTGAGGCTGTAACGGAGCGGCTTCCCGAACTCGACGGGGTGTGACGCAAGCCTTCGTTCGATCGCCGAAGATTGACCCTTCCCCCTTTGCGTGGAGGAGGTCGCGCACCTACGGTCCGCGTCGGTCGGGCAATATCGCCCGCCGATTCCCCGGGGTCGGGACGGCTCCGGTCGGAATGGAATGGCGAGAAACTCCGATGCAAACCGCCGTCACAAAAGGTGCGGGAGCCGCACCTCTCACGCTCGCGATGCTCATCAGTCCGGCCGTCAGCGCGAAAGATCTTTGTATCTCCGACCCCGGCGCGGCCGCCGCATGGATCTTCTCCAAGGTGAAGCTGCCGAAGAAAGCCGGCGAGGCGACCGCGTTACAGGGAACATTCATCTCCGGAGGGCAGTCCTACCCGAGCAACGGGACAGCAATCCGGCGCGCGGACGACAGCCTCGCGATCGGCGTGATCGTTTGCGGCCACTTCGACATCAACAGCTCCTTAGGGAGCTGGATCGCAGACGACACGCTCGCCGGTACCGGAAGCTACGACAACGACGGTGACTATTTCCTCAACGATGGCACGCTCACTCTCGGTGCGGTCGACTGCGATACGTTTGTTGGTATTCACCTCGATTGGACCCCTGACGCGTAGTTTATCCACCTTCATTCCCCCCCTGAGCTGAGTTTATCCAGCTTCATTCCCCCCCCTCTCTCTGAGGTCGTAGCCGCGTTCGGCTAGGACTCCTCCACATACGG
>CAZQWQ010000051.1:0-36849 GCA_964596925.1 uncultured Gemmatimonadaceae bacterium | reverse complement strand
GCCACTGCTCGGGATCGACCTGCTCCGCCAGGTCCATCGACCCTTTCACGTCGGCGAAAAGGACGGTCACCTGCTTGCGCTCGCCTTCGAGGGCGGACTTCGATTGCAGGATCTTGTCGGCGAGGTGCTTGGGGGTGTAGGAGCGGGGGTCGCTTCGTGAGTCGCGGTCGCGAATCGTGGACTTTGAACCTTCGACTAACGAGGCACCGCACGAGCCACAAAATTTGAATCCGGGTGGGTTCTCCAGCCCACACGCCGCACAGCTCGTGTGGGCGTGCAACGCCTCGCCGCACTGCCCGCAGAACTTCATCCCCTTTGGGTTCGCGAAATTGCAGGCCGGGCACGTCATCTGGCCCCCCTACTCCACCCCAGCCTGGCGCAAGGCCGCGTTCCGGCGCGCGTCGATCTCGGGGCGCGAGACGCCGAGGCCGCGCTGAATCATCTCGAGAGACAGGTCGGGCTGGAGGCGGCGCGCCTCAGCGATCGCCGCGCGCGCCTCGTCGACACGGCCGAGCGCCACGGAGTTCAAGGCGATGTACAGGTGACCCCAGTGATAGGCGGGCCGCGCGGCGACCAGGCGACGGGCGGCGGCGAGCGACGCTTCGTAGCGCCCCGTCTCCCAGTAGGCCAACGCGGTGTTGTCGTACGCGAACGACGCCATTGACCCCTGGGGATTGAGCTGCTGGGCGCGTGTACTCGACGCGACGCACGCATCCGGATCGCCGCTCATCAACTGGGCGTAGCCGAGCCATATCCATGCTTCCGGCATGCTCGGGTTCAATTCGACGGCGCGCCGGGCCGAATCGAGTCCGTTCTGCACATCGCCCGCCATCAGATCGGCAAAGCCGAGCGCTCCGTGGCCGGCGGGATCGCGCGGGTCGAGCTCGACCGCGCGGCGAGCAGTGACGAGCGCGGCTGCCACCATCTGCGCGGGCGTGTCGCTCCAGCCGAGGCTGACCTCCCACAGGTTCGCGAACGCTAGCTGCGCCAGCGCAGTCGCGAACCGCGGATCGAGCAGTACCGCCCGCTCGAACAGCTGCCGTGCTTCGGCCATGTCCTCGCGTGTCATCTTCTCGAGACGCTGCACGCCAAGCTGGTAGAGGCTCCACGCCTCGAGGTTCTCAGTACCCCGCTGTTGCGCACGCTCCCCTTCCGCACGCGTGAGGTCGCCCGCGATCGACGCCGCGATGGTCGCGCTGATCTCGTCCTGGAGGGCGAACACGTCGGTGACCTTGCGATCGAAGGTCTCGCCCCAGACGTGCTCGCCGGAGGGCGCGTCGATCAGCTGCGCGGTGACGCGGATGCGAGCGCCGGCACGGCGCACGCTGCCTTCGACCAGGTAGCGCGCGCCGAGCTCGGCGCTCACGCGCTTCAGGTCGAGGTTCCCGCCGCGGTACTGGAAGCTCGAGTTGCGCGCGATCACCGGGAAGGCACGCCAGGTCGAGAGACGCGTTATCAGGTCCTCGGCCAGACCGTCGGCGAAGAAGGCCTGCTCGGGGTCGGATGAGAGGTTGTCGAAGGGCAGCACCGCGATCGCCGGCCGGCCGTCGAAGCCGGGGACGGTGAGCGCGTCGCTGGAGGCCGCTCCGCCGGAGCCCGCTCCGTCCGGGCGCGCCACGCTCGAACGATCCGGCGCGCGCGACCACATCAGAGACGCGACCGCAGCTCCAAGCACGACCATCGACAAAATTGCGACGCGCAGCGCCCTTCGCCGCGTCACCGCCGACCCCGGAGGCTTGGTCGGCATCGCCTTCTCGCTCGCTGCCGGCGCCTCGAATGAAGCCACGCCCTCGAGCCCGGCTTCGCGGATCTGCAGCACCTCGTCGAAGCCCTTCAGGGCATAGCTGCCGTGCGTCCGCCAGAGGACCGGCTGGAGGAAGGCGTCGACTTCGAGGCGCTGCCGCGCGCTGTCGGCGACCGATGACGACATCAGAACCTGTGCGGGCCTGGCAAGGCCGGAGATGCGCGCGGCGAGATCGACGGCGAGACCCTCGACGCGGGGATGCGCCACATCGCCGTCGGGCCCAGGACGTTCGCTCACCTCGCCCATGTGGACGCCGCTGCGCACGCCGGGGAGGTCGGGCTCTTGGCCGTGCGCCTGCTGGAGCCGCAACGCGAACAGAACCGCGGCGCTGGGAGTCTCGAAGGTCAGAAAGCAGCCGTCTCCGGCCCAGTCGATGATACGACCGCCCGACTCCGTCGCGAGCCGTCGCACGTGCGCCCGGTGCCGCGCGAACAGCTCGCCGACGGCCTGGTCCCCTCGTTGCGTCTTGAGCGCGGTCGAGTCCGCCAGGTCAGTGAAGACCAGCGTGAGGATCCGTGAGATGCCGGCCGCGTCCGTCATGCCGACTGGTTCGATGCGCCGAGCTCCCGCGCCAGACGTGCGGCGTGTCCTGGCGCACCGATCTCCTCGTAGCCTTGCTGCGCCTGTCGTAGCAACTGCGCGCGCGTCGCCTCGTCGCCGAGCACGGCGGCCAGCTCGGCGCGCCACTCACAGAGCGGGGGCGCGAGTGTCCGCGCGCCCGTGCGCTCGATCAGCGCGGCTGCGCAGCCAAGAGCGGCTTCGGCAGCGGCGCGGGCCGCCAGCCCATCGCGGCGCAGCAGCGCGCGGGCCATGACGCCGTGTGCGGAAGCCTCATACACGGCGCGCAGCGAGCGGCGGCAGAGCGCGATAGCCTCCGTCGCCGCGGACTCGGCAGCCGACAGATCGCCGGCCTGAAGCACTGCTTCAGCCAGGAGGCCCGCAGCTTCGCCGGCAGAGGCCTTGTACACGCGCCCGTGGAGGTCGAGAGCGGCACGCGCGGGCTCGATGGCGTCGGCCGCCCGACCGGCAGCGAGATGTGCATAGCCGAAGGAGACCTGCGTCTGGGCGAGCATCACCGGAGGGTCGCCCAGTCTGCGGCTGATTTCCGCGCCCTGCCGGGCGCTCGCGAGTGCCCGGTCCGCATCGTGTTGGCGATAGTGGGCTTCGGCAGCGAGGAACAGGGTATAGCCGGCCATCTCCGGTGTGCCGTCCTCTTCGGCGAGGCGGCGGCAGCGGCCGAGCTCTTCAAGCCCCTCGGACAGTCGGCCCGTCCAGATGAGACAGTAGCCGCGCCAGAACGAGAACGTGGCATGAGGACTGATCCCCATGATCCATCGCGCGAAAGGAATGTGGCGGGAAAAGCGCGCAAGCCCTTCCTCCGCCATGCGGAGCCCCTCCTGAAGGCGCGCGCTAATGACCAATGCGTTGATGAGGGCCGTCCATGCAAGGGCTTGCATCCCGACGTCGTCGATCTCGAGTGCCGCACGTTGATTCTCGATTGCCAGCTCGAGATACGCCGCCACGTCACCGTCGCTGCAGAGCGCGAAGCCATAGGCCAGCGACAGGTGTAGTGGGGCGCGGCGATCGCCGATCGCGTTCGCGAGGCTCTGTCCTTCCTCCAACAGAACACGCGCCTGGTCGAGCCCCGTGCCCAGACGCCAGCACGCGTTCAGCAGCTGCGTGCACGCGGCGATGCCGAGCGCAGCGGTTTCACGGTCGTCCGGAACCTCGCGCAGCAACGCGCGTACGCGCCCCCAGTGATGGGTCGCAGCGGCGAAGTCCGTGCGCCAGACCCACTCGGCCGCGCGCCGGTGCCAGCGGGCGGCGTCGAGCGCCTCGCCAGCCTCCTCGTAGTGGTGCGCCAGCAGCGCCGCACGTTCGTCGAGCTGCTCGGCGTCTTGCTCCTCGATCGCGCGCGCCACCGCGGCATGCACCTGGCGGCGCCGCTCGCGCAGCTGACTGCCGAGCGCGACCTCTTGAGTCAGAGGATGCCTGAATGCGTACTCGGCGACCGGGTAGAGCGCCTGCTCGTGGATGAACTCGGCCCGTCGCAGCGTCGCCAGCGCCGCCTTCAGCTCTTCGGCTGGCAGCTCGGCGACCGCCGCCAGCAACGGCTCCGCAAAGTCCTTGCCGATCACCGAGGCGACTTGCAGCAGCCGCTTCTCGCGCTCCGGCAATCGATCGATGCGCGCCGCCAGCAACGCTTGCACGGTCGCCGGCACTTGGAGCCGCTCGATCGGCGTCACCAGACGGTAGGCGCCGCGCGTACCTTCGAGATGCCCCGACTCGATCAGCGACTGCGCCACCTCCTCGGTGAAAAACGGATTTCCGCCCGTGCGCGCGTGAATCGGCTCGGCCAGCCCGGCGATGCTCGGATCCTTGCCGAGTAGATCCGTTAGCAGCTCGGCGACCGACTCGCGACCTAGTGGTGTGAGCGGGATCTGGCGGTACCACGACTTCTGCATCCACTCGGCGCGGTACTCCGGCCGGAAGTTCACCAGCAACAGGCGGCGGCGGCCGGCCTGCGCGTCTACGACGTGCTCGAGGTACTCCGCGCTGGCCGCGTCGAGCCAGTGCAGGTCCTCGATCAAGGTCACCGTCGGCTGCGCCTCGCTCACGGTCTGCATCACCTGGCGCATCACGCCAATGAGCTGGTGCTGGCGCGACTCCGGGTCCAGGCGAGGCGCCGGGCGCTGTGGATCGGCGACTCCGAGAAAGTCGTAGAGCAGAGGCAGCGCTTCGGCGAGACCCTGGTCGAGCACCACCAGACGCCCAGCGATCTTCTCGCGGGCGCTCCTGTCGTCGTCCTGGAGTGTGATGCCGAAGTAGGCGCGGAACAATTCGAGGATGGGCAGGAAGGGAATGTTGCGCCCGTGGGCGACGGCACGCCCTTCGTACACGTGCATGCCGCGCGCGCGACAGCGTTCGAGGAATTCGAAGCATAGGCGGCTTTTCCCGGTGCCCGCCTCGGCCACCACGCCTACCACCTGTCCGCTGCCCGCCGCGGCCTGATCGAGCGCGTCCTCCAACGTGCGCAGATCCGCGGCGCGCCCGACAAAACGCGTCAGACCGCGGGCCCGCGAAACATCGAAGCGCGTACGCGAGGCGCCGACGCCCGCGAGGCGGTGGACGCGCACCGGAGCGGCGACACCCTTCACCCGGAACTCACCGAGATCGTCGAGCCCGAAGTAGCCGCCGGCCAGTGCCGCCGTCGCTGCCGTCAGGTAGCACGTGTTCGGCTCGGCCAAGCTCTCCATCCGCTGCGCCAGCCCCACGCTGTGCCCCTGTGCCGTGTAGTCCATGCGCAGGTCGTCGCCGATCTTGCCGACCACGACCTCGCCCGAGTGGATGCCCATGCGCGTCGAGAAGCCGACGCCGTGCTCGCGCTTCACCTCGGTCGCGTAGCAGGCGATCTCATCGCGCAGATGGAGTGCCGCATAACAGGCACGCTGCGCGTGGTCCTCGTGCGCGATCGGCGCGCCGAACAGCGCCATGATGCCGTCGCCCGTGTACTGGTTTACGGTGCCTTCGAAGCGATGCACACCGTCGGTAAGAATCTGGAAGAACCGGTCGAGTATGCGGTGCCACTCCTCGGGATCGAGCTGCTCGGCGAGATCCATCGAGCCCTTGACGTCAGCAAACAGCACGGTGACCTGCTTGCGCTCGCCTTCGAGGGCAGACTTCGATTGCAGGATCTTGTCGGCGAGGTGCTTGGGTGTGTACTCGCGCGGCGAAGTCGAAGATCTCAACCCTTCGATCGCGCTCAGGGCAGTACTTTGACTCTCTGCTTCATTCAGCGAAGCCCCACACTCGTTGCAGAACTTCGCATCTGACGGTAGGTTCGAGCCGCAGCGCGCGCAGCTGCGCAGAAACCGAGCGCCGCAGTCGAGGCAGAACTTGGATCGCGCCGGGTTCTGGCACCCACAGCTTGGGCACGTCATCGTCTCGCCCTGCCGCCGCTGCAACCGCTGGCTGCTACACTGCCGGGCTCGGTAGCTGCGCAGCCATCTGATCAATCCAAAGCCGCAACAGGGTAGCGTGGGCGCTCAGTCGGTAATCACTCCTCTCCAACTTCATTCAATCCATGCCCTCGCCCGAGGTCTTTACACCATCTGTCCACGTCTTGGCCATCGGCGAGACGCGCCGAGCCGGATCCCATCAATACCCGCGTATCTCGAGACCGGGGACGCGACTGAAGTGCCTGGTGTTTCGCGTCACAATGGCCGCTTCATCGACCATCGCCGCGGTCGCGATCAGAAGGTCCATCGTGGCGATCGGACGACCACCGCCCCGCAACGAGGCCAGAAGCCTCGCGTAGACCGGCGCAAACCGTTCGTCCGGGTAGCTCACGACGAGACTGCCACACAACCGACGAACACGCTGTCGCTCGACGGTGGGGCGCTGCGAGCCCTCCGCTCCCGCGAGCAACTCGCACAGGACATGGACTCCTACACGGATCTCTTCGCGTTCGATCTCCCCGAGGAGCACCGTGGCCGGTCCACGAATGCCGCGGGCCGCATCGCGGAGCAGGTCGACCAGGAAGGACGTGTCCGCGTGGATCACAGCTTTACGCGACGAGCCGGGCTCGACCGGCGCGCGTTCACCTGCGCGTCGATTGCGTCGAGTGTGCGCTCTGAAAGCCGAGTGCGTGCGACGGCAGCACGGAGATCCTCGCCGGTCACGCGACGGCCAAGGCGTTGCTTGATGGTCTGGGAGAAGGACTCTCCCTTCCGCTTGCAACGCGACAGGATTTCGTACGCCTCCAAGTCAATGGTGATGGTCTTGACGGCCATGCACTTACCATGCACTTACGATGAGCCGCAGTCAAGGCGTCACGGGTCCTGCAGTTCGGCCCCACAGAGGGCAGTGCACAGATCCTCGAAGCGAGCGATGGCCCGATCCGGGTCGTCGAGCTCGAACACCTCGTAGCGCTGGATGCGATCGCCCGCGCGGCGCACGCTGCCCTCGACGCCGTAGCGATCGCCGGCCGGCCGCCGAAGCCGGGGATGGTGAGCGCGTCGCTTCCGGTCGCCTCCCCACCGCCGAAGGCCGCTGCTCCAGGCGGGCGCTATGCTCGAACGATCCGGGGCGCGCAGCGACATTGTACATGCGACCCCAGCTGCCAGCACGACCACCGACACGATCGCAGCGGGCAGCGTCCTCTTCCGCGTCACCGCCGATCGCGCCGGGGTCGCCTTCTCGCTCGGCGCCGGCGCCTCGAACCGAGCCACGCCCTCGAGCCAGGCTTCGCGGATCTCCAGCGTGTCGTCGAAACCTTTGACTCATTTTCGACAGTTGCCGGTCCGCCGTGGCCCGCCGCGTCCGGAATCCGCGGTGAATTCGTGAGTCGTGCGGCGCCGGCGCGTAAAATGTAGTGCCAACAATCGGGGCCCGCGGTGCGGCTAGATGTCGCATAGTCATTGAGATTCTAGGATTCTCCGCGCATGTTCGTGCGCGTGAAGCGTAGTGGCTCCGGCGAGCGGAAGCACGAATACCTGCAGATCGTCGAATCGATCCGGACGGAGGGCAGTGTTCGGCAGCGTGTGGTCGCGACGCTGGGGCGTCGGGACCAACTCGTCGCCAACGGCGCGCTCGTGGGGCCCCGCGTTGGTGTTCGAGCGGTTGTGGCAGGCGCAGCGACTGCCCGAGATCCTCAGCGCGCTGAGCGAGGGCCGCCGCTTCGCGTTCGACATCGAGCGGGCGTGCTTCGCGCTCGCGCTGCAGCGGCTGTGCGCTCCCGGCAGTGACTTGCAGGGCTCGCAGTGGCTGCACACCATCGAGTGTCGAGGCTTCGAGTCGCTCGAGCTTCAACACCTGTACCGCACGGTAGGTGGGTTTCTCGCGCCGGTGCGCACGCGCTTGGAGCACGAGTTGTTCGTGCGCGACCGCGATCTGTTCTCGCAGAAGCTGGACCTGGTGTTCATCGACACCACCAGCACGATGATCTGGCGCGACGAGCAGACGCCGCTTCGCCGGCGCGATCACGATCAACCGCGCCGCGGTCGAAGCCGACGCCCGCTACGACGGCAAGTTCGTCTTGCAAACGAACACCGAGCTGCCGGCCGACGAGATGGCGCGCGTACAAGGGCTTCTGGCGCGTCGAGCGTACCTTCCGAGAAACCAAGTCCACGCTCGAAGTCCGCCCCATCTTCCATCACCGTGACGATACGACGATCGGCCACATCGTCGGCTGTTTTCTCGCACTCCGTCTCGAAGTGGATCTGCAGCGCCGCCTCGAGCAGCGCGCGATCGACGTCTCATGGCCCGACCTGATGCGCGACCTGGAGCAGGTCCGCGCCGTCGACCTGACGCTCGACGGACAGCACTACCGGCTTCGTACCGAGATGGTCGGCGCCGCCCATCACGCCTTCGCTGCCGCCGGCGTCCGCGTGTCGTCGACCGTCACCGCGCTCGAGCCCGCACCGCCACCAGAGCCAACCGAGGCGCCTCTCGTGTAGTGCCAACGGCCGCCGTGCGCCCGCCAACCCCGCGAGATCGCAGAGGTCTGTCAGGCGAACTGTCGAAAATGAGTTTGACCTGGATACGACCCAAATCTTGAACGCGGAAGTAGCCCTCGACGAGCCGCGCCGTGTGCTCGGCGAGACAGATGTGTCCCGACTCGGCGAGCGCCTCCATGCGTTGCGCCAAGCCCACGGTGTGTCCCTGCGCGGTGTAGTCCATGCGCAGGTCATCCCCGATCCGGCCGACCACGACCTCGCCCGAGTTGAGGCCAATGCGCACGCCGAACGGGATGCCATGGCGCAGGCGCACCTCGTTGGCGTACTCGCGTACAGCGTCGCGCAGGCGCAGTGCCGCCTAGCAAGCGCGCTGCGCGTGGTCCTCGTGCGCGATCGGCGCGCCGAAGAGCGCCATGATGCCGTCGCCGGTGTACTGGTTGACCGTGCCCTCGAAGCGGTGCACGCCGTCGGTGAGGATAGCGAAGAAACGATCGAGGATACGGTGCCACTCTTCCGCACCGAGCTGCGCGGCCAGCTCCATCGAGCCTTTCACATCGGCAAACAGCACGGTGACTTGCTTGCGTTCGCCCTCGAGGGCGGACTTCGATTGCAGGATCTTGTCGGCGAGGTGCTTGGGCGTGTACGACCGCGGATCCGACCGTGAGAAGTCCCCCGCGGCCATTGCTGACGGACCTACTCCTGCCACTGCCACACCGCAGGCGTCGCAGAAGCGCGCCTCGGCACGGAGCGACGCGCCGCAGTTCGCGCACGCGACTGCCAACGCAGCGCCGCAGGCGTCGCAGAAGCGGGCCTGCTCGCGATTATTGTGCCGACACCCGGCGCAGATCACCTTCCGATCCTCGCCTCAGCCTGCGTCGCCAGCCATTCCTCGCCGTTCTCGCGATGCATCTGTGCTGCCGCGCGGAGGGCACGCTCGCAACCGACGCCGTCGTGACGGCACCGCGCCAGCTCGGCGCGCGCCTCCTCGATGCGTGGCAGCAGATCGCGCGCGTTCATCACGGCCGCCAGCTCCGACGCCTGGTCGAGAGTTGCCTCTCCGCCCGCAGCATCGCCGTGGGCAACCAGCGCGCCTGCGAGCAAGATCAGGTGGGTTGCCTCGGCGTGGCGGTATCCCATCGCCCGTGCCAGCTGGATAGCGCGCTCGGCCGTCGCGCGCGCTGCGTCGACGTCACCGCGCCGCAGCTGGGTCTCGGCGAGGAGCGGCAGGCCCACCGCAACCGCGAGCCCCTTGGATACGGCGCGGTCGATCGCGAGCACCAGCGCCTGCTCGAGCTGCTCCAACGCCTCGTCGAGTCGCCCCGCGCTGAGCAGACCCCAGCCGCACGACATGTGTCCGATTACCAGAAGCGCGACGTTCTTGGACCGCATCGCCCACTCCAGAGCCTGCCGTCCGTGCTCGAGTGCGCCGCTCACGTCGCCGCGTAGCGCCCTCACCCTCGTGAACAGGAAATGGAGTGTCAGTTGCTCAACCGCATTCTGACTATCGCCGACGCGCGTGCGACTCTCGGCGAGGACTGCCTCCACGTCGCCACCGCGGCCGTACCGGAAGAGCGCGCCGAGGGTGAGGCTACGACCATTGACCCAAGCGCGCCAGCCGATCAGATCTTCGCCGAGCGCGGAATCGGTGGCGCAAAGGCGCTCGATCTCCGTGACGAATCGGGCATTTTCCTCCGGAAACTCCTGGGCGGGATAGATCGCAGCGCTGGCTGCCAGGCACGCTACGATGACCCCGGGGTCGTCGAGGCGCCGCGCCATTTCCAGGGCCTCGGCAGCCAGGCGGTGTGCCTCCTCAACGTCGCCGGCTCCCATGCGCACGAGGGCGTAAGAGGCAAGGGTCCAGGCGAGCTCGCGTGAGTCGGAGTCGCCGAGCTCGCGACGCGCTTCCGCGAAGACTTTCCCGACCTCTGCCACCGGGCCCGTGCTACGCCACGCAGCATACACGAGGCGTGCGCGCGCCTGGCCGAGCAGCGCGCGCGCCTCCGGTGCGTCACGTTCGCCGGCGAGCAACTCCGTCACCTTGCGCCAGTGGAAAACCGCCTCACCCGCATTCGCGCCCAACCGGGCGGCCGCGCGTGCATGCCAGCGGGCCGCCTCGAGCGCCCGTCCCGCCAGTTCCCAGTGGTGCGCCAAAAGCGGCGCGCTTTGGTCCGCCGCCGCACCGGCCAGCGCCTCGATCGCCGTGGCGACCGCGGCGTGCAGGGTGCCTCGCCGCTCGCGCAGTAGCGAGGCGTAGGCTACCTCGCGGGTCAGCGGATGCTTGAACGCATACTCGCTTTCCGGGTACAGCGTGGCCTCATAGAGAAACTCGCTCTGCACCAACCGGCGTACCCCGCTGCGTAGCGTGTCACGGTCGACTCCGGTGACCCGTTCGAGCAACGGTTCGGCCACCTCATCGCCAATCACTGCCGCGGTCTGAAGCAGGCGTTTGCTCGCCTCGTCGAGGCGATCGATGCGCGCCGCCAGCAGGCTTTGCACGCTCGCCGGCACCTCCACCGCGTCGACGGGACGCTGGAGACGGAAGCGCCCACGCGTTCCGATGAGCCCGCCCGACTCGATCTGGGCTTGGACCACCTCTTCCATGAAGAAGGGGTTGCCACCGGTGCGCGCGCACACCAGGTCAACAAAGGGGGCGAGCGAGAGGTCCGTGCCGAGCCAATCGGTAAGCAACGCTGCCGCAGAGGCTTGATCGAGGGGGCGCAGCGCCATTTGCTGGTAGTGCGTGCGTCCCACCCAGCTCGCCCGGTACTCGGGACGAAAGTTCAGGAGCACCAGGGTGCGCGTGTTCACCGCCGCATCGACGATGCCCTCGATGATCACCTCGGTATCGGGATCGATCCACTGCAGATCCTCGAAGACCAACACGGCTGGCTCACGCCGGCTGCGCGCGGCCGTGAGCCGGCGCAACACCGCCATCACCGCGTGCAGCCGCTCGTCGGGAGGCAGGTCCGCGGCCGGCTGCGCAGGGTCGGGCACGCGCATGAAGTCGAAGAGCAGCGGGAGCGATCCGAGCTCCTCGGGCGCCATCTGCGCGATGCTACCAGCAATCTTCTGGCGTGCCTGCGCATCCGTATCATCGGGCGTGCTCCCGAAGACCTCGCGGTAGAACTCCAGGATCGGCTGCAACGGCACGGCGCGGCCGTGCGGCACGCCCGTACTACTGCGCACGGTGATGCCGCGGGCACGACACCGCTCGAGGAACTCATAGCACAGCCGCGATTTCCCAGAGCCGGCCTCAGCCATCACCCCGACCACCTGCCCATCGCCTTCGAGGGCGCGGCGCAGTGCCGTCTCGAGCCGTTCTATCTCGTCGTCGCGGCCGACGAACTTCGATAGCCCACGCGCCCGCGAGCGATCCAGGCGCGTGCGCAGGCGGCCCGTGCCTTCGAGCTCGGCCACGCGCACCGGTGCGTCGACCCCCTTGACGCTCATCGCCCCGAGGTCGCGCAGCGCGAAGAAGCCCTGAACCAGATCGATCGTGGCGCCGGCGAGCATCGCCTTACCGGCTTCGGCCAACGCCTCCATCCGCTGCGCAAGGCCGACGGTATGGCCCTGTGCGGTGTAGTCCATGCGCAGGTCGTCGCCGATCTTGCCGACGATGACCTCCCCCGAGTTGATGCCCATGCGCACGGAAAAGTTGAGCCCTTGCTCAACGCGAAGGGCGTCGGCGTAGGCCTTCAGGGTGTCGCGAAGGTGGAGCGCCGCGTAGCAGGCTCTCTGCGCGTGGTCTTCGTGGGCGATCGGCGCACCGAACAGCGCCATGATGCCGTCGCCGGTGTACTGGTTCACCGTTCCTTCGAAACGATGCACGCCGTCGGTCAGGATCGCGAAGAAGCGATCGAGAATCTTGTGCCACTGTTCGGGATCGAGTTGCTCGGCCAGCTCCATCGAGCCTTTCACGTCGGCAAACAGCACGGTGACTTGCTTGCGCTCGCCTTCGAGCGCGGACTTCGATTGCAGGATCTTGTCGGCGAGATGCTTGGGGGTGTAGTCGCGCGGGGTGCGCTGCTCCGACGGCACCCGCGCGGCGCCGGCCGTCTCTCCTTGCGTGCTTTCTCCGCAGCCTGGGCAGAACCGTGCCGTCGGCTTCAGCTCACGGCCGCAGCTTCGGCAGAGACGACCGAGCCTCAAACCGCAATCCTCGCAGAAAGCAGCGCCTGACTCGTTTTCGTGTCGGCACTGCGAACACTGCATGAGCTCCCCCCGGGAAACCCTTCACTTATATGGAGTGTGGATATGGCACCAGGGACCTTGCCGAGCGATCGGGCAGCCGGCAATCCGGTATTCGTTGAGAAATAGCATCCATGGCATTGGTCCGGACGTCACGGCGCGGTAAGCAGCACGTCGCGCCATCTCGGGCGCCTTGACCGGCGAATCGCAGACGAGTAAGTAACGTTGAAGAAACGCGACCTCGAACACTCGCTCAGATCCCTGGGCTGGCGGCTTCTCCGAGAAGGCGGCAGTCACGAGATTTGGACGAACGGCAGCAAGACGGAGCCGCTCCCGAGACACAGAAAGATAGCGGAACCGCTCGCGAGAAAGATCCTTCGGAAGGCGCGCGCGTACCCCGGACGAGAGGTAAGAACATAATGCGGTTTGAAGGACGAGCCTGGAGGGACAAGCGGAGCAAGGCCTGGCTGATCGAAGTTCCGTTGCTGGACGTCATGACGCAAGGGACATCTAAACGCGACGCTATCCGCATGATCGCCGACGCGCTCGAAAGTCTAGTCGACCGGAAGGGATTCAAGGTGGATGTACGCCCACTGAACGGGGCGGCATTCACGGTTGGAGCAAACCAAGAGAGCGTCTTGATCGCGCTCATGCTCAAGCGCCAGCGAGAAGCCCATCGGCTGACGCTGATGGACGTCGCGCGCCGTCTCAAATCGAAGTCTCCGAACGCCTACGCGCGTTATGAGCAAGGCAAGAGCGTGCCGACGGTGGAGAAGCTCGACCAGTTGATGAAGGCGATCGATCCCGCGTTCGAGCCGATTCTGAAGGTGGCCTGAAGTCCTCGCCGACAGGCGCAAAGCCGCTCACAGCGCATCCTCCGTCACCGAAATGCGGCGCGGAAGCTCCGGTAGCCGTACAGGACGTTATTGATGTCGAGCGTCGGATCCCGGACCTCGATGTGACGCACGCGCGCCACCATGGCGCGCAGCAGTGACTGCATCTCGAGCTGGGCCACGTGCGACCCGGCGCAGCGGTGCACGCCGTGGCCGAAGCCGAGGTGATCGCGCGCGTCGCGCGTCACGTCGAAGCGGTCGGGATCGGCATAGCGACGCTCGTCGCGGTTGCCCGACGCGAACAGCACCAGTACGCGCTCCCCCGCCGGGATGGTGGTCCCGTCGACGTCGTAGTCCGCGGCGGCGAACCGGCCGAAGGCCCGCACCGGCGGCTCGAGTCTCAGCGCTTCGTCGACCGCGCGCGGGATCAGCTCGGGGTCCGTCCGGATCAGCTCCCACTGCTCGGGATGTCGGCCGAGCTGGAAGAGCAGATGCCCGAGACCGAGGATCGTCGTGTCGAGGCTTGGCGCGATGTAGTCGATGAGCATGGTGGCAACGTCTGTCGTTTCGATCTTGCCCGCGTCGGCGGCCTCGAACAGTTGCGCCGCCCAGCCACCGGGCAGCAACCGGCCACGCTCGACGCGCAGCGCGTAGTCGGCCATCTCGAAGAGCAACGGTAGCGCCGCCTTGGCGCGCGCGTTCATCGGTCCGAGCGTATCAAAAATCGCACGCGCCCACTCGAGCATCCGCTGGCGACCCTCCTCCGGAAGCCCCACCAGACGCGCGACGATGGCGACCGGCAGGTACTGCGCGAAATCGGCGATGCCGTCGAACGACTCGCGCGCCACCAGGCTCGCCACGAGCTCGTCGGCAAGCGCCTCGACCTCGGCCTGCACTTCGCGCAGCGCGCTCGGCATCATCGGCATCATCAGCACCGAGCGGAGCTGGCGGTGCACGTCACCGTCGGACGTGAGCGTGATCCGCGACGCGTGCGCGTTCACCACATCGTTCATCGCGACGCCTCGCCCAGAGATGAGTACCTGGTCGGACCGCAGCGCGGCACGGACGTCGTCGAACCGCCCGATCGCCCACGTCGTATGGGCGCGCAGCCACACTGCCGGCCCGAGATCGCGGATCGTGCGATAGAGCGGATACGGATCGGCGATCGCGGCGTCGGTGTAGAGGTCGCCGTCGAACTGCGGCCGCATCACGAGGGAGCAGTCGCGTCCAACCCGAGCTCACTCGCCACGCGCTCGGCCCGCCCGGTCATCCCCATCTCGCTGAATAGCCGATGCGCCTTGCGCAGCCCCGCTCGCCAGGCGCGCTCGTCGCCGTCCAGCCGCGCAAGCTCGGCGCGTTGCGCGTCGATCATCGGCTCGTACGCTCGCGCGCCGATCTCGCTCTCCAAGCCGTCAGCGACCTCCAGCTCGGCCTTTGCGGCCAAGCGTGCGCTACCGTCAGGAAGCTTTAACAGAATCGAGGTCCGCACCACCCGACAGTAGAGCTCGATCCGCTTGATTCCGAACCGAACGGCCAGCTCGACGGCATGGTCCGCATACTCGCGCGCAGCCTTCAAGTTGCCGAGCGCCGCGTGGGCCTCGGCGAGGAAAGACAGCATATAGGGTTCGAACGGCACCGCTGTCCGTGTCGCCTGCTGGACGGCGCGTGACTGTTCGACGGCGGCGATCGAGTCCTCCCATCGTTCATTACAGAGGTGCGCCAGCCCGAGCATCGAGTAGGAGTACACGAGGTTGATGGGCGCACCGGATCTTTCTGCAATGGTGACCATCTCCCTCGCGTGCGCCACCATCTGCTCAGGCGAATCCATGGGATACCAGCCCACCTGGATCGCCGCTCCGTGAGCGAAAATGGGCACGTCGAGCTCGACGGCTCCCAGATCGACGGCCAGCCGCTGCAACCGATCGACGTCGCGCTGCGCGTCCTCCAAGCGGCCCCCCGACGCCAGCGCCTGGGCCCGCGCCCACAGAGCGCGGCGGTAGAGCGTCTCTCCCAGGTAGTCCATTCCAACGCGCGGGTCGTCGGCGCACAGAGCGCAGGCCGCATCGTATAGGGCGAGCGTCTCCGACAGCGAGCCCGAAGCAGTAGTCAGCGCGCCCGCATAGACACCAGCGAGCCTTACCGCCGGATCATCGCTTTTCTCGGAGAGCCCCCGAGTTTCCGCAACCAGGTCACGAAGCGTCGCAGCCGGCGCCCCGGCCAGCACCGCGGTCGTGAGGTATCGATAGTTCAGCAACACGAGTGCCGCGACGTCGTCGAGCCTCTCGCCGAGGTGCCGGCTATGCTCGAAGGTCGCCGAAATCTCCTCGAGCGACATTCCGGTGCGATACCCGAAATGCAGAATCTGCGTCCCGGCGATCACGACGAGCTTGTCACGCGCGGGGTCCTGATCGAGCGTCAAGAGCTGATCCCAGGCCGTCCGCCAGTGGTAGAGAGCCCCGGTCGAGTCGCGCTGTCCACACCATCCCCCGGCGCGACCGTGCCACTCCGCAGCTTGCCATGCATCTCCCGCTTTCTCCCAGTGGCCAGCGAGTAGTGCGGCGCGCTCGTCGAGCTTGTCGGTATCGACCTCGGCAATCGCTTGCGCGACCAGCGCGTGCGTACGACGACGCCGATCGGCAAGCTGCGAGCCGTATGCGACCTCCTGGGTGAGCGGATGCTTGAACGCGTATTCGACCTCGGGATAGATCGCCTGCTCGAACATGAACTCGGCGTCGGTTAGCGCACGTACACAGGCCCCGATGTCCGCATCCGGTAGCTCGACGACCTTCTTCAAGATGGACTCGGAGACTTCGCGCCCGATCACCGCGGCGGTCTGCAGCACGTGCTTTTCGCGCTCGGGCAGCCGATCGATGCGCGCCGCAAGGATCGTCTGCACGGTGGCAGGAATTGCGAGCTGCTCGACCGATCCCACCAGCCGATACGCGCCGCGTTCACCCACCAGCTTGTGCGACTCGATCAAGGACTGGACGATCTCTTCGATGAAGAAAGGGTTTCCCGCGCTGCGATCGAACACGCGCTCGCTCAGCCCTTCGAGCGAGCGGTCGGCGCCGAGCAGCTCGCGCAGCAGCGATTTGGCCACTTCGGCACTCAACGGCTGGAGCGCAAGCTGCTGGTAGAATGACTTGCCCATCCAGTCGGCGCGGTACTCCGGCCGGAAGTTCAGCAGCAGCAGGGTGCGCGTGCCGAGCACGGCGTCGACCCAGTGGCCGAGAAAGACGTCGCTAGTCGCGTCGATCCAGTGCACGTCGTCGACCAGCATGACGGCGGGCTCGCGCTCGCTGCGCGCGCGGACCGCGCGCTTGAGCAAACTGAAGATCCGGCGTTGCCGTACCTCGGGGTCCGTCGACGGCGCCGGTCGGTCTGGATCGGGTACGCCCATGAGGTCGAACACGAGCGGCAGGTCTTCGGCGACGTCGGCGGCGAGCAGGACCAGCGTGCCGGCGATCTTGCGACGCGCTTCGCGCTCGTTGTCGCGCTCGGTGATCCCGTAGATGTTGCGCATCAACTCGAGCATCGGCATCAACGGCACGAGCTTGCCGTGGGCGACGCAGTGCGCCTCGACCGTGGTGATTCCACGCGCTCTGCAGCGCTCGACGAACTCGTAGCAGAGGCGGCTCTTCCCGACGCCCGCTTCGCCCACCACGCCCACGACCTGCCCGTTGCCGGCAAGCACCTGCTCGAACACGGATTCGAGCGTCTGCATCTCGTTGGCGCGTCCAACGAAACGCGAGAAGCCGCGTGCACGGGACACGTCGAGACGCGTGCGTAGCACTCCAGTGGCACGCAGCCCGTAGACGTTGACAGGACTGCTGGAGCCTTTGATCTGGAACTCGCCGAGGCTTTCCAGGTCGAAGTAGCCGCGCACGAGCGCCGCGGTGTGCTCGGTCAGGAAGATCTTGCCTGGGTCTGCCAGCTGCTCCATGCGCGCTGCGAGGCCCACGGTGTGCCCCTGTGCCGTGTAGTCCATGCGCAGGTCGTCGCCGATCTTGCCGACGACCACTTCGCCCGAGTTGAGGCCGATGCGCACCGAGAAGCCCAAGCCGTGGGTTCGCTTGACCTCGCGTGCGTAGCGCTCGAACTCCTCGCTCAACTGCAGCGCCGCGTAGCATGCACGCTGCGCATGGTCCTCGTGGGCGATGGGCGCGCCGAACAACGCCATCACGCCGTCACCGGTGTACTGGTTGATGGTGCCGTCGAAGCGGTGGATGACCGTGGTCAGGATCTCGAAGAAACCGTCCAACAGGCGGTGCCAGGTCTCGGGATCGACCGCTTCGCTGAGCGCCATCGACTCCTTGACGTCGGCCATCAGCACCGTCACCTGCTTGCGCTCGCCCTCCAGTGCGGCGCGCGTGCGCAGGATCTTGTCCGCCAGATGCTTGGGCGTGTACGCGATCGGGCGCGGAGCTACTTTCGGCGCCGCCTTCGCGCTCGGCGCAGGCGTATCGTGTGCGGCGCCGCACTGGTTGCAGAAGCGCGCACCCGGGCTGTTGGCCGCGCCGCACGCCGCGCACGATGCGCCGAGCGGCTTTCCGCAGGTCTCGCAGAATCGGGAGCTGGTCGGATTCTCTCTACCGCAGGCAGCGCAGTTCATCGGATTTCCCCACAATCTGGCGGCAGAGCATCTATGCGCTTGCCACGTCCGGGTAGCGGCGGCGCATTTCCTCGAGCATCCACGCACGAGCGTCGGAGTTTCGCTCGACGAGATCTCGCAGCCGCTCGCGCGAGATCGCGTAGGTGATCATGTGCTCGACGGCCGTGACGGTAGCCGATCTGGCCGTACCCAGAAGGACGCCAACCTCGCCGACGACGTCGTCTTCCTTGATCCTGCGCACGCCCTTACCGCCGATGCTGACGACAGCTTGGCCGAGCGCGATGACGTATGCTTCGGGCGAATCCGCGCCCTCGATGCACAGCATGTCACCGGGCTCGAAGCTCACGGGATACGTAGTCGCGGCGAGCTGCTCGATCTCGTCGGTCGTGCAACGCTGGAACAAGCTGTTGCGCGCGAGCAGGGCGGCGGTTGCCGCCAGGCGCTCGCCGGTAAGTACCGGCAGGGAGTCCGCGCGCGTGGGATCGTTCTCGATTCGCGTCCGCAGACTCGCGCGCCAGCGCACGTCGCCCGCGGGATCGGTGGAGCTGGGGCGCAGCCCGCGGTCTGCCGCCTGCCCGGTCCGGTGCGTGTCCGCCGGCCCCGCATGCGGTGCATCGGCCCCCGAGACAGCCTCGGTCCGGCGCGCGGTTGGCGGCGCGGCACGAGAACGACTCTCGCGACACGCGATGGCGAGTCGCGGCAATCCGCGCAGCGTCAGGCGATCCTGGAAGCGCGCCGGCTCGCCGTCGAGCTCGATCTCCGCGAAGCGATCGAGCAACGCGCGCACGGTGATGCGGATCTCGCTGCGTGCGAGCGCGGCTCCAAGGCAGAAGTGCACTCCGCCGCCGAAGCTCAGCGGCTGGATGTCGGTGCGCGTCACGTCGAACTCGTCCGGGTGGTCGTAGCGAGCGGGGTCGTGATTGCCGGCGCCGATGGCGGCGAAGACGACCTGCCCGGCGGGAATTGTTACGCCGCCGACCTCCACCTCGCTCTCGGTGACTCGGTTCACCATCTGCACGGTGCCGTCGTAGCGCAAGAACTCCTCGGGAAGATTCGCGAACAACGCCGCGTCGGCGCGCAACCGTTCGATCTGATCGGGCGCACGCAACAGCGCCAGCAGCCCGTTGCCGAGAAGGTTTGTGGTGGTTTCGAACCCCGCGGCGAACAACAGGACCGACATCGTGACCAGCTCGTCGTCGGAGAGCCGGTCGCCATCGTCGTCCACGCGCACGAGCGCGCTCAGGAGACCGTCGTCGGGGCGGCGCTGCTTTTCGGCGATCAACGCCAAAAAGTACGCGCGAATAGCGAGCTGCGCCTTGTTGGCGGCCGCCACTTGCGCGGCCGTCGGCCTCATCTCGAGGATCCCGACCACATCGCGAACCAGACTGCGGAACTCTGCGCGATCGGCTTCGGGAATGCCGAGCATCTCGCCGATGATCGTGACCGGGAGTGGAAATCCGACCGCTTGGAGAATGTCGCCGCCGCCACTCTCGGCAAACGGCTCGAGCAGCCGAGCCACCGTCGCTTCGATGGTCGGCTCGAGCCGCTGGATCATCCGCGGGGTGAACCCTTTCGAGACGAGCTTGCGGAGGCGGGTGTGCTCGGGGCCGCTCACATTGACCATCGAATGCTCGGCGCCGGTCAGCGCGGCGTGCTTGCGCCACTCGGTTCCGAAGCGCTGCTCCACCATGCGCACGTAGTTCTTCCCGAAGCGCGGATCGCGCAGCACAGCCCAGCAGTCGTCGTACCGCGTGAGAATCCACATCCCGAGCTCACTTCGATGCACGGGGTCCGCCGTACGCAGCTCGTGGTAGAGCGGATAAGGGTTGGTGCGCCCCTCGGGCGTGAAGAAGAGCTTGGAGAATGATGCCTCGGCCAGCGCGGCGGCCGAAGCCCTTGGTGACGTCGTCATTGCCATCTGTTTTCCCCCACGCCTTACCTAATCCTTTGCTGCAGCCGGGGCCAGCCCGTCGATCGCCTCAACTCGCTCTCAGGGTTAGTCTTCCCTGATCCGCGAAGCGGCACGCGATGGGCTTCCTCGACACCATTGACCGAGCGAAGGCCTACCTTGGAGAGCACGGCCGCGTTTCTCTGCGTGCGCTGAAACGAGAGTTCAAGCTCGACGACGATGCGCTCGAGGAGCTCGTCGAGGAGCTGGTGGACGTGCAGGCCGTCGCGGTCCGCGAGGGCAAGGTCATCGTTCGGGTCGGAGCGGCGCCCCCGAAGTCGCCCACGGCGGAGATGGCCGGCAGAGAGCGCGCCCCCCGCGCCTACACCCCCAACCACCTCGCCGACAAGATCCTCAGCAGCCGCTCCGCCCTCGAAGGCGAGCGCAAGCAGGTCACCGTGCTGTTCGCCGACGTCAAGGGCTCGATGGAGCTGGCCGAGCAGCTCGATCCGGAGGAGTGGCACCGCATCCTCGATCGCTTCTTCCAGATCCTCACCGACGGCGTGCACCGTTTCGAGGGCACGATCAACCAGTACACCGGCGATGGCATCATGGCGCTCTTCGGCGCGCCGATCGCCCACGAGGATCACGCTCAGCGCGCCTGCTACGCGGCACTGCACCTGCGCGACCAGCTACGACGGTACGCGGAGGAGCTGAAGCGGACCCGCGGGCTCGGCTTCGCTGCGCGCATCGGGTTGAACTCCGGTGAGGTCGTGGTCGGCAAGATCGGCGACGACCTGCGCATGGACTACACCGCCCAGGGCCACACCGTCGGCCTCGCCGCACGCATGGAGCAGCTGGCCGATCCCGGTGGCGTGTACGTGAGTCAGCACACGGCCGGTCTGGTTTCCGGATTCTTCCAGCTGCGCGACCTCGGGGACTTTGCGTTGAGGGGTCTCCGCGAATCATTGCGCGTCTACCAGCTCGAGGGGACGGGTCGGCTGCGCACGCGGCTGGAGGTTTCGCGTGCGCGCGGCTTCACGCGCTTCGTCGGTCGGGCTCGCGAGCTGCAGGCACTCGAGACCGCGCTCTCCCAGGCCACCGACGGACACGGGCAGGTGATGGGCGTCGTGGGCGACGCAGGCGTGGGGAAGTCCCGCCTTTGTCTGGAGTTTGTGGAATCCTGCCGCGCCAAGGGCATCGCGGTCTACGAGGCGCATTGCCTGTCGCACGGCAAGACCGTGCCGTTCCTGCCGCTGCTCGAGCTGCTGCGCAGCCTCTTCGACATCTCGCCACGTGACGGCGACCGGGAGGCGCGGCGCAAGGTCGCCGGGGAGCTGACCCTTCTCGGTGACGGATTCCGGGATGCGCTGCCTCTCGTCTTTGATTTCCTCGGCGTCGCCGATCCGGACCGCCGTGTGCCGCAGATGGACCCCGAGGCACGCCAGCGCCAACTCCATGCGTTCGTGCGCGGCCTCGTGCAGGCCAGAACCGAGCCGGCGGTTCTTCTGATCGACGATCTGCACTGGGTCGATTCAGGCAGTGACGCCTTCGTCGCGCAGATCGTCGAAGCCGTTCGCGGGACGCGAACGATGCTGCTGGTGAACTTCCGGCCGGAATACCATGCCGATTGGACGAGCCGCTCGTACTACCAGCAACTGCCGCTGGTACCGTTGGGTCCGGAGGCTATTGGTGAGCTCTTGGGCGAGCTACTCGGCACGGACCCGTCGGTTGCCGTGCTCCGTGAGCTGATCCGGGAGCGTACCGGCGGGAGCCCCTTCTTCATCGAGGAGGTCGTGCAGTCGCTGGTCGAGGCGGAAAAACTGGAAGGGGCTCGCGGAGCCCATCGCTTCGTCGGCACGGTCGGCGCGCTCGTCGTTCCGGCGACGGTCCAAGCGCTGCTGGCCGCGCGCATCGACCGCCTGGCAGAAAATGACAAGCACGTCCTTCAGGCGGCCTCAGTCGTCGGCAAGACGTTCGGCGACGGCATGCTGCAGGACGTTGTTTCTCTGCCCGAGCCCGAGGTCGCGGAGGCGCTACGGCGCCTCGTGGGGGCGGAGCTGATCTACGAGCACGCGCTCTACCCGGAGCGAGAGTACTCGTTCAAGCATCCGCTGACGCAGGAGGTTGCGTATCAGTCACAACTTGGCGACCGGCGCGCCGAAGTCCATCGCGCCGTCGCTCGCAAGCTGGCAGAGATTGCGCCGGAAAAGCAGGGCGAGCAGGCCGCCCTCATCGCGCATCACTGGGGAGCGGCGGGCGAACGCGAGGAGGCAGCGCGCTGGCACCGGCGTGCTGCCCAGTGGGCCACCGTGCGTGCCCCGGCGGAGGCGGTGCGCCACTGGCGTCTGCTCCGAGGGCTCGTAGCCGAGCTGCCGGAATCCTCCCGCACACGGCGTTGGGGGGCCATCGCCTGCAGCCAGCTGCTCAATCAGGCGTGGCGACAGGGAGTCGCCCCTGCCGAGGCAGCGATTCTCTTCCAAGAAGGGACTCGCATGGCGGAACGAAACGGGGACACCGGCCTGCTCGCACTGGTCACGTTCGCCTATGCCACGGAGCTCGGGGCGACTGGGGACATTCAGGCCTGGGTTCGGCACTCTGAGGAGGCGTTGCACCTGGCCGAGCAGCTGGGGAGCGAGGTCCTGCAGGCCGTCATCTTGACGGGCCTTGCGACCGGGACCGAAATGCGTGGTGATCTGCACCGGGCCATCGAGCTCGCGGAGCGAGGCATCGCGCTTACGCGCGGGAATCCGGCCGCCGGCGAGGATCTTCTCTACTTCTCGCCCTACCTTCTGCTGACAGCCGCCCGCGGCGCCTACCTGGCCTATGTTGGCCGTATTGCGGAGGGAAGGGAGCAGCTGCGCCACGCGTTACAACTGGCGCGCGAACGCGCTGATTTCACGGTCATCAGCACCGCCAGCGGATGGTCGATCTACCTCGCGTATGTCTCGGGCGAGACCTCGGGCGCCGCTGCCCACGGCCGGGCGGCGGTCGACGCCGCCCGGCGCGTGGGGCTCGTACAGCAGGTAAACGCGGATCAGTGGTGCGGCCTCGCCGCCGGCCTCGAAGGCGACTGGTCGCAGGCGGCAAGCACGCTGGAACGGGGTGCCTCCTTTGCACGCGAGAACGCCGGTCTCCTGATGACCCAGGCGCTCGTGCTGAGCTACCTGGCCCTCGCCTACGCGCGCTGCGGAAATCCAGCGGCAAGGGCGACCGCCGAGCAGGCGGTCGCCGTCGCGCAGAAGCAAGGTGCTCTTCGTCACGAGATTGACGCTCAGCTCTCGCTCGCGCGAGTGCTTCTGGCATCGGGCGACGTGGATGAGTGTCCGGCCATCGACGCCGCACTCGTTCGCACCACAGCGTGCATGGAGCAGTCGGGCGCCCGCGCCTATCTGCCGATGATCATGGAGGAGCGGGCGACACTGGCGCGACTCCGCGGCGACGAAGCCGCCTCGGTACAGGATCTCCGTGAGGCGCATCGGCTCTACGAGGAAATCGGCGCAACCGGGCACGCGGCGCGGCTGGCGAAACAGCTCGGTCCGTAGGCGACAACCCCATCACGCTAGACTCCCCGGCCGCTGACGCCGTCCACAACGTCCGACAATATCGTGTCGGGCTGCAGCGCGCGCTCGATCGCCTCAGCCCACGCAAGCAAAACTTCGTCCTCATACCATCGCCCGATCACTTGTAGACCCATTGGTAGACCCGCTTGGTCTGTCCCCGCAGGCAAGTTGATCGCAGGCAGACCGCTGTGCGTCCACGGCAAATTCATGACCGGATCGCCCGTGCTCTCGAGCCCCGACGGAGCCGAGCCGGGCGCCGACGGCGCGATCCACGCGTCAATACCGGCAGCGTTCATCAGCGCCGTCAATTCGTCGCGCACACCAGCACGCCCGCGCAGCGCATCGGCTAGCGCTCTATCCGACACCGCCTGCCCACGCCGGATCAGGTCGGCGGTCCTGGGATGGTACAGAGCGGCATGGCGTGCGAACCATTCGGCATGAACGCGCGCCGCCTCCGCGGCCACGATCAAGTTGTGCCGCTCTCGTATCGCTTCGAAGTCGGCCAACGCCGGCACCGACCGCAGTTGATACCCGGCTTGCGTCAGTCGATGACACACTAGGCGAAAGTGCGCCAGTCCCTGCTCGGTCGCCTGCGCCAGATACGGCCCGTCCGGCACCCCCAGAACGGGCTCCGCCTCCGGTATCTCGCATCGCCAATCGCCAGTCAGTGCTCTAGCGGCCTGCGTCACGCCCGCCACATTCCCCGCGAACGGGCCGACGTGATCCAGCGAAGGTGACAGTGGAATCACGCCAGCGCGCGAGACACGCTCGTAACTCGGCTTGAAGCCGACCGCTCCGCAAAACGCCGCCGGCCGAATGATCGAGCCGATGGTCTGCGTGCCCAGTGTCAGCGGGCACAGCCCCGCCGCCACGGCCGCGGCTGATCCGCTGCTCGATCCGCCAGGCGTGTGCGCAGGATTGCGCGGATTGCGCGTCGGCCCCGGCACAAAGTAGGCAAATTCGGTCGAGACGGTCTTGCCGAGAATGAGCGCGCCGGCCCGCTTTAGGCGCGTGACGCTCTCGGCCTCATCGCCCTCGAATAGTTCGGCAGGCAACCGACTTCCTGCCCGTGTCGGAAAGCCATCAACGCGGAAAACGTCCTTTACCCCGACCGGCACGCCGAACAATGACGGGCGCGCGCCGGCATTTGGATACTGCTCCAGCAACGCGCGCACGTCGCGGCGAAGGCGATCGAATCGTCCCGCTTCCGGCACGAAGGCCAGCACGTCCGGCTCGCGGGCATTGAAATGTGCCTCGAGCCGATCGACGTAATCCAATAGGTCCGCTTCTGATCTCACACTTCCCGCCAAGCGACGATCTAGAGCTGATCACGGACCCTTTGTGCCTGTTGTGCTGCCCCCATCGCAGTGAAGAGCCGTTCCGCTCCGCGCAACTCGCGCTGGCGGGCGGTATCGTCGCCCGCCAGCCGCGCCAGTTCGGCGCGCAGCTCGTGCACCGCCGGTTGTCGGCTGAGCGCCCCGCTCGAATGCACGAATCGCTCTGCGTCCGCGATTGCCGATTCGATCTCACCGCGCGCCGTTCCTGCACAATGTAAGAGAGCACGGGCCCGGACGAGGTGCGCGTCCGCCGTGTAGACGCCGCGGTCCGGGGCTACCGCGATCGCTTCCTCCGCCAGCGCCCGCGCCGCCGCAGCGTCGCCGCGCCCCAGGTGGACGCGGGCGAGCGCGGTCAGAAAAAGTGGTTCCGAGAAGAGCTGAGATCGACGGTCGCGGGTGCTCGCGAGGCCTTGCTCCAGGTGGCGGGCTGCATCGTTCCATTCCTCATTGAGGAGGTAGGCCATCCCGAGATTCAACTGGCCAAACTCCTCCCAGATCCCCAACTCGGCGGTGATCTCGACCGACTGGCGCGCCCGCGACATCGCCGCGGCTGGTTCGCCGAGCAGGTCCGCGACGAAGGTAAACGCCCGATGCGTCAGCATGAGCACGGCGGGCTCGCCCTTGCGTCCCCAAGCCGTGGCTCGCTCGAGGGCTCGCGCCGCCTCGTCCAGTCGCCCCATCAGGGCGAGCGTCAGTCCCCGCCACGCGTGAAGCGCGCCGGCAATCGAGTACCCGATGATGGGCGTGCCAAGCCGCGGGTCGTGCTCCGTGAACGCGAGCGCCTCGTCGATGAGTGGCAGCGCACGCGTACACTCCCCTGCGGCAAGTCCGCACGTCGTCGCGACCGAGTACCGCCAGGCCGCTTCCAGGTTCGCATCCCTCGCTTCAGCCAACGGACCACGCGCTTGTTCAAAGGCCGCCTCTGCCTCGGCGATGCGGCCGGCGATCCCACGTGCGAAACCGTAGAGCATGAAGACAAGCGCCGTCGAGGCGGGCGCATGGCTGCGCGCCGCGAGGTCCGTCGCTTCGGCAAACAGCTCGCTAATCTCCTCGTCCGCACCGCCCATCCGCGCGGAGAGCAGCATGATCTGGCTATAGGCCTCGACCCGGAGGTCGAGCGATTCCTTCGAGTCCGCCACACTGCCGAGCAGCTCGCGAATCCGACGCCAATGGCGTGGCGCTTCGACCGCATCCCTGCCGGCCGCCCATCGCGCAGCCCGGCGGTGGGCGCGCGCCGCCGCCAGAGGCTCGCCCGCGTTCTCCCAGTGGTGGGCCAGCAAGGCCGCGTGCTCGTCGAGCTTGTCCACCTTGAGCGCCTCGATCGCGCCGGCCACCGCGGCGTGTACCTGCCGTCGGCTGTCCGCCAGCTGTGAGCCGTACGCCACCTCCTGCGTCAGCGGATGCTTGAACGTGTACTCCGTCTCGGGGTAGAGGGCTTCCTCGTAGAGGAACTCGCCCGCGAGCAGGGCGCGTACGGCCTCGGTAAGCTGCGCCTCCGACAGCGGTGCGACGACTCGGCGCAGCACCGACTCCGAGAAGGTCTTGCCGATCACGGCGGCAGTCTGCAGCACCCGCTTGTCGTATTCGGCCAGCCGATCGATGCGGGCGGCGAGCACGGCTTGCACGGTTGGGGCGATTGCCACTTCCTCGATGGGCCGCGCCAGCCGATAGGCGCCGCGTGTTCCCTGAAGAGCCCCCGCGTCGACCAGCGACTGGACTAGCTCTTCAACGAAGAACGGATTCCCTGCCGATCGCGTTTGCAGTCGACGACGGACTTCCGCGACCGCTGGATCGGTGCCGAGGAGATGGTCCAGCAGCTCGTCGATCGCCTCCGGCCCCAGTGGCAGGAGCGGCAACTGCTGGTAATACGACTTCTGCATCCAGCGCGCGTGGTATTCCGGCCGGAAGTTGACCAGCAGCAGCGTGCGCGTCCCGGGAATGGATTCGACCAGATTCTCGAGAAACGCTTCGCTCGCAGCGTCCATCCAATGCAGATCCTCCCACAGCAGCACGGCGGGTTGGTGTGCGCTGCGCGCGTGCACGAGCCGCCGAATGATAGCGAAGACCTGGCGCTGGCGGGCCTCCGGGTTCAGCGCCGGTGCAGGGCGAGCGGGGTCGGGCACGCCGAGAAACTCGAAGAGCAGGGGCAGCGCGTCCGTCAGTGTCGGGTCCAGGCGAACCATGCGCCCCGCGATCTTGTCACGCGCCATGTCATCGGTGTCCTGCTCGGCGATGCCGAAGTAGCCGCGCAAGAACTCGAGGACCGGGAGGAACGGCAGGGTCTTGCCGTGGGAGACGGCGTGCGCCTCGCGCACCATGACGCCCTCGTGGCGACGGCGTTCGACGAACTCGTAACAGAGGCGGCTCTTCCCTGTGCCCGCGTCGGCGACCACGCCGACGACCTGTCCCTGCCCTTCCATCGCGCGCGCGAAGGCATGCTCCAGCGTGGCGATCTCCTGGCTCCGGCCGACGAACTTGGAAAAGCCGCGCGTGCGCGCGACGTCCAGGCGGGAGCGCACCCGACCCACGCCACGCAACTGGAACACCCCGACGGGTTCCCGCATGCCCTTCACGGTGAAGCGGCCGAGGTCGGCGAGGTCGAAGAAGCCGGAGGCCAGTGCCGAGGTATTCTCGCTCACAAAACAGCTGTTGGCCTCCGCGAGCGCCTCCATCCGCTGCGCCAGGCCCACGGTGTGCCCCTGCGCGGTGTAGTCCATGCGTAGGTCGTCGCCGATCTTGCCGACGACGACGTCTCCTGAGTTCACACCGATGCGCACCGCGAAGTCGAGTCCATGCGCGCGCCTGAGCTCGCGTGCATAGCTGCGCAGCTCATCGAGGAGGTGTAATGCCGAGTAACACGCGCGCTGCGCATGATCCTCGTGCGCGATCGGTGCGCCGAACAGCGCCATGATGCCGTCGCCGGTGTACTGGTTGACCGTGCCTTCGAAGCGGTGCACGCCGTCGGTGAGGATCGCGAAGAAACGGTCGAGGATCTTGTGCCACTGCTCGGGATCGAGCTGCTCGGCCAGCTCCATCGAACCCTTCACATCGGCAAACAGCACGGTGACTTGCTTGCGCTCGCCTGCGAGGGCGGACTTCGATTGCAGGATTTTGTCGGCTAGGTGCTTGGGCGTGTAGTCGCGCGGGGTGCGCTGCGGGGCGGATGCCGTCGGGGCGGCACACTCGTCGCAGAACTTCGCGTTCGGGCGCCGTGGGGCCCCACAGGCTCCGCACGGTTGCGCGAGCGGGTTCGCACATTCCTCGCAGAACTTCGCCGCGTCGCGGTTGTCGTGATTGCAAGACGGGCAGTGCATCGCTGACAGCACCTTTCGGAAGTACGATGCCGATTCCTCGTAACCGAGGGCTGAGTAAAACTCAGCGGCTCGCCGGGTCGCCAGCGCGACCATCCGGGATCCACGAGACGCTGCCCACGCCTCGATCTTCGTCATCAGAGCTCGGCCAACCCCGTTGCGGCGGAACGACGCAGCGACAGAGATCTCCTCGACCCAAGAGACCACACCATTCGCGAACAATGTCAGATGCTCGAAGCCGAGGAGATATCCGACCAGCCTGCCATCGACTTCCGCCACGAGAACGCAGGCGTCTTGATCGGCGAGACGGCGGTGGAATGCAGGTTCAAAGGCGTCGCGCTGCGGTAGAAAGGACGTCGCGAACTCAACCACGATCGGAAACAGACTACCGGCATCCGACTTTCGCGCGGCTCGAATGCTCAGCTTCTCGATGTTCATGGTGCAAGGGTCGTCGTTGTTAGCTGCAGACATCGTTGGCGAGTCCGTTGCGTAGACGCGCAGCCGTCGCCTCCTGCTCGGCCGCGCTCATGAGCTGCGGTTCGCCATTGAAACGCGCACCATCACCCGAGAAGCGTGGGATGACATGGAGATGGAAGTGAAAGAGGTGCTGATCACTCGCCGGGTCATTGTTCTGCCTCAACGTCACGCCGTCCGCCGCAAACGTGTGCTTGACCACTCTCGCGATCCGGCCAGCCATGGACAGAACGGGACCCGCCAGTGCGTTTGGCAGCTCGTAGATGTTCTCGACATGCTGACGCGGGACCACGAGCGAATGCCCCGGACTCACCGCGAACGGATTGACCACGACGGTGACTCCCGACTCTTCCGTAACTACGCAGCCCGGAGTCTCGCCACGAAGCACGCGGCACGCCCAGCAAAACTCGTGACCGCCCCAGAAATTGCTGACTTCGTGCTTCACGGCTGCGCGCTAGCGCGCCGGACGCTCGAGAAGCATCACCGGGATCTCGCGCTTGACCCACGCTTGGTAGTTGTCGTACCCGGCGTAGTTGGCGGCGGCGACCTTCCAGAGTCGCGCGCGCTCCTCGCCGGTGACCCGCCGGGCCACCCGCTCGGTGCGCTTGCCGTGGATCGCCACAGAGCACGCGGGGGTCTTCTTCAGGTTGTGGTACCAGGACGGGTTGCCCGGGGCCCCACCCTGGGAAGCGACGACGATGACGTCGTCCCCATGGGCCGTGAAGAACACGGGGACGACACGCTCCTTGCCGGTCTTGGCGCCCATGCACGTGAGGAGGAGGATGTTCTTCCCGTACTTCGTGCCGATGCCCGAGGTAATGCGCCCACCGGACCACTTGATGATACGGCGGTCGACAACGGCAGCCACGCGCGACAACGTTCGCGCGCCGCGCCTGGTGGAGACGAGTTTGTCGATCAGCTTCTGATATAGCTTCAGCACGGCAGACCCTTACCACACGCCACGATCATCGTCATCACGCTCGCGGGAGATGTTGGGATGGAAAATCCGGCAACGTTCGACTTCAGCTGCGCGCAGAGCGCGTCCTCAGCGAAGGGCTCGACTTCTGCGCAGTGCCGTACGAAGCGAGCTCTTCTCGAACCACCTGCCTGACGTCGTCGAGTGTCGAGCGACGGTGGATGTGCTCGAGAAGCGCGTCGTTCATCAGCGTTTGATAGTTTCCGCCACCGGCCTTGTCGACCAAGTTCCGGAAGTACTCGATCACGGCGTTGTCCAGACGAATGGAGATCTTGGTCTTCCCCGGTTCGGGTTTAACTACCGCCCCGCGCTTCGCGCGCGAGAAATCGATGTCGCGATACTTCTCAGCTACGGGCTTTTTCATACTGTCTCCTCTGACGGCTTGCGTGCGGTGAACCAGGCGAAGGAACTCCAAAGCTCGGTGGAGGCGAAGGGGTCGAGACCCGACGCTTTCAATGCGCGGACAAAGGCGTTCGCGTCGAAGCGATCGTTCTGCGGGTGCTCGAGAAGGCGGCGCGTTACCGAGTGCCCGATGAACCCTCGGAGCACCTCCTCTGCGTAGAAGCAGCCCCCTGGCTTCAGAACGCGGTGGACCTCCGTCAATGCGCGGCGCCATTCGGGAATATGGTGGATGATGCCGAAGTCGAAGACGGCATCGTAGGTCGCATCTGGCGCACTGATAGCGGCGGCATCCCCAACCCAGAGGTGAACCGTCGAGCCTCGCGATCGCAGTCGTCTGCGAGCTAGAGCGATCATCCTGGGATCGAGGTCGAACCCGTCGACGAAGCTTGCGCCAAAGACGTCGAGAATCAGCTCGCTGCCGACCCCGCGCCCGCAGCCAATCTCCAGGGCGTGTCCCCCGCGCATCGGGCCGCCCATGCGGAGCAGTCGCGCGGCTTCGAAGTGCCGCTGGATTGCGGCCCGTACGGGATTGTTCATCAACGCGTATTCGATACGATTGAGTAACATCGTCAATCCTGCGGTCTAGAATCTTGGCACGAGAGCGCCGGTTCGCTTCGCGTAGCTCTCATAGGCTGCTCCGAACTTGGACGCCAGCAGTGCGTCCTCCTGGCGCGTCTGCAGATACGTGCCGAAGACCGATACCGGCCAGAGCAGGAGAAGGAGCACGTTTGCCGTTCCGAGCGCTGCCCCGAGCCAAAGTGCGAGATCGCCGGAGTACGCCGGATGGCGAACGATTCGGTAGGGACCGGACGTCACCAACTCGTGGCCCGGTTGGATGACCGCTTGCGGCACAAGGTACCGACCCAGTGTTGCAGCAGCCCACAGCATCATGGCCGCTGCGTACAGGCTCACGATGAAGCCCAACACGCGCACCGGCATCCATTGCACGTCCAGCTCGCCGGCACGCGTGAGGATCAGAACCGGCGGCAGGACGAAGTTGAGAACCACGAGCAATGGGGGCAAGAGCCGCGCTGCACCCTGCGCATGTCGCTCGGGGCTCACCTTGAGGCTCGCGGGGATGACCTTGACGACGAAGACCGTGATGCCGATCGCGTAGAAGGCGAGAAAGTAGAGGCGCAACGCGTGTTCCATCTAAGAACGCGTGGCGCCCTTGGGACGCCGACCCCATGACTGAACGATGCGCGGGAATCCCACCACCGTGTCGGGGTCCGCGGCGAACTTGTAGAGCTGGCGAACGATCTCGTCGATTTCGTCGCGGGTTGCCAAGCCTTCCTGCAGAACCGCCTCTGCAATGTTTTCCATTGTAAGCGGGTCGATGAGCTTCACCTCCCCTTCCATCCCCATCGGCTGCACGACATGGACGCCAACGTCTTCGAGGCCGCCGCTCTTCAAGAGGACTGGCAATCGCGGTCCGATGTTCGGATCACCGCCTCTCCGGCGCACCACGGTGCAGTATAGGTCACGAAACCGGGCGTGTGCCTCCAACTCCGGGTATGCGACGCATCCGCGGAAGTCGATGTCCTCGACTGCGACGAAGCCGCCGGGGCGAACGTGCCGGTAGAACGCACTGACCGCGCTAGTAGGATCGCTCAGGTGCGTGAGCAAGAACCTTGCATACACGATGTCGAACTCAGACGCGCCAGCCTCTTCGCGCACGTCGGACAGTCGAAACTCGACATTGCCGACGCCTTGCTGCTGGGCCTCCTGGCGGGCGAGATCGAGCTTGGTTTGGTCGATGTCTGCGCCGACGACCTTACCGCGAGGTGCCACCCTGCGGGCCAAATCCATGGTAACGTCGCCACCGCCGCAGCCGACATCGAGACAGACGAGCCCGTCACGTAGGTTCAGGCGATCGAAAAAGGACTGCGTGCTCGGGTACATCACCCGCGCCAGAACGCGGAGGCGTTCTCTGCCCTCGATACCGCCTCGGATGACGTAGTGCTTCGAATCCGGCATGGATCTCCCTGCGTGAAGGCAGCGCCATCAACGCAGGAGAATCTTGTCAGGCTGCGCTAGGCGTGCCCAACACCTATGGACTCGCCGTGCGGTCGGACAAGGCCATCTCGAGGATCTCTCGTGCCTCCGGGTAGACCAGATCCGGCAATGCGCGAGACTCTGTACGCAGACGCTGCAAGCGCAGCACGTCGCTCGCGGTGAATTCCGGCAGCAGGGCGCAGAAAAAGAACCCGTCCTTCCGTAGCGCTTCGACGGCGAGCGGCGTGGCGGGATCTGACAAGAGAAGATCGACGTGCGTCAGCTCGGCCGAACTCTCATTCATCGCTTCGCGAATGCGATCGCGTACGTCGACGCCGATGCGCTCGACTTCGATGTGCAGCAGGCCGCGACGAGGATCCAGACTGGAGCGCAGCCCGGTGGACGAGGATACGAACCCCTCAGCCGGCGCACCCGTGCGGCGCGCGAGCCCTGCGCGCTCGTAGATCAAGCACAACATCGACCCAAAGCGTGATGGCAGGAACACCTCGCGGGCGGGTGCAGGGACGATGGGCTGATAGACCGTAACGACCGCGAGCCTCCCCTGCCCCGACTTACCGCCGAGGTCTTTGTAGTCGGTGCCCTCGGGGATGTAGGCGAGCATGACGCCGGTCTCGACGCCGCCGGCCTCTACCGCCAACTTCTGCATGATCGGATGCGCCGTGGTCGGATAGTGATGGAACCCCACGTAGCCACCGAGCCGACACGCCTCGTAGAGCGCAGCGCCGAGCCGCGGAGCCAGGCCCTGACCGCGGTAGCGCGGGTCGACGATCGTATTGCCGAGCTCCACCGTCAGCGCGTGCGGGCGGCGGCGGGTGAGCGCCATGTGTCCGACGATCTCGCCCGCCCGCGTCACGGCGACGACCGACCGCAGCCGCCCCTCTTCCATGCGGCGACGGATCGCCGCCGGATCGTAGAAGAAGCCGGCCACGTAGCTCTTGCCGTAGCAACGCTCGAAACAGGCGGTGAGCTTTACGGCATCGTCGGCGGTCAGCGGGCGAATTCGGATCGTGTCGGTCACTCACACCGCCCAAGGCCCTGCGGTCAGATCCCTCCCGTCGCGAAGTTCATCGAGATCGCCAGTATCCCGGTCGGCGGCGGCCGTGTGCGATCGCTATGACCTGGACGCTCTGGGACGTGCGACGAAAGACGATGAAGTATGGGAACCGGCGCAGCAGTACCTGCGCGTGTCATCGATGTACGCGGACCAGCGATCCGGATCTGCGCTGATGGCATCGACTGCGGCATCGAGCTCGTCCAAGAATCGAGTAGCGGCCGCTGCACTGCGCTCGCCGTACCACGACCGTGCGGCGCGTGCTTCGGCAATTGCCGACGGATCGAACTCGACCGTGAACCGCGGCATCAGCCGCCGAGAATTGCCTTGCGCGCTTCCGACCATGGCACTGTTCGCACGGCTCCGGAATCGAGCCGTTTTATCCGCTCGCGGATCTCGTTGTGCCAGGCGTCCTCAGCATCAGGATCGACCTCTGAATCCAGGCTATCGATTAGAGAATCTGCAATCGCCGCTCGCGCCTCGGCCGGAAGGCGCAGGAGCTCATCGAGAATCCTGGCTGCAACGTCCTTCATGGATGGCACCTTAACACGCTCACAGAACCTCGCCGATCACAGAAATGGCTTAACCTAGTGCCCAGCATCGGTGGTTGCGTTGCGCATCGTCATCTCGTCCGGCTTGTCGGGCGGGCTGGGTGCCGCGCTTGGAGTTGACCCGGTAGCCGACCGAAAGGATGGCGTCGAGGCTGTAGTAGACGATCCCCTAGGTATTCCCGTGCCCGGCAGTACGTGCAATTTTTGCACACGTTGCCCCGGGCGTCAGTTTACCCTCCTCGCAGACGTTGCGGACGTGCTTGGTCATGACCGGTCGTTCGCGTCCGAACAGCTCGGCCACCTGCTGCTGCGTTAAGCCAGACTGTCTCCCGCCCTAATCACACGTCGACCTGGACTTGACCATTCAGCGCCTCGTAGACGACAACTTCGCCGCCCCGCCCCGGTTTCGGTGCTCATGCCGGTCCCCGGAGCCTGCAAATGCGCCCGCGCCAGGGTAGGTCACGGAGCCCATCGGCGGTGGCCGTGTCCCACGCACTCCAGTCTTCACGCCTCGCGGCCATCGCGCGCGCGGTATCCTCCCACGACAGCTTCTCCGCCACCGCTCTGGTCGGCCGCAGAAGGATGCCCTCGCTCCTCTCCTCCATCAGGACGGTCTCGCCAAGACGGTGACGCCGCAACAATGCGGCCGGCAGCCGCACCGCGTGCGAATTGCCGATCCGCGTGACCCTCAACTTCCTGGTCGCCATGTGCCCACAATAGGAAGAGTCCCGCAGTAGCCGCAAGCGCTGCCGCGGCGGCCGGGTATGCAGGGTCTACGAGGCTACGCTGTGAACCCGCCGTCGATCGTCAGGCTTGCACCGCTCACGTAGCCAGCCTCGGGGCCGGCAAGGTAAGCGACCATCCCCGCAATCTCGTCGGCGTTGCCGTAGCGCGGAACGGCCATCACCTGCTTGAGCAGCATCGCCGCGAACTCGCTGCCTTTGGGATTCATCTCCGTATCGACAGGTCCCGGCTGGATGTTGTTGATGGTGATGCCGCGCGGGCCGAGATCGCGGGCCAACCCCTTGGCCAATCCCACCAGCGCGGCCTTGCTCATGGCGTACACCGCACCACCCGTAAACGGCATGCGCTCAGCATTGCAACTGCCGATGTTGATGATGCGGCCGCCCGCCTTCATGTGCTTCAGCGCCGCCTGTGTGACGACGAACACAGCGCAGGTTCACCGCCAGGGTGCGATCGAAATCCTCGAGGCGAAAGTCGTCGATGGGCGCCATGATGCCGATGCCGGCATTGTTGACCAGTATGTCGATTCCGCCGAGCTCGGCCACCGTTCGCTCGACGGCAGCAACGACCGCCTTGGCATCAGCGCTGTCGGCGCGGATAGCCAGTGCCTTCACGTGCGAGACGCTTGACGATGGCGGCTCCGATGCCGCGGCTACCGCCGGTGACGAGCGCGCGCTTGTTCCGAAGTGAGAGCGCCATGCGCGTCCCTCCTTGTGTGGGTGCTCGGTGCCGAACTCCTTACTTGTAGGCTACGCCGGCGCTTGCGGGGCCTACCAATGGAATCACCTCGGTCCTGCTGAAGCCGACTTCGCGGCACCAGCCGAAGAAGTCGGCGGCGGTGAAGTCGAAGGCGTCGCCGAACTCGATCAACATGTTGAGCGACATCAGCAGCCCGAAAGCGTTCTCTCGTCTCGCGTCATCGATCAGGTTTTCAACGACGACGAACGCGCCTCCCCGAGGCAACGCGTCGTAGGCTGCACGGATGAGGTGCATTTTCTTCTCCAGATTCCAATCGTGGAGAATCATGCCCATCGTGATGACATCGGCTTTGGGCAACGGTTCCGCAAAGAAGTCGAGAGACTTCGCAGAGACTCGGTCGGCGAGTCCCGCGGCGGCGATCTTTCGTTCCGCAATCGAAGTCGCGGCCGGAAGGTCGAGAGACGTGCATCGCAGGCGAAGGTGCTTCCTGGCCACGAGTATCGACAGCAAGCCGCTCGCCCCACCCACGTCGCAGAGCGTGTGATAGCGGGAAAAGTCGAACTTATCGGCGAGAGCCTGAAAGTTGCCAGCAGAGATGCCGCTCATCGCAGCCATGAACTGCTCGAGCCGCTCGGGTGTGCTGTAGAGCTCCGCGAACATCGGCGCGCCGGTGTGCTTGATCTCGTTTTGCGGCTGGCCGGTCCGGAGTCCGTCGGTGAGATCGCCCCAGAATCGGTAGAGACGGGCGTTGGCCATCTCCAGGAAGCCGCCCATGAACTGCGGGCTCTTCCGATCGAGGAACAACGCCGTTTCCTTTGTATTGCGATACCGCGCCTCAGGGCCGTCGCCGTCACGGTCGAGAAAACGCAGCGCGACCAGTGTGTCGAAGAAATCGGGATTCGCTCGCGGATGTAACCCGAGCGCACGCTGCAGGTCGCGACCAGTCATCGAATTGGCGCCCAGCTCCGTGAACAATCCGATCTCTACCGCCGAGAGCAGGGCCTTGGCTGGCCAGAAGCCCATGCCGACCTCAAGAATTCGAGCTGGGGATAGTGTGCTCATGACTGACGCTCCTCGTTCGGTTAGTCGCTCCCGGAGGTCTTCCAGATTCCTCTATAAGGCGCGTCCGGACGAAGCTCCCAATTTCGCCCGTCGAAGCTGACCCGTTGCAAGGAACCGAGGTCGACGCCTTCGAGACAGCGCACGTCGATCATGTACTGGGTAGGGTCGGCGCGAGGCCGGTAGAACGCAGGCACATCGCAGTGACGGCAGACATGGGGGTTACCCGGTGATGGCAAACGTCGATGGTTGGCCGTGCCGTTCTGCTGCATCGCTTGAACGGGGTTGTTAAGCATCAAGGCCTCGTCTTCCAGACCCGCGGGTTTCTGCGCACGTGGATGCAGCCCACCGCGATGATGCGGTCATCGAAGATCCGGTAATACAGCGCGTAAGGAAAGCGTGGGAAGAGCGCTCGTCGCATCTCACGGTGAACGACCGGACAAGCCTCAGGATGTGAACAGCTCGGACGACCCGGCGAACGGTGGAGAGGAACTCGTCACCCAAACCGTCCCGCTGCTGTGCGTACCAGTCGTAAGCATCCTCCACGTCGGCCGCAGCTTCGGCTCGGAAGAGGACGGGCTTCACGCGCGCCGATTCTGAATACGCGCGAGAACCTCGTCCCAGGGAATACCCACCGGCCCCTCACGATCGAGGCTATCGAGTCGGCGGTCGAGCTCCTCTCGCTGAGCGTCCGTGAGCGGAATCGCATCCGGATGTTGGCTCAGACTGTCCCAGAGCTTCTCTATACATCCGCGCATAAATAACGAGACATTCTAGCTAGCAGAAGGGCGCTAGATACGAACGGATGGTCTCGGGATGCCGGCGGATGTCGCAGAACACGCGCGTGAGCGTCGTCACGATCTCCGCCGGGGTGAGGTAGTAT
>CAZQWQ010000050.1:0-1747 GCA_964596925.1 uncultured Gemmatimonadaceae bacterium | reverse complement strand
CTTCGTCCAGACCTACGATGTCTTGTTCCGGTCGGTGTTCGCCTTCTTCATTGTCGAGATCGGCTCACGCAAAGTCGTGCATGCGGGCGTCACCCGTTCTCCTACGGTGGGATGGCTCGCTCGGCAGCTGCGTAACGCAACGCCGTGCGAGAAGGCACCGCGATTCCTGATCCGAGACAACGACACAAAATATGGATCCGAATTCGACCATGTTGCCGACGGCGCGGGGATCGCAGTACTCAGAACGCCCTATCACGCGCCAAAGGCGAATGCCGTGTGCGAGCGGTTTCTGGGCAGTGTGCGCCGCGAGTGCCTTGACCACACGTTCATCCTGAGCGTCGGGCATCTGGAACGCGTCCTGAACGCTTACGTCGACTATTTCAACAGCGCGCGGCCTCACCAGGGCCTTGGTCAGACCGTCCCGTCACCTGTCGTCAGCAAGCCGGTGGCGCGTAGGCGGATCGACGTATCGCCGGTTCTGGCTGGCCTTCATCACGACTATCGCTGGGCCGCCTAGCCCCCTGAGCGAAGGGGAACCGAGCGAAGTGTGGGGATTGAGCGATGAGACCATTTGGCCTGCCAACCGTACCTACGAGATGTTCAGGCGATGGTTCGACGTCGGGATCAACTCGATGGTCATCGACCTGTGCGAGTACTGCTTTCAGGTCGAAGAGCTGTGACCTTCCTGGACGGGGTCTCGTAGCCGGCGCGCCGGTGCTTGGCCTCGGATCCGTCCTTTTGCGGCCGGACAGACAAAGTAGCCAGCACAGATCCGGTTGGGGTGAGCCCGCACATCTCGACGCTCTTCTCCCATAGACGGCGTGCGGCTTCGACGTCGTAGGAGGCATCTGACGACGGCGCCTCCCGCCAACGAGCGTGAGACGGGTAGTACTTCCCCGAGAGGCGCTCGAGTGTGGGATCGAGCACCAGTCGCGCGAGCGCGCCACCCGACTTCTGCGGCGTGCTGATGTTGGGAATCAAAGGAGTAAGCACCTTCGCCACGCCCGGGAGAACGCGATCCCAAAAGAAGCGCAATACAGGTGGGTACTCGTGCGCCAGACCTGAGCCAGGGACCAGACCCGGATCGAACGCGTTTACCGTGATCGAGTGCCCGTCGCGTGCAAGACGTGCAGTCTCGATGCGGCGGACGAGCTCGTAGGCGAACCACAGATTGCAGAGCTTGCTGTTCACGTAGGCAAGCCGGCCGTCGAACTCTCCCTTACGCGGGCCGCCGGTCTCAGCCAGCGTCTTCAGGTCGGAGATGTCGGGCTTCGGCATTCCCGTCCTGAGCTTGGGATCGTGCACGCCGGAGGAAACGATCACGATCCGCGCCGGCGCATTCGCAGCGAGGCGCGCCAGCAGCAAGTTGGTGAGTAGAAAGTGGCCGAGGTGATTTACCGCAAACGTGAGCTCGAAGCCGTCGGCCGACAGACGTGGTGCTTTGCCCAGTTGGATCCCGGCGTTGCAGACGAGTGCTCGAAGAGGAATGTCGCGCGCTTCGATCTCCTTCGCGAGCATTCGCACGGATTGAGTGGAGCTGAGGTCGAGACCCAGCTCCTCGACTGCTCTATCGCCGCTCTCGCGCGCGATTCGTCGCACTGCCTCCTGTTGGTATTCACCTCGATTGGACCCCTGACGCGTAGTTTATCCACCTTCATTCCCCCCCTGAGCTGAGTTTATCCAGCTTCATTCCCCCCCCTCTCTCTGAGGTCGTAGCCGCGTTCGGCTAGGACTCCTCCACATACGG
>CAZQWQ010000049.1:0-3468 GCA_964596925.1 uncultured Gemmatimonadaceae bacterium | reverse complement strand
GGCCTTGGTCAGCGGCGCGCCGCCAAAGGTCGTCAGCTCGAACATGCGGCCGTTGGACCGGTTGCCGTTGTTCGGGATCGCCAGCAGCTGGCCGCCAGTGGTCTTCTCCCATTCCGTCATCCACTTCCACAGGTCCTCGGGGTTCTCGCTCTGGAAGGTGGTGTAGGGCAGAACGCGGTCGGCCTTGTCCTTGCCGTCGCGGTAGATCACGTTGCGGTGCAGGTTGTCGCCGCCACCGGCGTTCGACGTCCACTCGTAGCCGATCAAGGTGGTGAAGCGCCCGGGCTCGTTGTACTTCTCTGCCGCCGCGGTGATGCGCTTCCAGGCCGGTTGGGCCATGGTCTTTTCCTGGCCCTTGAACGGGTCTTTCAGCGCCTGCATGGCGGCGATCCACATGTTGAAGGCGGCGCCCTGGCCTTCGATGGTGCCGGTCTTGGCCAGGTCGTGGACCTTCTTGCCCCATTCAGACTTCAGCAGTCCGGGATCGGATTCCGCGATCAGCGGCGCGAGGCCCAGGTTCTCGGCGTGGTCGGCAACCACCAGGAAATCCAGCGGCCGCGGCAGCTTGACTCGCAGGCCGCTGTTGGACTTGATCTCTTCACCACGCGCAAAGCGGTAAGCCTCTTCCGGGCCGACGATGGCGCCGGCCATGCCGGCATCGGCGGAGTACGAGGTGTGCAGGTGCGTGTCGCCGAAGTACACGCGGTTGGGGAAGGTCTTGGCCGGGTAGGGCGAGTAGGCGATCTTCTTGGTCGCCGGCCCCGGTGCGTCCTGCGCAAGCGCCTGGCCGCTGCCGGCCATCAAGATGACGCTTGCAAGCAATTGCGTCCTGGCCCAAGTGAATTTCTGCACGCGGGTCTCCTTGTGAAGATGAATGGGCTTCAGTAGTCGGGCATGGTTTTGGCAGCGCGGCGAGCACTGCGGTCATACCAATCCTTCAAACTAGAAAGGGCAGATGGACGCGGCTGAGTGCGCTGCCGGGCGGTGCGCTGCCGGCAGCTCAGAACCCGAGCACCTTGACGCCCACTTCCATGCCCCACTTGCTCGGCCTGTCGCCGCCGACAAACACCGCCGGCTTGACGAACACGATGGCGTTGCCGCCAAACGCCTTGCCGACCACACGGCCCGCGGTGACCTGCAGGCTGAAGAAGTTTTTGTCGTTCTCCCAATCGAAATTGAGCGCCGGGTCGAAGGTCATCAGGTTGCGGGCATCGGCGAACTTGGGAACGTAATAGAAGTCCAGGGTCGTGAAATTGATGTCGGGGCGACTCTTGTCGCCCGAGAAGCTGTTGGTCTGCACGAAAGCCGGCGCGAAGATCGAGCCGTCCTTCAGAAAACGTGCATAGATCAGCGTGCCCTTGAACGAGTTCTTGCCCGTGCCCAGTTCAGGCCGTTGCGCGGTGTCGAAAGACAGTTCGCCCTGGGCCACGAAGCCGTGTTCCTTGGTCAGCCCGAAGACATGGGCGAGTTGCAACGAAAAGTCGCCAAGCTCATGCTTCTTGTTGCCGAGCACATCGACGTAGGTGATGGGCGCGCGAAACCTCAGGCTGTAGTCCTTCTTCTCGCCGAGTGGGTGCGTGTAGCTCAGTCGCAAGGTGCCGCTGCTGAACCCACCTTTCAGATCCAGATACTCATACTTGGCTTCCGCCAACTTGGAGAACTTGGTCGGGTCGGTGCCGTTGTCGACGGCCTTCGCCGCTGCGGCTTCCGCTGGCGCGGCCTGTTGTGCGTGTGAAGCGCCTGCCAGCAGGCAGCAGGCGACCAGGGCGATGACGTTTTGGCGAAATTTCACTTTAGGGGTACCTGCAGGTATGGGTTCTGGGGTTAGGACAGCGACGCTTTGCTTGAGAGGATTGTTCTTGGCCAAGCCTGCGCTGACCGAACTTCATATGACAACCCGAATGATGCCGGGTTGTCGCAGGACGGCATCACTGCGCCGTGGAAAACACCGTCTTCCAGTCGGACTTCATGCTCACCACACTCCAGCCGCGCGTGCCGGCCTCGTTCAAGCCGCGGTCGAGCTTGCCGATGTGCGACTTGCGGTCGTAGGCGAACTCGCGCTCGGCGTCGTCGTGGTGGATGATCATTCCCAGGCGCGCCCCAGACGCGCTGGTGGTCCAGGCCAGCATCTCGAAGTCGCCGTCGGAGTTGCCGAACGCGGCGATCGGCCGCCGCCCGATGTGCCGCTGGATGCCGACCGGCTTGCCTTCCTTGTCGTCGTTGTGCACCAGCGTGGGCAGCTTCACGAGCACCGGCTTGCCATCCCGCAGTTCGTACTTCAGCCCACCGCTGGAACCCACCACCTGCTCGGGCGGGATGCCGTAGACCCGCTCTGTCCACGGCCGCATGAACTCGATGCCACCGCCCGAGACGATGAAGGTCTTGAAGCCGTTGGCGCGCAAGTAGGCCAGCAGTTCCTTCATCGGCTGGAACGTCATGTCGGTGAGCAAGCGGCCGGTCTTGGGGTGCCGCGCGGTGGCGATCCAATCGCTGACCGACTTGTCGAACGCGGCCGTCGTGACGCCGCTGTGCGTGGCTGCCAGCAGCGCCGCCACGCCCTTCTCGCCGGACGCCGCCACCGTTTTCAGATCGCCCTTGATGAGTGAAGCAAAGGGCTCCTGCGTCTTCCACTGCGGGTTCTTCGGCGCCAGCGCGACGACGCGGTCACGCACGAACATTGCCTGGAAGTACACCGGCTGCTCGGACCACAGCGTGCCGTTGTTGTCAAACACCGCAATGCGCTCGGCGGGGGGCACGAAGTCCTTGCCCCCGGGTTCTGTGACGGCCTGCACGAAGGCGACGATGCGCGCCTTGGCGGCGCCGTCGTTCCATGAAGCCAGGGCGTCGGCGGCCTGGGCGAGCGTGGTGACGACGGCCAACATGCAGAAGGTGCTTGCCAGAACGAGTCGTCGGGTGCGGTTTCGCTGCACGGTGTTGCCGTCAGAGACGTTGACGTGAATGAAGAGCGGCCGCACCCGCGAAACGGATGCGGCCGCTGGAGCAGGCGGAATGGTCAGCCGATGAACGCTACTGCTTTGGGGGTCTCGTCACCGCTTCCATCACGCGGTCGAGGCTAAAGCTGCCAGGCTTCATCCGGGGCGGAAACTCACGGAAACTCTGTAACCATCCACCGACATAGCTGGCGGCAGGGGCGATCATGAACATGCGCTCGTTAAACCATCTTTGATAACCGACGGCATGTTCCGATCTGGCCCGCTCAAACGGATCCATGCGCAGGTTGGTGATCACGGGCGCACGCAGTTGGGTGAACGGCTCGATCCAGACATCCATGCCTTCGGCTTTCTGCTCCAGGAAGGTCAGCTTCCAGTTTCCATAGCGCAAGGCGGCAACGCTGCCATCGTCGGTCCAGTAGATGAATTCCTTGCGCGGCGAGGCGGCTTCGCCCTTGAGTGTCGGCGTTAGATCGTAGCCGTCGAGATGCACCTTGTAGTTGCGGCTGCCGATTTT
>CAZQWQ010000048.1:0-7145 GCA_964596925.1 uncultured Gemmatimonadaceae bacterium | reverse complement strand
CGTTGTGCGTCTTAGGGGAGACCACTGAATGTCGATCACTGCGTGTGGCGTAGAGGTCTTCGTCCGCGACGAGGGTTCCGGTGAACCAGTCCTCTTCGTGCATGGAAATCCGGATAGCGCGGATATCTGGGACGGAGTAGTCGCGGGACTCAAGGACAAGTATCGCTGCATCGCCATTGATCTTCCCGGCTTCGCACGCTCCAAGGCTCCAGACGATTTTGATTATTCGTTGGAGAACATGGCTCAGTTCATGGAAGGAGTCGTCAGCGGCTTGGCTGTTCAAGGACCAATTAACCTTGTGGCTCATGACTTCGGCGGTGCCTTCGCAATGGCGTGGGCTATCACCCATCCGGATAAGGTCCGCCGTATCGTTGTTATCAACCATACCGCTTTCGTCGACGGCTTCAGGTGGCATTGGCGTGCCAAGATCTGGCGAATACCGATCCTTGGCGAGTTAAGTATGCTCGTTACCACTTGGCCGCTCTTCCGTTCATCCATGAGAGCGGGGACTAAGAAACTGACCGATGAGCAGATTCGTGCCGTATACGAGCGACTGTCACCGCAGTGGAAGCGCACGACGCTGCGGCTCTACCGAGGCGCGAGCATCGCAGATCGACAAAAATGGGTCCCGCGGATGCTGGAGTTAACGTCGCGAGTCCCGACGTTGGTCTTGTGGGGTGAGCATGATCCCTTCATTGACGGGCAGACGGCAGACCAATTCAAAGCGAACAAAGTCGTGCGCTTCGCTGAGTCGGGGCATTGGGTGCCGGCGGAGATTCCTGAGAAGGTATCCGCAGAACTACGAGCCTTCTTTGCTGGCTAAAGACGCACAACCAGCGCTTCCAGGCGACGGGCCTCGCTTCGCTCGGCCCGCGCCTGAAGCGCGGCGTTGGGCGGCCGATAGGCGCGAGAGGGCGTTACAATGAACGTAACCCGCTATGCGAAGAGTGGCGAGCTGAGCATCGCCTACCAGCTCGTGGGCGATAGGCCGCTCGACCTCGTCGTCGTCCCTGGAGTCGTGTCGCACGTGGAGGCGTTTCACGAGCTTCCCGGCTACTCGCGGTTCATCGAGCGCCTGGCGCATTTTGCTCGTGTGATCACGTTCGATAAGCGCGGGACCGGCCTCTCCGACCGGGTCGCGGATGCGCCTATCTACGAGCAACGGATGGACGACATCCTGGCAGTGATGGATGCCGCCGGAAGCGAACGCGCGGCGCTCTTCGGAATCTCGGAGGGCGGGCCGTTGAGCGCCATGTTCGCCGCCTCACACCCCGACCGAACCGTCGCCCTCGTGACCCTCGGGGCGTTCGCCCGCGTCCCCTCGGCACCGGACTACTCGATAGGGATCGATCAAGAAACTCTGACTCGGATGTTTGCCGGCTTGCTGGAGAGCTGGGGCACCGGCACTTCGCTCGGAATGTTCTCGGCCTCGCGCGGACAGGACAGGGAGGCCCAGGCGCTATGGGCCAAGGTGGAACGCCTCTCGGCAAGCCCCGGCGGCATCAGATCGCTGGGGCAGCTCCTCGCCGAAGTCGATGTGCGATGTGTCCTCCCGACGGTCAAGGTGCCAACCCTCGTCCTACACGCCGAAGGAGACACCTTCCCCGTCGAGATCAGCAAGTACTTCGCGCAGCACATCCCGGGAGCACGTTGGGTCGAGCTGAAAGGTGTCGACCATTATCCGTGGTTCGGATCCGTCGATTCGCTGGTAGCCGAGATCGAAGAGTTCCTCACCGGCGTCCGACACGAGCCCGACATCGATCGGATTCTGGCGACGCTGCTGTTCACCGACATCGTGGACTCGACCGCGCGTGCAGCGGAGCTCGGTGACCGAAGGTGGCGCGAGCTGCTCGAGAAGCATCACGCGCTCGTTCGGAGGCAGCTCGAACGTCATCGCGGTCGCGAGGTCGATACAGCGGGCGACGGGTTTCTCGCAATGTTCGACGGCCCGGCGCGTGCGGTCCGCTGCGCTGCCGCCATCCGCGAAGCCGTCGCCGGCGTTGGGCTCGCCATTCGTGCCGGTCTCCACACCGGCGAATGCGAGCTCATCGGGGATCGCGTGGCAGGGATCGCCGTTCACCTCGGGGCTCGAATCCTCGCCCTTGCCGGGCCCGGCGACGTGCTCGTCTCCACCACGGTCAAGGATCTCGTCGCGGGTTCGGGCCTGTGCTTCGCAGACCGGGGCGTACATACGCTGAAGGGCGTTCCCGGCCAGTGGCACCTGTTTGCTGCGGAGCTGTGAACGCGGCTCCGCGACCACAAGTCCGCCGCCCAACAAAACGCTACAGCTGACGCAGCCCAGCGTGCTCCAATCGTGGCGTGGTACCGTCTGGCGGCGGACGACGGTGGCTCAGCGAAAGTCAGGCAGCGCTGGGCTGCGCAGCTGAGCGTCGGTCCGTTAGACGGCGCTCGAACAGGCTAACGCGAAAGTCGACCCAACCAATAGGCGGGCCGTCGCCGATCATGCGCAACCGCGAGGACTTGCAGCCGGTCCGGCAGTTCGATGTAGACGACGTGGTACGGGAACCTGCGAACGAAAACCCGACGGATATTCTCGTCCGCAACTCCGGGCGTTCGCGATCCGATGCGCGGGTTCTCTTCGATCCGGGCTATCGCTGCATCAACAGCCGCGAGAAACTCTCCGCCGAGTTTGAACCGATGCCTCTCATACCAACGCGCGGCTTCCGCCGTCTCGGCGTCTGCCTCCTCGCTGATCCGAAGCGGCAGCTTCAACGCCTGCCGAGCCCGTCCCTAATCCGGCGACGAACTTCAGGCCACGGGTTTCCGGGGTCATCCCCCGAGCGAGCGCGCGCCGCCCGACGTTCAATCTCCGCAGCCCATGCCGCCTCGGCATCCCCGTCGCGTGCCCCGTCCAAGCTCGCGAGCAACTCCGCGGCCAGCTCGGCCCGCTCCGGTAGGCCCAGCTTCAGGGCGTCTTCAAGTAGCTTCTCGCCGACTTTCCTCACGGAGACGAGGCTATCCCGAGGAGCGCCGTCTAACAAGCCGAAGCTGTCGGCCGCGGGCTTCAGCCGCGCGGGTGGCTTCGGTCGACACGCATCGTGGTAGCATCACGCGCTGCCGCAGCCTAGCGGCCATCCGTTGGACGGCCATGACTGACTACGAGACCCTGCGCCAGCGGCATGTTGCGGAGAGCCGGGCCCTGGTCCGAGAGCACCGCGAACGGATCGTGTGGTCGGCCGAGCGGATCCGTACCGAGCGCGAGCGGCGCCTGCGGTTGCTCGTAGCTGCCGCGCAAAGAAGATCCACCTGGCATCGCGAGCGCCTCGCGGGCATCGATCCGGAGGCCGTCACAGAAGCCGATCTGCCGCGTATTCCAACGATGTCGAAGGACGACATGATGGATCACCTCGACGAGATCTTCACCGACGCGCGATTGTCTCGCGGACTCGTCGAGGCTCACCTCGAGACCCTGATCGACGACGCATACCTCTTGGACGAGTTCCACGTCTTCGCATCGGGCGGCTCGAGCGGCCGGCGCGGCGTGTTCGTGTGGGACTGGGACGGATGGCTGGGGTTCGGGCTCGCGTTCGGGAGGTTCTGGCTGCGCGAGCGCGCAGATCTCGGTCTCGGCCCCGAGTCCGTCGAGGCGGTCGTTGCAGCTGACAAGGCGTCGCACATGACCGGAGCAATGACCTTCATTCCACCGACGATGCCCGTGCACCGCTTTCCGGCCACGCTTTCGCTCTCGGCGATCGTTTCCGGCCTGAACCGCGTACAGCCGGCGATCTTGCGAGGCTATCCGACAGCACTCACGGCGCTTGCCGCCGAGGCCCGGGCGGGAAGGCTGCAGATCGCACCCCGTGCCGTGCGCGCTCACAGCGAGCCGCTGTTACCCGAGATGCGGCGAGCCATCGAGGAGGCGTGGGGTCGGCCGGTGGGCAACTCGTACGGGACGACGGAGGGTGCCCACGCGGCGTCGTGCGGAAAGGGGCGCGGCATGCACCTGAACGAGGACCTCTGCATTTTCGAGCTCGTCGACGAGTCCGGGCGGCTCGTTCCTGCCGGCGAGCGTTGCGCAAAGGTGTACGTCACCAATCTCATCAACTTGGCTCAGCCACTCATCCGCTACGAGCTGACGGACGAGCTGACGCTTCTCGATGAGCCCTGCGCTTGTGGCTCAGCCTTGCGGCGCGTCGATGACATCGCGGGACGTACGGACGATGTCTTCGTCTATCCGCACGGAATCGTCGTCCACCCCCTGACCTTTCGCTCCCTGCTGGGCCGCGAGCGCAACGTCGTTGACTATCAGGTCCGACAGACCCTTCGCGGGGCTACGATCAGCTTGCGTAGCTCGGGTACCATCGACCTCGTTACCCTCACGCGGCGGATCGCAGATTCGCTCGAGCGAGCTGGTGTGCCGGGCTCGGAGGTCACCATCGAGCACGTCGAGGCTTTCGAGCGCCAGGTGAGCGGCAAGCTCAAGCGGTTCTTTCCGACCCCGCTACCGTAGGCGGTACCATCGGGAATGCGTGCCGTCCAACAAGGCGATGCAGCTGCCGAACAACCCGAGAGTCGACTCACTATCGAGGCGTCTGGCAAGGTTGCCCGGAGCTTCGTTCGATTTAGCTCGCGGCGGGTTGTTCGCAGCTGGTCGGCGACACGTTAGACGACGCCAAGAACCAGACGAAAGATCCGGGATTCCATGAGGAAAAGCTACGACTTATCTCGAGGCGCCCGCAATCGTTATGCCCCATATCTGAGGCGTCGCTCGCCCGCTGAAGACGACGACGATTTTCCGCCGCTTACGAGCGCTCAGATTCGCGAGCTCGAGCACTCCGTGAAGGACCTCGACGACAGAACCCGTTACTTCCTGGTCAGCGCCTTCGCCCCGAAGTTCGCGCTCTACTACAACCTGTCCGAGGACACCTACGGAATGAACGAGCCGGGGCATGCCACACTCTTCAAGCGCCGCGCCGCGGCGATCGCGATCAAGCAGATGCTTGGTCCCGGGATTCAGATCGTGCGGTGCCGAGTCACGCGTAAGGGTAACCTCGTTGCACGTTCGGTCCCCGCACGTCTGCGTAAGCGCTCTCGTGCGCGGAAGGGCGCCGTCTAACCGACGGGTGCTCAGCTGCGTGGCCCAGCGTCGCCGAGCAGCGCTGAAGCACCCCGTTTAGAACCAAACGGTACCACGCTTCGATTACGGCCAGCTGGGATACGGCAGCTGCAGCGCATGTCCGTTAGGCTACACGTTTCCGAGTTCGCGCAGTCACCGTGATCTGCAATCCCACCCGCGTCAGCATGTTCACGAGCATGTCGATGCTGAAGAGGTCGATCTTTCCGCGCACCAGGTCGCTCACTCTCGGCTGGGTCACCCCGAGGATCCGTGCGGCTTCCGCCTGGGTCAGGTCGCGCTCCTCGATCTCACGTCCCAGGCGGATCATGAGTTCCGATCGGATCCGGAGATTCTCTGCCTCCCCGGCGGGGAAGCCCAGGTCCCTGAACACGTTGCCCGTGGACTGTCGCAGTTTTCGCGTTGCCATGGATCCTCTATCCCTTCTACCGGTGGCGGAGCACCTGCGCCAAGTTTCGGCGTGCCATCTCCAGATCAGCCTTGCGGGTCTCCTGGCTCTTCTTCGAGAACGCATGAAGCACGTAGATCGCCTCAGGAAACCTCGCCACGTAGAACACCCGGTGCTCGCCGTCCTCATGGGTCCGAATCTCGACCACCCCGGCGCCCACGGATCTCATCGGCTTCCAATCGCTGGGATCGAGGCCGAGTTGGACCCGATGAAGCTGGTGGCCCGCCTCGCGCCGGGCGGCGGATGGGAAGGCCCGCACTCGCTCCAAGCAGGTGCCGACCCAGATCAGCCGCTTGGTGCCACAGTCGGATAATATCAGGACTTGTATTGTCTGCGCAAGGCCCGCGCGTGTGGCCTAACCAGCGGCTGCAGCTGCCGGCCGCAGTCGGGGGCGTGCCGAGCGGTCAGCCGTCGGACGGCCGGTCCGGTGGTCGCCTCGCGTCCGCCCTCCTGTCGGTGGTAATGTGGTGCGCGCGCGGCCGCAGCTTAGCGACCATCCGTTAGACGCACAGACTCAGAGCGCATGAAGCAACGCAAGTGGCATGCGTGCGACCATCGTCACTTGTCGCAGCCGGCGTGATCGGTCGCGGAGGCAAGAGCGGGCGCATCTCGCTGGCGAAGAAGCAGGCTCAGCGGCCGGTTGCCTGCAGACGCACGCCGGAGCAAACTACCTTCATGCCGCGGACGCCCGTCGACGAGATCCTCTCCCTGCCCGTTGCAGAACGCCTTCGCGCCGTCGAGGAAATCTGGGAAAGCATCGTCGAGGCACCGGAATCGCTCCCGGTGCCGCAGAGCCAGCGCGACGAGCTGGATCGGCGGCTGAAACTTCATCGGGAAGACCCGGATGCCGCCTCTCCTTGGGAAGAGGTGCGGGCACGCCTGCTCGGACGTGAATGAGAGTTCGCGTCACGCCCGAAGCCGAGGCGGACGTTGCACAGGCGCTCGCGTGGTACACGGATCGCGCGGCTGAACTCGGCACTGATTTCTTCGCATGCTTCGAGGCGGTCATCCGGCAGGTCGAGCAGTTCCCAGAGATCGCACCCGTGGTTCATGCGGCGTTTCGGCGAGCACTTCTCCGCCGTTTTCCGTACTGCGTGTTCTATCACATCGAGAATGAAGAGGCGGCGATCGTGGGCTGCTTCCACGCTCACCGGAATCCCGAGGTGTGGCGGTTGCGCGCTGGGGTCTAACGAGGTGCTGCAGCAGCCGTGTCCCAGCGGGGCGAAATCGAGGCATAGTACCGTTTGGCTCTGCGCCCTGTGCTCCGGCCGAAGCTCGGCGGCGCTGAGCCACGCAGCTGAGCACCAATATGTTAAGTCGTCACGGCGAACCGAGGCCGCGAGATTTCGAGATGGAAGAATCGTCGAGCGGAGTAGAGCGACGGCCGGGTCTGGGAGGACTCTCATGAAATCCGTCTTGCGCGTCGTGGGCGGCCTGCTCGCCTTGTTGCTCGTGGTCATGGGCGGTCTGCTCGTTGGAGCCCGCTTTGCCGACGGGCCCATCGCCATCATCGCCGGTGGCCCCTTCACGAGCGGCGAGTTGGTCAGCGGCCCCGAGCCCGATTGGTCCTTCGTCCGCGATGTGCGGGAGGTCGAGTTCCAG
>CAZQWQ010000047.1:0-69106 GCA_964596925.1 uncultured Gemmatimonadaceae bacterium | reverse complement strand
CTGATCTCGACGACGTCCAGGCTCGGCTCGCGGACCGACTTGGGCGGGAACAGCGCACCACCGCGACGCTACGGCGTGAGATCATCGAGCTACGCAGACAGAGGGAGGTGAAGCTATGTCGCAAAAGAAGCAGCAAACAATCCCCGGCACGCTCACGCCGGCCGAAGAAAAGGCGGACCAAGTAGCCGAGCTCTGGCTCGACGTCAAGGCTCGCAAGGCGACGCTCAGGGAAGCGGTCGAGGAGCTGCGCGAGATCATGCAATCCGAGGGGCGCGACAACATCCAAATCAACCACATCAGCATCCACCTGGTGGACGAGGTCAAGGTCAAGATCGAGGAGGCGTGAGGGGGCATGGAAACCAAGCAGGAGTTCAGCGCAGACGAGATCGAGGCGGTGCGGGTGATGAAGAAGGGCGACGAGATCGTCGTCTGCATCATGCTCAAGTACCCGAGCCCGGGCGGCGTCATGGCGCACACGCTGGAGTTCTCCAGGGCTGAGGCTTTGGGGCTTACCGACGGCCTGCTTGAGGTGCTCGGGATCAAGGCGGAATAGGGGCGATGGCAACACCTCGAAAGGCGTGGCACCGAATCGCCGACAACGTGTTTGGCAAGCCTTGGGACAATGACGTGCTGGCGGCCATGGTGCGGTTATCTGCGCTGCTGCATGAGCGCTGGCGGACCAACGGCACCAACGCGGCGGACTCGTGCCGAATCGTCTTGCGAGACAGCGATCTCATGCAGATCACGGGGGTGCGCAGGTTCGACTCTGCGCTTGGAATACTTTCGAGACTTGCGGACGAGGTTGACCTGGAAATCCTCACCGACGAGGTGCCGTGCGTGTATTTCATCCGGTCTGCGGACCGGGTGAAGATCGGCAAGACGACGTGCCTCTCTCAACGGCTGGCAACGTTGCGACGGACCCACCCCGACGCAGCCGTAATCGGCGTGATCGAGAGCCTCGATTTCGCCAAAATCGAGCGCGATCTGCACCAGCAATACACCGAGTATCGGCTCGAGGGGGAGTGGTTCAAGGCGAACCAATTCACTACCGGACCGTTACACGGTCACTACCGGCTGACGCGCGCCGGTAGCGAGGCGGAAGTGGTCAGCGCGCGCGAGGCGCTTCACCGGGTAACGGTTCATTGGCCTAAGTGGGCGATCTTCCAGGGGCTCGATTCCCGCGAGTCGCCCTCGGTATGCCCGCAAAATGCCCCCTCCGCGCTTGCGCTTGCGCAAGCGCCTTCAGGGAAGAAAGAGAAGAAAGACGCGGAGCGGCTGCGCTCGTCCGGCGCTCGTCCTGATCTTGCAGCGTCTCTTGCGTCGGAATCTTCGAACGGCGAATCGCCGCCAGTCGAACCACGCAAAGGCTGGCCCGAGAACCCCGACCCCGAAGCCGTCGCGCTTCAGCAAAAACTCGACGCCCGCAAAGCGAAGATCAGCGCGCGCAAGACGAACGCACCGCTTCGCGCTTTCGATATTCTCGACTTCAGGACCGAGGAGCAGGAACAGGCAGAGCGTCAAGCGCAACAAGCCGAGGCCGAGGAGCTGAAGTTTTGAGTAACCGCGAACACACCCCCGACTGGTTCTACGACGCCTTCGGTGAATTCGCCTCGGCACGTGGCAAGGACATCGCCGGAGACAAGCTCTACGGCATGATGCGGGCCGTCTACAAACTCGTCGAGCAGCTACCGCGCGAAATCGTGGTCGAAGCGCTCGAGCGGGCGGCCATCGAGCCCTCGCAGTTCCACATCGGCGTTCACGAGATCGTCGAGCACGCCCGCAAGCTCGGTGACAGCCAGCGGCGCCGTGCCTCCCATGCCGACCAGTGCACCACGTGTCGCGACTCGGGCACCGTCAACCTGGCGCGATCGCCGGTCGCAGGCGAGGAGGCCGTGCGCATCTGGCCGAGCGAGTTCAGCGAACGCTGGCCGACGCTCAACCCGACGAGCTACCTGGTCACGCACCGCTGCGACTGCGCTCGCGGCGAGGATCTTGCGAGCCGTTCGCTCTACCACCGGCAACTGCCCGTGCTCCCCGATTCGCTCATGCCGGTTGAGAGCGTCCCGATCGACCAACTCACCGCCGAGCAGCGGCTCGCCATCTGGAACGAAGGCACGACTGCGACCGGTCACGACCCCGACGCAGCCAAGGGGCTGTTCCGCCGCATCGAGGCGGCGATCGTCATGCGGAAAGAACGCGACAAGCTCGCACAGCGCACCGTGTCGGGGGTTTCTAAGCCTCACGGCGGTGATGCGCCGGCACCGGCTGAGTCACCTGGCAAGGCGGTTCAGCACGGGCCGGCGCAAACAACCGAGCGCGAGTTCGCGCCGCTGGAGTTCTGAGCGAGGAGGGGAGAGCGATGGCATCACGGCACTTCTGCGACAACTGCGGCGGCGAGATGAAGCACGACGCAGACACGGAACGTCGGTACGGCGGGCGAAGCGGCAACCTGCGCGTGACTCTGCATCTTCACGTTCAGCACTGGGAGCAGCTATGCGCGTCGTGCGTCCGCACGATCGTTGCACTCGTGGTGCTCGACGACATGCCCGACCTCGAGCTGATCGAGCCGCGCGAGGGGCACGCGTGAGCGGCCGCACGCTGGCGGCAGCAGCGGCGGCACGTGGCGCCCGCAAGGGCGGCGCTACGTTGGCGGCAAAAGCGGCGGCTTGGGTCCTCCCTGGGCTACAGCGATCACAGGTCACAAAAGCCCCCGGCTCGCGGGCTTTTTGGCACGGGAATTGACCGCTTCAGGTACATGCGGGGCTAGTTGTGGGCAGTAAGGCACCGAATCCAGCGCCAGCGACGCCGACGTGGAAGCCGACGCCATCGCCGCCACCTCCGGCGAAGATTTTGCTCGGCAGCCTCCGCACGGTGAGCGAAATTGCCGGCCTCTTCGGCGTGACGACGCGCGCGGTGTCCCAGTGGCTATCGGACGGCTGCCCCGGCAAGGACGCGGCGGGCGTTTACGGCCTGGCGGCGATTATCGCCTGGCGCCGCGAGCGCGACCGGGCGAAGGCCTCGACCGTCGACCCGACCGACCCGATCCGCGCACTGGCGCAGACGCGCGCGCGCCGTGCCGCGCTCGAGCTCGACGAATACGAGAAAAAGCTGGTTCCTGCCGAGCGGCTCGAGGCTGCGCTGGGCGAGAGCGCGGCGTTTTTCAAAGCGGGCCTCAAACGCTGGTGCCGCGAGCTGGCGCCGCTGATGGTCGAGGGGATGGAGAGCGAGGACGCGGCGGTGGCGCTGTTGGACCAGCGGACCGATGACCTGCTAAGGCAGTATTGCGAGCAGCCTGCAGAGTGGTGGAGGGAAGCAGATGAGCAAAAACAGAGCATTGGCGGTGGTGGCGATAGTGGTGGCGCTGGCGATGCCGGTGCGGGCAAGCGCGCTGTGCGGCGACGGCGACCAAAACGGCGAGGTCGACGTCGTCGACGCGTTACGCGTGGCGCTGCGAACGATCGACCTGGCGACGTGCCCGCAGATTCTCTGCGACGTTAACAGCGACGGCGCGGTGATGATCGGCGATGCGCGCGAGGTGCTGCGCGCTGCGGTCGGCCTCCCGGTCGTGCTCGACTGCGCGGGCGGTGTCGAGTTCGTCTACCACGGCGCCGACGCCGGCGGCGTCGAATGGTCCGCGAGCGTGCCGGCCGGTGATAGCTGGTTCGGCGTCGTGCCCGATCCCGATTGCGTGAGCGGCGGCGTCGATTTGTTCGAGGCTAACCTGGTGACGCTGACGACGCTGGGTGCGGCGGCGATCGACCTCGGCTCGATACCTGACGGCACGGTGCTGGCGACGTGCGGCACGACGGCGGATCTCGATCAGGTCACGGTCACGCTCGAGGCTGCGATCGACGCGTTGACGCTGCTGCCGATTGCGGGGGCGAGCGTAACAGCGGAGCCGGCGCCGTGACCCGGCACGACGTGATGGTCGCCGCGGCGTTGGTCCGCGCGGTGGCGTCGATTCTGCTCGCGTTCGCGCTGGTGACGCTGTTCGTGAAGGTCGCTAGTGCCGCCGACGTCTGCTGGCTCCCGACGCCACGCGCCAGCGAGTATTGGCTCGTCTCGCGGTTCGTGGATCCGGCCAAGCAGGGCGTCGAGACTGGCATCCGCATGGACGGCGCCGCGCAGGCACCCGGCGGCGTGTGGCGCTGGACGGTGCCGGGCGGAGTCGACGTTTTCGCTCCCGACGTGACCTCGTTCGTCGCTGCGAGCGGCGGCTCGGTCCGCGGCGCGCCGATGCAACTTGCCGCAACGAGCTGCACCGACCCGCAGCGGCCGGGCGGGCTCCCGGCGTGCTCGTTCGGCGACTGCTCATGCGACGGCAAGATGAGCCTGCCCGACGTGCTCGTGCTACTGCGCGCGGTCATGGGGCCGCAGGCGTTGGGGGCGTGCCCGTGAGGCTCGGCGGCTACGGCAACAGGACCAAGCTCGCGCGCACGCCGCAGGAGATCGTGCACTCGCGCGATACACGCCCGCAAGAAAAGTGCTCGGCGTGCGAGGGCACCGGCAAGCGGCTGTTGCCCGACCTGATGACCTGGCGGCAGTATGTCGTGCGCGACTGCGTTCCATGCGGCGGGTCGGGGAAGGTTCCGCAGCGAGTGGCGAACCGGTGGACGAGGGATCACAAGGTCGCGGCCTACGCCGAGGCCGAGAGCGAGAACGAGGAGGTGATCGAGTGAAACAAATCTACGGCATGAAGCCAGGCGAATGGCACTACCTGACCAAGGACGAGTATCTCGAGGCGGTGTCCCCGCTCGAGCTGTGGCTGCGACGCGTGCTCGCGTGTGTGGTCTGGGCATCCGTGGCGCTGCTGGCGGCCGTCGCGTTCTCGGGCTGTTCCTACGTGCGACCGCAGAGCCCCGAAGTGCCCGCGCGGCTGCCCGAGGGCGCCAAGAGCGAGCGCATCTGTTTCCCCGCCGACTGCACGACCGACGAGAAGGGGGTGGTGACCGACCTCAAGAGCTGCCAGTCGATCGCGTGCGTGCTGGGCTGGAAGGAGCCCATGAAGCGATGAGCGAAGCGAGTCGAGCGAGGGCCGTCTAATTCCTGATCTGACCGCAAGCTGGTCCGTGTGGGGGTGGGGATGAGCGGCGCTTGCCAGAAAGCAACCTACGGCTAACCCGCAGCCAACTCATCAACCTGGCGCCGCCGCAGCGCCTGGCGCTCAGCGCATGGGCTGAGCAAAACCTCGTGCTGCCGGCGAAGCTCTCCGCAGAGCCGGGACGATTCTCTCTCGAGCGCACGCCGTACCTCCGCGAGATCATGGACGCGTTCACCGACCCGTCGGTGCGCGAGATTACAGTCCTTTCCAGCACCCAGGTCGGCAAGACGACGCTGCTTCAGGCCGCCGTCGGCTACATGATCGACCAGGCACCCGCACCCGCGCTGTTCGTCGTGCCGACCGAGGACGATGTGCGCGGCATCGCTGGCGAGCGACTGCGTATCCTCGTCGACACGACGCCGGCGATCGCGCGACACAAAACAGGCGCGGCCAACGACACGCGCGGCATCGTGTGGAGCTTCGACCGGATGATTCTCAAGCTGGGCTGGTCGGGCTCGGATGCGAGCCTCGCCGGGATGCCCTGCCAGGTCGTGTTTCTGGACGAGCTCGGCAAGTACAGAAACCCACGCGGTGGGCTGGCGAGCGATCGCGTGCAGCTCGCGCGCGAGCGAACGCGCACGTTTCGCCGCACGCGCAAGATCATCAAGACGTCCACGCCAGATGTAGAGAGCGACCTCATCAACCGCGAGTTTCTGCGCAGCGACCAGCGCCGCTACTACGTACCCTGCCCGCATTGTGGTCACTTCGCGCCGTTCGTCTTTCACCGCGAGGACGACGGGCACCGGTTCCGTTTTGCCGACGACGTGCGCGATCCCGAGCAGATCCGGGCGCAGCGGCTCGCCTGGTTCGAGTGCCGCCAATGCACCAAGCGAATCGCGCAGGACCAGCATAAGGCCGTGATGGTGTCGCGCGGCGTATGGTGCCCCGAGGGCTCGACGGTTTCGCTCGAGGGGCGCATTGAAGGCGCGGCTGCGGCGAGCGGGCACCGAGGCTTTGCGATCTGGGCGGCCTATTCTCCCTTCGTCGACTGGTGGGAGATCGCTGCCGAATGGCTCACCGCTCAGGGCGACCTCGAGCTGATGAAGTCGTTTATCAACGACGTACTCGGCCAGCCGTGGGTCGACCGAACGGCCGACGTGCGGATCGAGGACGTGCGCGAGCGTGCGGTCACCTACGAGCTTCGGACGGTGCCCGCCGAGGTCGGGCTCATCACGACCGGCATCGACGTGCAGAAAGACCACGCCTGGTTCGCCTCGCGCGGCTGGTGCGAAGGGGAGCGCAGCTACCTGGTCGACTGGGGACGGGTGGAGTGGGCCGGGACGCAGTCGGTCGAGCTGGTCACCGCGCTCGTCGAGGCGAGCTGGTTGAAGCTCGCACCCGACGGGAAGGCAACCGAAGCCGCGATGCAGAATCGCCTGGTGCTGATCGACGCTGGTCATAGGCGCGACGAGGTCGAGGACGTGGCGCGACGATATCCCGCGCTTGTGCGCCCTACGGTGGGCCGCTCGATGCGCGGGGGCGCTGCGTTCCGCGCCGTGCAGGCCGACAAGGATCTGCGCGGCCAGAACATCGCCGGCGGGCTCATGCTCTGGCCGTTCGACGCCGACACGTACAAGAACAAGACGGCGCGCCTGATTGCCACCGACGCCGCGCAGCCGGGCGCATGGTTCGTCCCGACCGAGGTCGGCGAGGAATACTTGCGGCAAGTCACGGCCGAGGAGCGGCTGCGGATCTACTCGGGCGGCGTCCCGCGCGAGGTCTGGCGGATGAGACGTGGTCGGCGCCAGAACCACCTCTGGGACTGCGAGGTGCTGTGCACGCTGGCGGCCGACATGCTCGGGGTGGGCCGGTTCCGCTTCGCGCGGGCTCCGGCGCGACCGCCGCGTCGGGAGCGTGACCCGAGCGCGCGAGCCGAGCGCGAGGGTGCGGATCCGCTGGGGCGGGTTTCGCTCAAGCGGCACCGCGAGCGGCGCAGCGGATGGGTCAACGGATGAGTCGCAACGGGGACCGCTGGATCGAGCTGCCGCCCGGTAGCTGGGTCGGCTGCGAGGCGGCGGACCGGCGCCGCCGCGAGCGTGACGCCAAGCGCGCGAAGGCGGCCGAGAGCGACGGCGTGATCGAGGTGCCGGCGCGCTGTCCGCGCTGCGGATCGCGTCGCGTGCCGGCCTACAGCAAGCGGCTCACGCAGGACCCGCCGATCAGGTATCGGCGCTGCCGTTCGTGCGGTCACGGGTTCAAGTCGGTCGAGCGGCGCGACGCCTAGTGCCCGAAACGGGCACCGATAACGGGGCCTAGCCTTTACCACCTGCCCCTTGCGCCGGATTCTGGGCGCGAGATGGCAGACCCGGCGACGCTGCTCGCTGACATCGAGGCGGAAATCTCCGCGCGGCTCACCGGCGGCACGGTCGAAGAATACCGGCAGGCCGACGGGCGCTTTTTGCGCAAGACGCCGCTCGCCGATCTCCAAAAGCTCCGCCAGCAGTACGCGCAAGAAGTCGCTCGCAGATCTGCGGGCGGCGGCCGCCAGACGATCAGCTTCGGGAGCGAGTGATGCCGGGCGCGCTCACACCAGCTCGCAAGCGCGCTCGCGCGATGGTCCGACAGACCGCGACGACCATGCGCCGCGGACCTCTGGCTCGCCTGGCCGGCGTCGTCGACTCAGTCGTCGATGCCGTCTCACCGGCGCACGGCTTTGCCCGCCGCCGGATGCGAGACGCCGCGATACGGTACGAGGCGATATCCTCGTTCGGCGGCGCCGGCACTGGACGATTCCTCGGTGACTGGATCGTAAGCGCTGCGAGTGCAGACGCGGATCTGCTGCCCGACCTGCCGATGCTGCGCCAGCGTGCGCGCGACCTGGTGCGCAACGACGGCAACGCCTCTGGCATCATCGAGACGATCGTTACCAACGTGATCGGCTGCGGCATCAAGCCGCAGAGCCGCGTCGATACCGAGGCTCTCGGGATTCAGCCCGACGCGGCCCGGCCGTTCCAACGCGCAGCCGAGCGAGCTTTCGCGCGCTGGTGCCCGCACGCCGACGTAACGGGGCACGACGACTGGTACGGCCTGGAGCGGCTCGCGTTCCGCTCGTGGCTGGAATCCGGCGAAGTGCTCGCGCTGTTCGTCGCGCTCCCCGAGCGCGCGGCGTTTCGACCGGAGCGGCCCTATTCGCTCGCGGTGCAACTGATCGAAGCCGATCGGCTCGCCAGCCCGTTCGGCTACAGCACCGTTACGACCAACCCGGACAACGACAACGAGATCCGCGACGGAGTCGAGATCGACGGCATGGGGCGCCCGGTCGCCTACTGGATCCGCAAGCGGCACCCCGGAGACACGCTGGGCGCGATTCCCAACCCGAACGACTTCGACCGGATCACCGCCTTCGACTCCATGGGCCGCCCGCGGATCCTGCATCTGTTCCCGCGGCTGCGCGTGGGCCAGTCGCGCGGCTACCCGATCTTCGCTGCGATCCTCGAATTGTTCCGACACGACGCCAAGTATTTCGAGGCCGAGCTGATCGCCGCACGCGTCGCCTCGTGCTTCGCCGCGATCGTGACGAGAAGCGATGCCGGCAGCTTCGCGCCTAATCCGTTGGCGAGCGGCGAGACGGGACCCGACGGCGAGCCGATGCGCGAGATATTTCCGGGGACCGTGGACTACCTGGCGCCCGGCGAGTCGATTACGCAGCTCAACCCATCGCGTCCGAACGCTCAGTTCGGGCCGTTCATCGAGCAGCTCGAGCGCAAAATGGCGGCTTCGATCGGGTTCAGCTTCGAGGGTCTGTTCCGCAACTACAGCAAGACCAATTTTTCGAGCGCACGCGCGGCGCTGCTCGGCGATCAGCACGTTTACAAAGTTCTGCAGTCGGTATTCGCGCAGAAGCTATGCCAGCCGACCTGGTCGCTGGTGCTGCTCGAGGCGCTGCTGCGCGACGAGTTGCCCTTGGAGGGCAAGCTCTCGGAAGCCTGGACCGGCGCGCGATGGATCGGGCCGGGCTACGGCTACGTGCGACCGGATCAGGAAGTGAAAGCGTCGATCGAGGCCATCGGCGGCGGCCTCTCGACGTTGGCGGATGAGTGCGCGAGCACCGGCCGCGACTGGGAGGAAACCCTAGAGCAGCTGGCGCGAGAGCGCGACAAGCGCGCCGAGTTGGGGCTGGACGATCCGACTGCGCCCGAGCCTGCCGATCCCAACGCCAAGGATCCTGACGAGGAAGATGCTGCGGTGGCACGGGGGACGGCGCGATGATCCGCGACGCGGTCAACGCGCTGTCGCGCCCGTGGGCTTTGGACCGCAAGGCGTTCGACGCCTTGGTCGCCGCCATCAAGGGCAACATCGCCGGTGACGCTACGAACATCCTCGGCGGCACGCGCGACAAGCGCGACAACACGCCGACGCTCGCGGTCGAGGGGGGCGTTGCCACGATCCCGATCCGCGGCGTGCTGACCAAGCGCAGCGACTTCTGGTCGCGGTTGTTCGGTGACTCGACCGTTGAGAGCATCCGCGAGGACCTGGCCGCCGCACTCGCCGACAGCTCGGTCGAGGCGATCGTGTTCGACGTGGATTCGCCGGGCGGCTCGGTCGACGGCATCGCCGAGCTCGCGGATGAGATATTTGCCGCGCGTGCCGTGAAGCCGTCGGCGGCGTTCACCGACGGGCTCATGGCCTCGGCGGCTTATCACCTGGCCTCGGCTGCCGGGAGCGTTGTGGCGTCGCGGTCGGCCGAGGTCGGCTCGATCGGCGTGTATGCGACGGTCTGGGACGAGTCGGTCGCGCTGCACAACGAGGGCTTAAAGGTCGAGATCATAAAGGCCGGCAAGTTCAAGGCGGCCGGGCACCCGGCGACACCGCTCACGGCGGATGCGCGCTCGGTGATTCAAGAAAGCGTCGACGACTTCATGGCGATCTTTACGAGCGCCGTACAACGCGGCCGCGCGATGAGCGACGAGCAAGTCGATCACGTCGCCACCGGGCGGACCTGGATCGCAGCCAAGGCTCAAGAGTTGGGACTGGTCGACCGCGTGCAGACGCGGCGCGAGTTCGTGGCGGCCTTCGCGGCCGAAAACGTGGGCGGAAAGAAACGAGACGGAGGACGGAAGATGGCGGCACTCACTCAGGCCGAGTTGGAGAAAGCGGCAGCGGACAAGGGAGCGGCAGACGCCGCAGCGAAGAAAGCAGCCGACGATGCGGCTGCGGCAGTCGCGGCCAAGACGGCGGCAGATACGGAGGCCGCGAAGAAGAAAGCAGCCGACGATGCAGCCGCGGCGGCGCTGGCTTCCGATCCGGTCGCAGCCGAGCGCGACCGCGCACGCGCGATTCTGGAGGCGTCGTTCCCCGGCCAGGAGAAACTCGCCGCCGAGCTGATCGCCAAGGGCACGCCCAAGGCAGAGTCGATCGCCGAGCTACGCGGCCACGAGCTGGCGCGGATCAAGCGCGAGGGCGGCGGCACTCCGGGACCGAGCGCCGACGATGCGATGCCGATCAACGGCGCGGCAGGGCCGGACAAGTGGAAGCGCGAGTTTGCCGCGTCGGCGGCGCTACAGACCGAGTTTCGGTCGGTCGACGCCTACGTCGCGTTCATGGCCGAGGAGTCCCGCGCGCAGTAAGCGCGACCGGGCTGAGAGCGGAGGAGGATTAGGGCAATGGCGGCACTCACAGCAGGCAGGCAGATCGTTTGGGAGACTGGCGACTACGACGAGCCGCGCGTGAAAGCGGCGACGACAATTTTCGCCGGCGCGTTCGTCGGCGACGACGCCTCGGGTTACGCGCGGCCGCTGGTGGCGGCCGATCCGTTCTGGGGCATCGCGCAGAAGGACGTCGTCAACTCGGGCGCGGCCGGTGCCAAGCGCGTGCGCGTGCGCCGCGGGCGCTTCCGCATCCGGCACGCGGTCGTCGGCGCCACGGCGGTCACGGACAAGGACAACCTCGTGTACGCCAGCGACGACAACACGCTAACGCTCACCTCGACGAGCAACACGCTTGTCGGGAAGGTCGTCGCGTGGCACGCGGGCACCGACTGCACGGTCGAATTGGCAACGGCGGATGCTGCCTAGTTTGGCGGCGGATGAGCGAGGAGGAGGGCAGCATAGATGCCAAACCTGAGTACGATTACGAGCCGCGGGATCCGCGGCGCCATGTTGCAGACGATGGCGGCGCAACCGCTCGAGCCTTGGCTCGCGCGGGTGGCGCGGCGCGTTCAGTCGGACGTCGAAATCGAAACCTATGCGGACATCGGCACCACGCCGGTCGTGCGCGCGTGGGTCGGCGGTAGGAATCCGAAGGAACCCCGCGAGAACAAGTTCACCATCACCAACGCCGAATACGAAGCGAGCATCCAGATCCCCTATCCCGAGATCCGCCGCGCGCGCGGCAAGATCGACGGGCAGAGCAAGCTGGACCCGTACATCCAGGGCTTGCCCGCTCGCATGGCGCAGCACTGGTCGAAGCTGGCAACCGACCTGGTAATCAACGGCGCGACCGCGCTCTGCTACGACGGCCAGTTCTTTTTCGACACCGATCACGCCGAGGGTGCCTCGGGAGCTCAGTCGAACAAGGTCAACCACGACCTATCGGACACGCCAGTCTCGGTGGCTGGCATCGCGACCAACCCATCGCCCGGCGCGTTCGCACACGCCGTCATGCGCGGGATCGTGACGATGCTCGGGTTCAAGGATGACGAAGGCGAGCCGGCGAACGAGGATGCGAAGGCGTTCGTCGCCCTGGTGCCGCTCGGACTCTATACCGCAGCGAAGCTGGCGACGACTCAGTCCGTCGAGGCCGGCGGCGCAACCAACGTGCTCGCGGCTGTCCGCGGCGACTTCGGCGTCGAGGTCGTGCCGTCGGCTCGGCTGACGGCGGCGAGCTGGACGGACAAGTTCGCGTTATTCCGCGCCGACGGTGTCGAGCGCGCGTTGATTCTGCAGGAAGAAGAAGCGCCGCGCTCGAGCGCGAAGGCCGAGGACTCCGAGTTCTTCCACGACAACAACGCGTGGGAGTTCGGCATCGCGGCCTCGCGTGCCGCCGGCTACGCCGACTGGAAGCAGGGCGTGCAAGTCACGTTCGTGGCCTAACGGTGAGCCGGATCCGCATAGAGCTCACGATGCCCAAGCTCATCAACGGGCATCAGTTCGCACCTGGCGACGTGCTGGCGGACCTCGTGCTCCGCCAGCACGTCTCGCCCGAGAAACTGAACCTGTGCCTACAGGCGGGCATCACGGCGCTGGTAGCTGCCGAGCTGCCAACGTCGGGCGCATCGGAGGTGACGCGTGGCGTGGAAGACACCACAAAAGCCAGCCGCTCAAGCGGCGGCAAGCCGGCAGCCAAAGGGGCCGCGCAACGGGAGCAGGCCGATGGCGGATAAACTACAGATCGTTCTGACCTCGCAGACGCTCGTCAACGGGGCGATGCGAGGCGAGGGCTCGCGGCTCGCCGAGGTCGATAGCTTTGGCGCCACCGGTGCCGAGCTGGCCTCGCTCATCGCGCAGGGCTTGGCGACGATCCAGGCGCCGACGGCATCGGCCGCTGCTGATCCTGGGTCGGCGAGCTTCGGGGACGAAGAGTAGGCCGTGAGCCTCGCAACCGTCATGGCCGCGGACGCGCGCAACGTGTTCTGCAACCTGGCCGAGTTCGGCGAGGCGCTGACGTATACGCCCAAGGGCGGCGCACCGAAGGCGATTCGCGCGGTCGTGATGCGTCACGAGATCGGCCCGGACGGGCAGGCTCGTGACTACTTGACCGACAAGGTCGAGCTTCACATCCCGCGCGATGCGAGCGTCGGCGTCACGTCGATCAACACGAAGGGTGATGCGGTTGCGGTTGCGGATCCGATCGGCGCGGCGCCGACGACCTACTACGTGCGGCGCGTGATGGGCGAGGACGTGGGGATGTTCCACGTCGAGGCGGTCAAGTAGATGGCGCTCGAGGTCAAAGTCGCCGAGCGCGACCTCGTGAACCTACGCGCCGCACTCGTGCGCGTGCCACGGCAAGCCGCGGCCGAGATCAAGCGCGAGATGAGCGGCCGCACCGGCATCGGCCCCGAGTACAAGACGGCGATAGCCAAGACGTTCCGCGGCAACTTTCCGCAGCGCACGCTGCGCGGCGAGAAGTGGCTGTACTCGCGCAGGGCGAGCAAGCAGGAGCAGGCGCAGATCCGGCACTATGTCGCCGGCTCCAACCTCGACACGCTCGAGACAGGGATCTTTGCCACCGACCCCGCCGAGCTCCAGCAATTCGGCGGCACCGTGGGCTCGCGGACCTCGCCCTATCTGGCAATCCCGATCGGCGGCGCGGGCGGCGCCACGTTCGGCTCGCGCGGCAACGTGCGCCAGGTGCTGTTCAGCGACACCGGCAAGCGCGCGCGTGTACAGCCCCGCGACATCCAGGGCGACGTGTTCGTGATCCGCACGCCGGGCAACCGGCTGTTCTTGGTGCGGCGCAACGACGACGGCGAGCTCGAGTTCCTGTTCAAGCTGGTCCGCACGACGCGCCACGCCGGCGGCCGGCTGGACTTCTTCGGTGCCGTTGCGCGGCAGGAGAGCCGCACCACGCAGCGCTTCGACCGCGCACTAGGTCGTGCGCTCAAGACATTCGAGGCGAGGCCGTGACCCTTGGCAACGATCGCAGAGCTGATCCTGCAGAACGTCAAGACGACGCTCGAGGGTGTGACCACGGGCGCCGGCTACGAGAATACGATCAACCGCGTCGAGCGGTTCGAGCAGGACGGCAACCGCAAGGACAACCCGCCCTTTGCGATCTTCTCTCTGGCCGAGCTGCAAGAGGAGACGGCCAAGGGCTCGGCCAACGGCAAGCTGGCGTGGCGCATGGGCGTGGACGTCTGGGTCTGGACGGTGCACGACAAGACTACCGACGCCCGCACGACGGACGCGGTCGTGACCTCGCTGTTCAACGACGCGTTAAAGGCGCTGATGCAGGACACCACGCGCGCCGGCAAGGCGCTCGGGACCGAGGTCATCGGCGCGACGCGGATCGACGCAGTCGAGGGCCAGCCGTTCACCGGCATTTTGCTCGAGTGCAACATCTACTATCGGCACTTGAACACGGATCCGGCGGTGGTGTGAGCGATGGCGGCGGCGCTGCCAGTCGATCCCGACATCACGCTCGAGTGCGACGAGGAGTTCAACGTCGTGGCGACGGATGCGGTGACGGGCATCGCGGCGCGACGGCTCAAGGGGCCGGTGTCGCGCCGCCGCTGGCGGCTCATCTTCACGGCGCTGGGCAAGACGGAAAAGGACGCGCTGCGAGCGCACTACAACGAGCGGCTAGGGCCTGTGCGGGCGTTCGACTTCCAGCCCGACGACGAGGTTTCGCCGCTTAAGGTTCGATTCACGGAGGCCGTGTTTCGATGGGCTAAGACGCAGAAGGGCTACGAGATCAGGACACGCATTGTGACGGTCTAGTGAGTGGGGAGAGGCGGAGGATGAAATGCGGACGAGAGTACGGCAGCTAGCGGTCAAGCTGGAAACGACAGAGGGCACGGCCAACGCGCCGGCGGCGGCAGACGGAAAGCTGCTGATCTACGAGGCGAAGCTCGCGCCCGACATCCCGTTCTTTGAACGGCAGCCGGCCGAGTCGACGTTCTCGCCACGCGCGGGACTGCCCGGCGGCAAGCGCGGCACGATCAGCGGCCGCTTCGAGCTCAAGGGCTCGGGCACGGCCACCACCGAGCCGTTCTGGTTCACGCTGATGAAGGCGATGGGCATGGTGTCCGTCGATCTGGAGTCGCTCCCGATCGGCGCCGTGACCGGCGGGCCGTTCGTCATGGGCGAGATCATCACCGGCGCCAACGCAGTGACGGCGACGGTGGCGTGGAACGCCATCAACGGCGACGCCGCGATCTTCTGCTGGGGCAAGTCGGGCGCGTTGATCGCGCAGCTCTACACCGGCGGCACCTCGGCGGCGACGGCCACCGCCAGCGGCACTAGCACGATTGTCGGCAAGGGCCTGCGTCCCAGCACGGCGGCGGGCGAGGGCAACAACACCAGCGTTACTGCCGACCTGTACGAGGACGGCATCAGGAAGCGCATGGTCGGCGGCCGCGGCAACGCGATAGTCAAGGCGGCGCTCGACGAGCCCGGGTTCGTCGAGTTCTCGCTCCAGGGCGGAATCAGCGCGCCCACCGACGTGGCGCTGCTCACGATCACGCATGAGACGACGGTGCCGCCGATGGCGGAGAACGTCGGGCTTTCGCTCGGTGGCTACCTGCCCGACTTCACGCAGTTCCAAATCGACCTCGGCAACACGATCGCGCTACGCCGCTCGATGAACGCGGTTGGCGGTATCAAGTCGGCACGCATCACGGCCCGCCGCTCCGGTGGCGAGCTCGATCCCGAGATGGTGCTGGTGGCCTCGCACGACTTCTTCGGCCGCTTCTTCGCGGGTACGCAGGGCGCGCTCGACGCGGTGCTCGGCACCGTGGCGGGAAACCGGATCAGGCTCACGGCACCGAAGATCCAATACAGCGGGCTGGACGATGGCGACCGTGACGGGATGCAGACCGTGCCGCTGAAGTTCCAGGCAAACCGCAACGTGGAAGCCGGCGACGACGAGGTTCTGCTCTGGCAATACTGATCGGCGGCTCGCAAGAGCAACGGTCATGCGGGCGGCCGGCAGTAGTTCCCCACGCTGCCGGTCGCCCAAAAGTGGGGAGATGAAATGGCGATAGCGACAAGCAACGACGACGCCTACGACTACATCCTGCTGGAGGATCGCAAGCGACCTGAGGAGGAGCAGACGCGGTGGACGTTCAACATCCTCGACCAGAATGAGCACGCCAAGGCAATCGGCTTGATGCAAAACTTCTTCCAAGCCGACGGCACGCTCAACGAGAGAAAGGTCAACATGAAGCTGCTCACGTCGGCGTGCCGCGAGGTCTGTCACATGGGGATGCGCGGCTGGGTCAACTATCGGACTCCGAAAGGCGACCCGGTCGAGTTCGAGATGAATGGCGAGGGCAAGGTGAAGCCTGAGCTGCTGGTCAAGTGGTTTCGGTTTCGGCGCCTGCAGGAGTTAGCCAACGCGATCTTGGCGAATCAGTTCTTGACGGAGGACGACCTAAAAAACTAGCGGCCGCCGCAGCGCTCGCGGCGGGCCAGTGGAAGGGACACGAGAAGGGTTGCCCGAAGCAAGCGGCAAGGCGGCGACGGCTCGGATGCGACGAGGATGCGGAAACACCGACCTTCCGGGTTACGATCGGCACCGAGACGGTCGAGCTACACCGCTGCCCTGCGTTCTATCTCACGAGCGACGTCGTCGCGTTCTGTAGAGCCTACGCCCACTACAAGGCCGGCTATCTTCCCGAGGCCGGCGGCATCAATAACCAGGCGGTCACCTTTCTCGAGGCCGTCGAATTCTTTTCTCAACAACTCGCCAGCTACGAGCCCGAGCACCATCACGACCCGGAGCCGGAGTAGCTAATGGCGACGCGTGACCTCGAGGTTCTGGTCAAGGTCCGCGATCTCATCACGGCACCGCTGCAGAGGATCGCCGGCAACGTGCGGGGCTTCGCCTCTGGCGTTGCCGGCTTCTTCGGCCGCGCTGTGGGCGCCGTGTTCAATCTGCGCAACGCGCTGCTCGGCATCGCCGGCGCGCTGCCGGCAATCGCGCTCGCGCGACAGTTCACCCGCGACGCTGACGCTATATCGAAGGCGCGCGGGCAACTGACGGCGCTTCTGGGCGACGCGCGTGCGGCGGCGGGTGCGGTCGAGTTTCTCCGCGGCACGATCGCGCAGCTCCCGATTCCGCTCGGCGAAGCGTTCGACGCGTTCACGCAATTAGTCGCCGTAGGTGTGGAGGGTCCGCAGCGCGTGATCGAGGTCTTGGCGCGGACAGCTGCTTTCTTCGACACGGATCTTAACGCCGCCGTCACCGCGTTTCTCTCGGGCAGCAGCCGGGGGCTGCGCGCTCTCGGCATCGACATGGTCAAGCTCAGCGAGTCTGTCGTGCTCACCAGCGGACAGATCCGGGTGGAGACGGGGAAAAGCGCGCAGTCGATCCGCGCCGGCATCGTCGACGTCTTGGAGAAGCGCATCCCGCAAGCGACCGCACGTGCCACCGACCGAATCCCGGAAGCGTTCCAGCGGCTCCGCAACGCCATCAGCGTTGTCGGCGGGGACATCGGCAAGAGCTGGGAGGCGAGCGTCATCGGGATGCTCGACCGGACGGCGAACGCGTTGTTCGACAACCGCGACCTGATCGTCGGCGCGTTCCGGGCGATACCGGAAGTGGCCGCCGAGGTGCGAGCGCAGGTCGAGGCGATTGTCGCCGGACTGCAAGGTGCGTTTTCCGGTGCCAACCTTGACGGCATCGGCGTTGACCTGAAGGCGGCACTCGTTGATGCCGCTGCCGCTGGCATCGCGGCGACGGTCGCGTTCCTGAAAAACACCGCCGGCCCCGCGCTCGTCTTTGCCATCGGGTCGGCGTTCCGGCTGTTGCCTGGCGCGATCATCGCGGCGTTCCAACTTCTGCCGCGTGCCATTGGAAACCTACTGTTTGCGATGGAGTTTGCGGTGCTCTCCTCACTGCGCGGCCTCGGCCTGAAGATCGGCGACTCGATCAAGGGTGCGATCGGCGACGCGCTGAACAGCACGATCGAAGTCGTCAACAAGTTTGTCCGCGCGGCCAACTTTGCGTTCACGCCGTTCGGCGATCAGGTGATCCCGGAGATCGAATCGGTATTCGAGACGGCGGAGGAGAGGGCGTCAACGTTCTCGGCTCGGCTCATCGCCCAAAACAATGACCTGTGGGCGCGCTACAAGACGCAGGTCGAGGAGTCTGTCGTGGGCCTCGGCGATCTGTTTGCTGAGGACTTCGCGCCCGCTATCGACGACATCACCGCCGCGTTTGATGGGATGCTGCTAGAGATCACCGAGGGCGGCGGCACCGTCACGGCCGAGCTGGCTGCGCTCAAGGCCGAGCTCGCCGACGTGGCGGACGCGGCGCAACTGCCGAGCCTGATCGAGCGGATCCGCGCCGCGCTCGACCGCTCAATCACGAGCACGCGAGCGGTTCGCAGGGTCATGGAGGAGCTGGGCAAGATCCCGCTCCCCTTCGCCGGCCAGGCTCCGCTCATCGAGGACGCAGCCAAGGCAACGAGCAAGCTCAAAGAAGGCCTCGAGCTGCTGGCCGCCACCGTCCGCGGCGTAGGCCGTGCGGCGGTAAGCGGCGGACTGCCGGCGCTGCGCTCGGCGCTGGACGGTCTCAAGATCTCGCTCGACGGCCTGGCCAGCACGCCGGCGACCCGCACGCTTGCCGCGGTCCAGCGCGAGCTGACGGGCGTTGTCGCCGGCATCGCGGCGCTAGATCCGGGCCGCGCAACTCAGCGCGTGGCCGAGCTTGAGGGGACGTTTCGCAGCTTCGCGGATTCGCTCCGCCTGCTCGACGCCGGCCCGGCGCAAGCGCAGGTCAACGCACTCACGGCCTCGATCGACGCGCTGCTGAAACTCAGCGACGAGACGGCGGGCGTTAAGAACCTGAAAGAATCGCTCGACGGCGTCACGAACGCGCTCGCGGGCCTGGGCGCAGGATCGGTCAAGTCGGCGTTGCCAGGGCTCCAGACGGCGCTGGAGGCGCTCAAGGGCACGATAGAGGACATGGCCGCCGGCCCGGCCCGCAGCAACCTGGAACAACTCCGCGCCACGCTCACGACGATGCTGACCGAGCTTCAGCGGCTCGACGCAGGCGAGGCGACGCAACAGGTCGACGAGATGAGCGGCGCGCTCGAGAAACTCGCCGACGAGCTGCGCACGCTCGACGCCGGTCCCGCGCGCGCCGAGATAGATCAGCTTGAGGCGGCGCTGCGCCGGCTGCTGACCACCGCCGAGCAGCCCGCCGACTTCACCCGCGGGTTCACCGAGGGGCTGCGCGACGGCAAGCGCGAGCTGTTCGCCTTCGAGGAGGACGTCAAGCAGACCTCGGCCTCGCTCGTCTCGACATGGCGCACGGTGTTCGTCGATGAGTTCGCGACGAATATCCAGCAGGCGATCAAGGGCTCGCAGAGCTTCGGAGACGCATGGCGCAACATCGCGCAGTCGGTCATTGACTCGATTCAGGCGATCATACTCAAGCTGATCGCGCTCAAGGCGGTGTCGTTTCTGCTGGGCGGCCTGAGCTTCGGCGCGAGCGTGGCGGGGGGCAGCGGTTCACCGGCCGTCAACCCCGCAGACCCGACCAACTTCGCCAAGGGCGGTATCGTCAGCGGGCCGCAGCTCATCATGGCCGGCGACAACCCGAGCGGCCACGAGGCGCTGGTCCCGTTGCCCGACGGTCGCTCGATCCCGGTGCGCATCACGAGCGGCGGCACCGGCATCAGCATGGCGAAGCTGCTGGGCTCGCTCGAGGATCTGCACACGAGCCTCGGCGAGCTGGCGCGCGTGGCGATGGCGCGCCCGGTGCAGGTCAGCGTCCGCGCGCCGGTGGTCGCAGCGGAGCGCGCGCTCGTGTCGCTTCAGAGCGCGCCGACGTTCGTGCGCGAGCGGGCGGCATCAGCGGCGGCGGTGCCGGCAGCCGTCCGCGCAGCGGTGCCGGTGGCGGCGCAACGGCGGGCGGCGGAGACGTTCGCCGAATCGGCGACGCCCGAACAGTTCAACATCAGCTTCACGATCGTCTCGGCCGACCCGCGCGGCGCGGCCGACCTCATCATGCAACAGAAAGAGCGGATCCTGGGGATTGTTGAGGAGGCGCGGCAGCGTCGGCCGCGGTTCCGGCGGGAGATGGGCGAGCGGTGAGACTAGCGCGCGTCGACGTCGAGCGGCAGCGGGATCTGGAGGCCGAACGGCACGAACGCCAACTCGCGTATCGTATAGAATCGCCCGCCCGTTGTCTGTCGAGTGACCGAGTTGCAGGCGAACGAATCATTGAAGGACCGCAGCGCGATGCCGTTTGGCGCTTGCGTGTCGGGCACGACAAGGCGGTCGAAGTTATTGTAGAAGTTATCGTAATAGAAATACTCATCGCCATAGCCGCAGCCGCCGAGCGCGCGCATGTGACTTGGTCCCCACGGGGCCGCCGGTGCCGTCTCGAGATAAGGCGTCCCGGTGCAATCGGTCGTTGTGAAGTAAAGGCGGGTGAAGAGTTCATCGCAGCGGAACAACGCAAACGAATCGCACAAGTCGCACTCGTCCGGCGACACGACCAGCTCCATCAACTTTCCATGCTCGGGCACGAATATCTGCCACGTGACGGCACCGAACAGGTTATAGTCAATCGAGACCAAGTCGCCGAGCCGCGTTCCGTCAGCATCGAACACGACGAGCGACTTCCTTCGTTCGAGCGCCGCTACGCGATCTTCCAACGCGATGCAGTCGCCGGTTGTGCAGGTGAGCACGACTGGCTGACCGACCGAGCGCTTGAGCAACCGCAGCGCATCGCTGGCTGTCACCTTGCCGCTCGCGTCAACGTCGCCGCAGACCTGCGCATCGGCGTGACCAAGGGCGCAGAGCACGAGCAAGGCCGCGGCGGCGCGTGTGTACATCTACGCTTGATCCATGCGTCTCGATCCGCGGTTGTGTCAATCACCCACTCGGGGGCTACCGTGTGAGCACCTACCCCCGCACGCAAGACTTCGCCGCGATGCTGGCCACGCCCAACATCCCGAGCAACGGCAATTTTCTGGTGCTCGGCGATCACGTCACGGCCGACAAGAGCGCCAACGCCTGGGGCCTGGCCGAGCGATACGGCGCCGGCGACGTGGGGATCGGGCGCAACTCGGCCACCGTCTCGGGCGCGGCGTGGCTCGCATACATGCCGATCGCCTCGACCGCCAACATGATCGTCAGCGCGCGGCTCTACTGGAAGCGGCTAAAGGGCACCGCGGCCGACGTTGCGTTCGGCGTCATGGGGCGGCTCTCGGCGATCACGGACGGCGCAACCGGGGGCGGCGCGCCTGAGCGATGGTTCACCGCCAGCGCCTACACGGCCGAGGTCGCCGTGACAGTGGCGACGCAGACCGGCGTGTTGACGATCAAGCGCGTGGTCGCCGGCGTGCCGACCACACTCGCCACCTCGGCATCGTTCCCGGTGACGGACGGCCGCAGCTACAACGTCGAGCTGCGGATCAGCGGCACCGGCGCGACGGTCGTGCTCAACGCCTTCGTCGACGGCGCGCTCAAGGCATCGTTCAGCGACACCAGCGGCTCGCGCATCACGGCCACGGGCCGGTTCGGCTTCCGCGCCGAGTTCAACACCAACGGCACGCAGACCAACCAGACCCGCACCGGCTGCCGGGGTTTCACCGCGAAGGACTTCGGAACCATCACTTTTGTCGACGACGACTTCGACCGGCCCAACCGCACGGATGCCGACGAGAATTACATCCGCTCGCTCTGGCACGCCTCCCTCGCCGTCGTCACCACCGGCGGCTCGATTCAATACACGACGCCCAACGACTCGCACCGGCTCTCGCTCTACCAGGTACGCCCACGCTCGGCGGCCTACGACGTCAAGGCGAAGATCACGCACCCCAACGGCACAAGCGCGCACTGGCTCGGGCTCGCCGTGCACGCGAGCAAGAGCACGGCGACGGCGGTGCTAACCGACTTCACGGGCTATCTCGTGCGGCTGCGCGCGGACTCCGCGACCAACAACGTCGAGGTGTTGCGCTACTTGGCCGGCACGTTGTCGCGCACCTGGACCGCGAGCGCGACGCTGACCACCGCGGTCGCCAAAGAGCTACGCGTTGCGGTCGACTTCGACAACGACGAGGTCCGCGTCCGCGTGTTCTACGACGGCGCGCTCGTCTTGACCGTCCGTGACAAAGACGCCAACCGGGTGCAGGAAGCCGGGCTCGCGGGGCTCTATCTGTTCCGCGCCAGCGCGGGCACCGGGACGCTCATCATCGACGACTGGACGCTCGACGATCCCGCGCCCGCCGGCACGCCGACCGGCGCGTCGGTTGCGCTGCTGGGCGAACAGTACGTGATCGCGCCGCCGGCCTCCGCCTCCTACGCCTTCGGCAAGGTGATCGCGCCGGGCGGCACCGCAACCCTCACAATCCCATACCAGGCCGTGGACAACCTGGGCGTTGCGCTGTGGGCTACGACGTCGCGGCTGTGGCCGACGCCGTCCACCAACCCGACGGCCAACGACGAGTTCAAGTGCACGCCCGGCGCCGGCACCACGGCGCTGCTGCTCAACTTCACGCCACTGGCCGGCACCGTGTTCAGCTACGAGGTCAAGCTCGCCGCCGGCAGCGTCGCGCTCAACCGCAAGCCGACAGGTACGCAGAACGGCGTCAACAAAGATTTCGCGTTGACCGTCACCCCGACCGCGCCCGAAAAGGTGCGCCCGAGCGTCAACGGCTACGAGCTTGAATACACCGCGAGCGATCCGCCCGGCGACGACGGCAAGTTCACCATCGTCTCGACCACCACGCTGCGGCTCAACTTCGGACCTGCCGCCGGCGTTCGCATCCTGGCCGACGCGCAGACGAGCGCGCCGGGTGCGACCGACCCAGTGTTCCAAGAGGCGCTGGCGAAGCTATCCGACACTCAATGGCAGGCCGCCGACGTGCCGGCGACGGGTGCCATGTCAACAGCGTTCCGCGGCTCGCACTTCACGCCGGTGGACGTGAACCCCGGACCCGACCAGCTCGTGCTCGCCGGCTCCATCGTCGTATTCGGCACGGCGGTGCCCGACCCTGACGTGCCGCGCGCGACATACCTCAAGGCCGACTTCTCGGCGCTGACGATAACGATCAAGCCGTCGCTCGTCTACGAAGAAGAAGAACGCCGCCCGGCGCGTGAGCACGAGTTCGAGCTTTACTACTGCGCACGGTCACCGCTGGCGCAGAAGTCGCGGCGGCTATTTCACTACCAGTGGGACGCGGTGGGCCAGGGCGACCGCGACACGCTCGTGGGCTTTCTGCGCGCCCGCAAGGCGTGCGTCGAGCAGTTCACGGTCACGCCGCCGGACGAGGGTGCGACCGTGCTCGTCCACGTGCGCGAGTTCACGTTTCAGTACGCCAAGCACGACGTCGGCGCGTTCCGCGTAGCCGCCGTGCTTGAGGAGCTGTTCGCACCATGAGGCAACTCGGCGCCGGGCTCACGCAGGAAAAAAACCTGCTCGAGTCAACGGGCGAGTGGCTCGAGCTGTTCGAGGTGACGGTCAACGACTTGGGCGACGTTCTGCGGCTGGTGCACCTGAACGAGAACGTCACCTTCCGCGGCAACGTCTACTACCGCGCCGGCTTGGCGCGGAGCGACTTGGTCGAGGATTCCGAGTCGCGGGTCCCCACGCTCACCGTCACCATCGCCAACGCGACGCTGGAAGTGCAGCGCCAGCTCGACGCCAGCGACGGGCTTGTTGGCCGCCGCGCGCGGCATCTGCTCGTCCATCGCAATCACCTTGCCGGCGGTGAGGCTGCGCTCGAGATGGACTACATCGTCGACGATGCCGAGGGCACCGAGCAGACGGCCTCGCTCGTGCTCTCGCAGATCAACCCGCAGATGGAGCCGGCCTTGAACCGCTTCGTCCGTAACCGCTGCCGGTGGCGCTACAAAGGCCTGGAGTGCGCCTACCAAGGCAGCCTCGGCACCTGTGACAAGACGCTGCTCGGCACCAACGGCTGCAAGGTGCACGGCGACAACGAAGTCGCCGCCGGGCAGCCGCGGCTACACCCGGCGCGGTTCGGCGGCTTTCCGGGGATCAGGGCGCAGTGATCGACTACAACGACCTGGTCGGCGTGCCTTATCTCTGGACCGGTCGCAACCCGGTCGTGGGACTCGACTGCCTCGGCGCGATCCTGGAGCTGTTCCGCCGCAAGGGTATTGCGCTCGCCGATCCCGGCAGCGTTGCGCTCGCCGGGGCTGAGGATCCGCGCGAGGTGCTGGCGGTGTGGCCTGAGCAGTGGACGCCGGCACCCTGGCCGCTGCGCGAGCTTGACGTTGTCGTATTCCGCCCGCCGGACAACGATCTGCCGCTGCATGTCGGCGCGGTGGTGCAGCAGTGCCCGCCGGCGATCTTCCAGGTGAGCAAGAAGCTAGGCGGCAGCGTGCTGCGGCTCGAGCTGCTGCGCCGGCACATGCTCGGGGTCTACCGGCACCGGGAGCTTGCGGCGTGATCCTCGTCCGCGAGATCAACAACGTCTGGGATCCTGACTCGCGGACCTGCGTCGAGGTGCGCCCGCACGAGGGATGGACCGCCGAGGACTACCGGCCCGACACCTGCCCGCCCGGCGCCAGCTACGTGATCTTCAACGGCCGCGTGCTGCGGGATGAGCAGATCGCGCTTGCGCTGCCGCGCGATGGGGATGAGCTGATCTACGTCCGCGAGACGGGCCACTTCGCGTTCGCGGTCCTTATCCCTGCCATCTGGGCCTCGCTGCCGGCCATCGTCCAGTTTCTCGTCATAGCCGTTGCACTCCAGGGCTTGAGCTTCCTCGTGCAGCTCCTGCTCACGCCGGGCACGGGCGGCGAGGCGGATACCGTCAACAGCTTCCAGCCGATCCACAACACCACGCAGGACGGCACGACAATCCCCGTCGTGATGGGCGAGCACCGCCAGGGCGGGCACCTCATCAGCTACCACACCCGCACCACGAAAAACGGCGACACGCGCATTTGGGCGCTGTACGCCGTGAGCGAGGGGCGGATCGAAGCGCTGCAGGGCGTGACCGGCGGCACCGCTGGCGAAGAAGATAACATCAAGTGGAACGACGCGCGGATCAACGGCATCGAGATCGACGATAACCCGATCATCAACTTCCGTGGCGTGCGCGTTCACTTCCGCGCCGGCGAGATCGGCCAGTCGGCGATACCGGGCTTCCAAGCCACGCACAGCACGCAAGCCGTCAACCTGCCGCTTGTGCAGCCGCTGGATGCGCAGGGCGGAGCGGCAGGCGGGCCGGGGCCGTGGGCGAATTACGTCACTGCGAGCGAGGTTGACGCGGCCGAGCTGAAGTTCCGGCACCCGAACGGGCTATTTTCGACCACGTCGCAGGGAACGCTTGACGGCTATCAGGTGGTCTACGAGATCCGCTACCGGCCCGTGGGCGGCGCGGCGTGGACCTACATCAAGGACCAGGCGGCCAACCCCGACGTTGACGACTACGTGCACAGCGCAACGCCGGGCATCCCGATCGAGGTCCGGCGCCGGATTGCGAGCGAGTTTTTCAGCGCGTTCCGTGTTGAGTTCACTGAGCGCGGCAAGTACGAGATCGAGTGCCGCAAGCACAACAGCGCGCTCAAGAACGTCGCCGTGCGCACCGGCGCTGGGCGTCAAACATTCCCGGTCACTTACGAGTGGCAGCTCGTCCCCGACGGTGATCGCTTCGGCGATAAGCCACCGAAAAGAAACAACGCCATTGAGCTGCAAGCCGTCGACGAGATCCTTGACGAAAAGATCACCCACGCCGGCCTCGCACTCGTCGCCGTCACCGCGATCGCGACCGAGCAGCTCTCGGGCCTGCTGCCGAACATCACGTTCCCGATCAAGGGCGTATGGTGCCACGTCTGGGACGGGGTGGATCCGGTCGCCCCCGTGTTCGCGATGAAGTGGACGCGCAACCCGGCGTGGCACGCGCTCGAGTGGTGTCTGAATGAGCGGTGGGGCGGCGGCAAGTTCTGGGGCGTCGCCGACATGCAACTGGAAGATTTCAAGTCGTGGGCCGATCACAACGACGCGCTTGTGAGCGACGGCGCAGCGGGCCAGCACGCGCGCTGCGAGCACGGCCGCGTGTTCGATCAGCAGATGGACGTCTGGAAGGGGCTCATTGAAATCTGCCAGACCGCGCGCGCGATGCCGCTCATGTTCGGCGGCCGCGTCGGCATCAAGGTCGAGAAAACGCGCTCGCGGGTGCAGTTGTTCACGATGGGCAACATCGTCCGCGACAGTTTCAAGGTCCGGTATCTCAACCCCAAGAAGCAGCCCAACGCGGTGGAGGTGCAGTACCGCGACCGCGATACCAACTGGGTGAACGGGACCGAGCTGGTCGAAGATGCGCAGGCCACCACCGACGGCGAGAAGCAGCGGATCAAGACTCTCTCGCTCTACGGCATCGACCGCCGCGCGCAAGCGAATCGTGAGGCGTATCTCGCCATGTCGCTACTTCGCGGCGCCACGCGCGTGATCGAGTTTGACGCTGGGCTCGACGCTGTCGCACTTCAGCCCGGCGACCGCTTCGGCTTCTCTCACGACCTAGTTTCGTGGGGCGAGGGTGGCCGCGCGATGGTCGGCGGATCGCTCACGACGGTGGTGCTTGACCGGCCCGTGACGATTGCGGCGGGCAGTTACGAGGTTCTGGTCCGCCACGGCGACGACACCATCGAGACGCGGACGGTTGCCTCCGCACCCGGCAGCTACGCGCGCGGCGCCACGCTTAGCGTCACCGCCGGCTTCGATAGCGTCCCGGCCGAGGGCGAGGTCTACACGGTCGGACCCAACGCGAGCGTGGTCCGCGACTACATCGCCGGCGAGATCACCACCACGCCGGATCTGCGCCGGCACGTGGTGGGCGTGACCTATCCTGGCGACGCCGTTTACACGCTCGCCGACGGATTCGTTCTCGGCACCGGACCGCCGATTCTCAACTACCTGCCGACGACGAGCACGATCCCGCCCGCCGTGGTCGGCATCGTTGCGCTCGAGCGCGAGCGCGTCGGCAACGACGGCAGCTTGCACGCCGGCATTGAGGCGTTCTGGAATTGGGCCGACGGGATGGGGCAGCGCTTGGCGACGGTCTACGTGCGCGAGTCCGTCGAGCGAGACTGGACTACGGTCGGCACCACCGAGGAGACGAGCTTTTTCCTGAGCGACCTGGTTCCCGGGACGCTCTACGAGCTCGCCGTATGCGCGACCGCACTCTCGGGCGCCCGCTGCGACCCGCACGACTCTCCGAAAGCAACCGTGCGGTTCAGCGGCAAGGGTGCGGCACTGGTGGTCCCGACCGGCTTCCAGGCGCTACGCGCAGCCGAGGTGCTGCAGGCCGCATGGGATGACCCCGGCCTGGACGAGGCCGGGCAATCACTCGCGCTGGCGCTGCGGCACTACGAGCTACGCCGCGGGAGCGACTGGCGCGCGGCGCTCAAAGTCGCCGAGACGACACACGAGGCGGCCACCATCGACAACTGGGCACCGGTGCGGCAACACCTGCTGCTCCGCGCCGTCGACAAGACCACCCAGACCTTGAGCGGCACGGCCGTTGCCTACCTCGACCTGGCGCCGCCCACCGGTGCGAACGTCGTGCTCGATCACGATGCCGTGCTCACCGGCTGGCCGAGTGCCGCGAAGATCGTCGTCAGCGTCGCCGCTAACGGGCGCCTGCAGCTCATCGCCGGGCAACGCGCCGGGTTCTACTTCTCTGACCGCTTCGACCTCGGCGAGAGCCGCGAGTGGGACATCCGGGCGGCGTGCGACATTGTGCAGCAGCAGCTCGGGTTCACCGGCACGGCCAAGCGGCTCCCGATCTCGGGCATCGTCGAGGGGCCGTTCCTCGTCGGCCAGCAGGTCGACGGGCTCACCAGCGGCGCACTCGGCATCGTGCGTCGCGAGGCACACCTGGGGGCCACGCAGCTCATCCTGGACGGCGTCACGGGCACGTTCCAGGCTGCCGAGCGGGTGGGGGTTGCGAATGGCGCAGAGGCCGTTTGCGGAGGCGTAGCGGCTGCCCTTGTCGGCACCGACGCCGAGCTTGCCGCCCGCGACTTCGGCGGGCCTTTCGACGTCGACAAGCTCACCGACACGCTGGCGCTCAACGGGCCGATCCGCTCGCGGTTCGCGCTCGTCTACAGCGACGACGCGTTCAACCTCAGCGTCGAGCACGTGACCCAGTTCATGCGGGTCAAGGCGCGCTACCTGTATTTCATCGTCTACCTGGCCAGCGACGACCCGGTCAACTGGGGCGCGCTGTGCGAGTCGTGCCGGGTCGTAGTCTCGAAGCCGGCCGCAGTGCCGGTCGGCATCCCCAACGGCCAGGGCGGGATGCTCTGGGCGGCCTAGCCGCGGCGGTGCACGTATCGGGCACCGATAAACGGCCTTTGCCTGGACCGCCCGCGCGCTCGCGCGTGACCATGGCGCGGTGGCGGGCTGGCGGCGGATTGCGGCGGCGCTTGTCTCGGTGCTGGTCCTGGCCGGATCAGCCGAGGCAGCGCAACTGTGCAGGCTGGGCGGTCTTGGCGCCGCGGTCGCCTGCACCGCGCACGCGCTCTATGTCGGGCAGGGCGGCGAGACTTCAGCCGAGGAAGTGCTCCCCGACTGCGACGACGTCTCGGGCCAGCACCTAAACTACAACCGCGACGCCGCGCAGGGATCGCGGCTCTCGTGCGGCACCACGGGCAAGGGGCACACGATCAACGAGGAGGCGGGCACGCTCGCCGACCGTCCCGTGCTGCGCTTCATCGGCTCGACGTTCACCTGTGTGGACAACGCCGGGGCCGGTAGGACCGACTGCTCGAGCACGGCGATCTCGGCGGTGGTGCAGGACACCGCGCCCGTGCTCGGCGGCGCGCTCGACTTGAGCGACAAGGACATCCAGAACACGACTCCGACCTTCGTCTTGACGCCTACCGAGATGAGCTACCTCGACGGCGTCACCTCGGCGATCCAGACGCAACTTGCCGGCAAGGCTGCGCTCGCCAACTGCGCCACGCACGCCAGCTCGGATCTCCAGTGCACGGGCGAGCAGCTCACGATCATCACCGGCGCCGTGGGGCTCGCGGAGCTGGGCGCGTGCACCGGCTCGGCGGCCGGCGAGTACGTCAAATACGGCAGCGGCGGGGCCAAGTCGTGCGCGACGGTGACCGGCGGACACCTGCTGCGCGACGAGGGTAACGCGCTGGCGATCGAGCCGGATCTCAACTTCGCCGGATCAATCGTCGTCTGCGTCGACAACTCGGGCGCCACCCGCACCGACTGCACGTTCTCGGCGATGCGCGTCGTCGCCGAGGAAGGCTCAGGCTTGACCGCGCGCGAGGCGGTCAACTTCATCGGCACCGACGTGACCTGCGTCGACAACGGCGGATCGAGCCGGACCGACTGCACCGTCTCCGACATCGACGGCCACGTCATCATCGACAACGGCGGCGCCGAGACACAGCGAGCCGGCCTGAACCTGATAGGCCCCGGTGTGTCGTGTGCCGACAACGCCGGGAGCAATCGCACCGACTGCACGATCACTGCGACCGGGCACACGATCCAAGACGAGGGCACCGGGCAGACAACGCGGACCGGCCTTAACTTTATCGGCAGCGCGATCACGTGCGCCGACGATGCCGGCAACAACCGGACCAACTGCACCGTCACGGGCGGCACCGGGCATTCGATCAAGGACGAGACGACACTGCTCACCGACCGCACCGTGCTCAAGTTCACCGGCTCGGGCGTGACGTGCACCGACGTCTCGAGCGAGACGGTGTGCTCGATCCCCGGCGGAAGCGGCGGCAGCGGCGGGCACGTCATTATCGACGAGACTTCCGCGCTCCCTCAGCGCGACAACCTCGCGTTCACCGGCGGCGCGATCACGTGCACGACACTGGACGGCGGCACGACCAAGTGCGACGTGGGCTTTAGCGCCTTCAGCGTCGGGCAACTCGCAGGCACGCCCAAAATCTTCGACTTCAGCGCCGACTTCGACCTCGACTGCATCACCGATCCGACCACATGCACGGTCGAGGTCAACTCGACGGTCTACACCGAGGGCGACACGGTCGTGCCCACCAGCGCAGCCAACCTGCCCAACACCGGCACGTGGCCGGCAACCTCGGTCGTGTGGAGCAACTTCAAATTAGCGAGCAGCACCAAGTCGACGGTGGCGCAAAAGATCGTCTGGGATGGCTCAACGACACCGCCAATGTTCACACGAGGCGACGGGACCTACGCGGTGCCGCTGCGCGCGTGCTGGTATTCGACGTGCGCCGTGCGCGGTGACCCCGCCGGCTTCGACAACTGGACCAACTCCACGTGCTCGCTCGGCAGTCAGTCGATGCAGACGAGCACGCTCAATACGCATCCGTTCGAGAATCACCATCCGATCGCAACTCACCGCATGACGGCGTTCGGCCTGCGCTGCGCGTTCGAGCAGGACGTGGAAAACACGTTCACTTTCACAGGTCAGTTCCGCAAAACGACGCACACGCAGGCCGACTGCGCGGCGGCTACCGACGGCGGCGTGACAACCTGCGCGGGCGCGACCGAGACGACTTCCTCAGGCTCCTGCACCAAAACCGGCACGACCGCGACCAACGAGAACGAGTGCACCAACTTCACCGGCTCGTTCACGTGCGATCCCGGCGAGGCGTGCTGGATGCGCGCGCAGGTGCCGAACGGCACCGGCACGCCTGACTTCTTCGCCACCTGCGCGTGGGTGACATGCCTCGACAACTTCTAGCCGCGCTCGTCGCCGTCGCGCTGGCGGCACCCCCGGCTCTCGCCTTCAACCAGGGCCAGCTCCCGTTCCTCGACGGGTTCGAGCACTGCAAGTTTGTCACGACCAACAACGAGCACCCGCTCTATAGCGCATGGGCTACGGGCGCGTCCTTCTTTGAGATCCGTGACGTCAACACCGGCGCGACGTCCCCCGTCGTCATCGACACCGGCAACGCGTGCTACTGGCACACAACGGTGATCGGCACACAGCAAGCCTGGGTCGAGCGCAAGCTCCCGACTTCCCAGACCTCGCTCTATTCCCACGTCGCGCTGCACGTCGACACGCTGGACAATCTGACGCAAGACAAACCGATCTACGGCCACAAGATGGTCGGCGGCGGGAAGGGCTGCTACTTGACCGCGACCGAGTCGCAGTTTGAGCAGTTTACGCAGCAGACGGCAGCCTATCGGCTCAACCTGTTTTTCAACACGCAAGCCGAGATGTGCGACGCCGGTTCCCGCAACCCCGGCACCGTCTGCGTTGCCGATGCCGTGGGCCGCGATGAGAACACGTGCGCCGAGACGACCGAGGGCGAGGCGCGTTGCGGACGCTTCCCGTTCGCCGTCGCCACGGGCCTGGCGAACCAGCGCATCGAGCTGCGCGTGGACGAGTCGCACAACGCCGGGCAGGTCACGTGCGGGCTCTGGTTCGACGGCCGCGACGTAGGGACCGAGACTCGCAAGGTCGGCACATGCGCCGTCGATACGTGGGCGTGCGCGACCAACACCGACTGCGAGAAGATCAGCGGCGCAACGTACAACGGCCGCTGCGCGGGCTGGGTCGTGAGCAATCCCTATCCCGTCGACGACAGCGTCCAGCGCTGCCGCACCGGCGGGCCGGCGACCGATTGCCCCACGTGTGCGACCAACGCTGACTGCGGAGGCAGCGCCAACGCATGTGCGAGCGGACGCTGCCGCTGCGACGCCAACACCTGCAACATCGGGGTGGTCGCCAACATAGACACGGTCTGGATCGGCCCGCGCGACGTCGACAACGTCGGCTTTGAGCAATCGCGCATGGACTTCGACGACTGGGCGGCAAAGGCGGGCTCGGGGACCTCGGTCACGCGCTTCCGCATCCGGGATCGACACCCCAACGCCAACGGCACCACGCAGACCTGCGCGCGAGAGGCTACGTGTGGCACCGAGTACCAGTGCATGGATGACTTTCTCGATACGCCCACGGATCAGATCAACGCACCTGACGGGGACGCCACGCGGCTCTCATGCCAACAAAACGGCGACGCCTACGATTTGGCGACCGAGACGGGCATAGGGCTGGCGACGGGCTACACCTGCTCAGGCCAGACCGCCACCGTGCCGGGTGCGTGCTCTGTGGGCGCGCCCGCGACGTCCTGCTTCGTCAACGCCGATTGCAACGAGTTCATCGCATCGGATGCGATGGTCGCCCTCGTCTCAATCTCGCTCGACACGAACGAGGATGACGCTGATGGTGTCGACGACAACGGCCACGGCAAGACGTTCAAGTCGTGCCTCTACGACGTCTCGGTCGGATCGGGCACGAAGGTCTGCGGCACGAGTACGCGAGACATTGGCGCGCGTTGGACAAATCTATACATGCCCGACGGCGACGTCGTCACCACTGCGCCCGACGGCTCGACGTGGGCCAGCGACGGCTCAGAGATGACCGACCTGGGGGCGCGCGTCGAGTACACCGAAACCAGCGGCACCAACGCCAAGTTCACGACGCAGCAGATAGAGGTGCAGATTTCGCGGCCTGTCCCGGTCACCCCGCTCGTCATCCCCGACGTGAATGCCGACGGCTTCGACACGGTCTGCATCGTGGGCGATTCGACCTACGCCGACAGCGTGCTCGAGGCCGAGATCAAGGGCGCGCTCCCGGAGGCACAAAACCTGCTTTTCTTCGCCGCCGGCACCAAGACCACCCGCGACGTGCGCAACGACTTTTCCGACATGGCCAACGGCTCGGCCGACCCCGCCGTGATCCCCGGCGGGCTGCACGCCAAGCCGCTCAAGGGTGCGGCCTGCGTGCTGGGCAATCCGGCGTTCTGTCAGGGCTGCGACATCATCGCCATCGGCATCGGGCTCAACAGCAACCGCGGCTTTGCCGGCCGGCTGCCGATCGGTCAGTGCTACGCGCCGCGGACCGGCGTCTGCGACACGGCACCAAACCCCGACGTCTGCTCTGCTGGCAAGATCGGCGCGCTCTGCACGACCAACGTTGACTGCAACGAGAACGGCGACCCGTGCATCTGCGCTAACTCATCGGGTGCGGCGAATACGAACGAGCTGGGGTATTGCCTCTACAACTACTCCGCCACGCAGACGATCGCGTTCAAGGGCGTCTGCACGCCGACGACGGTTGCGAAAGAGAACGCAGGCCAGGGTCCCTGTACTTCGGTTGTATCGCTCTCAAACTGCGAGATGACGCTAGAGACGTGCACCGCCGGTGCCTGCCAGGGTGCGTTCTGGTCAGGAAAGAACGGCAACTGCGTCGACAATACCGACTGCGCGCGACCGGTGCGCTGGTGCGAGTACGGCTGCGTCAACGCGCCGGGGTGCCGCGAGGGCATCTGCCTGGCGCACCGCCAGGGCCGCGCCGGCTCGGTCAACGATTGGCACGCGATGGCGAACATCGTCACGACGCGAAACTCGGATGCGTCCCAGTCGAACAACGTCAAGCTGGTCGCGGTCGGGCAGCCGAGGGGAGCATACCCCGGCAGCGCCGGGGGGGATGGCGGCTGCTGGGGCATCTATGAGCGCGAGTTCGTCGTTAACGCCGGCCGCGTCGTCAACTTCGCCCGTCGGCGCAGCCTGGGCTGGATCCATCACTCGCACCTGGCGCAGCTCAACTGCCCCGACGGCGACTCGGGGCTCTGCACGCGTGACGGGATCCACTACAACGACGCCGGGATCGCAGTCGCGGTCGATGCGTTCCGCGACTGCTTTGAGAACCGCAAGGGCAAGCGCAACGGCATCTGCGCGTCGTTGGCCTGCACGCAGGGCAGGCTCGGCGCGAAGTGCGCAGTCAACACGGACTGCGATACCTACCACTGCGACTTCGGGAGCTGAGACGTGTCGCAGACGTGGAACCTACCGCTCGCCGCCGGCTCGATCGTCTCGGACTGGCGTCTCGCGCTCAACGACGCCGGCGAGGCGCTGCGCACGATGCACGCCGGGCCGACGGCACCGACAAGCCCGACGGGCCTGATGTTCTGGGCCGATACGACCGAGCTGTGGGTCAAGCAGCGCGACCTTGCCAACGGCGCGTGGGTCTACCGATGGCCGATGCTGGCGAGCGGCGCGATGGTCAATACGGCGCACGCGTGGGTCTGGACGAGTTCGACTACCCCCGCGCTCGTCTCTGTTCCCGCGCTCCACGTCGTGCGGCGCGTGGGGTTGCATGTGCCCGACGCAGGCAACGGCGGCACGACAATCACAATCGGGCATGATGCCGACCAGGACGCCTACGGGCTCTCGATCGCAGTCGACACCACCGGCGTCAAGACGGTCAGCGCCGGTGTCGAGCTCGGCGCCTATGCCGCAACCGCACGAGTCGTCAAGGCATACCTCACCGGCACGGCCGGGGGTCTGCGGGCATTGGCCTCAGTCGAGTTCGCCATGGTGCCGGTCAAGCCGTGATGCAAGTGCCCGTGCCACGCTCGAAGGACTTCGCCGAGCTCGACGAGCTGACGCTGCTCGCGTGCCTTGTCGCGGGCGAGGCACGCGGCGAGCCATACCGCGGACAGATCGCGGTCGCATGGGTCGCGCGCAACCGGGTCGAGGCGCAGCAGCCGAAATGGTTCGGCGCCGGCTGGCACGGCGTGGTTCTCAAAAAGTGGCAGTTCTCGTGCTTCCTGGCGTCCGACCCCAACAGCGCGAAGCTCGCGCTCCCGGTCGCGCACTTCGGCGCTGAGGTCTGGGCCGGCTGCTACAAGGCGGCGGCCGCCGTCTACTTTGCACTCGCGCCCGATCCCACCGGCAGCGCCGACCACTACTACGCAACCTCAATCGACGCGCCGACGTGGGTGGACGGGCACGACCCCCGCTGCGAGATCGGCGCGCACAAGTTCTACCGGCTGAGGGCATGAGGCGGGGAAGGGAGCGTGAACCATTGGCACTCAACGGGACATGGGACTTCGTGATGCGACTGCACGCCGGGCTCATCACTCTCGCGATCGGTGCATTATTCGGCTGGGTCGTGCAGACGCAGTCGCAGGTGGATCTCAACGCGCAGGAGATCGAGAGACAGAGGGGCACGGTTGCGGAGATCGGCGGCATGAAAACCGGCCTAGAGGTTCTCAAGGACCGGCAAGCCCGCCAGACCGAGGATCTGCAGGAAATCAAGGCTGCGGTTAAAGCCATCGTCGAGGAGATCAAGGCGAAATGAGACGCCTCATCTTCGCACTGCTGCTTGTCGTCGCCGAGCCCGCCCGCGCCGAGCTGCCCGCCTGCGACTGCAACCGGCTGCCCGCGCACATGATCCGCGCGGTGGACGGCGACACGGTCGTGGTCCGCGTCACGCTACCGCTCGACGTCGAGCGGACCATCACCGTGCGCGTGCTCGGTATCGACACGCCCGAGATGGTCGGCGCGCAGCAGGTCGAGGCGCGCGTGGCTAAGCTGGCGCTCGAGGGCTGGTTCGCCCGGCCCGGTGGAAAGACGATCGAGACAAAGGGCACGGACAAGTACGGCCGCGTGCTCGGCACCTTCCGCGACGTGAAGGGCGAGAGCCTGGCCGCAGAGTTGCTGCGCCTTCGATTGGCGCAGCCGTATCCGGCACCGAAGCCGGCAAAGTAGGAGGCAGGATGATGAGAGCGATGATCGAACGGATGAAGGATAGGGGCGAGATGGTGTTCGGCCTGGCGATGATGCTGCTCGTGGTCGGCTGCGCCGCGTGGGCGCAGGAGCCAGCAGCCGCCGCACCGGCGCCGACGCCGGGGATCTCTGGCATGGTCGGCGGGATTCTGGTCGGGATGATCCCGGCGCTGCTCGCCGCGGCGAAGGGCATGATCTCGAAACTGCCGCCGCGCATCTTGCCGTGGCTCGCGGTTGCGCTCGGTGTGCTTGGCGACGGCATCTGGGCGTACTCGACCGGCGGCACACTGAGCCCCGGCGTCGGCGCCGCGCTCGGCCTGGCGGCGGTCGGGCTGCGTGAGCTATATGACCAGACCAAAAAGGCCGTCACCAAGGGGCCTGCGAGCCTATTCATCCCCTTCCTGCTCGCGGGCACGCTGGCGTTCGCCGGCGTCGCCCTGGCAAACAATGGCCGCGGACACGGGCAGGGCGGCGACGATTCCGACAGCGACTCCGACCCGGAGAAACCATGCGTCGCGCTCTGCGAGGAGCAGCGGAACGACTGCCGGGACGCTGCCCGCGTCGAGTGCAAGACGGCGTTCGAGGAGTGCTCGATTGCGCGTGACGGTTGTCGTGACGGGTGCGACACGACGACCACGACACTGCCGGCGCCGTGACCGTTGCGACGATCGTCGCGGGGCTGATGATTCTCTATGCGGGCTTTCGAGCGATCGGGTGGTGGCGCAACCGGCGAGACGCCGAGCGGCGCATCACGCTTGAGCTTGAGCGCAAGGGCCAGGAGCGCGTCACCTCGGCGCTCAAGTGGCGTGCTGATGCTGATGCTCCTGGCAAGCTCAAGCCTCACCAGCGCGTGCACGCTCGTCCGGGTTCCGCCGAAATACTCAGCGACGATCCACCGGCTAACGGTCAAGCCGGTGGTGCGGGAGCGAAGCCTAAGTGACGGGCGCACCATGACGACGATCGAGCTGGGCGCCGGGGACTTCGACGCGCTCTATCTGCAACTGCAAACCGCCTGTCTGATGTTCGGCGGCACCGACGAGGAATGCGACACGGAGGAGGACGACTAGATGGCGAGTGCATTATACGACAAAGGCCGCGAGGGTTTTCTCGACGGCTCCATTGACTGGGACACCGATGACATCCGCGCGATCCTAGTCGACGCTGGCAACTACACGGTCAACCTAGCGTCGCACGCCAACCTCTCGGACATACCGGGGGCAGGGCGCGTAGCGACGAGCGACGCGCTGGCGTCCAAGACCGTGACCGCCGGCGTTGCCGACGCAGCCGACAAGACGTTCGTCGCGGTGACGGGTGCGACCGTCGAGGCGATCGTGCTGTACAAGCACACCGGCACCGAGGCGACCTCCCGACTGATCGCCTACCTCGACACCGGCACCGGACTGCCGCTGACGCCAAACGGCGGAGATGTTGTTCTACAATGGGACAACGGAGTTTCGCGTATTTTCAAATTGTAGCCCATGCCTCTGACGTTCTACCTGACGGCGACGACGGCGGCCGGCTCGACGCACCTGCAACTGCAGCAGGGCGGCACGCCGCCGGCGCTCGCCACGATCGCGACCGGCTGGAACGTCGGCCAGGTGGTGGCGAGCAACTACGCCGCGATGGATTCCGGCGTAGAGCGGCCGCGTTCGGTGTTCGCGATGAACGTGCTCCCGAGCGGGCCGCCCGACAACGCGCTTGGCGACTGCTGGCGCACCGCCGCGCCGATCACGGGCACGATCCCGGTCGGGAGCTGGACGCTGACCTTTCCCGTGCGTGCCGTCAGCAGCGGCGGCGACGGCGACGGACGCATACGACTCAGTGTATGGCGCGCGACCAGTGCAACCGGGGCGAGCGCGACAAGCCTCACGTCTTTCATCTGCTCGATCGTCACCAACCTCGCCACGAGTGCGGATCAGAATAGCGCAGTCGCCAGCTCGGTGGGGCCGTTCACGCTCACCAACGAGTATCTATTCTTCAAGATCGCGTGGGAGATCACCGGGCCGGGCGGATCCAACACCCGCGACGTGCGCTTCCGCGTCGGCTCTGCGGCGAGCCTAGTGCTCCCCGACATAGCGCAGCTCGTCACGCTGACCGGCATCGCGACGCTCGAGGCGTTTGGCGCGCCAACGCTGCGCGGCGACGTGCTGCCGGCGAGTGTGGCATCGGGCGAGGCGTTCGGCTCGATCAAGGTGGTTCCGATCATCAGGCCGGCTTCGATCGCCAGCGCAGGCGCGTTTGGGACGCCGCAGCTCAATCAGATCGTGGCCGTCGACGGCCTCGCCTCGCTCGAGGCGATCGGCAACCTGTTTCTAACCCCGACGGGCGGGCAGCAGACCATCCTCGTCGACGACTTCGCGCCCGATGAGGCGTTCGGCACGCCGCGGCTCAACATGAGCGTTAGCCCGGCCTCGATCGCCAGCGCCCAAGCGATGGGCGTGCCTACCACGACCGGACGCAACACGCTCGCGCTCTCGAGCGTCGCCAGCAGCTCGGCCGTCGGCAACGTCGCCGTGACGATGACGGTCCGACCGGCGGCGATTGCCAGCGCAGAGGCGGTCGGCCTGCCCGTGGTCACCGGCCCCGGCGCCTCCTTCGTTTCCGCGCTCGGCGGCATCGCATCGCAGCAGGCGATGGGCGTGCCGGTGCTGCTCAAGCAGCAGTTTCTCGGCCCCGTGGCGATAGCGTCGGCGCAAGCGATAGGCTCGCCGACGGTGACCAACTTCACGCAGCAGCTCGTCATGGTGGGCGTGGCGAGCGGCCAGGCGATGGGCGTTCCGTCGCTGCCGGTGCTGACGGTATCGGTCGGCCACGGCGAGCCCGTGGTCCTGATGCGTCGTCGCGCGGCTCACGGGCTGCTACGGAAGCGAGCGCAGGCATCGCTGCTGCGGCGTCGATACGCTCACGCGATCAAGACACGGTCCCGCGTCGTGCTCACGCGGCGGCGGCAGCAGGTCGAGGTGCAAAGCGATGGCTGAGATCCTACGAGCGGCGACGCAGCAGAGCTTGGGCGAGGTGCGGCAGTGGGACTTTGATTTCTCGGCCGATCTGCCGACCGGCGCCACTATCACGGGTGCCACGGCCGAGCACTTCCCGCCCTCGGGCTCGCCGGTCACGCCGCAGATCGGGACGATCGCGGGGGCGGTCGTGCCCTGTCGGCTCTCTGGCCTCACCGTCGCCGGTCAGCACAAGCTCACGGTCAAGGCGACCTACAACAACGGCGAGAGCTGCGAGGCGCAGCTTCAGATCGAGGTGATCGACCTCTAGTTCGCGCGGCGCCGCAGCTCCGCCAGCACCCGCTCGAACACCTCGACGAGCACCGTCGTTGCATCCTCGCCGCCTGTATCCAGCGCGACGAGCAGCTCCACCAGGTCAACCTCGGCGAGCGGCGTGGCACCGCTGCCCTTGACCACGATCCGCACGTCGCGGGCGTCGCCGGCCTTGCGGACGGTGGCGGTGATCGTGGGGCGGCGGGGCACGGGGCACGGCTACTGCCCGGCGGCCGATGGCGAGTCAATGCGCCGGCGCCAGGGCCGCCTCGATGGCCGCGAGCTGCGGCCCATGGCTGCGGTAGTAGCGGCTGAGCACCGTGGCGGGCCGGTCGCCGAGGATCGCTGCCACGTCACCGACCGTCATTTCGCCGTCCAGGCAGGCGGTGGCGAAGGTGTGCCGCGTGCACCGCAGCGGGAGCCGGCGCACCTTGCCGGCCAGCTCGCCCATGACCCGCGCCCACTGGCGCCGCCGGAAGTTGGCCAGGTCGATCGGGTGGCCGGCGGGGGTCGTGAACACGAGCGCATCGCCTGACCCCAGAATAACCCCCAAGTTACGCACCGGCGCTCCCAGATTTGCCACCACTTCGCCGCCATGGCCTGCCCGCGGCAGCATCGCCAGGGCCGCCAACGCCTGCCCGGGCAGCGGGATCGAGCGCCGGCTGCGGCGCGTCTTGCACGGGGTCACGACCTCGCCCGCTCGGGAAAAGTAGATCCGGCAGGTGCGGCGCGTCGTGTCCAGGTCTGACCACCGCAGCGCCAGCAGCTCCTCGAGCCGGGCGCCGGTGGCGAACGCAAAGCCCACGAAGGCGGCATACTGCGGCGCGAGCAAGCGCCGGCAGGCCGCCAGAATCAGGTCGCGCTCGGCAAGGGTCCAGGCGGCGTTGACGGGCTCGGAGTCCTCCCGCAACTGGCGTACCGAGCCCCAGAGCCCGGGCAGGTCCACGCCCGCGTCCCGGCAGGCGGCGCGCAGCACGTTGTGGGTCAGCTTGTTCGTCGTGCTGGCCGAAAGCCCGGCCTCATCCAGACAGTAGCGCTGGATCTCGAGCAGCCGGTCCCGGTCCAGCTCGTCCAGCCGTATGTCCCCCACGGCTGCAACCGCGTGGCGCAGCAGCGAGACCCGGGTCTGCTGCCAGCGCCGTGTCACGCGCTCACCCGCAGAAGCCCGCCAGGCTGCGGCGAGCTGGGAAAGCTCGGGGCTGCCGCCGCTATGCAGCAGCCACCGGGCGAGTCGTGCGACCCTTGGCACCGGTCGGTCGCTCCAGGTAGTACCGGGGCGCAGTGTACCGGGCCGGCGTGACTGAACGCACAGCGAGCCCTTGACAGAACGCCACGCAATCGAGTAGACACGCGGCGTGTGTCTCGGTGGGTTATCCACGGGACGCGCAGAAAGAGCGGCCTCTGACCTGACCCTCTGCTTGCCATGCAGAAGGTCGCCGGTTCGATCCCGGTCACCCGCTCCATTTGGTTCACGCCACCAATCCCCGCTAGTCCGCGGCCGGGACGGCTTGCGATGTACCCCCGGTAAGGGGGGTAGGAAGCAGCCCCCCAGATTCCCTCGGCCGGGCCCGAAAGCTATCCCTCCAGTTTCCCTATTGATACCCGGTGGAGTCCGGGTCAGGGTTGTTAGTCATCGGGCCGTCGCCGCTCAGAACGGCGTACCTCTGCCAGCCCGAGAGTTTGGATGATGATGCACATCTTGCGCCCCTTCGTTTGGATCTGGCTCGTCGGCTGCGCGGCCCTCCTCGGGTCGAGCAGCCCGGTGGCCGCCGAGCCCTTCTCCTTGCCCTGCGGCAAGGGCGGGGACGCGCTGGGCTGGTCCATGGCCAGCGGTGGCGACTACAACGGCGACGGATTTGCCGACGACATCGTGGGGGCGCCCTGCGCGGTGACCGGCACCTACCCGACGGCCCTGAACAATGCCGGCGAGATCCGTGTGGTTTCGGGGGCGACCGGGCGCGTCCTGTACAAGCGGCGTGGGCGAGAGCTCGGCCAGTACCTGGGTGCCAGCGTCGCTTTCCTGCCCGATCTCAATGGCGACGGCCGCGACGAGATCCTGGTCGGCTCGCCGGGCTTCGACATTCCGGCGGAGGACAACCCGGACCCGCTGGGTGGCCAGATGATCAACGGTGGGAAGGTCGAGATGATCTCGGCCAACCGGCTGCGGCTCCGCATCCTCGGTTCGGAGAAAGAAGGCGGCTTTGGCGAGACCGTCAAGAGCATCCGCGACGTCAACGCCGACGGGCGTGACGACATCGTCGTCGGCGCGAGCAATGAGACCGGTGGCAGCGGCGGCCGACGAGGCCGGGTCTACGTCTACTCGGGTCGCAACGGCGGGCAGATCGGCTTCCGTGACGGCATCAAGCGCGGCGCTGGCTTTGGCGCCGCGATTGGCGTGATCGATGACGCCAACGCGGATGGAATGCAGGACGTCGTCGCCGGCTCACCCACGGCCAACGTCAACGGCGTCATGAACGCCGGCCAGACCAGCGTCTTTAACGGCGACCTCGAGGGCGATGCGCTCGTCGAGAAGCAGGGCGCGCGCAACGACCGGATGGGCAGCAGCGTCGACCAGGCCGGCGATCGCGACGGCGACGGTCTGGGCGACTTCGTCGTCGGCTCGGCGTTCGCCGACAATACGTCCATCAAGCAGGCGGGCGAGGTGGGCGTTTACAATTCTCAGGGCGCGTTGATCTTGGAGGGCTCCGACCCGGAGCCGCAGGAAAAGGCTCACTTCGGCGCCTCGGTGGCGAACATCGGAGATGTCACCGGCGATGGCCGCGACGACTACATCGCCGGCGCGCCCGATCATGACGTGGCCCTTACCTCCTTCATCGGTGAGGATGCCGGCCGCGTGGTCGCGCTCGACGGAACCGACGGCTCCGACATCTGGGATTTCGACGGCCAGGGCCTCACGCAGCAACTCGGGTTTGCGGTTGCCGGCCGCAGCGATTTCGACGGCGACGGGCGGCCCGACGTGTTGGCCGGCTCGATCGGCGATGCGCCGCAGGGCCGGCGTCGCGCCGGCACCGTGCGAGTCTTGTCCGGCATCGACGGCGATGCGCTGCGGACCATCGCTGGCCAGCATGGCCTGGAGACGCGAATCTACGTCGCCGGCAGCGGCACGGTAGTGGGCTTCGAGCCGAGCGGCCGGGTGCGGACGCCGAAGGCCACGATCACCGTCCAGGGCGATCTCAGCACGGCCGTCGTCGACGACGACCGCGTACCTCAGCCCGACGAGGTGCTGGTCGCGGTTGCCGGCGGCAACGACGCCACGGACGGCACGGTCGAGGTGTTCAAGGCGGCGCGACGAGAGAGCTTGGTGACGACGTTCGACGCGCTCGCGGGCGCGGAACCCATCGATCCCGAAGGCGACCGGATCCGCGGCGGCGTCAACATCGCGGCCGGCGAGCTGGGCGCCGAGGATACTCAGGATCGGATCGCGGTTATCCAGTCGAAGTCGACCGACGGCAACGTGCTGGTGCGCGTGTTCCGGCGGCTCGACGAACAGACCAGTTGGTTTCTCGAAAGCGATTTCGCAGCGTTCAGCGCACTCGACGCGTTCGAAATCTCACCGAGCGTCCTGGAGCCGATCGCGGCCGAAGGCGGCACCATCGCCGTGGGCGACGTGGTCGCCGGAGGCAAAGACGAGATCGTCGTCGCTCCCACGGCCGGCTTGCCGGTCGTGCGCGTGTTCTCGCTCCAGGGCGGCCTGTTGGCCGAGTGGCTCGCGTATAGCCCGGCCGAATCCAGCGGTGTCAACCTTTGCATCGCGGATCTGGAAGGCGGAACGGGCGCCGAGATCATCACGGTCGCTGCCAACGGCGCACCGCTGATCAAGACATTCACCGGCACCGGCAATCGTCATGTGATCCCCGGCAGCAACGGGGCGCCGGTGAGCTTCACACCGCCGGTTTCCGACAGCTTCGTCGGGGGCGGCCACGCCTGCGGCGCGGATCTCGACCTGGACGACGAAACCGAGATCGTTTTCGTCGCCACTGGTCTGACGCCGCTGGTCCAGGTCTTCGAGATCGACGGCACTCCTCTGGCCGGCTTCGTGCCGTTCGAGGCGCCCGGTAGCGCTCTGGCCACCACCGACTCGTTCGTGCGGAAGTAACTCGCCCGCTAAGATCAGGGCGTGCCGCGCCCGCCCCTGGCCCCCGACAGCCCGCTCGCCGGCATCCGCGTCGCCGATTTCAGCCGCGTGCTGGCCGGTCCGTTTTGCACTCGGATGCTCTGCGACCTGGGGGCCGAGGTCATCAAGATCGAGCCGCCCGAGGGGGACCTGTCGCGCCGCCTGAGCGCGCGCCGCGGAGGGATCAGCGGATACTTCATGCAGCAGAACTGCGGCAAGCTGAACGTTTCGCTTGACCTGCAGGCCGAGCGCGGCCGCGAGCTTGCCAGCGGGATCGTGGCTCACTGCGACGTGCTGGTGGAGAACTTCCGGCCCGGTGTCATGGAGCGTCTGGGATTGGGCGCCGCGCCGATGACGGCACTCAACCCGCGGCTGGTCTACTGCTCGATCAGTGGCTTCGGGCAGACCGGTCCCTGGCGCGAACGCCGCGCGTTTGCCGGCATCGCGCACGCGACTAGCGGCATGCTCGTGCGCCAGGCACGCGCCACTCGGACCGAGCCGGCCGACTCCGTCCTGGCGGTGGGCGACAGCGTCAGCGGGTTACAGGCGGCGATTGCCATTCTGGCCGCGCTACGGCTGCGGGAACGGACCGGTCGCGGCCAGGTCATCGACCTGGCGATGCACGACGCGCTCCTCTCGATCCAGGAAGCCGCCAACTTTCACCTGTTTTCCGAGCAGACCAGCGACGAGGATTTCCTTTGCTCGTGGATCTACCGGTGCCGGGAGGAGCACGTGGCCGTGCCTCACGATCCGCGTGCGCATTGGGACCGGCTCACGCGGGCGATCGAGCGTCCCGAGCTGCTCGCCGATCCCCGCTACGACACCTACGAGAAACGCGCCGCCCGCCTCGACGAGTTGGAGGCACTGATCCAGGGCTGGGTAGCGGCTCAACCGTCGGCCGATGCCGTGGTCGAGTCGCTCGCCGTTCACGGTCTGCCGGGCGCCCGTCTGATGAGTCTGGCCGAAGCGCTCGACTGCGAGCAGTCGAGCGTGCGCAATCTGACGCCGGAAGCGGAGGACCGCAGCGGTGGCAAAGTACGGGTGCTCAACTCTCCCTATCGGTTCTCGTCGGCCAGCGCTGGCCTGCGCGGCGTGCCAGCGTTTCGCGGTGAGGACAACCGCTCGGTTCTCGGCGAGCTGCTCGGCATGGGTGAAGACGAAATCGCGGCGCTCGAGGCCCAAGGCGTGCTGAGCGCGCGAGTCCCCGATGGCCCTCCGAAACGGGGTCAGGTCTAATTTCCCGCCTAACGGGAAATTAGACCTGACCCCGTTCTACACAGGCTTGTACGCCGTGCCGCGATAGATCGGCAACAACGTCCAGCTCTCGCGCCCGCAGGGCAAGACCTCCAGGCGCGTGAAGCCGGACGAACGGATGAGGCTCACCGAGTCGCGGTTCAGGTGGCAGCCGCCGCCGATCCGTTTCCAAGCGGGCGTGACCCGATCTTGCAGCGCGGACGCCATGCTGAAGCGCGAGCGGGTGTGCTCGACGTAGAGCAAGCGACCCCCCGGCTTGAGCACGCGGCGCACCTCGCGCAGGGCGGCATCCGGCTCGGGGATGGTACAGAGCACGAACGTGACGACGGCGGTGTCGAAGAAGCTGTCGGGGTAGGGGAGCAGCTCGGCGCCGGCCTCGTCGAGCTGAACGGGGAAGCGCAAACCGCGCGCCCGCCGGCGCGCCCGCTTGAGCATGTGCGGGTCGGGCTCGACGGCGTACAGCGCCTCGATCGCGCCGTAGCGCGAGAAGTTCATGCCGGTCCCGCACCCGATCTCGACCACCCGTCCCTGCGCCTCGGGAATCACCTTGTCCCGTAGCACCTGCATCGGTCGCATCATCAGGTCGATGAACATCGCGCAAACAGGGTGTTCCGGCCGTTCCGACATATTCCCTCCCCAGAAATGGGGTCAGGTCTAATTTCCCGCCTGGCGGGAAATTAGACCTGACCCCAACGGAGCGCTAGCGTAGGTCAGGCAGCGATGAAGCTCTACGATGCAACGGTGGCTCCCAACCCGCGGCGCGTGCGGATGTTCGCGGCGGAGAAGGGCATTCCGCTGACCCTGGTTCCTGTCGATCTCGCGGGCGGGGAGAATCGCCTGCCGGCCTTCCTGAGCAAGAATTCCACGGGTCAGGTACCGGTGCTCGAGCTGGATGACGGGACCTATCTGTCGGAGAGCCTGGTGATCTGCGAGTACCTCGAGGAAATTAGACCTGACCCCATTCTGATCGGCAGCACGGCGATCGAGCGTGCGCACACGCGCATGTGGGAGCGGCGGATGGAGTTCGAGATTGCGCATTACGTGCTCGGGGCGTTCGTGCACAGCAGCCCGTTCTTCGAGGGGAGGCTCACGCAGGTGCCCGACTACGCCGAGGCGTGCCGGGAGAGCGCCGCTCAGCAGATCGTCTGGTTGGACCGGGAGCTTGCCCGGCGCCCGTTCGTTGCAGGCGACCGCTTCACGATCGCCGATATCACGCTGTTCTGCGCCTTGGACTTCGGCCAGAGGGTGGGCGAGGGCTACGATAGCGCCGCCGCAGCCGCGGTTGCCCGTTGGCACGGCCGGATCAAATCACGCCCCTCGGCTGCCGCGTAAACCGGATCGAGGCTACGGAACCCGCTCAGATGCGGGTCACGCGCGCGTCGTCGGTCGATACCCGATAGAGCTGCCAGGTCACGTGCCAGCTCAGCAGCACGATGACCAGAAGGCCAATCCAGCCGAAAGTCGAGAACGCCGTCCCCGCGCTGTGCTGGTCGATCATCGTCCACAACAGCGGCACTGACATGTACGTGTTGTGCCGAGAGCGCAGCCCGGCGAGTGCGGGATCGGCCGGATCGGGCGCCTGCCCGGCTCCAATCGCCGTGATGATGCGCTTTTGTGCCGGCCAGATCCGGAACCACACGTTGAACGCCATGATCGTGCCGAACATCGAGCCGAGGTGGATCGTGTAGGCCCGGTAGCCGAATTTGCCCAGGAAGACCATGACCAGGACGGCAGCGACCACCAGGCCGAAAGCGATGTAGTTGGCGTTCTGGCCCTGCACCGACTTGAACAGCACGTCGTAGATCACGAACCCGCCGAACACGACGGCCAGCGAGATGAACGCGCCCGCACCCCAGCTGCCCTCGCCGTCGAACATGATGCGCCCGTGGTAGAAGACCAGCATCAGCAGCACGACGCCCGTGATCCAGGTCCAGGCCGCACCCCACCGGAACCAGAACAACGCTCGCGGCATGAGCTGCGGGACCGTGGTCTTGGCGACCCCGGCGTCCTTCATGAGCGCGGCGAACCGGATGTTGACGAAGTTGAAGAAGTACAGGTGACCGATCCACACGATCCCGGCGATGATGTGAACCCACCTGAACAGCGCGTTCAAGACTCCGCTGATCTCCATCGTTTCCCCTCTTTTTCTGGTGTGCGCTGTCCCTCGAGCCCCCCTTCCGAGGCCGGGCGCAAGCGCTGAGCGTCTATATACTCGCCGGAAGCGGGAAGCCAGACACGCCGGACGACGGCCAAGCCCGGAGCCACTGCGGCCCGCTAGTGACCCTGCGAAATGATCTGCGAGAGCGAGAACGCCGCCTCCACCGTGCCCTCGCTCGGACCGAAGTTGATGTACCAGCCCTCTTCGCCCGGGAACTCCGGTGAGGGCAGCCGGCAACGGGTCGCGTGCCCGAGCTGCATGTCGAACATCGTGATCGCCGGCAGGAACTGCTGTTCATAATCGTACGAGACGCGCTTGGCTTCGGGGAAGGGCTTGCGCCCGATCTTCCACTGGTTGACCCAGGCTTTCCAAAGCTCGCCTTCCTGATCGTAGAGCTCAGTGTAAGGGATCACGTAGCTCTCCCGGTCCAGATAGATCACGCGCCGCGAGTATGCGTAGCCAGGCAGCCGGGAGCGCCCTTCGATCAGGTAGACGTCGCGCGGCTCCCAGGTGTCGTCGAACAGAAAGTCGGCGCGCTGCTCGTTCCAGCGCGCCGGAAAGTTCTTGCTGTGCATTGACCCGAGCACGCGCTTGGTGCCCAAGAGCCGCCACTCCATCCACGCGGGGTTCCCCGCGTAGCCCGCGTAGCTGTCGATGTCGGTGTCCTGCCCGAACAGCGCCTCCGAGCGTGCCGCCGTCGAGAGCCGCCGCACCCGGCGCAGCAACGGATAGTAGAGCCAACTGTCGTCGTGACGGGCCGGCTCCAGGTAGCGGTTGTACGTGATGCCCACGCCCTTGAGGTCGAACGGCTCGATCAGCGGATAGAGCGCTTCGCGGTAGCGGATGCCGTCGTTGGTCGGCCAGGTGTGGATCGGTTCATGGTAAAGCCGGCCTACGTAGTACATGCGGCGGAAATGCTCGATCAGGAAGTGCCGCTCGATCGACATCGGCCCGTCGTCGTTGGTAGAGCCGGTGTCGCAGTCGAAGTTCCGCACGTCGACATCGTCGACCAGGATCCGGTTCTCGTAGTTGAACATCAGCTTGACCGCGACATCGGGATCGTTGGGATCGACGAGCGGGAAGGGGAGACCGGCGACGTAGTTGTCGACCTTGAGCTTGTCGGGCGAGAGCCGCGCTTGCGGCGAATACTTTTCGGTGGCGGTCAGCCGCGCCGGCTCGAGCGGAATCGAACGCGGCTCGACCACTTCGATCCGCAGGCCACGCTCGAGCGCCCATTGAATGGAAGGGCCGAGCAGCGGGGCATACATCTCCGCGTTCTCGCTCGTGACGATGGTGCCGGGCGGAGGATCCCCGGGGGCCGGCTCGGCCGTGGCAGGCGCGGCGCCGCCGACGAGCGCGGCGAGCGTCGTCGCAACCAGGAAAGCGTGGAGCGCAATGGTACGCATCATCGGGGCCACGCCCGGGAGCGAGCCGGGACTGCTCGCAGAGGTAACGCGACCGGCGCACCCCGGTCAACCGCGGCTTTGGTAGACCGAGCCCTCGATTCGGACTACGTTGTCGATCTACGTCGGTGTACTCCTATGCGTTTCCGAATCGAGATTGATCGGGAAGACGACGGTCGCTGGATCGCGGAGATTGCCGATCTGCCCGGCGTTCTGACCTACGGCCGCTCTCGCGAGTACGCCCTCACGAAGGTCCAAGCGCTTGCGCTGCGTGTGACTGCCGATCGGCTCGATTACGGCGAGGCAGCTGCCGATTCGCGGTAGACGTAGTTTCCTGGTCGTCCGTACCGACCCAGTACCCGCCCAGGGCGCGTCTTTTGGGAAGCGGGACGGTCTGGGATAATAGACCGGATTTCGGCGCCGTGACCGAACTTCCCGAGCACCCGCACCGTCCAAGGATCCGATGACGCAAGACCGCATAGCCAGGCTCCGCGCGCTGCTCGCCGAGCGGATCGTCGTGGTCGACGGGGCGATGGGCACCAGCCTGCAGGCGCTCGACCTGGGGCCCGACGACTTCGGCGGCGCCCAGTACGAGGGCTGCAACGAGTACCTGGTGGTCACGCGGCCGGAGGCCATCGCGGGTGTGCACCGGTCCTTCTTGGAAGCCGGCGCCGACATCATCGAGACTGACACCTTCGGCTCTACACCAGTCGTCCTGGCCGAATACGGTCTCGGCGACCGCGCCCGCGAGATCAGCCGGCGCGCGGCCGAGCTGGCCCGCACGGCCGCCGACCAGTGTTCCACACCCGCGCGGCCGAGGTTCGTCGCCGGGTCGATCGGCCCCACCACTAAGACGATCTCGGTCACCGGCGGGATCACCTGGGAGGAGCTGGCCCGCTCCTTCGCAGAACAGGCCGCCGGCCTCATCGAAGGCGGCTCGGACTTTCTGCTCGTCGAAACCTCGCAGGACACGCTCAACATCAAGGCCGCGCTCGAAGGGATCGACCGGGCCAACGCCACGCTCGGCACAGCGGTGCCGGTAGCGGTGCAAGGCACGGTGGAGACGATGGGGACCTTGCTCGCCGGACAAGACGTCGAGGCGCTCTACGTCTCGCTCGCCCACCGCGACCTGTTGTGGATAGGTCTCAACTGCGCGACCGGCCCCGACTTCATGACCGATCACATCCGCACGCTCGCCGAGCTGTCGAGGTTCCCGGTGGCGTGCATCCCCAACGCCGGGCTCCCCGACGAGAACGGCCGCTACAACCAGACCCCCGAGATGCTGGCCGCCAAGCTCGCCGAGTTCGCGGAGAACGGCTGGGTGAACGTCGTGGGCGGCTGCTGCGGAACCGTGCCCGAGCACATCCAACGCATCGCCGCCGTCGTGCGCGACAAGCCGCGCCGCCGGGCCGCCCCGCGCTCGCGCTGCGTGGTCTCGGGCATCGAAGCCTACGAGATCAGCGACGAGAAGCGGCCGGTGCTGGTCGGCGAACGCACCAACGTGCTCGGCAGCCGCAAGTTCAAGCGGCTCATTGCCGAGGGCAAGTTCGACGAGGCCGCCGAGATCGGCCGCCAGCAGGTCCGCCGCGGCGCGGCGATCCTGGATGTGTGCCTGCAAGACCCCGATCGCGACGAGCTGGCGGATGCCACCCGCTTCGTCGACCTGCTGGTCAAGAAGACCAAGGCGCCGGTGATGATCGACTCGACCGACCTCCGCGTGGTTGAGGAACTCCTCAAACACGTGCAAGGCAAGGCCGTCATCAACTCGATCAATCTGGAAGACGGCGAGGAAAAGTTCGAGCGTGTAACTCCGTTAGTACGCCGCTTCGGCGCCGCCGTGATTGTCGGCTGCATCGACGACGATCGCCAGCAGGCCCAGGCGATCACCCGCCAGCGTAAGCTCGAGATCGCCCAGCGCTCCTACGACCTGCTGACCACAAAGTACGGGATCCCCGGCGAGGACATCTTCTTCGACGCGCTGGTGTTTCCCGTTGGCACCGGCGACCAGAACTACACCGGCTCAGGCGTGGAGACGATCGAAGGCATCCGTCTCATCAAGCAGGCGCTCCCGCAGACTCGTACTATCCTCGGAGTCTCCAACGTTTCTTTTGGACTCCCGCCGGCCGGCCGCGAGGTGCTGAACGCCGTCTTCCTCCATCACTGCGTGGAGGCTGGCCTCGACCTCGCGATCGTCAACGCCGAGGCGCTCGCCCCTTACAGCCGGATCCCGGAAGAGGAGCGTCGGCTCTGCGAGGACCTCATCTGGTGGCGGGGCAAGGAACCAATCGCCGCTTTCGCCGCCTACTTCTCGACCAAGAAGCAGACGGTCACGCCGGACGAACGCCAGCGCTTGAGCCTGGACGAGCGGCTCGCCCTCTACATCATCGAGGGTTCCCGCGACGGCCTGTTCGCCGATCTCGACGAGAAACTCAAGAGCCTCGACCCATTGGGCATCATCAACGGGCCACTGATGACCGGCATGGACGAGGTCGGCCGCCGCTTCAACAACAACGAGATGATCGTCGCCGAGGTCTTGCAGTCGGCCGAGGCGATGAAAGCCGCGGTTGCTCACCTCGAGCCGTTGATGGAGAAGTCCGCGAGCAGCAGCCGCGGCCGCGTGATCCTGGCCACGGTCAAGGGCGACGTCCACGACATCGGTAAGAACCTGGTCGAGATCATCCTGGGGAACAACGGCTACGAGGTCGTGAACCTCGGTATCAAAGTACCGCCCGAGGATCTGATCGCGGCTTACGAAAAGCACCGGCCCGACGCCATCGGGCTCTCGGGCCTGCTGGTGAAAAGCGCCCAGCAAATGGTGATCACAGCGCGCGATCTGGCGACCCACGGGATCAACTGTCCGATCCTGGTCGGCGGAGCCGCGCTCTCCAGGCGATTTACCCGGCTCAAGATCGCGCCGGAGTACTCCGGGATCGTCGCCTACGCGCAAGACGCCATGACCGGCCTGGATCTGGCCAAGCGTCTTGGCAAAGAAGATTCGCGCGCCGCTCTGACCGAGGCGCTCAAGGCCGAGGACGCCAAGCTCGCGCGCGCGGCAGCGCCGGAGCCGCGTGCGAATGGGGCAGGCGAGGGCCGCGCGTTCACGCTGCCCGACATAGGTCGGGATCATCGCATCCCGGTGCCCCCCGATCTCAAGCCGCACGCGATCACGGGCTACGACCTCGCCGAGGTCTTCACCTACATCAATCCGGTCATGCTCTACACGCGGCACCTGGGCTTCAAGGGCAAGTTCGAGGACGCGCTCGCCAAGGGCGACCCCAAGGCCGAGGAGCTACGCGCTGCGGTCGAAGCCGTCGAGAGCGAGATCCTCGCCCGCGGCGACGTGCGTGCGGCCGCGGTCTACCGATTCTTCCCGGCTAAGGCTTCCGACCAGCGCTTGCTGCTGTTCGAGCCGGACTTCGAGACCGTGACCGGCAGCTTCGAGTTCGGCCGCCAGCAGCGCGACGGCGGCCTGTGTCTGACCGACTACGTCGTGCCGGTCGATGACGTGCGCCGCGACTACGTCTGCCTGTTCGCGACGAGCGTCGGTCCCAGTGTCCGCGAGCTGGCCGAGCGCTGGAAGAACGAAGGGGCGTACCTAAAGTCCCACGTTCTGCACACCCTCGCCATCGAGGGCGCCGAGGCGTTCGCCGAGCTGCTCCACCAGAGGATCCGTCAGATGTGGGGCATCGCCGATCCGCCCGGCACCACCAAAAAAGACCTGTTCCAGGCCCGCTACCACGGCGTGCGCGTGTCGTTTGGATACCCGGCCTGCCCGCGGCTCGAGGACCAGACCGAGTTGGTCCGGCTGCTCGACGTTACCGGCGCGATTGGAGTGCGCCTGACCGAAGGCTACATGATGGACCCCGAGTCCTCGGTGAGCGCCTTGGTCTTCCATCACCCGCAGGCCAAGTACTTTAGCCTCACCGAGAGCGACGTCGCCCTGCTCGAGACGCGTCTGGCGGGCACCGCCCGCGCGGCCTCGGCCTGAGCGCGCAACAGGGAGCACACGACGATGGATATCCGCACGAGCATCGAAGAGAAGCTTCGCACTGCGTTGATCCCGACGTTCATCGACGTCGTCGACCAGAGCGCGGGGCATGCCGGACACGCCGGCGCCTCCGGCGGCGGACATTACCAGGCCATTCTCGTTTCCAACGCGTTCGAGGGCCTCAGCCAGCTCCAGCGCCAGCGCCGCGTCTACGAAGTTCTGGCCGAAGAGATGCGCGGCGCCATTCACGCGCTCGCGATGACCTGCCTGACACCCGCTGAGTACGAGGCGGACGAGTGAAGGAGGCCAGGCCGCGCGCGCCATACCCGGCGGTGAACCGGATCCAGGCGACCGACGCGGAGATTTTCTTTCTCGCCCTCCTCGGCATGTCGAGCGTCTTGCTCGCCGGCGCAGGGCTCGAGGCTTTCATCGCGATCAGCGCCGCCAAGGGCCCGGGCCTGATCGCGCGCGCGGCGCCCGTCGCCTTGGTCCAGCCCATCTACGTCTTCTTCATCCTGCTGCCCACCGCGCTTGCGGTGCTCACGATCGGCGTTCCGTTTTTCTTGCGCACGGTGGTGGGCGGCTTCCGCCGGGCGATCGGCTGGCAGCCGGGCTTGGGTCTGCTTGCGCTGCTGGCCTGCGGTGGTCTGCTCTTCTGGGAGCAGCGTGCGGGTTACAAGGGCCTGGTGACGCTCGCGGTGGTCGTCGCCATCGCAATCTGGCAGAGCTGGCGGTGGCTCGTCGCACCCGGCCGGGCGATTGGCGCGCGCATGGTGGGAGCCGCGGGCGTCTCGCTCGCCGGCTTGGTCTACTACGAAAACGCGATCCTTCAGGGCGGAGCGAGCAGCATCGCCATCGCGCCCACGCTCGCCGTGGTTGGATTCTTCTGCGCCAGCATCGGGGTGTCGTTGATGCTGGTGCGCGCGTTCGGGAGATCGGTGCCGGGTAGCCGCGGGCGCATGGCGGCGGCGATGGCGCTGCTCGGGGCGGGGCTCTGGTGCGCCGCTCCCTTCGGCCGTGCCTTCAATCCGGCCCCGGGCGCCGGCGACCGCTATGAATTGATGGCGACGCTGGCCGCCGCGTTCCTATTTGTTTCGATCGCGGCACTGAGCGAGCTTGCCCGCCGCGGCATGGACGAGTCGCCGCCGCGGCCGGTGCGGTAGCCGGCCGGCCGGCGGGTGCTTGCCTCCCCGGGTGGAGGAGCGGTCGCTTGTTAGTCGCAAGCGCAGGGGAGGAACGGACGCTGGTCTGTGGTAGGGTCGGAGTGGTTGGATGGACCTGAGATTCGAATGGGATCGACGAAAGGCAGGTCTCAACGAAGCAAAGCATGGGGTGCCGTTCGAAGAGGCGCTGACAGTGTTCAGCGATCCACTCGCACGCATGTTCGACGACCCCGACCACTCTCGCGCAGAAGCTCGCGAGATCATCATCGGACACTCGAACAAGCAGCGACTGCTCATCGTCTCCTTCGCCGAGCGGGGCAGCGCGCTTCGGATATTCAGTGCTCGCAAGGCCACGAGACGGGAGCGAAAGGACTATGAAGGGAAAGGCACGGCGTAAGCAGCCGCATAAGAACGGAAACGAGATCCGACCAGAGTACCAGTTCGACTACGGGAAGGCTCGGTCGAACCGGTTCGCTGGCGGATTCCAGGCTGGTGCGGTCGCGGTAGTTCTCGACCCAGACGTCGCATCGGTCTTCGGCTCCTCGGATACGGTTAACGCACTCCTCCGATCCGTCATCTCGGCGATGCCCGAACGCGGCCGACGACGAGCGAAGGCCAGCTAACACGCTCATGAAGCCGGCGCGCACGAGAGTCTTCGGCCACCGGAAAGACTGAGCGTTATGCTCGCCCCCGAGGAACTTGCGACTCATAAAACGCCGCATGGTCTTGACGTCAAGAGCTAGGGACAAACGGCAAAGCTGCAGCGGCGTTGCGGGCGACGAGGTCCGTTACGCGCGCAGTCGCGAGCTGCTGGCTCGGGCCGAGCGCGTGGTGCCCGGGGGAATCTACGGGCATCAAAGCCCCGTTCTGCTGGTCCCGGGCGCCTACCCGAACTTTCTCGCCGAGGCTGAGGGCTGTCGCGTGCGCGACGTCGACGGCAACGAGTACATCGACTTCGTCTGCGGCTTCGGACCGATCGTCTTGGGCTACCGGCACCCCAAGGTCGAGGAGGCCGCCGAGCGGCAGCGACGTCTCGTCGATACGCAGGGGCTTCCCTCCGAGCGCTTCGTCGAGCTGGCCGAGCGTCTGGTCGGGATCACGCCGGGGGCTGCCTGGGCGGTGTTCGCCAAGAACGGCTCGGACGTCTGCACCTGGTCGCTTGCGGTGGCGCGCGCCGCCACCGGCCGGCCGCTGGTCGCGATGGTCGATCACACCTACCACGGCGTTCACGGTTGGTGTAACCCGCTGCCCGGCGGATTCTTGCCGAGCGAGCGCGCGGCGGTGCGCACGTTTGCGTGGAACGACCTGGAGGGACTGCGCGGGATCTTCGACGCCGAGGCCGCGCAGGTCGCTGCCGTGATTCTCACGCCATTCCGACATGAGGCCTTCGAGAACTCGGTCCTGCCAGCGCCCGGCTTTCTCGAAGGCGTGCGCGCGCTTTGCGACCGACACGGTGCGGTCTTCATCGTCGATGACGTGCGCGCGGGGTTCCGGCTGGATCTGCGCGGATCGACTCAGCGCTGGGGTGTGACCCCGGACCTGTTGGTCTATTCGAAGGCGCTCGCCAACGGCTATGCACTTTCGGCCATGATCGGGAGCGAGGCGCTGCGCGATGCGGCGAGGTCGGTGTTCGTGACCGGAACGTTCTTCACGCAGGCGGTGCCGATCGCCGCCGCCCTGGCCACCATCGACGAGATCGAGAAGAGCGGCGCGATCGAGATCATGGAGCGCGCCGGCCGTCGCTTCTGCGACGGCCTGGTCCAGCTCGCCTCCGCCGCTGGCCTGGCGGTAACGATGAGCGGACCGCCGGCGATCCCGTTCATGACGTTCGTCGAGGATGCCGGCGGGTTCGATCGTAGCCGCATCTTCGCCGCCGCCTGCGCCCGGCGCGGCGTGCTCCTCCACCCCGTGCACAATTGGTTTCTCTCCGCTGCCCATACCGATGCCGACATCGACGCCGCGCTGGACGTCGCAGCCACCGCCTTCACCGAGGTGAAGGCCGAATTCTGAGGTCGCAGTGCCCTGGCGATCGACGCTCACGCTGACTCACTACGGGCGCAAGACCGGCAAGCCCTATCGCGTCAAGCTCTGGTACGTGCCCATGGGCGAGGAAGTCTGGGTCGGCAGCCTCGATGCCAGCCGCGCCTGGGTGCGGAACCTCCGCGCCTGTGGCCGCGCCGAGCTGGACATGGGCGAAGGCCCGCGTGCGGTGACCTGCCGGGGGATTGAGAGTTGCGCCCACAGGGAACGCTTCGCTTCCGCGATTCAGGCGAGGCACCCGATCATGAGCCGGATCCTCGGATACTTCGTGCGCGGGGAGCGGTGTGGGTTTCGGTTGTGCTTCGAGACGGGCGAGGACGGTCAGTCTGCCGGGCGTACTCAGCGTGTGGAGCGTGGTGAGACCGGAAACCGTCGCAAGTCGGGGCGGCGCAGGCGCTCCAGCGGTCGTGGCCGGCGGCGCGGACGGTGAGAGTGCCTCGGCGGCATTGCGCCAGGCTCGCGAGATTCGCGGGCTCACCCGGCTTATTCGTAGGCTTCGCGACGGTGCCGGACGCCTGTCACGTTGATGGCACGATCCTCGTCCGAGATGGCGTAGATAACTCGATAGTTACCGATTCGTAGGCGCCAAAGATTGCCTGCACCTCGAAGCTTCCGACAGCTGCGTGGGCGAGGGTTCTCAGGCAAGGCTTCGATTGCACGCAGCAACCGTACTACGAGCCGCGCGTCCAACGTCTCAAGTTCTTTACGCGCCGAACGAGCGAAGGTGAGGCGATACCTAGCGGCCACGCGGGAGCTTTCCAGCTCGGCGCAGTCGGTCCTTTACAGATTCAAGGGACTCCCGTGGTTCCGTCGCGCGCTTGCGAGCGATGGCGACGTCATAGATGTCCTCCCAGAGATCAGGATTCTTCTTGAGGTCGATCACCACAGCGGTTCTGGTACCCGTCTCGTCCACGAGGAACTGAACTCCCTTCACGGCTCCGTTGCTCATGTTGCAGCGTCAAAAATGACAGGTGCGGCGGCACCTGTCCAGCACCAGACATGTGATGTTTATTGCTACGCCTCGAGATCCCCGGTTCTGACGCAGACGCAGAGCAAGTTTGGTTGGAGATGTGGCGAGTTCCATGCGCGCGCAATAGGTGCCTTTCCATTCGCAGTCGAAGCCTACGACGATCGATGACCCAGGTCGGGCTTGGCAGTTGTTGATGATCGGGCGTTAAGTGACGCTGTCGATGCCTGGTGCCGAAGGTGGTCTCGCACCCGCGGCATCATTGCATTTACGCTCACCGAGCCGATAGAACACGGCAGCGCGTGGCCCAGCACGTCTCCACCGTCTCGGTCGCCGAACAGGCGACAATTTTCACCGAGCTTGCCGATCAGATGCTCGAGCGGCTGCCGCAAACGCGCGCCTGGCCGTTCGATCTGCTCTACGCCGTGGACGCAGTTCGCCGGGCTGCGGAGAAGTTTACGGCTACCGTCGGTCCGGGTGCGGCGCCGGGCACGCGCGCCACGGTCGATGTGGGTCTGTCGGACGAACTGGATGTCTACGGCGTGACGACGACCCTGATCGATGAAGCCGTCCGCAGTCTGGGAGCCGAGCTGCGTTTGGTGGAGGCGGCCTTGGCCCAGCGCGGGCTCGCGAGGGAAGGGATCAACGTGCTCTGCCACGCCGCCTTGCGTGCGTTCAGTCGATTTCTCGACGAAGCCGAGCGCACCGGCCGGAAAGTCATCAACCATTTCGTACGAGGACTCGGGTCGACCAAAGAAGCCCGCGACGACGAAGTGGTGACGGGCTTTGTGTCCTACCTCGCTGGGCACGACTGCTACAGCACGCGACAGGCGGTCGCATTGGCTTGCCGGCGTAGCGTTTCGGAAAGCGACGGCGGCCGAACCAAGGACTACGGCAAGGCCATCGTCGCCGTGGCGGCGCGCCTTGATGAGATTGCGACCACCGGACTGCCCGGTCGCGATGCGTACGAGCGGTATCTACTCGCCGGCGTGTTCGGTGTGCTCGGCCGGCAGGTACCGGTGGATCTGGAGCAAAAGGTAGCCGCCGCACGCGCCGGCGGCTTGACCGAGCCGGTTACCTTCGAATGCGGGGACTGCGCCGAAAGCGTCGCGCCGCTTCAAGAACGGGGCGAATGCCCTCGGTGCGGAGGTACTGGGAGCCAGCCGTTTCTGGGTCCGTATTTCCAGCGCATCTTCCGGTTTCCCGGAGATCCCTGCGAGGCCTGCGAGGGAACCGGTCGGTGCGCGGGTTGCGACGGCACCGGTGTGCTCGCGGCGCCATCGTAGGCCGATTCGCAGGGCGGGTCGCGTCGTGCTTAGTCGTGCGCCGCGAGGTAGGGTGCACGGAGCCCATACCAAGCGGGGTCTTCGGTACAAAATCTCGCCCGCGAGCGTCTCGATCTCGTTCCAGGTTCCGCCTCCTTACATGTCGAGCGACTCGCGTAACTCTGCCTGGGTGATCGGGGTCCAGCGATTCTGCATGATCCTCGGTACACGAGCAGGCAGCGCGAAGTGATTCATGGCAGTCCGGACATTGTTGGGAGACGATGGTAACGGAAAGTCCTCAGGTTATCCGTGTTTCCCGGGTATTGAGGGGCCGATACGGTGAGGCAACGTGACGGGCGCTGATCAGCGTGGCGCGATAGGCTTCGCGGAGAAGATCCTCGAGTTGCTCGATGAGGGACGTTACACGGCCACATACAAGTACGCCGTGCTGCTCGCTCTCATCGACGTCTGCCTAGAATGCACGCGAGCGTCTGGCGCTCCGCCCCAGATGGTCACAACGCGCCAGCTCGCGGAAAAGATCGTCGAAATCTACTGGCCTCACACGGTGCCGTTCGCTGGCCGAGCACCCGCGACGGTGCTCAGGCAGAACACGAGCGGTCAAGCAGAGATCATCTCGGCCATCATGCGATTCCGCGAGCGGCATGCGCTCGATCCGAGCGTTCCACGCTGGTCGTCTCGCATGAAGGCGCCTAAAGCGTACGAGCGACTCGTGAAGCACGTGGAATGGAAGCTGATCGAGATGCCCCTGCCTCGCCTGCAGATCATGGGACAGTCGCAGCGGGCCTTCATCTATGAGATTGGCTGGGACCAGCAAGTCCGACGACCCGAGGTTGCTCGCTACCAAGCCGGCGAGGCGAGCGACTTTGACAACCGTATGCTCCTCAGGCCAGGCGTAGGAGAATACCTCCTGCAGCTCAGCGGCCTGCTGCGACCGTTGATCCAGCGGCGTTGGGCGGCGATGGTTGCTCAGGTAAATCGTCTTGAGGAGTCCCAGCTGGAGATGTTCCTGTTCGGCGCAAACCGCGTTCAGACAGCCAAAGTTAGGGCGGAGCTCTGGGAGATTCAGGGACGCCAGTGCTTCTACTGCCACACGCGGGTCAGGGAGCCTGTCCAGGGGGAGGTAGACCACTTCGTACCGTGGTCCCGCTACCCGGACGATGGCCTCGACAATCTTGTGGTGGCCGACAAGGCGTGTAACGGCTTCAAGAGCAATTCACTGCCGGCGGCAGAACACGTGACGCGCTGGGCGCGGCGCTTCGTGGAGGGTTCGGATGAGCACGCCCAGCTCTCCGATCTCGCAGAAAGCGGGGCGTGGGATCGGCACGCCGCTCGAAGCCTCAACGTCGCGCGCGCGATTTACCTGCGGCTTCCGGAGGACGCCAGGTTGTGGCGCCGCGGTAAGGAATTCATCGCGCCAGATTCAGCGGTGATCGGGGCCGCGCTTACCGTGCACTGCGAGTCAGTTTAGCCGAGTAGGTGTGCGCCGATGTCGAGGTGAACTGTTCGGTCACGTCTGTGCATACGAGCAACGCCAATGGCTACCTCCGGCAAGCTCCCAGCTCCCGCTAGATAGTTCGCCCGCTTCGGAAGCACGTGCCGCACGCCGCCGCGCGGATCGCCGACATCGCCGGCGTAGCGTGGGATGACGTGGACGTGCAGATGAAACACCGTCTGCCCCGCGGCCTGCCCGACGTTGATGCCGATGTTGTAGCCCTCGGGCCGGTGGCGCGCTTCGATCTGCGCCTTGGCAACGTCGGTCGCGGCCAGCAGGTCGCGACGCTCTTCCGGGGTTGCGTCGAACCAACTGGCGACGTGCCGCTTGGGCAGCAGCAGCGCATGGCCGGGGCTCACCGGGAAGGCGTCCCAGAGCCCAAGCACGAGGTCGCCCGTGTGAAAGACCCGCTCTGGTGCCGGATCGCATAAAGGGCAGGGGGACGCGGCGGAGCTCATGGCACGCCCGAGCGCCGGCTGGTGATGAGCAGGCGACCGGTCAGTCCCGAGTCGATGCACACGCCGCATCGCCACCTCGCCATCGCTCGGCGCGCGAGCCGGAAGGACTGGCAGACCGGACAGCGATGCTCGTAGACCGGGTCACGGCGGAGCCTCTCGCGTTGTACGGGCGGCAGGTGCTCGTGCGGCAGTCGCACACGCGGAGCGAAGCCAGCCGCCTGCATCAGCGCGCGCCACTCTGGCCCGTGGGGACGTCGCTTCCGCCCGTGCAGCACGCGTACGGCGGCGTGCGCAGCCTCGTGACAGAGCACTTCGTCCAGCAGCGAGCTGGGCGCGGTCGTGAGCCAGGCCGCTAGCCGTAGCGTCCCGTTGGGCGAGCAGCGGCCGAGCGAGACCCGCATGCGCCCGGAGAACTCGATCGATAGCTTCCGTTCCAGACCTGGCGTCCCCCAGATGCGGGCCCAAGCGGCGATGCGACGCTGCAACGCGGCGGTGCTCGGTGCTTTCTCGCTCGCTCTGCGCATGGACGGCCTGTTCGGGTCAGTCGTCTACTTGAGGCGGGGGATTGGCGCCAGAAACGGGTTAGGGTCGAAATGGCGGTGACTGAGAGTCGTGCCCCAAGGCGACGTGACACGGAGGCGTGAGTGCCCTATGTGCGAGGCCAGCAAGGGGCTTGACGTGTCGTTAAACGAGAAAATACGCGTGACCTTTTCTCCTCGACCACCGGCGTGCTAGTGTGCTCGAGTACATGGCTTCACGACGGAAGGTTCGCGAATTTGACGTCGTCATCGAGCGCGACGCGGACGGATTCTTCATTGCCACGGTTCCCTCTCTTCATGGATGTCATACCCAGGCGCGCTCCTTGGACACGCTGATGCAGCGCGTACGTGAGGCGATCGAGCTGTGCCTCGAGGTCGAGGGAGACGTTCCCGACACGCAGTTTGTCGGCGTCCAGCGCATCGCCGTGGAGCGGTGACACGCCTTGCGAGAATCACCGGCCGTCGGCTGATCGGCGCGTTACAGAAGACTGGCTTCGAAGTAGTTCGCGTTCGCGGGAGTCACCACTTCCTTCGTCACGCCGACGGGCGATCGACGGTCGTACCCGTCCACCGCGGAGAGACAATCGGCATCGGATTGCTCTCGAAGGTCCTGCGTGACGCCGAGATGTCGGCGGACGACTTGCGAAAGCTGTTATAGTCACACACCCGAGCGCAGCCTCGTGACAGAGCACTTCGTCCAGCAGAGAGCTGGGCGCGGTCGTGAGCCAGGCCGCTAGTCGCAGCGTCCCGTTGGGCGAGCAACGGCTGAGCGAGACCCGCATGCGCTCGGAGAATTCGATCGATAGCTTCCGTTCCAGACCTGGCGTCCCCCAGATGCGGGCCCAAGCGGCGATGCGACGCTGCAACGCGGCGGTACTCGGTCGTTTCTCTTCAGCTCTGCGCATGGACGGCCTGGTCGGGTCAGTCGTCTACTTGAGGCGGGGGATTGGCGCCAAGGGTGGACGCGGGCGGGGGACTCCGGTGGCACCGCGGCGGACCGACGACCCATCTCTTCGCGCCATCGGCGGGTGAAAATTATTCGGTCGTCGTTTGCCCTGTTCGGGCGATCCGTCGTATTTTCCTCCAGCGCACGATCCGCATCTGTGACGCCTTCGCTTGATCTGCCGCTTCTCGCACGTGAGGCGGGAGACCTGGCAAGCATGAAGCTGTTTCACGACTTTCAGGGTCTTCCCATCCGATTCACTGATGAGCGGCGCGCCCATATTCTTGAGCATCCAGAGATGACCTCAATGGAGGCTACGATTGAGGAGACACTGCTTCATCCAGAGTGGGTCGTGCAGTCCTTCAGTGATCCGCAGGCACATCTCTTCGCTTCTACTTTCGCACGGTCGTGGGCAGCAAGTTCCTGTGTGTCGTCGTCAAGACGCGTGACGATGACGCGTTCGTCCTGACCGCGTACCTGACAGACCGCATCAAGAAAGGAGTGGTGTTATGGCCAAGCGCGAGCGAAAAGTGAAGATCTGGTACGACGCCGAAGGGGACTATCTCGAGGTGCTCTTCGAGCAAAAGCCCGGGTACTTCCGTTAAACCCAGAACGATCAGGTGATGGAGAAGGTCGACGAGCAAGGGAACGTTCTAGGCTTCTCCGTACTGCGTGTCAGCACGGTGAAGGAGAAGCCGCTCGAGGTGGCGCTGTGATTGTATGGGCCGGTGCCAGATACTTCATACCTCATGCGAGCGAGTTCTTCGTTGACCTCTCGGTAGGCAACTTGCGTATGTGTTATTGGCAGGTGGCTGTCATCGGGGTATCCTTCTTTCATGAAACCCGATGATGTTCGCTCGGCATGCCTCGCTCTGCCCGCCGAAGAGCGTGCGAAACTTGCCCACGAATTGTTGTGCAGCCTGGATGGTCCTGCGGAGGAAGGGGCCGCCGAAGCCTGGGTTGCTGAGATCGAGCGTCGCGCCAGGGAGCTAGATGATGGTTCCGTTACGCCCGTAGATTGGGACGGCGCGCGTGAGCGAATCGCTCGCCGATTGCGACAACGCCGTGCGGATCGAGCTCCATCCTGAGGCCGAGATCGAGATCTTCGAAGCTGCTTGCTGGTACGACGATCGACGCGGCGGGCTCGGAGACGAGTTCCTTGAGACTTTGTCACGTTGGCTCGATGTGGTTGTCGAATCGTCTAACGCATGGCCGGTGTGGCCAGATGCTCCAACCATGGCCCCACCGATTCGAAGAGTAGTGCTACCCCGCTTTCCGTACGCAATCGCATATCGAGTGTTCGGACAGCTGATCAAAGTACTGGCGGTTGCGCATACGAGTCGAAGGCCTCTCTATTGGACGGAGCGCCTTCGTAACGATCCGCGATAACCTTGCTGGCGCGCTCGATCTTCTATGCTCTGATTCGGTCGGGGACGGTTCATGTTCTGCACGCATTGTAGAAGACGACGCAGACCATACCGAAGCGGAACATCGAGATCGCTAGACAAAGACTGAAGGAGTACATCTCATGAAACGCACCTTATCGGCCACACGACTGGCAGAGCAACTGGGGATTTCCAAGAGTCGGGCCCTCGAGGCCACGATTAAGGCACAGCTCGTCTCGGCCATCCTCGGTGAAATCCACCGCCGCGGTTTGACGCACGCCGATCTCGCAAGGCGGTCTGGACTCTCCCCGACCACGGTAACCGACATGCTGTCCGGAAGCCGTCAGAAGGTGACCATCGACCGAGTACTCCTCTTAGTCGAAGCGGCTCGCCTCGAAGTCGAAGTAAAGCTGCGGCGAGCCGCGCGACAAAGTCGAACTCGTGCAGACGTCACCCGCGTGCAGAAAGGCCAGGGTGTGGCGACGATGCTTGGCCTAGTTCATTCGGTGGACTAACCTAGCCGCATGGCCATCACCGCCAACATACGTGAAGCCAAGACTCATCTTTCGAGACTTCTCGAGCGCGCTCATCGTGGCGAAGAGGTGGTCATTGCCAAGGCGGGCAAGCCCTATGCGCGGCTGGTTCCGGTTACACCTGCCGGCGATCGCCGCCCGGGAGAGTTCCGCGGCCGTATCAAGGGGAACGTCCTCGGTGGCGTTGGCCCGGGAGACTCGGCCTGGGGATGAGCGGCGACCGGCGCAGCCCGGATCGCTGTGTCTACCGCGAGACCGCCAGAAGCCGTCGTTGACGGCCGTGAGGGGGCTTTACCGGGCACCAGTCGAAGTTTCACGAACGAACAGGCCAGAGACGATCTAGGCCGCGACGATCGATCAGTGGCAGACATTCAACCCGAGGTCGTCGCCCGCCGACGGCGAGCTCCTCCAGGCGCAAATGTAGCGCTGCGCAGCGCTTCCGAACAGCCTTGCTGCGCGTACCGGGTGAGATGCCGGATGTGGCATTGACCACGAGCCCGCTTCTCGTGAATGACCCGCTTGCATCGCCCGGTACGAGCGCGGTGAAAGATGCTTGCGAGCAAGTGACTTATAAGTTACACTCCTCGACGTTAACAGTTCGACGGTACGTCAACGAATCCGGCGTTGACGTATTCGGTGAGTGGTTGGCTGGCGTCAATGATCGTCAAGCCCGTGCCCGCAGCGCGGTCGTCCTGCTCCTGTGCGGCGGTGACAAGCGGACGCAGCGCACCGATATCGCCAAGGCGGTCGCGAACCTGCACGATTTCAAACGGAGATCACAGTGAGCATCGCGAACGCAAGCATTTCCCACGACAAGGCACTCGTACGCGAGTTGCGCGCAGATCCGGAGTTCGCCGCCGAGTACCTCAATTCGGTCCTTGCCGAAGAATACGAGCCCGCGGTACTCTTGATCGGGTTGCGTCATTTGGCGGAAGCCGCGGGCGGCATGGCCAAGGTTGCCGCGGCTGCGGGAGTGACGCGCGAGAGTCTCTATCGCGCCCTGTCTCCCACTGGCAATCCAACACTGAAGACGCTGAACGCGGTACTGCGGGTCACGGGCCTGCGGCTGGCGGTGGCGCGAAGGCCAGCTCGTGCGCAGGCGAAACGGCGTCGGGCTCGCGCCTGACCGTTTCCATACGCAAAGTTGGCCCGCCTACCGCGCCGACATCTGCTTCTGCAGCTCGAGCATCGGCTGGTGGCTCACCCGCAGCGATCCTTCGGAGGGACGGTCGAGGTCGGTGTTGAGCAGCACCATTCCGGCAAAGGACAGCGCGAGGACGAAGGCGACGGGTAAGCTGCGTGGACCGCAAAGACCAAAGTAGTAGCCCGCCAGTAGCATCGACAGAAACGTGAGCGCGAACAGCGTCGACCAGATGGCCGCTGGGATCCGGTAGCGGCCGACGGTGACGCGCTTGGTGTGCAGGTCGATCATCTCGTTGAGTGACGCGATGAAGAGCGCGCCGATCGGCGAGTCGAAGTCGTCGCGCGCCAGCACGGTCGCATGTGACCAGAGCCGTGTCTGCAGGGTCTCGCTCGCTTCGATGGCGGCCTTGATCTTGTGGTGGTCGTGGCCGACTTCGACCCGGACGTCGACGTACTCCCGCAACAGGTCGCGCACCTCGCTGCCGTGAGGCTCCGGTAGCAGATCGGCACGCAGGTAGGTCGTGCCGATCGCGTTCACCTCGTTGAGCAGCAGTTCTCTTCTTGCCTGAAACCGCTCGGCTGCGTTGCCGAACGTGAATGCCTGCAAGAGCGCGAGCAGGCCGACGACGGCGGCGGCGACCGCACCGACGGCGCCCTCGGCCTCGTGCTCGGCGTGCTTGCGGTGCCAGCGGCCGAGCCGGAAGCCCAGCTCGATCGAGATCAGTACCAGCGCCAGAGCGAAGACGAACACTCCCCACAGCGGCATCACATCCAGTTCCAGCATCGATGCCTCCCGGCGCGTGGTCCGCGTACTCTCAGTGTTCGGGGCGCAATCTGCAAGGATGCTTCAGAAGCTTCCGCCACCCATCATTTCGTCGACGAGCGGGCCGACGACCATCACCGACCAGATCGCGATGAATGCCAGCAGCACGACACCGACCGTCCAGAAGATCTTCGCGCCGCGCGAAAACGCCGGACTCTGCCACAGCAGCGGCAAGGCCATCGGGCCGGCGGTGACCAGCATCAAGACCACGTAGGCCCGGCTCCTGCCCGCGATGAGCTGTCCGCCGTCTTTTGCGTTGCTGCGGGCGGCATCGAGGACGGCGGGCAGCCAGACGCAGGCGTAGACGATCGCGAGCGTGGCCGCGGTGAAGGGGGATTGGATGGAAGCCGGGCCGAACAGACTCGCAAGAGCGCCGGCGGCGACACCGGCGGCCACACACACGATGGCGAACCCCTGTGCCCGCTGTCCCCGATAGATCTGTCCCAGGCCTGGAATCAGGAACGAGAGAGCGGCAGCGACAGCAGGCGAGGGCTCGTGTTTAACCACCGCGCTTCGCAGCCACCGCATCCGCCACCAGGTCGCCGACCTGCGCGGTCGAGTAACCCATGCCGCCGGCCTGCATGGACTTGAGCTTCTTGCTGACGACGTGGACGATCGCGTCTTCGACACGCTGAGCGGCCTGGGTCTCGCCCAAGTGCGCGATCATCATCTGACAGGCGGCGATCGCCGCCATCGGGTTGATCACGCCTTTGCCGGTGTACTTGGGGGCCGACCCGCCGATCGGCTCGAACATCGAGACGGACGTCGGGTTGATGTTGCCGCCAGCGGCGATTCCCATGCCACCCTGGATCATCGCGCCGAGGTCTGTGATGATGTCGCCGAACATGTTGTCGGTGACGATTACGTCGAACCACTCGGGGTTCTTCACCATCCACATGCAGGTAGCGTCCACGTGGGCGTACTCGCGCTTGATGTCGGGGTAGTCGGCCTTGCCGACCTCGTGGAAGGCGCGCTCCCACAAGTCGAATGCGTAGGTCAGGACGTTGGTCTTCCCGCAGAGAGTGAGCGTCTTGCGACGGTTGCGCTTGCGGGTGAACTCGAAGGCGTAGCGCAGGCACCGCTCCACGCCCTTGCGCGTGTTGATGGACTCCTGGACGGCGACCTCGTCGGCGGTGCCTTTCTTGAGCGAGCCGCCGGCGCCGGCGTAGAGGCCCTCGGTGTTCTCGCGCACGACGACGAAGTCGATCTGGTCGGGACCTTTGTCCTTGAGCGGAGTGTCCACGCCCGGGTAGAGCTTGACCGGTCTCAGATTGATGTAGAGATCCAGCTCGAAGCGCAGCCGCAGCAGGATGCCTTTCTCCAGAACGCCGGGCTTGACGTCGGGATGGCCGATCGCACCCAAGAGGATCGCGTCGAACTTGCGCAGCGTCTCCACCGCGTTCTCGGGCAGGACCTCGCCGGTGCTCAGGTAGCGGTCGCCGCCGAAGTCGAAATCGACCGACTCGTACTTGAAGCCACAGGCCGAGGCCGTAGCCTTTAAGACCTTTACGGCTTCGCGGGTGACCTCGGGTCCGGTGCCATCGCCTGGAATGACCGCGATCTTGTACACGACGCGTCTCCTCTCTGCCTCAGTCTTGCCGGTGTCCCGATCGAGGGCGAGCGCGCAATCTTAGCCGACCAAGGCGCAGCCACAACACGCTCGAGCGCAGGCTTGGCTGCAGCCGGGTTGAGAATCGGCGATCGGGCTGCAATACTGCGCCGGCGCGGTAGAAAGCTCGCTGCTGCGTCGGTTACGATAGAACGACAGGTCGGATTCGTACGGCGGCGTACCCAAGTGGTTAAGGGAGAGGTCTGCAAAACCTCCATTCAGCGGTTCGAATCCGCTCGCCGCCTCCAATTCACGTGACCGTCGACTCCTTTGACCGGATCGCCGACGAGTTCGCCGAGCGGGTTGCCCGAATCATCTGGTGCACGGTCGCGACGGTCGATGCCGCCGGCCGCCCCCGCATTCTGCACCCGCTCTGGGAAGGCTCGACCGGTTGGGTGCTCACGGGCCGCAACTCGCCCAAGGCTTCTCACCTGGAGGCGCATCCGTTCGTTTCGCTCAGCTACTGGGACCAGCAGCATGAGCAGGTTTACGCCGAGTGTCGCGCGCACTGGGAGCAGAGTCCGCGGGAGCGGGCGCGGACACTGTTCGCCGGCAACCCGATGCCGCTCGGTTACGACCCGGGGTTGTTCTGGAAGGATGCCGACGATCCAGAGTTCGGCGCGCTCAAGCTCGTGCCGTGGCGGATCGAGCTTTACTCGCTCGCCGACATGATGAACGGGCGTCCCGCCCGGGTGTGGCTTGCCTAGCGCGCCTGAGCCGCAATGCACACGCTCGCGGAAATCGCCAAGACTCTGAACCGGTCCACAGTCTATATCCACGGTTTGCAGCAACGGTTCGAGTTGCCGTCGTTCGAGGGGGCGGCATACTCGGACGCCTATCTTGCCTTTTTGCGCACCATCGTCTTTCTCCGCGTGCTCAATGTATCGGAAGAGGTATTGCGCGAGATTTGGCACCTCGAGAAGAAGCTGCTGCAACTGCTCCACGTCGACTCGATCGGTTCCAAGACGTGGTTTCTGGACGCCTGCGGCTTAACCGTCAACCGGGATCGCCGCTTGCTCCTCAGCAACCACGATCTGGGAGTCGCGCTGCCGGATGGCTCCGTTCAGCTCGGCCTGGATTTCTCTGCCTCGTTGCCAGAGCTTTTTAGCGGCAAAGAGATGGGCGAGGATGTGCAGCGCGTCCTGCGCGACTATCTGAAGCTTTACACCCGGATTCGATCCGAACTGAGCGACGAGATCTCGCTCGTCCGTTCGGCCGCGAGCTGGGCCGGGCGCCTGAGGTAACGAAGACGTTGGGGAAGGTCTGACCGTTTGCAGTCGCCGCAGTCGCGGAAAATTCTGTGAGAACGCATCCCTTGCCGGGGTGGCGAAATGGCAGACGCGGGGGACTTAAAATCCCCTGGGCTTAACCCCGTCCGGGTTCGAGTCCCGGCCCCGGCACCAACGCGCGCTTCACAGCGCAACGTCTTCCACCGGGAGCAATGTCGTTGCCTGCAGCCATGTTCTCTGGCACACTGCCGTCCGTGAAGCTTCGCTATGTCGTGACGATCGAACGCGAGCAGGACGGACGCTTCATTGCTACCGTCCCAGAGGTTCCTGGCTGTCATGTGTACGGCCGCACTCGAAGACAGGCCGTCGCGCGAGCGAAGCGCGCATTGCAGTTCTACATTGATTCGCTCCGCGAGCAGGGCCAGAAGCCGCCCCGTCAACCGCTCGTAGCAATTGAGATCGAGGTTGCCGCCTGAGCGGTGAGCCGACTTCCTGAGCTTCCGGCCAAGCGAGTATTGGCGATTCTTCGCCGCGCAGGCTTTCAGGAAGTGCGCCGGCGTGGGAGCCATCGATTCTTGGTTCACGCGAACGGCAGGACACTGCTGTTTGCCGTGCATGATGGTGATCGCGTCGGTCCCAAGCTGCTCGCGAAGATTTTGAAAGACGCTGGAATCTCCCACGTGGAACTAAGGCAGCTACGCTAGGACGGCGAAGATCGTCCCAGATCAAGAGCCTCGCTCATCGATGCACACTTCCGCCGAGGATTTTCGAGGGCCGACGCGAAAGCCGACCGCGACGTCAACATCTTCGCCGTCGCCGGTAGCAGCTCGTGGTAACTTTCGGGCTGGGAATCCCGCTTCGGTTCGTGTCCGCCCCAACCGCGCCCCAACCCGCGGGCAACACCGCGCAAGTCATGGAACTCATTCGCAGGCATCGAGGAGTCGCTGTGAGAGCATTTCAGCGCAACCCTTCTGACGCGACAGAGACGGAGGCCCGGCCCTTCGCATACGTGATCTTAGTACTCTTCGACGTGAATACCGCGCTTGCGTCAATGGGGTATTCACCTCGACGAATGGTGCGCATACCTAGGCGTGTTCCGACATCGTCGCGTGACCGCTGGAAGGGGGGCCGGGGGTCGAGATCTGGTGCCGGTCGCGGTTGTTGGACACGCCAACGCCACGGTGTGCAACCGAGGACACCACCAATCGGGCCGTGTGTCCGTTTTTTCGCCGCGGGCCGTGCGGAATTTCTGACACGCTCGCACATTCAGCGGCAAGCGCTCGCACGATGCAGGCACGCGCCCGATGTGGTGTCGCAGCATCTGGCATTCGTGGCTCAACGCGCGGCGTAGACAGACCCTTGGGTGGCTGACACCTTTCGAGGCCTTCTCCCGGGCTGTTGCGATGACCACCTGAGACCGCCGGATATGCGGTTCTGGAGAATCCTCGTGCGGCGCAGAGATTCGAATCCACACCCTTCGATAGCGTATCCTTCGCGGCCGCATGAGTCGGCCCGAGGACGGGAAGATCCTCTTCGTTATCATGCGTGGTCAAATCAGCGCGCTTCCCGCCGGGCTGGGATCGCGCTAGGTTACCGAACGGAAGCACCACACGGTGAAAATCTCCGTTCCTCCCGATCGCGAACGGATGCTCGTGGCACGAGCGCATCAGGTTGGTACTACGCCCGAGGAGGGGGATGAGGTCGTATGGAAGTCGTCTTTGGGGATGGAACGCGGCGGCCGGCCCCTGCCGAAGGGGTCTCTCCAAAATTGGGGTCTTCTCCCGATCGAGTGGATGAAATTTCCGAGCTGAGCTCGTGAAACCCCCTGCAGGCAAGGGTTTGCGGAGCTTGAGGAGGCGGAAAAACTTGGCACGACTTTGCGATGGCAAAGCGTCGGCGGTTGGTGGACGTGTACCGCTTCCCCGGGTTCCGTCCGAGGACTTCGGTTCGAGGAGTGTTCGGAGACCCCAAGGCGCGAGTCATCGAGCTCGAGCGACGGGGGAAAAAACTCTCTGCGGCCTCTGCGGTCAGCGATCGCGCAAGATCTACGACCGCA
>CAZQWQ010000046.1:0-96473 GCA_964596925.1 uncultured Gemmatimonadaceae bacterium | reverse complement strand
GTGCGCTCCCGCAGACGTGCCGCCGTCGCCACGCGATCGTCCAGCCGCACGACGCCACCCGCGCGGACCAGCCGCGCCAGCAGCGCCGACGAGACATTCGAGCTGATGTCGGGTGTCGCTTTCGCCACGATGGCGGCGAGCAACACCTCCTCGGACGAGCGGCCTGCGGGAAGCGGTTGCACCCGCACCTGCACGTCCGGATGCTCGCTGTTCCACTGCGCGGCGAGCCGCTGAGCGAGCCGCGTTTCCCCCGGGTTGGCGGCGGGCCAATAGGTCAAGGTGATCGGGGAGGGGGCGGCGACTTCGCGTGACTCCGCGATCTCGACGCCGGCGCCAGCCGCACGGCGCAACACGAGCCGCTCACCACTCGGCCCGGCGAACCCACGGCGATCCGGAACGTTCGCGAGAGTCGCAGACGCGTCGCCTTCCGGGTGATAGCGCATGTATCGCGAGGCGTCGGGATCCCCCGTCACGCCCTGTAGCGCCAACAACGCCTCGATCGTGGACTCTGCACCGGAGTTGCGATTCAACGGCTTCGCAGACGTGAGAGGGCCGTCGATTCCGTCAAAGGTGCGGCCGGACTGCTCGTCGTACATGCTCACCTTCGCCGCATTGGCGCCGGTGAACCAACCCGCCGTCAGCCCCGCGAATACCGCGTAGCGTCGCTCCCCCGTCGCTTCCGCGAGCGCCAGGTACCCCTCCACGATGTTGCCGACTCCGTAGGCGATTTGCGGATACCAGGTGACGGTGCCGTCAGGCGAAACCGCCGAGGCTACTTGGCCGGCGAGGAGAAATCTGCCCCAGAGCGCGTCCGCCTCCTCCCGTGCCGCCACGACAAAATCGGGACGATTCAGCACGACGCCAGCCTCCGCCAGCGCCGTGACCGATCGCGATCCCCACGCGTGCCAACTCGCGTCAGGACGATCCATCCGCGCGCCCCACGGTGCCGACGTCTCTGACCCGCGAGCGAGGGGCACGAGCAGCTCCGCGGTTCGAGCCGCGAGCGCCGCCAACTGCTCGGACGGCTCCGCCCGCTGCAGCGCCAACAGTCCGAGCAGCGCTTCAGAGGTTGCCGTGGCGGAGCCGCCAATCAGGCGTCCGGCCCTCACTTCGCGCGCGAGCCGCACGAGAGCGCGGTCCAGCACCGGGCGCAGGGGGGGGCTGGTCGAATCGGTGACGTAGGACGCGCCCAGCACTCGCATCGCTTCGCCCAGCGCCCAGATTCCGCGCGCCGCCCAGTACGACATGCTTTTGCGACTGCTGCGCGCGTCGCGATTCAGCCGCCCGCGCGGATCCACGAAATTCACGAACTCGCCGTCGCCCTGCTCCATCGCGGCTACGAACGCGAGCAACCCCAGCGCTTCGGCGCGTGCGCGCGTCTCGCCGGAAACTTCGTAGGAGCGCAGATAGACGACCGCCGCACGAGCGGCGTCGTCCAGAGCCGCGATTCCCTCGTACCCGTCACGCGCGGGGGAGCCGACGGGACGGTAGTCGGGCGCCTCCGCGTACAGCGCCACAACGCGAACGGGTCTGCCTCGTACGACTGCGTTCAGTCCAAGGTGATGCAGATGCTGGAGCGAGATATTCAGTGGAAGCGGTGCTGCACCCTCCGCAACGGATCGGACCTCGCGACCACACCCGCCCCCCCCCACGAGCGTCGCTAACGCCAAGGTGCGGGCCATGACCTGCGCTCGTCCGATCACAGCGCCACGCCGCCCTGCTTGCTCGAGATGGCTGCGCGGAGAGAGTCCATGAGTGAATGTTTGTTCACCCGCGCGCCCGCCACGGAAACGTCGGCCGCGCCGTAATACACGAGCAAATCCTCTCCGCGCTCGACGAGCCCCTGGGGAAAGACGACGCGCACTCCTGTTTTGAAGTTGGCGGGGTCCACCTGGGGGATGCGTTGCAGCTCGATCTCATATGGGGCCTCCGGCGTGAGTGCGGGCGCATCGGAGACGTACTTCACGGTTTCGGGGCGGTTCAGGTCGAGTACGCACCATCCCATGGAGTAGACATTCCCTTCGTCGATCGCGGTCGCACCGTGAAAGGGGAGCAGCCATCCGATCTCGGTGCGAATCGGTGGCGCCCCGGCGCCGACACGCGCGCTCCGCCAGGTGCCTGGGCGCGGTCCAACGAGCGCGACGCCGTCCGCGGGCCAGGGGTCGTCGAGGGAGCGCACGCGCGCGCACACCATACGGGGCAGTGGGCGGTGAAGCACGACATAGTCACCGTCAATCTTTTGCGGAAAGATCACACAGTTCTTGTTGTCGCCGGCGATGCGCGGACCATGCCGACGGTAGCGCTGCGGTGTCAGCAAATCATCGGTGGTGATCAGGCAGACGCGCGGCCCGTCGCCCGAGTAGCCGGTGTAGGTGATCGCGTAGCAGTGGTCATCCTCGAGGTAGGTGATGCGCGGATCTTCGACGCCCCACTCCTCATACGGTGCCTCACGCGCAACAGCGGGGTGGGCCCAGATCTCATCGATTCGCTCTCCGTCGGAGGACAGGGCGAGAGCCAGACACGAACGGCGTGTCTTCTCCTCGAACACCCGCACGAGCAAGACGACTCGACCACTTGCGCGATCGATTGCCACGCCCGGATTGAACGAACCAGTGGCGTGAGTGAAGGGGATCTGCGTGGGCGTGATCAGCGGATTCGAGGCGAGACGCTCGAGCGACGCGATCACGGTCCGTATCCTTGTGTCACCGGAGCGGTGGATGGTCGCGCCAGCCACCTCGCGTAGAGGCGCGCGAAGTGGGCAGCTGGCTTCTCGTAGTATTCGTCGACATTCACGTCGAGGAGAGTAGGAACCGGCGACGGTAGGAGCGTGCCTGCGTCGCGTCTCGCCCTGAACGCGCGGAACACCTCGACCGCGGGTTTCTCGCTACCGTCGGCGCGCACCAGTCCGAACGAGCGCTCGCGCCGGGCCATCGCGAGAGGCGGCCGCTCGAAGAGACGCGGGTCGTAGTCCCCATAACACCACGCATACGCCCCAGCCGCGCCCGTCTCCACCAGCCGTTGAAGCACCGCATCATAGTAGGCGGCGCCCTCGTCTTCGGACGCCAGATACTGCGAGCGTGGCTGTCCCAGAAAGTCATCCATGATCGGTTGCCCCGGCCTTCCTGGAGGCGCCGTGCAGAGCCCGAACTCCTGCATCAATGGCCGACGCCTCTTCCCGGACAAGCCCGCCGTCAACGCACAGGAGAACGGCACCAGCTCCGGATCGAGAAAGGAGCGCGCCACATCGGAGTAGAGTGGATAGGCGTGCATGACATCTTCGTCGGCGATGTCCGCGAGATCGTCGACGCGCAGGTTGTTCGTGTCCGCGAGTGAGGGAAGGTGTGTGCCGATCTGCACCGGTGAGCCCGGAGCGCCGCGACGTATCGCGTTCGCCATCGCCGTCGCCCAACGGCGGCCGGCCTCTCTCGTGCCGGGTCGCAGCGCGTCGTCGATCTCATTCGCTACATCGAATGCGCGGATTGCGTCGTCTCCCGCTAGGGCGCGCGCACAGCTCTCGACGTGCAGCTTCTGTGATGCCACGAGCAATGGATCGGAAAAGAGATCGCCGGGTTCGCCCCGGGAGTCGAGCATCCATTTCGGCCACCAGATACACCCGCTCATGTTCAGGACGATCAGGGTTGGCACGACCCGCACGCCGGCATCTTTGGCCGCGCGCGCCACGTCCACGAGCCGTGCAACCATTCGTGGGTCAACCGTCTTGGGCTCGGGTAGAAAATCTTCGGTCAGGGTGAAGAGCCGCACCACGTCGAACCCGATGTCGGCGATGCGGCTCATGTCTTCGCGCACTTCCCCAAGATCGAATTCGCGCCACATGTACATCGCGCGCTGACGCGGCCAGTAGTTGATCCCCAATTCGAAGCTCACGGCGCTCCAAGTTCGGACAGGATCTCCCGGAGTGATATGTCGGCCACCGCGGTCACCCCATCGGCCGCGCCGTAATAGACCCGGACGCGATCACCATCCACGAGCGCGCCGCAGGTGAACACGACGCCACCAAGGAACCCCTCCCGCTCGTAGAGCGCTTCCGCCTTGAGGATAGGTCCGCGCGAGCGGGCGATGACGCGCCCCGGCTCTTGTGCGTCGAGCAGCAGCGCGCCGAGCGAGTATGCCGTCGTCGACCCCGTGACACCATGGTAGATCGCGAGCCAGGCGTCCGTGTTGCCGGCGCGTACGCGAAAGGGTACCGCGCCGCCACCGATCTTGGCGTCATCCCACTGGCCGTCGCGCGGCCCCGCGACGAATCGATGGTCCCCCCACGCCCTGAGGTCGGTGGACGACGCTACCCAGATGGACGGTGCGCCGATGCCAGTCGGCATCGGGCGGTGGAGCGCGACGAAACGGCCATCGACCCGCTCGGGGAAGATCGTGACGTCGCGATTCGGTGGAGGGAAGATGATCCCGTGCCGCTCGAAGGTATCGAAGTCCCGGGTCGAGGCCAGTGCCGTTGCGATCCCCCGCTCTGACACGGCGGAATAGTTGATCCAGTAGGTACCGTCGAGCAGCGTGATGCGTGGGTCTTCGATGCCGAACGACTCGTATGCACTGGCGGGAAAAAGCGCGGCCGTCGGCTCAACGTCGAAGCGGATGCCGTCCCGGGAACGAGCCACGCGCAGGTGCGAGATCGACGTCAGCCAAGTGCGGCCCTCGGTGACGATGACGCGCGGGTCGCTCACGTCCACATCCTGCTCGCCGCGACGCCAGCGCCGCACCTCGAGACGCTGGGAGTCGGCGTTGTACGTCGTGGCCGCGACCTCGCCCGGGGACAGTCCGCGCTGACTTTCCGCGATTCGCAACAGCGCCACGACCCGTCCATCGTGGCGAGTGACCGCTGGATTGAACACTCCGATCACTGCTAGCTCCGGTTGCGATGCTCGCAGCATCGCTGGAGTCAGGATCGGGTTTTCCGCCGCCCGCCCCGTAGCGTTCCTACTTTGTTCGCTTGACGTTCTTGATAGACACTCGTGCGCTACCGATTGGCAAGCCCGATGGCGTTCCTGAACGCGACCAGCGCTGTTTCATACGCCCGAATCCGGCCCAACAACTCTGTGGCGACCGGTTCCGGTGTCTTTCCGGCGGAGCGCTGGCAGGTCGGCGCGTACGCGGCTAGTGAATCGAGCCGGGTCGCCAGGTCACGGGCGGGCTTGCGGTTGGGTGGGTAGTAGGCATTGGGTTCCATCTGCGCGCGGCCGTTCACGATGAACCCGCGCGCCGCGCCGCACAGCCCGCCGAGGCGCTTCCCGGCCGTGCGTGTCTGCAGGGTATCTCGCGCACTCTGCATGCGTGCCAAACGGCTGAGCCCGTCCTTGATCTGGGCAATCCCGCGCCCGGCCGTGCGCAGTCCCTGCACGTACCGGTCCTGTGCCGGCGTGGAAAGGACGGGTGGGGGCGGCGCGACCTGAATCGAGTCGCCCGGCGGCGGGTATTGCTGAGTGGCTGCGGGTACGGCGCCGAGCGCGCCGAGCAGCAACGGGAGCGCGGCCAGGGGAGTCATTGAACCCTCGTATACTCCGGCAAAACCTGCGGTTAAGGTACCAAACCACATTCCAGATGGCCTAGGTTATAATCCAGACATGACCGTTCCCGCAACCTCCCGACTGTCACGGACTTTCGAGGATCGCGCCGAAGCGTTGAGCCATTTCTTCGCGCGCGCGGCGGAGGCCCCGCGTTTCCTCGCCTTTGACGACGCCGTGGGCTGCCCGCTCGACCAGGCACTCGCCTTGCTCGAGTGGACCCAGGCGGCGGGGATCTTGCGCGACGGGGATCTGGTGCATGCGGCCTGGATTCGTCCTGATTCGGCGGCGGCCGTGGTGGAACGCCACGACGGGGACCGGCGCATCTTCGCGTATTTCGGTCCTCGCATGGATCAGCCGTACGCCGACCAGGGCGAGTGCGAACTGATTTACGACGGCCCCGGCGTTCGCGCCTACGCGTTCGCCGAGCGCGGGCACGCCATCGCTCACTTCCTGCGAGCGACGCAGGGCACGGGCGCGATGCTCGCGCTCCTCGGCCGGCGCGCACCGGAGCTGCGGCACGTGCGCCGCTGGCTGCAGGAGCTGTTCAACGCCCCACCCGGTGGGGCAACCCGTTCCACGCTGCTCGTGGCCGGCTGGTTCGCCACCGCTGGCGCCGGCTGCCTGTTCCTCCCCGCTCAGGCAGGGGAGCCCTTCTGCTACTGCGAAGTAGGGATCGATTCCTGACATGATCATGATGTTGTTTACGGTCGTTGTCGCCGCTCAGGCGCCCGACAGCGTCCGCCAAGCTCGCTACGAGCATGTGCTGAAACAGGCCACCGAGTCTCTCGATGGCGTCCGCGGAGCATCAGCCGGCTTCCGGACTGACCTCACCAGCGCGTCGTCGCAGCTCGTGCTCGCGCGCGCCGAGCGCGTTCACGCTGGGTGCCGCGGTGCGGATGTCGCGCTGCTGCACGTCGACACGCTACTCGCCGAGGGCGTGTATTCGCGCCGCGCCGCGTCCGAGCAGGCGCAGCTGCGGCGCGCGACGGCCGAACTGCGACGTGTTCTGGAACGCTGCCAACGAGAGTGGACGGTGTCGCAAATCCCTACGGCAGCCGCGGTCGACTCGCTGCGGGCATGGGGACCGTATCGCACCGCTCGGCTCGACGGCGCGCTGCAGCGCTATGTCAGTTCTTTGCGCGGGTTCATGAAGAAAGCCGCACTCAGGAAGCCCGCCGTGAGCTGATGTGGGAACGTGGAAGTGTGGATTCACAACTCCACATCGTGTGGACGGACGCTGCAACGGCGCTGTGGCGTGACGTTTAGGTTCCACAAGCGATACACATCGAAGTGAGCTAACCCGAAGAAACATCGGCACTTGCGCGTTTGTTGCCGACCCCTAGATTATCTCCTGCGTCGCGCGGGGAAGGGTTGGGGCCTAGTGTCCTAGTCACGCCTGCACGATGAGTTCGAGCGGAAATTCCGGGGAAGGCGCCAACGCAATAAGGGCTCAGGCGTCTGTCGATCCGGGAGGATCTCTCCGACTCGGATAGCCGAGGCCAGTCGCGTGCCTTGGCCACGTCGAAGTGGTGCCTCGACGTGCAGTGCGGAAGGTCGGTCCGCGACCCGATCTGACCCGCAGCACTCGCAACGGTGAACCTTGCAGCCCGGCCAGGTTGCTTGGGGATGGAAGCCGGAGCTCCTGATCGCCCTACCGAGCGACGCAACAGTCAACCGGCGGCATCAGGATGAAGAACGGAGGGAGCAATCCCCCGGCTCCGGGTAACCGATGTGCGGGGCCCCCGAGCGGCTTTCGAGCCGTTTCGGGGGCTTCGACTTTCTTTGGGCTGGATTAGTTCTGTTGCACCGGCGCACGGCCCCGCGTACTGCGCGTGGGTGCCGGGGGACGAGTCCGCGGCTGTGCCGCGAGCGCCAGTGCGACCCCGTTGGACCATCCGAACCCATCCTGGGTCGGGTATTCTCCGCCGCCGGCTCGCCGGTTCACGTCAACGACGTCGTATTTCTCCGTCATCTTCCCGGCCGATCGGTACGTGCGGAGGTTCAGAGCGAGCCACCGGTCGCGGGCGGCATCGGCCAGGTCTACGCGGCCGTAGCGGCGCACTCCCTCGATCGTCAACCATTCCAGGGGCGGCCACCCGTTAGGAGCGTCCCACTGCTGCCCTGAGGCGATCAGGGTGGTGACGAACCCGCCCGGCTTCAAGAAGTCCTGCTCGAGCCGCGCGGCGACTCGACGACCCTGCTCGGGGGTCGCGAGTCCGAAATAGAGCGGGGCCGCGGCCGCCAGCGTCGGGCGGTCGGTCACCCGCTCGCCGCTGCGCCAGCGGACGTCGTAGAAGAACCCCTCGATCGGCTCATACGCGATGTTCAGCAAGGCCTGACGGCGCTGCTCGGCCGCCCGCGAGAACCGGTCGGCCACCTCTGCGTCGCCGGGGCGCCCGCGAACCGTGCGCAGCGCGGCGATGGTGCGCTCGGTGTTATAGAGGAGACTGTTGAGATCGACCGGGATCAGCTCCGTCGTTTCCAATGTCCGTAGGTCTTTTGGGTCCCGCAGCCAGCGGCTCGAAAAATCCCAACCGCTCTCAGCCGTGGCCCGCACGTTTCGATAGAACGCCTCCCGGCTTGCCGCCGGGAGCGTTTGCGCCAACTCGTAATCCTGGCGGTAGGACTCGGGCCTGGGCTCTGGCAGATCGTCCCAGTACCGGTTGAGCACCACTCCGTCGGGCATCCGAACCGCGCGACGGCGAGTCTGGCCTGGCGACAGGCCCTCTGCTCCCTCCATCCAAAATGCGTGCTCCGCCTCCAGCGCTTCGAGGAATCGGAGGGCGTGCGTGGTATCCGTCGCGCGGGCGTAGAGCCCGACCATGGCCGCGAAAAACGGCGGCTGGCTGCGGCCGAGGTAGTAGGTCCGGTTCCCGTTCGGGATGTGCCCGACCGTGTCGATCAGGTGGGCAAAGTTGTCCAGCATGCTCTCCACGAGGTCGGAACGGCCGCTCTCGACGAGCCCGAGCATCGTGAAGTATGAGTCCCAATAGTAGACCTCGCGGAACCGCCCGCCCGGAACGACATACGCTTTCGGGAGGGGAATCAGGGATGAGCGTGCATCGGCCGTGTCGGGCGCGCGGGTGAGCGCCGGCCAGAGCGCTCCGATGTGCTGCTGCATGGTCCGCGAGACATCGGTATGGAAGCCTTCTCCAACCGGCCGGGGGATCTCAAAGTTCCGTTCGACGAACGCCCGGAAATCGAACCCCACCGCGCGGCGCGCGGAGTCGTAGCGCGCGACGATCTCCGCCGGCGCGCCGAGCGGCCGGGCATCGGCGAATGTCTTCGAGTCCTCGAACATCCCCGACAGCTGGACGTCGTGGAACAGCGCCCCCAGGTCGCGCGCCGGGTCGTAGCGGTGGGCGCGCTGGCTCGGCCCAACGCAGCCGAGCAGCGCGAGGAGCGCGGTTAGGCGAAAATGATCCACAGGACCCCAAGCATCGCCACGAGGAGCACAGAAAGCGCGACGTCGGCTTTCCGCCCCTCGGCACCTGTCGGCTGCGCGCCCGTGGGCGTCCCCGGAGTCGCCGCGCCATAGCTCACCCCTGAGAGTTGCGCCTGCGTGGGCGCCGCGGTGAGCGCGCTCACAGCCACGAGCACGACTGTGCTGACGACGAAGAGCAGCACCGCGAAGTGGAGGAAGTTGATCTCCGCCACCCATGCCCAAACGGAGCCATCGGACAGGCCGGTTTTCGAGACGCCGTTGACCAGCTCGAGGATCAGGCGCAGTAGGCCCAGGACCAGGCCGGTCCACAACGACCAGATCGCGCCCGCGCCGTTGAGCCGGCGAAAGAACAGGCCGAGCAGGAAGCACGCTGCGATGGGCGGCGCGATGTAGGCTTGCACACTCTGGAGATAGATATAGAGCTGAGACGAGACGTACTTCATGAACGGGATCCAGAGCAGACCGAGCACGACCAGGATGACCGCGGTCACGCGCCCTACCGCCACGAGTCGAGCCTCGGTCGCCTGCGGACGCCATTTCCGGTACACATCCCAGGTGAGCAGCGTCGAGCACGAGTTGAACGCTGATGCCAGCGAGCTCATCAGTGCGGCGAGCATTCCCGCGAGCACCAGGCCCTTGAGCCCCGCGGGGAGGAGGCGCGTGACGAGTGCGGGGTAGGCCGAATTCGCGGCTTCGCCGCGGATGTCCGGATAGAGTGCCGCCGCGATGATACCGGGCAGCACGAAGATGAACACGGGGAGGATCTTCAAGTATCCGGCAAAGATTGTCCCGCGCCGCGCTTCGGTCACGTTCCGCGCGGCGAGCACCCGTTGGACGATGTGCTGATCGGTGCACCAGTACCACACGCCGAGGATCGGCGCGCCGAAGATGATGCCGGTCCACGGGAAGTCGGGATGGCTCACCGGCTTCCACATGGAGAAGAAGTCGGCAGGCACGGCCGCAGTCAGTCCCGACCACCCGCCGACGTGCACCAGGCCCACGATGACGAGGGTCGCCGAGCCGAGGATCAGGACCACGGCCTGCATCACTTCCGTGTAGATGACCGCGCGGAGCCCACCCATGATCGTGTAGAGGCCCGTGATGACGATCAGCACGGTCGCGCTGGTCCAGAAGTTCCAGCCCGTCACCGCGCGCAGCACGACGCCGCCGGCGAACAGCGTGACACTGATCTTCGTGAGCACGTAACCGATCACGGAGACCCAGGTGAAGTACGCACGCGAGGCGGCGTTGTAGCGGCGCTCGAGGAACTCGGGCATCGTGTACACGCCGCTTCGCAGGTAATAGGGCACGAACAGCCAGCCCAGGAGCAGCAGGATCAGACAGGCGAGCCACTCGAAGTGCCCCACCGCGAGGCCGCTCGCTGCCCCCGTGCCCGCGAGGCCGACCAGGTGCTCGCTCCCGATGTTGGACGCGAACAGGCTTGCGCCGACCGCCAACCAGCCGATATCGCGGCCTGCGAGGAAGTAGTCCGCGCTTTCATCTTTCTTCCGCATGGCGGACCACCAGCTGATCCCGAGCAGGATCACGAAGTACGCCCCGATCACGGTGATGTCGAGCGCCGGCAGGCCCATGGTCATTGTCCTCCACTAGGAGAAGACGAGAGTCGCGCGAGCAAGAACTGCACGGCGAGGTCGGTGAGATTCCACAACTGCAGGTCGGAGCTCGAGCCGTAGCGGACGGCCCGCAGCGAGCCGTTGTCGAGCCGGTAACTCCACAGCTCGGCCTGCTTGAGCCCCGAGCGGGCCACCGCGTCGAGCGTCCCGGCGAGGACAGCGCCGGCGACCGAGTCGGAGCCGCTGCGAGCGCGCTGCGCGAGGGCGGCGACCAGGACGTTCACCTCCCGGCCCCACACCACGCGAGGGGAATGATACAGGTCTCGCGCGAACATCTCCCACACCGCGGGCGCAGCGTAGGCGTCGTTGGCGGCCGCGAGCCCCACACCGTCGATCAGTAGGCCTACGGGATAGGGCAGCAGAAACGGGCGCAGCAGCTCAGCCTCGCGCGCTGGGCCCAAGTGCTCGAGCAAGAGCCAGGTCGCTGGGTCGGTGCTCATCACCGGGATCGGCTGACCATGACTGTCGAGCGAGAGCGCGAAGAACCGTAGCGTGTCGGCCGGCATGCCGCTCCGGGTCAGCACCTGCTCCCAGTATTCCCGCTCGGCGGCGGGGAGCGCCTCCAGCCGGGCATGCACCCGCGCCGCGACGTCGGCGGGCGAGAGCGCCACCACGAAATGCCGCGATGTTTCGCGCCACGCCTGGGCGGTCGCCTCAAGGCCCTTGGCTTCGGGCACCCCCTCTAACCCCAGGGCGCGCAGCGTGCTGTCGATTGTAATGACCGCTCGGAGCGCCGCCGGCACCCAGACCACGTTGACGTCGAACGCGAACCGCCCGCCGGCGTAGCCGACGCGGCTGTCACGCCAGCTGCCGGCGTGCCACCACCCATCGTCGTCACGGTGAAACCCCACCAGGTTCGTCGCCACCGGCGCGCGTGCATAGGGCGCGGCCTGCCGTACCACGAACGCGAGGTTCTGCACGAGCGCCCGCAGCTGGGTCTGGAGGAAGCGGCGCTTGCGTACGTCCGGGACTGAAGGGTTGGCGGCATAGCGCGCCGCGACGACGGGGAGCTGGAAGTCGTCGTCCACCATGAAGTAGTTCTCGCGCACCGCCTGGAGATTCGCGAGCAGCGCCGGGTCGTGGCGGCGATGATACTCGGCGGCATTCTCACGGATCGCCTGGCCGCCGAGGGCCTCCTCGTGGCTCACCTCTCCCGAAGGCGCCAGCTTCGCCAGCGCCGCGGCGATCACGTACTCCGCCATCGTGTCGGACCAAATGGGCTCCATCAGCAGAGCGGTCATCAGCATGTCGCGGCCGAAGTACGTGGCGAAGTTCGGCAACCCCGCCATCAATTTCTCGCGCGAGCTGAGCAGCTCGAAGCCTCGAACCTCGCGCTCCAGGCGCCGCAGACGCAGCGGATGCGCGGTGTCGGCCTGCACCGCGGCGTAGAAGCTCCGAAACCGTTCGTTGAAGATCTGCTCGCGGGTGAGTGGCGTGAGGGCGCGGCCGTCGGTCGCGATCTCGACGGCGAGCTCGAGCGGGCCTTCGACCGTCGGTCGGACGGTCACAACGCCGCCCACGAGCTGCGCCGATGAGCGTTGCGCGTCACCGCTCAGGGTGAGCCAGAGGTGGTTCTTCCCGTCGAGACTCGCCTGGGTGACGCTCGCTGTCCACCGGTCGGGCGAGCGAACCATCGTCACGACCGGCCGGAGCCGGGCGCGCAGAGACGCCAGATCGCGGGCGGCGAGCAGCCCCAGCGCCCGACGGCGCTCCGGTGCCGGAAGCCGCGCGATATCGTCCACCAATGTTGCCAGCTCGGGCACGACGAATGTGGCCCCGAGCGAATCGTGCTGCCGGCCGGAGTATTGGAAGTCTCGCTCGACGCGCATCGAGCCGAGCAGGAAGAGGCCGAGACGCAGCGCGCCGGGCGCCGTGAGCCGGTAGGCCACGGCGCGACGGTCCTCGCCGACCCTGGTCGTCGCCTCCGCCCCGGCCCAGCCGATCAGCGCGGGCCGTCCAGTGGTATCGCGGGCGGTAAAGCCGAGGCTTTCGTTGAGCGCATCGGCCCAGAGGTGGACGACGCGCCCGCTTTTCGCTTCCAGATAGATCTGTACGGCGTTGCCACGCGCGTCGCGGTAGAATCGCGTCTGATAGCCCTCGTAGGACGCCGGATCGTCGAGGCCAGCTTCGGGGAACGCGACATACGGCGGCACCGGGCCGCCGGGCAGGGCGGTTTGGGCGGCGAGCAGCAGGGCAAGAAGGCTCATCTAGGGCGGATATCGTACGCGATCTCGACCCGCACGGCCAGCGTCGCCCCGGCCGGTGTCTCCCGGCCCGGCCCCCAGCCTTGACAATTGTCTCAACGGAGGCCAATAGAGATGGGGCAGAATCCTGCATTTTCGGACATCACCGTGCGGAGGGTGGTTCGATGGCACTGGCTCGTTATGTCGTTCCGGTACTCGTCGGTGGCCTGTTGTGGGCGGTCCCACTTCGCGGGCAAGATTCCACGGGCACGATTACGGGCGAGGTGACTGACGTCGGCACGCAACAGGGCCTTGCCGGCGTCATCATCAGGGTCCTGGGAACGCCGTTCGGAACGCAGACCCGACCAAATGGCGGTTTCACCCTGACCACCGTACCCGCTGGCGTCCACAGACTGCGGGTGACTCGGATCGGGTACACCCCGCTCGAGCAGGAGATCACGGTGGCCGCCGGATCGGTGACCCCGGTGAACCTCGCGCTGCGCCCTCAAGCGGCGATACTCGAACCAGTGGTAGTGACCGGCTACGGCACCCAGCGCCGCGAGGCGATCACGGGCTCGGTCGCCACGATTGACCCCGCGACGGCCGACGTCGGTGTGATGACGAACGTAAACGGGATGCTACAGGGCAGGGTTGCTGGTGTGAACATCACGACGAACAACGGCGAGCCCGGCTCCGGTGTGCAAATCCGCATCCGCGGCGCGACCTCCATCAATGCCAGCAACGAGCCGCTGTACGTTATCGACGGCGTGCCCATCGCGAACGTGGAATCCGAAGCAGCCGGCTTCGGCATCGGCGGCAGCCCCCCGCTGCCGCGCAGCCCGCTGAACCTGCTCAACCCCTCTGACATCGGCTCGATCACGATTCTCAAGGATGCCTCGGCGACGGCCATTTACGGCAGCCGCGGCGCCAACGGCGTCATCCTGATCGAGACAAAAAAGGGCGCCGCGGGCGGGGCGTCCATGACCTACGACAGTTATGTGGCGACCGCGTCGCCTGCTAGGTCGTTGGACGTGCTCTCCGGCGACGAATACCGCCAGTTCGTGCAGGGCCAGGTGGCACTCTACAATACCGACACGCTCAAAGGCCTGAACCCAACCTACCTAGCTGCTCTCGGCTCGGCGAACACGGATTGGGCCAAGGCAGTGAACCGCTCCGCCGTGACGCACAATCACAACCTGGCGTTCACCGGTGGCAGCGATATCACGCGCTATCGGGCGTCGCTGAACTTCATGAACGATCAGGGAGTGGCGCTCAGCAGCGGGTTCCGGCGGATCCAGGGTCGCCTCGGCGCCACGCACTTCGCCCTGAACAATCGCCTCCGCCTCGGGCTCAACGTGACGACCTCGCAGGCGAATAACGACTATCTCGCGTATGAGAATGAAGGCGGCTTCGAAGGCGGCGTGTTCCAAAACGTGGCCGTCTTCAATCCGACGCAGCCGGTGACGGTCACCGATTCGACGGGAACCCGGTACTACGAGATCGGGGCCGGCGCGCAGTCGGTGCGCAACCCGGTGGCGCTGGCCGAGCAGATCCAGGACTTCGGCACCACGAACCGAACGCTCGGCAACATCTCGGCTGACTTGGACCTGCTGCCCGGTCTTACGGGGCGGGTCAATGTCGGCGTCGACAAGTCGGGGAGCGTGCGGCAGATCTATCTCCCCAGATCCAGTCCGGTTGGAGCCCAGTTTGGGGGGCTCGCGCAACAGATCAACCGCGACAACCAGTCCAAGACGTTCCAGGGGATGTTGACGTTCACGCGGCAGTTCTCCGACGTGCACGACCTCGACGTCGTGGGGGTGTACGAGTTCTCGGAATTCCGGATCGAGGAGTTCCGGGCCGAGGCCCGGAGTTTTGTCACCGACATCACCGGCTTCAATAGCCTGAGCAGCGGCAGCGTGCAGGTGACCCCGCAGTCGTTCCGAACCGATGAACGATGGATCTCCTTCATTACCCGGGCCAGCTACGGGTACAAGCAGCGGTACTTCCTGACGGGCGTGGTCCGCCGCGATGGCCGGTCCGCGTTCGGCGCAGATAACAAGTGGGCGACGTTTCCGGGTGTCTCCGCATCCTGGCGGATGAGTGACGAGACGTTCTTCCCCGGGGGTCCGTTCTCGGACCTGCGCTTGCGCGCCGGGTATGGCGTGGTGGGCAACCCGGGCGTGCCGCCCTATTCATCGCTGATCACCCTGGAAGCCAGCGGCGGGGCGAAGTATGTCTTCGGGGAATCGCCAGTCATCGGGTTCGCCCCAGTGCGCAATCCCAATCCCGACCTGCGGTTCGAGAAGACCTCGCAGGTCAACGTCGCCTTGGACTACGGCCTCCTCGAGAATCGCGTGTCGGGCAGCCTCGAGTACTACGTCAAGAATACGTCCGACCTGCTGCTCTCAGTGCCGGTCGCACAGCCGGCGCTCGCGACCGAACGGCTCCAAAACATCGGCGCGGTGCGCAATAAGGGCTTTGAGCTCTCGCTCGACGCCTTGCCCGTGTCCCGGCCGAATCTGACCGTGCGGGCTGGACTCGTCTTCGCGATGGAGCGGAATAAGGTCGTCCATCTCGGCGAAAACTGCGGACAGCCGGGTAATGTGGAACCGTGCTACCAGTTCCTCACCAGCGGCCGCGTCAGCGGGCAGGGTCAGTCCAATCAAGTCTCGCAGCGCATCATCCCCGGCCAGCCGCTGGGTACGTTTTTCGGACCCCGGTTTTCCGGCGTGGACGCGGCGGGTAAGCAGTTGTTCGTCTGTTCGGCCGGCAGCGCGGGATGTGTCAACGGCGTGACGACGACGCCGCTCGCCGCCGACTACGCCGTGATCGGCAACGCCTATCCGGACTTCACGCTCGGCCTGCACAGTACCGTGAACTTCGGCAAGTTCGACCTCAACGTGCAAATGCGGGGCGCGTTCGGACAGGAAGTGTTCAACAACACCGCGCTCGTGTATTCCACCAAGAGCAACGCGCTCCAGGGCAAGAACTTCCTGCGTGACGCCCTGACCGATCCGATCGACATCCGCGAGCCGGCCATCTTCTCATCGCGCTGGGTCGAAGGTGCGTCGTTCATGCGGTTGCAGAACGTTACCGTGGGCTATTCGTTCAGGCTCCCCGGGCCTCCGGGGGCGCCACGGTCCGCCCGCATCTACGTATCCGGCGACAACTTGCTGCTTCTGACCGGCTATTCCGGCCTCGACCCCGAAGTCCACCAGGAAGTGGGCCTGGCCTCTGTCGGCATCGACTATCTTAGTTATCCACGGCCACGCACCCTGACGGCCGGCGTACAGCTAGCGTTCTAAGAGGAGACCACCTGTGACGACATCAATCCGAGGTCCGGGGCTGTGCGCGCTGTTGCTCCTGTCGCTGGTACCCATGCAGGGGTGCACCGATCTCACCGAGACGCCCTCGAGCGCTATCACGCCGGAGAACTTCTACCGCAATGAGGCGGAGGTGCTCGGCGGGCTGGCCGGGGTGTACGCCCAGCTGCGCAGCACGCTGGACGACTACTGGAATGCGACAGAGGTCAGCTCGGACGAGATCGTCGTCCCGACGCGGGGCTCGGACTGGTTCGACAACGGCCAGTGGCTCGAGCTGAAGCGGCAGACGTGGACGGCGACGAGTCCATCGGTCGGGTTCATTAACGGGGCCTGGAACGTTGCCTTCACCGGAATCGCGCGCGCCAACGTGCTGCTCGACGCGCTGACGAGGGTGTCCGTGCCGAATCAGACGGCAATCGTCGCCGAGCTGCGGACGCTCCGGGGATTCTACTACTACATCCTGATGGACTTTTTCGGCGGCGTGCAGATCGTCACCGACATCGAAATCAAGCCGCGGGCGCGCAACACGCGGCCCGAGGTGTTCCAGTTCATCGAGTCGGAGCTGCTGGACGCGCGCACGGACCTGCCGGACAGTTGGCCGGCGGACAACAACGGCCGCCTGACCAAAGGCGCCGCCGACGCGATTCTGGCGAGCATATATCTGAACGCCGGCGTGTGGATGAAAGAAACCGGCGTCAGCGCCTCGGGTTACAACACGTGTCTGGGGGTGCAGGTCAGCGGCGGGGTGGATGCCTGCCAAGCCGCGATCGATGCCGCCGATCGCATTATCAATTCCGGCCAGTACAGCCTGGCGACCAACTGGGCCTCGAACTTCACCGCCGACAACCAAACGTCTCCCGAGAACATCATGGTCGTGAAGTTCCTGGCGCAACCCGGCCTGGGACTGAACTTCATCATGCGGGCGCTGCACTACAACCAGCTCAGCAACGCCACGCCGTGGAACGGGTTCGCGACCCTGGCGCAAACGTACAACGCCTTCGACGCGAATGACCAACGCCGGCAGATGTGGTTGGCGGGCCCACAGACCAATGTAGAAACCGGCGCGCCGGCCTTCGAGCGGGGGGGAGGAGGGAATACCATCCCGCTGGTCTTCACGACGACGATCAACGATATCACCGCGGCGACCGAGGGCGAAGGCGTCCGCTTCTACAAGTATCCCGCCGATCCCGGCCGCCCTGCCGGTGAGCTCAACGGCAACGACTACGCTTACTTCCGCCTCGCCGAGATTTATCTGATCAAGGCCGAGGCGCTAAACGAACAGACAGCGGGGAGCGCCGCGGCGCTCGTCTTGGTGAACGCGCTGCGCGCCCGGGTCTTCAATCCGCCGCAGCCGCTCGTGGCCATCGACCGGACGGCACTGCTGAACGAGCGCCTGTTCGAGCTCGCAGCGGAGGCCAGGCGACGGCAGGATCTCATCCGGCACGGCCTGTTCGACGATCCCTGGGAGTTCAAGTTGCAGTCAGCGCCCACGATCATCCTGATGCCGATTCCGCAGTCGCAGCTTGACGCCAACCCGCTGCTGGTGCAGAACCCTGGCTACTGATTGACGCGCGCTGTTGCTGGTCGAGCCGTGATAGCCTGCTCCCGTAATCGGGGGCAGGCTATTCGGTTTTTGGTGTCGGGCGCCTGGCTCGTCGCCGGCTGCTCCGGTGCGGGCGGCGCGGCCCGGGACGCGCGCACGCTGTTCACGCGGCTCCCCGCGAGGGAAACCGGCGTCCAATTTGAGAACCGGCTGACCGACACGCGCGAGCTGAACGTTTTCACGTATCGCAACTACTACAACGGCGGCGGCGTGGCGCTGGGCGACCTGACGGGCGATGGCCTGCCGGAGCTCGTGCTGACGTCGAACTTGGGCGGCAATCGGCTGTACCTGAATGAAGGCGGGTTCCGCTTTCGGGACGTGACCGAGGCCGCGGGCGTGACCGGAACCGGGTCCTGGGCGACCGGCGTTACTCTCGCCGACGTGAACGGCGATGGGCGGCTCGACCTCTACGTCTGCCACGCCGGCAACCTGGAGGGTCGGCGCCGGGCCAACGCCCTGTACCTGAACGGCGGCCTGAACGCGGAGCGGGTGCCCACGTTCGTGGATTCTGCGGCGGCCTACGGCATCGCGGACACCGGTTACTCGACCCAGGCCGCGTTCTTTGACTACGATCGCGACGGGGACCTGGATCTCTTCCTGCTGCGCAACTCGCCCCGCCCGGTCGCGAGCTTCGGGCTGCGGAACACGCGGGAAATCCGTGATCCGCTCGGCGGCGCCAGGCTCTATCGCAACGACGCCGGACACTTTGTCGACGTGAGCGCAGCGGCTGGCATCTTCGGCAGCGAAATCGGCTTCGGCCTGGGCGTCGTGGTGAGCGATGTGAATCGCGACGGCTGGCCCGACCTTTACGTCGCGAACGACTTCTTCGAGCAGGACTATCTCTACAGCAACAATGGCGATGGCAGCTTTACCGAGTCGGTCGAGCGGTGGATGCCCTACATCAGCTACTTCTCGATGGGGCTCGACATCGCGGACTTGAACAACGACGGATGGCCGGACGTTTACACGACCGACATGCTGCCGGAGGACGACTACCGACTCAAAACGACCTCCTCGTTTGAGGGCTGGGACGTGTACCAGGCCAAGCTCCAGAACGGGTACCACTTCCAGTTCATGCGCAACATGCTCCAGCTCAACAACGGCGACGGCACCTTTTCCGACATCGGCCAGATGGCCGGCGTGGCGCGCACTGACTGGAGCTGGAGCGCGTTGATCGCGGATCTGGATCTCGATGGGTACAAGGACATTTTCGTCACGAACGGTCTCGCCCGCGACGTGACCTCGCAGGACTACATCGCCTTCCTGGCGAACGACGAGACGATGCGCTCGGCCACCAGGGGGGAGCGGGTCGACTTCCTGGGGCTCATCGCCGCCATGGGGTCTACAAAACTCCCGGACTACGCCTTCCAAAACGCGGGTGACCTGACCTTCTCCAACCAGAGCGCTGCCTGGGGACTGAACACGCCGAACTTCTCCAACGGCGCGGCGTACGGCGATCTGGACGGCGACGGGGCGCTCGATCTGGTGGTGAACAACGTCAACGACAAAGCCTTCGTCTACCGCAACAATGCCCGGACGCTCTCAACCAACCACTACCTCCAGATCCAGCTCGACGGCGAGGGTCCGAACCGGTTCGCCGTCGGAGCGCAAGTGACGCTCAGGAGCGGAGGCCGGCAGTTCTTCCAGGAACTCGCGCCCACCCGCGGATTTCAGTCGAGCGTCGATTACATCCTGACCTTCGGACTCGGACCGATCGACACCGTCGAGTCGGTGACCGTCGAGTGGCCGGATGGGCGCGTCAGCCAGCTTCCGCCCACCGCGACGAACCAGCGCCTGACCATCCATCAGGCGGAGTCTCGAGTGGCACGACCAGCGCACCACCAGGCGGTCCCGCCGCTCTTCACCGACATCACCGACCAGATCGCGTTGCCATTCGAGCACCGGGAGAACGCGTTCGTCGATTTCGACCGGGAACGCCTGATCCCGAAGCTGCTCTCGACCGAGGGGCCGTACATCACCGTGGGCGACGTGAACGGCGACGGACTGGACGACGCCTTCATCGGGGGCGCGAAGGATCAGCCGAGCGCTTTGCTCGTCCAACAGCCGAACGGCCGATTCGTCGGCACCAATCAACCGCTGCTCGCAAAAGATCGGATTTCCGAGGACCTGGGCGCAGAGTTCCTGGACGCCGATCGCGACGGCGATCTCGATCTCTACGTCGTGACCGGCGGCAGCGAGTTCTCAGACCTGGCACCGGCCCTGGAAGATCGGCTCTACGTGAACGACGGACGTGGCACCCTCCGGAAAACGAGCGACCAGCTGCCAACCCTGTACGGCAGCGGCTCGCGCACCGCGGCAGCCGATTTCGACGGGGACGGCGACGTCGATCTGTTCGTTGGCGGCCGTGTCGTGCCCTGGCGCTATGGCCTCGACCCCCCGAGCGCGCTGTTCCGGAACGACGGGCGGGGGCGCTTCAGCGACGTCTCGCAGACGGTGGCGCCCGAGCTGGCGAACATCGGGATGGTCACCGATGCCCTGTGGATCGATCTGGACGGCGACCGGCGATTGGATCTGATCCTCGTGGGCGAGTGGATGCCGATCACGATTTTTCGGAATACGGCGGCGGGCCGGCTCGAGCGGCTGGCCACACCCGGGCTCGAGCACAGCCACGGCTGGTGGAATCGGATCGTGGCGGGCGACTTCACCGGCGACGGTCGCCCCGATTTCGTCGTGGGCAACCTGGGACTCAACACCCGCCTGCACGCGACCGTGGACGAACCGGCGACCATGTACGTCAAAGATTTCGACGGGAATGGCTTCGCCGAGCAGATCGTGTGCCTCTACACCGACGGGGTCAGCTATCCGCTCGTGCTGCGGGACGACCTCCTCCGGGCGCTGCCATACCTCAAGGGGCGGTATCTCAAGTACACGGACTACGCCGGGGAAACCGCGGCGGATATCTTCGGTGCGCAGGGGCTGGCCGACGCGGTGCGAAAGCAGGCGCAGACGTTCGCCACCGCGCTGGCGAGGAACAATGGCGACGGCTCCTTCACGCTCGTGCCGCTGCCGCGTGAAGCCCAGATCGCGCCGGTCTACGGGATTCTTGCGTCCGATTTCGACCGGGACGGGGCACTGGATCTGTTGATAGCTGGAAACTTCGACGGCGTGAAGCCGGAACTCGGCCGGATGAGCGCCGGCCACGGCCTGTTCCTGCGCGGCGACGGCACGGGACGATTTACTCCCGTGCCGGCCGCGGAGAGCGGATTCCGCGTCCCCGGCCAGGCGCGCGACATCCAACGGCTCAGAACTCGGCGTGGCGACGTGTACGTGGTGACGCGAAACAACGATCGCCTATTGGTGTTTCGGGCTGCACCGGTGCGGCGGTCGGTAGCGAGGAACTAATTCATGCGGCGACTGATCCGACTTCGCCTGACCGCGCTGGCCCTGCTCACGGCCGGGTGCGCCAATGCTCCCCCCACGCATCGGACCGAGCCCCCGGACCCGGAACGGCTCCATGCGGCGATGGGACATCTCACGGACGTCATCGTGTACGACATCTTCAGCCCGCCGCAAGCCAGTCGGGTGTATGCGTACGCGAGCATCGCAGCCTACGAAGCGCTCCGCCCCGGTTACCCGGTGCAGCAGACGCTCGCGGGACAGGTCAACGGCCTGACGCCCGTGCCGCAGCCGGCACCCGGCGTCGAGTACTACCTGCCGCTCGCCAGTATCCACGCGTTCATGACGGTGAGCCACGCGCTCACATTCTCGCGAGCGCGCATGGACTCATTGCGCTCCGCCATCGAAGAGCCGATGCGCCGCATGGGAATCCCGGCAGCGGTGTTCGAGCGCTCCGTCGCGTATGGCGACCAGGTGGCGCAGCATATCCTGGCCTGGTCGAGGCAGGACCATTTTCTCGAGACGCGGGGGTATCCCAGGTACACGGTGACCGCCGAGCCGGCGCGGTGGCGGCCCACCCCGCCGGCCTACATGGACGCCGTGGAGCCCAACTGGACCCGGCTACGCCCGTTCGCGCTGGACTCGTCGAGCCAGTTCCGACCCAGGCCCCCGCTCCCCTACGACATGTCGCGCGGCAGCCCGTTTTTTCGGCAGGTGTACGAGGTCTTCGCGGTGGGACGGAAACTTACGCCGGAGCAGCGCGAGATCGCTTCGTTCTGGGACTGCAACCCGTTCGTCATGCACGTCCAGGGACATACCATGTTCGCGACCAAGAAAATCACGCCCGGCGGGCATTGGATGGGCATCGTCGGGATCGCCGCTCGCAAATCCGGCGCCGATCTCATGCGGTCCGCCGAGGCGTACGCCCGCACCGCGATTGCCCTGGCCGACGGGTTCATCAGCGTCTGGGACGAGAAATACCGCAGCAACCTGGTGCGGCCCGAAACGGTGATCAACGCGCACCTGGACGAGCAATGGGAGCCGTTGCTCCAGACGCCGCCCTTTCCGGAGTACACGAGCGGACATAGTGGCATTTCGACCGCGGCGGCCACGGTGCTGACGGACGAGTTCGGCGACGGGTTCGCATTCACCGACAGCACCGAGATCCACTATGGGCTCCCGGTCCGGTCGTTTTCCTCGTTCAACGAAGCAGCCGCCGAGGCGGCCATCAGCCGCCTGTACGGCGGGATCCATTACCGGATGGCGATCGAGGAAGGCGTCAGCCAGGGGCGCAAGGTAGGTGAACTGGTGGTGCAGCGCATACGGCCGCGCGAGCCGGCATCCGCGCGTGTGACCAGTAACTAGTTGGGAGCGGGACGCTTCGTTTTGATGACGATCACCCCGTTGGCGCCCCGGGCGCCGTACATTGCCGTGCTGACCGCGTCCTTCAGCACCTCGATGGACTCGATGTCGTAGACGCTGATTCCGGACAGGCTCCCGTCCGGGCCCGCCTGGATCGGGATACCGTCGAGCACATAGAGCGGCTCGTTCGAGCCAAGGATGGACGTCTGGCCGCGGATGCGAACCGCGATGCCGCCGTCGGCTGTTCGAGTCACCGTGACGCCGGCGATCCGGCCCTGCAGCACCTCTTCGATCGGCTGGCCCGGCGAGCGTTGAATGTCGTCGGAGGTCACGCTCGAGGCGGGAGGAGGGCTCTGCTCCGCGGTCTTGCCGCGTCTTTGGCCGCATCCGGATGTGAGTCCGAGGAGCAGACCGACGGGCAGCAGGGCGCGGAACGCGAACGGAGTCATGGAGTCCCCCTTTTGCACGAATATAGCTTTCATCCACGGTTCACGGAGATGCCCATGCGGACATCCTTCCGGCCTTGCCCCAGCCCCTCCGCGCTTGCTGTTGCGATCGCGGCGCTCTTTGGCGTTACCTCGTCGGCTCAGGGCCAGGTCCGCGTCGCCTCACCGGACGAGCGAAACCAGGTGACCGCCGAGCTCCGCGAGGGGAAGCTCTATTACAGCGTGCAGCGAGACGGCCGGCCGCTGATCTTGCCGTCCCTTCTCGGCTTCGAGTTTCAAGGGGCGCCGCCCCTGCGCAACGGGTTGCAGCTGGTCGACTCAACCAGGCAAACGGTCGACGAAACATGGACACAACCATGGGGCGAGGTCGCCCGCGTGCGCGACCACCACAACGAGCTGAAGATCTCCGTGGTGGAAACGGCGTTTCCCAGCCGGACATTCGCCGTGGTGTTCCGGCTCTTCAACGACGGCGTCGGCTTCCGCTACGAAGTTCCCGAACAGCCCAATCTCGGAGCGTTCGCGATCACCGAGGAGTTGACCGAATTCACACTGGCGAATGATGCCCGCACGTGGTGGATTCCGTCGAACCGGCCACGCCTCGACCGCTCGGAGATATTGTATTCATCCTCACCGGTGAGCGTGGTGGACAGCGTGCAGACGCCGCTCACGATGGAGACGCGCGACGGCCGCACGTTCATCGTCATCCATGAAGCGAATCTCGTGGATTACGCGCGCATGAATCTCCGTGGGGCACGTTTGGAGAATCGAACCCTGCGGGCGGCCTTGGCTCCCTATGCCGACGGGATCAAGGTGCGCGGCCGCACGCCGTTCGTCACCCCCTGGCGCACGATCCAGCTCGCCGACCGCGCCGTCGATCTGGCGCCCTCCGTCCTCGGACTCAACCTGAACCCGCCCAACGCCTTGCCGAGCACCACCTGGATCCGGCCCATGAAGTACGTGGGGATCTGGTGGGGCATGCACATCGGCACGATGACGTGGAGTTCCGGGCCCAAACACGGTGCGACCACCGCGAACACCAGACGGTACATCGACTTCGCGGCTGCCAACGGCATCGGCGGCGTGCTGGTCGAGGGCTGGAACGTCGGGTGGGACGGCGATTGGATCGCGAACCGGAACGCCTTTTCGTTCACGCAGCCGTATCCGGACTACGACCTCCCGGGACTCGCCGCCTACGCGAAACAGAAGGGCGTGAAGTTGATCGTGCACAACGAGACGTCGGGCGGAGTCGAGAACTACGAGCGGCAAATGGACAGCGCGTTCGCGCTATACCGCTCTCTCGGCCTCGACGCCATCAAGTCGGGCTACGTGACGGACCTGACCAGCGAAGGCCACTCGCACCACGGGCAGTACATGGTGCGGCACTACCGCCGGGTGATCGAGAAGGCGGCGCAGTACGGGATCATGCTCGACGTCCACGAGCCGATCCACGACACCGGCGAGCGCCGCACGTACCCGAACATGATGAGTCGGGAGGGCGCGCGGGGGCAGGAGTACAACGCGTGGGGCGGCGAGGGCGGCAACCCGCCGGAGCACGAGACGATTCTCTTCTTCACGCGCCTGCTGGCCGGACCGATGGATTTCACCCCGGGCGTCTTCGATATCCTGATCGAACGCGGCACGGGTCGGCCGCGCCGTCCGGAGGAGCCACGGGTGCGCACCACGCTCGCGAAGCAACTGGCCCTTTACGTGGTGCTCTACTCACCGCTCCAGATGGCGGCGGACCTGCCGGAGAATTACGAACGGCAGCCGGCGTTCAAATTCATCCGCGACGTAGCGGTCGACTGGGACACGACGCGCGTGCTCGAGGGGAAGATCGGCGACTACGTGGTAGTCGCGCGGCGGGAGCGGAACGGCCAAAGCTGGTTCGTGGGCGCGATCACCGACGAGGAAGCGCGCACGTTCGACGTCCCACTCTCATTCCTCGAGCCGGGCCGGCAGTATGTGGCCGAGATCTACGCCGACGGCCCGAATGCGAACTGGGTGGACAATCCCCTGCCGGTCACGATCACGCAGCAAACGGTGACACAGGCGACGCGGCTGCGCCTGGTGCTCGCTCCCGGAGGCGGCCAGGCGATCCGCATCCGCCCGGCAAGGTGATGGCGGGGCTCCGACTTCTTGTCTCGGCACTGCCGCTGCTCGCCTCGTGCAGCGACTCTCCCCGTGCGGAGCGCTCGGCGGCCACGGCGACGCCGGCATGGCTGGTCGAGCGGGCCCGTCAGGAAGCCGAGCTGGCCGCGCGGTCGCAAATACTGCATGACTTCCGGTTCACGGATCAGCGGCAGGCGAGCGGGATCACGTTCGAGTACCGGATCGTAGACGACGCGGGCAAGGCGTACAAGCTGGTTCATTACGACCACGGTTCCGGCCTGTGTGCCGCGGACGTCGATGGTGATGGCCTGCCCGAGCTCTATTTCGCCAACCAACTTGGCACCAACGAACTCTGGAAGAATCAGGGCAACGGTCGGTTCGTGAATGTCACGAGTGAGGCGGGGATCGGCATGCCGGATGCCATTGCGGTCGGATGCTCGTTCGCCGACATCGACAACGACGGCGATCCCGACCTCTTCGTCACGACGGTGCGCCACGGGAACCGGCTCTTGGAAAACAATGGCAATGGGACGTTTCGCGACATCAGCCAACAGGCAGGAGTGGGATACGTCGGCCACTCCTCCGGCGCGGTGTTCTACGACTATGACGGCGACGGCTTGCTCGATCTCTTCGTGGCCAATGTGGGTGTGTTCACCAGCAACGAGCGGGGGCCCGGCGGCTACTTTGTGGGTCTGATCGACGCGATCATGGGTCACCTCCACCCCGAACGCGCCGAAGCGAGCATTCTCTACCGCAATCGGGGCGGCAACCGGTTCCAGGACGTTACGCTAGAGGTCGGGCTGGTGGATCGGAGCTGGAGCGGCGACGCCACGGCGCTCGATGTGAACCATGACCGATTTCCCGACCTCTACATCCTCGACATGCAGGGTGGGGATCACCTGTGGCTCAATGAGGGCGGGAAGCATTTTCGCGACGCGACGGAGCGCTACTTCCCGAAAGCTCCCTGGGGTTCGATGGGGGTGAAGGTGTTCGACTTCGATGGGGACAGTCAGCTCGACATCTTCGTCACGAGCATGCACCCGGACATGTGGGTCGACATCGCTCCCGGCGACTGGGAGGCCGAGGGTCGCAAGGCCGACTCCTCGACGGTGGCTGGCCGGATGTTTCCCGAAGGGAAGGAACGCTTCCTCTTCGGAAACGAGCTGTTCGCGAATCGGGGCGGTGGCCGGTTCGAGGAGGTTTCCGACTCCGTCGGGGTCGAAACGTATTGGCCGTGGGGGCCGAGTGTGGACGACCTCAACGCGGACGGATGGGATGACATTTTCATCGCCGCGGGCATGAACTTCCCCTATCGATATGGGATCAACTCCGTGCTGCTCAACGAGGGAGGGCACCACTTCCTGCCGAGCGAATTCGTAGTGGGGGTCGAGCCGCGACCGAACGGCGCCACACAGCAGGTATGGTTCACCCTTGACTGCAAGGGAGCGGACGCGCTCAATCCTTTGTGTGCCGCCTGTGCCAAACCGGAGGCGTCGGCCATGGGGTGTCGGCTCGATGCCGCTCGCCAGTTGACTATGATGGGCTCACTCGGGACCCGCGCCGCTGTCGCCCTCGACCTGGACGATGACGGTGATCTCGACATCGTGACCAACGAGTTCAACGGGCCCCCACAGGTGCTCGTCAGCGACCTCGCGCAGCGCCATCGCATCCGGTTCCTCAAAGTCCGGCTTCGCGGCACACGCTCGAACCGCGAGGGGCTCGGCGCTCACGTCACCGTCGTGCTCCCCGACGGGCGTCGGATTCTGAAGGTCCTCGACGGCAAGTCGGGATACCTCTCCCAAAGTGACATGCCGCTGTATTTCGGCCTCGCGAACGTTGACTACGCCGGAGGGATCGAAGTCCGCTGGCCTTCGGGTCGACGCCAGACGGTGGCCGGCCCGATCGAGGCCGGTCGGACCATCGAGGTCGTCGAGCCCTAGGGCTTTTTCCAGAGCTTGTACGGTTTGTCGGCATCAGTCTCAAAGGGCAACATGACCTTTCTGCCGGTGCCTGCTGATTCATAAGCCGCAAATATTGCCTCGAGCACCGCTCTTCCATCTTCACCGGTCACCAGTGGTTTCTGGTCGTGCTTCACGCAGCGAACGAAATGGTCCAATTCTTGAGGAAACCCATAGTTCCAAATCTCCTCATACATCGTGAAACTCCACCCTGTGGTAATCCCCGCTTTTTCAACAGCGTAACCCACTCCGCGTCTGCTGTAGGTCTGGATCGAATTGCCCTGCAGGACATCGGCATAGGCAACTCCTTCCGAGCCATGGATCTCTGCCCGGTCGTCCATGCCTCCCAGCTTTGTCCAGCTCTCCTCGGCGACCGCGCTGACACCATTCTCAAATTCGAGAATGATGATGGCATTGTCGTCCCCCTTGGTCTTCGCGGTATGGACACTCGTACTCATCTGCGCATAGACGGAGGTGATGGGGGTCCTGCCATTCAACCACCGGAAGAACCCGATAGCGTGGCACCCCATGTCCATGGTGACCCCTCCGCCAGACCGCTCGACGTCCCAAAAATGATCGGCGTGCGGCCCATCATGTTTTTCCGATTGCTTGAGCAACACCGGCTTGCCCAGGGCCCCTTCATCCAACAGCGCCTTCAGTCTGACATACTTTGGCGTGAAGCACAGTTCTTCGGCATACATGAGTTTGACGTTCGCCCGTTTGCACGCCTCGATCATGCGGTCCGCCTCGGCCAGATTCATGCACAACGGCTTCTCGACCACCACATGCTTGCCGGCCTTCGCGGCCCGGAGTGTGAGATCACAGTGCAGGAAGTTCGGTGCCCCGATGACGACCATATCGATGTCGTCCATGGCCAACATCGGATCGAGGGCAGTGAAGTGCGTAGGTATGTTGTATTTTCCTGCAAAATCCCTTGCGTGCCCGCTGGTTGGTGACACGACCGCCAGGATCGCTGCGTCTGCAACCGATCGCAGGGCCTCTGCGTGGATCGTGGAAATAAACTGCGACCCGACAAGCCCGACGCCGATCTTGTCACCCATATCGTCAGTCCTTCATGCTCTTCGATGCCGCGTCCCAACTGACCTGGCTGGCGCGGAAGTAGGACTCATTCGCCATGTGGCAGGCCAGCGCGGCATGGTGACCGAACACCGCGTCCTCCACCACGGGCTTGCGAGTGCGCACGGCCTCGAAGAAGGTCGAGAGATGCGGCCTGATGTCGTCGAGGTCGGGTCCGCGGAGAGCGATGGTCTCTGGCATCGCGGCCTGGCTCAGCCTCGCATCGTTGTCCTTGTGCCATTGGGTGAGGTACGCCTCGCGCATCGCGCGGGGAAAACTTCCGGTGTAATAGCTGGGGTATGAATCCTCCCCGCTTTGCGGACTGTAGGCGATGGTAGATCCGGTCACTTCGAGAATTCCCTTCGATCCCTGAAAGCGATACGTCTCCGGCATGTCCGTGCCGAGACTCAGCCGCATGTACACCGGACACGCACCGTAATCGAACAGCACCGCGTGAACGTCGGGCATGTTGCGCCCGTCCTTCCAGCGCCGGATGCCGCCGATCGACATCGCCCGCGCCGGTGGTTCGTTGATGCCCAGGATGAACATCATGCCGCTGACCAGGTGGACCAGGAGATCGCCGGCGACCCCGGTGCCGTATTCCTTCCAGCAGCGCCAACGGGCGAACACCAGAGGATCGAACGCGCGTTTCGGGACCCGCCCCTGCCAGGTATCCCAGTCCAGGTTGCGAGGAGAAAGATCCGGTGGAGGCGGGTATTGCCAGGCCCCGGTGGGATCGTTTCGCCCCAGCCAGCCCTCCACCAGCATCAGATCCCCTAGCTTTCCTTGTGTGATCATCTCCTTGGCTTTGGCGCAGATCGGGGAGCTGACGCGCTGCGAGCCGATCTGCACGATTCGGCCGCTCCGCTGCGCCGCGCCGACCATGGCCACTCCATCGGCCGGGCTGTGCGACATCGGCTTCTCGCAGTAGATGTCTTTGCCCGCGCTGACTGCGTCGGTCACGATCTGCATGTGCCAGTGATCGGGAACCGCTGCCACGATGCAATCGATGTCCTTGTTGTTCAGCAGGTCCTGATAGCGACGCGTCACGGGCAGATCGGCTCGAACGATCTCTCGGGCCAAGGTGTGTCGCCCGTCGTAGAGGTCGCAAGCGGCGGCGCATTCGACGTCAGGCAGTTCGATGGAAGTGGCCAACAGCCCCGATCCCTGCATGCCGACGCCGATGATGCCGAAGCGGATGCGGTCGCTGGCTGGAACGGTCCGTGGAGGGCTCTGAAGGAGCTGGGAGCTCGGCAGGATTGTCTCCCCCGCGAGCGATGCACCGGCGGCCGCGGCACCGATACCCAGAAACTCACGCCGCGAGTAGTCTTTCTGCTTCATAGGGTCTCCTGCCCGGTTCGGGATTCACGTGGTGAAGGGGACGAACGGACACGTGGCGACGCCATCATAAGTGCCGAGATCGGGTACGGCCAGACCAGGAGCACGGCGAGTAACGGTACTAGCTAGCGCACCGTTTGGCCGCCATTGTTCCATCGCTGATGGACCCCACACCCCATTCCCGCTGGCGCGCCATCTTGGGAGACGTCCACTTCTGGATCCCGGTGGCCGTGCTGCTCGCCGGGCTCATGGTCCTCCGGTGGATCGCCTGAGCGAGCTCGACCCTGCGCGGCTGCGCCGGCTGCAGCGCGTGGGTACCCTCTCCGGTTTCGCCGCGGGCGCCTGGCTGGGCGCCGCCGAGGCGCCCACGAAGCTCGTCACGCTCGGCGTCTCGCCGGTGGTGATCTCGTTCATGATGGTGCTGGGTGTGTTTCTCGCCCGCTGGAGCCTCCCGGCTCTGTTGCGCGGCACGGCCACTCTCAGAGAGGACGTCCGTCAGGCTCCGCACCTCCTGGTCTGGGCGGCGCTCGCAGGCTGCCTGTGGGCGGTCGCCAACACGCTGACGATCTTCGCAATCAAGGACGTCGGCCTCGCCATCGCGTTCCCGCTGTGGAACTCGAACAGCCTGCTCGGCATCCTCTGGGGCACGTTGCTGTTCAACGAGCTGCGCGACGCGGGGCGGGCGCGCTGGCTCAGCGTTTTGGGCGGGGCCGTCGTCATGTTCGCCGGTGCCACGTTCCTCGCCGTGGCGTCGTCCGCGCACGCACCCGGGGGCAACGCCCTGCGCGGCGTCGCCGCCGCGCTCACCGCCGGCGCCTTGTGGGGCACGATGTACATCCCCTACCGCAAGGCGTACCTGACCGGCATGCATCCGCTGTCCTTCGTCGCGTTCTTCACGATCGGCGAGCTCGGCATGATGACGGTGCTGGCGCTCGGCTTCACGGGCGGGCCGGGGCAGCTGTGGCAGGAGCTCTCCGGCAGTCGTGACGTCCTCTTCTGGCTGCTCGTCGCCGGATTCGTGTGGGTGGTGGGCGACCTGTTCCAGCAGTACGCGGCCAAGTACGTCGGGATTAGCCGCGGCATCCCGCTCTCGAACACCAACCAGCTGTGGGGGCTCCTGTGGGGGATTCTGGTGTTCGGTGAGCTGGCCGGTGGCGGTCGGGGTGCCGTGATTGCGGGCTCGCTCTTGATGGCGGCGGGGGCGGGCGCGATCGCGCTCGCGTCAGCGCCCGGCCGGGAGTACCGCCGCTGGCAAGAGGCGGGGGCCCGGGAGAGCGCCCGCTACGGCGTGGATCCCTCCTATGTGGCGGCGCGGATGGCGGGTGACGACGCGGGTGCCGCGCGCGCGCGCCGCAGTCCGCTCGACTGGCTGCTCGTCCTCGTCGCGACCGCGGCCTTCGTGGGGTTCGGCGCCGTCGCCCGGGTGCCCGCGCTCCAGATCAGTTGGCTGTGGGCCGCCGTGCTCACGCTCGCGCTCTTCGGGTTCCTCGTCTTGGGCGGCCTGGCGCTGTGGCGGGCGACGCGGTTCGGGTGACCCCAGGTACCACGGTCACCTTCGCGTAACTCCGTGACGGATGAGCTGAAGGCGCTCCGATCCCTCGCCCGAGCGATGGGTGTGCACACCCGCTACACGGACGGCGTTTGCAGGCGTGTCATCGTGGCCCCTGAGACGCTGGTTCGCGTCTGCGCCGCGATGGGCGCCCCTATCACCCGCCCAGGTGATGCCGTCGAGGCATTGCGGGCACGCCGCGCGATCCGGAACACGGGACTCGTGCCGCCCGTCCTCGTCGCCTGGGACGGAACCATGCCTGCCCTCGCGATCGCCGAAGGCGATCTCGTCCATGCGGAACTACATCTCGCGGACGGCGATGTCGCCCCGCTCGAGATCTCCGGCGGCGAGCTTCGAACGACTCGCCCCATTCCCTCCGGCTACCACCGCCTCACCGTCGAGGCTTCGGGCAGTCGCGAGACGTGCACGGTTATCGCCGCACCCGTGCAGGCGTGGCGTCGGCCGGGGGCGCATCGGAGCTGGGGGGTGGGAACGCAGCTCGCCGCTCTCCGCTCGGCGCGCAGCCGCTCCGTGGGAGACCTGCAGGACTTGGAATCCCTATGCCGCTGGGTGCGCGAGCGGGGCGGAGACCTGGTCACCGTCCTCCCCCTGCTCCCTACCTTCAACTCGAAGCCGGCGGAGCCCAGCCCATACTCCCCGGTGAGTCGACTCTTCTGGTCCGAGGTGATCGTCAATCTGGGAGATGCCCATCGCCCGTCGGACCGCACCACGACCCTGGACGTGACCCGCGCAGACGCCGAGGTCCGGACTGCCCTGGCGGGGCAGCCGGTTCCACACCCGTCACAGCTGGACGAGGAACTGATCCGCTACGCGCGTTTCCGCGGTGCGCAGGCCCGGCTCGGAAGGAGCTGGCGGGCTTGGGCCTCGAAAGCCCGGGCGGGAACGTTGGAGCCCCACGACGTCGATTCCGAGGTCGAGCACTTCCACCTGGTGGCTCAGACGCTGGTGCGCCGGCAGCTCCAGGGCCTCCGCCAGCGATTGGAGCACGACGGGTTTCGCCTGGGGTTGGACCTGGCCGTGGGTGCCCACCCGGACGGCTATGACCCGTGGTCCCGACAGGCCCTGTTCGCCGAAGGGATGTCGGTGGGCGCCCCTCCCGATGCAGGCTTTCCGAGCGGGCAGGATTGGGGTTTCGCCCCCGTGCTTCCCGAGGCGTCCCGCCACGAGGGCCACCGCTACCTGGCAGCGTCCATTGGTCTCCAAGCGGGTCTCGCCGGGGTGCTCCGAGTGGACCACATCATGGCCTGGACCAGGCTCTACTGGATCCCTCACGGGTTCGGGTTGCACGAGGGAACGTATGTCTCGTATCCCGCCGAGGAGCTCTTCGCCATTCTCACCCAGGAGTCGGCCTGCAACCGGTGCGAGGTGGTGGGCGAGAACCTGGGAACCGTTCCTCCCGAGATCGATGAGGCGCTTCCGCGCCACCGGATCTGGGGGATGTACCTGGCGCAGTTCCAGTCATCGGAGGGCCCGGACGTCACCCCCCCGACCGCCGCGCACGTTGCCTTGGTAGGCACGCACGACACGCCTACCTTCGCGGGATGGCTCGCGGGCAACGATATCGCGGAGCGGGTTCGCCACGGCCTCCTGGCGCAGCAGGCCGTCACGGGCGTCAGAAAGGAACGCGCGAGGGCCGTGCGGTGGCTCGCCAAGCGGTTGGGTCACCGCGTGGAAGAGCCCGCTGCATTCCTGGCCGAGCTACTCGAGTGGCTCGGCCGGTCGGACAGCCCGCTCGTAATTCCCTGGCTCGAGGATCTCTGGCTCGAGGATCAAGCCGTGAACCTCCCGGGGACGCGGTCTTCGGAGCGCCCAAACTGGCAACGCCCGATGCGGCGGCTCCTCGACGAGATCTTCACCGACCCCGAGGTTGACGGGCTGATCCGTCGCCTCCACCACGCTCGGAACCCCTGAGGCCGAGGTCTACCATGGGATCACCCGCAGCCAGCGCTCCCCGCACCGCCCGGCCCAAGCCGCGCCTGTCGTTCTGGGAGATCTGGAACATGAGCTTCGGCTTCCTGGGCATCCAGATCGGCTTCGCGCTGCAGAACGCGAACGTGAGCCGGATCTTCGAGACCCTGGGCGCCAAGGTGGAGAACATCCCGATTCTGTGGATCGCCGCCCCGGTCACCGGGCTCATGGTCCAGCCCATCGTCGGCTACTTCAGTGACCGCACCTGGAACCGCCTGGGCCGGCGGCGTCCGTACTTCCTCGGCGGGGCCATCCTTGCCTCGCTGGCCCTGGTCCTCATGCCGAACTCCCCGGCCCTCTGGGTGGCGGCCGGGATGCTCTGGATCATGGACGCTTCCATCAACATCTCCATGGAGCCGTTCCGGGCCTTCGTGGGCGACAACCTGCCCTCGGCGCAGCGGACCACCGGGTTCGCCATGCAGAGTTTCCTCATCGGCACCGGTGCGGTCGTGGCGTCTATGCTCCCCTGGCTGCTCACCAACCAGTTCGGGGTGAGCAACGAAGCCCCCGAGCACATGATCCCCGACTCGGTGCGCCTCTCGTTCTACTTCGGCGCCGCGGTCTTCTTCGTTGCCGTGCTCTGGACGGTTGTCCGGTCGAAAGAGTACTCGCCGGAGGAGATGGCCTCCTTTGAAGAGAACCAGACGCGCGAGAGCACCGTCCGGGAGAAACGGACGGCGGAGCAGTACGCGCACAACGGCGGCCGGCAGATCCGCCTGGGCGGGGTCTTCGTCGCCGCGGGTGGATTGCTCAGCGCCTGGCTGGCCAGCCAGGCGATCTACCAGGTCATGATCCTCTCGGCCGGGGTCGGCGTCATCGGGGTGCTGCTCATCGTCGGCGGGCTCATGCAGAAGAGCGGCCGGTACGACAACGGCTTCGTCACCATCCTCAACGACCTCCAGGACATGCCGCGGACAATGCGGCAGCTCGCCTGGGTGCAATTCTTCTCGTGGTTCGCTCTCTTCGCGATGTGGATCTATACGACGGCGGCGGTGACCAGCCATATCTACGGCACGACCGACACGACCTCGGCGCTGTTCAACGAGGGAGCGAACTGGGTGGGGGTCGGCTTCAGCACATACAACGGGGTGGCCGCCGTGGTGGCCTTCGGCATCCCGGTCCTGGCGCGGAGGACCAGCCGGAGGGCCGCCCACGCGATCTGCCTGGTGTGCGGCGCCGTGGGGCTCCTCTCCGTCTTCGTCCTTACAGACCCTCGATACCTGCTGGGCTCCATGGTTGGCGTGGGGATCGCCTGGGCCAGCATCCTCTCGATGCCCTACGCGATGCTGACCGGGTCGCTCCCGCCCTCGAAGCTCGGGTACTACATGGGGGTCTTCAACTTCTTCATCGTGATCCCTCAGATCGTTGCGGCTGCCATCCTCGGCTTCATCGTCGGGCGCTTCTTCGGCGGCGAAGCGATCTACGCCCTCCTGGTCGGGGGCGTGTCTCTCGTGCTCGCCGCGGCGCTGACACTCCGCGTGCAGGACGAAGACGAGGTCTGCTGATGACCCCGGTCATCCGTGCCGCGACGCTCGTCGTCGCCGTCGGTCTCTCCGCCTGCCCAGCCGGCACTTCCGGCTCCGGATCGCAGGCCCGCGTCGTCGGCTCGGCCACGGCGCCGGAGTTGTTCTGGAACAGCGCCACCGTCTACTTCCTCCTCACCGACCGCTTCGCGAACGGCGACTCCACGAACGACCGCGCCCTGGGCCGCGCGCAGGATGGCGCGGTGCTGCGCAGCTTCCTCGGCGGGGACTTTACCGGCGTGCGCCGCAAGATCGAGGCCGGGTACTTCGACAGCCTGGGCGTGGACGCCATCTGGCTGACCCCCTTCGTGGAGCAGATCCACGGGAGCGTGGATGAGGGGACGGGGAAGACCTACGGATACCACGGCTACTGGACCAGGGACTGGACCGCGGTGGATCCGGCGCTGGGGACGAGGGACGACCTGCGCGCGCTGGTCGATGCAGCCCACCGGCATGGCATCCGCGTCCTCATGGACGCCGTCATCAACCACACGGGGCCTGTGACTCCACAGGATCCCCAGTGGCCTGACGATTGGGTCCGCACGGGCCCCAACTGCTCCTACCGGGACTACACCACCACGGTGAACTGCACCCTGGTGGCCACGCTCCCGGACGTCCTCACCGATCGAGACGATCCCGTGGAGCTTCCACCGGCGCTGATCGAGAAGTGGAGCTTGGAGGGCCGCCTGGAGCAGGAGCGGACCGAGCTGAACACCTTCTTCGCGCGCACCGGTTACCCGCAGGCGTCTCGCTACTACCTCATCAAGTGGCTCACCGACTGGGTGCGCGAGTTTGGGTTCGACGGCTACCGGATGGACACCGCCAAGCATTTCGGAGAGACGGTCAGCGCCGAGTTGAAGCGGGAAGCCGCGCGGGCGTTCGCGGACTGGAAGCGTGCCCATCCAGCCCAGGTCCTGGACAGCCTTCCCTTCTACATGATGGGCGAGGTCTATGGTTACGAGCCGAGTCAGGGGCGGGCGTACAACTTCGGGGACCGAACCGTGGACTTCTTCGCCCACGGGTACGATGGTCTCATCAACTTCGGCTTCAAGCGGGAGGCCGCTGGGTCGATGGACGATCTCTACACGCGGTACTCCGCTGCGCTTCATGAAGGCGCGCTGCGGGGGGTCGCGATCCTCAACTACATCAGCTCCCACGACGACGGGTCGCCGTACGACCGTGATCGCGCAGACCCGCTCGGCGCAGGGACACGCCTCCTGCTCGCGCCGGGCGGCGCCCAGATCTACTACGGGGACGAGTTGGCCCGGCCCCTCAGGGTCGCGGGCGCTGAGGGCGACGCCAACCTCCGCTCGTTCATGAACTGGAGGGACTTGGAGCGCGGCGGCGCCACCGCCGGGATCGTGCGACACTGGCGGAAACTGGGCCGGTTCCGCCGGGCCCACCCAGCGGTGGGGGCAGGGACGCATCATCGCCTCCAGGTGCAGCCCTACATCTTCAGCCGCACCCTCGAGGCGGACGGGCACGTCGATCGCGTCCTGGTGGCGATGGACCAGGAGGAAGGCGCCAAGACCATCCCCGTCTTCGGCGTGTTCCGGGATGGCAGCGAGCTGGTGGACGCGTACTCGGGGACGAGGGGCACGATTCGGAACGGCAGGATCTCGCTCACGACCGCATTCGGTCTGGTGCTCCTGAGCGAGCGGTAGCCTCCGTAGCGCGGAGTGATCGACGCAGGTCGATCCACTTCGCGACCGGGCCTACCAGCGCCAGCGCCACGAGTGGCGGTGCGGCGTTGAAGGCGATGGGCAGCGCCCACGAGGCGATGGCACATTTTGACCTGTTTACCGCGCAGGCGATGATCTATTTCGCGACCGTCTCGTTCGCCGAAATCCATCAGCGGCTGATCCGTCCCGACTCGGAGTCGGCCGCGTGGAGTGGATTCCTCGGCGTCGGCCACCCGACGGTGGATCCCTCGCCGCGACAGAGGCACCGGCGGCTCCAGCGCATCACACAGGGTCGAGGGCGTCCTGGGACGGCGAGCCAACGCGCTGGTGGACCGACACGCCTTGCTGGGGCTGAGCCGTGATGAGCTGGTGAGCGCGCTACCGGCTCTGCGTGGCATGGCGCCGGAGCCGGCCGTCCGTAGAAGCGGGCCGCTCAGCGCCGCTTGCCGAGCCGCGTGTTGTACTCCCGACGGTATCGCTGGTGTACCGATTCGGTCGGGTAGGATTCACCTGGCGCGTACGGGTATGCCTCTATTGCGTGGAATGGGAGCGGCTCGACGGTATTGCCGAACGCGGTGTTCAGGTCCGCGTCCTTGATCCAGCCGTCGCTATAGAGGAGGAACGTGCGCCTCCAGCCCGGCGGAGGCGTGCTCGCTGAGGCGGCGTCGAATTCGACTGTGACTTCGTCGCCCGGCGCCATGATAGCGTACATGTCGTCGGCGCTCCGCAGCAGCGGTAGCACGTCGCCGAATCGCGTGAACGCCCCCTCGATAGGTCGCCACGGAGAATCCTTGCTGACGTCTTCGTAGGCGAACCAGTGGGGGCCGTACCGGCCGCCACGCCGATACATGCGTGAGAAGCCCCGGAAATGCAGGTCCGCTGAGGCGGGCTGCAACGGCGCGATGTGGACCGGACTGGCCGGGGCATCGCGCGACGTGAAGGCGTGGTCCCAGTAGATCTGCATGTTCGTGCGAATGCGCACGTGATGGTCTTTCGTCGGGAACTTTCCCGCGAGGCCAATCACGATCGTCTTGTCCTTCCCGGACGGGAAGCCGATGCTGGGGATCGCGGTCGTCCATCGCCCCTGTGCGTCGCGGACCTCGAGCGATGGCATCTGCGTTCTCACGCGTGTCTGCTGTGACACCGCGACGTTGATGCTCGCGTCGGTCGGATAGATCCAGCCGCGAAGGAAAAGAAAGGTACCAGCGCGACCCGCGTCCTCGCCTAGATCGAGGACGAGGTCGTGCGGTTCGACCAACCCCTGGTAGTGGGTCGGCGTGAGGTTCGACACGTACACATCATCCCTCTCGCGCAGCGCTGCCAGCACATCCTCACCACGATCGTCGATAGCCGAGACGGGAGGTCGAGGACGCACCGCCTGGAACAGCCGCAGCCGAACCGGACCCGGAGGGACGAAACGCTCGTCCACGAAAATCTCGACGCTGTCGGGGTGATCCACAGCGAGGAGTCTGATCTCATCCAGATACGCAGTCTCCCACAATTCCTCCGTGACCTGGAGGCTGTAGCGGCCATGTCGCGGTTGGAGCGCGTCGCCGGGGATCCGTAAATACTCCTGCGACGCCCCAGCCGGGGCGTACGTGGCACTACGGCTGCCACCCATGATGCCGAGCGGCATGCCCAACGCGCTGCGCCACATCACGTCGGTCACGAACCGGTATCGCTTCCCATCCCATGTATAGAGGAACGCGCACGATCCTTTGAGCTGTTCGAGCTCGAGGACGTCCTGGTCGGTTCCCGGGAAGTAAGTGGTCTGCGGAACGCCATTGGGCCATTGCACGCGCAGCACGTCGGCCTTGAGGTGCGGCCCCAAGCCGAAGTGCGTGACACGTCCGGTGGCGACGCGCGTCTGGTAGATCTCCCCCGCGCGCATCTCGATCGTCGCACCGATGCCGAAATTGTTGTTCTTGCCGCTGCCCGTACGGAGGGCGAAGAGTTGCACCTGCATGGCCAAGTTGGCATTGCCTCCGTCGTTGCGGAGCAAATGGACACCGGCGGAGTCGGCCACGAACAGATCCTGGTCGCCGTCGCCGTCTACGTCGCTGACGGTGATCGCGGTGGCTGCGCCACCCGCGACCAGCGTCGTTGGGAGCAGGGCGGTGCGGTCTTCGTATCGACCGGTACGATTGTTGCGAAACAGCAGCACGCCGCGCTGCCCCGCGACGAAGAGATCGAGCCAGCCGTCGTTGTCGTAGTCCACGAACTCAGCGCTTTCTCCGACGCCGCGCAGTCGACGGAAGGCATCGACAGACCGTCGATCGCTCGAGAACGTGCCGTTCCCCGCGTTGTGCCAGAGCATGGCCTCGCCGTCATCCGTGCGCAGCACGAAGATGTCCAACACGCCGTCGTTGTCGTAATCGCCGACGGCGACCGCGCTGGAAGCCCGACTGGCGGCGAGTCCGCTCGCCGCGGTCACGTCCCGAAATCCTCGAAATCCGGTGTTTTGGTAGAGTGCGTCGGCGCCATCCGGGCTGGTCACGAACACGTCGATGCGCCCGTCGCCATCGAGATCGCCGGTCGCCGCATCCCAACCTGGAGAGGCGCCCTGAAGACCCACGGCGCCCGCGCCCTCCGTGAAGGTGCCGTCGAGGTTGTTCCGGTAAAAACGATTCGTCGCTCCGCCGACGAGCAGCAAATCGAGGTCGCCGTCATGGTCGAGATCGACGAGCAACGCCTTTCGGGCACCCCCGACGTCGGCGACTCCGGCGGTGGCCGTGACGTCGTCGAATTTGCCGCTCCCATCGTTGCGCAGCAGGTAACCCCGGCCATCGCCGCCGATGGCAAATAGATCGAGCCAGCCATCGTTGTCGAAGTCGGCGAACGTCGCGTATGCGGCGCCGGTCGGCAGCGAGAGACCCGTTCCCGCCGTGACATCCGCGACAAAGCCGCCGCGCACCCTGTACAGACGACCTTCGGACCGGGGTGGATCGCGTGACGAGACCGAGACGAACAGGTCGTCCGCGCCGTCGCCGTCGTGATCGCCCACGGCGAGCGCCGTGGGCACTGTTCCACCGTCGGACAGACCGGCCTCACCCGTCACGTCCGTGAAGCGCACGTCGGACGTCCGGCTCAGGGGAATGAGCCCACGCATGGTGATCACCGTCTGCGGGTTGAACGCCAGCACTGGTCGTCCAACGAGTGGTCCCTCGATCCATTGTACGTCATGCAGCGACGCCTGATACGGCGCGGTAAGCTCCATGAGGTGCAGGAAGCGATCGAGCGGAATCTGCGCCAGCGCGAGCCTGCCGGCCCGCAGGTGTCGGAGGGCTGCGTCGAGATGCGGCCTTGCTTCTTGCGGCGGCTCTGGACGAATACGACGCACCTCTTCGAGGTGCTGGACCGCGCTGTCGGCCTCACCACGGCGCACGAGCACACCCACCAGCTTGAGCCGGACGGCGAGATTGGCCGGCGCCAGGCCGAGAACCTCCCGCAACCGATCCTCGTGGCGGCGGACGGCGGCGCTGTCCGCCTGCTGCGCCGCCTCTAGCTCGGCGAGCGCGTACAGCACCTTCGCGTCGTGCCGAAGCTCCTCGAGCGTCTCGCGCGCTTGGGCCAATCGCCCCGTGAGCGCATAGAGCTTGGCGGCGATGAGCCCGATTTCGGGACTCGCCGGATTCAGTCGCCGAGCGCGACGCACCTGGGCCTCGGCGTCCGCATAACGGCCGCCGCGCAAATAGGTGAGGCCGAGGTTCGCGTATCCGAGCGGATCTCTCGGTGCGAGTGTCACGACCCTCTTGAATTGCACTTCCGCTTCCGGCAACCGGCCCCGCTCGAGGTCGGTGAGCCCGAGGTAATGAGCCGTGAGGAGTTCCTGTTGGTCGACCGGCTTCGACCGGCAGCCATACGCAGCGAAGACCAGCGTCGCGCCAAGCGAGATGGCGAGCGCCCTTTGCCGCAGGGCCGGCGATGCACTATACTGCGCCCACTTCGCTTTCACTGCCTTCGTGATGTGCGCCGTCGTGTTGTTCGTGGTGAGTCTGCCCACGCTGGCGCCTCCTGCGGAAATGGTGGTCAGTCTCGATGCCCGGTTTGTATCGTCATCTGTCGGGATTGGTCCTTCTCACCAGCGCGGTGTCATGCGCGAGCTGTGAACGCACTGGCGCGGGTCCCCCGCTCTTTGATCTCGTCACCCCTGAAGCCAGCGGCGTGGCGTTCGTCAACGCGCTGCCGGAAGATACCTCGTTCAACATCCTGAATTTCCTGTACTACTACAACGGCGGTGGCGTCGCCGCGGGCGATATCGATGGCGACGGGTTGTCGGACCTGTACTTCACGTCGAACTTGGGGCCAGACAAGCTGTATCGCAACAAGGGGCAGTTCCGGTTCGAGGACATCACCGAGCGCGCCGGCGTAGCAGGCCCTCCCGGTTGGACCACCGGCGTCGCGATGGCCGACGTCAATGGCGATGGCCGCCTCGACATCTATGTCTCCGCCATCAGCTACCTCCATCTGCGCGGACACAATGTCCTCTACATCAACAACGGTGACGGATCCTTTACCGACCAGACGCAGGCATACGGGCTCGAGCATGTCGGCTATTCCACGCAGGCCGCGTTCTTCGACTACGACGGAGACGGCGACCTGGACATGTACCTCCTGAACAACTCGACCCACACTGAGCGCGCGATCAGCCCGAGCACGAGCCGCACGGAGCGCAACGCGAAGGCGGGAGACCGACTCTTTCGGAACGACGGCGGCCACTTCGTGGACGTCAGTGAGCAAGCCGGCATCTACGGTGGCGTGGAAGGGTACGGGCTCGGCGTCGTCGCAAGCGACCTGAACCTCGATGGCTGCCCCGACCTCTACATCGCCAACGACTTTCAGGAGAACGACTTCCTCTACGTCAACGACTGCGACGGCACGTTCACCGAGTCGATCGCCACGGCCACGGGGCACACCAGCCGGTTCTCGATGGGCGTCGACGCCGCCGACTTCAACAACGACGGCCGGCCGGACCTGATGGTCCTCGACATGCTGCCGGAGCGGGAGGAGATCTTGAAGACGTCGGCCAATGCCGAGGGCTTCAACGTCTTCAATCTGCGGCTCAAGGCCGGCTATCATCCGCAATACACCCGCAACACCCTGCAACTCAACCGCGGCCCCGTGGGAGGGACGACACGGTTTAGCGAGATCGGGTATTTGGCTGGCGTCTCGGCCACCGACTGGAGCTGGGCCCCGCTGTTCGCGGACTTGGACAACGACGGCCGGAAGGACCTCTTCATCACCAACGGGATCTATCGCCGCCCGAACGACCTGGACTACATCAACTACGTGGGCAACGAGGCGGTCCAGGCGTCACTGGCGAGAGGCATCACTCTGGAGAACCTCACGTTGCTGCAGAAAATGCCCCAGATCCCCCTGTCCAACTATGCGTATCACAACAACGGAGACCTGACGTTCACGAACGAGGCCCAAGCCTGGGGACTCGCGCAGCCGGGGTTCTCAAGTGGCGCCGTCTACGTCGACTTGAACAACGACGGGGCGCTGGATCTGGTCATGAACAACCTGAACGCGCCCGCGACGATCTACCGCAACCGCGCCCGCGAGATCAACGGCAACCACTATCTGCACGTGCAACTCGTGGGCGCCGGGGCGAATACGGCCGGGATCGGCGCCAAGGTCATGATCAGCCAGCAGGGGACGCGGCAGCTGTTGGAACAGATGCCCACCCGCGGCTTCCAGTCTTCCGTCGACGCCCGCCTGCATTTCGGGCTGGGTGGCTCGGCGCGCATCGATTCACTGACCGTCGTCTGGCCCGATCGTCGCTATCAAGTCCTGACGAACGTGCCGGCCGACCGGACGATCACGCTGACCCAGCGGGACGCCGCCGGCCGGTATGCCTACCAGCAGCGGTCGGCGGCGCAGCCGCTGTTCTCGGATGTGACGACCCAGCTCGCCATCGATTTCAAGCACGAAGAAAACACGTTCTTCGACTACGACCGCGAGCCGTTTATGCCGCACCTGCTGTCGACCGAGGGACCGGCCCTCGCCGTCGGCGACGTCAACGGCGACGGGCTGGACGACTTCTACGTCGGAGGGGCGAAGTGGCAGGCCGGAGCGCTCCTGATCCAGCGGCGTGACGGTGGGTTCCGCACGAGCAGGCAACCGGTGTTGCGAGCGGACAGTCTGCCCGAAGACGTGGACGCGGCGTTCTTCGACGCGAATGGGGATGGGCATCCCGATCTCTATGTCGTGAGCGCCGGCAATGAATTCTGGGGCGACGCTGAGGCACTCCGCGACCGGCTGTACATCAACGACGGACAGGGGAACTTCCATCGGTCCGAGGGCGCCCTCCCGGATCTCTTCGACAACGGCTCCTGCGTCGTGCCCGGCGACTTCAACGGCGACGGCCACGTCGATCTCTTCCTCGGCGGCCGAGTCGTCTCCCGGCAGTACGGTCTCAGCCCGCGCAGCCACCTGCTGCAAAACGACGGCACGGGACACTTCCGTAACGTGACCGCCGCCTTGGCCCCGGCGCTCGTCGAGGCGGGGATGGTCTCTTCGGCCACCTGGCTCGATTACGACCACGACGGCCAGCTCGACTTGATCGTCGTTGGTGAGTGGTTGCCGGTCCGAGTGTTTCGCCAGGAGAGTGGCGTGTTCGTGGATCGGACCACGGAGGCCGGGTTGTCGGGCACGAACGGCTGGTGGAACCGCGTGACCGCCGTCGACCTCAACGGGGACGGTCGCCAGGACCTCGTGCTGGGGAATCTCGGCCGCAACTCCTACATCCGGGCATCCCGAAAGGAGCCCGCCCAGCTGTTCGTCCGCGACTTCTTCGAGAACGGCGCGCTCGAGCAGATCCTCACGTTCTACAAAGGCGGCGTGCGGTATCCGCTTGCGGGACGGGACGAGCTGGTCCGCATGATGCCGCAGCTTCGCAGCCGGTACCCCTCGTATGCCTCGTTCGGCGCCAGCCGCATCGAGGACATCTTCCCGGCAGGGGAACTGGGGCAAGCAACCGTCCTCGAGGCGCGCGAGTTCTCGAACGCCGTTGCGCTCAATCGTGGGAACGGCCGCTTCGACTTCCAGCCGCTTCCCATCGAGGCGCAGTTCGCCCCCATCTACGCAACGCTGGCGGCTGACTTCGACGGCGACGGGCACACTGATCTCTTGGCCGCGGGGAACTTTAATGGCGTGACGCCCGTGCAGGGGCGCTACGATGCGAGTTATGGGCTGCTGCTGCGCGGCGACGGGGCAGGTCAGTTCGAGGCGGTCGATCTCGAGTCCTCGAATCTCCTGATCGAGGGCCAGGTGCGGCACATGGCGCTGCTGCGGCGGGCGGGGGGCGACCGCTTGATAGTTGTTGCGCGCAACGACGATGAGCTCCAGCTGCTCCGCCCGCTGCGTTACCGGCCGCCCCGCAACAGCTCGAAGAGATAGCCCACCCAGCAGGCGTCAGCGAGGTCGCTTTGTGGTGATGAGGATTACTCCGTTGGCGCCGCGCACCCCATACATGGCCGTTTCGGCGGCGTCCTTCAGCACGTCGATGCGCGCGATCTCCGCCGGGCTGAGCCAGTCCAGACCCCGTCCCGGCTCAACATTCACGGGCATCCCATCGACGACGTACAGCGGCTCCGTCTCACCGAGGAATGTGCTGACACCCCGGATGCGGATCGAAAAGCCCCCGCCGGGTGTTCGGATCACGTGTACGCCCGGGAAGCGACCCTCCAATAGCCCTTCGACCTGGGTCGCCTTCACATTGCTCAACTCCTCGGCGGTGGCGGACTGCACCGCTCCGCCCGTCTGCTCCCTGGATTGTTCGCCATACCCGACCTTGACCTTCTCCGCAGGTGAGGGCTCCGCAGCGACGGACGGCCTGTGGTGGCATGCGGACAGGGCCGGGAGCGTGAGCCCCAACAGCAGAACTCCAGAGGCGCGCGATAGGAGCGCGCGAGAAAGGGACATTGACATGATGCCTCCTGGTGTGAGAATCGCGAGCCTGAGCCTCGCTCTCCTTCCTTCTCACCCTTCTAAAACGGAATCGAACGGCGAAACGGCTCAGGCGGGGAGGCAGACGCGCGCCAGGCTCAGCCTTGCAAGCGTCGCGAGGGACGCCTATCTCTGGGAGTCGATCATCCCGTTCCGCTGGCCCCGTGTGCCGCCAGCGCAGGTGGCTATGTCGTCTGCACCCTCGGAAGTCACCCGCCTTCTGAAGCGCTGGACCGCGGGAGACGTGCACGCCCGCGATCAGCTCATTCCACTGGTTTACGACCGACTCCGCCAGTTGGCGCACCAACGGTTGCGTAAAGCGCCTGGCGAGCACTCGCTGAGCACGAGCGAAGTGGTTCACGAAGCCTACTTGCGGCTGGTGGACGCGCCCCGGGTGGACCTTCCGGATCGGGCGCACTTTCTGGCGCTGGCGGCTCAGATCATGCGCAACCTGCTGGTTGACCGTGCCCGCGCCCGAATGGCGGCGAAGCGGGGCGGAGGCAAGGCGCCCCTAGAGCTCCAAGAGGCGCTCTGGATTTCGGACGTGGATCTGGATACGGTCACGGAGCTGGATGAAGCCCTCACGCGGCTTGAGGCCCTTAGCGCACGACAAAGTCAGCTGCTGCAGCATCGTTACTTCGGGGGCTTATCGCTGGAGGAGACCGCCGCCGCACTGGGGGTCTCGCTCGCCACGGCGAAGCGCGAGTTGCGCTCAGCGCGAGCCTGGCTCGCGCTCGAGCTCAAGGGCGAACGGCTGCACTGAGTCGCGTAATGGATCCCCGCCGCTGGGAAGAGATCCAGGCTACCTTCGACGCGCTTGTCGGGCTGGACGCGGAGGAACGGGTGCTCCGCCTTGCGGCCCTCGACGCCACCGACCCCGTGCTGCGCCAGACCGTCGAGGACCTGTTAGCTGCCGATGCCGAGGCTGATCGGCGGCTCGCCCCGCTCGAAGCCGCGTTCCTTTCCCCCGACACGCCCGCGCCCGATCCCCTGAGCCTGGCCGGGCGCACGGTCTCGCACTTCCGCGTGCTCGAGCCGATTGGCGCGGGGGGCATGGGCGTGGTCTACCGCGCCGAGGACACCCGCCTGGGCCGGGCCGTCGCACTGAAATTCCTGCTGCCCCAACTAAGCCCAGATGCGACAGCCAAGGCGCGGTTCCTTCGGGAAGCCCGTTCGGCTGCGGCGCTCGATCACCCGAATCTCTGCACTATTTACGAGGTCGGCGAGAGCGAGGACGGACGGCTGTTCCTGGCGATGGCGCTTTATCCTGGGGAGACTCTCAACGCCCGCCTCGCGCGGGAGGGGCTGCTGCCCCTGGGCGACGCGCTTGGGATCGCGCGGCAGATCGCGAAGGGGCTTGCCTGCGCGCACGCGGCGGGGATCGTACACCGGGACCTGAAGCCTGGCAACGCGATGTTGTTGCCGGACGGGACGGTGAAGATCCTGGACTTCGGGCTGGCGAAGGCGAGGGATCAGAGCCTGACGGGTTCTGGGGCCATACTGGGGACAGTGGCCTATATGGCGCCCGAGCAGATTCGCGGGGATACGGTTGACGGGCGCGCAGACCTCTGGGCGTTGGGTGTGGTGCTGTACGAGATGCTCACCGGACAGACGCCTTTCGTGGGGGGGCACGAGGTCGGCATGGCGCACGCGATTCTGCACGATGAGCCCGTCGCTCCCTCCAAGATCCGCAGGGATATCCCGGCCGCGGTGGAGGAGATCATCCTCACCCTGCTCGAAAAAGACCCGGCCAGGCGGTACGGGACCGCGGAAGAGCTTGTCAGCAAGCTGGCTGCCGCTGGACCGATCAAGGGGCCGGGCATTCGGTTCCTGTGGCGGTGGCGGCTCATTGCCCGCAGGCGGCGCCAGAGCATGGGCGTTGCGGCGGCAGTGGGCATGGTGGTAGCGGTGTCCGGGGTAGTGCTTCTTCTGAGCCGCAGCGGCGAGCAGGGTGCTGGAGCGCTCTCCCCTGTTGTCGTGATGCCGTTCGAGAACCGCTCAGGAGAGCGCGAGCTTGACGCTTTGGGCGCCATGGTGGCGGACTGGGTGGCGCAGGGGCTGACTGAGGCAGGGTTCCTGACGGTGCTCGACACGCGCAGCGCGCTGGCCGCCGCGCATGCCCTTGGCTCCGCGGCCGCGCCGGTGGCAGTGGGGCGCGCGACCGGCGCCGGTGTCGTGGTGGCGGGATCGTACTTTCTCCAGAGCGACTCGTTGCATTTCCAGGCGCAGATCGCGTCCACCGGCGACGGCAGCATTCTTTTCGGCATTGGTGGAGTCGCGGCGCCACGGGACCGACCGCTCGAGGCGGTCGAGCAGCTCCGGCAACGGGCGCTCGCGGCCCTGGCATCGCTCCACGACAAAGAGGTTATCGCCTTCCAGACCACGCTCACGCACCTCCCCACCTATGCTGCATACCGCGAGTACACGGAAGGGCTGGAGCTATACATCAGGAGGCAGGCCGAGGCCCCCCGGCGCTTCGAGCGAGCGGCCGCGCTGGATACGAGCTTCCTGGTCGCCCGGCTGTGGGCGGTGCAGGCTTGGCTGGGGCCACGTCCAGGGAACCTGATCGCAGTCGATTCCCTGCTGGAAGGCCTACAACCGGTGCGCCACCGCCTTGGACCCTTCGATCGAGCACAGCTCGACTTCCTAGTGGCGCAGCGAGCCAGAGACTTCCAGGACGCCTACAGGGCGGCGTTGCGCATGGTGGAGAGTGCCCCTGGCTCGATCAATGCTCGGCGCGAGGCCGCTCTCTCGGCGCTCCGCGTGCTGCGGCCCCGCGAAGCGCTGACGGGTCTCGGGGAGCTCCACCCGGAGCGCGGGCTCATACGACAGTGGCCAGAATACTGGAGCCCCGTCGCTTGGAGCCACCACATACTCGGCGAGCACCAAAGAGAGCTCGTGGCGGCGCGGCGCGGCCGTGCGCTGAACCCCTCAAGCAGTCACTTTCGCTTTCTCGAGCTCCGGGCGCTGGCCGCGCTGGGCCGCACCCTGGAGCTCGACTCGCTGGTGCGCGCGGAACTGTCCGTCGTACCAGGGCAGAGCGGCCTTCTGGCTCGAGCCATTGCGGGTGAACTGCTGGCTCACGGACACGCCGAGGCTGCCCGGCGGCTGGCTCAGTACGCGGCCGAGTTGCTAGCGGGTCGGCCACCGACCGACCAATCCCCGCAGGAGTGGTTACAGCAGCGCGCTGCGCTCGGAGTTTTCACAGGCGAGTCGGAGGTGTTGGACTACTTTGCGCTCAAGCGCCTCGACGCTCGTTCACTTTTCGAGCGAGCGAAGGACGAGTGGCTGCACGAGCGGGCCGAGTTGGCGCTGCTGCTCGGGGATGTAGACGCGGCAGGGAACTTCGCGGCGCAGCTTGGCGACCCGGATGTTCATGGCCTACTGCTTGCCCGCGTGGCAGGCGCTCAGGGTCGGCACGAGGCCGCCCGCACGGCGCTCCAGCGGGCCGAACGCCAGCATCTGGATCGCTGGGGAAGCCTGCGCGGATTGGAGCTCGATCGGGCGAGCGCGCTGGTGCGCATGGGCGACGTGGAGAGCGCCCTGGCGGTTCTGACAGAGGGACTCACCCGGGGACTGATCTGGGACAGCGTCTGGGGTAACGATGGCCATGCTCGCCCGGACCTGGCACCGCTTTGGCCCGATCCCCGGTTCCGGGCGCTGATCAAGCCGAGGGGCTGAATTCGGGCACGCCGCGCTACGAATCGCCGGGCCTCGGAGGCTTGGAGAAAGGGTCTCTCTCCATGCCTGCGGTCAGCCCCTCGGCTTTCTCGTGCGGCGAGACCTGCCCGCAGAGGTCCCTCGAAACCTACGCTACTATGGTTCCCCCCCTCACTCTAACCCCCGTGCAGCGGTGCTGGTGGCCGGATTCGAATCGGTACCCAGACGGTGAGAGGTCGGACGCCGGCGCCGTGACCGCCTATACTTTTGCGTCCTTCGCGGCGCACCGACCGGCACCATACCGTTGAACTCTGGGAGCTGCGCTGGAGCCGGTTATCTCCTGCCGGAGAGTTCGAAGAGATAGCTCTCCCTCGACCCGAGCGCGCGGAGGGGGAGGTAAGCCCGGATCCGCCCGTCCGACCCGATCCGTAGCGGCGCGGCACCCGGACCGGCGAGCAGGTTGGTCGCCGCATACCGCCCCGCCGGCAGCACGGGCCCGCCTGAGGATAGGGTCACGCCCGAGAGCGCCGTCCTGCCGAGGTTGGCCACCACCAGCACCACGCGATCGCCCGCGCGCCGTAGATAGGCTGCCACGGCGTCGTTGCTGGCCACGAGCGGCACCAGGACACCCGAGCCGAGCGCGGAGTTCGCCGCCCGCAGGTGGATCAACCGGCGGTAGAGGTTGAGCAGCGAGCGGGGATCGGCCGCCTCCGCCTCGACGTTTGCGGTGAACGAGTCCGGCTGGAGGGATTCCCACGGCGTCCCGCGGGTGAAACCCGCCGCCTGGCCGCGGTTCCAGTGCATCGGCGTCCGCAGCCGCTCGTCCGGCTTGTCGCCAGTCATCCCGATCTCCTCGCCGTAGTAGACGAACGGCAGGCCCGGGAGTGTGAGGAGGAGGGCTGCGGCGACCTTCGCGCGGGCGACATCCCCGCCCAATGCCGTGAGCGTGCGAGTCTGATCGTGGTTCCTGAGAAACGGCGCCCAGCGCTCGGCGGGCAACGTGTCCTGGAGTCGTAAATACCCGACGTAGAGTTTCCTGGCCGAGCTCGTCCTCACGGCTTCCAGGATGGCGTCCGAGAGCTCGAATGCGAAATGGGCATCGAGTTGGTCCGGGTAGTAAGGAAGCATCGAGCCCACACTGTCCCATACTTCGCCGACGGTGAACGTCCCGGGCGCCGTGCGGTGGAGGTGAGCGGCGAACTCCCGCAGGAAGGCGTGGGTGCCGGGGGTGTTCGCTACCCGCTCACCCTCCTCTACGAGGTAGGGGACCGCATCCAGACGGAACCCGTCCGCTCCCATGTCCTCGAGCCAGAAGCTGGCGACCTGCTTCGCTTCCTCACGGACGGCCTCGGTCTCGTAGTTCAGATCCGGCATCCCAATGCCAGAAGATCCCGTAGTAGTACTCGTCGCGCACCGGGGAATGGTGCCAGATCACCTGGCCCCAGGGACCGGTCGTCGGCGGTTTCGTGGCGGACCAGCGGAACCAGTGGCGGTAGGGAGAGCTCGAATCCTGGAGCGCAGCCTGGAAGAACGGGTGCTCGCTCGAGGCGTGGTTCAGCACCAGGTCGACCAGCACGCGGATGCCGCGCCGGTGCGCTTCGGCCACCAGCCGACGGAAGTCCTCGTTGCTGCCGTACTCCCGGTCAATGCGGTAATAGTCCGCCACATCGTAGCCGTGATAGCTCGGCGATTCGGCCACCGGCATGAGCCAGATGCAGCGAGCGCCCAGGCCCTCGACGTAGTCGGCTTCTGGATGAGCCCGTTCAGGTCGCCGACCCCGTCGCCGTCGCTGTCGGAGAACGAGCGAACGAAGATTTCGTAACACACCGCGCCGCGCTTCCAATCCTGCGCGGCGGCGGCAACCGTGCCGATGGATGTGAGCAGCGCGGCGCCGAGCGCCACGACCATTATGCGTCGCATGAGCGTCGCTTCATGATTTCCACATGCCAGATTCATTATGCCCCGTCCCTTCGCGACTTCTGGACGGAGGAACATTCGCCGAGCTAGTATGACCCGTCACCGTCACAGCAGCTGCGGCCAGGAAGGGGGCATCGTGAGTTCAGTCGATCTTCGTCCGCAAATTTCGGAGTGGCAGCGCCGGTTGTTGATCTGCGTCTCCGGGTTGCTGGTCTTCGAAACGCTGACCGGTCTTGCCATCTACCTGCTCCCCTTCAGCGTCCCAATCCAGGTGTCGGTCTTGCTTCACACCGGGATCGGCCTGCTGTTCGTGGTTCCCTACGCGTGGTACCAGATCCGTCACTGGTTGGCGTACCGCAAGCGGCAGCTGACGCACATTCAGCTCACCGGCTACCTCGCGATGGTCGCCGCGATCGCGCTTTCCGTTTCGGGGCTCGTGCTCTCGGCTGAGGCTCTCTTGAAGAGTCGGATCAGCTACGGCTGGGATCTCGTGCACATCATCGCCACGTTCGCGCTGGTCGCGTCGGTGCTGCCGCATGTTTTGTCCCTGGTCTACTACGCCCGGCGGGGCCAGACGCCTGAAGCGCTGGAGCTACGTGGGGCACAACGGCGGCTGGGTCTGAATACGCTGTACGTTACGGCCGCGCTCGGGGCCATGGTAGTGCTCGGGGTGTACGCCTACCGCCCTGTCCCCTTGGTGAACCGGCTCCCGGAAGACTACAGCTACGTCTACGGTCCCGACCGCCCGTTTGCGCCGAGCTTGGCCCGCACCAGCACGGGGCAGGCCTTCGATGCCAGCTCCATGGGCGGCTCCAAGTCGTGCGGCTCAGCGGGGTGTCACGAGCAGATCTACCAGGAATGGTCCGTGAGTGCGCACCGCTACGCGGCCCTGGATCTCGGGTTTCGCGCCATCCAGACCACCATGGGAGAGCAGAACGGGCCCGAGTCGACCCGCTACTGCGCCGGCTGCCACGATCCGATATCGCTGTTCGCGGGCACCAAGAACCTGTACCGTGACGACCTGACCAACCCCATCGGACGTGACGAAGGGGTTTCCTGCATCGTCTGTCACTCCATCACGGAGACCGACGTCAAGGGCAATGCGAGTTACGTCATCACGCAGCCGCGGCGGTACATGTTCGAGCTGAGTGAGGGCGGCGGCGCCCGGTTGGTGCGGGATTTCCTGATCAAGGCCTACCCCAGGCATCACGTGCAATCACTGCAGCACCGGCTCTTCAAGAGTCCGCAGTTCTGCGCCGCGTGCCACAAGCAGTTCATCGACGAAGAAATCAACCAGGTCGGCTGGGTGCAGTTGCAAAACCAGTACGACAACTGGCGCAAGAGCCGTTGGAACGATTCCACCAACCCTCGCAAGACGATCGAATGTCGCGAGTGCCATATGATGCTCCAGGACTCGGACGACCCGGCACGAGGCGACAACCTCGATTACAACCGGTCGTCCAGTGACGGGAAGCACCGCAGCCATCGGTTCCTCGCGTCCAACCAGTTCATGCCGGTGGCGCTGCACCTGCGCGGTGCCCAGGACCAGGTGGCCCTCACCGAACGGTGGCTTCAGGGCAGGATCGACGTCCCCGAGATCGCCGACAAATGGCGCACCGGACCGGCGGTTCCCATCGAGCTGGTGGCACCGGCGCAGGCCCGACTGGGCGAGGAGATTCGCCTCGAAGTGGAGATCACCAACAACAAGGTCGGCCACGACTTTCCCACCGGACCGCTGGACATCATCCAGTCGTGGCTCGAAGTCGTGGTCAAAGACCAGGACGGCAACGTGGTGTTCGCATCGGGGGTGAGGGATGCGAAGCATTTCATCCAGCCCGGCTCGTTCATCTTCAAGGCCGAGCCGGTGGACCAATACGGCAAACTGATCGACCGCCATAACCTCTGGGAGATGGTGGGCGTGCGGTACCGGCGGATGCTGTTCCCCGGTCAGTCGGACCGAACCTCCTTCGGGTTCCACACTCCGGTGAACCTGGTGCGACAACCGGGTATGCCGTCCCACCAACCCGGTCGGGAGACCTTCGGATTCCACGCGCCCGGGCGAGTGGCGAGACTGGACGTTACGGCGAGGCTGTTGTACCGCAAGATCGACCAATTCCTGCTGAACTATCTCTTCGGCGAGTCGGCGGGCGTCACCGCCACCGTGACGGTCATCTCGGAGGACACGAAGAGCATCGAGGTGGTGCCGAGCCACGGGCCGTAGGACTCGTGCGCGGTGGCCTCTCTCGCCGGCAACGCCGGCTCGTCCTCACGGCAATGCTGGTCCTGGGCTTCGTCGCGGTCGCCGGAGCGATCGTGCTTCTCACCGGGAAACCCGAGCCGGCGTACCGGCCCGGTGAGCAGGTCGAAGGGCTTACCTCAGAATTGTCGCGCTCCCTGCCGCCGGACTATCCCCGAGTCACGTTCGTCGACGTGAGCCGTGAAGCCGGGATCCAATTCCACCACTACTGGGGGCAGCGGTCATCTCAGATCCCGGAGGACATGGGCTCCGGTGCGGCATGGGGAGATTACAACAACGACGGCTGGCCGGACCTGTTCCTCGTCAACGTGGTTGGCCCTATCACCCTGACCCCCGAAGAGGTGCGCCGGTCCCCGGCGCGGTGTGCGCTGTACCGCAACAACCGGGACGGGACGTTCACCGATATCAGCGTGGAAGCCGGCGTCGATCTGCGCGTCTGGGGGTTGGGCGCGGAGTGGGCAGACTACGACAACGACGGGTGGCTCGACCTGGTCGTCTCCACGTACGGTGAGAACGTTCTTTACCACAACAACGGCGATGGCACCTTCAGCGATCGCACCCGAAGGGCTGGCATCGGGGGACGACGGGGGTTCTGGTCGGGCGTGGCCTGGGCCGATTACGACCGGGATGGGTTTCTCGATCTGTACGTGACCGGTTACGTCAAGTATTCCCGCCCCTCTGAGCCGACGGCCGCAGCGCAATACGATGTGGAGAACCCTGCGAGCATCAATCCCAACGCGTTTCCGCCGGAGCGCAACCTGCTGTACCACAATAACCAGGATGGCACGTTCACTGAGGTTGCCGCCCGGGCCGGCGTCCTGGGCGATCAAGGGAAGAGCCTGGAGGCGGCGTGGGCCGATTTCGACGAGGACGGTTGGCCCGACCTGTACGTGGCGAACGACGTCACCGACAACCAACTGTTCAGGAACCTGGGGAACGGCACGTTCGAAGATATCAGTCACATCGCCCACGTCGCGGATTACCGGAGCGCGATGGGGTTGGCTGTGGGAGACTGGGATAACGATCAGGACCTGGACATGTACATCACCCACTGGATTGCCCAGGAGAACGCGCTGTACACCAACCTCGGGCATCGATCCCCCGGCACCCATTCCGGTCCGGCGGTGGACTTCAAGGACGAGGCGGATCGCTACGGGCTGGGCCAGATAACGCTGGATTTCGTGGGGTGGGGCACGTTCTTCTTCGACTACGACAACGACGGCAAGCTCGACATCTTCGTCGCCAACGGGCACACCTTCCAGCGACGCGACGCACCTCACCTTCTGGCCCCTGAGACCGCTCAGCTCTTCTGGAACCGGGGTGTCGACGACGGTTTTTACGACGCGTCAGCTGCCAGCGGCGCGTACTTCCACCAGCCGTACGTGGGGCGGGGCGCCGCCTTTGCCGATTACGATAAGGACGGGGATCTCGACGTCGTCGTGGTGAACCACGGTGGCCCTGCGGTCCTGCTCCGGAACGATGGGGGGAACCGCGCCCACTGGCTCAAGGTCAAGCTGGAAGGGCGCCGCAGCAACCGCACCGCGATCGGAGCGAAGCTCCGCGTCGTGGCGGGGCTCACGACGCAGGTTCGAGAGGTCGGAGCCCAGGCGTCGTATCTCTCGCAGAACGATCTGACCGAGCACTTCGGCCTGGGCACTACGCCCCAGGTCGACAGCCTCGTGGTCACATGGCCCAGTGGCATCCGCCAGGTATGGACCGGCGTGGCGTCCAACCAGACCCTGAACGTGGCGGAAGGAGAGTCCCAGCTGGACGATGCCGCACTCGATGCGGGTCGTGACACGATGGGCGCTCGGGCCGGGATTCGCGAGTTTTGGGAGATCTATCGCGGGGCGACCGGTCACCGCATTGCCGGGAGGATTGGTGCCGCACGGGACGCGTACCGCCGGGCCCTGGAGCTGAACCCGCGGCACGAAGATGCTCTCTACTACCTCGGGAACATGGAGCTCGAACTGGGCCACTACGACGAGGCTCGGTTGGCCTGGGACCGCCTGGTCCAGGTCAACCCTGGTAGCTCACGGGCCCACTCGCGACTGGGGGACCTCTACGCCTGCGCGGATCCCGGCGCCCCGCGAGATCTCGCCAGGGCCGAGGGCGAGTTTCGCCGAGCCCTGCAACTCAATCGGGAGGAGACGGGACCGCTGCTTCACCTGGGCCAGATTGCGCTGATGCGGGGCAACCTGACCGACGCCATCTCCCACTTCGATGCCGTGATTGGGTCCCACAGTCGCAGCGTGGAAGCGCACTTCCTCAAGGGCTACGTGGCCTGGAAGCGTGCCCAACCGGAGCGCGCCGCTGTGCTCTTCCGCGCGGCGGTGACGCTGGCGCGCCCGACTCCTTCCGTCCAGAACCGTCCCGGGGAAGGCGACACCAAGAGAGGACTCGCCCTGGCGGTCGCCCAAACATCCAGATGCCAGGTCTTTGAAGCTCAGGTCGGCAGGCTGCCCAGCCTGGACAGCGCAAGCCTCTCAACCCACATGCACGAGCTGTATCGGCAATTGGATGGTCGGCTCCTCGCTCAGCTTGCTCCGAGAGCGCGACCGTAGCTGGGTAGCGCGCTACTAGAGCAAATACCCACGCTTCATGAGCGAGCGGCCCGACGCGGCATACCCATCCGATTCCGGGAGGTGGAAGCCGAGTGAATCGGCGATCCGGTCATAGATGTTGAACAGCACGCACACCTGGATCGCGTCCTCTACACCCTCGTCGCTCACGCCGGCGGCGCGGAGCGGCTCCATATCGGCGGGGCGCACGTCGGCCGGGGCGAGCGTGAGCTTCTCCAGGAAGCCGAGGGTCGCCCGCAGTCTGGTGTCGATCGGCGCGGTGCGCCAATCGGCCAGCACCGCGTCGACCAGTCTGTCATCGTTCAGGGCCAGCGACGCGACCGCGCCGTGAGCACCCGTTCAAAACACGCATTGGTTCAAGCGCGACGTGAACGCGGCGAACAGCTCCCGCTCGCCCACACTCCAGGGCGATGGCCCGCGCATCACGGCCTGGGTCCAGGCGCACATCGGGCGGCCGAAGAATTCCGGCCGATAGAGCAGCGTCTTCACGACGTCGGGGACGCGGCGCCGGCCGATCAGGCCGATGAGGAAGATCTTGAGCCGCTCTACCAGTCGGTGGCCGTGTTCGACCGTCCGGAGGCGCATCAGGCCGACCCCTCGCCCCGCAGGGCGGCCAGCCCGCGATCGAGCCGGGCCAGCGCGGCGCCGAGCGCCGCGGAAACTGTAATCTCGAAGACTGCGTCTTCAGAGCTGTCGACGCGCAGCAGCGCGGCGAGGTCGTCGTCGGTGACCCGGTAGGCATGCAGGGCGACCTTATCGACGTAGCCCGCGAGCTGGGCGGGTAGCCCGTCCGCAGGCCCGCCCGGCCTCGCCGCTCGCGCCAGGGCGGCGCGTCGGAGCGCGCTTGGCGTGTGGCCGGGCGTGTCCAGCACAGGGTCGACGAGTCCCTTAGTCAGGGCGGCATACCGCCCTGGCGGGACATGGAGTTTCGGTCGCATTCTTCAATGTGGACGGGGCGGCGGTACGCCGCAACCAGAATCCACCCATCGGCGGCCGCCTCGGCTCGTACCGGGTCGGATCCGAGCGGGAATGAGGAGGCGCCCATCGCGACACATTCGACATGACACGCAGCGCGAAGCGCTGGCTGTGGGGACTGGTGATTCTCGCCGGGCTCGTCGCGGCGACGCGTCTGCTTATCCGGTTCCCGTGGCCCGAGACCATCGCCGCGCTCTTCGCGATGCATCTCCCTCCGTTGCTCGCTGCGCTCGCCCTGAACCTCCTCTCGCCGCTGGCCAAAGGGTGGGCGTGGCATCTACTGCTCCAGCCGATCGCGCCGCACCGCTGGCGTTCGGCCCAGGAGGCGACGTACGTGGGGACGGCCGTGAACTCGATCAGCGTGGGCGTCACCGGCGATGCCGCCCGCGTGTCGCTGCTCGTCCGGCGCGACGGGGTGCCGCTGCGGGCGGCGGTGCTGTCGGTCGCCTGGACCCGCGTCGTGGAGGCGATTGGGCTCGCGCTCTTCCTGGTGCTCGCTCCCTTCCTGCTCCGGCTCCCGCCGCCGCTGCGTGGCTTACAGCTCGCCGCCGGCGCGGCGCTCCTCACCGTATTCGCCTTGTCGCGGTTCCGGCGTTGGGCACGGGTCATCGTCCGTCTGCCGCGCGTCCTGCGAGGATCGGTGGCGACGATCGCCCAAATGAGTATCGGGACGCGGCTGGCGGTCCCGGTGCTGTTCGGGCTGGCGAACTGGGTCGTGCAGTGGGCGACGTACGACATGGTGTTGCGGGCCGGCGGACTCGACCTTCCGGTCGGGGGGTCGCTGACCGCCTTGCTGGCGGTGAACCTCGGCGGCTTCGGCCGACTCACCCCCGGCAACCTGGGCGTCGTGCAGGCGGCGATGGTCGGCGCGTTGCTTCCGTTCGGGGTGCCGGCCGAGCGAGCCGTCGCCGCCGGACTCGCGCTGCAGGCCATCCAGGTATTGCCCATCCTCGGCCTGGCAGTAGCGATGGTCGGGTGGTCGGGGGTCCGCGGGCTGATGGCGGCGAAGGAGAACGGCGCGCACGAGGGCATGGACGCCGCCGCATAGCGCCAGGCGGCCCTACAGCTCGACCTGTACGCCCACCTCGAACACCTGCGACGACGGGATCTGGAAAAAGGCGGTCGCCGGCAGCGCGTTCCGCGACATGAACGCGAACAGGCGCTCGCGCCAGCGGGCCATGCCGGGCCGTTCCGTGGAGACCAGAACCTCACGGCCCAGGAAGAATGTCGACGCCTCGAGGCTAATCGCGAGGCGCTTCTCAAGACACCGCTCGAGAATGTCCTGGATACTCGGGTCCTCCATGAACCCGTAGCGTGCGCCGACGCTGTGGAATCCCTTCCCGAGGGCCTTCACCGCTACGCGTTCGCTGGCGGCCACGTGCGGCACCTCCTCGGTCACGACCGTCAGAAACACGACCTTTTCGTGCAGCACTTTGTTGTGGGCGAGGTTGTGCACCAGCGCCGGCGGCGTCCGGCCGGGGTTGCCGGACATGAACACCGCCGTTCCGGGCACGCGGAGCGGTGGTTCCGCCGCAAGGTCCGCCATCAGCAGGTTGAGCGGCACCGACTTCTCCTGAAGCCGTTTCGAAAGGATCTCCCGCCCGCGTTTCCAGGTAGCCATCAACAGGTAGACCCCTGCCGCGAGCGCCAAGGGCAGCCAGCCACCCTGGGGAATTTTCAGCGCATTGGCACCAAAGAATGCAAGGTCCAGCACGAGAAAGAACGCGACGAGGAGTCCCGCCCGGGCCAGACTCCAGCCCCAGACCTCACGTGCGAGGATATAGAAGAGGAGGCTGGTGATGACCATCTCGCTCGAAACGGCCACGCCGTAGGCCGCGGCCATGTTGGTCGAATTCTGAAACCCGAGCACCAGCGCAAAGGTGACGAGGCAGAGTGCCCAATTGACGGTGGGGATGTAGATCTGCCCGATCTCCAAGGATGAAGTATGCTCGACTTGCATCCGGGGGCAGTACCCAAGCTGGACTGCCTGCCGCGTGAGCGAGAACGCGCCCGAGATCACGGCCTGCGATGCGATGACCGCCGCTGCCGAAGCAAGGATGATGAGCGGATAGAGCGCCCAGTCCGGGGCCAGGTAGTAGAACGGGTTGGCGGCCGCCGCCGGGTTGCCGAGCAACAGGGCCCCTTGCCCGAAATAATTGAGCAGCAGGCCGGGTAGAACGAGCGTGTACCACGCGATCCGGATGGGCCGGACCCCGAAGTGTCCCATGTCTGCGTACAGCGCCTCCCCGCCGGTCACAGCGAGGAATACCGCGCCGAGCACCAAGAACCCGGCGCGGCCATTCTCGAACACGAAGCGGATGCCGTAGTGCGGGCTGACCGCCGCAAGGACCTCGGGCCGAGCGACGATGTGGGCGGCGCCGAGGACGCCCAGCGTGAGGAACCACAGGACCATCACCGGCCCGAACACGGTGCCGACACTTCGTGTCCCGCGGCTCTGAAACAGAAACAGAGCGAACAGGATCAGGAGCGTGAGGGGGATGACCCAGTGAGCCAAGGCTGGCGTGGCGATCTGCAGGCCCTCAACGGCGCTCAACACGGAGATGGCCGGTGTGATCACACTGTCGCCATACATCAACGCCGCCCCGAAGATGCCGAGCAGGATGATGATGCGGAGCGGGTTCAGCCCGCGGGCCATGCGGCCGCGCTGGACCAACGCCATCAGGGCCAGTATGCCGCCCTCGCCCTTGTTGTCGGCGCTCATCACAAACACGACGTACTTCACCGAGATGATCACCACCAGCGCCCACAGGATCAGCGACAGAACGCCTAGCACGCTTGTGGGTGTCAGGGCTATCGCGTGGGCGCCGTGGAACGCCGTGCGTAGCGCGTACAGCGGGCTGGTTCCGATGTCGCCGTACACGACCCCCAGCGCCGCGATGGACAGCGTCGCCAGATACTTGCCGTTCGGAGCGGGCTGCCCGGCGGTCATTCCGGGAAGGAAGGGAGGTCGAGGATGCGGCTCACGGGACGGGGAATATACGTGTCCGGAGCGTGGCGTGCGGCGCGCTCGTCGCTACGCATGCGTGGCCGGGGGCGGGGTGCGCAGCTTTGGGAGGTCGGTTTGGCGGTCATGCTCCTTGTGAAACGGCAGGCGCGGGCCGCGGATCGCCACCAGGTGGGCGATCGAGTTGGCATAGTATTCGAGCAGTGGTCGCCCGCGCGGCAGGATGACGAGACTTGCGCCATCCTGGACCACCAAACGCCGCAACCGCAGCATGCGCCACGCCCGGTCCCAGACGTCCTCGATGCGCGCGCCCCCGCGGACGACCTTGGCGTTCACGTCTCGCAGGCGGTCGCGGAGCTCATCCATGCGCTCGAGTAACGCGTCCCGGCCGACGACCGTCTGCTCGAATGACAACAGGGCCGCGGCGGCGAGCGGCACCGGCGTCACCGGGATGATGGCCCCGATCCGTTCCAGCATTTCCTTGGCGAGTTTTTCGAGTTGGGGGAGGCGCGATTCCTTGGGCCAGGTCAGCATGTCGGCGGGGACGCTCGTGAGCCAGTGTCGCAACGAGAGGGGCGTGCCGAACGTGACGGCGGCGCGGCCGTAGCGTTTGAGCCGCCCCGTGAGCAGGCGGACCACGTTGCCCGTGACGTAGCTCAGCACGACGCCAAGCTGGGTGAGCCGGCCGGGCCGGTCACGCTCGTCGATCAGCTCGCGGATGAGCGTGCGGTCCTCGAGCACCCGGTCGAAATTCATGCCCACCGGCACGAACCAGATGTCCCGGGTGAACTCAGGGTCGAGCACGGTGCGACAGATGTAGTCGAGCAGCCCCAGCTTGGGTGGCCCGAGCCGGCCGTCCCTGCTCAGCCGGCCTTCCGGAAAAAGCCCCTGGGTGACGCTGTTCCTGGTGATCAGCTGCACGTACCGCTCCAGCACGGCGTGGTACAGAGGCTCCCTGAACCTTCGTCTGATGAAATACGAGCCGAACGACTTGAAGACGTATTCCAGCGGCCACACCCGCGCCCACTCGCCCACCGCGTAACTCACCTGGACCCCGTAGGCGAGGACGTAGGCGACCACGATGTAGTCGACGTTGGAGCGGTGGTTCATGAGGTAGATCACGACGTCGCGCCGGGGGAGCCGCTTCAGGGCGGACTCGTCCTGGTAATCGACGCTCACCTTGTAAAGCAGGTTGAGCACGATCCTGGCCAGGTTGTAACCGAGCTTGTAGTACGACAGGACGTTGAAGTGCGGTACAATCTCGCCGATGTATCCGTTCACGCGCCGCCAGACGCGCCCCTCGGGGACCTGGTGCTCCGCGGCATGCGCGCGCACGGCCGCCGCCACGGTCTCATCACGGTTCAACACCTCCTTGGCGAGCCGGTGCTGCTGCAGCTGGTAGCGGGCGAGGCGAGTGCGGAACTGGTAGACAGCGCGCAACGCCGCCCGGCGCAGCTGGTGGCGCGCGAGGTACAGCGCCCCGCTTCCGATCGTGACGACGAGCAGGCCGGCGATCAGCCAGTCGCGGGCGACCACCCCTCCTCGGTTTTCAGCCGCTGATAGGCCATGCCCTTGAGGCGCGCGATCCGGGCCGCCATCGGGGGATGGGTGCCGAAGAAGTTGGAAAGACGACCCTCGCGCAGGTTCGTGCGGCGGCCCAGGGGATCGGCGATGCACAGATGGGCGGCGCCCTGTTTGATGGAGCTCGTTGGCGACTCGGCACCCTCGATCTTCTGGAGTGCCGTCGCCAGGGCCATCGGATTGCGAGTGAACTGGGCGCCCATGGCGTCGGCGAGGTATTCCCGCTTGCGGCTCACAGCCATTGCCAGGAGCCTCGTGATCAGCGGCGCCAGGATCCACGAGAGGATCCAGAGGACGAGCAGGATGATGGCGAGCTGACCGAGCCCACCCTTCTTGCCGCCGCGCGAACCGCCCCCCCCGCTTCTCCCGCCGCCCAGCCGAAGGCCGCGGCCCAACAGGCGACTGGTTCCGTCGTGCATCAGGGCGACGGCGCCGACCAGCGCGGCGAGCGTCGTCATCAGACGCACATCGAGGTTCTTCACGTGGCCCAGCTCGTGGGCGATCACCGCCTGCAGCTCGTCGCGGCTGCAGAGATCGAGCAGCCCGTGCGTGACGGCGATGTGCGCGTGCGTCGCATCGAGCCCGGTCGCGAATGCGTTGGGGTCGGCATCCGGCACGATCCAGATACGCGGGCGGGGGAGCCCGGCGGCGATCGCCATCTCCTCCACGACGTTCACCAGCTGCCGCTCCTTGTCAGTTGTGGGCTCGAGGATCTCCGTCGCGCCGGTGGCCCAGAGCACCTTGGTGGGCCCGGTCGAGAAGCCATACCGCGCGATCCCGGCGCCGATCCCGGTGAGCAACAGGCCAAACCAGGGGAAGGTGTGGCGATACGCGTCGGGCTCGGCGCCCTTCGTTCCCAGGTAGTAGATGAGGTCGCCGCCGAACCCGAGCCAGGCGAAGAACAGCACGAAGCCAATCACCAGCCAAATAGTGCGCCGGCGATTGGCTTCTTGTTGCTGAAAAAGATTGAGTCCCGCTTCGTCCGTCACGCCTTGGGCTTCATCGAGAGATCCACCTGCGGCACGGCCCGCTCCGCTTCGTCGGTGATCTCCCACAACTCGGCGGGCGTGGCCTTCGCGAGCCCGGCAAACAGGTTGGTCGGGAACTGCTGCTGCTTGGTGTTGTACTGCGTCGCCGTGTCGTTGTAGGCCTGGCGCGAGAAACCGATCCGGTTTTCGGTCGACGTGAGCTCCTCCTGCAGCTGCATCACGTTGCCGGTCGCTTTGAGCTGCGGGTACTGTTCCACCACCACGTTGAACCGCGACAGCGCGGCCGACAGCTGGTTTTCGGCCGCCGCCACCTGCTTCATGGCCCCGGGCCCCGCGTTCGCGCCGGCGGCAACCGCCTGGTTGCGGGCCTGGATCACGGCCTCGAGGGTCTGTCGCTCGAAATCCATGGCTCCTTTGACGGCGCTCACCAGATTCGGGATCAGGTCGTGTCGCCGCTTGAGCTGCACGTCAATTTGCTTGAACGCATTGAGGGTCTGGTTCTTCAGGTTGATCAGCCCGTTGTACGCGCTGATCCCGTACAGGACCACGACCGCCAGGACAATCAGGAGAATCAACGAACCGCCCATGGTCACTCCCTAGATGAAGAGACAGCCGGCGGGGCGCGCCGGCGGGGATACTACGCGGGCCACTGTGGCAGCAGTTTCGCCAGCGCCTGCCGCACGACTTCCGCCACCCCCGCTTCCTCGGGGCCGAGACGGGCGAGCGGGTGGTCGGTGTCGAGGTGGAGCTCCACCCCTCGCGCCACCGGGATGCGCCGCCAGCTGGTGGGCATGCCGGGTTCGCGCTCCACGTCGCGGGTCAGCCAGGAGCTGATCGCGCGCCCCGATCGCCCGCGGGGCAGCCCTTGCGTGCCCCGCAGGGTCAGCCGATCGGGCGGTGGCATGGCGGGGCCCAGCTGCTGCGCCGCGCGTCGCTCCAACACGTCGCCCGTCTGGTCCTGCATTTCGCGCGTGATCGCCGCGAGCGTGGTGCCCTCCATTTGCCGCAGCTTGATGCACAGGAGTTGGAGGAAGTGCCGGTAAGTGTAGGTCGCGGCGGTGCCGCGGCCTTCAGGGGGGGACACGAGCCCCCGGGCCACATAGAAGCGGATCGTGCGCTGGCTGGGCGTGGCGCGGGCCGCCGCGTTGATCGGTGTGACCGCCGATGCTTGTAGCAGGGCGCCGACCAGCACGGACAGGTCGTGCAGGTTCCACGGCGCGAGATTGCGGTACTCTCGCAGGGTATGGAGGGGATCGCGCTGCGGTGCGGCGGTCATCACGTAGGCCCGGACGAAAGCAAGGGCACCAACATAGCGCGTCCAGCGCTCTGGGGTTAGCCCGCGCCGGGAGGCGTGTCGGCACGCGGTTTTTCGCCCACGGGCGCGTGATTCCGGTGACACCGGACAGTCGACTCCGATGCATCGTGGTAACCGTGCGCAGAGGATTCACGCTGGCAGAAATGGTGGCAGTCATCGCCTTGGCGGGGCTGCTCGCGGCGCTGGTCGTACCACGTCTCGGCCCGGCGTTCGACTGGATCGCCACCGACGGGGCGGCGCGTGACGTCACCACAGCGATCGCCGTCGCTCGCGCCGCGGCCGTGATGCAGGGGACGCGCGCGCGACTGCACATCGCGTCTGACTCGCTGCGGGTCGATCGGGAGGGCCTCGCTGGATGGGAGCCGTATGCCCGCTGGCCGGGACCAGCGCAGTCAGGGGTCGCCCTGAGCGTGTCCAACCCAAACCTCACGTTCGGGCCCATCGGCATCGGGTGGGGGCCGGCGAACACTACGGTCGTGCTGCGCCGCGGGTCTCAGTTTGCAACGATTACCACCTCGCGGCTGGGGCGGGTGAAGCGCCGCTGACCCGGGGGGTGCTGCAACCGTTCCAGGGGGATGGGCATCTAAGGATGTGAACGCAGAACGGGGGCAGGAGAGCGGGGCGGGGGCAGTTGAAACAATCCAGCAGACGCGAGCGTTAGATCGGCGTCTGAGAACATAGAAGGAAGCGGTCGCGGTGGAAGTGTGACGGCCACTTCGCCCGACCCACCAGCCCGGGGTGCGCAAGCCCCCGGGTTTGGTTTTTCTACGGACTGTCGCCGCCTTCCAAGAACACCAGCGATCGCCGCCGGGTCACCACCTCCGCCAACGCGGTGAAGACCTTGGGGTCGAGCACGGTCTCGATGAGCTCTCCCATCCGTCGCACCGCCTGATCGGTGGGCAGCTTGTTCTGGTAGGGTCGGGTCGTGCTCAGCGCATCGTAAACCTCGGCGGCCCCGATAATGCGGGCGGAGATCGGTATTTCCTCACCGCGCAACCCGTCGGGGTAGCCGGCGCCATCCCAGCGCTCGTGGTGACTTCGCACGGCGCCGAGCACGGGGCCTAGATGCTTGAGTGGGGCGAGAATCTGTGACCCGATGATCACGTGCTGCTTCACGTGGTCGTATTCATCCGGCGTGAGCGGACCCTGCTTGTTCATGACCCCTTCACGCGTGCCAATCTTGCCGATGTCGTGCAGCCGGCCGGCGAGCCGTACCTGCTCGATCTCGTCGTCCGACAAGCCGAGCTGTGCGGCGATCGTCGCAGAGAGATCAGCCACCCTGGCGGAGTGACCGCGGAGATACGGGTCCCGCGCCTCCATCGCGTTTACTAGGGCCTCGAGGGTCGCCACAGTGACCCGATGCACCTCAGCGCGCTCGCGCGCCCAGTCGGCGGCCTTGTCGGCGAATTCCTCCTTCAGGTGCACGTCCAGCTGCCGACTCTCGACCTGGCTGGCCCGGCGTCGCAGCGCCTGTTGGACGGCGCGCCCCAGGTCAGCGAGCTCCAAGGGCTTGGTGAGATAGTCCAACGCGCCGCGTTGCATGCACAGCGCGGCGGTGGTGGCGTCGTTGACGGCCGAGAGCATCACGATGGCGAGATCGGGAGCGACCTCCAGTGCCTGCGGCACAAGGTCCACGCCGCTCATGCCCGGCATGCGGATGTCACACAGCATCAGCCCAATGTCGTGCTGGCGCAGCAACCCGAGGGCGTCGGGGCCGGAGCCGGCCGTATGCACGGTGAAGTGTTCCCCGGTCAGAAACCGCTTGAGGGCGTTGCGAATCGGCTCTTCGTCGTCCACCACCAGCACGGCGACGGGAGTGCTGCTCTCCACCACGCGCGACCAGGCCCTGTTGAAGGCCTGACAAATTACGCGGCGACGAACTCCAACGCTATCGGTGGCGGCAATAGCCCGGCACGAGCGCCGCGTGCGAGCAGCTCCCGGACGGCGCGGCGCCCGCGCTCACCGAAGTCGACCGTGAAATCGTTGACGTACATGCCGACGAAACGGTCGGTGCGGGAGGGATCGAGGCCACGGCTGAACGCTTGCGCGTGGGCGAGGGCCTCTACCCGGTGCGCCAAGCCGTACTCGATGCTCGCCTTCAGGTCTCGGGCGATCGCTACGAGCAGCGCCGCGCCCAGGTCGCGCCGCGCCACGTTGCCCCCCAGGGGCAGCGGAAGGCCGGTTTCCGAGTCCCACCACTCCCCCAGGTCGACCCAGAGGCGCAGCCCACGATCCGCGAAGGTGAGTTGCCCCTCGTGGATCAGCAGCCCGGCCTCGGCGTGTCCGGCCGCCACGTAGTCCTCGATCTGGTCGAACGGCACGACGACGTGCCGGATGTCGGGCTGGTACAGCTTGAGGGCGAGATAGGCCGTGGTGAGCTCGCCGGGCACGGCCACAGTGCGGCCGGCAAGGGCGTGGCGGAGATCGGTGGGAGCGGGCGTCCGGGCGACCAATCGGGGGCCGTAGCGGTCGCCGATGCTGGCGCCGTGTGCGAGCAGGGCGTAGCGCTCGGAGAGGTATGCATAGGCGTGCAGCGACACCGCCGTCACCTCGAGCTCCCCCGCCAGCGCCCGCCGGTTCAGCGACTCGATATCGCCGAGCTCGTGGACGTAGCGTCGGTCTGCGGTGTCGATTTTTCCCGTTGCCAGAGCCCAGAACATGAACGCGTCGTCCGCGTCCGGGCTGTGGGAGACGTGGATGAGTCGCGAGGCGGGGCCGCTCACACAGCGGCGACGGCGGCGGTCACGACACCTCCGCCTCGAACGTCGTGTGCGGCAGCGTGAGAAACCGCTTGACGACGAGCTGGAGCGCCGCGTCGGGCGTGAGGGACAGCCGCATCTCTCCGGCCGTCAACCCCAGGTACAACCGTGCATGCTGCTGCAGCGTCCGAACCTGTGAGTACCCGAGACGCTTGGCGACATCTTCCACGGTGAACCCCGGATCTTGGAGCAGGCGGTGCACGTAGAGGATTCGCGCGGCGGCGAGAAAATGACGCGGGCTCGGCATCGAGGCGCGCATGAACCAGCGCTCGCAGGTCCGCCGCCCCACCCCGGCCGAGGCGGCGAGCTGCTCCACGGTCTGCACCCCTTCGGGCGCGCGGAGGGCCGCTTCGAGAACCCAGCGGATCTCGGATCGCAACGGCGCGAATGCCGTCGCTATCTCATCTAGGAGACGTTGCGAGCAGGCGCGTGCCTGGGCGCGCTCGAGGGCTGCTCGGAGCGCGTCCGGATGGTCGTCGAGCCGGCAGAAAACCACTTCTCGCACGCCCTGCCGTCCGAGCGACAGCAGCACCGGCGCCAGGGCCGGCGTGAACATCGTATAGAGCAGCACCGGCAGGGATGGGAACAGGAGCAGCAGTCGCTCGATCTCCTGGCTGCTGGGCTCGCCCGACAGGAACGGGTCCACGACCGCTAACTCGATAGGCTGGCGGCAGATGAGGTCGACGACATCGCCCCACCGCCGGGCTGGCACGAAGCTGAACCGGCCCGCCGCGGCGCGGCGCAGTCGCTGGATCTGGGTATCGGGAACCGCTGCTAGGACGAGCATGGCTGTCGCGAGAACGTTCTATCCTGTCGCAATAACGCCCTAAAATTGCCCTAAAAACCCTTGATCTTATTCCCCGTAGTTCCGTCGTCTACTCTCATTCCCGGAGGCCAGTATGTCGCGCCGCACACCCTCGTTCCTGGTTCTCGTCCTCGTTCTCGTTGGCCTGACCGCCGCCTGCGCCGATTCTATGGCACCGGAACCCCCTTCGGAGATCCGCGCCCAGGTGTGCGACAGAAACAGCAACGGGACCTGTCTATAGCCTGCGCTCAACCCCCAAGCGTGGCCAGGGCGGCGGACACCTCTTTGAGGACCGCCCCCTGGGCAGCGGGCGCCGCGTCCGGTTCGTGCCCAGCGCACATGAGCGCTTCAACCTCCGGGAGCCCCGTGCGAATGCGATCGATCCGGAACTCGAATTCGTGGAGCCCGTGAGCGCGGGCTGTTTCGAGCGCTTGCTCCATCTCGGAGACTGCTCGCTCGAATCGCCCGAATCTGGCGAGACCGATCCCCAGCTTCAGATGGTAGTCCGTGAGGATATTCGGCGCCATCCGCGGCACCTCGGTTTCGCACTGGGTCCGCCAGCGCGTGAACCCGACGCGATCGCGGCGGTACGAGGCACAGTGCAGTAGCTCGATCATCGCGTTTTGCCGCGCGCTTTGGTCATGCGTCGCCTGGACCACGTGACGCAGCGCCCGTTCAGCGTCCTCGATAGCCCCGAGCCGGGCCAGGTCGAATCCCAGATCGTGGAGCGCGAGCAGCGACAGCGACTCGTCCTGGTACAACTCGAAGGCGCGCCAGAAGTGCGGCAGGGCGTCCAGCGGCTGGCCGCGCGCACCCAACACCGTGCCGAGGCCGTGCTCGGCCCGTGCCTCTGCGTCCCGCTCACCGGCTGCGCGGGCGTCCGTCAGGACTTCCCGATTCCACCGCTCGGCTGCGGCGAGGTTGCCCCGGCCCCAGCACACGTTCGCGCGACCCAGCCGGCTCAATAGCTCCGCGTGCCGGTCGCCCGCGACCGCCGCCAACGACGCGGCGCGTTCGTAGGCGGCGTCGGCATCATCGAAGCGGGCGATCTTCCGGTTGACCCGACCCAACTGGAGCGCCGCGGCGACGGCCTGATCCACCGGCACGCGGGAGCCGGCGGCTCGCTCGAGGGTCTGCACGACGTCCAGTGCTTCCTCGTATCTCGCCGCGTTCTCGAGGTAGGCCGCATACGCCAGCATCGCCGGCGCCGCAAGGCCCACGTCGCGTCGTTGGTGGGCAGCGCTCGTGCTGCGCACGAGCTCGATCAGATAGTCGGTTTCCACGCCGGGCTCCACCTCTTCTCGGCAAAACCGAGCCGTGGCGGCCGCTTGAAACCGGAAGACCTGGTCCCGGGACGGGGCACCCCGATCGGTCGCCAGCAGATCCACGAGCCGGAGCACGATGAAGGCCGCTTCTCCGAGATGGTCGCTTGATGAGGCGTCGGGCGTACTGCCGGCGCGCTCGAGAAAAACCACATGGAGCAACCCGCTCAGCGTCGGGCTCGCTTCAGCCATATCGTAGGCTCCGCCGTTTGTGTGCCATCGGACCGCCCCCCCCCAACCCAAACATATCCCCATGCCCTCGTGCTTGTGAAGGCGAAGGGGCCCCCCTTACGGGGCACTTTCCATGCCCCACTCCCGCATCTCGTGGGGGCCTTCCTTGCCATCGGTGAGGAACACGAGCGACCGACGTCGGTTGACGACTTCCGACAGCGCCGCGAACACTTTGGGGTCGAGTACGGTCCCGACCAACTCGCTCAACCGTCGGAGCGCCTGCTCCGCGGTCAGCTTCTCTTGATAGGGTCGCGAAGTGCTGAGGGCATCCCACACTTCCGCCGCACCGACGATCCGGCCCATCAACGGGATCTCCTCGCCGCGGCGACCGTCGGGGTACCCCGTGCCATCCCATCGCTCGTGATGGCTGCGAACGGTGTCGATCACCGGACCCAGATGGTCGAGCGGGGCGAGGATCTGCGATCCGATCACGACGTGTTGCTTGATGTGATCGTACTCCTCCGGGGTCAGCGGGCCCTGCTTGTTCATCACGTCCTCCCGCGTCCCGATCTTGCCGATGTCGTGCAGGCGGCCGGCCAGTCGGACCTGGTCGATCTCATCATCGGGGAGGCCCAGGTGGGCGGCGATGGTGGCCGACAAATCCGCCACGCGCGCCGAGTGCCCGCGGAGGTACGGATCCTTCGCTTCGAGCGCGTTGATGAGCACCTCCAACGTGGCGACGGATACGCGCTCCAGGCGCGTTCGCTCCCGCTGGAACTCGGCCGTTCGCTTGGCGACTTCCTCCTTGATATGCTGGTCCAGCTGGCGTCTGCCGATATGACCTTCGCGCCGCTTGAGGGCCCGCTGGATGGTCCGTCCGAGCTCCATCAGCTCGATTGGCTTCGTGAGGTAATCCATAGCGCCCCGCTGCATGCACAGCGCCGCCGTCGTGGCGTCGTTGACGGCACTGAGCATCAGGATGGATAGGTCGGGCGAGATCTCGAGTGCCTTGGGAACGATGTCCACGCCGCTCATCCCGGCCATCCGGATATCGCACAACATCAACGCGATGTCCTCGTGCTGGCCGAGCTGCACCAACGCGTCCTCTCCGGATGCGGCGGTGAACACTTCGAATTGCTGTTTGGTGAGGTACCGCTTGAGGGCGCTACGGATCGGCTCCTCATCGTCGACGACGAGCACCGACGCCAACCCTGATACGGTCATGGACGCCCCCCTTCATCTGTCCTGGGCCAGAACAAGTCCAATTCTACGACCGGGGAGCGGTGAACGTTAGGTCTCACTGCCCACGAGCGGACCGTCAGACTAATACTGACACGCTACACCCGAGGATCCATCGCAGGTGAGTCTCCCCGAGTCGCAAAAACGCAGCAGAGTCTTGCCCGGTGGGCTGTCGTTGACAATGATGGCTACCGGCGAGGACGAGAGTCCAGGGGGCGAAACGGGGATGCGCGCGACTGGGTGGGCGGGGACCCGATGACGGAATCCCTACGCCGCAACGTGAACGCCACGTTCGGGGCGGCACTCTTCCTTCTCCTGCTGATCGGTGGCGTGTGCTGGTGGAGCGTCTCCGGCTTCCTCGCGGCGGCGGACGAGCGGCGACACAGCTACGAAGTTCGTGCCCTGCTGAACGACGTGCAGATGCACCTACAAGACGCCGAGACCGGACAGCGAGGGTATCTCCTCACCGGCCAGGAACCCTACCTCGCCCCCTACGTCCGGGGCGTATCCTCGCTCGCGAGAGATGTCGCGGCGCTCCGGCAAGTCGCCGGGCCGGACGCTGAGCTGCAGGGTCGGCTGGCGACGCTCGATACGCTGGTCCTGGAGAAGCTCGCCGAGCTCAACCAGACCATCGAGGTGCGTCGCCAGCGTGGTCTCGACGCTGTGCTGCCGATCGTGACCAGCGATGGCGGACGTCAGGTCATGGACCGCGTGCGCCGCATCCTGGAGGGGATGGATGCGACGGAGGCCGCGCGCACTGAGCGATCGGATGACCGGGTGCGCAACGCCGGGACCGTCGCGCGGCTCACGATCATCGCGGGTATCCTGTTGGCGGTCGCGGTCGTACTCGTGTCCGGGGTGGTCATCAACCGCGACGTCACGGAACGTCGGCGAGTGGAAGAAGAAGTCCGGCGTTCGCGCACTTTCCTGGATTCGATCATCGAGCAGATCCCGCACATGGTCTTCATCAAGGACGCGGCGCACCTCCGCTTCGTGCGGCTCAACCGGGCGGGCGAAGAGTTGCTGGGCTACGCACGGGATGAGCTCATCGGCAAAACCGATTTCGATTTTTTCCCCGAGCCTGAAGCCCGGTTTTTCATCGAGAATGACCGCGAGGTCCTAGCGCGCGGCACGGTTTTGGATATCCCCGAGGAGCCGATCCACACGCGCCATAAGGGAACCAGGATCCTCCACACGAAGAAGGTCCCCGTACTGGATCTGGGCGGACGGCCGCAATTCCTGCTCGGGGTCTCCGAAGACGTCACCGAGCAGCGGCAGGCCGCGGACGCGCTGCGGTCCGCCGAAGCGCGGCTGAAACAGGTGCTCGCCTTCAGCACGACGGTGATCTTCGTGGCAGACGTCGCCGGCGAGACCATCACGCCCACGTGGATGAGCGAGAACTTCACGCGGTTGACGGGTCACGACGTATCGCAAGCCCTCCGACCGGGTTGGTGGGAGGAGCAATTCCACCCCGATGAGCGCGCGCGGTTGTTGGGGGAAACCCGGGCGCTGCTCCAGCAAGATCGGTCCAGCCGGGACCTCCGGTTTCGCTTCAAGAACGACCAGTACGGGTGGATTCGGGTCGAGCAGCAGGTGTTGCGAGACGCCATGGGGGCGCCCGTACAGATCGTCGGAGCGCTCTTCGACATCACGGACGACGTGCGGTCGGAGGAGGAGCTGCGGCAAGCGCGGGAGGCCGCCGAGGCCGCGAGCGAGGCGAAATCCGAGTTCCTGGCCAAAATGAGCCACGAGCTCCGCACGCCGCTCAACTCGATCATCGGCTTCTCGGAAATGCTGGGGGATCAGACCTTCGGGCCCCTCAACGAGAAGCAGCACCGGTACGTGACCAATGTGCTCACCAGCGGCCGCCAGCTGCTCCAGCTCATCAACGACATTCTCGATCTTTCCAAAGTCGAAGCCGGCCGCATGGATCTCACCCCCGCGGAATTCGACGTGGCGGACGTGCTGGCCGAGACGCGGACGCTCATGGGAGCGCTTGCCGACCAGAAGCGCCTCAAAGTCGACATCGACGTCGAACCAGGACTCCCGCCGGTGCTGCTCGATCAGGCGAAACTCAAGCAGATCATGTACAACCTCCTGAGCAACGCCATCAAATTCACCCCGGAGGGAGGCCGCATCCGCATCACCGCCGGCCGTCCGCAAGATACCCCATCGGGAATCGAAATCGCGGTCGTCGACACCGGCATCGGGATCAAGCCCGAGGATCAGAGGCGCATCTTCCGAGAGTTCGAGCAGCTCGACAGCGCCTATGTACGGGAACAGCAGGGTACCGGATTGGGGCTGGCGCTCACCAAGAAGCTGGTCGAGTTGCATGGCGGCCGTATCTGGGTCGAAAGCGAGTTCGGACGTGGGACGACGTTCCGGTTCGTGTTGCCGCTCCGGGTGCGGACCCGCGTCACGCCACAACTGACCGCGGCCCCTCGTGAAGCGGTGGTGCAGCGCAACGCGGGCGCGCTCGTGCTGGTGGTGGAGGACGACCAGCACGCCGGCGACCTGCTGGGCCACTATCTCTCAGAGGCGGGGTATCGGGTCGCGCACGCGTCGACCGGGGCCCAAGCGCTGGCCCTGGCCCGGAGCCTCAAGCCCGATGCCATCACCCTCGACATCCTCCTGCCCGGCGAAGACGGCCTCGCCATCCTGGCGCAGCTCAAAGCGTCACCGGAGACCAAGGACATTCCAGTGGTGGTCGTCTCGATCACCGAACACCGCGAGCTGGGTCTGAGCCTGGGAGCCGTGGAATGGTTCGTGAAGCCCGTGCAACGCGACGGCTTCGTCAAGGCGGTCCGCCGGGCCGTGGGCGTCCTGCCTGCCGGCAGCACACCAACCGTGCTGGCGGTGGACGACGATCCGGCAGCGATCGAGCTCGTGACCGACCTGCTCACGTCGCAGGGGTTCCGCGTGACGTCTGCGTTTGACGGGCATCAGGGGATCACGGCCGCGTTGACGCAGCGTCCCGATGCCATTGTGCTCGACCTCATCATGCCGGGGCTGAACGGCTTCGAGGTGGTGCGTCGGCTGCGAGATCACCCGATCGGCCGAAACATCCCGATCCTGATCTTCACGGCCAAGGAGCTGACGTTGGCGGATCGCGCGCAGCTGCAGGACAGCGTGCTCGCGGTCGTGCCGAAGGAGGGTCCGGCGGAGTTGCTGAGCGAGCTGGCGCGGGTGTGCACGCCTGGGTGGAAGGACGGGCTCGATGGGCAGCCCTGAGCTCGAGCAGGTGGACGTGCCGTCGTTGCCGGCGGAGATCGCGGTGCTCGATCGCGACGGCACGATCGTCGCGGCGAACGATGCCTGGAGCCGTGCGGCGCGCGCGCGGGGCTGGACGGTCGTCGCGCCGGGAGCGGCGCGCAAGCTGAACTATCTGGATCTGTACCGCGGTGCGGCGGAGGCGCCTGAGGTCCTGGCGGGGGTGCGCGCCGTGCTCCAAGGTCGACGGCGCGAATTCCGACTGGAATATCGGTGGGACCACTCGGCTCCGCCCCGGTGGTTCCTGCTTTCGGCCACGGCCTTGGAGGCCGGGGGAAGCAGCGTGGTCATCGCCCAGGTCGACGTCACCGAGCGCCGCAGCGTGGAAGAAGAACTGCGCCGGGCCAAGCAGGCCGCGGAGGCCGCCGACCACGCCAAGTCCGCGTTTCTCGCCACCATGAGCCATGAGCTGCGGACCCCGCTGAACGCGATCATCGGATTCTCGCAGCTTCTGGAGGAACAGACCGGAGGGCCGCTGGGCGAGCGCCAGCAGCGGTATGTGCACAACATTCTCGTGAGTGGACGCCATCTCCTTGAGTTGATCGACAATGTGCTCGACCTGACCAAGGTCGAAGCGGCGAGTCTGTCGCTGCAGCTCAGTTTGTCGGATGTGGGCGTCATCTTGCACGACGTGGACATGTTGGTGCGGCGGTTGGCTGAAAAAAAGAGGCTCGAGCTCACGTTCGAATCGGCCGAGAGCGTCCCCGCGGTGTCCCTCGACCAACCCAAAATCAAGCAGGCCCTGTTCAACCTGCTCAGCAACGCGATCCGGTTCACGCCGGAAGGCGGCCGCGTGATGGTGACGGCCCGCGTTGCCGCGCCGGCGACGAACCCGGAACCGGGGGAATGGGTCGAGATCCAGGTGGTGGATACGGGGCGCGGCATTCCGCGCGAACACCAGGCAGGTCTCTTCGAGACGTTCCAGGGCAACGGGGTGGGATTGGCGCTTGCCCGCCGATTGGTAGAACTGCACGGCGGGAAGATCTGGCTCGAGAGCGAGGTGGGCAAAGGAACGGCAGTGACGTTCCAGCTCCCCGTCGCGGGGCGACCACACGATCAGGCGGCCCCACGCGAGAACGACAGCGGTGAGCGGCCCCGGCTCGGGCCGCTGGTGTTGGTGGTCGAAGACGATCCGCACGCCAGTGAGCTGCTCTGGCACCACCTCGCCGACAGTGGGTATGCCGTGGCGCGGGCATACACGGGCGAACAGGCCGTCCGCATGGCGCAGGAACTCCGGCCATCCGCGATCACTTTGGATACACTGCTCCCGGACCGCGACGGCCTGGAGGTACTGGCGTTGCTCAAATCGCTCCCCGCGACCCGTGATATTCCGGTCGTCGTCGTTTCGGTCACGGAGCGTCGCGACGTCGGGCTCCAGCTCGGGGCTCTGGCATGGCTCGTGAAGCCGGTGGACCGCGCCGGGTTGATCGAGGTGCTCGAGCGGGCGCTCCGGCCGGACTACGCACCGACACTTCCGGCACCGCCGGTCGGCAGGAGCGGATGAGCATGAAATCAGGGAAGATCCTGGTCGTCGAAGACAACGCCCTCAACCTGGAGCTGGCCAGTGAGCTGCTCACCGGGGCCGGCCACACGGTGCTCCAAGCCCGAACGGCCGAAGAGGGCCTGCGGCTCGCCCGGACGGAGGCTCCGGATCTCATCCTGCTGGACGTGCGGCTGCCCGGGATGGACGGCCTGTCTGCCGTCCGATTGCTGAAACGCGATGCCGCCACCCGCCACATCCCGGCGGTCGCGATGACGGCCCAGGCGATGAAAGGCGATGAGGAGGCGGCGCGAGCCGCCGGGTTCGACGCGTACGTCACGAAGCCGATCGATACGCGCGCCTTCCCAGGGATGGTCGCGCGCATGCTGGCGCAAGGAGCGAAGTCGTGAGCGAGCCCGCAGTCCGCCGGCGTGAGCTGATCACCGGTCGCGTCCTGATCGTGGACGATCAGGAGGCCAACCGACTGCTGCTGCGGGATCTCCTCGAGTCGCAGGGGCACGAGGTGGCCGAAGCCGTCGACGGCATCGAAGCGCTGGAGCGTGTGGCGGACGCGGCGCCGGATGTCGTCCTGCTGGACGTCGGGATGCCGGGGATCGATGGCTTCGAAGTGTGTCGCCGCCTCAAGGCGGACCCTGCCACTGCCACGATCCCCGTCCTGCTGGTGACCGCCATGAACCAGCGAGACCAACGGCTGCTCGGGATCGGCGCGGGGGCGAACGACTACATCACCAAACCGATCGACAAGAGTGACTTGAGCCTTCGCGTCCGCAACGCGATTCGCATGCACCAGTTGTACGCGGAGATTGAAGTGCAATACCGGCGACTCGAGAAGCTTGAGCTGCTGCGGGACAGTCTCGTCCATATGATCGTGCACGACCTCCGCTCGCCGCTCGCGGGCATCCGCGCGTACCTCGACCTCATGAAGATGGACGGCGAGGGAAAACTCGAGCCGGAGATGACTCAGTCAATCGACGAGGCCCGCAAGGTGGCGGTGGAGATGACCGAGATGGTGAGCGACCTCCTCGACGTGAGCCGCCTGGAGACCGGCAGGATGCCGCTGGAGGTGTCCCACGTCGATCTCGCCGCCCTCGTTACCGAGGTGGCGGCTACCACCGGACGGGCCACGCACCGGGTCACGGTGCGGGTGGAGGCCTCGGCCGAGCAGGCACGGATCATCGGGGACCAGAGCGTCATCCGCCGTGTGATCACCAACTTGGTCGGCAATGCCGTGAAGTTCTCCCCCACGTCCAGCCAGATCGTAGTGTTAGTCCAGGGGAACGGCACAGAGGCCAAGGTCTCGGTCTCGGACCGCGGCCAAGGCATTGCGCCCGCGTACCACGAGAAGATTTTCGAGAAATTCGGTCAGGTGGAGGCCGCCAGTCAGGGCAACAAGCACTCGAGCGGCCTGGGGCTGACGTTCTGCAAGTTCGCCGTGGAAGCACACGGCGGCCGGATCGGCGTGGAGAGTGAGGTCGGCCGGGGTAGCACGTTTTGGTTTGCGCTGCCGGTGCACGGACCGCCGGGCGTGGAGCAGAAGCCCTGAGTCTGACATCACGACCAATCGAATACCGAGGGGCGAAATCGTGAACATCGTGATCGCGGAAGACGAGCCGGTCTCGCGCCAGGTGCTGCAGGCGGCGCTCGAGGCTGCGGGCCACCAGGTGAGCGTTGCCGACAACGGTGTCGACGCCTGGGCGGCGTGGCGTCTCGCCGAGTCCCAGGTGGTCGTTTCGGACTGGATGATGCCAGAGCTGGATGGACTGGATCTGTGCCGCCGGATCCGGAAGGAGCGCCCCGACCGCTACACGTATTTCATCTTGCTCACCGGGAAAAGCGGAAAGGCCAGTTACCTGACGGCGATGGAGGCGGGCATCGACGACTTCATTACCAAGCCGGTGGACGCGGACGAGTTGAAGGCCCGGCTGCGCGCCGCCGAGCGTATTCTCGGCTTGCGGGAGCGGATGTACAACCTCGAAGGGCTCTTACCGATTTGCAGCTACTGCAAGCGCATCCGCAACGACCAGGAGCAGTGGAGCTCGTTGGAGGGATACATCGAACGGAAGTCGCGCGCGGAATTCAGCCACGGAATCTGTCCGGAGTGCTACAAACTGGAGGTCGAGCCGCAGCTCAAGGGCGGCTGATCGCCGCCGCCTCGGGTGGTTCGGCTCATGGGCCGGATCGTCCCGTGCTGCTCAGCGCTTCGGCATGGAACGCGTCGAGAATGCGGCCGTGCTCCTCGTATTCCGGCCGGCGGCGGGCTCGTTCTGCCGTTTCGTTTTTCAGGAAGTCGAGATAGGCGCCGCGCGCACCGGCTGCGTTACCCTGCGCCTGGAGCGCGCGGGCCCGAAGCACGGAAGCGAACAGGTGCGTGGGGACCAGCCGTCGGATCGCGTCGGCTTCGGCGGAGGCGCCGGGTGCATCGCCGCCGGCCAGGCGTAACAGGCCGATGTCGAAGTGGGAATCGAGACTGAGCGCCGGCAGTTGTTGGTAGGCGCCGATCGCCATGGGGAGGAAGAACTGTACGCTGTCCATCTTGCCTTCCTCACCCAGGCGCATCACCCGATCGAACAGCCGTTGGGCACGCTCCTCCGGGGACATCTGACTGATGTCCGGTGCCGCCATCCCGCCAAACGGGGCGCCGCCACCCGGTACCTCCCCCGCCGAAACCGCCGCACCGCCTTCGCCACCAACACGCATCAGCAGGACCGCGAGCAACGCGCCCAAAGCGAGCCCCGCGATTCCCCACGGGAGGCCGACGCGCCAGCCGGCGGCGGCATGGGTGCCGGCACTGGCCCCGCATTTGTGACAGTAGCGGGCGCCGGCGGAAAGCGGGGTGTCGCACGACTGGCAGTTCATGGTGGGGCAATGTAACTGGCAGGATGTGCGGCGGTAGCGTAGCGTATGGGACGTATGAGTGACGCCTTTCCTGGCCAGGAGCACGCGCGCCACATGGGTGAGCTGAAGCGCGGCCCGCTCCGCTGGGATGTGTATCTCGAGATCCAGCCCGACGCCGAGCTAAACGCGATCCGTGGCCGAATCCACTTCGTGGGCGACGGGACGCACAAGACCACCGGATGGGTGTTTCTCGAATGGCAGGAGAAGGACATACTTGAGCGCTTCGGTGAATTTTCGGCCGTAGAGCTGCTGCAATTCGTCGAGGCGATCCCCGGATAACGTCGTGTCGCGCAAAGTGTGCGAATGTTGCACAATTTCTACGGCAACCTGTCGCTATTGGATGGACAATCTGCTTCAGACTGTCATTTCAGTGCATCTGGCGCAGGAATTGCTTGACGGCCTGGCAAGCGCCGGATACTTTCCTCCATGCCTGAACGAAGCAGTCCAGGAATGAGAGCCCGGCGCGTCGAGCCCCACGCCGGGCTCTCATCGTTTTCCGCCATGCCAAGACGCCGACCCATCGAGAGGGGACCGACCACATGACCGCGACGTTGGAGCCGAGCAAGGCCGATGCGAAGGGTGGCACCAAGGCCACCCCCGCAGAGGTGATCCGCCGCGCCCGGGAAGCAGGGGTGCAGATCGTGGACGTGAAGTTCTGTGATCTTCCGGGCACGTGGCAGCATTTCTCGCTGCCGCTCCGGGAGCTCAACGAGGACGTGTTCGCCGATGGCCTCGGATTCGACGGTTCATCGATCCGGGGATTCCAGGCGATCAACGAGAGCGACATGCTGCTGCTGCCCGATCCGGCGAGCGCGTTCGTCGATCCGTGCCTGCAGGTGCCGACGTTGTCGCTCACCTGCGACATCGTCGATCCCATGACGGGTCAACGCTACTCGCGCGATCCGCGCTTCGTGGCGCAGAAGGCCGAGAACTATCTCGTGAAGAGCGGCATCGCCACCACGGCGTACTTCGGACCCGAGGCGGAGTTCTACATCTTCAACTCGGTGCGGTTCGACCAGAACGCGCATGAGGGCTACTACCACATCGATTCCGAGGAAGGGATCTGGAACTCCGGGGCCGACGGCGGTCCGAACCTCGGCCACCGTCCGCGGCACAAGGAGGGATACTTCCCGGTGCCGCCGGTGGACAAACTGCAGGATTTGCGCTCCAAGATCATGCTGGCACTGATCGCGGCCGGCGTCGATGTCGAAGTGCACCACCACGAGGTCGGCACCGCCGGTCAGACCGAGATCGACATGCGGTTCACCACGCTGACCCGTATGGCCGACCAGGTGATGATGTACAAATACATCGTCAAGAACGTCTGCGCGCAGAATGGCTACACCGCGACCTTCATGCCGAAACCGATGTATGGGGACAATGGCTCTGGCATGCACGTGCACATGAGCCTCTGGAACGACAAGACGCCCCTGTTTTTTGATGCCAAGGGGTACGCCCTGTTGTCGGAGTCGGCGCGCTGGTACATCGGTGGATTGATCAAACACGCCGCGGCGGTGTTGGCGTTCGGGGCGCCGACCACCAACAGCTATCGGCGGCTGGTGCCCGGCTACGAGGCGCCGATCAACCTCATCTATTCGCAGCGCAATCGCTCGGCGATCTGCCGCATCCCGATGTACTCGAAATCGCCGAAGACCAAACGGGTCGAGTTCCGTGCGCCGGACCCGGCGTGCAATCCGTACCTCACCTTCGCTGCGCTGCTCCTGGCCGGTCTCGACGGCGTGCGCAACAAGATCGAGCCGCCCAAGCCGATGGACGTGGATCTGTACGAGCTCGAGCCGGCCGAGCGCAAACACATCAAGAACACGCCAGGGAGTCTCGCTGAATCCCTGGCGGCGCTGGAAGCGGATCACGCCTTCCTGCTCGAGGGCGGAGTGTTCACGCAGGATCTGATCGATACCTGGCTCGCCTATAAGCGGGCCAAGGAGATCGACCCCGTGGCCCTGCGGCCGCATCCGTACGAGTTCTTCTTGTACTACGACTGCTGAACGGCGACGGAGGGGACGGTCGGAGATGACAGGGGGCACCCTGCGCTCCGCCCGTCCCCGCTCGCGTTCCTTTCGCCCCTTCCACCGAGTCTCCTCATGACCCAACGAACCACCGGCGCCACCAAGCGGGACATTCTCGCCCTCGCAACAGAGCGGGGCGTCGCTTTCCTGCGCCTACAGTTCACCGACATCCTCGGCGTCAACAAGAACATCGAGGTTCCCGAAAGCCAGTTTGAGAAGGCGCTGGATGGGGACGTCATGTTCGACGGCAGCTCGATCGAAGGGTTTGTGCGGATCGAGGAATCGGACATGGTGTTGAAGCCCGACCTGGACACGTTTCGCATGCTGCCCTACGAAGATGAGGGCGGCAAAGTGGCCCGGGTCATCTGCGACATCTACAACCCCGACGGCACCTCGTTCGCCGGATGTACGCGCCAGGCGCTGAAACGCCAGATTGCCCGTGCCGCACGACTGGGCTTCGAGATGATGGCCGGCGTCGAGGCCGAGTTCTTCATTTTCCAGCTCGATGCCAAGGGCGCGCCGACCACCGAAACGCACGACCAGGGCGGCTATTTCGATCTTACGCCGGTGGATCGCGCCGAGGAGATTCGGCGGCTCATCATTCGCGACCTGGTGGCGATGGGCTTCGAGGTCGAGGCGGGGCACCACGAGGTCGCACCGGGCCAGCACGAAATCGACTTCAAGTACGCCGAGGCGCTGGAGACGGCCGACAACCTCGCGACGTTCCGGTTCATCGTGCGGGATGTAGCGTATCGCCACGGCTTTCTCGCCACGTTCATGCCGAAGCCGATCTTCGGACAGAACGGTTCCGGGATGCACACGCACCAGTCGTTGTTCGCCAAGGGGAAGAACGCTTTCCACGATCCCAAGGGGCGGTGGGAGCTCTCGGACGCCGCGCTGGGCTACATCGCGGGGTTACTCGACCACGCGAGGGGTTTTTGCCCCGTCACGAACCCTCTCGTCAATAGTTACAAACGACTGGTGCCGGGGTACGAGGCGCCGGTCAACGTGGCGTGGTCGATGCGCAATCGCTCGCCGTTGGTGCGGATTCCCGACAAGCGCGGCACCGGGACGCGGTGCGAGCTGCGCATGCCGGATCCCTCGGCGAACCCGTATCTGGCGCTCGCCGTGCAGCTGGCCGCCGGACTCGACGGCCTCGAGCGCAAGCTCGTACCGCCCGATCCGGTCAACAAGAACATTTTCGAGATGAGCTTTCGCGAGCGTCGCAAATACCGCATCGACGAGCTGCCGCGGGACCTGCATGAGGCGCTCGAATGCCTCGAGAAAGATGACGTCGTCCGTGCGGCGCTGGGCGAGCATATCTACGCGCGATTCGTGGAGGCGAAACGGGAGGAGTGGCAGGAGTATATCGGACAAGTTAGTGAGTGGGAGTTGGAGAGATATCTCGGGTTGTACTAGGCGTAAGGAAGAAAGCGTAAGGGAGGAAGGCGTAAAGAAAAGACGTAGGAAAAGGCGACGCGGTCAGGAATTCTTCGGCGGGTTCTCATAGAGTCGACCGAGCATTTTGATCACCAGTGCGACACGGCTTTCCAGACGTCTGGCTTGAGCTTGTTGCTCCGGATCCACGCGTCTCACGATTTCCAGATGCGTCCGCAGTTCCTGCGCTGATCCCCGCGCATACACGAGAAACCGACGAAACTCCGCCAGGGTACCGCGGCCGCACGCTTCCGCTATGTTGGACGGAATCGAGATGGCCGCGCGGACGAGTTGATCCGCCCGCTTCGCGGCTCCGGGACCATTGATCCGATCAGCCAGTTTGATGGATTCGGCAGCAACCTCTGAGGCCAGCTGATGGACGAGCAGTCGGCCCACATGTGCATGGATGGCCATGCGACAGTCTAGAGCTTCGCGCCTCTGGACTCGGTATCCTTTTTACGCCTACTCCATACGTTTTTCCCCCTTACGCCTTTTGCTTACGCTGTCTTGTGTTGGGTGCGAACTCCTCCCCCAAAAGGGCGACACCGAAGGCGAACAACAACAAGCCCAATGGCTCCACCACGGCCGGCTGGTGGTGGAAACCGATCCCACCCTGACCCTCGTGCGTATGCGCGTCGAGCCGTTGGACTCGGCGCGCGGCGGCCACGACGTGCTCGCCACCCGGTTCGAATTCAATCCCGCGCTGCCGTCGGCGGGAGACGAGTACGCGCTCACAGTGGCGTTCGATCTGGGCGACGTGCGCCAGTTGCGCCGCGCGACGCCGTATGCGTTAGGGCCCCCGCCGGCGCGGATTCCTGCCTACGCCACCGTCGCCTGCCTCTGCCGGCCGCTCCGGCCCGATTCGGTGCGGGGGACGTTCACCATCTCCTCGCGCGGCATCGCCCAGATCATCGGCCGCCTCGACGCCACGCTATTCTTTACGGCATGGGACGACACGACCAAGCACGTCACCTATCGGCTGCGACAGCGGATCGACGGGATGCGGTGACGGCCCCCCCCCGATCGCGCGTCGCTGGACTCGCGATTGGTCTGGGGGTGTGGGTGCAGTTGGCCGGTGCGCCGCCGGGGCTGGGAGCCCAAGCGAGACCGCCAGGGTCAGCGCTGAGCGCGCCGGCCGACCTGACGATCGACACCGTGGTCGTCGTCTCGCGCAATGTGTTCGAGCCTCCCGGAGGTGCGCCGCGATTCCTGGTCCGACTCGGGAATGCGCTGCACATCACCACGAACCCAGCCGTGATCCGACGTCTGCTCCTCGTGAGCCCGGGCGTGCCGTTCGATTCCGCCCGGCGTGTCGAAAGCGAGCGGGCGCTGCGCGAGCTCGGGGTGTTTCGCTCGGTGCGCCTCGACACGCTGCGGGTCGGAAATCGCCTGGCGCTGCGCGTCGAAACGGCCGACGGGTGGAGCACCTCGCCGCAGCTCAACTTCTCGAGCGCCGCGGGGTCCACGACCTGGAACGTCGCGTTGGTGGAACGGAACTTTCTCGGCACCGCAACGCACGTCAGCGTCTCCTACGGGCGTAACCCCGACCGCAGCGCCCTCGACCTGCAGTTCGCGAGCCCGGGCCTGCTGCTGCGTCATGCCCCGCTGCTCGTCGCCTACAGCGATCTCTCCGATGGCCGGTTGGGCGCGTGGAGCTACGGCCGCCCATTCCATCGAGCCGATGCCCGCTGGTCGCTCGCAACCACCGGGGAGGCGGGACACCAGCGCGTCCTGGACTTCCGGGGGGGCGCGCTGGCCGACAGCTCGGAGCGACACACCCTGCGCTTCGACCTGCTGAGTGGCGTGGCGTTGCGCGCCTCGCCGCGGAGCTACGTCCGACTGTGGCTTGGCGCAGCCTGGCGGCGCGAGGACTTCACCCCGGTCGGCTCGACTTCCATTCCCTACTCGGCGTTCGGATCGGTGGGCGTCGGGATCGAGGCGGCACGCGTCCGATACGGCGTGTTCGAGCACCTGAACGGCTTCGGCCGGCGCGAGGACGTGGACCTCTCGTCCGCCCTGCGCCTCGGTGTGTGGGCCGCGCCGCGCGCCTGGGGCTATCCGGCCGGCCGCGCGGGGCTCGGGCCGACGCTTCGGGGCCAGATCGCCGCGTTGTGGCCGTCGGGGCTCGCGTTGCTGCGGGTCAAGGCGAACGGCGTCGTCGGATCGGCTGGGCTCGACTCGGGGCAGCTGCGCGCGACGTTTGATGTCGCCAGTACGCGGCTCGCGCGCCAGACGTGGCTCGTGCATCTCGAAGCGGGGGCGTTGCGCGCCCCCCGGCCGGGAACGGCGTTCGATCCTTGGTCGACGCAGAATGGGCCCCGCGGATTCGGGGCGCACGCCTTCACCGGCACGCGCCTGGTGTACGCGATGGTCGAAGACCGCGTGCAGGTGAGCGATGGCCTGTGGGGGCTGGTGGGGGTCGGCGTGGCGCCGTACTTCGAGTACGGGGGCGCCTGGTATGCAGGGCAGGAAGCTCCGCGCCTGGGTGGCGACGTGGGGTTGGCGCTGCGGCTCGGGTCTCCACGCTCGGTACGCGGCGACGTCGCCGAGTTCGATATCTCCTGGCGGTTCGGGGACGGCTTCACCGGCAGCCCCTGGGCCCTGACGCTTCGGAAGAGCTACATCCTCAAGTAGCCGGTCCCGCCGCGGCGACTCGCTCGATCAGGTCGCCGGCGCGCCGCAATACCTCCAGCTCCGCGGGCGGCAAAACGGCCAGGCGACGGGCCAGCTCGGCCACGCGGCGCGCGCGGCCGTGCCGCAACGCGCGCCGGCCCGACGCGGTGGCCCGTACCCGCGACGCGCGGCCATCGGCCGGGTCCGGCGAGCGCGTGGCGAGGCCGTCCCGTTCCAGGGCCGCCACCAGCCGGCTCATCGTCGGGACGCGGACCTGCTCCGCCGCTGCCAACGCGCTGATCGAGCGCGCTCCTCCGAATACCAGCACCGAGAGGGCGGAGAGTTTGGCCGGGCCGATCCCCAGCCGCGCATCCTCTTGGCGCAGGGCGCGGAGCAGGTGGATGGCGGCCGAGTGGAGGCGGTCGGCCACCGGCCCGAGGGAGTCGGGCGGGGGGGTTGCGGAGGCGGTCACGGTGGGTAATTTAGTTAGCATAGCTAACTAAATGCAAGAGAGGGGCTCATGAGCGCGACACCCGGTGATTTCGGACTCGAGCGGATCGGCCAGATCGCGGTCACCGTCCAGGATCTGGAACGGGCGATCCGGTTTTATCGGGACACCCTCGGGATGCGGTTCCTGTTTCAGGCGCCGCCCCAGATGGCGTTCTTCGATTGCGGCGGGGTGCGATTGCTGATCGGGGTGCCCGAGCGGCCCGAACTCAACCATCCGGCGTCGATCATCTACTACCGGGTGGCCGACATTCGCGCGGCGCACGAAACGTTGCGGCAACGGGGCGTGACATTCGTCACCGCCCCCCACCTCGTCGCGAAGCTGCCGGATCATGACCTGTGGTTGGCCGATTTCCGCGACTCCGAAGAGAATATTCTCGCCCTGATGAGCGAGGTGCGGCCGGCTGCTTGACAGGTGCTTGACCGGGCTGCGGTATTGTCCGAGACCGCCTGCCAGGAGGGCCTGATGCACCGTGCCCACCGCTTCCTACTGCTCCGAGCGCTCCTCTTGTTCGGGGGCGCGATCTCGCTCGACGCCTGCGTGATCTTTCACGGCGTCAACGTCGAGCCGATCCGCTGGTCGACCGACTCTGTCACCGTGCGTTCCCCCGTCAAGGCCCACCTGCTCGATGGTTCCACCGTCGTGTTTCGAAGAGGTGTGACGATCGTGAGCGGCGCGGTCCGGGGCGCCGGCGCGCGATACAACCTGGTGCTGAGCGATACCACGGCGGTCCAGAGCGTTCCGCTGGATAGCGTAGTGGGGATGGAATCGTTCCGCGACTACGTGCGGGCGGGCGAGACCATCGTTGTCTCGACCCTCGCGACCGGCGTCGTAGCATTCGGGACCGCGCTGCTCGCCGTCGCGATTTTCGGCTCGTGCCCGACGGTATACGCCGATAGCGCTGGCACCCGTATCCTCCAGGCCGAAACGTATTCCTACAGCATCGCGCCGCTGTTCGAGGCCCGCGACGTGGATCGTCTGCGTCTCACGACCGGGACCGACGGCCATGTGCGGCTCGAGATCCGCAATGAAGCCGCCGAGACGCACTACGCGAACCACCTCGGCCTGCTCGAGATCCGGCATGCGCCGGACGAGCTGGCGCTCCCCGATGCGGCCGGCCAGCCGGTGGTGGTGCGCGCGTTGGCGACCCCGGTCTCGGCAACGGACCGGAGCGGACGGGACGTGCGTCGGATCCTGAGCGAAGCCGACGACGCCGCGTTCCGCAGCGACCCCCACACGCTCGCGGGAATCCGTGCCGACGATCTCGAGGACCATATCGATCTGACGTTTGCTCGACCCATGGGCGTGGACAGCGCGGCGCTGACGCTGCGCCTCCGCAATAGCCTGCTCAATACCGTGCTGTTGTACGACGGCATGCTCGCCGAGCGAGGAGCCCGGGCGCTCGACTGGATCGGCGTCGACCTCGATCGCATTGGCCCCGCGGTGCAGCTCGGTGCCTGGTATGCCGGGCGGATGGGGCTGCGGGTCGACGTGCAAGACGGCGCCGTGTGGCGCACCGTGACGCGCCTGCGCGACGCGGGGCCAATCGCCTGGCGCGATGTGGCCGCGGTCATCCCCGTCCCTCCCGGAGACAGCCTCCGCGTGCGGTTGTCGTTCGTCGCCGACAACTGGCGGATTGATCGGGTAGCCCTCGCGGCCGCCATCCGTCGCCCCGACGCACGGTCGATCCCGGTCGCGCGCCTGTTGGATGCGGCGGGCACGGCGGACACCGCCGCCCTCGAGAGCGTGCGGGACGCCGACCATCGGTATCTGCAAACGTCGCCCGGGCAGCGGTACATCGCCGTGTTCGAGGCGGGCGCTGTCGCACGGGGCGAGGCGCGCACCTTCTTCCTCGAGTCCCAGGGCTACTACATCGAGTGGATTCGTCCCGGCTGGATCGCGGCGGGTCGTGATACCGGCGCCTTCGAGCCCTCGGATGCCGCTTTGTTCACCGCGTTGCGCCGCTGGCGCGTCGCCCAGGACAGCTTCGAGCGCCGCTTTGCCTCCACCCGCATTCCGATGAGGTGAGCCCATGCGTGCCGTTTCGATCGTTCTCGTCGCCTGGCTCGGTCTCACCAGCTGCTACGTGGGGCCGCGCGCTCAATCATTCCCGCCGGCGCAACGTCCCGAAGGCGTCGCCGCGCGGCTCGTCACCCGCAGCCACCGGCCACTCAGTGGGGAAGTCCTCGTCGTCCAGGATACGGCGTTGATCATCCGCCGTGGTGACAGCCTGTACTTCGTTCCGGTCGCGGTCATCCGGGAGGGAACGTTCCCCAACGTGAGCGAAGCGCAGATCCGGCGCGGGGCGTTCGTTCGCATGCAGGACGGTCGTGAACGGTTGCAGCTCGTGAGTCGTTTCCCCCAGGGACTCTCCGCGGACAAGCTGCAAGCGCTGCTGGAAGCCTACGGGCAGCGTGCGCTGGTGGTGGTTGCGCCGTGATCGCGTGTGCGTTGAGCGCGCTGTTGGCTACGGCACAGGCCCCCGACTCCGTCGCGGACTTCGTGGCAGCGGCGCGTGCCGCGACCGCGCGGTACCAGGAGCCGAGCGCCGCGCTGGCGGCCGGTTATCGCCGGGTCGGGCCTGATTTCCCCGGCATGGGCGAGCACTGGGTGAACGCCGCGCTGCTCGTGAACGGAGTGCGCGACGTCGCCCACCCGCCGATTCTGGAATACGCGGTACTCGAGGGCCGGCGAACGCTGATCGGCATCACCTATGCGGTGCTCGTCACCAATACGGTGGATGTGCCTCCCGACTTCCCGGCACCGGCGTCCGCCTGGCATTTCCACAGCGGCACGCTGGACGAGGAGAGCTTCCTCTTGAGTCACGAGGGGTTGCGGCACGTGGTCACCACCGGCCCGCGGATCGCGGTGCTGCATGCCTGGGTCTGGCTCGAGAATCCGGCGGGCCTGTTCACAACGGACAACTGGGCGTTGCCCTTCGCCCGTTTTGGGCTCGCGCCACCCCCCGGTGTGCCCGAAGTGAGTGCACGGGCGGCGGCGCTTGCCGGCGGGGGCGACGCCTATGTCGCCGCGCTGGCGCGAGTGGTGCGGCACCCCGACAGCGCCGGTGACGCGCGTGTGCGCGAGCTGCTCGCGCGGGAGCGGGAGGCGGCGGGCGCTCGACTCGACGCGGCGCGGCGCCGTGGCGCGCTCACGCGCGCCGACGTGGAGTGGCTCGCCGAGGCGTGGCACCGCACTGTTACGGGGCTTGGCGGCTGGCTTCGAACGGATAGCCATGGATCGCGGCTGTCAGCAGGCGTGCCGCAATGTTCTCCTCATCCGCGTCGGTGACGAGCAGCAGTCTGATCACATGGTCCTCGAGCTGCGCGGAGATCCCTTCCACTTTGTGGGTGGTGTCCAGCGGCTGCAAGAAGCGCACACGCCCCTCACGGTCGAGTATGCCGACCGCGGCGCCGGCGCAGGGACCGTCCTCGTACGTGCTCGCAGAATCCTCGGCAACGGCCGCAAACACCACCGACCCATCTGGCAATGGGGCTCCATCGGTGAAGCCGAGCGGGATGCCGGCCACGGTCCCCAGGTCAACGAACCGGGTGCCGAGCAACTTCACTGTATCGACGGCATTCGACGTACCTAGGGCGTGCAGCACCTCAGGCAAGGACACGTCGATGCTGGCGCTCTGGGGATGACCCTTGCTCCCGCGGTGGAGCAGTCGCAATCGCTCATCCACAACGACCGCACCCTCGATGTTGAGCGCCGGAAGCAGATGCTCCAGGGTTTCAAACAGGCCCGACCAATCGATCTGATGCGGTGTGTCGATGACCGCGCCGTTCGCGCCGAGCGAGAGCAATGCCCCGCTGCGGCGGTTGGGCGTTGAACCCGAGGCGAGCGCGAGGAGGGCGCCGCCTGGGTGGCCGGGGAAGGGTGGGAGACGAGTCAGCACCTCGAGATCCGGCTTGCGGGCTTTGCGTTCCGCCCTTGTCGCAGGCAACTCGCCCGGAAAGAGCGTCAGCAGCTCGCCCGCCGCGTTGCCGGTCGCGGGGAACACACCGAGGTGATGCTCGTCATCGGCGACGACATACAGAAAATCGCCGGCGAGAACCAGTCCGCTGGCGGCACTCAAATGCGGGGGACGCCCGGGGCTCGGCGGAGCCTTCAACGTCAATTCGCGGAGTGTGGTGACACGAATCATGAGTCAGTGGTTCGCCTTGCGTGCCTGTTACGTGGTAGTGATGCTCGCTGGGTTGACCTGAGCTCCTCCCCATAGATACAATTCGGCCATGACGCGCTGTGCCATGAACCTGCCGCACAATTCTGGGCCTTCAAGCCCGGGGAGCGCGCGTACTGGCTGACGCGATCCAATGCGTCTGTGACAGATCGGCCCGCTCCGCTTCACCGGAGCGGGCTTTTTCGTAGGTGTACGCAAGTCAATGACGAGGAGCTCCTGATGAAGAAGCACTACCTGCTGGCCAGCGACTTCGACCAGACGCTGAGCTTCAACGATTCGGGAATCGTGCTGAGCGAAGTGCTCGGCACCACCGGCTTCCCGGAAAAGGTCGCGAACCTGTCGCGTCTGAACCTGGTGCAGCAGGGCGCCGAGCTTGCGTACCTGCTGCGACACGACCCCGAGTACCGGCGCGTGCGAAGGGAGGATCTGCTCGAAGTCGGTCGGCGCGTCCGGCTGAAGCGGAACGTGGCGCTGCTGACGCGGATGCTCGAACAGGGAATCGACGGTCACCGCTTCGAATTCTACGTGATTTCGGCAGCGCCCGAAGAGGTCGTGCTCGCGGCCCTGGAGGGCGTGGTCCCGCCGGACCACATCATCGGGACGCGCTTGGGCTGGGATGCGAGGTCCGGCGAGGTCGACTCCATCATCCGGGTGGCCGCCGGGTTCGGCAAAGTGGCGGCCGTCGAGGAGCTGCGCTTGAAGCTGGCCCTGCCGCGCGACCAGGTCGTCTACGTCGGCGACGGCCAGTCGGACATCCCCGTCATGCTCCACGTGAACCGGGGAGACGGCTTCACAATCGCAGCGTCGGAGGCCCGTGAGATCGCGCAGATCGCGAAGCGCACGGTGATCAGCGATGACGCACTCAGCGTGCTCGTGCCGATCCTCGAGGAGATCGTCGCATTCGGGCCGAGCCAGATCCGCGCGGTGTTCGAGGGCCAGGGACTGGTGATTCAGGAGTGGGACCGGGTACGCACCGACTGGCTGACAATTCGGGACGGCGCCGAGGTTGGTGCCGTGGTGGAGGGGGGATGATCGACTGGCTCGGGTGGCTCGCGACGGCGGTGTTCTTGACATCGTACTTTGCCAAGCAGTCGGCGACGCTGCGTCGCATTCAGGGTCTGGCCGCGTGCCTGTGGGCGGTCTACGGCCTCCTGATCCACTCCCTGCCCGTGGTCGTAGCCAATGTGATCGTGGCGGGTGTTGCCCTCGCGACGTCGTTTCAACGGCGCGTTACCCTTGCTGAACCCGTGAGCGGTGGCGAGCTTCCGCTTCCACCACCTTCGGAGCAAGTAGTAAAGCAGTGAGGAGGCACAAAATGCGACCGGCCACGCTCGTCTCAGTCAGTCTCCTGCTGTTGGTCCCACCTGCCGTGGGGCAAGCCCCCCCCGACAGCGCGAGCCTCGTGACGCGACTCGGCGCCGACACGCTTGTCGTCGAGCGGTTCGTGCGCAGTGCCCACCGCATCGATGCAGAGGTGGTGTTGCGCGTCCCTCGCACCGCACGCACGCGGTACGTCCTCGAGCTGTCCCCGGCCGGCGAGCTGGTCCGCCTCGAGGCGATCACGACGGAGCCGGGCGGTGCCCAACTGGTGCGGCGCGAGGCGGTCACGCGAGTGGCGGACTCGCTGCGGATCGAAGTGGTGGACACAGGCGCGCCCCGTGTACGGATGGTCGCGGCGGACCGCCGCGTCCTGCCATTCATCGACATGGTCCACTGGCCCTTCGAGCTGGCGCTGATGCGCCTTCGCGCCTCGGGCGCACCGCGCACCCAGCAGCCGCTGCTCTCGGGTTCGCGCGTCGCGGATTTTGAGCTAGTCGCGGTGGGGCCGGACTCGATGACGATCACTCACCCGACCCGTGGCACGATGCGCGTGCGGGTGGATGCCGCCGGCCGCCTGGGCGTCCTCGACGCCGGCGCGACCACACGCAAGCTCATCGTCGAGCGCCGGCCGTGGATGTCGCTCGACGCGCTCGCGGCGCGATGGAAGGCTGCCGATGCAGCGGGGGCGAGCATCGGCGCCTTGTCGGGGCGGGCTGCCGTCACCAGCACCGTGGCGGGGGCGACCATCACCATCGACCATGGCACGCCGTCCAAGCGCGGCCGCGAGATCTGGGGCGTCTTGGTGCCGTTTGGCCAGGTGTGGCGCACCGGCGCGAACCAGGCCACGCATTTCACCACCGACCGAGACCTCGTGTTTGGTGCCGGAACCGGCGCGCTCACGGTGCCGGCGGGTGCCTACACCCTGTTTGCGATTCCGGAGCGAGCCGGAGGCCTGCTCATCATCAACCGTCAAACGGGCCAGGCCGGGACCGCGTATGACGCTTCGCGCGACCTGGGCCGAGTCCCACTCGAGGCCCGACCCGTGCCCGATGCGGTGGAGGTCTTCTCCATCGTTGTAACTCCCGACGGCGACGGCGGCGCGCTGCGGCTCCAATGGGATCGCACCGAGCTCGTGGTGCGGTTCACCGTAGCGCGTTAGGCCCGCCGGGTCGAGAAGTTGCGAGGCAGCTGGCGCGGACGCGTCGGCGGCCTCAGGTTACCGCCGTGGCCTTCATCGCCTACGTCCCCGACAATCAGATTCCCGAGTCCGACAGGGTCCCCGATCGGGACAACATCCTCCGAATCCACGGGGTACACCCGCGCACGATGCGGCAGCACTACGACTTGTACCACGAGCTGATGCGTGGCCCGGGTCCGCTGTCTCGTATCCAACGCGAGATGATCGCGGTCGTGGTTTCGGCCGTCAACCTCTGCCACTATTGAATCGAGCACCACGGAGCGGGCCTCCGTCAGCTCCTGACCGCAACGGGCCGCTCGGCGACAACCGCTGCGGGGCTGGTCGCGGGCCTGGTCCGGGACTACCGCGCCGTCGACCTCGACGCGGCGGACCGAGCGATACTCGACTACGCGGTGCAGCTCACTCGGGTACCGCCCGGTGTGACCGCTGAGATGGTGGGTGCCTTGCGGGCGGCCGGTTTCGATGATCGCGCCATTCACGACATCTGCGCGGTGACGGCCTATTACGCGTTCGTGAACCGCATGGCCGACGGACTGGGCGTGGACCTCGAGGAGCGCTTCGGGGGGTAGCTACTGCCTTGCACAGGCGCGATGGTAAGGCGAGTTTCCGACTTAACGCGGCGCCGTAGCCAAGTGGTAAGGCAGAGGTCTGCAAAGGGCCTCTGCCTTTTTCCTTCGCAGTCCTTGGCGGTCCTAACTGATTCCGCGGGTTCGCCTTGCCCGGCGACGCGTTTTCCGCTCTAATCCCCCTTCGACCGTCATTTCCGGCTCAGTCTGCCACCACTTTTCCCACCAGTCATACGGTAAGCCAATCTGGGGGCCAGGGCAGCGCAGAGCGCCCTCTTGACCCTAGTCACCCGATAGTCTATCAAGCTCCTGGCCGATGCAGAGGGCCGGCGAGATGATCACCGAGGCCGTGCTCGCCGTGCGGTTCGACGTCACCGTAGAGGATCTGACCGCCACGTTCCACCCCTACCTAACGCTGTCCGAGGGAGTCAAGCTGTCTGCACAAGCGTTCATGACGGACCTGGCGAAGCTGTCGTGCTGCGCGGCATGGACGGACCTGCGGAATAGAACGTCACGATGGCGGGCGGAGACAGCGTCGGGTCCGTGAGCATGCGGAGCGCCGCGTTAATGACCGCGTGCTGACGGTCAGGGTCATCCGGGGAGTCGAGGGGATAGCCGTGCCGAAAGGGGACCACGAGGGACCGCGGGGGGCCCACCCGCTCGGCCACCTCGCGAAGCAGTTGGAGTGCGACGGTAGCGATCCCCTGCCGCTCAAGCTCCGCGGCGACCAGACTCACGGTCTGGTTGCACATGGGTCACACGGGAACCAAGAGCGCCACGTCGGTCTTGTCCTCGACGAGCAGCCGGCCTGCCGCCGGCGAGCTCTCTCGAATCAGTCGACCAGGCGTGGTGATCGAGCCCATGAACGACAGATGGCGTGGACTCACCGAGCCGATTCTCCCCTGCGTCGTGAGTTCGCGTAGTCGGTCCAACGGAAAGGCGAGATTTGGATCCCGCTGCATCCCGTCGTGGTCGAATGACTTGCTGCGCTGATGATCCGCTAGTGCGCGCACGTCGACGTCGCCGGCAATGACCCGGTAGCTCGTGTCTCCGCCGCGCACCCTGGGATCAAAGGGCACCTCACCGGGCGGGACCAGTCCCGCGCTCGTCACCAGGGCCACCCTGCACTCAGCGAGAGGCCGCTTGAGCGTCGTCCAGGGCACGGGGTGAATGCGCCTCCAGGGATATGACGTCAGGAAGAGGCGCAGTCGCAGGGAAAACTCGCTCAGGTCACCCATCAGGATGCCGCCATCCGGATCAGGCCGAGGGCGCGCGCGTCCGCGACGGTATCGACATCCCGGAGCTTGGGCAGCAGGCTGCACTCAAGACCCAGTCGCCCGGCGTTCGCCAGCGTTTGATCGAGGACTGCCTCGGTCGACCACGCGACTCCGCGAAACAGGCTCGCGGCCGGTGCGCGGAGTCCCAACAGGTAGAAGCCACCGTCGCCTGCGGGGCCAATGACCACGTCGCAGACGTCGAGCGCTGCGAAGGCCCGCGTGATCAATCCGCGGTCGAGGTCGGGACAGTCCGACCCGATGACGACCACGCGCCGTGCTCCTTCGCGGAGGTGGCGCCCGAGTGCCGCGGAGAGCCGCACTCCCAGCCCACCTTCTCTCTGCGGTGCGAACCCGGAGACTCCGAGTCCCCCCAGCCAGGTTCGCACCAATCGCTGCGCTTCGGGTGGCGAGAACCACACCAGCGTCCGGTAGGCCCCCGGCTGCACGCACCCTGCCACGATCTCTCGCCCCATGCCGCGATAGAGTCTGGCGGCCCGCCGTGGACCCACGTCGGCGGCCAGCCGCGTTTTCACGCGGCCGGCCACCGGCGCCTTGACGAAGACCCCGAGAACGTCAGGCATTTCTCCACTGAGCCAGCCGGGCCGGCGACACCCCCGCGAGGTAGAGGGAAATGAGCGCCGTGTGCCGCAGCCACGTCCGCACGACGCCACTCTCGCGGTAGCGACGTCCCGACGTGACCAGCGCCGCGGGGAGCCGGGCGACCCGCGTGCGGCGGCGCAGCGTGCGCAGCAGCGCGACGTCCTCCATGAGCGGCAGCTCGGGATAACCGCCGACCGCCTCGAACAGCCCTCGGCGGACCAGGAGACCCTGATCGCCGTACGCCAGGCCCGAGAGCGCTTCGCGCAACCCCTGCCCCGTCTCTATGAACCGTTTCCAGACCGGCGGCAGATCGATCGCGAAGCGAAAGATGGCCGCCTCGAACCGGGGCGGGCCGGTGACCGCGTCACGCAGGGCGTCACGGGCCGCGTCCGAGAGGCGCGAGTCCGCATGCAGAAACAGCAACCACGCACCGCGCGCGGCGCGGGCGCCCCGGTTGAGCTGCCGTCCCCGCCCTGCCGCCGCGTGGACGACGCGCGCGCCCCCCGTGAGGGCGTGCTCGACCGTCCCATCGGTGGACCCCCCGTCGGAGACGAGGATGTCGAGCGATATCGCCTGGGCGAGCGGAGACACGTCTCGCAGGAGCAGGGGAAGAGCGCACTCCTCGTTCAGCGTGGGGATAACGACGCCGAGACTCATGGGCGCGGCGCGCGCCGGAGCCGGCGCACGATCCAGGGTATGAACGACAGCAGGATGAGCGCACCGCCAGCGACGGCCGCGCGCACGAGCGCATCACGGGATGCGTCGCGCGACCCCGCCACGAGGGCGTCGGCGAACCAGGTGTAGACGAAGGTGCCGGGCAGGATGCCGATCGCCGTTGCCGCTGCGAACAGGGGCCAGGGCATGGCGCTGAGACCCGCCGCCAGGTTCAAAAGGTTGAACGGGACGACGGGTACGAGGCGCAGCCGTAGGAGCCAAGTGAACCCCCCTGCCGCAGCGAACCGGTCCACGACCGCGAGCCGATCGCCGACCAGGAAGCGGACGCCGTCCCGCCCCAGCGCGCGAGCGAGCCAGTACGCACCGGTAGCGCCGAGGTTGGCCCCCAGGGTGTTGAGCACCGTGCCCCAGCCGACCCCGAACACCGCGCCCCCCACGAGTGTCAGCACGAGCCCGGAGAAGTTCAGTGTGGCGAGGAGGCCGTACGCCGCCACGAAGAGTGTGGGCGCCCACCACAGGTCGCGCAGCGCGGACGCTCGGTCCACCAGCTCCCGCGGACTGCTGAGCCAGGACCACTGCCCCCGGGCCAGGAACCACGCGCCGGCGCCAAGCAACGTGACCAGCGCGAGCAGCTTCACCACCGCCCGCGCGCGCGGGCTCACCGCCACCACCGGAGCACCCGACGGAGCCAGCGCCCCCGCCACGTCGCGCCGTATTTGGTGCGGTACCACCCATCGGCCGTGCGCCGCAGGATCTCGCTCATCGTCGGATAGGGAAAGACAGCTTGGGCGAGGCGCGGCAGTGGCACGCCGTGACGCATCGCGAGGGCGACGATCATGATCAGCTCGCCCGCGCCTCGGCCGACGATCGTAGCGCCTAGCATTCGTCCGTTCGGCCGGGTCACCACCTTGCAGAAACCGCGGTCCGAGCCGTCCACGATCGCCCGATCGAGGTCCGCGAAGTCGTAGCCGTATTCCTCGCAGCGCTCGCCCGCCGCGCGCGCCTCCTCGAGCGTCAGGCCGACGCGTGCCACTTCGGGGTCCGTGAAGGTGACCCAGGGCACCACGCGGTAGTCGGCCCGGGCTTTGAGCGGCGTGAGTGCGTTCTGCACCACGATGCGAGCCATGTAATCGGCTACGTGCGTGAACTGCAGCCCACCAGTCACGTCGCCGGCCGCCCAGATGCCGCGCTGCGTCGTTTCCAGACGGCGGTTCACGCGGACCGCTCCCCGATCCAGCTCCACCCCCGCACGCTCCGGCTCGATCCCGCCGACCTCAGGCCGGCGGCCTGCTGCCACGAAGATCTCCGCCGCGGTGAAGCGCTCGCCGTGGGCGCCGTAGACCGCCTTCACACCTCCCTCTCGGGAAGCCAGAGCGACCCGCACCCCGGTGCGCACGACCACTCCCTCCGCCTCGAGTCGCTCACGAATGAACCGGCCGACCGCGGGATCCTCCCGGGGGAGCACCTCCGGCAACAACTCGAGCACGGTGACCCGAGTGCCGAGGCGGGCGTACGTCTGCGCGTACTCGAGGCCGATGGGCCCGCCGCCCAGGACGAGCAGGCTCTCCGGCGAAGTGGCCTGCTCGAGCGCCGACTGGTAGGTCAGGTAGCCCGCTTCCTCGAGGCCCGCGATCGGCGGCACCGATGGAACCGCGCCCGTGGCGAGCACCAGGCGGTAGGTCCTGAGCACCCGGCCGTCCACGCTCACTCGTCCCGGGCTCGTGAGCCGCGCGGGTCCAAAGACCACGTCGACCCCCATCTGGCGAAACCGCTCGGGGCTGTCGTGGTGGGCTACACGCTCGCGGGCTGCGCGCATCCAGGCGGCCGCGTCCGTCCAGCCACCAGCGCCTCCCTCCTTGCGCCGTCGGGCGAACGCGATCAATGCCTTCGAGGGCACGCATCCCGCCCACAGGCAATCCCCGCCCAGCGCTCCCCGCTCGACCAGCGCGACCGTGGCGCCGAGCGCGGCCGCGCCGGCCGCGGTCACGAGGCCGGCGGTTCCCCCTCCGACGACGACGAGATCGTACGATCGATCCGCCATTACCCAACACTCAGCGGCCGTCCTCGCCGCGACACTGACGCTCCGCTCATGTCGTGAAGAGACCGTACGCGAGGCCGGCGAGCAGCGCCGCGACCGGCAGCGTCACCACCCACGCCAACGCCAGCTGCCGCACGACTCTCCACTGCACGCTGCGCCCATGGACGCCGGCGCCGACGATCGCACCCGTGGAGACGTGCGTGGTCGACACGGGGAGGGCCAGGGTGGAGGCAAGCCCGACGAGGGCCGAGGTCACGAGGTTGGCGGCGAACCCGTTATCCGGCGAAATCCGGCTCACCCGGCACGCGAGCGTCTCAGTGACGCGCCGCCCACACCAGAAGCTGCCTGCGCCCATCGCGATCGCGACGAGGGCGAAGAGCCACGGGGTCGGGAGGCCGGTGCCCGCCGCCGCGGCCGCGCCGAGCGCCAGGATCTTCGGCGTGTCGTTCAAGCCGCGGGCGAAGCTCGTGAACCCGGATGTGAGCCAGTGCAGCGAATCGATCGCGTTGAGACGGGCGACGAGCGCTGGCGAGCAGGCGTCACCGGCGATGACCCGCAGCGACGGCCGACTCACGAGTGCCGCGGCCGACGACCCCCCAGAGACGAGGGCGACGGAGTCCGTGCGCTCGAGACACAGACAGTAGCGGTTGAGGCGGGGGAAGGCGAGCCGGATGAGGGGGAAGACCGCGAGCATGAGAGCGAACGACACCAGCGGCGACAGAGCGAGGGGCAGCGCCACCTTGGCTCCCACCGCTCCCCACCGTACCCCGGCGAGCCCCGCCGCCGCGATGCCGCTGCCCACGAGGCCCCCGAGGAGAGCATGGGTCGTGGAGACAGGAAGCCCGGTCCGGGTTGCGATGACCAGCCAGCCGAGCGCGCCGGCCGCCACGGCGGCAAGGAACGCGGGTTCAGCGGCCTCGCGCACAAGTAGTCCCCTGCCGGAAAATACCGCCACGAGGCCCTGGGCGGCGAAGGCGGCGGCCACGCCTCCCGCCACCGTCCACGCCGTGCCCCAGCGTAGTGCACGCCGGAGATCGGTGACGCCGGCGCCGGCGAGCGTCGCGATGCCCTTCGACACATCGTTCGCGCCGTTGGCGAACGCGATCCCGAGCGTCAGGGCGAGGAGCAGCGCCGTCATCAACAGCAGGCGCCGCCGGGGCCACAGCACGCGTAGCCCGCGCGCTCCTCCCCCGGCTCGAGGATGGCGAACATCCCGGCGTACGGCGGCCGGCTCAGCTTCGCGACGGTGTCAGTGCACACTTCGTACGGCTCGTTGCGCGGGAAGAGGTGCCCTTCTTCGTCGACGATCGCCTTGGCCGGCCCGAGGTAGACGGCGCGGTGCCCCTGGTAGACGCAGCCGGCTGTCTTCTCGTACTTGAACCCCTGTACCGTGATCGAGAAGAACGGGTGCGCTTCGACGTCCTTCCAGTACGTCTTCCGCAGGACGGTGAGGCCGTAAAATCCGGCGCGCTCGAGTTTCGCGAGGAACTGCTCCTGGGTGAGCGCGCCGACCAGGCACTCTCCCCAGAGCCGCGGGTTCACTTTGAGGTGCGGGGGCACCTCCTGCTCGCTCACGATATCCGACACCACGATGCGGCCGTGATCCTTGACGATCCGCCACATTTCCTCGAACACGCGAGCCTTGTCCGGAGAGAGATTGATCACGCAGTTGGAGGTGATCAGATCCACCGTCTTGCCGTCCACGGGGATCGCCTCGAGGTAGCCCTTGCGGAACTCCACCACATCGTAGCCCAGGGCGGCGG
>CAZQWQ010000045.1:0-3167 GCA_964596925.1 uncultured Gemmatimonadaceae bacterium | reverse complement strand
ACCCCCACGCCGCTTCAGCGCGAGGCGCTCGAACGTCTGGGCATCACCGGGCGCGTGTAGCCAGAATCAAACCGCCGATTCTCTGCGAAAGCACGCAAAATCAACGGCTTGGCGCGGGCGCGCCGAGGAACTTCGGCCTAGTCCGCGGGCGCGGCGCCACCCCGGTCAGGGGCCGGATTGGTCGTAGCCGACGCGGCCCGGACACGGGAGGCCAATCCGTCTTCGACCGGCTTCCAGGGCTTCGGCACCCACAGCTTCCATCGCGTCACGAGCTGGGCGCAGGCGAGCGCGGGGTCGAGCTTCACGTTCCCGCTCTTGAGCCGACTTCGGCACGCGGCCACGGCCGCGGGCGGAGCGTCGGGCCGGCGCGACAGAAGAAAGCCCAGGCGCTTGAAGACCGCACCGTTCCCGAGCCGGTCGCCGTAGCCAACCAGTTTCTCGAGATCGCGCTCGGGCGTCTCGAGATACGCCGCGAGGCAGGCCTCCACGTGCCTCCACGTGCCGGATGCCCCCTCCCGTCGCAGGGCGAGCCAGCATGTCGATGAGCGTCTTGTGGGGATCGGAGACGGGAATCCGCGTCTTCCCTTCCCAGACGACCACGGTGCCGAAGAGCGCGTCGCTCTGGATGCGGTTCAGGAAGAAGGTGACTCCCTCGATGGTCTCGCGCTTCCCGCGAAAGGGCTTCGTCGTGAAGACACAGACGTCGCGAAAGATCTGCTCGGTCAGGCCCCAATGCGCCGCCGCCGACCAGCCGCCGACGTAGCCCGGACTGAAGAGCTCCGGAACCAGCACCCACGGGTTCCGCAGCGTTCGGTCTCTCGAGAGCGCATCGATCGGAATGGGCGCGTACAGCCCGCGCCGGAGTCGCTTGAGCCACCCCTGACCGACCCAGCGGGCCAGAAGCTTCGAAGCGTGGCGCTTGTCCATGTCCAGGGCGCGGACTGCGTCCTCGGCGGTGACGACACCCGAGCTCTGCCGAAGGACCGCTGCGAGGCGGTCGCGACCCTCGACCGATCGGATCCGGCGGATGAACACCGGCGAAAGAAGCCCTCGCCGCCGCGAATCTCGGTGCTGTACTTCTTGTCGTACGCCGCCTGTCTGTGTGGCAGCACGTATCGGAGCGGAGCGTAGGAAGCGAGGTTCAGACGGCGGATCTCGTTGTTGATCTCCCGAATCGAGCGGAACTCGCCGGCGCGGTCCACATCGGCCTTGATGTTGATCGGCTTCAGCCGGTCGGGGAAGCGGCCCGTTTCGGCGGTGCCGTAGTACTTCTCGATGTGCTTGCGCGAGCGGGCGATGGTGAGCAGGTCGAGCAGGGTGAAGTAGTCGAAGCCGAGCATCTCGATCAGCCGCGAGGGCGTTCGGTCGGCGTCTTCGAGATCGAGCCAGCGGTTGAACTGCTTCTGCGCGAGGCGTGTGGTGCTGTCGATGCTGCCGATACCGTGATCGAGCAGAGCCGTGTCGTCGCCCTCGGTAACAAACGCGATCTGGTTGCGCAGATCGGCCAAGCGGTTGTTGACCGGCGTCGCAGAGAGCATGAGCACGCGGGTCTTGACGCCTTCCCGGATGATCTTGCGCATCAGACGGTCGTACCGCGTCTCGCTGCCAACACGCGGCGTCTTCTTGTTGCGAAAGTTGTGCGACTCGTCGATCACGACGAGGTCGTAGTTGCCCCAGTTGACGTGCGCGAGGTCAATGTCTCCCGATGACCCGCCGTCTCGCGAGAGGTCGGTGTGGTTCAAGACGTCGTAGCTGAAGCGGTCGGACGCCAAGAAATTGCGGCGGTCGTTTGCCTTGTAGAGCGTCCAGTTGTCGCGCAGGCGCTTGGGCACCAGCACCAGCACACGATCGTTGCGTAACTCGTGGTACTTGATGATGGCGAGCGCTTCGAACGTCTTACCGAGGCCGACGCTGTCGGCGATGATGCAGCCACCGAAGCGCTCCAGCTTGTCGATCGCGCCGACCACCCCGTCCCGCTGAAACCGGTAGAGCTTCTTCCAGACCACCGTGTTGCGGATGCCGGTCGCCGATTTGATGATGCGCTCTTCGTCGAGGTCATCACCACGGTCACGGAAGAGGTGGTGCAGGATGAGCGTGTAGACGAGGAACGGGTCGCGGTGTGCAGCGAGCGATTGCAGGTCGTCAATCAAGGTGGCCTTGGCACCGGCGTCGGCCACAAGACTGGACCACTGGACGTCGAACCATTGACTGAGCAATTGGGCTTCTTCAAGCGTCTCGGACGCCTGGATCAGGCTCAACGGATTGCCGGGCGTGATGCCCAATCCATCGGAGCTGAATGAAAATGAACCGAGCACGGCTTGTTTGGGCTGCTCACCTCCGTCACGCAGGACCATGGCCCCCTGAGGTACAAGCCCGAGCGCGCGTCGCAGTTCAACTTTATCAACAAGCCACGCTGCAAGTCGGCGTGCAAGCCATCGTGCCTGAAGGCGGTTTCTGGTGCCCCGATCCGCTTCAAGCCCCAGAAGCGCTAAATCGGTTTGTTCCGGTGGTAGGAGCAACCGCGCCTTTGCGAGCTTAGCGACGTCCCCAAGAATCTCCGCGAAGGCGAATAACGATAGCGACGATGAAACGATATCGAGCTGATTGCCTTCAGCCAGCCATGGGCGAACTAGGTCGATGACCCTTTCCCTGCCGGTATTGTGAAGGATCTTCATACGCCCGCCTTCTTCTGCGAACGCTTTGCATGACTGGCCAACTTCGTCGTAGACGCTGGTTCATCTGAACCGCCGGCGAGCCGCTCATATTCCTCCACGGCCATCACCACGACAAATGGCCGGTCATACTTCGTGATAGCGACCGGTGCGACGCGCGCGGCGTCGACCAGCTCCCCAAAATGGTTCTTCGCGTCCGCAGACGTGAATTTGCGCATGCCTACCCTCGTGCTGATCCACGAGTGTTAGCCAAGATGGACAGATGTGCAATGCCCGAGCGCGGGCGGAGGGCGGATCAGCCGAAAAGGGCTGCGCCGACGGTACACCCGAAGCCTGACCCTAGGCTTTGTCAGCGTCCGGTAAATTCGGGCCTCGGAAGATGGTGGTTAAGCTACCGGATTGAGAAAGCTAGCGATATTGGACGATACCTTTTCCGTCGCCGCCTTAACCCGGATCAGCCGCCAGATGAGCGTACCGGGCGGTCGTCTGAACCTG
>CAZQWQ010000044.1:0-4369 GCA_964596925.1 uncultured Gemmatimonadaceae bacterium | reverse complement strand
GGACTCGCCAAGCCCGACATCTCGATCCTCTCGGACGACTTTCTCGCCGAGGTGCGCGGCATGCCGCAGCGCAATCTCGCGGTGGAGCTGCTTCAGAAGCTGCTCAAGGGCGAGCTCAGCAAACGCCGGCGCAAGAACGTCGTCCAGGCACGTTCATTCGCCGAGATGCTGGAGCAGACGATCCGCCGCTATCAGAACCGCGCGATCGAAGCGGCGCAGGTGCTCGAGGAGTTGATCCAGCTGGCGAAGGACATGCGCGAAGCCAGCGCGCGCGGCGACGCCCTGGGCCTGAGCGAGGATGAGCTCGCGTTCTATGACGCGCTGGAGACCAACGACAGCGCGGTCAAGGTGCTGGGCGACGACACGCTTCGCGCGATCGCCCGAGAATTAGTCGCGACGGTGCGCAAGAACGTGACGATCGACTGGACCCTGCGCGAGAACGTGCGGGCGCAGCTGCGCGTGCTCGTCAAGCGCATCTTGCGCAAGCACGGCTATCCGCCCGACAAGCAGGAGAAGGCAACACAGACGGTATTGGAGCAGGCGGCGTTGCTGTCCGGTGAATGGGCGGCCGCGTGAGAAGGGCGCCTAACAACAGCATGCAGCTGACGGCGCTGCGCGCCGCAGCTGATGCTGGGCGTTAGGCCGCTCCGGAGTTGCTGCGAAGTGAAAGTGAAGCGAAGCGGCTCAACGCCGTTGGTCCAGGGAGTGCCGGGCGAAGGTCCGTCGACCGTGGATAAGCGAAGACTCGGGGCACTGGCTGGCGCTCTCGGCGCAGTGGTCTTCGTGACCGTCTTCACGATCGACGGTTGGCTGCGGCCAGAGTACGACTGGCGAAGCATGTTCGTCAGCGAGCTTTCGCTCGGTCCGCGTGGCTTCGTCCAGATCCTGAACTTCTTCTTCTTCGGCGTGTCGCAGCTCCTGTTCGCACGCGGGATCGCTGCCGAGTTCCCGGGCGGGAAAGCATCGCGCGCTGGGCCCATCCTGCTTGCCGCCGTCGGGATGGGCATACTCTTCGGCGGTGCCTTCGTGATGGATCCGATCGGGACACCGATGGCCGATTGGAGTTGGCATAACTGGCTCCATGGGTTGCCCTTCGGCCCCGCAATTTCCTACGGCTGGCCGGTGAGTTGCTTCATCTTTTGGCGGCGATTCCGCGAGGACCCACGCTGGCGGCCGCTCGCCACTTTCACACTCACAGCAGGCGTGCTGGCCGCGCTGGTGGCGGTCGCCTTGAGACTACGCCTCCAGTTCTACTTGACGCACCCCGAGCTCGGGCATCGGGCCACGACGGGGTTGGGCCTTCTCCAGCGGGCCCACCACATCTCCTTGTCGATCTGGCAGCTCGTCATGGCAGTGTGGCTCTACCGCCTGGCGAGGGTGCCGAAGACGTCAGCCGGAGAATGCAGCTGAGGGTACTGCTACACGCGAACGGTCTAACAAGCCGATGAAGCTGACGGTCGCCTGCGGCGCCCGCAGCTTATCGGCCATCCGTTAGACAGCTCATGAGGAATTGTCGTGGCGGTTCCTGACTTCCAGTCGTTGATGCTTCCGCTTCTGGTGCGGCTCTTGATTGAGCGCGTGATCGTCACCGATGATCAGATCACGATCGAGCATGTGATTCCGCTCTCGGGCCGATTTGCTCGATTGCGAACCAGGGATCGAGGATCCGGTCGTCATCCGGAAGATTCTGACCCACCTCGGCCTCCCGACCGAAATCCCGCCGCCCCGGCCACCGCCCCGCGACCTGTTCGGCTGGAGTTGATAGAGCGCCTTCCCGGTACGCGGTCTCGGCACCGGGCGGACGTAACGCGCTACGATAATGAAGGCAAGCCGGGACTCCCGCTCATTCCCGCGTGAAGTAGACCTCGAACTTCTGCTTGGCCACGGCCTGGTAGTAGATGCCCCTCAGCCGATCCGTCCCGGGATCGTAGGTGAGCTCGTAGGTCGACCCCCCGTAGCCGCCCGCACGCAGCTCGAAGAAGGCGCGCAGGGTCGCCCCGTCCCGTGATGCCTGCGCCTTCGCGAAGGGAAGCGGAGTCGGGTTGAAATACATCGCCCCGATCTCGCCGCTCGGGCCGATGCTCTTGATCGCGATGGTGTAGCCGCCGTCGGGCCGGACCCAGGTGCCCTTCAGCACGTCCACAGAGGTCCCCTTCTGCGTGGTCGTCGGTCCCTCGGCCGTTGCGGAACCGATCGCGCCCAACGCCAGCACCAGGCCGAGCCACAGCGACACTGTCGACTTCCTCATGCCATCACCTTCAGCACACCGGAGCCGCTCTTGGCAACGCAATTGTGGCCGCCGGCGGTCGCCCGGTAAGGTGGCGCCGGCCATGGACGACGAGCTGCTCACGTGCTCCGGGCGCGAGCTGGCGCGCCGCATCGCGCGCCGCGAGCTGGGGGCACTCGAGGCGGTGGAGGCGCACATCCGTCGCATCGAGACGGTCAACCCCGCGCTCAACGCCGTGGTCCGGGAACGGTTCGCCGCCGCGCGCCGACGCCGGGCGTGGTGCCCAACACCGGCCAGGTCCCGCTGCCCGAAAAGGGCATCGGCCGCTACTGCGTCACGGGGCCGCTCGCGCGGCGCGCCGAGGACCTGATGCCGCTCCTCGGCATCCTCGCCGGTCCCGACGGCGAGGACCCGCACTGCCGGCCGGTGACCCTCGGCGACCCTGCCGCGGTCCGGCTGGACGAGCTCGAGGTGATCCTCGTGCCCGACAATGGCCGCATCGGCGTGCATGCCGCGCTCGGGCAGGCGCTCGAGGCCGCCGCCAGGGCGCTGGCGCCGCGAGTGCGTACCGTGCGTGAGCTCCGGCTGCCGTTGCTCGAGCACGCGTTCGAGATCTGGGCGGCCGCGATGAGCGCGGAGGACGTGCCGTCCTTCGCGAGCCTCCTCGGGGACGGGACGCCGATCGCGCTCGGGCGCGAGTTCGCCCGCTGGCTGGCCGGTCCGGCCATACCTTTCCCGCGCTGGCGCTGGCGGCTGTGGAGAAGGTCCCGCTTCCGGCGCGCTACGCGAGGCTCGGCGCCGAGCTGCGTGCCGAGCTCACCGCCCTGCTCTCCCCGCGCACGGTGCTGCTCCATCCGCCGTACTCCTGTCCGGCACCGCGCCATCATGTCCCGCTCCTGAAGACGTTCCACTGGGTGTACGCTGGGGTCTTCAACGTGATGGAGCTGCCGGTCACCCAGGTACCGCTCGGACTCTCCGAGGCGGGGCTCCCGCTCGGCGTGCAGGTGGTGGGCGCGGCAGGCGCGGATCACGTCACCATCGCGGTGGCGCTCGAGCTCGAGCGGCTGGTGGGCGGTTGGGTGCCGCCCTGGCGGGCGAGGTAGCGGACGGATACGCGAGGACCTTGCGTCCTCCCGCGCAGCGGCCTACTCTGCCAGCCGTGAGCCTGGATCGCATCAAGGTCGTGCCCGGCGTCTGCGAGGGCCGCCCGACGATCCGCGGGCTCCGCCTCACTGTCGATTTTGTCCTCAAGCTGCTCGGTGACGGGTACACGGCCGACGACATCGCGCGCGAGTACCCGGAGCTCGAGAAGGACGATGTGTACCAGGCCGCCAAGTACGGCGCCTGGCTCGCGAGCGAGCGCACCTCCGCGGTCGCGTGAGACTGCTCGCCGACCTGAACATCGCCCGCCGTACCGTCGCCTTCCTGCGTTCGCTCGGCCACGATGTCGTCCGTGTCGACGAGGTGCTCGCTCCGACTGCCGAGGACGCGGCCATCGTCACCCTCGCGCGCCAGGATCAGAGGACCGTCCTCACACAGGATCTCGACTTCTCAGCGATCGTGGCGCTGTCGGGACGCCGGGGACACGGCGGCGCTGCGTGGCCGGCCACGGGCGGGCGAAGCGCCGGCGCCCCGCCCGCATGCCCCGATCAATACACCTGCACGTCTTCCACGTAAGTGTCCACGTAGTCCGTCCGTACGCCGAACGTGCCCCACGAGAACGTGGGGTCACTGAGGGTCTTCTGCAGGACGCCGTCGACGGAGAAGGAGAGTGTCGAGCCCGTGATGCTCAGCTTGAGGGTGTACCACCGGTTCATCCTGAACACTCCCCCGTCGACCCCGCGGAGCGGTGCGTCGTAGAGCGTGACGTAGTCCCCGCAGACCGTCTTCTTGATCTTCACCGAGCCGTTCGTGAACAGACTGGCGGCGTACTTGTTCATGTCGGTGCGGTAGCGGCCATAGAGGTGGATGCCCCGGAACGCGTCGCCCGGCTTCGGCGTTTGCAACGCCTTGACGTGGAACCTCGCCTGAATCGTCCCGTCCGTCCACTTGACCCGCGGCCCCGAGTTCAGTCCCTGCAGCCCAACGGCCAGCATCCGGAACGCGGGCGACGTCGTCCACGCCCGCGGCCAGACGTCGACG
>CAZQWQ010000043.1:0-5799 GCA_964596925.1 uncultured Gemmatimonadaceae bacterium | reverse complement strand
GTCGAGCGAACGAGCGCCGGTGCGGTAGACATGCTCTCTGAGGCGGTGGTCGTACACGCGGCGCTGCGGGGCTGCTGAAAGCGACGGTCTCATCGCCGGAGGATCGCAGAGCGGGTCTCCGGGACAAGCGGGCCGCATCGAAAATCCTCAATGATATCCAGCATGCCGCAATTGCGTACGCATTTCTTCCGAATGTCTTGGTGCGCAGCACGGCCGCGTTTGACGTACCGGTACGCCTGAAGCGTCGAGGAGTCGAGATGAAGCTCGTTGTTGGCAACGGTAGCCCGGCCACAGCGGCTCCAGATCCGGCGCTGATCGACGCGGTAACGAAAGGGCACGTCTGGTTCGAGCAACTGCGAACGGGCGAGGTGCGCTCAGTTCGAGATCTCGCAAGGCGGGTTGGATGCGACCGCGCCGACGTAGGACGGACGTTACGACTAGGGTTACTGGCGCCGGACATAGTCGAGACGATTCTCGAGGGTCGTCACCCCGTCACGCTGACGGCTACTCGGCTGAAGCGACTCTCGAGCCTGCCCTTGGCTTGGTCAGACCAGCGGAAGGTCCTCGGTTTCGACCGCTAGCTGCGGTCTCGCCGTCTACGCTACATCCGCAAAGTGTGGACACGATTCTCGCGCCGAGAGACGCGACACGGAATTCGGTCGTTTCGTCGAGGTGCCCGAGTCTCCGAAGCAGCGCTGCCGTGTGCGATCACTCGCAAAGCGCGGGGAAGATCACGCGATGTGTGCCGCTCAAAGTGTGGACGTCGGTTCGCTGGACAATGAAGTGGTGGTGGATCGAGTCACGAGCGAACGCGTCTCTGCTGACTCCGCCGGCCAATTCCCTGTTAACCAGGGAAAATACAGGGAAATCGCGCGATTGGCGGTCATCGCTAGGGTCTCCTGCCGCAGATATCGCTGCTGGCACGGCGACTTAGCCGCCAGCCGGTCCTGATTCGTAACAGGGAAAAGCGGGGGACTATCAGCGAATTTCGAACGTTCTTGTCCTGCCCTCCGTGTTTGCTGTCACCCGATCGGGCGCCAGGGACACTAACGGTTCGACAGGATCATGTCGTCGCTGCTGGACTCGACCATCGTCCACGTGGGCGAAGGTGGTTCACTACGAGCGGCGCACGACGGTGCCATTTCTCCACACTTTTATCGCGGATGAACCGATCGGCCAGCACGGCCGGTACCAATACTGCTGCCGGCGACTTCGTGTCAACGGCTGTGGCGCTCGCCGGTCTCGGCCCTAAGGTCCGTCGCACTCCGCAGCCGGTCCCGGACAACACTGGAAGCCTCCCGGGCTCACGCACAGGCACTCGTGCCTGCACACAGCGCCGTTGCATGCATCGAGGCTGCACCCATTGCCGTCATCACAATCGGCATCGCTCGTGCACGCGTCTCCCGTTGGGCATCCTTCGTGATCTAGCGGGCCGGGTCGGCATGGACAGCTGTCCTGGCAATCGTCGAGGCCGTCAGCGTCCGCATCGTTACCGCAGGGCACCAGCTCGCAGCTCTCACATACGTGACAGATGTCGGGCGGTGGCGGGCAGCCTTCGGCATCCGCCACGCCGTGCTCGCACGGACAGCGGTCAAGGCAGTCATCGACACCATCCGCGTCTGCATCCGCGCCGCAGGCAGCGCCTGCGGCATTGCAAAGTCCGCGCTCTTGGCAGGGTAAGCACTCGGGAGCCGGGCACCCGCACTGGGCAAGCCGTTCCTCGAGTGTGCCCACGCGCGCCGCCAGCGCACGCACCTGCTCTTCGAGTCCCTCGTGGTTGGCCGTCAGGTCGGAGTAATGATGTTCGATCAGATCCACACGTGCGCGCGTACGAAGCCGCGCCGGACGCTGGGCCAGAACCTGGGCGGCGACGATCACTCCGACACACAAAAGGACGACGATGAAGGTGAGATGCTTGGTGCGTCTGCTCATTGCGAGCCTCCCCACGGGTCCCGACCCCGTGCGTGCGAGAGCGACATGCGAGCGCGTGCGTAGGCCAGGGCGCACCGCACGGCGCGGTGTCGTGGTTGCTGGTCGCGGTGGATCCTAGCGCCGCGTACGGTCGAGCGTCAAGCTACAGTATCCCTCTCGATGCCAGCGGAGCAGGCTGTTCATCGGTGTCAACGCCGGGAACCGCTTGCCCGCGACGGTGCGATTTCTCTGCATTTTCATAGCGGATGAGCCGATCGGCCAGCACGGGGCTCCCGGGGCAAGCAGGTTGCGTCCGAAATCCTCAGTGATATCCAGCGTGCCGCAGTTGCGTACGCGTTTCTCCCGAATGTCTTGGGGCGCAGCTGGGATGATCGCCATGGCCTACGGAAACGTCTACGTCGCACGCATCGCCTTCGGAGCGAAAGACCTGCAAACCACCCGCGCCTTCCTCGAAGCCGACTCCTACCCCGGCACCTCGCTGATCATCGCCTACAGCCCTTGCATCGCCCACGGCTACGATCTCGCCTACGGCATCGAGCAACAGAAGCTCGCGGTCAGCACAGGTTACTGGCCGGTCTATCGCTTCGATCCCCGAAGGATCGTGAGCGGCGAGAGCCCACTGCAGCTCGACTCTCCCGAGCCCAAGGGCAGCGTGATCAATTTTGCCCGCAACGAGACCCGCTTCCGCATGGTCGAGCAACTGGACGCGCAGCGTTTCCGCAAGCTGATGGCGGCCGAGCAGCAAGAGGTGTCGAGCCGCTTCAAGATCTACGAGCAACTCGCCAAGCTCGTCATTCCCAAACCGCCGGCCGAGGAGAACGGGTGATGGATCTGTCAACCTCTTACCTCGGATTGCGGTTACCCCATCCGTTCATGCCCGGCGCTTCCCCGTTGGTCGACGACCTCGACATGGTGAAGCGCCTCGAAGACGCGGGAGCGGCGGCGATCGTGATGCATTCTCTGTTCGAAGAGCAGATCACGTTGGACCAGCTCGGAACGATCCATTCGATGGAAGTGCACGAGGATTCGTTTGCCGAGGCGTTGTCCTACTTCCCGCGACCCGACGAATACCGGCTGGGGCCGGACCAGTACCTGGAGCAACTGCGACGCATCAAGGCCGCGGTCGCCGTACCCGTCATCGGCTCGCTCAATGGCGTGACTCCCGCCGGCTGGCTCGACTACGCGCGATCGATCCAGGAAGCCGGCGCCGATGCGCTCGAGCTCAACGTCTATCACGTTGCGACGTCGCCGCTGGAGTCCGGCCGCGAGGTCGAGGAACGGCTACTGGAGATCGTCGACGCGGTGCGCAAGCAGGTGACGATCCCGGTCGCGGTCAAGCTGTCACCCTACTACTCGGCCATGGCGAATCTCGCGCACGCGCTGGACGCGCGCGGGGTCGACGGACTGGTGCTCTTCAACCGCTTCTACCAGCCCGACATCGACATCGAGTCGCTCGAAGCTCGGCCCGTGCTCCACCTCTCCGACAACAGTGAGCTGCTGCTGCGCCTGCGCTGGGTCGCGGTGCTGTCCGGACGCGTGCGCGCTTCGCTGGCGATCACCGGCGGAGTTCACAGCGCCGTCGACGCGATCAAGGCCGTGATGGCGGGTGCGCACGCCGTGCAGATGGTATCCGCACTGCTTCAGGACGGGCCTGAACGTCTGGCCAAGATTCGCAGCGAGGTCGATTGTTGGCTCGAGGAACACGAGTACGAATCTCTCGCGCAGATGCAGGGCAGCATGAGCCTCGAGCGCAGCCCGAATCCGGCGGCGTTCGAGCGCGCCAACTACATGCGCGTGCTTCAAGGCTGGAGGGCCTGATCGCGAGTTCGCCTAGCCAAGCCACCTCTGGTATCGAGCCGACGCCGTCCTGGTTCGCATGCGCTCTCACCTCCGCATCGTTCTGGCGCTCGGTTCCGGGCTCGCGCTCTCGGCGTGCGCAGATCTCGGCGCAAGCATTCGGCCTTACACCTACCCTCCCAACTTCACCTATATTTCTGACGAAAAGCTGGAGTCGACGATGTGGCAGCTCGCGGAAGAGGTGCGCTGGCTCGACGCCGTGCTGCGAGACGAAACGCGGACCGAGCCGGAGCGCCAGCAAACCGTACTGCGGCTCTTGGACCAGATCGACGAAACGACGCATGAGCTCGGAACCGATCGTGACGTCACCAATCACCCGCTCCTCGACGCTCATCTCCCGCGACTGCGCGACGACGTGGCGCTGGCGCGCTCGGCGGTGGCTTCCAACCCGCCGCACTATGCGCTGGCTGGAGCGGTTACGGGCGCCTGCGTCTACTGTCACCAGGCGCGAGTAGCGGGCACTCCCGTCGACGGCGAGAAAAAGTAAGTCGGCGGCTGCGCCGCCTGGCCGTGCTGGCCGTGCAAATTTCCCAAACCTGCGACGGGACCGAGCTGATTGTCAGCAAGACCTGGCAATTTTGTTCGAGTACTCGTCGTCAGGATGAAAGCCGGGGCAGCCCCGGACTGCGGCGGCGGAGTGGTGGGGTAGGGCAGCAAGCTTGCGACGGCGGTGACGGTGACAAAGATGCCTTACGATGGATCAGCGAAAATGCCGTCAGCGCGTCTACGACCATAGACTCCGAGAGCTTGTTCGCCGCACCGGCGACGTCGGCATCGCCACCGAACTCGGCATCCCCAGATCCACTGTGGCCGGGTGGCTTTGCAGCGCCCCGCAGCCAGTGGTCAGTCACGATGTCCTTGGGATGACCGAGGTCGCCCTCCAAGCCGAGGTGGTAAAGCTGCGCCGCCGCATCCAGACGTTGAATGGAGTCTTGGGCCTACTGCTTGCGGTCCTGCGGGTATCCGGCTTCCGCCTCGATCGAGCGTACATCTCGGATCCGAGCGCGCGGACGGATCTACTGCGCGCCGTCGAGCGCGCTCGCAAGCACCTGCGCGTGACCGCTGTACTGGGTGTCCTACGGATCTCTGCTTCTCGTTACAACCTATGGACTAGGGCAGAGCGGGGCTGCGGGATCGAGGACCGCACGATGTGCCCGAGGTCGGTGCCCAATCAGCTCACGGCGGACGAGGTTCTGGCGATCGGACAGATGGTAACGGCCGAGCGCTACCGGCACGTCCCGACCGGCAGGCTTGCCGTCCTGGCCCAGCGGCTCGGCAACGTCTTCGCCTCGCCGTCGACCTGGTACAGACTGGTGCGCGATCAGGGATGGAGGCGACCGAGATGGCGGCTGCACCCCGACAGTCCGAAGGTCGGTGTGCGAGCCAGCAAGCCGGATGAGATCTGGCACATTGATACCTCCAGCGTGCGCCTAGTCGATGGCACGAAGGTCTGGCTGCATGCCGTGATCGACAACTTCAGTCGAAAGATCCTGGCCTGGCGTGTCGCCGAGCGGTTCGAGATCGCGAGCGCGATCGCTGTCCTGCAAGCGGCGGTACGCAACGCGGTAAGCGGTGACCGTCGGCCACAGCTCATGGCCGACGGCGGCGTCGAGAACTTTAACGGCGCAGTGGATGAGTTCGTAGGCAGCGGGCTACTCAGTCGGGTGCGGGCGCTCGTCGATGTGCGGTTCTCTAACTCGATGATCGAGACCTGGTGGCGGACGATCAAGCACCAGTGGCTATTCCTCCATCGGCTTGAGACGGTCTCGGCGGTGCGGCGCCACGTGGAGTTCTACGTAGCCGAGTACAACGCGACGATTCCGCACGCGGCGTTCAGTGGGCAGACGCCCGACGAGGTCTACTTCGGTCTCGGAACGGAGATCCCTGCGGACTTAGAGGCGGCGAAGCGGGCCGCGCAGGCGAGGCGGCTAGCGGCCAACCGAGCGCTATCGTGTTCGGCGTGCTCGCAGCAAGGCATGGCGGCCTGAACTGGCGGCATTGCTCGGCGAC
>CAZQWQ010000042.1:0-10992 GCA_964596925.1 uncultured Gemmatimonadaceae bacterium | reverse complement strand
CGAGCGCGGACCAGACCGCCGACTCGGCGATCAGCCCGGCGCTGGCGCGATTTATCCGCGCCGGCGTGAGGGGCACGATGAAGGCGTGGAACACGGCCAATCCAGCCATGACCAGCGCGAGCGGAGCCAGGAACGCGAGTGATCGACGACTGCCCGTCATCCGATGAGTTGCAGCAGCGCCCGATGGCAGATCTCGGAGGCCTCGCTGTCGCCGCACGGGCACGGGATCGCCGCAAGCCGGTCGCGCAGCGCGTCGCCTCCCTCGATCAAGTTCCGCGCCGCCTCACCGATCGCCTCCCCGGGCGAGACATCCAACCCGAACACGCGTCGAATGTGTAACAAGAAAATCTCGCAGAATACACTTTCGCATGCGCTCCTATCCACGCCTTTGCGTGATGAATCCCGCAACGCTCTCCATCACCCGTTGACCCGCCCGCTGGAGAAGGCTCGCGTGATCATGGACGCCCAAGAAAAGCTTGCCGAGATTCTGGCGATCGACCTGCCGAAGATTGCCGAGGCCGTGCGCCAGCTCGGACCCAACGATGCGCTCGTGGCGATGCGGGCGATCATGCAGAGGGTCGGGTTGACGATCAACGAGACCAAGACGCGCATGTGTCGCATCCCGGGCGAGCGGTTCGACTTTCTGGGCAATACCATTGGGCGGTGCTGGTCGCCGGCAACCGCTCCCACTTTTGCCGGTTCGGCTACAGACGCGGTGCCCGGTTAGTGGCTGGGTGCGATCCGCCAGCGCATGGGCGCGTGCTTGATCCCGCCGACGAAGCTCGACCGTACGCGATCGACCTTGCCTGCGAGCTCGCAGTGCTCGAGCCGCTCGCGCAGCTGCGCGAAGGCATGACGCAGCTCGAGGCGGGCGAGGTGAGCGCCCAGACAGACGTGCTCGCCCATGCCGAAGCCGATGTGAGGGTTAGGGTTGCGATCGACGCGGAAGGCGAACGGATCCGGGAAGACCTCTTCGTCGCGGTTTCCGGACGCATAGAACAGGCACACCGACTGCCCTTTGCGGATCCTCTTGCCGCGCAGTTCGACGTCGCGCGTCGCCGTTCTAGCGAATTGAATGACCGGGGTCGTCCAGCGTACGATCTCCTCCACGGCGCGGTCGACGAGCGTCGGGTCGCGGCGCAACTTCGCCCACTCGGCGGGATGTTCGAGCAGCGCCAGCATGCCACCGGTCATCGCGTTGCGCGTCGTCTCGTTCCCCGCCACGACGAGCAAGAAGTAGTACGACAACAGCTCGACCGGCGGGAGCTCGTGTCCGTTCACCTTGCCGTTGGCTACGATGCTGACGATGTCGTCGGCCGGCTTGGCGCGCCGCTCGTTGGAGAGGTCGTTGAAGTAGGAGAACAGCTCCATGCGCGATCGTTCCATCGTCTCGTGTGGAGTCGAGTCCTTGCGGAAGTCCGGATCTTGCGGCGCGATGATCTCGTTGGTCCAGCGGAACAATAGATCCCAATCCTTCTGCGGCACGCCTAGCATTTCGGCGATGACGGCGATGGTGATCTTCGCCGTCACGTCTGCGACGAAGTCGCCTCTGTCCGTCGCGGCGGCCGCATCGAGCACTTGGCTGGTCACGCGCGCGACCTTGTCGCTCATGCGCTGGATCGCACGCGGTGTGAACCAGCCGCTGGTCACCTTGCGGTAGAGGGCGTGGTCGGGTGGATCCATGTTGAGCAGATGCCGCGATTGTCCCTCGGCCGGCGGCGGCAGGTCGTGGGTGAACACCGCCAGGCGCGGTGCGTTCAAGAACAGCTCGGGCTGCTTGCCGATGACGATGATGTCGGCGTGCTTGGTGATCGCCCAGAACGGATCGACGTTGGGCCGCTCGTACCAATGGACCGGATCGCTGCGCCGCAGCCAGGTCCATTCCGCATGCGGGTAGCCGTCGGCCTCGTAGTGTTCCGAAGTGATGATGTCGAGCGACTTGGCGTCGAGGCTGCTCTGCGGTGCACCCATGGTCCGTTCTCCTCGTGGGGCGTGGCGTGGGGTCGAGCATAGCTGCTGTGCCAGCCTCGAGCACGCAGCACGCCGCGACGGATTCCCCCTCCTCATCCGTTCAATCCATCAGAACGCCCGCGGCGGCGCGATGTTCAACCTCCCGGTGACGAGAGCTACTTTGGCTGCGAGTCGCTTCATGGTCAGCGCGGACGCAGGAGCACGACCGGAATCTCGCGACGCGTATTCTTCTGATACTTGTCGTAGTCCGGCCACTGCGCCGTCATTGTCGACCACACGCGCGCTTTGTCGGCGGCGGTGCCGGTGCGGGCGGTGACGGGAATGATCTCGTCCCACACCTGAATCGCCACGTCGGGGTGTGCGACCAGGTTCAAGTACCAGCCGGGATGCTCCGGCGCGCCACCTTTGGACGCCACGATCACGTAGTCGTTGCCATCGCGTCCGTAGATGAGCGGACACTTCTTTGTCTTACCTGACTTCCGACCGGTCGTGTGCAGCACGAGACAGCTCGTGCCGTTCCAGTCGTGACCGACCTTGCCGCCGGTCGCCTCGTACTGCCGAACGTGCTCGTCGCCGAACAGACTGTAGTCAGGCATGGCGCGTCCTACTGTCCCCGCGTCTCTGCAGAGCAGAGGTTCTGCAATTTGGGCCAGCGCGCGGCGCACTGGAGCGCGACTTTTGTCGGCGGCGGCCTGGAGGCCGAGCTGACGGTACGTGCGAATGAGCGGCACGGTGAGGCTAGGCGGCTCTTTGAGACGCAAGTAGCCTTGCTCGATGGTCGTGCGGCTTTGTCGCGGTTGCCGGGCTGGAGATAGAGCACGGCCGCTTCGGAGTAGATCGCGCCCGCCGGCTCCGGTCCGGTGAGCGCGCGCTCGTAGTCGGCGAGCGCCGCAGCCGGCGCGCCGCTTGCGATCTGCACGGCGGCGTCCACGTAGTTCGGATAAGCATGCGTGCGGGTGGCACCGGTGAGGCTCGTCTCTGCGAGCTTGCCCGCGAAGGCGTCTTCCTACGCCAGCGTCGTGCGACAGCGCGATCAAGGTCTTGACCAGTTCTCCAAGCCCAATAGCTCCGCCATGAGGTTCGGAATCTCAGTGTTGTCTTTCAAGCCGGTGAAGCGCAAGGCGTGTGGACCGAAAGCGAACAACGGAACGGGCTGGCCCGTGTGCCGGTCCGTGTCCCAGACCAGCTCGAGCCGTCTGTCGGCCGCAGACCCACCGATGATGTTCACGCCTCCGGTTTCGTGATCGGCGGTGACGATCACGAGGGTGTGCCCATCCTGGCGCGCGAAGTCAATGGCGACCTTGACCGCTTCGTCCAGATTTCTCAGGTGGTGGAGGAAATAGTCCGGCCGGTTGACGTGACTGCCGAGGTCCGTGCCCTCCTCCTCCACCATCAGAAAGAAGCCCGTCTGGTTCCGGCTCAGTAGCTCCAGCGCTTTTGCCGTCAACTCCTTCAGACTCGGTGCCTCGGTCGATGCCGTCAAACCCGGTTGCATACGATCGGTGGTCAAGTCTTCGAAGATCCCCAGAAGATAGTCGGACTCGCTGCGTAGGAGATCCTCCTTCTTCTCGACGACTGTGTAACCGGACTCTCCGGCGAGCCGGATCGGATCTGCATCATCATCTCTTGCGCTGCGCGGATCGGTTCCTGGGTAGAAGTATTCCCCTTCACCGAACAGAACGTTGACGCGTGCCACGATTAGTTGCGAGGCGATGTCGGCTTTCATTGCCCTGGTCGCCACGTGAGCTGCGAACGCCGCCGGGGTGGCGTCGGTCAGTTGAGTGGTGGTGACCAAGCCGGTGGACAAACCGGCGTCGCGAGCTGCTTCGAGAATCGTGAGGCGGCTTTTTCCGTCGGCGTCCACGCCGATGCTCGTGTTCGTCGTCTTGACGCCGGTCGAAAGAGCCGTTGCGCTAGCGGCCGAGTCGGTGATCAGGTCATCGGTCGCGTGAATAGCAACCAGGCCAGTGACTGGCATGCGCTCGATGTGAAGCCTGCCATCGGGGCCAACCGAATGGATGCGCGCGGCGGTCAGATGGCTCAATCCCATGCCGTCGCCGATGAACAGGATGATGCGTCGGATCTGGCGATCGGGCATCAACGGATACGGCTCGCTCTTGATCGATTGCGCCGGAATCGTGACGGTCTGGCCAGGACTGTAAAAGACCAGCGACGCGTTGTAGCGATGCAGCAGCGGCGCGATGCCGAAGTATCCCAAGAGTGCGCTGAGCAGTAAGACAGAACCGAGTCGCCGGAGTGCTTTGGCGTTCATCGTTGGTAACTATGCACGTTGCAAAGCTTGCCCACATGGCTGGCGGGATTTCTTCGAGCGGCGTGGCACCGCGACCGACGGCAGAGGCCATGTTCGGTGGCGAGCACCCGCCCGGAGAAGACCCTCTGCGTTACGGGCCCTTCGCCTTAAACTGCGTCGCTGTCGTCTGCACCCGGCCAGAGCCGCTCGGGCCGGGGAAGGACGTTTTGAAGCACTCGATCGTGATGCCGTCGTCACGCGAGGATTACTCTCCCACGCGACCGGAAGTCAAGGGAGATCCGTGGGACGAGCCTGTTTCTGTCGCCGCTCAATCGGGGGTCAGGGCGCGATCGACCGGTTTCCCATCGCACCTATAGCAATGGCGCACGGACAGTGACGTTGCGCGAGCGGCGCGGGGCCATGAGAATCGTGTTCTCATAAGTGGCTCCGCGCGTGGATGAACCGAACAACGGTCGGGTGAAGCTCAAGCCGGGACGCGAGCGCCCGGTACGGCAGCGACACCCGTGGGTGTTCTCGGGAGCGATACAAGCCATCGACGCTGCGGTGAGCGACGGCGACCTCGCCGAGGTGTGCTCGGCCGAGGGCGAGTTCCTGGCCCGCGGCTACGTCAACCGTCGCTCCCAGATCGTCGTGCGTCTCGTCAGTTGGAACGCCAGCGAAGCCATCGATCGCGACTTCTGGAACTCCCGGCTGCGGCAAGCCATCGCGGCGCGTGATCCCGCCCGCTCGGCGACGCGGCTGGTTCATGCCGAGTCGGACGGACTGCCGGGCCTCGTCGTCGATCGTTACGGCCCCTGGCTCGTCATGCAGGCGCTCACCGCCGGGATCGAGCGGCGCAAGGCCGCGCTGGCCACCGACCTGCTCGAGCTGACCGGCGCTCGTGGCATCTACGAGCGCAGCGACACGGAGGCCCGCACCAAGGAAGGCCTGGCGCCGGCAAGCGGCCTGCTGTGGGGAGACGAGCCTCCCGATCTGATCGAGATCGAAGAACGATCCATCGACGGCCCACTGCGTTTCCTCGTGGACGTGCGCCACGGCCACAAGACCGGCTTCTATCTGGATCAATCGGAGAATCGGCGGCGCATCGCTGCGCACTGCAACGGCGCGCTCGTCCTCAATCTGTTCGCCTACACAGGCGCGGTCGCCTGCCATGCGCTCAAGGCCGGCGCGCGGCGAGTGATCAACGTCGATTCCTCGCGCGCATCCCTCGATCTGGCCAGGCGCAACCTCCTCCACAACGGGCTCGTCGCAAATGACGAGGATCTGGTCGAGGCGGACGTACCCAACCTGCTCCGCCGCTACCGCGACGCCGCCGAGCGCTTCGACGTGATCGTCGCCGATCCGCCCAAGTTCGCCCAGCGCACCAGCCAGGTCGAGAAGGCCGCGCGCGCCTACAAGGACGTCAACCTGCTCGCCATGCGGCTGCTGCGGCCCGGAGGAATTCTGGCGACCTTTTCCTGTTCGGGCCTGGTTTCTGCCGATCTGTTTCAGAAGATCGCGTTCGCCGCCTCCCATGATGCCGGACGAGATGCACAGATCATCGAACGGCTGGGGCAGCCGGCCGATCACCCGGTCTTGCTGAGCTTCCCCGAGGGCGAGTACCTCAAAGGCCTCATCTGCCGGGTTTCGTAGCGCTAAGGACGCACCTGGAGAGCCGGTGCCTCGAGCAACGCGAGCGCCTCGACGTGGTCGGTCTGCGGCATCAGGTCCACCGGAATCACACGATCCAGCCTGCAGCCCGCGGTCACGAGGCGGGCCAGATCGCGAGCCAGCGTCGTCGGGTTGCACGATAGATAGGCGATCCGTGCCCCGGATCGAGCCAGCGCATCGCTCACGTCGGCGCGTACGCCCGAGCGGCCCGGATTGAGAATGACTCGGGCCGGACGGCGTTCCTCGAGCAGGTCGCCGGCGACCTCTTCGACGCGCTCCGCAACGAACGTCGCGGCAACCCCGACGCGCTCCGCGTTGCGGCGCGCAGCCTCGACCAGAGCGCTCGACTCCTCCACACCGACCAACCACGGCACGGGGACGCCGGCGTCGTGGGCGATGGCAATGCCGTGGACGCCCACGCCGCAGTACAGATCCAGCAGCCCTCCCGCGACGCCGAGGTAGGCCGTCATCAACCGATGGATCGGCCCGAGTGCGGCGGGTAGCACCTGAAAGAACCCGGCTGGCGGAACCTCGAAGACGAGCGGATCGCGTTCGCCACGCTCCAGAGCTATCTCGAACCAGCGCGGCCCCGAGATGATCCGAGTCTGCAGACCGATGGGGTACGACGACTCGCGGTCGCCATGGTTGACCGCGATCCCGGCCAGACCCGGCCAGCTCTGCCGCAGATCCGCCAGAGGCAGATCCGCTTCGGCGCGGCGTCGATCGATGACGAACGTGAGATGGCAGCCGCCCGTGGCCGTCTCGCGCAGGTCTACGTAGAACACTGGGCCCGAGGGACTGGCCAAGCGGTGACGCCCGAGCCACACGCGCAGCGTTTCGATCGCTGCCTGAACCGCCGGGCGCTGCACCCGGCAGGGGGCCAGATCCGTGATCCGATTGGTACCTCGCTGGTAGAGGCCGAGGCGGACGCGGCCTGCCTCGACGCCGACCGCCAGCTTGGCTCGATTGCGGTAGGCAGCGGTAACCGGCGCGCCGATGCAGGGCTCGACCGCAGTGTCCGCGAGCGGAGCCTGGGTGGCCAGCGCATCGACGACGATCTGTCGCTTGCGCTCGAGCTGTTCGCCGTACGGCGAGCCGATCCATGCGCAGCCTCCGCACTGCGCCGCCACCGTGCAATCCAGCGTGGAGGCATCTCCAGATTGCATCGGTGGTGACTGGCTCGACACGCCGACAGGGTGTGTCGGGCCGTGACCTGCGACAAACCGCGACCGCCGGCCGCGCGGCCTCGGTCCTTGCACAACCGGCGCGCTTGCGGTTTGAGGTGATCCTCCGCCCGGCACTCCTATGGCCATCTCGCTCCCTCACGTCACGCAGCGGCTCACGGGGCACCGGCCGCGGCTTGCCTCACCGGACGATGCACGCATGCGAGCCGCGGTTGCGGTGGTGTTACGTCCGGCCGATCACGATGCCGAGCTGCTCTTCATTCGCCGCGCGGTGAGCGAGGGAGACCGCTGGTCGGGTGACATCGCCTTCCCGGGCGGCCGCCTGGGGCCGCACGATGATTCGCCACGACGCGCTGCCGAACGCGAGACCCTCGAAGAGGTCGGCGTCGACCTGAACACCGCGCGCTACCTCGGACGGCTCGATGATCTGACTGGCCGCGCCGAGGCCGTGGTCGTCTCGGCCTTCGTCTACGCGGTCGAACCGGGGATAGCGCTGCGGATCAATTCCGAAGTGCACGATACCTGCTGGCTATCCTTCGGCGAGATCGGCAGACCGGAACGCCAGGTCACGCGGCACTTCCATTTTCACGAGCACGCGGTCGAGCTGCCGGCGCTGGTTGTCTTCAACGGGGAGGCACCTGTGCTCTGGGGTCTCACCTACCGTTTCTTGGAAAACTTCATGCACCTGCTAGGCGGGCCCATCCCCGCCACGCCCTGGGATCCCGTGCGGTAAAGGGAGGGACGATATGACCGAAACGTTCTGGCGGCGCTGCAGCACGTGCAAGCGCGAAATCCGCTTCGACACGCCCTACTGGATCTGCAGCGTGACCACGTGCAACCGGCAGGGCAACGCCTTCATCTTCTGCATGGTCTCCTGCTGGGACGCTCACGTCCCGACGATGCGGCACCGGGAGGCCTGGGCTGAAGAGCTACGCTCGCCGAAGCGAGAGGACTGGGAAGCCGCACGCGACAGCGCCCCCGCCGAGGTTGCAACACCACGAGCCGCGACGAGCGCGCCTGCGCCGCCCGCCCCGCCGGGGGAGATTCCCCGTGAGATCCTGATCGTCGCCTCCAAGCTCAAGCAGTATGTTCGCGCGCGCTCGGGAATGAACACGTCGGACTCGGTCATGGAGGTCCTGTCGCGGCGAGTGCGCGGGCTCTGCGACGACGCGATCCTGCGGGCCCGCGAGGACGGCCGCAGGACCTTGATGGATCGGGACTTCTGAGGGCGTAGATACCCAGCCGAGGTTCGATTGCGAGTAAAACTCGCCCATGCGCCAGCGGCGTCGAGCGTGTAGCTCGACGCCGCGTCATACAGAACGCGCAGCCGCCCGCGGACGGCTTGGGCCTGGCGTACCTCGACTAACGGCACCTCAGCTTGGTAGCCGTGCCGTTGAATCGGCACTGGCCGTCCACGAAGGCCGTCTCGCCGCACTGTCCGGCAGCGGTAACCGCATGCCATCCGAAGATGACGGTCGCGCCCATCGGTTCGTCACCCGGCGCGAACGGATAGCTGCCCTGCTGTGCCTTCACACGGAACCTGACGCTACCCGGCGCCTTTACGCTGAGATCCTGGACCGTCATACTGGTGACACCGCTCGAGGAGCCCGACTTGTCGGTGTACTGCCACTTGGTGCCCGAGCCGTTTGTCTTCCAGCCACGACGGGTCACGGCGTCGTAAGCGCCCTCGGGGACCGCCAGGTACGATCGCACGCTTCCGTCGGCCGATTCGAGCGAGACCCCCGCACCGTCCACCGCCGGCGAGAACTCACTGAAGCTCGCACCGTCGGCCAGGGTCGACTCGCCGCTAATCGACAGCTTGTCGTCACCGGGAACATCGTCGTCGATCGCGGTCAACACCACGCGCAGGCGGCTCGGCCCGGCCGTCGCTGCGCCGTTCTCGCAAACGAGGCACTGATCGGCCATATCGATCGTGCATGGGTTTTTCCTTGCCAGGTTGCAATCCTTCGGGCTCGACGCCCGTCCCAACGGCTCGAAGCAAGGAAGATCCTCGACATCGGCAATGCCGTCGCCGTCGAAGTCGGCCGGACAGAGCGGTGCGTCGTGACAGCTCAGCTCCGGAATCACACACTCCTGTCCGTCAGCGCCGTCCACAAGGTCACCGCCGTTGTTGAAGCAGTCGATCGCCTCGATACAAGCGCCGATCTCGCTATTCGAAGCCGAGTCCGCATTGATGCAGGTTTCGTTGCAGGCGTCGAACTCCTCGACCAACGACCCGCAGTCATCGGCTTTCCCGCTCATCGCACAGTTCAAGGCGGCCGCCACCAACTGGCGGTACAACTGACGTTGCGTGGCGCCCTCCACGGTTACGCACAGCGCTTCGAGCGCAGACTCGATCGATCCCACCGGCTGAGTGCTGTCGATCGTCTGACCGCAAACCTCGATGGATCCGCCGGCTAGCTCGATTGCCGCCAGGGTAATGTTCTGCCCACCTGCGCCACCGTGAGTGGCCCAGAAACCTGCCGTCCGACAGACCGCCCCGCAGAGCGAATCGTGGACGCAGTCGGCATCCGGATCGCAGCTGTCGAGCGTGCAGTCGTTTCCGTCATCGCATGTCCCGTCGTTCGGACTGTTCGCGCAAACATTGTTGTCCTCGTCACAACGGTCATCCGTGCAATCGACGCCGTCACTGCAGTCGACCGGTCCTCCCGTGCAGTTTCCCGACCCGTCACAGTTGTCCGGCGTACCTGGATCACCTGATGTCGATGTGCAGAAGAAGCCGTCCTCGCACGTCGTGGTCGACGGCTCGAAGTTGCTGTCGCAGCCTCCCGCACCATCACAGGTATCGGGGTTGTCGCACTGGTCGTCGTTCGAACTACCGCATCCGGTACCCGCCGGGTCGAAACAGCTCTCCGTATCCTCCTGGCACGTGTTGCACTCGGTCCCCGGACACGGGTCGCCCGAGGAGTCGCACATGTCCGTACCCTCGTTGCACGTCTCGGTCCCGGTGCAGAACAGCCCATCGTCACAATCGACCGGGCCGCCCGTGCAGTTTCCTACCTCGTCGCAGCTGTCCGACGTCCCAGGCTCGCCCGACGTCGAGGTACAGAAGAAACCATCCTCGCAGAGCGTTCCCGAAGGCTGGAAGCCGTTGTCCTGACAGCTGCCGCCCACGCACGTATCCTGGTTCGTACAATCCGTGCCGGCATCTCCGCAGTTCGTCCCATCGGCCGCGTTGTTGTTCAGACAGACCCCTGCCGAGCACGTGTCGGGGTCGTCGCAGTCGGTGTCGCCCGGCGAGCCACACGTGTTCGTGTCGTCGTTCGGGTGCGTACAAGTCCCCGCACCGCTGCACACGTCGTCCGTGCACGCGTTGCCGTCGTCCGTGCAGCCAGTTCCCGCCGTCTCGTTGTTGCTCAGACAGATCCCTGCCGAGCACGTGTCGGGGTCGTCGCAGTCGGTGTCGCTAGCCGAGCCACACGTGTTCGTGTCGTCGTTCGGGTGCGTACAAGTCCCCGCACCGCTGCACACGTCGTCCGTGCACTCGTTGCCGTCGTCCGTGCAGCCGGTTCCCGCCGTCTCGTTGTTGCTCAGACAGACCCCTGCCGAGCACGTATCCGGGTCGTCGCAGTCGGTATCGCTAGCCGAGCCGCACGTGTTCGTATTATCGTTCGGGTGGGTGCACGCCCCAGCACCGTTACACACGTCGTCCGTGCACTCGTTGCCGTCGCTCGTGCAGCCGGTGCCTACCGTCTCGTTGTTGCTCAGACAGGTCCCTGCCGAGCACGTATCCGGGTTGTCGCAATCGGTATTGCCCGCCGAGCCGCACGTGTTCGTGTCGTCGTTGGTGTGGTCGCACGTCCCCGCACCATCACACTCATCGTCCGTGCACGCGCTGCCGTCGTCCGTGCAGCCGGTTCCCGCCGGCTCGTAGTTGCTCACCGCGCAAAGCCC